>NZ_JBVJHA010000001.1:1177033-1232409 GCF_055587065.1 Kitasatospora sp. NPDC048662 | reverse complement strand
CCGACGTTTCAAACTCTAGCCGATCCCCGCTCCGAAAAGCGAATCCGCCGCAATCTCCGAAAACGCGCACAGCAAATACGAACGGAGACGCGAAAAGGACGCGACCCGTCACGGATCAACTGGGTGGTTCTCAGGGATTGGCCGCCCCGGGACCGTCCACGCAGACGCGTGCTCGGTGCTCCCTGTCAGGCAACTCGAAGAACTCTACACACCTGCGGGGGCTGGATCAAGTGCTGCCGGGAAGTGCCACCTGGAAGACCAGAACGGCGACGTCGTCGTCGTGTTCCGCCGAAACGCCGAGGGCGCGCAGGAGGCGGGAGCAGACGATGTCGGGGGTGGCGACGGGGCCGGTGAGGGTGTGGGCGAGGTGGTCGATGCCCTGGTCGATGTCCTGGTCGCGGCGTTCGACCAGGCCGTCGGTGTAGAGGACGCCGGTGGTGCCGGGGAGCAGGCGGAGGGTGTGGGAGAGGTGGCCGGCGCCGCCGGTGCCGAGGGGTGGGCCGTTCTGTTCCTCGCCGCGCAGGACGGTGCCGTCGGGGGCGCGCAGGAGGAGGGGGAGGTGGCCGGCGGAGGCGTAGACGAGGGTGGTGGTGGCGGGGTCCCAGACGGCGTAGGTGCAGGTGGCGATCTGGTTGGCGTCGATCTCCATGGCGAGGCCGTCGAGCAGGGTCATCACTTCGTGCGGCGGGAGGTCGAGGCGGGCGTAGGCGCGGACGGCGGTGCGGAGCTGCCCCATGACGGCGGCGGCGCGCAGGCCGCGGCCCATGACGTCGCCGATGACGAGGGCGGTGCGTCCGCCGCCGAGGCCGATGACGTCGTACCAGTCGCCTCCGACGGCGGCGTCGGCTCCGCCGGGTTGGTAGGTGGCGGCGACGTGGAGGTCGGCCGGCTGTTCGAGTTTCTGCGGAAGCAGGCTGTGCTGGAGGGTGACGGCGGCTTCGCGTTGGCGGCGTTCGGCGTCGCGGAGGCGACCGGCAGCCTGGACCTGGTCGGTGACTTCGGTGGCGAAGATCAGGACGCCGGAGGGGGTGCTGTGCTCGTCGGGGCCGAGCGGGACGCAGGCGATGTTGTAGTAGCGGTTGCCGCCGAGGCCGAGGATGCAGCGGGCCTTGACGCTACGAGGGCGGGCGCTGCGCAGGACCTGGTCGAGCAGGGGGAGGACGCCGAGCGCGGTGAGTTCGGGGAGGGCTTCGGCGGCGGGGCGGCCGGGGGTGCGGGGGCCGAACAAGTCGTGGTAGGCGCGGTTGGCGTAGCCGAGCAGGTGGTGGGGGCCGTGGGTGAGGGCGACGGGGGCGGGCAGGCGGCGCAGGACGTCGCGGAAGTCGTAGAGCTGTTCGGGGTCGCGGGGGTCGGGGCCGGAGGCGGCGGGGTCGCGCTGGCCGGGGACGCTGACGGATTCGTCCGCGGTGGTGGGGGTCGTCCGCCACGCGGCTCCGGTGAGCCGGGCGCTCCAGCGCATGAGGTTCAACGTCGGCCGCTTCCTCGGGGGGGACTAGGGGAACTGAGGTGGGGTGTGCCTGCTCTGTGGGTCGATTGCGGTGTGATCATCACCTTGTGTGCGTGAAGCAGCACGAGGCGTGACGGGTTGGCGGGGTCGATCCTGTCAGGCTCCGGGGTGATTCCGGAAGTCGAGCACCCGGCACGGCGCGTTCCGGTGGGCGTGCGCCGGGACTGTGTTTCCGTGCGACTGCGGTGCGGGCGACGGGGGCGGTCAGCTGCCGGGGGCGGTCAGCTGCCGGGGCCGGACGTGCCGGGGCCGGTGGTGAAGCCGGACTCGAACTCGGCACGGGGGTGCTCGATGGTGCCGAGCGCCACCACCTCACGCGGGAACAGTCCGCCGAACAGCCAGTCCATCAGGACCCGGACCCGGCGCTCCCGGCTGGGCAGGCGGCGCAGTTGGCGGGCGCGGTGCAGCCACCAGGCGCGCCGGCCGGTGAGGCGGGCGCCGCGCCGGGTGTGGGCGACGGCGCGGCGCAGGCCGAGCGAGGTGGAGCAGGCGGGGTCGTCCGGCCGGTAGTCGGTGAGGGGTTGGCCGGCGAACTCGGCGGCGAGGTTCTCGGCGAGGAGTTTGGCCTGGGCGAGGGCGTGCTGGGCGTTGGGCGCACAGGGCTGCCCGGCCTGGTCGGGGACGGCCGCGCAGTCGCCGGCGGCCCAGGCGCCGGTCAGGGGGGTGCCGTCGGGGTTGGCGATCCGGAGGGTGGGCAGGCAGGTGATCCGACCGGTGCGGTCGAGCGGGAGGTCGGTGAGGGCGAGCACGGGCGCGGGCCGGATGCCGGCCGTCCAGACCAGGGTGCGGGCGGCGAAGCGGCCCCCGTCGGAGAGCACCATGACCTGGTCGACGGCGGACTCCAGGGTGGTGGAGAGCCGGATGTCGATGTTGCGCTCGCGGAGTTCGGCGAGGGTGTGGGTGGCGAGCTCGGGGATCTCCTCGCTGAGGATGCGGTCCCTGGCCTCGACCAGCACCCAGCGCAGGTCCTCCGGGGTGAGGTTGTGGAAGCCCTTGGTGGCGGTGCGGGCCATGTCCTCCAGTTCGGCGAGCGCGCCGACGCCCGCGTAACCGGCACCGACGAAGACAAAGGTGAGGGCGGCCTGGCGGAGGGCCGGATCGCGGGTGGAGGAGGCGAGGTCGAGCTGCTCCAGGACGTGGTTGCGCAGCGCGACGGCCTCGCCGACGGTGGCGAAGCCCATGCCGTGGTCGGCGAGGCCAGGAACGGGTGCGGTGCGGGAGATCGCACCGGGGGCCATCACCAGGACGTCGTACGGGACTTCGGTGGGCAGCCGGAGTTCGCCGCGCGGCGCGGCGTCCACCCAGGCGGTGCGGGCGGCGTGGTCGATCCTGGTGACGCGGGCGGTGAGCACCCGGCAGTCGCGCAGCGCGGTGCGCAGTGGGACGACCACGTGGCGGGGGTCGATGGAGCCGGCGGCGACCTCGGCCAGCAGCGGCTGGAACGTGAGGTACGACTGCGGTTCGACGATCGTGATGTCGATCCGGCGGTCCCTCAACTGCCGTCGCAGCAACTGCTGGAGGCGCAGCGCGGTGCTCAGTCCGGCGCAGCCGCCGCCGATGATCAGGATCCGAATGGGGCACCTCCGGCCGGCCCTCGGGCTGTGACCCGTTTCACGTTCCCCCTATGACGCACCCGTCGGAGGGTTCTTGTCCACAGTCCGGGCCGGATCGGTCCGAATCCGGTCCGGAAAGCGGCCTCCGGGACTCCCTCGCGCCAACCCTGTCGAACAACTGGCGGGTTTGGCACGGTGGTTGGGCGACGCCCGGTGCGACCGGTACGGGCAGTCCCGCCGGCCGGCCGGCGTCTCGTTGCCGGTCGTCGCGGCGGTCGTCCTGGAGGAGGCGGCTGTCCATCAGTCTGTTGAGCTGTCCGGCCGGACTGTTCCAACTTGTCGGGAGAAAGGGTGAATCCGGTTCCCGCTTCCCCCGGGTTCCGCCTCCCGCGTTATGACCCCCCATGCGCTCAGCACATATGTGTGGTTGTTGTGCCAGTGCGTTGATCACGCTCGCGAGGAACGACTGCTCGACGGACGGAAACGTGTACGTTCGATCGGCTCGGCGGCTGGGTGGGGCGGCCGAAGAGTGCTGACGGCTCGTCAAGATTCGGCAAAGAAGGGCGAGCCGAGCCGAATCCTCGGGCGTGATCCGGCTCACGCGGGCCGGTGGTGGTCCTGGGCGGATTTGTCCGGAGTCGGGGCGGGATCGGCTCGTTCGGGGTGGCGGGTGGTCCACTTCTGCGACGAACTTCCTTGAACTATGGTCGGATTGTGGTTCGGACCGCCGATGGTGCCGGTCCATGTACCTGCGAGCCCGGGGGCATCGGTGCGACTGCCCGGGAGTCATCCGGGGAAGGTAGTGCGCGGACGTCGGACCGACCGGTGTCGGCAGCGCACGCCAGGAGGCGCAGTGACCGTTCGGGTACCCGGAACGGGGTGCCTCGGGGGAGGTTGGCATGTCGGAGCAGGAACAGTTGGCCGAGCGGTCGCCGGGTGGCGCGTTCGGGAGGGCCGCGACGGATGTGGTGCCGGAGCAGCGCGGTCCGGGCGAGCGGGAGCGGTACGCCTTCCCGCAGAGTGACGCGCACAGTGACGCGCGCCCTGGCGAGGCGGGCCGGGGCGAGGCAGGCCGGGGCGCGGGTTCGCGGCTGCGGGTGGATGCCCGGCGGAACCTGGAGAGCGTGCTGCGGGCCGCCCGTGAGGTGTTCGGCGAGCTCGGGTACGGGGCGCCCATGGAGGAGGTCGCCCGCCGGGCCGGGGTCGGGGTCGGCACGGTGTACCGGCGCTTCCCCAGCAAGGAGGTGCTGGTCCAGCGGATCGCCGCCGAGGAGGTGTCGTGGCTGACGACGCAGGCCCGCGAGTCGCTGTACGGCGGGTTGAACGGTCCGTGGGACGCGTTGGCCGGGTTCCTGCAGCGGGCCGCCGCCTCGGGTGCGGGCCGACTGCTGCCGCCGGAGGCGTTCCGCTACGCCGAGGAGATCGGCCGGGTGCCGGAGCAGCGCGGCGCCGAGTTGCGGGCGTTCGGCGGGGTGCCGGTGGCCGAGGGCGAGCCGAGTGCGGATCCGCGGCTGCTGCTGCAGCTGTTGGCGGCGCTGGTGGCCCGGGCGGGCGCGGCAGGCGAGTTGCGGCCGGGGGTGACGGTGTCCGATGTGGTGCTGGTGCTGACGGCGGCCGTGCCGGTGCACGCGTCGGCGGCGTTCGCGGACGGTGGCGAGGGCGGTGCCGGTGGCCGGCTGTTGCAGCTGCTGCTGCAGGGGCTTCGGGCGGCCTGAACCGGTCGGCCGGGCCGTGGAATTGGCCGCCCGGCCGGTGCCGGTGACGTGCCGTTCGAGTGACCGGGTACCGCCCGGCGCGAGCGGCGCGCGGAACTGTCCGGGTACGCGCGGTGCTTGCGCCGTCGATCACCGAACACCTCAGCGAGCGGCGGCACGGAAGAGTGGGTCCGGGTCCGGGCGGCTACCGGTGGTCGCTGTGCCATGCCATGCTTTGCCCGTGGTTGGAGCCATTGTCCCGTTGCGTACCGTGCCCGCCGTCGAGTTCGAGGGGCGGCCCGGGTCGTGCGCCGTGCGAGCGGGCGGTGCCAGGTGAATCCCGAGGAGCAGGGTGAGGGCGGGGAGTTCGGCTCCGGACTGGGCGCCCCCGGGCAGGTCCCGGACCAGGCGGGCAGTCCCGCCCGGGAGTCGCTGACCGGCCGGGTGCCGGGCCAGGCGCCCGCCGGGCAGGGCGGGGTCATCCCGGAGGCTTTCATCACCGAGGAGTTCGCGGTGCGTGCCACAGTGCCCCCGCCGGCCGATCCGGTGGACGGTGAACGCCCGCCCTCCGACGCCGAGTTGACCGCTCTGGTGCGGGCCGGCGACGACGCCGCGTACGAGGAGATCTACCGGCGGCACGCGGACGCGGTGCGCCGCTACGCCAGGACCTGCTGCCGCGACAGCTTCACCGCCGAGGACCTCGCCGGCGAGGTGTTCGCCCGTACCCTCCAGGCGCTGAAGGCGGGAAAGGGGCCGGAGTTCGCGGTCCGCGCCTACCTGCTGACGGCGGTGCGCAACGTCGCGGCGGCCTGGGCGCGCTCCGACCGGCGCGAGCAACTGGTGGACGACTTCTCGACGTTCGCCGAGGCGTCCGCCGCCACCATCGAGTTCGACCTGGCCGACCCGGGCGCGGATGCCTGGGCGCTGGCGCTGGCCGATCAGCGCATGGTGATGCGGGCGTACGCCGAACTCCCGGAGGACGACCGGGTGGTGCTCTGGCACACCGAGGTCGAGCGGGAGTCGCCGAAGACGGTGGCGGTGATGCTGGGCAAGACCGCCAACGCGACGGCCGTGCAGGCCCACCGGGCCCGGGACCGGCTGGCCGCGGCGTTCCTGCAGGCGCACGTGTCGGGCAGCCAGGAGTCGGGCTGCGCCGGGTACGCGAACCGGCTGGGCGCGTACGCCCGTGGCTCGCTGCGCAAGCGGGCGTCGGCGGAGGTCGGCAAGCACGTCCAGGACTGCACCCGGTGCACGGCCGCGTACCTGGAGCTGGCCGACATCAACCACAGTCTGCGGGCGGTGCTGCCCGGGGGCGCGCTGCTCTGGGTCGGCGTCGGCTGGTTCACGGCCGCGGCGGCCGCGGCCGGTGCCGGGGTCGCCGTCACGGGCGCGGTCGCCGGTGGTGCGGCCGCGGCGGGTGGCGGTACGGCGGCGGCCGGGTCGTCCTCCGGTGGTGGCGGGGCGGCCACGGCGGCCGGGCAGGGGCTCGGCACGGCCGCGAAGGCCGGGATCGCCGCGGGCATCGCGGTGGTGGCGGTGGCCGTCGCCGCGTTCGCGCTCACCGGTTCGCCGGAGCCGCAGCCGCAGCCGCCGGTGGCCGCACCTCCGCCGGTCAGCACGGTGCCGGACTCCGCTGCGCCGGTGCCGCCGGCGGCCGCGTCGAAGCCGACGTCCGCACCGGCGCCGTCACCCTCGCCGTCGCCGTCGCAGTCCCAGTCGCAGACCCCGAGTCCGACGCCGAAGCCCAGCTCGACGCCGTCGCAGTCGCAGTCGCCGAGCCCGGAGCCGTCCGCCGCGCCGTCCCAGGCGCCCAGCCAGGAGCCGCTGCCTTCCCAGGCGCCGTCGAGCCCGAGCCCCTCGCCGAGCCCGAGCACCAGCACGGTCAGCAAGTTCTGGCTGGACGAGCTGCCGTTGAACCGCGGGAACCAGCCCGCGGGCACGCCGACCATCCGCGGCGCCGGGTTCGCCCTGCAGCGGCCCGGGGCGTGGATGCAGGGCGAGTTCTACCGGCATGTGCTGGCGGTCCAGGTGCCGTCCCGGGTGACCATCGACCTGAACCGCAGCTGCCGCTCGTTCGACGCCGTCGCCGGACTGGACGACTTCGGGCTGACGTACGGGCGGGTGGTCTTCTCGGTGCAGGGCGACAAGGGTGAAGTGCTGTGGAGTTCCGGCGAGTTGTCCGCGGACGACGCGCCGGTCACGGTGCACGCGCCGCTGGCCGGCCAGTCCTCGATCCGGCTGGTGGTGACCGCGGCCCGTGGCTCCGCCCCCGTGATCGGCCTGGCGGACTGGGCGCAGGCCGGCCTCAGCTGCTGACGGCCGCAGGCAACCAACCGCGCCCGGGCGTCAGATCTGGCAACTGCCATCCGCGCAGGTCTCCCCCGCCGGGGCGATCGGGGTGATCCGGCGGGCGGTCTCGGCCTCGACCTGGCGCAGCACCTGGAGGAAGGTCTCGGCCTCCTGGCCGCCCTGGACGGCCCACTGGCCCTCGAAGACGAAGGTGGGGACGGCGGTGACGCCGATGGCGCGGGCCTCGGCGAGCTGGGCGAGCGTCTCGGCCTCGCCCTCGTCGCCGGCCAGGTAGGCGGCGGCGCGCTCGCGGTCGATGCCGGTCTCGGCGGCGAGGCCGGCCAGCGCCTCGACGTCGCCGACGTTCACGCCCTCGGAGAAGTGGGCCTTCAGCAGGCGCTCCTTGAGCGCGGCCTGCACGGTGGGGCCGTACTCGGTCTCGGCGAGGTGCAGCAGACGGTGGGCGCGGAGGGTGTTGACCTCCAGCGCGGCGTCGAAGTCGTAGTCGATGCCGAGGGTCTTGCCGACCTCGGTGATCCGGGCGTCCATGGCGACGGACTGCGGCCCGTAGCGCTCGGTGAGCCACTCGCGGTGCGGGCGGGCCTGCTCGGGCGCGTCGGGGACGAGCTGGTAGGGGCGGTAGACCACCTCGACGCCGTCCTTGCCCTCGAAGCCGTCCAGGGCCTGCTCGAAGCGCCGCTTGCCGACGTAGCACCAGGGGCATGCGATGTCCGAGTAGATTTCGACCTTCATGGCGGGGCGGGCTCCTGTCGGGGTGGTTCACGGCGGCCGGTCGGCCTCCAACAGGGAAGATGAACGCTCAACCACCTGCGGTCATTCCTGCTCAGGTGTCCTCTGCGGGCGCCGGGACCACCAGCACCGGGCAGCCGGCGTGGTGCACGGCGGCGGAGCTGACCGAGCCGAGCAGCAGCCGGGAGAAGGCGCCGTTGCCGCGGGTGCCGAGCACCAGGGTGTGCCGCCCGTTCGCGGCCCGGAGCAGCACGTCCACCACGTTGCCGAGCAGCACGTGCAGGGTGAGCTGCCCGGCGTACGGGCGGGGACGGGCGGCCTGGACGGTGTCGACGGCGCGGCGCAGTCCGTCCGACATGCTCGCGATGAGGCGCTGGACGCTCTCCTGCACCAGGTCGGCCATGCCCGGCGGGTAGCCGGTGGGCGAGGGGTTGACCACGGCGACCACGTGCAGCGGCAGGCGGTGCGCCTCGGCCTCGGTCATCGCCCGGTCGAGCGCCCAGAGCGAGGCGTCGGAACCGTCGCAGGCGTTGAGGATCGAGGCGCCGGGCGGCGGGATCTCGGTGCTGACGGGGAGGGTCATGGCGCGAAGCTATCCGGCGGACCGGCGCGCGCCGGGCAGGCACGCTCAGGTCTCCAGCGCGGTGCGGCGCGCGCCGGGCAGGCCGGTCCAGGCGGAGCCGGGGCGGCGGGCGGCCAAGCGGCGCAGCCAGAGTTCGACGGCGATCAGCTCGCCGAGCGCGGCGAGGGTGGTCGGCGGGGCGTCCTGCGCGGGGTCGGTGGCGGTGGCGAGGGCCTTGCGGACGGCGGGGGTGTCGATCAGTCCGGCCTCGCCGAGCAGGGGGCGGTCGAGCAGGTCGGCGAGCGCGGGTGCGGCGGCCCGGATGCCGTTCCGGGCCGGGGTGTGCGGGTCGGGTCCGGTGGTGCGGCCCCAGTCGGCGGGCAGGTCGGTGCGGCCGGCGCCGGCCAGCACGGCGGCCAGCAGGGCGGGCCGGGCGCCGGGTTGCAGGCGGAGCTCGTCGGGGAGCAGGCGGGCGGCGCGGACCACCTGGTTGTCGAGGAACGGTGCGTGCAGGCGCTGGCCGTGCTGTTCGGTGGCGTGCACCAGGGTGCGGTAGTGGGCGGCCTGCCGGTGCAGGGCGAGTCGGGCGCGGCGGGCGCCGGGCGGTTCGGTGGGGGCGCCGTCGCGGGCGGCGGTGCGCAGGTGCTGGGCGAGCGCGGCGAGGGGTTCGTCGGCCAGCAGGTGGGCGGCGGGTCCGGCCCGGTGCCAGGTCAGTTCGGCGGCCATCGCGCGGCCCATGGTGCCGGCCTCGCCCGGCGCGTGCCGGAGTCTCAGGCGCAGGGCGAGGTCGTCGAGGGCGTCGGCGTAGCGGGTGCGGGCGAGGCGGCGGGCGGCGCGCAGCACGGTGACGGGGGTGTGCAGGGTGCCGGTGAGGGTGCCGGCGGTGGCGCGGTCGGCGCCGGCCAGGGCGGCGATCGGGGGGAGCAGGTGGAGCGGGCGGCCGGCCCGGATCAGGTCGGCGAGCCGGGCGGGGTGACCGTCGAGGACCTGTCGGGCGCCGTGGCCGGTGAGGTGGTCGGCGCCGCCGGCCCGGTGCGCGGCGGTGTGCCGGGCGGCGAGGAGCAGGGCGGGGCCGGGTTCGTCGGTGAGCGGCCCGCCGGGCTCGCCGAGGCCGGTGTACGGGAGGACGGGTGGGAGGACGAGGTGCCGCAGCCGGGGTGCGTGCACGGCGAGCGCGAGCCCGTCGGCGTCGCCGAGGGTGACGGCGGGCAGCGTCTCGGGTTCGGGCCGGCCGTCGGCGCCGCGCGCCCAGGAGCCCCGGACGGCGCCGGTGCGGGCAGCGGGCCGTTCGAGCGCGGCGCCGGGATGCGGGCAGCCGGACAGCGGGACGGCGGCGGCGAGCAGGGCGACGGTGGCGGACGCGGTGCCGTAGGACAGGTCGACGCCGAGCCGGGGCCGGTCGCCGGGGGCGGTGGCGCGGACCCGGCAGCGGACGGCTTCCAGCAGGGCGCGGGTGAGTTCGCGGACGGCGGGCGCCTCGGCCCGGGCCTCGACGGGCTCCTCGGGGTGGGCGGTGTGGTGGGCGCGGCCGCCGCGGATGCCGAGGGCGTGGCCGGGCGGCACCCGGCGGACGCCCCGGAAGGGGGTGCGGTCGCCGAGCGCCTCGGGTGTCTCGGGGGTGGCCAGGCGGGCGGCCAGGTGCCCGGCGTCCAGGGGTGCGCCGACCAGGTCGGCCAGCGGCAGCGCGGCGGTGGCGTAGGCGGTGCCACCGGCGAACGGGGTGTGGAAGACCGGCTGGACGCCGGCCAGGTCGGTGAGCAGCACGGTGGAGCGGGGGCCGGCCCGCAGGACGACGGTGTAGCTGCCGGGCCAGTGGGTGAGGTGGCGCAGCGCGCCGCCGCGGGCGGCGGCCAGGCCGTCGGCGAGTTCGCGGTCGGTGGCGCCGCAGCGGCCGGCGACGGCGAGGCGCAGGGTGGCGGGGGTGTCCTGGTCGGTGCGGTCGGCGGGGCCGCGCGGGTCGAGTCCGCCGCGGACGGTGGCGGGGGCGCCGGGGCGGAGCACGGCGAGGCGCAGTTCGTCGGGGCGCCAGTCGCCGACCGCCCAGAGCGGGTCGGGGCCGCCCCAGAGCAGGGTGCCGGCGATCGGCCGGACCGCGGCGAGCGCCGGGTCGGCGGTCGGGCCGCTCCAGCCGGTGAGCCACCGCATCGCGCCTCCGTGGTGCTTCGGGCACGCGGCGAACATCCGATGATGTGTGGAGAATTGGCGCACCGTCAGGAGACATCGTGCCACCGGTGGGGCCAGAACGCGCCAAGCTTTCACCGGGGGGCGCACGGACCGGGCCACCCCCTCCGGGGCCCGGGCCGTGCGGATCCTCGAACTCCCGTCCGGGGAACGGCCGGTGGCCGGACAGCACGGCGCGGAAGTGGTCCGTGGACGCCGCGAAAGCGGCCGAGTTTGGCCGAAAGACGTCGCACGACCCGGGAGGGCATCCGCATGCCCTCCCGGACGCGCCGCTGCCCGCGGGGATTGAGGCAGCGTTTCCCCCGGCCCGCCGGGTCCTCGGCGGCGGGCCGATCCACAGGCACCAGCGAATCGCCCACCTGCCGCTGCGGCCAGGGAGCACGGATGGCGCACACGGGCACGGGACGGGAGCACGGGTGTACGGCAGGTGCCGGCCCCTCGCTCCGGGGGCATCCGGTCGGCGAGGGTGGCATCAGCGCGTTCCCGCCAACCGGAATGCGGCCTCTTAACCGTGGGAACGCGGGCGACTACGCTAGGTGCAAGCAGTCCGGTGGCGCGCTGCCTGCCGTCGCGCCCGCCGCCATCCGCGCACGACGTCGCCAGGGGGTGCCACCGCCACCATGACCGTCAGCTCACGAGGGCCGAACGACCGGCTCGGCGCCCTCCTCGCACTCGCCCAGATCAGCAACGCCGGGCTCGCCCGCCGGGTCAACGACCTGGGCGCGCAGCGCGGCCTGACCCTGCGCTACGACAAGACCTCGGTGGCCCGCTGGGTGACCAAGGGGATGGTGCCGCAGCGCCCGGTGCCGCACCTGATCGCCACCGCGCTCGGCAACAAGCTCGGCCGCCCGGTGCCGCTGGAGGAGATCGGCCTCGCCGACTCGCACCCCACGCCCGAACTCGGCCTGGAGTTCCCGCGCGAAGTCCCGGAGGCGGTCCGCTCCGCCACCGAACTCTGGCGGGTCGATCTGGACCTGCGGCGCGGCCCGGGCGGCGGCCGGTGGAGCGACAGCCTGGCCGGCACCTTCTCGGTCTCCGCGTACGCCACGCCCGTCTCCCGCTGGCTGATCACCCCCGCCGACGGCTCGGTGGCCCGGGAGTCCGCCCCCGACCTGTCCGGCTACCGCGTCGGGCACGCGGACGCCGCCAAGCTCCGCGAGGCCGCCCAGGAGGCCCGCCGCTGGGACTCCAAGTACGGTGGCGGCGACTGGCGTTCCTCGATGGTCCCGGAGTGCCTGCGGGTGGAGGCCGCCCCACTGCTGCTCGCCTCGTACAGCGACGCCGTCGGCCGGGCACTGTTCGGCGCCACCGCAGAACTGACCAGGCTGGCCGGGTGGATGGCCTTCGACACCGGCCAGCACGAGGCCGCCCAGCGCTACTACATCCAGGCGCTGCGGCTGGCCCGGGCCGCCGGCGACGTACCGCTCGGCGGGTACGTGCTGGCCTCGATGAGCCTGCAGGCCTCCTACCGCTCCTTCCCCGACGAGGCCGTGGACCTCGCCCAGGCCGCCCTGGAACGCAACCGGGGCCTGGCCACCGCGCGCACCATGAGCTTCTTCCACCTGGTCGAGGCCCGCGCCCACGCCAAGGCCGGCAACGCCCCCGCCTGCGGCACCGCGCTCTCCGCCGCCGAGGCCGCCCTCGACCGGGCCCGCCCCGGCGACCACGACCCGACCTGGATCGACTTCTACACCTACGACCGCCTCGCCGCCGACGCCGCCGAATGCTTCCGCGACCTCGGAGTCCCGTCCAAGGTCCGGCAGTTCACCCGCGAGGCACTGGCCCGCCCGACCGAGGGCTTCGTCCGCTCGCACGGCCTGCGGCTGATCGTCTCCGCGATGGCCGAGGCCGAGGCCGGCGACCTGGACGCCGCCGTCGCCGCCGGCGAACGCGCCGTCGAGGTCGCCGGACGGATCTCCTCGCACCGCAGCCGCGAGTACGTGGTCGAGCTGCTGCGCCGCCTGGAGCCCTACCAGAACGAGCAGCGGGTCAAGGAGCTCACCGAACGCGCCCGCCTGGTCCTCACCACCGGCTGAAGGGTGCGGATGTGAAGCACGACGTCCAGGTCCTGGTGGTCGGCGGCGGCATCGTCGGCCTGTCCACCGCGTACGCGCTCACCCGGGCCCAACCGGGCATCTCCGTCATGGTGCTGGAGAAGGAGAGCGCCCTCGCCACCCACCAGACCG
Source organism: Kitasatospora sp. NPDC048662 (assembly GCF_055587065.1). Taxonomy (NCBI): domain Bacteria; kingdom Bacillati; phylum Actinomycetota; class Actinomycetes; order Kitasatosporales; family Streptomycetaceae; genus Kitasatospora; species Kitasatospora sp. NPDC048662. The sequence continues at coordinate 1,219,687 of NZ_JBVJHA010000001.1, read as the reverse complement.
GGCGCAACAGCGGCGTCATCCACAGCGGCGTCTACTACCGGCCCGGCTCCCTGAAGGCCCGGTACGCCACCGAAGGCGCCCGCGAGATGGTCGAGTTCTGCCGTGACCAGGGCATCGCCCACGAAGTCACCGGCAAACTCGTCGTCGCCACCGAAGGCGCCGAACTCCCCCGCCTCGCCGCCCTCGCCGAACGCGGCCGGGCCAACGGCATCCCGCTGCGCGAACTCGACCCGGCCGGCATCCGCGAGCACGAACCCGAGGTCACCGGCATCGCCGGCCTGCACCTCGCCACCACCGGCATCTGCGACTACACCGCCGTGGCCCGCCGGTACGCCGTCCTGGCCGGCGAACGCGGCGCCGAACTGCGGCTCGCCACCCCCGTGTTGGACATCGCCCGGCGCGCCGACGGAGTCACGGTCACCACCCCCACCGGCGAGATCCGCTGCGCGGTGCTGGTCAACTGCGCCGGCCTGCACAGCGACCGGATCGCCCGGCTGGCCGGCGACGACCCCGGCGTCCGGATCGTCCCGTTCCGCGGCGAGTACTACGAACTCACGCCCGCCCGCCGGTCCTTGGTGCGCGGCCTGGTCTATCCCGTGCCCGACCCGGCGTTCCCGTTCCTCGGCGTCCACCTCACCCGCGGCATCCACGGTGACGTCCACGTCGGCCCGAACGCCGTTCCGGCGCTGGCCCGCGAAGGCTACGACTGGCACACCCTCAACCTCCGCGACCTGGCCGGGACGGTCCGCTTCCCCGGCACCTGGACGATCGCCCGGCGGCACTGGCGCTACGAACTCGGCGAGCTCCACCGCTCCCTGTCCAAACGCGCCTTCACCACCGCCGTCCGCCGCCTCCTCCCCGCCGTCACCGAGGCCGACCTCCGCCCCGCCCCCGCCGGCGTCCGCGCCCAGGCCGTCGCCCACGACGGCACCCTCCTCGACGATTTCGCCTTCGCCGGCACCGGCCGCACCGTCCACGTCCTCAACGCACCTTCGCCCGCGGCGACGGCTTCGCTGGGGATCGGCCGCGAAATCGCCCGGCGGGCGCTGGCCGCGATCGGGTAGGCAACCAACCAGGGGCGCCCTGCGTCGGTGCACCGCTCACCCCCGTCCCGGATTTTCGCCTCCCGTAGACTCGGGTGATTGTGACTTCCTCCGCCCCCAGCCCCCAGTTGCCCGCGTCGGCCCGGCTGTCCGCCGCCCCGGCGGCGTACCCCGCGCCGATGTATCCGCACAAGGCCACCGAGGCCCAGCACCGTGAGCAGCGGATCCGCAGTTTCCAGCCGCGTCGTGGTCGGATGACCAAGGCGCAGGCGGGTGCGCTGGATCGCGGCTGGGAGCGTTTCGGCCACGCCATCGACGGCACCCCGATGGACCTGCCGGCGATGTTCGACGGCCGCCCGGTGACGCTGGAGATCGGCTTCGGCATGGGCGACACCACGGCCGCGATGGCGGCGGCCGACCCGGCGTCGGGGATCCTCGCGGCGGACGTCCACACCCCGGGCCACGGCAATCTGCTGCAGTTCCTGGAGCGGGACGGTTCGGAGAACGTCCGCCTCGCGGCGGGCGACGCGGTGATCCTGCTGCGCGACATGCTGCCGGACGCCTCGCTGGCGGGTCTGCGGGTGTACTTCCCGGACCCGTGGCCGAAGCCGAAGCACCACAAGCGCCGGCTGATCCAGGAGTCGTTCCTGGAGCTGGTGCTGCCCCGGCTGGCCCCGGGCGCGCTGGTGCACTGCGCGACCGACTGGGAGCCGTACGCCGAGCAGATGCTGGCCGTCCTGGAGGCGTCGCCGGAGCTGGAGAACCTGCACCCGGAGGGCGACGGTTCCCCGTGGCTGGAGCCGGACGAGCACCCGGCGGGCTCCGTCCCGGGCTACGCGCCGCGCCCTGACTGGCGCCCGGTGACGAAGTTCGAGCGGGCCGGCCTGGCCAAGGGTCACGTGGTGCACGACCTGCTGTTCCGCCGCCGCTGATCCGCTGCGCGTCCTGCCGCAAGGCCGGCCCGGCGGGCGCGTTCTGTGCAGTGGCGTTCCGGGTAGGAACAACACCGAAGCGGTGTCCGCCGTTTCGCCTTGCTGACGGCCTGTCACCACAGCCGTACGGATTGTGTTCCCCACTCCCCTCGGAGTGGAGGATTCGCCTACGCTTCTGCAGGTGAGCAGTCCGCCCGGCGGCAAGGCCTCCCCCAGCCTGCCTGTAGGGGTCGCCGCCATGGCCGCCGATTTGCCGCCGTCCCAGGAGGGCGCTCGGGCGTTCCCGGAGTCGGGGGCGCGCCGGGTGCGGGTGTATCTGTCGGCGGTGGGGCGGATCCCGGGGCAGCGTGGTGGCCGGGTGGTGCGGGTCGCGCCCTCCGTGGTGCGCCGGTTGTGGCCGTTGCGGCGGTCGGCGGCGTCCTCGGCGGTGGTGGCGTTGGCGCTGGCCGGGTCGGGGGTGCTGATTCTGCATCTGGTCCAGCGTCAGACCGGGACGGCCGGGTTGCTGGTGGGTCTCGGGTTGGCGTTGCTGCCGTTGCCGTTCGTGCTGGGCTCGTTGGCGTGGCTGAACCAGACCGCGCGGGTGCCGATCCGGCACACCCTGTTCTGTCTGGCCTGGGGGGCGTGCGCCGCGACCACGGTGGCGATCCTGGCGAACGGCTGGGCGAGCGACTTCCTGATCGCCCATCGGGGCGCGCGCGGGGAGACGTGGGGCGCGGAGTTCGCGACGCCGCTGATCGAGGAGGTGGCGAAGGGTTCGGCGCTGCTGATGCTGCTGCTGCCGCTGCGGCGGCGGCGGCGGCACTGCGAGCCCGGCCGCCCGTGCCGCCGCCTGCGCCGCCTGCTGTGGCACCGGCATGACGACCCCGAGCGGGCAGTCGCGCTGTTCCGGCCCGCGCCCGCCGGGCGACTGCGGGCCCGTTCGCATCCGCGCACGCTGGCGGCGGGGGCGGTGCTGGGCGGGGTGACGGCGTCCGGCTTCGCGTTCACCGAGAACGCGCTCTACCTGGGGCGGGCGTTCACCGCGGACCGGCAGGCCCGGCTGGACGCGATCGGGCTGGGCCGGCCGCCCAGCCTGCGGGACTTCGACGGGACGGTGCACACCTTCGTGCTGCGGGCCCTGCTGTCGCCGTTCGCGCATCCGCTGTTCACCGCGCTGGCCGGCATCGGCCTCGCGGTGACGCTGACCACCGGCCGCCGCTGGGCGGCCCGGCTGGGCGCCCCCGGGGGCCTGCTGCTGGCGATGGGCCTGCACGGGGTGTGGAACGCGGCGGCCGGGCTGGGCACCGACGGCTTCCTGCTGGTGTACGGCCTGGTGATGGTGCCCTGCTTCGCGGCACTGGTCTGCTTCGCGGTGTGGGCGCAGACCCGCCGCACCCGCCAGTCGGCCCGTCCCGGCTGACCTGCGTGGTGGCCTGCGCGGGTGCCTGCGGGGAACGGATTTCCCTTTCTCGCGGGAGTCACGTAGAGTCGTGTTCACCGACGCGGGGTGGAGCAGCTCGGTAGCTCGCTGGGCTCATAACCCAGAGGTCGCAGGTTCAAATCCTGTCCCCGCTACTCAGTAGCAACGAAGGGCCCGGAGGCATCGCCTCCGGGCCCTTCGTCGTGCGTGCCCCGAGCGCCGCCGAATAAATCCGTTGCCCGCCCCGGCGGCGGTGCCTACGCTGGCGGCACACTGAAAGGAGGTGATCCTGAGTTGAGTTCTTTCAGGATGCGTGAGGTGGCTGCTCGCTAGAGCCGCCCCTGCCTGTGCAGCGGTGAGGCCGTGCGGCCTCCGGCTCAGGCGAATTCCCAGCAGTCACCCGGCCCGTGGGCTCACCGGTACATCCCCGGTGCCTCGACCGCCGTCCCCGCCCAGCGGGGCCCGGCCCGAGGAGCAGCCCATGGGCCGTCTGCGTTCTCCGCAGACTTCGGGACACCTACCTGAGCCGGTGACGCAGCCAGGCAAGCCCGTGGGCGCCGAGCCCGTCCCACGGCGCACCCGGCGTCTCTGCGGCGCGTAGGGTCCACAGGCCGGCGAGGATCGCGCCGAAGGTCGTCACGGCCCACGGAGAGGCTTCGCGCCACATGGATACGTTGTCGGCCCATCGTTCGGCCTCCTGCGGGGTGTGCCCGGCCTCGATCAGCCGGATGACCATGTAGGCCGTATCGGCCCAGGGAGCGCCAGGGGCGGGGAATGCCCAGTCGATGACGCGTACGGTGTCGCCGTCCACCAGGAGGTTGGGGCCGGTGAGGTCGGTGTGGACCAGGGTCTTGCCGTCGATCAGGTCGGGCGCTTCCCGTTCGGCCAGGATCAGCGTGTCGAGCTGTTCCATGGTCCACGGGTCGAGCCGGTCACGGTGCTGGTCACCTAGCTTGTGCCAGAAGTCCTGACCAGACCACCGGTCGGCGAGGCTGAAGGCCCGCAACGGCGGGGCCGGGGTCAGCGCCTCGGCGAGCGTTTCCAGTGTCCGGCCGATCAGCGGCAGGTCGGCCGAGCCTGGCGACAGGTCCGCGTGCCTGCCGGGGGCGTGTTCGAACCCAAGGGCCAGCCATCCGGCGGCCTCGATCTTCCAGAGCATCCGGGGTGCGGTGCTCGCCGGAAGCACGGTGTTCACGACCGACTCAAGGCGGTGCATCCACGCTTTGGCGTTGTCCTCGCGGACGGCCTTGCAGAACACCTGCCCGCCGGTCGTCTCCAGGGTGGCGGCGAAGTCGGAGACGGTACCGGCCGTTGGCGACACAGCGCCGTCCACGACCCCCGTCCGGCCCTCGATGCTCGCGCGCAACTCGTCCGGCAGGTCGTTCCAGGCGTAACCCATCGTGGGTCCTTCGGGTTCGGGCCCGCCCCGTTCCGGTCCGGAGGGGCGGGCCAGGTGATCAGTTGCTAGCTGCTGTGGCAACCACGGTGGCACTGCGAGCAGTTGCCACTCCCGCTGGTGTCGCTGCCGTCGCCGCCGCTGCCTTCCGAGCAGTCGGCGGACATGCTCCACAGCTCGGCGTCCACGGCGTACCCGCTGGCCTCGATGACGGCCACCGTGGCGGCGATGCTCACGCCCTTGGTGGAGTCGTCCGGGCCATCGGTCGGCACATGGTGGAGGAACCGCCCGGCCACCGAGCGGCAGAACTTCGCGTAGTCCCGGGTGTGAAGGATGAACGTGTGCCATCCGACGTCCACCAGTCCCGAGGGGGACAGCCCGGCGTCGGGGTTGACGGCGCACGCCCCGAGGAAGGCGAGGGCCTGGTCCATGACGCGCTCGGCGAGCGCCTGGTCCATGTCCTCGTCCTTGACGATCCGGGCGACCAGGCGCCCGAACAGCGCCGGGTTCACCAGGGTCCGGCCGGTGATCCGTTCCGTGCTGATCGAGGTCACTGCGGACTCTCCTAGCTCTGGTTCGGCCCCAACCCGCTTGTGCGGGACGGGATTTCGCTGTCCGCGTCCGGCAGCCGGCGAATCCGTTGGGGTCGCCTGTTGGCACCAAGATCTGGCAGCGACCCGGGACGGTGAAACCTCACGCAAAGGACACTTCAGAACCTCCTCGCGCGGTAGAACGTCCCTACAAGAGCCCGGGCCATGCGGGGAGACAGGCGAAATGCCGAACGAGAGACTGAAATCCGTGATGGCGTCAGGTGGTTGGACGTGCGCCGCCCTGGCAGAGAAGGCCGGCGTGGACACCAAGTCGGTTGAGCGGTGGGCCAATCAGAGCCGGACGCCTCGGTTAGGGACAGCCCGTCTGGCTGCCGAAGCGCTGGGAGAAGACATGTTCGCCTTGTGGCCAAGTCTGCGGCAGCCACGCGCTGCCAGGGCGATAAGCCCCGAACTGGTGGCGCTCTACGAGCAGCGTGCAGACCTGCCAGTGTCTGTGTTCGTGGACCTGATGACGAAGGCGCAGGAGCGCATTGACGTCCTGGTCTACGCCGCCGTGTTCCTTCATGAGGCGTACCCGCGCCTCAACGATCTGCTTCGGGAGCGCGCCGCCGAGGGCTGTGCAGTCCGGATCGCACTTGGCGACCCCGACAGCGAGAACGTAAGACAGCGCGGGGAAGAAGAGAAGTTCGGTCATGGCATCGAGTCCCGGTGCAGGCTCGCCCTCATGCACTACCGGCCGCTGGTCGGCACGCCAGGAATCGAGGTCCGCACCCACGGGACCACGCTCTACAACAGCCTGTACCGAGCGGATGACCAGGCGTTGGTGAACGCGCACGTGTGGGGGGTCAATGCCTTTGGGGCCCCGGTCTGGCACCTGCGGCGAACCGGCGCGGGCACGCTGTTCGACACCTATGCTGCGAGCTTCGACGCAGTGTGGAACGCCGGCCTACCGGTTGAAGAGAGCTGATCACGTGGCACGCACCGAGTTCTACGACGATCCTGACGCGCCCAAGCCGAACCGGTTGGTGGTGGCAGCGTCCGCGGTGGTGACTGACGACGAAGGATGCATCCTGCTCCAACGGCGCACCGACAACGGCCTGTACGCGCTGCCGGGCGGGACCATGGATCTCGGCGAGTCGCTGCCGGGCACTGCCGTCCGGGAGGTCGGGGAGGAGACCGGGCTGGAGGTCGAGATCACCGGACTTGTCGGCACGTACACCGATCCCCGGCATGTGATCGCCTACTCGGACGGCGAGGTGCGGCAACAGTTCAACGTCTGTTTCACCGCGCGCATCACGGGCGGAGAACTCCGGATCTCCGACGAGTCGACCGATCTTCGGTTCGTGGCTCCGGGCGATATCGGAGACCTGCCGATGCACCACACCCAGCAAATCCGGCTTCGGCACTTCCTTGAACACCGGGCGACTCCCTACCTGGGGTAGGGCACAGTCCGCGAAAGGACTGCCATGCGGGGGCCCGGCCCGAGGAGCAGCCCACGGGCCGGGCCCGCCAAAGACTCCTCACGGGCGCTTCGGCGGGAAGCCGTGGCGGCGGGACAGGGCGGCGACGGCGAGGACGGGGAGCAGGAGGGCGGGGGCGAACCAGGGGAAGGCTCGGGGGCCGGAGAGGTCGAGGAGGCCGCCGATGGCGCCGCCGAGGCCCATCGGGGTGTGCCAGGTGGCGACCAGCAGGGTCTGGGCGCGGTCGCCGCCCGCGTCGGCGGCGGCGGTCTGGAAGAGCGGGGGGACGGCGCCCCAGCCGAGGCCCCAGAGGGCGGCGGCGAGCAGGACCAGGGGTGCGGCGGGTGCGGGCAGCAGCAGGAGGCCGAGGGCGGCGAGGACGGCGGTGGTGGCGGCGGGGGTGAGGTGGCGCAGTCGCCGGTCGACCAGGGCGCCGGTGATGGCGAGTCCGGCGACGGAGGCGATGCCGAGGACCAGCAGCACCAGGTCGCGGCGGTCGGCCATGGCGTAGGTTCGGCGCGGCCGGAGCGCCGGCCGGGGGCGTCGGGGACGGCGGCGGCGAGCCACAGCAGCAGGGCGGCGGCCAGTACGGCGACCAGGCCGAAGGTGGGCCGCCAGCCGATCAGCCGGCCGGACCAGGTGCCGAGCGGGATGCCGAGGGAGAGGGCGAGCGGGACGCCGATGCCGGTGACGGCGATCGCCCGTCCGTGCAGCTGGGGTGGCGTCAATCGGCGGGCGTAGCCGACGAGTTCGGCCCAGATCGCGGCGACGGCGACGCCGGCGGCGATCCGGGCGGTCATGGTGAGCGGGTAGGACGAGGACAGTGCGGTGACGGTGTTGGCGACCAGCAGGACGGCGACGGCGGCGAGCACCAGGCGCTTGCGGGACCAGCGGGCGGTGGCCCGGGCCGGCGGGATCGCGGAGAGTCCGGAGTCCTCTCCGGCGGACGGGAGACGCGGATGCGGATCGGTGAACTGGCGGACCGGGCGGGCGCCTCGCCCCGGCTGCTGCGCTACTACGAGGAGCAGGGCCTGCTGAAGCCGGAGCGCGCGGCGAACGGCTCGTCCCAGCTGCGCAGGTACTTGTCGGGGCGGCGCCGGCCGTGCACGGCGCGGGGAAGGTGGCGGGCCGGGTCGCGGTGGATGGCGCCGGCCATGGTGGCGTGGCCGGCGGCGGCGAGTTCGGCGAGCCGGCGGGGGCCGAGCGCGTAGCCGGGGTCGGCGGCGACCACCTCGCAGCCGAGCGCCCGGGCCTCGGCGGCGAACGCGGCGGCGCCGCCGGGGCAGTCCAGCAGCGGACCGGGCAGGCGGCTCAGGTCGGCGCGGGTGAGGCCGAGGTGGGCGCAGTACTCGTCGAGCGGCCGGGAGGTGATCAGCACGGGCGGGGCGGCCCGCACCCGGCGGTTCACCGGGCGGGCGCTGCTGACCGGGCACATCGGCGGTCCTCCGGACGTTCGACGGGCCCGGGATGCGGCCGGGCCCGGGGTCATCCGACCACGGGCCCAGGGGTGGCGCATGTTCAGCGGCCGGCCAGCAGGGCGCGGGCGGCGAGCCGGTTGGCGCCGTTGAGGGCGCGGATCAGCTGCGGGGTGAGCAGGACGAACAGCAGGCCGAGCACGCTGACGGCGCCGATCTGGAGCGGCGAGACGAGCTCGTAGACGTGCTGCACGCCGTTCGAGTCCGTCCAGTCCGCGACCCGGTAGCCGTTCCAGTCGGTGTAGCGGGGCCACACCCACTGGTAGGCGGGGAACAGCAGCAGGGCCCAGCCGAGGGTGAAGAAGACCAGCGAGAGCACGAAGCTGAGGATCGCCCAGGGGAACATGACGAACTGGTACAGCGCGCCCTTCCAGCCCGCCGCGTCGCCGAGCCGGGCGGTGATCCGGCCCCAGACGCCCTCCCGGCGGACCGTCACCGCGGCCGGGGCGGGCAGGTCGAGGCCGAGCAGGGCGCGCATCCGGTGGCGCTCGGCAGCGCCGAAGCCGCGGCCGGTGATGGTCAGCAGGGCGAGCACGGGCAGGCCGAGCGCGCTGAGGGAGAGGCCGAGGCCGGCGCTGAACAGCGCGACGACGAGGGAGAAGCCGAGCACGGAGATGGGCAAGCCGCTGAGCGCGAAGCCGAGCTCCCGGTAGGCGGCCCGGGAGAACGGGGCGCGCCAGAACCCGGGCCAGGTGGGGTGGTCGCCGGTGGAGGCACGGTACGCAGCGGTGGACATCCGCGGTCCTTCGGGTGGTCGGGGTGACGCCGCCGGTCGGCGGCGTCGGGCACGCTTCCAAGGTGCCGTACCGGGCCGGGTCCACGGAATGAGGTCTGCTGCCCGATCGGTGGTGGGGTTAACCCCCGGGTCGCGGGGCCGGGGCGGCGAGTCGGACGGCCCGCCACTCGGGGGCGAGCAGCGAGTACTGGAGGGCGTCGTGCCAGCTGCCGCCCCAGTGGGATTCGTCGCGGATCCGGCCCTCGTACCGGAAACCGGCCCTGGTCAGCACCCGGGCGGCGGCCGGGTTGTCGGGGTCGGTGCGGGCGAACAGCCGGTGCAGGCCGAGGGTGTCGAAGCCGAGCGCGCAGAGCAGCGCGGTGACCTCTCCCGCGTAGCCGCGGCCCCAGGTGTCGTGGCGCAGCACGCAGCCGAGCTGGGCGGCGTGTTCGCCGTCGCGGGTGAGGGCGCCCTGGCCGATCGGCTCGCCCTCCGGGTCGTCGACGGCCAGCCGGTAGTGCTGCCGGGGCTCGGCCTCGGCCTCGTCGAGGTAGAGCTCCAGCTGGTCGGCGCACTCCTCGAAGTCGGCGGCGCCGAAGGGGAGATGCCGGACCACCCGGGGGTCGCCGTGGACGGCGTGCAGCGCGGCGACTTCCTCGGGGGTGTGGTGGTACTCCCGCAGGGTGAGCCGGGGGCCGGTCAACCGGACGGTCTCCATGGGGCTCGACCCTACCGGTCGGCCTCACCCGGACCGGTTAACGTACCGGGGTGGACGACGAAGACCTGCACCTGCTCCCCCGTACCCGTGCCGCCGACCTGCTGGACTGGGCGGCCGAGGAGGGTTTGGAGGCGGTACCCGAGCCGGCGGTGCGGACCGTGCTGACCCTGCTGGAGCTGGGCGGCGCCCGCTTGCACGACGGTTTCCCGGAGCTGTCCTCGCCGGTGCTGGAGCACCTGCTGTACGAGCAACTGCACCTGTACGTCCAGCCGGACGGCGATGCCTGGGCGTACCCGGCGGCGGTGCGGCTGCTGATCGAACGCCAGCGGGCGGCGCGGCGGCTGAACGCCAAGCGGCTGGAGAAGCTGCGCGAGGAGGCCGACTGGCAGGGCCAGGTGCTGGTGGACTCGCTGCTGCGCCGCTCCGACCTGCTGACCTGGCCGCGCCTGTACACGCTGCTGCTGCGCGCGGACGGCGTGCCGGTGCACGACCTCGACCAGGTGCGGGGCTGGCTGGAGGAGTTCCGGGCGCTGGACGTCGAGGAGCGGTTCGCCGCCTACGAGCGGGTGCCCGGGGTGGATCCGGACGGCGGCTGGGGGCCGGAGCGGGCGCTGCTGGTCGGGGTGTCCACGGACGGGGCGCGCCGGCTGCTGGAGCACGGCCTGATGCGGCGCAGCTACCGCAACCTGGCCGAGCTGAACGCCCGGGGCCTGCCGATGCCGGACGAACTCGCGGGGGCGTTCGAGGAGTTCGAGGAGGCAGTGGCGCAGGCCGCGATCGACCTGTGCGGCGAGTGGACGGTGCCGGGGCTGGCCCGGCTGCTGCTGGAGGAGTTCCCGGAGCTGGCCCCCGAGGTGTACTGAGGGTTCGCGGCCCGCCGGGTCCACCGCTCGGAGGACCCGGGGATCGCCCTGACGGGCCATCAGTCCTGGCCGTCCGGACGATCCGCGGGGCGGGCCGCCGGGCCAGGGTGGAGCCATGGACATCGTGACTCCCGCCGCCACCGCCGCGGCCGGTCCGCGCCCCTCGCTGCGCCGGGCCGCCGCCCATGCCGCCGCGCTCTGGTCTGCCGTCTTCGCCCTGGTGCACCTGTACTGGCTGCTGGGCGGCCGGGCCGGCCTGCCCGACGGCCTCTCGGTGCTGGACAACACGCCGCTGCTGGTGATCGACATCCTCGCGATACCGCTGTGCGCGGTGGCGGCGGCGCTGGCCCTGGCGCTGGTGCGGCCGTGGGGCGGGCGGCTGCCGGCCCGCCGGCTGCTGTGGGCGGCCCGGGGCACGGCGGTGCTGCTGATCGTGCACGCCGCACCGTCCGTACCGGACTGGCTGGCGCTGGCGGCGGGTCACCGCTCGGTGGCGGAGCTGGACGCGATGGCCCGCTTCGCGACGGTGCTGTACGAGCCGTTCTTCCTGGCCGGTGGGGTGCTGTTCGGCTGCGCGGTGTTCGGCCGCCGGATCCTCGAAGGAGGCGGCGGCCGTCGGTGAGCGCGGACCGGCCCTACGGCTGCAGGCCGCGCTGCTGGAGCCAGGGCAGCGGGTCGACCGGGGCGCCGCCACCGGGGCGGACCTCCAGGTGCAGGTGCGGGCCGGTGACGTTGCCGGTGGCGCCGACCGCGCCGAGCACCGTGCCGGAGGTGACCGGGCCGGAGGCGGTGGCGATCCGGGAGAGGTGGCAGTACCAGAGTTCGGTGCCGTCGGGCAGGGTCTGGATGACCCGGTAGCCGTAGGGGCCGGACCAGCCCGCCGAGGTGACGGTGCCTCCGGCGACGGCGGCGACGGGAGTGCCGGTGCGGGCGGCGAAGTCCAGGCCGGTGTGCAGGTGCGCCCAGTGCGCGCCGGACTGGGCGAACTGCGCGCTCAGCTGGTAGCCGGCCACCGGCAGGGTGTGCGCGGCCTGTTCGGCCTCGGCCTGCTGGGCGGCGCGCTTGGCCTCGGCCTCCTGCGCGGCGGCCAGCCGGGCGGATTCGTCGGCGGCGGTGCGCTGGCCGTCGGCCTGCTGCTGGATGCGGGCGGCGAGAGCGAGCCCGGGGTCGCCGGCGAGCAGCCCGTCGGAGGCTTCGTCGGCGGCGGTGACGGGCACCGGGGCGGCGGCCTGCGCGGGGGTGGCGGCGAGTGCGGTGGCGCCGAGCGCGGCGGTCATCGCGGTGACGCCCAGCAGGGGCGCGCCGGTGCGGGACTGCCGGGGCAGCCGGTGCCGGGCGGCTTCCGGCTCGACCGGGTGGTCGAGCAGCTGGGTGCCGGTGCTCTCGCTGTAGGTCGACGCCACGGGGGCGTGCTCCTTCCTTCCCTGCCGCCGACCGGGTTAGCTGACGGGTTCGGAGGTGGAAGGTCTCCTACGGTCGGGCCCAGGGCCGTCCCGATTCACCCCGGTGGAACGTGGTTCCCCGGCTCCTGGGACGCCCCGAGGGGTGTGCCCAAGTGGATTAGGCGTGGCGCACGGTGCCGCATGGTTACGGCGTTGCCGACCGCGCTGCGTTATCAAACGTTAATCCTATGGACCCCATGATTCCAAGCCGCTACCACGAGACGGCGAAGATTTCCTGACGCCCTATGGGTGATTTATGACGGTTCACCAGGGCCAAGCTGACGGATTGTGACCGAGTGGTTGAGTATCCGTACTCACGCCGCGCTCCCGGGCCGACGCGACCCTGGTGCCATGACCGCAACCGTGCCGCACCGGACCACCGCCGCCTACTTCGCCCAGGCCGCCCTCTCCTTCGGGCTGGCCACCGCCGCACTCGCTCTCGGGATCGCCTACCTGCCGGTGAGCGCCTGGATGCGCGCCTTCCTCGCCGTCGGGCTGCTGTACGAGATCACCTCCGCGTTCACGCTGGCCAAGGTGATCCGGGACCGCCAGGAGGAGGGCGCGATCACCAGCCGGGTGGACAAGGCCCGGCTGGACAAGCTGCTCGCCGAGCACGACCCGTTCAAGGTGGAGGGCATCTGACCGGTTCGGCCGCCCGGCCTTGACGGCTAAGGCTATTAGCCTTAGCTTTGTGGCTATCGGCAGTCGGCCGGGCCTCCAGCGCCCGGCGCGCCGCAACGCCCGCCCAGGAGGCCCGCGATGAACAGCACCCTCGGCACCACCCGGTACCTCGACGTCCCCGGCGGCCGGATCGCCTACGACGACACCCCCGGCACCGGCGTCCCGGTCGTCCTGCTGCCCGGCATGCTCGAAAAGCGCACCACCTACCGGCACCTCGCGCCGCTGCTGACCGCCGCCGGGCACCGGGTGATCACCATGGACCTGCGCGGCCTCGGCGAGTCCTCCACCGGCTTCACCGACTACTCCCCCGCCGCGATCGCCGACGACCTGGTCGCCCTGCTCGACCACCTCGACCTGCGCGGCGCCGTCCTGGCCGGCAGTTCCTACACCGGCGCCACCGTGGTCCGGGCGGCCGCGCTCGCCCCCGGGCGGACCGCCGGGGTGGTGCTGATCGACGCCTTCATCGAGAACCTCCCGCTGAACGCCTTCCAGAAGGCCCTGTTCGGCCTGGCCACCCCGCTGATCACCGCGTTCCCCGGCCTGTGGAGCCCGCTGCAGAAGTTCTACTACCCGACCGCGCGGCCCGCCGACTTCGACGCCTACCGGGCCGGCCTGGCCGAGATGCTGCGCCAGCCCGCCCGCAAGGCCGCGCTGCGCGGCTACCTGAAGGGCGACTCCGCGCCGGTCGGCTGGTGCGAGGCCGTCGACGTCCCCGCGCTGGTGCTGATGGGCAGCAAGGACCCCGACTTCCCGAACCCCGAACTGATCGCCGACCGGCAGACCGCCGCGCTGCGCGGCCGTAAGGTGATGATCCAGAACGGCGGTCACTACCCGATGGCGGGCTACCCCCAGGCGGTCGCCGACGCCCTGCTCCCCTTCCTGAACGAGGTCGCCCGCTGATGGCCCGCGCCGGACTCTCCACCACCGCGGTGGTGGACCACGCCCTCGACCTGATCGACGCCCGGGGCGCCGAGGCGCTCACCCTGGCCGCCGTCGCCGCCAGCGCCAAGGTCGCCACCCCCTCGCTGTACAAGCACGTCCCCGGAGGCCTGGCCGAGCTGCGCCGCCTGGTCGCCGTCCGCATCCTCGACGACCTGACCGACCACCTGGCCGCCGCCGTCCTCGGCCACTCCCGCGACGAGGCGGTCGCCGCCCTGCTCGCCGCGTACGCCGGGTTCGCCACCCGCTTCCCCCGGCGCTACGCCGCGCTGCCGCAGGCGCCCGTGGCCGACCCGGAGCTCATGGCGGCCGGCGAGCGGCTGGTGAACGTGCTGTTCGCCGTCCTGCGCGGGTACGGCCTGGAGGGGTCCGAGGCGGTGCACGCCGCACGCACCCTGCGCGCCGTGGCCCACGGGTACGCCTCGTTGACCACGGCGGGGGCGTTCCAGCTCGCCGAGGGGCCGGACGTGACGCTGGAACGGCTGACCGGCGTGCTGATCGACGGCCTCGGCAACTGGCCCGGCGGAAGCGGCGCGTGACCTGACGGGGGCCTGACGCGTTCTACCCGGTATGAAGAAGCGCAGCCTGCTCGCCTTTGCCTCGCTCGCCGTCGGCGTGGTCGCCTCGCTCACCGCGCCCAGCGCGCACGCCGGATCCGAGCACGCGGGTGGCAGCACCCCGCACACCGACACCCTCTCCGCCCCGGACCGGCCGCTCGCCGAGGAGGTCCAGGAGGACGGCTCGCCGGCCTGACGGCACCTCCCACCTGCGCGAACGCCCCCGCACGCGCCTCTCCGCACTGTTTCGCAACCGGTTCTCCACGGATCCGACACCAACGGTGCGTAACGCTGTGCTTCGGTCGGGAAGTCATACCGCGTGAAGACCTTCCACGGGTGACCGCCAAGCACGGAGGACAGCGCAATGCCGCAGGCGACTCAGCACATCGAGCCCGGCACGGGGCTGATCCCCGCCCCGCGCACCAGCCCCGACGGCGCGGCGGCCGACGCCCGGCCCGGCGCACCGCAGCCGGAGCGCCGGCGGGCGGCGTTCGCGCGCGGCTTCGCGGTGGTCCGGTCGATACGCTCGCTGCGGCCGGTGGCGGCGAAGGAGCCGCAGCCGTACGGCGAGGTCGACGGCCAGTGACGCCGGCCCGCCAAATGTGACGGAGCGTGAATTCCGGCCGGGCGGACGGGCGTTGCCACCGATCCATCGACCCGCCGCCCGGCGGACCCCCGGCCCTGCCGGTTCTGTCCGATATTGACGCGCTCTGAACAGCAATGCTTCGATCAGTTCATACGCCAGTAGGAAGTCAGCCCTAGAATTCGGCGCGTGACGACCACTCAATGGTGCTTGGCAGCAGCCGCATTGCTCGCTCTTCTCGCTCTCGCGGCCTCCGCCCGGTCCCGCGCCGTCACCCGAACCCTGCGCGGCCGGCTGGCCGCCACCGAGGACGAACTCGCCGCCACCCGC
Source organism: Kitasatospora sp. NPDC048662 (assembly GCF_055587065.1). Lineage (NCBI taxonomy): Bacteria > Bacillati > Actinomycetota > Actinomycetes > Kitasatosporales > Streptomycetaceae > Kitasatospora > Kitasatospora sp. NPDC048662. The sequence goes on along the minus strand of NZ_JBVJHA010000001.1, from coordinate 1,204,600 downwards.
GACCGGCTGGCCGCCGAACTGGCCGACCGTCAGGCGGGTGCCGAGACGGCGCTGCGCGAGCAGGAGATGAACGCGGCCACCCGCCGCGCCTTCCTCAGCGTGGCCCGCCGCATCCTGGTGATGGCACACGACCAGCAGGCCGGCCTGGACGAGATGGAGCGCACCCACGACGACCCGGTGCTGCTCGAAGGCCTGCTGCGCGCCGACCACGCGGCCGCCCAACAGGCCCGGCTCGCCCAGACCCTGGCGGTGCTGTGCGGCTCCCGCGCGGGCCGGCACTGGCCGGAGCCGGTCTCGCTGGAGGACGTGGTGCGCGGCGCCCAGTCGCGCATCCTGCCGTTCCAGCGGGTGGTCGTGCACAGCCGGGTGGACACCGCCGTGCTCGGCGCCGCCGCGGAGGCGCTGATCCACGCGGTGGCCGAACTGCTGGACAACGCGACCCGCTACTCGCCGCCCAGCTCCCAGGTCTACGTCACGCTGATGCCGGTCCACAACGGCGCGGTGATCGAGATCGACGACTGCGGCGTCGGCATGACCGAGGTGACGGTCGCCAAGGCGGGCGCGGCCCTGTCCGGCGGCGGCTCGCTGGAGGTGTCCCGGATCGGCGAGGTCCCGCAGCTGGGCCTGGCCGCGGTCGGCCGGCTCGCCGAGCAGTACGGCTTCCGGGTCACCATCAACTCCGCGCCCTCGCCGTACGGCGGTGTGCGGGTGGTGGTGCTGCTGCCGTCCGCGCTGCTCACCGATCCGCTGTCGGTGCCCGCGGCGAGCAGCGTCCCGCGCACCGAGCCGGTGGCGGCCGCGCCGCCCACCCGCCGCCCGGCCGTCGCCGCGGACGCCGACCGGCCGGCCGTTCCCACGCAGGGCGGCACCCTGCCCCGGCGGGTCAACCGCCGTGGCAGCGCCCCGCAGCAGACCGGGTCCCGGGCCGAGGAGCAGCCCGCGCCGCCGCCGCGCTGTGCGCGCGAGGCGCAGACGTTCATGTCGCTGTTCCAGGCCGGGACCGCCAGCGGCCGTTCGGCCGCGCAGCAGGACCGGCGGCCCGAGCAGGGCCGTCACGACGCATTCTCCGCTTCCCCCCAACTTCCCCAGCGCTCGGGAGACTCCCATGACCACAACCCCTGATCTCGGCTGGCTGCTGACCGACATCGTCGCCGTCCCAGAGGTCCAGCACGCCGTCGTGGTGTCCAACGACGGCCTGGAGATGGGCCGCAGCCCGAAGATCGGCCGGGACGACGCCGAGCGGCTGGCCGCCGCCTGCTCCGGGCTGCAGTCGCTGTCCCGTGGCGTGGCGCAGGGCTTCGGCGACGGGCCGACCCGGCAGATCATCATCGAGTTCGGCGGCGGGTACCTGTTCGTGGTCGCCGCCGGCGCCGGGACCCACCTGGCGGTGCTGGCCTCCGAGGCGGTGGACGCCGGCCTGGTGGCCTACCAGATGCAGACGCTGGTCGAGCGGATCGGCAGCCACCTGACCGCCGCACCGCGGCAGGCGCACGCCGGCGCCGGGGACGTGCGGTGAGGCGGGGGCCGGTCCGGCCTTACGTGATCACCGGGGGCCGCAGCCGGGCCAGTCGCAATGTGCTGGAGTTCGAGAGCCTGGTGCGGACCGTACCGGGGGCCGCGGTCGACCGTTCGGCCATGAACCGCGAACAGCAGGCGATCCTCGGGCTCTGCCGGGAACTGCTGTCGATAGCCGAGGTGGCCGCCCACCTGGGCCTGCCGATCAGCGTGCTGAAGGTGCTGCTCGGCGATCTCTTGGACCTCGGGGCCGTGCAGGTCCTGCCGCCGGTGCGGCAGGCCGAGCAGGTCCCGCTTTCACTGCTCGAGGAGGTGCTGGTTGGCCTCCGTCAGCTCCGTTGAGCCGACCTATCTGCCGTCCACCGTCCAGGGGGCGGTCAAGATCCTGGTCACCGGCCCGTTCGGGGTCGGCAAGACCACTCTGGTCGGTGCGCTGAGCGAGATCGCTCCGCTGCGCACCGAGGAGACCATGACCGCGGCCGGCGCCGGGGTGGACGACCTGACCGGCCGTCCGCAGAAGACCACCACCACGGTGGCGCTGGACTTCGGCCGGATCACCCTGAACAAGCACCTGGCGCTGTACCTGTTCGGCACGCCCGGCCAGCAGCGGTTCTGGCCGCTGTGGGAGGACCTGTCGCGCGGCGCGCTGGGCGCGATCGCGCTGGTGGACTCCCGCCGGATCGAGGAGTCCTTCGACGTCCTCGGCCTGTTGGAGGAGCACCGCATCCCGTTCGCGGTGGCGGTCAACGTCTTCCCCGACACCCCCGTCTACCCGGACGAGGAACTGCGCGCCGCCCTCGACCTGCTGCCCGACGTCCCGATCCTGGCCTGCGACGTCCGCGACCCGGACGCCGCCCACGGGCTGCTGATCGACTTCGTGGACCACCTGCGGGCCGCCGCCGAGGAGCTGCCGTGACCCTCCCCGACCACCGGACGGACACCGGCTGCCCGTACACCCGCGCCCAGGGCTCCCCGCTGCACGGGTCGGCGGTCGCCGAGAACCCGCACAGCCTGTACGCCCGGCTGCGCGCCCAGCACGGCCCGGTCGCGCCCGTCGAGCTGGAGCCCGGCGTCGAGGCCTGGCTGGTCCTCGGCTATCAGGAACTGCTCGAACTGACCCGCAACGAGCAGCTGTTCTCCAAGGACGCGCGGCGCTGGCGGGTGCCGCTGGAGGGCCGGCTGCGGGCCGACTCGCACCTGATCCCGATGACCACGTGGCGGCCCACCCTGCAGAGCATGGACGGCTCCGCGCACCACCGGCTGTCCGCCGCGGTCGCCGACACGCTGGCGAGGATCGACCACAAGCAGCTGCGGGAGACCACCGAGGAGGCCGCGCTCGCGCTGATCGAGAGCTGGGGTCCGGACGGCACCGCCGACCTGGTCACCCAGTTCACCCGGCGGCTGCCGCTGTTGGTGTTCACCCGGCTGGTCGACCTGCCCCCGGAGGACGGCCCGCGCCTGGTCGGGCTGATCACCGACCTGGTCGACAGCAGCAAGGACTCGCAGCCCGCCGCCGCCGAGTTCTTCGGCCTGCTGATGGATCTGGTGATCAGCCGTCGCGCGCGGCCCGGCGCCGACCTGGTGTCCTGGCTGGCGGCCCACCCGGCCGCGCTCAGCGACGAGGAGATGGTGCACAACCTGATGGTGGTGCTGGTGGCCGGCAACGAGTCGGTCATCAACTGGATCGGCAACGCGGTGCGGCTGCTGCTCACCGACCGCCGCTTCCGCACCACCCTGACGGGCGGCCGGGCGACCGTCTCGGACGCCCTCGACGAGGTGCTGTGGCGCGACCCGCCGATCCAGAACTTCCCCGGCCGGTGGGCGGTTTCGGACACCGTGCTGGGCGGCCAGTACATCAGTGCCGGCGACATGCTGATACTCGGCCTGGCCGGCGCCAACGACGACCCGGCCGCGCACGGCCCCGACGGCATCTCCGGCAACCGGGCGCACCTCGCCTGGGGTGCGGGGCGGCACGTCTGCCCCGCGCAGGACCCGGCCCGGCTGATCGTCGAGACCGCGATCGAGACCCTCCTGCACTGCCTTCCCGACCTCCAACTCGCCATCCCCGCACACGAGCTGACGTGGCGGCCCTCGCCGTGGTCGCGCGCCCTGGTCAGCCTGCCGGTGCTGTACAGCGCCTTCGTCCCGCCCCGCCCCGATTCGCCCGAGAGGACCGCATGGACACCGCAGACCAGCTCCAGCCCGTCAAGCTCGACCCCGTCGGGACCGACCAGCACGCCGAGAACGAGCGGCTCCGCGCAGGCGGGCCGGCGACACTGGTGGAGCTCCCTGGTGGAGTGGTGGTCTGGGCGATAACCCACCACGACACCCTGCAGGAACTGCTCGCGGACCCGCGCGTCGGCAAGAACGCCAAGCACTGGAAGCTCTTCCAGGAAGGCCGGCTCCCCGAGGGCTGGCCGCTGATGGCCTTCATCACCGTGCCCGGCATGACCACCTCGGACGGCGCCGACCACCGCCGCCTGCGCGGCCTGGTCTCGCAGGCGCTCACCCCGCGCCGGATCGCCGAACTGGCCCCCGCCATCGAACAGCGCGTCCACCGCCTGCTGGACGGCATCGCCGACCTGGACGGCGACTTCGACCTCCGCACCCGCTTCGCCTACCCGCTGCCCATGCAGGTGATCGGCGAACTGCTCGGCCTCGCCGAGGACCAGCAGGACCGGCTGCACGAGCTCTCCGAGACCCTGGTCAGCTCCTCCGCCGCCCCCGGCGCCGGCGCGGCCGCCGCCGACAACCTGGCCGGGCTGATGGCCCAGGTCGCCGCCGGAAAGCGGGCGGAGCCCGCGGCCGACCTGACCACCGCGCTGATCGCCGCCCGCGAGGAGCAGGACCGGCTCAGCGAGGAAGAGCTCATCGGCATCCTGATGCAGCTGGTGGTGGCCGGCCACGAAACCACCCTCAACCTGATCTGCAACGCGGTGCGCGCCCTGCTCGCCCACCCCGAGCAGCTCGCCCTCGTGCTGGGCGGCGAGGTGGACTGGTCCGCCGTCGTCGAGGAGACCCTGCGCCACAACGGCCCCGTCGGCCAGTTCCCGATGCGCTACGCGCTGGAGGACATCCCCGTCGGCAACGTGCTGATCCGCCGCGGCGAGGCCATGCTCGCTTCGTACGCCGCCGCCGGACGCGACGGCAACCACTACGAGGACGCCGACCGCTTCGACCTCACCCGCGCCAACAACCGGCACCTGGCGCTCGGGCACGGGCCGCACTTCTGCATCGGCTCCGCGCTGGCCCGGCTGGAGGCCGAGACGGCGCTGCGCGAACTCTTCACCCGCTACCCCGCCCTGCGGATGGCCGACGGCGCGGACCCGCGGCCGATCGCCTCCTTCGTCAGCAACAGCGTCAGCAGCCTGCTGGTGCGCACCTCCTGACCTTCACTCCGGGGCCGCCCCCGCCGGGTCAACACACGTGACCGGGCGGGGGCGGCCCTCGTTGCACCAGCCATGAAGAAGCTCACCGCGCTCGCCGCTCTCTCGCTCTCCGGGCTCGCCCTCGGCACCGCACCGGCCCACGCCACCACCCCCACCCCCCTCGTCCAGACCGGCAGCCTCAGCCAGGTCCACGGCGTGGACACCGGCTACCACGGCGAGATGCCCTCCAGCACCGAACTCTGCCACCGCGACCTCGCCAACTACCCCGTGGTCGGCGAGCTCGTGGACCGTGCGACGGGGGTGTGCGAGGCGGTGGGCACGACGCTCGACGGAACCGAGTAGCGGGCAGGGGTTGCACGGACAGGGGCGCGTGGGGGTACCCCCAGCGCCCCGGTTTCGCACCCGCGCAGTCCTCGCACCCATCCGCCCACATCCCCTATATGGTGCGGAATGTCCGTATTTGCCATAGCGCGAGGTGATCCGTGGGCAGCGTGGCTGAGCAGATGGTGGAAGTGCTCCTGCAGGCGGGGGTCGAGCGGGTCTACGGGGTGGTGGGAGACAGTCTCAATCCGGTGGTGGACGCGATCCGGCGGGCCGAGGGGATCTCCTGGGTGCACGTCAGGAACGAGGAGGCGGGGGCGTTCGCGGCGGCGGCGGAGGCGGAGCTGACGGGGCGGCTGGCGGTGTGTGCGGGGAGTTGCGGTCCGGGCAACACGCATCTGATCCAGGGACTGTACGACGCGCAGCGCAGTGGCGTTCCGGTGTTGGCGCTGGCCTCGCACATCCCGTCCGCGCAGATCGGGACGGGGTTCTTCCAGGAGACGCACCCGGAGCGGGTGTTCACCGATTGCAGCGGGTGGTGCGAGCTGTTGTCGAACCCGGCGCAGTTGCCGCGGCTGCTGCGGGTGGGGATTCAGCACGCGCTGGGCGCCCGTGGCGTCGCGGTGCTGGCGTTTCCGGGTGACGTCGCCGCGCTGCCCGCGCCGGCGCCGACCGGCCGGAGCACCTTCCTGACCGAGCAGGCGGTGGCGGCGCCGCCGTGGTCGCAGGTGCAGGCGCTCGCCGAGGCGTTGAACGCGGCGCGGACGGTGGCGGTGTTCGCGGGCGCGGGGGTGCGGGGTGCGCACGAGGAGTTGATGAAGCTCGCGGGGATGCTGCAGGCGCCGGTCGGGCATTCCCTGCGGGGCAAGGAATGGGTGCAGTACGACAACCCGTACGACGTTGGGATGAGCGGGCTGCTCGGTTACGGGGCGTGCCACGAGGCCTTGCACGAGGCCGAGTTGGTGCTGCTGCTGGGTACCGACTTCCCGTACGACTCGTTCCTGCCGCAGGCCCGCACCGTGCAGGTGGATCACGACGCCACCCGGCTGGGCCGGCGTACCGCGCTGGAACTGGCGGTGCACGGGGATGTGGCGGCGACCTTGCGGGCGGTGCTGCCCCTGCTGGAGCAGAAGACCGACCGGTCGTTCCTGGACGGGCTGCTGACCCGGCACTACCGGGCGCTGGAGACGGTGGTCGGGGCGTACACCAGGGGCATCGAGAAGCACCGGCCGATCCATCCGGAGTACGCGGCGTCGGTGCTGGACGAGGTGGCCGACGGGGACGCGGTGTTCACCGTGGACACCGGCATGTGCAACGTCTGGGCGGCCCGCTACCTGACGCCGAACGGGCGGCGCCGGGTGATCGGTTCGTTCCTGCACGGTTCGATGGCGAACGCGCTGCCGCACGCGATCGGGGCCCAACTGGCGTTCCCCGGGCGGCAGGTGGTGTCGATGTCGGGCGACGGCGGTCTCGGCATGCTGCTCGGTGAGCTGCTGACGGTGGCCAAGCACCGGCTGCCGGTGAAGACCGTGGTGTTCAACAACGGGGCGCTCGGCATGATCAAGCTGGAGATGCTGGTCTCCGGCTATCCGGAGTGGGAGATCGACAACGGCGACGTGGACTACGCCGCGATCGCCCGGGCCTGCGGCATCCCGGCGAAGCGGGTGACCGACCCGGCGAAGGTCCGCGAGGTGCTGGCGGACGCCCTGGAGCGGCCCGGCCCGGCCCTGGTGGACGTGGTCACCGACCCGAACGCGCTGTCCATCCCGCCGCACATCACCGCCGCCCAGCTCAAGGGCTTCGCGCTGGCCGCCGGACGGACGGTGCTGACCGGCGGCGTCGGCCGGATGATCGACCTGGCCCGGTCCAACCTGCGCCACCTGCCCCGTCCCTGACCTGCGGGTGCCGGTACCGGATAAGGGCGAGGAGACTGGGAACCGAGGGGGGACGGACCGGTTTGCCTGTGGGGCAAGTTTGTTGCCACTGAGGCACAAAGGGTGTGGACTGAAGTCATGACAGACAGTCCACTCGGCGACGACCAGGAAGTCGCGGGCCTCGGCGCGCGGCTGCGGGAGCAGCGGGTCACCAGCCGCCTCACGCTGGAGGCCGCGGCGGCCCGGGTCGGCCTGTCGCCAGCCTACTTGTCACGCCTGGAGACCGGGAGGCGGCAGCCTTCGCTGCCGGTACTGCTCGGCCTCGCCCGGGCGTACGGGACGAGCGTGTCCGGGTTGCTCGGCGAGCAGGTGGCCGAGCCGGATCCGGTGATCCGCGGCGGCGTGGCCGAACCCGGCCGGGCCGGCGGCTGGGGATACCGCCGCGCCGGGGCGCCGGGCCGGGCCATGCAGGCACTGCGGGTGCACGTCCCGCCGAGCTCGCAGGACGCCGTGGTGCGGGTGCACCCCGGCGAGGAGTGGCTGTACGTCACCAAGGGCCGGATGAAGCTCACCCTGGGCGACCGGGTGCACCTGCTCGAGGAGGGCGACTCCGCCCACTTCGACTCGATGACCCCGCACTGCATCGCCGCCGACTCCGACACCGGACTCGACCTGATCTTCGTCCACACCCTGCTGCAGAGCCCCGCCGGCGACCTGTGCCTCGGCGACGCCCCCCGCCTGTAGCCCCCGAACCCGTCCGCCACCACCGTCAGGAGACCGCCATGGCCGACACCAAGCCCGCCGTCCCGCAGTACAAGGAGACCGTCGACGCGGGCTACCGCGCCTCCAACCGGGTGTGGATCCGGGTCTGGATCTACATCGTCTCGGGCCACGGCTTCGTGGGCTTCCTCTTCCTGCTGTTCTACGTCGGCCGCCACGGCAAGTGACCGGCCGTCAGGGGCCCAGCACGGTACACAGCGTGGCCAGGGCGGCCTCGAAGGCGTGGTCGGGCGGCGTGCCGTAGCCGACCACCAGCGCCGGGGGCCACTTCGGCGGCCGGCCCGTGCCCTCGGCCCGGCTCCACCCCAGGGTGTGCACCCGTAGTCCCGCCCGCAGCGCGCGGGCCCGGAGCTCGTCCTCGCCCGGGGAGCCCTCGGGCAGTTCCAGGACGGCGTGCAGGCCCGCGCTGATCCCCGTCACCCGCACCCGCGGGGCACGCTCGGCGAGCACCTCGACCAGCCGGTCGCGGCGGCGCCGCAGCAGTTGGCGGCTGCGCCGGATGTGCCGGTCGTAGCCGCCGGAGTCGATCAGTTCGGCCAGCGTCAGCTGCTCCAGGGCGCCGCTCTGGCCGTCCGCCAACTGCTTGTGCCGCACCACCGGTTCCACCAGGGCCGCCGGCAGCGCCAGCCAGGCCAGTCGCACGCCCGGCGCCAGCGACTTGGACGCGGTGCCCGCGTACACCACCCGCTCCGGGTCCAGCGCCTGCATCGCCCCGATGGCGTGCCGGTCGTAGCGGAACTCGCCGTCGTAGTCGTCCTCCAGCAGGTAGCCGCCGACCTGCCGCGCCCAGTCCACCGCCTCCGCCCGCCGGGCCGCCCGCAACGGCATCCCGGTCGGGAACTGGTGAGCGGGCGTCAGCAGTGCCAACCCGGCCTCGGTGCCGGCCAGTTCGGACGTCACCGCGCCGCCCTCGTCCAGCCGCAGCGGACGCATCGAAAGCCCCTGCGCGGTGATCACCGCGTGCTGCGGCGGCAGCCCGTACGCCTCCACCGCGACCGACCCGAGGCCCCGCTCGCGCAGCGCCGCGCAGACCAGGCCGAGACCCTGCTGCACGCCCGAACAGATCAGCAGCCGCTCCGGATCGGTGCGCACCCCGCGGGCCCGGGCCAGGTAGCCGGCCAGCGCCCGGCGCAGCTCGATCCGGCCGCGCGGGTCGCCGTACCCGAACGCGTCGTGCGGGGCGCTCGCCAGCGCACGACGGGCCGCCGCGAGCCACGCGCCGCGCGGGAACCGGGCCAGATCGGGCGAGCCCGGCTTCAGGTCGTACCGCAGCGCGACGGGCTGCCGCAGGCCCGGTGGCGGTACGGCGGGCCCGGGCTGCGGGCCGCGCTCCGCGACCACCGTGCCCGAGCCCTGCCGGGACATCAGCCAGCCCTCGGCGACGAGTTGGGTGTACGCCTCGGCGATGGTGTTGCGGGCGATCCCGAGATCGGCCGCAAGCGCCCGGGAGGACGGCAGGCGGGTGCCCGGCGCGAGCCGTCCGTCCCGCACGGCCGTGCGCAGCGCATCCTCCAGCGCGGCCCGCAGACCGAGGCCGCGCGTGCGGCCGGCCGTCAGGTCGAGGTGCAGATCGCCGCCGAAAGTGGCCCAGGAACTCATCCCCCAAATGAACCACACCACCGGGCCAACCCCCGCCTAGCGTGGTGCCCATGACCGACCAAGCCGCCGCCGTTCCCGCCCCCGCCCAGCGCCTCGCCCTCGCCCGCGTCGCCCCCGAGTTCCACCGCAACCTGATCGCCCTCGACCGCCTCGCCCGGGCCGGCCTCGGCGACCCCGCCATCGCCGACCTGGTCAACCTGCGCGCCTCCCAGATCAACAGCTGCGCGTACTGCCTCGACGTCCACTCCCGCGACGCCCGCAAGAACGGCGAGGCCGAACACCGCCTCCACACGCTGGCCGCGTGGCGCGAGACGCCGTTCTTCACCCCCCGCGAGCGCGCTGCGCTGGCCCTCACCGAGGCCATCACCCTGATCGCCACGACGCACGTCCCGGACGAGGTCTACGACGAGGCCGCGAAGCACTTCTCCGAAACCGAACTCGCCCACCTGATCGGCGTGATCACCACCATCAACGCCCTCAACCGCGTGGGCGTCTCGACGCGGATGTCGCCGGCGGTGCGAGTGTGAGGCATGGGGGTACGCAAACAGGGGCGCGGGGAACTGCGCGAAGCGGAAGGCACCCCACCGCAAGATCGCGACGCGGGACAGTGACTTGCACTTGATCGCGACCTTGCGGACGTGGTGTGCGCTTGTCGCGCAGTTCTCCCCCAGCCCTAGCGGGCCGGGAGGTGCCCCCACGCGCCCCTGTCTGCGCACCCTCCTGCGTTTCGCACGCGCATGCGTTTCGCGCGATGGTGGGTGGTGAGGTGAGTGCGATGGCCGAGATCGCCTTGCAGGTCGATGTCGCGGCGTCCCGGGAGCGGTTGCTGGCGGCGTTGGACACCCGGGTGGGGTTGACGTCGTGGTGGAGTACCGGGATCGAACGGGACGGGGAGGATCTGCTGGTCACGGTGCCGGACGCGCCGGAGCCGCTTCGGCTCCGGCGTGAGCGTGCGGACCTGGACCGGGTGGGGTGGCGCAGTGTCGGGTTGTATCCGCCGACGTGGCAGGGCACGACCGTGACGTGGGACCTGTTCGATCATCCGGACGGGCCGCGGCACACGCTGTTGCTGCTGCGCCATCTCGGGTGGGGGCCGGACGCGGTGGCGTCCGTCCCGGCGGCCGCGGGCGGGTGGGCGGAGGCGATCGTCCGGTTGAAGGACTATGCGCAGAGCGGGCGTCCGCAGCCGCTGTTCGTGCCGGAGGGCCACTCGCATCCGGGGGTGCACGCGGCGGCCGACTGACCACGACGCGCCGTTTCGGGCGATGACCGGCATGGAGCAGCGACGGCGGGTGAGACTGGCAGCATGTTGGGACTTCCGGACCGCATCAACGCTTTCCTGTTCGACCTCGACGGGGTGCTGACCCAGACCGCGAAGGTGCACGCGGCCGCGTGGAAGGACATGTTCGACGCGTTCCTGCGGTCGGAGGCGGAGCGCGGCGGCGCCCCGTTCGTCCCGTTCGATCCGGTCGGCGACTACGACCGGTACGTGGATGGCCGTCCCCGGTTGGACGGCACCCGGCAGTTCCTGGCCTCGCGCGGGATCGAGCTGCCGGAGGGCACCTCGCAGGATCCGCCGGGGGCGCGGACGGTCAACGGGCTGTCCGCGGCGAAGAACGACACCGTGCTGCGGCTGATCCGCGAGCAGGGCGTGCAGCCGTACCAGGGGTCGGTGGCGTACCTGCACCGGCTGCGGGAGCTCGGGCTGCCGCGCGCGGTGGTCTCGTCCAGCGCGAACTGCCGGGATGTACTGAAGGCCGCCGGGATCGACGGCCTGTTCGATGTGGTGGTGGACGGGATCACCGCGGCCCGCGACCACCTGGCGGGCAAGCCCGCGCCGGACACCTTCCTGGCCGCCGCGAAGCGGTTGGGCACCGCCCCGGAGCACGCGGCGGTGTTCGAGGACGCGCTGGCGGGGGTCGCGGCGGGCCGGGCGGGCGGTTTCGGCACGGTGGTGGGGGTGAACCGCACCGGGCAGGCCGAGGCGCTGCGCGAGCACGGCGCGGACGTGGTGGTGGACGACCTGTCGGAGCTGCTCGGGGAGCGCGGATGAGCCCGTCCGAGGCGTTCACGGTCGATCCGTGGGGGATCAGCGAGCACGGTCTGGACCTGCCGGGGCAGGCCCGCGCGGAGTCGGTGTTCGCGCTGTCCAACGGCCACATCGGGCTGCGCGGCAACCTGGACGAGGGCGAGCCGCACGGCCTGCCCGGCACCTACCTGAACGGCGTGTTCGAGCTGCGTCCGCTGCCGTACGCGGAGAGCGGCTACGGCTTCCCGGAGTCCGGGCAGAGCGTCATCAACGTCACCAACGGCAAGCTGATCCGGCTGCTGGTCGACGACGAGCCGTTCGACCTGCGGTACGGCGAACTGCGCAGCCACCGGCGCAGCCTGGACTTCCGGGACGGCATCCTGCGCCGGGAGGCCGAGTGGACCTCGCCGGCCGGGCGGACGGTGCGGGTCAGCTCCCGCCGCCTGGTGTCGCTGACCCAGCGGGCGGTGTGCGCGATCGACTACGCGGTGGAGGCCGTGGACGGCCCGGTGCGGATCGTGCTGCAGTCCGAGCTGGTCGCCAACGAGCAGTTGCCGGGCGGCGGGGACGGCGACCCGCGGGCGTCGGCCGTGCTGGAGGCCCCGCTGGCGGCCGAACTGCGGCACGCCGACGGGACGAAGGGCGTGCTGGTGCACCGCACCCGGTTCTCCGGGCTGCGGGTCGCCGCCGGGATCGACCACGTGATCGACGGGCCGGAGCGGATCGACACCGCCGCCGAGTCCTCGGACGACCAGGCCCGGATCACCGTCACCACGGTGCTGAACGCCGGTCAGAAGCTGCGCCTGGTGAAGTTCGTGTCGTACGGCTGGTCGGCGACCCGTTCGCTGCCCGCCGTCCGCGACCAGGTGGAGGCCGCGCTGACCGCCGCCCGGTACACCGGCTGGGACGGTCTGGTGGCCGAACAGAAGGAGTTCCTGGGCAAGTTCTGGGGTGACAACGACGTCGAGATCGAGGGCGACGTGGAACTCCAGCAGGCCGTCCGGTTCGCGCTGTTCCACGTGTTGCAGGCGGGTGCCCGGAGCGAGGAACGGGCCATCCCCGCCAAGGGGTTGACCGGCCCGGGGTACGACGGGCATTCGTTCTGGGACACCGAGACCTTCGTACTGCCGGTGCTCACCTACTGCCTGCCGGAGGCCGTCAAGCAGGCGCTGCGCTGGCGGCACACCACGCTGCCGATGGCCCGCGAGCGGGCGGCCCAACTCGGCCTGGCGGGCGGGGTGTTCCCGTGGCGGACGATCCGCGGCGAGGAGTGCTCGGGGTACTGGCCGGCCGGCACCGCCGCGTTCCACATCGGCGCGGACATCGCGGCCGCCGTGGTCCGCTACGTGCGGGCCACCGGCGACACCGAGTTCGAACGCACCCAGGGCCTGGAGCTGCTGGTGGAGACCGCCCGGATGTGGCGTTCGCTGGGCCACCACGACGCCAAGGGCAACTTCCGGATCGAGGGCGTCACCGGCCCCGACGAGTACAGCGCGGTCGCCGACAACAACGTCTTCACCAACGCGATGGCGCAGGCCAACCTGTGGAACGCCGCCGACACCGCGCTGAAGTACCTGCACGAGGCGTCGGCGTTCGGGGTGGACACCGAGGAGGCCGCCGCCTGGCGCGACGCGGCCGACAAGATGTTCATCCCGTACGACGAGCAGATCGGCGTCCACCCGCAGGCGGACGGCTTCACCGACCACCAGATGTGGGACTTCGAGGCCACCCCGCCCGAGAAGTACCCGCTGCTGCTGCACTACCCGTACTTCGACCTGTACCGGAAGCAGGTCGTCAAACAGGCCGACCTGGTGCTCGCCATGCAGACCCGCGGCGACCTCTTCACCCCCGCGCAGAAGGCCCGGAACTTCGCCTACTACGAACAACTGACCGTCCGCGACTCCTCGCTCTCCGCCTGCACCCAGGCCGTCATCGCCGCCGAGGTCGGCCAGCTCGACCTCGCCTACGACTACACCGCCGAAGCCGCCCTGATGGACCTGCACGACCTCGGCGGCAACACCCGCGACGGCCTGCACATGGCCTCGCTGGCCGGAGCCTGCATCGCCCTGGTGGCCGGCTTCGGCGGCCTGCGCGACCACAGCGAACACCTGTCGTTCCGCCCCCGGCTGCCCGCCGGACTGCAACGGCTGTGCTTCTCCATGAGCGTGCGCGAACACCTGCTGCGGATCGACATCACCCACGCCACCACCACCTACACGCTCCGCCGCGGCAGCGTGCTGCACGTCCTGCACGACGACGAAACGCTGCGCGTCGAAACCGGGAAGCCCGTCAGCCGCCCCACCAAGAAGATCGGCACCCCCGCCGAGCGCCCCACCCAGCCGCCCGGCCGCGAACCGGCCCGACGGCACAGCCAGGCCGGCATCCAGGTCGGCAGCGTCGACCATCTACCGGCAGAGTGACCGCGCGCATAAAACGCTGACGCAGCGTCAACACTCCCTGTACGAACCGTGACCGGTCGTGCAGGGAACTTCACGCGCGCCACCGGTCCGCAGTACCGACCGGAGGCCCGTCCGTGCGCACCTTCGCCCTCACCGCCGCCGCCCTGCTCACCACCCTCACCGCCGCCACCCCCACGCATGCCGACACCATCCACCCCGGCACCCACTGGGTGCACACCTGCGCCCGTCCCGCCCGCGCCGACATCGCCGCCTGCCACGCCCTGCGGGTCGTCAGCGCCGCCTCCGACAAGGAGGGTTACGGCCCCGCCGACCTGCTCTCCGCGTACGGGCTGCCCGCCGACGGCGGCGAAGGCACCACCGTCGCCATCGTCGACGCCTACGACAACCCGAACGCCGAGGCCGACCTCGGCGTCTACCGCGACCACTACGGGCTGCCCGCCTGCACCAGCGACAGCGGCTGCTTCCACAAGACCGACCAGCGCGGCGGCACCCGGATCCCGCGCGCGGACAGCGCGTGGGCCGGCGAGACGGCGCTCGACCTCGCCATGGTCTCCGCGATCGCACCCCGCGCCCACCTGCTCCTCGTCGAGGCCGACAGCGCCGGTGTCGCCGACCTCGGAGCCGCCGTCAACACCGCCGTCGCGATGGGCGCCAAGTACGTCTCGATCAGCTGGGGCGCGCAGGAGAACTCCAACGCCGCCGGCTACGACAGCCGGTACTTCGACCACCCCGGCGTGGCCATCGCCGTCGCCTCCGGTGACGGCGGCTACGGCGTGATCTTCCCGGCGTCCTCGCCGCACGTCACGGCGGTCGGGGGGACCTCGCTCCGCACCGACAGTTCGCCGCGCGGCTGGGCGGAGGAAGTCTGGTCCACGACTTCCTCCGAAGGGACCGGCAGCGGGTGCTCCTCCCGGCTCTCCAAGCCCAGTTGGCAGAAGGACACCGGGTGCAGCCGCCGGACCGTCGCGGATGTGGCGGCCGTCGCCGACCCCGAGACCGGTGTGGCCGTCTACCAGACCTACGGCGGCAGCGGCTGGTACACCTACGGCGGGACCTCCGCGGCGGCGCCCATCATCGCCGCGACCTACGCCCTCGCGGGCGCGCCGGCGGCCGGGAGCCGACCGGCGAGCTTCCCGTACGCGCAGCCCGGGGCGCTCAACGATGTGGTCACCGGAGCCACGGCGACGTGTCGGCCGGCCTACCTGTGCACGGCGGGGCCCGGGTATGACGGGCCTACGGGGCTGGGGACGCCGAACGGGGTCGGGGCGTTCAGGGGCTAGCCACCAAGGCGCCGGCGAGGCAGAGGGGGAGGTACGCACACCACGTCCGCGAGGTCGCGAGCACGTACAAGTCATTGTCGTGCGTCGCGATCTCGCGGTGGGGTGCGTTCCCCTTCGCGCAGTTCTCCCCCAGCCCTGGCGGGCCGTGCGGGACCTTTCTTGGCGACGGATGAAACATCCTGGTGCCGCCGGGTCGTCATAGGGCGGATTCGGCGGAGGGAGAGGAAACGTGGCCACAGCTCGACGGCGGGCGGCCCTGGAGGAGGAGTTCGTCGCGTTCGCGGCGGCCCGGTCCGGGCAGCTCTACCGCTCGGCGTACTTCCTCACCGGCGGGGACGCGCATCTGTCCGAGGATCTGGTGCAGGAGACGCTCGGGCAGATGTACACCCAGTGGCACCGTCTGCACCGGCCGAGCTGGGCGGGGCGGATCGACAATCCGGCCGGGTACGCGCAGACCGTGCTGGTGCGGGCGTACCTGACGCATCGGCGGCGGCGCAGCAGCAGTGAGCGGCCGAGCCAGGTGCTGCCGGAGGTGGTGGAGCAGGCGCCGGATTCGGCGTTGCGGCTGGCGCTGGTCGACGCGCTCGGTCAACTGCCGCCACGGGACCGGGCGGTGGTGGTGCTGCGGTACTGGGAGGACCGCAGTGTGGAGGAGACCGCCGCGATGGTGAAGGACAGTTCGGCCGCTGTGCGCACCCGGTGTTCGAGGGCGTTGGCGAAGCTGCGGACGCTGTTGGGTTCGGACTTGGCGGAGTTGGTGGCGCGATGAGCGGGGATTTCGGTCGAGGGAGTGGTGAAGTGACGGGCGGGGACGGGGAGTTCGAGGTGTGTTTGGGGGAGGCGTTCGGTCAGGTGGGCAGTGGGCCTGGGCCGGAGGTGACGGCGAGACTGGTGGACGGTGGGCTGGCGGTGGGGCGGCGGCTCAAGCGGGCCCGGCGGCGGCGGGCGGTGCTGCTGGGGGGTGCGCTGGCCACCACCGTGCTGGTCGGGGCGGGGGCGCTGACGGTGCCGCACGGTGTGCCGGGGCAGCGCTCGGACGTCCTCAGCATCGCTCACTCGGTGTCGCCGCCCCCGCCGGCGCCGTTGGACGCGGGCGTGACGATCCTGCTGGTGGGCCTGGACAGCACCGCTGACGCGCAGGGCCGGCCGGCGCCCGCCGAGCTGGTGCACGGCGACCTGCACGCCGCGCTGCCCGACCGGGACACCGCCGACACCATCATGCTGGTGCACATCCCCAAGGGTGGCGGCGAGGTCCGGCAGCTGTCGGTGCCCCGGGACCTGCTGGTGTCGGACGGGCACGGCGGGCAGGCCCCCCTCAACTCGCTGTTTTCGAAGGCGGAGACCGCCGAGATGGACCGGCTGCGCGGGCAGGGCCTGTCCGAGGAGGAGCTGCGCCGGCGCGGCCGGGGGGCCGGGCGGGGCGCGCTGTTCAGGGCCATGGAGATGCTGGCGGGGATCCCGGTGGACCACTACGCCGAGATCTCGATGACGGGGTTCTACCGGATGGCGCAGGCCCTTGGCGGGGTGCCGGTGTGTCTGAACCAGGCGGTGCGCGACGAGTGGAGCGGGGTCCGGTTGCCTGCCGGGCGCCAGGAGTTGAACCCGGCGCAGGCTCTGGCGTTCGTCCGGCAGCGGCACGGAATCGGTGACGGCTCGGACGTGCAGCGCACCACCCGGGCCCAGGCGCTGCTGGCCGGGGTGCTGGCGAAGCTGCGCACGGACGGGGTGCTGACGGATCCGGCCCGGCTTTCCGCGCTGTACGACTCGCTCAAGGACCAGTTGGTGACCGATGAGGGCTGGAGCCCGGTGGACTTCGTCCGCCAGGTGCCGGCGCTGGCGGCCGGGCGGGGCACCGCGGCGACGCTGCCGGTCACCTTCGAGGGGAACCGTGTGCGGGAGGTGAAGGGGGCGGCCCGGCAGATCCTGCTCGGCGAGCGGTCGGTCGGCCCGGTCTCGCCGGACTCGCCCGCCGGGGAGGCGTTCGAGGACTCGCCGCAGCTGCCGGTCGGGCTGGACGGGGTGCCCTGCGTGTACTGACGTGACGTCAGTCGAGGGCCGTCCACCGCCAGGGGCGGGGCCCGTGTTCGCCGCGCAGGCAGGCCAGCCGGTAGTGGGCCTGGGCGCGGTGGCGGTCGGGGGTGGTGGCGGCCTGTTGCAGGGCGTAGAGGGCGAGCCGCAGTTCGCGGATGGCGCGGAAGACCGGGTAGCCGGACCACTCGGTGACGTCCGCGCCGTACGCGGCGCAGAAGGCGGCGTAGCCGGGGGCGGTGAGGCTGCCGAAGGAGTCATGGGCGACGGCGGTGGAGGTGAGGTCCCAGGCGGGCGGGCCGAGGGCGGTGCGTTCGAAGTCCAGCAGGTAGGCGGCGGCGGCGGTGACCGCGAGGTTGCCGCCCCAGGCGTCGCCGTGGACGACCGTCAACGGCTGGGCGGAGTGGTCGAGTTCGGTCCAGGCGGTGCGCAGTTCGGCGAGTCGGCCGTGCAGCCAGGCGCGCTGCGGGGCGTCGAGGGTGGCGGCGCCGTCGATCCGGGCGGAGAGCCGGACGAACGGGTCGATGGTGCCCAACTCGGCTTCGGGCGGCGGAAGTTGGTGGAGTCGGCGGAGGGCGGCCGCGAGTTCGGGGGCGGTGGCGTGGCGGTGCGGGGGCAGTTCGTGCCAGAAGGTGACGGGGCGGCCGTGGACCACGATCGGTTCGGGCGGGTCGGCGAGCGGGCGGACGGCCGGGACGCGGTGCGCGCGCAGCCAGCGGGCGACTGTCAACTCGCGGACGGCGACGGCGGTTTGGCCGGGCCGGCCGATCCGGACCACGACCTGGCCGGGCAGCCGCCACAGGGTGTTCTCGCCGGCCCGGATGAGTTCGGCGCCGGCGCTCGGGCGGCCGGCGGCGGCGCAGGCCTCGGCCAGCAGGGCGGCGGGGCTTCGACAGTCCACGTCCAGGGCTCGTTCCACTCGACGTCCGGGGCCGCGACCGGCAGGACGCGGCGCTCCGGAGCACCGGAAGGGCGCACCGGGCCAGTGTTCACCCTGCTTATGCGGGAGGGGAATTCGGGGCCGCGGCGCTTCCGGGGACGGCCGCCCCTCGCCCGGTCCAGACCACCCTTGCCTTTGGTCCAGACCTATTGACGGGCTCGGCCGGCACTTCTACGATCCGGTCGGCACAGCCCCACATGTCCCCCACCTCACCCAGAGCCGGGCGTCACGCCGCCCCCACGCGCACGGCCTCGACCAGGGCGCTCGGCGGGAAGGGAGCACCACATGTTCCGTCGGAGCCCGCGCACGTCACGCCCGCAACGGGCGGGCGTGGAACGCGCAGTGCAGGTGACGCGGCCCGGAGCCGGACCGAGCGTGCTGAAGCGCTCGCTCGCCGGGGTCTGCGCGGCCGCCGCCGTCGGTACCGGCCTCGCCGTGGCCGGTACCGTCACGGCCGCCGCCGACACCACCAACCTGGTGGTCAACTCCGGCTTCGAGGACGGCCTTTCCGGCTGGACCTGCTCCGGCGCCGCGACCGTCGGCAGCCCCGTCCACTCCGGCGGCTCCGCGCTCCGGGCCACCCCCGGCGGCCAGGACACCGCGCAGTGCAGCCAGACCATCAGCGTGCAGCCCAACTCGCAGTACACGCTGAGCGCCTACGTCCAGGGCAGCTACGTCTACCTGGGCGCCACCGGCACCGGACTGACCGGCACCCCGTCCACCTGGACGGCCGGCAACGCCTCGTACGGGCAGCTCAGCGTCTCCTTCGGCACCGGCGCGAACACCACCTCGGTGACCGTCTACGTGCACGGCTGGTACGGCCGGCCCGCGTACTACGCGGACGACATCTCGCTGGCCGGCCCCGGCGGCAGCAGCCCCTCGCCGAGCGGCAGTCCGTCCGGGAGCGCCTCGTCGAGCCCGTCGTCCAGCCCGTCCGGCAGCGCGTCCGGCAGCCCCTCGGCGAGCAGCAGCGCGTCCGGCGGCCCCTCGTCCAGCCCGAGTTCGGGGGACGCGACCTGTCCGACCAAGCCCAGGCCGGCCGGCAAGGTGCTGCAGGGCTACTGGGAGAACTGGGACGGCGCGTCCAACGGCGTGCACCCCGGGATGGGGTGGACCCCGATCACCGACAGCCGGATGGCCGCGCACGGCTACAACGTCATCAACGCCGCGTTCCCGGTGATCCTCTCGGACGGCACCGTGCTGTGGCAGGACGGCATGGACACCGGCGTCAAGGTCTCCACGCCCGCGGAGATGTGCCAGGCCAAGGCCGCCGGCGCGACCGTCCTGCTGTCGATCGGCGGCGCCGCCGCGGGCATCGACCTGAGCTCCAGCGCCGTCGCGGACCGGTTCGTGGCGACCGTCGTCCCGATCCTGAAGAAGTACAACTTCGACGGCATCGACATCGACATCGAGACCGGCCTGTCCGGCAGCGGCAGCATCGGCACGCTGTCCGCCTCGCAGTCCAACCTGATCCGCATCATCGACGGTGTGCTGGCCCAGATGCCGGCCGGCTTCGGCCTGACCATGGCACCCGAGACCGCGTACGTCACCGGCGGCAGCGTCACCTACGGCTCGATCTGGGGCGCCTATCTGCCGGTCATCAAGAAGTACGTGGACAACGGCCGGCTGTGGTGGCTGAACATGCAGTACTACAACGGCTCGATGTACGGCTGCTCCGGCGACTCCTATTCGGCCGGAACCGTCCAGGGCTTCACCGCGCAGACCACCTGCCTGAACAACGGTCTGACCATCCAGGGCACCACCATCAAGGTCCCCTACGACAAGCAGGTCCCGGGCCTGCCGGCCCAGCCCGGCGCGGGCGGCGGGTACCTGGCGCCCAGCCTGGTCGGCCAGTCCTGGGGCGCCTTCAACGGCCGGCTGAAGGGCCTGATGGACTGGTCGATCAACTGGGACGGCTCGAAGGGCTGGAGCTTCGGCGACAACGTCAAGGCGCTCCAGGGCCGCTGACCTTCCACCCGCAGGGCTGTCCACAGGGCTGTGGACAGTGAACCGGGCAGGACCCCGGGGGTGCAGGCCGCTCCCGGGGTCCCGCGTTCCTTCAGTCCCGGAGTCCCAGCATCATTCGACATCAAACGATCAAATGCCCGGCCTGGACGGTTCAGGCCACGGCATAAATCGACCAGCGCGAAATTGTTCGGGCACCTAGTGGACGGGCCGAAGATAGGAGTATGCATCTGGTTCACGCACGGCTCCGCACGCCGATCGGCCGAAGCGCTCCTCCCGAGCTGGCGAATTTACTCCGCACCCATGCGGAGGACCTGGACGCACTGGAGCACGTGAGCGTCCATCCGAGCAGGTCGAACGAAGTCACGGTGGGGGTGTTCAGCCTGTCCCGCACCCTGCTGGAGGCGGAGGGCCGGGCGGCCGCGCTGCTGCGCCGGACGGTCCAGGCGGAGCCCGCGCTGGCCGGCTTCGCGGTCCTCTCGGTAGGCGCAGCACTGATTCCCGGGCCCTGGTGGGGACTCGACTAGCCGTGGCCGTGGACGGCTTAGGACAGTGCATGTTCCGTCCAGCCGCCCCCTGTTCCCACGGCGTCGCAGGTGCAGCACAGTGGTGGTGCCGGCCGGAGCGAGGGCGCCGGCAAGGAGCCCCGGGAACTGATCCCGGAGGAATCCCCACCATTTTCGAGGAGAATTCCGTGCTGGTCACCCGCGTCTCCAAGTTGGTCGCTTTCTCGGTCGCCGCTTTCGCCGCACTGGCCATTTCGGCGGCGTCGGTGGAATACGCCGGAAATGTCGCCGACGGTGCCGGTGCCGACCATGTCGTGCCGACCTCGACGGCCACCCCGGACCTGGGTGTCACCGAGAGCGACGTCACCTGGGGCCGCTGAGCCCGCGCAGGACACCGACCACCACATCCGACCGATCGCATTCACGGGGGTGAAGACGATGGAATACCTGGTCCTGGGCGCGCTGGAGACGCGTCAGGGCGGCGTCCTGGTGGACGTCCGGGGCATGCGGCAGCAGAGACTCCTGGCGCTGTTGCTCCTGAACGCCGGCCGGGTGGTACCGATGGACTTCCTGGTGGACGAGCTGTGGGAGGACCCGCCGCCGTCGGCCAGACCGCAGGTGCACAACGCCATCCGCGACCTGAGACGGGTGCTGGCCGCCGGCGAGCACCGGTTGGTGACGGTGGACGTCGGGTACCGGCTGGCCGCACCCGAGGACGCGGTGGACGCGCACCGCTTCACCCGCAAGGTCCGCGAGGCCCGGGCCGCCGAACGGGACGGGCGGTTCCCGGAGGCGATCCGGCTGCTCCAGTCCGCGGTGGACCTGTGGCGCGGCGAGGCGTTCGCGGGCATCCACTGCCCGGCCGTGACCAGCGCGGCCGTGAAGCTGAACGAACAGCGGCTGACCGCGGTCGAGGACCTGATGGCACTGCGCCTGAAGAGCGGTGAAACCTCCTCGCTGGTGGGCGAGTTGACGGCACTGCTGGCCGAGTACCCGCTGCGCGACTCGCTGCGCCGGAGCCTGATGACGGCGCTGTGCCGCAGCGGCCGGCAGGCGCACGCGCTCGCGGTCTACGACGAGGGCCGCCGCTTCCTGGCGGACGAACTCGGCCTGGAGCCGAGCCCCCAACTGCGGGCGCTGCAGGCGGAGATCCTCGCCGACGCGCCCGGCATGCACGACGCCCCCGGCCCGATCGCCGAACCGGTGACGGCGCGGCCCTCCGCCGGCAGCGAGCCCGCTCCCGGGCAGCGGCCGAACTGCCTGCCGCACGACCTGTCGGACTTCACCGGCCGGACCGGCGAGTTGGCACTGCTCCAGGAGGCGGTGGCCCGGCGGGCGGCCGGGGCTCCGCTGATGCTGTCGATCGACGGCATGGGCGGCGTCGGCAAGACCACCCTCGCGGTGCGCCTGGCGCACCGGGTGACCGCCGACTTCCCCGACGGCCAGTTCTTCGCCGCGCTGGACGGCTTCGACGAGTCCAGGCCGCCGGTGCCGCCCGCCCAGGCGCTGGCCGCACTGCTGCGCGCGGACGGCGTGCCGCCGGAGCGGATCCCGGCCTCGCTGGAGGAACGCTCCGCGCTGTGGCGCTCCCGGCTGGCCGGCCGGCGCTGCCTGCTGGTGCTGGACGACGCCGCGGAGAGCGCGCAGGTGCGCCCGCTGCTGCCCGGCGCCGGGGAGACCCTGGTGCTGGTGACCAGCCGGCGCAAGCTGAGCGCCCTGGACGGCTCGGTGGCGCTGCCGCTGGACGTGCTGCCGCCGGGTGACGCGGTGGAGCTGTTCGCCCGGGTGGCCGGGGAGTGGCGGGTGGCGCGCGAGCCGGTCCGGGCGGCGGAGGCGGCGGCGCTGTGCGGCTACCTGCCGCTGGCGGTGCGGATCGCCGCGACCCGGCTGCGGGACCGTCCGGCGTGGTCGGTGGCCGACCTGGTGGAGCGGCTGGCCGACCCGGAGCGGCGGGCGCGCTGCCTGCGCACCGGGGACCGCGACCTGATGGCACTGCTGCGCGCGTCCTACCAGTACCTGGACCGGGCGCAGCAGCGGTTCAGCTGCTTGATGAGCCGTCAGCCCGCCGGGTCGTTCGACGTGGACCGGGCGGCGGCGGTGACCGGGCTGAGCGCGGACGAGGTGGAGTGCTGCCTGGACGCGCTGTACGAGAACAACCTGATCCGGCAGGAGGCGGCGGCGCTGTTCTCGTTCCACAGCCTGGTGCGGGACTGCTCGCGGCTGCTGCCCGAGCCGCCGGACGGGGTCGGCGCACCGGCGGGGCCGACGGACCGTCAACTGCTGGTGACAGCCTGAGACCAGGCGGGTTCCGAACACTCCGCGGGCCGTGTCCGGGACACCGTTGTCCGGTCATGTTTCCGGAATCTTGGCGTCAAGGTGTGGTTGCCCCGTGTCAGTAAGCTCAGGAAATGATGTAAACCTTACTGGCGCTGATCGAAACGGGGACGATCCATGCTGGACATATTGGGGCTCGATGCGGAGGCCGAGTCCATCTATCGACGAATGCTCGCCGACCCACAGGCCGGGGTCGCCGCGCTGGCCGCCGCCCTGTGCCTCACCGAGGGCAGGGTACGCACCGGACTCGACCGGCTCAGCGAACTGGCCCTGATCCAGCCGTCCGCACGGGAGGGCATCGGGTTCCGGGCGGTCGGCCCGGAGACCGCGATGGAGGTGCTGCTGGCCCGCCAGCAGGCCGAGTTGGCCGCCCAGCAGTTGCGGGTGGAGGCATCCCGGGCCGCGGCGGCCCAGCTGATCGCGGAGTGCTCGGCGTTCCGGCCGACCGCCACCGACGCCGCGTCCGAGCAGCTGGCCGGGCCGGAGATGATCCGCGAGCGGCTGGCCGAACTGGCCGGGTCGGTACGCCATGAGGTGGCGACCTTCGCCCCCGGCGGCGCCCACACCGAGGAGGACCTGCGGGCCAGCCGGCAGCCGAACGCGGCGCTGCTGGAGCGCGGGGTGCAGATGCGCACCGTCTACCTGGACAGCGTCCGCAACCACCGGCCCACCCTGGACCACGTCACCTGGCTGAACCTGCAGGGCGGCCAGGTGCGTACGGTGCCCGAACTCCCCATCCGCATGATCATCTTCGACCGGCAGCAGGCCGTCCTGCCGATCGACACCGAGGACGCCCGGGCCGGCGCCGTGGTGCTGCGCGGCGCGGGCACGGTGGCCGCGCTGTGCGCGCTGTTCGAGGGCGTGTGGGCGAGTGCGATCCCGGTCGGGGACGCGCCCAAGTGCGACGAGAACGAGATGCCGCCGCACGAGCTGGCGGTGCTGAAGATGCTCTCCCAGGGCCACACCGACGAGGCGATCGCCAAGCGGATGGGCGTCTCCCCCCGCACCGCCCGCCGGTTCGCCGCCAACCTGATGGAACGCCTGGACGCCCGCAGCCGGTTCGAGGCCGGGGTGCACGCCGTTCAGGACGGCTGGCTCCCCGCCACGCGCTGACCGCGGGCGTTCGTCGGCGTTCGGTCAGGCCGCCGGCTGGCGCTTCTTCTCCCAGCGGTCCGCGAGGAGGAGCGCCAGCGCGGGCAGCAGCGTCACGCCGTACACCCCGAGCAGCCAGCCGAAGGAGTGCGCGAACGCGGCGGGCACCATGCCGTGGTGGCTGCGGGCGGAGTCGGTGAGCACCACGGTGACCACCGCGATGGCCAGCGCGCCGCCGATCCGCTGGGTCAGGTTGAGCTGCGCGGAGGCATCCGGGATGGACTCCTGACGGATCGACTGGAACGCCCGGGTCATGGTCGGCACGATGGTCAGGCCGGTGCCCAGGCCGCGGATCACCAGGCTGCCGCAGATCAGCGGGTACGAGGTGGTGGCGGTCAGGCCGGTCATCGGGACGGTGGCGATCATCGTCAGGCAGATGCCGATCAGCACGGTCGCACCACCGCCGATCTTCCGCAGCAGCACCCGGGACAGCCAGGCGGCGGTCACCACGCCCAGACCGCCGACGGACATCAGCAGGCCGGTGGTCACCGCGGACTCGCCGCGGGCGTCCTCGAAGTACAGCGGGATCAGCATCATCGGCGAGTACAGGACGAAGCCCAGGCAGAAGATGTTCACCACCGCGGTCGCGTACACCGGGATGCGGAACAGCCGCAGGTCGAGCAGCGGGAACTTCGCCTTCAGCTCGCGCACCACGAACACCACCGCGCCGACCACCGCCAGGCCGAGCGGCACCAGCAGCGCGGCGCTCGCCTCGGCGCCGCGCTCGGCGTACGCGTGGATGGCCAGCACCAGGCAGACGGTGGCGGTCGCCGAGGAGACCAGGCCCACCAGGTCCAGCGGCTTGGCGCTGCCGGCCGGCGGGGCGTCCTTGCGGACCCAGCGCACCGTGACGGCCAGCAGGATCGCGCAGAACGGAATGTTCACCACGTACACCGCCGACCAGCCGCCCCAGGCGACCAGCAGACCGCCGATGGTCGGGCCGAGCAGCGGACTGATCAGCATCACCGAACCGTTCAGGCCCTGGACCTTGGCCAGGTGCTCGCGCGGCACGCCACGGGTCAGCAGGATCGTCGAGGCCGGGGTCAGGATGCCGGCCGCCGCGCCGGACAGGCCGCGGGCCGCGATCAGCTGGTCCAGCGACTGGGCGGCGGCGCAGCCCAGCGAACCCAGCGCGAACAGTGCCGTGGCCGCAGCGAACACCCGCTTGGTGCCGAACCGGGTGGCCAGCCAGCCGGTGGCGGGCATGGTCGCCGCCAGCGCCAGCAGGTAGGCCGTCACCACCCACTGCACCTGGTTGATGCCACCGAAGCGGGCGGTGGTCTCCTGCATGGAGACGTTGACGATGGTGGTGTCCAGCAGCGCGATGAACCCGCCGGCGATGGCGGCCGCCATGGTGATCAGCGCGGCCTTGGACGGGCCCTCCTGGGCCGGCGGGGCCTCGGCCTTTTTGTCCTGCTCGGGGGTGGCCGGCGTCTCGGGCTCGGCCACGGCGACCGCGGCGGTCTCCTCGGCCGGCGGTGCGGTCTCGGTGGGCTGCGCGGGCTCTGTGGGCTGCGCGGGCTCTGTGGGCTGGGCGGTGGCGGTGGGCTGGGCGGTGGCGGTGGGCTGGGCGGTGGCGGTGGGCTTCTCGGAGGTGGCGGCGGGCTTCTCGGAGGTGGCGGCGGGCTTGCGCTCCGGGCCCGGCTTGCGGCGGGCCTTGCCCTTGACCGCGTTCACCGTGGTGCGGGGGGGCTGCTTGGTGGGCATCTTCGCAGGTCCTTCATCGGCGGGGAGGAGGGGTGAACGGGTCAGTCGGCGGCGAGCAGGGCGCGTTCGACCTCGTCGAGGACGGCCTCGGCGGCCGGGCGGGCGTCGGGCCGGTTGCGGCAGGACAGCGTGAGTTCGGTACGGCCGTCAAGCTGGCAGGTGCTCAGGAACATCTCGGCGTACGGGACGAGCATCGGCAGCGTGAAGTACTCGGTGGGCCGGAACTGCGCGGTGCGGTACAGCTCGGTGTCGATCCGCCCGTGGTCGGTGAGGATCGCGGTGCACGGGAAGCGCGTACCGTCCAGCTCCTGGGCCTCCCGCAGCGAGTTCGCGAACGGGTTGTTGCGCAGGAAGTCCCGTTCCAGGGCGGCGACTTCGCGCTTGCGGAGCATGGCGGCGAGCAGCTGACTGTGCAGCCGGTTCCAGCGGTCCTCGCGGTGCAGATCGAGCACCAGCTGGGAGGTCAGGTTGGCGGTGGAGCGCACCTCGCGGTCGTGCCGGCGCAGGTCCACCGGGATGATCAGGCGGCCGGAGTCGGCGGCCAGCAGGCGCGACACCGCGGCGCCGATCCGGGCAGTGGCGGCGGACGGCGTTGCCGCGACCGAGCGGCGCAGCCAGAGGGCTGTCCCGTCGGCGGGCCCCTGTCCGAGGATCGCGGGGCCTCCCTCCACCCGGGCCGGGACGGGGGCGGCCGGGACGGGGGCGGCGGCGGTGCGGAAGTGCGTGTCGTCGACGGTGGAGTCCGCGCCGACCAGGGGCTCGCCGCGCAGCGCGCGGAACAGGTCCTCGATCCAGTACCGCAGGCCGCGACCGTCGGTGACGATGTGGCTGGCGCGCACCACCAGCCGGGTGGTCACCGGCCCGTTGGCGAGGCCCAGTTCGCACACCGGCCCGGCCACCACGTCCAGGTCGCGATGGAAGAACGGGTGGTCGAACCCCGCATCGGCGGGCAGCTCGGTGATCGGCGGGAGGGCGTCCGCGGCCCGCCAGTTCGGGCCCTTGCGGCGAACCGCGAGGCCGGGGTTGGCGGCGGTGGACTCCCGCACCGCGTCGGCGAGTTGCCCCGGGTCGATGCGGCCCTCGCCCTCGATCACCATCTGGATCAGCTGCGGGGTGCCGGTGGCGTTGGCGTTCAGATAGCCGCGCTCGATCTGCGAGATCCGCCGGGTGTAGGCCCGGGCCGGGGCAGCGATGGCGGTGTCGGGCGGGGTCATGCGGCGAGCTCCAAGGTCAGGGCGGCAGCGCCGAAGTCGCGCTGCGCGCAGCCGAGTTCCGCCGACGGGGCGTGCGGCGGGGTGGCGGCGACGGCGGTGGCGGTCGCGGTCACGGTCACGGTCACGGTCACGCGGCGGGCTCCGAGGGCGTCGGCGGGGTCGGCGGGGTCGGGTGCCGGGGTTCCGAAGTCGCGCTGCGCACAGCGAAGTTCGGGCTGCCGGGCGTACGCCGCAGCGGCGGTGGCGGTCATCCGGCGGGCTCCGCAGCCGTTGGCGAAGTCCGGTGCCGGGGCGCCGAGTTCGAGCTGCGATGCCGGGGCGACGGGGCGGCGCTGCGGTTCGGCCGGGCCGCCCTGGTGAGAGCGACTGCAGGCCGTGGCGGCGGTTCCGAAGTAGCGCTGCGCGCGGCCGACTTCGAGCTGCCGGGCGTACGCCGCAGCGGCGGTGGCGGTCATCCGGCGGGCTCCGCAGCCGTTGGCGAAGTCCGGTGCCGGGGCGCCGAGTTCAAGCTGCG
>NZ_JBVJHA010000001.1:1122108-1176795 GCF_055587065.1 Kitasatospora sp. NPDC048662 | reverse complement strand
GGCGGGCTCCGCAGCCGTTGGCGAAGTCCGGTGCCGGGGCGCCGAGTTCAAGCTGCGATGCCGGGGCGACGGGGCGGCGCTGCGGTTCGGCCGGGCCATCCTGGCGAGAGCGACTGCAGGCCGTGGCGGCGGTTCCGAAGTCGCGCTGCGCACAGCCGACTTCGGGCTGCCGGGCGTACGCGGCAGTGGCGGTGGCGGTCATCCGGCGGGCTCCGCAGCCGTTGGCGAAGTCCGGTGCCGGGGCGCCGAGTTCAAGCTGCGATGCCGGGGCGACGGGGCGGCGCTGCGGTTCGGCCGGGCCGCCCTGGTGAGAGCGACTGCAGGCCGTGGCGGCGGTTCCGAAGTCGCGCTGCGCACAGCCGACTTCGAGCTGCTGGGCGGACCCGGGCTCCGAGCCGCCGGAACCTGCCGGCCGGGCGGCGGCCATGCGGCAGGCTCCTGGGCCGTCCACGAAGTCCGGTGCCGGGATGCCGACGTAGCGCTGCGCGCGGCCGGGCTCCGCCGACCGGACGTGGGCCGCGGTGGCGGGGGCCGGCGCCGAGGTGTCCACGTCGCTCTGCGCGCGGCCGAGCTCCGGCTGCCAGGCGTACGCCGCAGCAACGGTGGCAGGCGCGCGGCGGGCCCCGGGGGCGTCTGCGACGTCCGGTGCCGGAGCGCCGAACTCGTGCTGCGCGCGGCCGAGTTCGAGATGCAGGGCGGGCACGGGAGCGGCCAGGCGGGCGGCGGCCGTGGCGGCCATGCGGCGGGCTTCGGAGGGGTTGGCGAAGTCCGGTGCCGGGGTACCGAGTTCGAGCCCCGGCGCCGGGCGGCGCTGCGGTTCGGCCGGGCCGTCCTGGCGCGAGCGGCTGTGGGCAGCCGTGGTGGTGGCGACGAAGTCGCGTTGTGTGCAGATGGGTTCGCGCCGGAGGGTGGGCCGGGGAGCCGCACCGCCGGGGCCTGTCGGCCCGGCGTACGCCGCGGTGGCGGTGGCGGTGGCGGTCATGCGGTGGGCTCCAGGGTGAGGGAGTCGGTGCGGGTGGCGGGGGAGGTCGGGGTGGGCTGCCACCACCAGCGGACGGTGGCGGGGGCGTCGGTGGCGAGGGCGAGGTGGAGGCCTTGGCCGAGGTCGGTGGAGCGGAGCAGGTGGCCGGTGTTGGTGGGGCGCCAGCCCGGCTGCCAGTCCGGGAGGCGGACGCCCGCGAAGGTCTCCTTGCTCAGGTGGGAGGCCTTGATGAGGGCCTCGCACTCGGCGAAGTCCCGCATGGTGGCGGGTTCGCCGTCCGGGCGGCCGAGCAGCGCGCCGAGCCACTGCATCGCGTACGGGCGGTCCCGGTGGTCCTGGAGGTCGACGCCGACGCTCTGGCCGGAGACCAGCGCCACCGTCGAGTAGGTGGTGCAGTGTGCGACCGAGGCGGTCAGGCCGAGCGCCGGGACGCTCCACCGCCGGTGCTCGTCGCGGGCCAGTTCGCGGGGCCGCAGCGGGACCCCGTAGAGGCTCGCGACCGCCTCGGTGATCAGCCACCGGCCGGCGTCGTTCAGCCGGTGGCCCATCCGGTCGCGCGGCAGGTGCGGGTGGTGGGTGACGAGGCAGTCGATGGCTGCCTCGTCGTCCCGGTGATCCTGCGGCGCGGGCGCACCGGCCGTGCGGGCCTCCGTGGTCGCCCGCCGGACCGTCGGTCCGGGGGCCGCCCACGCGGGCTGCCGGTGCGTCGCGGCGGCGGGGGTGGGTGCCGGGCCGCCGCCCGGCACCCGGCCGGAGTCCGGTGCCCCGCCGGGCACCGGGTCCGGCGTCGGAAGCCGGTCGAGCATCACCAGGTCGGTTTCCGGGCGCTGCTCCTCCAGCCAGTCCCCGGCGGCCCGAACGGCCCGCTCGGCCGTCGTCGCGGGTGCCGCGCCCGGCCCGGTCGTCCCCGCCGCGGCGAGCACCGGGCCCAGCCGGCCGGCCCAGCCGAGCATCACCAGGTCCGTCTCCGGACGCTGGTCCTCCAGCCGGTCCCCGGCGGCCCGCAGGGCCGTGCGCACGGCGCCCATCACGGCCTCGCGTCGAACACCGCGGCAGCGTAGGAGCCGCCGTAGGCGAAGCTGGAGAGCAGCAGGCGTCCGGCGGGGGCCTCGCCGGCCAGGGCGGCGACCAGGCCGAGGGCGCCGGCCGAGCCGTAGGTCTCGCCGATCAGCGCCTTGGGGGTGACCGTGGGGCGGTCGGAGAGGCCGGCCAGGGCCAGGGCGCGGGACTGGGCGACGTCCACCAGGCGGTAGCCGGACGCGGCGGAGACCACGGTGTCGATCTGCTCGGGCGTGGAGTCGGCCTCGGCGAGCGCGCCGCGCAGGGCGCGGGCCCAGGCCTCACCGTCGCGGCCGATCCGTCCGATGCCGGCCGCCTCGCCGGAGGCGCCGAAGCCCCGTACGTCCGCGAGGACGTTCGCGCCGCGGGCGGCGGCGGAGGCCTCGGACTCCAGCAGGATCGCGGCCGCGCCCTCGGAGAGCACGGTGCCGGTGCCGCCGCCGGGGACCACGTGCGCGGTCTTGGCGTATCCGGGCAGCAGGGCCTGGGTGGCCAGGGCCTGCTCGGGGAACTCGTCGGCGACCACGACCATGATCCGGTCGGCCATGCCGCGGGCGATCACCCGGGCGGCCAGCTGGAGCGCGAGGACGGAGGAGGTGCCGCCGTTGGCGATGGTGGCGGTGTAGCCGTGGTAGCGGTGCAGCATGCCGACGTGTCCGGCGGCGGCGTTGACCACCGTGTTGGCGAACATCGCCGGGTTGGCGCCGGTGATGCCCTGTTCCAGCACGCCCTGGTGGAAGTTCAGGACGGAGGTGACCGGGCCGTAGCCGGTGGCGAACACGATGCCGGTGCCTTCGGCCTCGGCGCGCGACGGCTTGCCGTGCCGCTCGTACAGGTCGCCGACGGCGCCGGCGGCGAGCACGCCCAGCGGGTCCATCCGGCGGGCCTTGCTGGGGTTGAGGCGCTTGGCGACGGCCTTGACGTCGATCCGGCCGATCGGGCGCTCGCCGATGCCCTCGACCTGCTCCAGGGTGTCGAAGCCGACCTTGCCGGCGGCGAGCGCGGCGGTCAGTTCGGCGGTGGAGGCGGAGGAGCCGGCCAGGCCCGCGACGCCGGTGACCACCACGTGGTGCACGGGCTGCGTGTGCCGGGCCGAACGGGCGGGCCGGCCGGGCTTGTTGAGGACGACGGTGGCGTTGTTGCCGCCGAACGCGAAGGAGTTGGAGGCGACCACTTCGAGCGGGGCGGGGCGTCCGGCGTTCGGGACGATGTCCAGCCCGAACGGGGAGTCCACGCCGCGGGTGCTGACGGTCGGCGGGATGACGCCCCGGTCGATCGCCATGGTGGAGACGATCGCCTCCACCGCGCCGGCCGCGCCCAGGGTGTGGCCGAGCATCGACTTGGTGGAGCTGGCGGGCGGCACCTCGGCGCCGAACAGCAGCTTCACCGCCTTGGGCTCGGACACGTCGTTGGCGGGGGTGCCGGTGCCGTGCAGGTTGACGTAGTCCACGTCCTCGGGCGCCAGGCCGGCGGTCTTCAGCGCCTGGGCCATCGCGGCGGCCGCGCCCTTGCCGCTCGGGTCGGGGGCGGTCTGGTGGTAGCCGTCGCAGGAAAGGCCGTAGCCGCCGAGTTCGGCGAGCGGGGTGGCGCCGCGTTCGGCGGCCCGCTCGGCGGACTCCAGCACCATGAAGCCGGCGCCCTCGCCGAGGGTGAGCCCGGTGGAGGCGGTCATCGGCGCGCACGGCTCGGGGTCGAGCGCGCCGAGGGCGGAGAAGCCGTAGGCGGAGAGCTGGGCCAGCGGGTCGACGCCGCCGCAGATGACGTAGTCGACCTCGCCCTTCCACAGCAGTTCGGCCGCGTAGCCGAGGGCGACCGCACTGGCGGCGCAGGC
Source organism: Kitasatospora sp. NPDC048662 (assembly GCF_055587065.1). Lineage (NCBI taxonomy): Bacteria > Bacillati > Actinomycetota > Actinomycetes > Kitasatosporales > Streptomycetaceae > Kitasatospora > Kitasatospora sp. NPDC048662. Next base: position 1,172,923 of record NZ_JBVJHA010000001.1, on the reverse strand, counting down.
GTTGGAGAGCACCACGCGGGGGCCGCGCAGGTCGAACTCGGCGGCGATGAAGTCGCCCACGCACGGGAGTTGGGAGGCGGCGGCCTGGACGGCGTCCAGCACGCCGTCCTTCACCAGGCCGCGGTGCACGTTCTCCAGGGTGGGCATCGCGCCGAGGCTGGAGCCGACCACCACGGCGACCCGGTCGCGGTCCACGGTGTCCAGGTCGAGGCCGGAGTTGCGCAGCGCCTCGCGGATCGCGGTGGCCGCCAGCGCGTAGCAGCGGTCCAGGTCGGCGGGCTGCTCGGCGGTGACCATGCCGGCCCAGTCGGTGAGCAGCTCGGTGGTGTCGAAGAGGGTGTTGGTGCGGATGCCGGAGATGCCCTGGGAGATCGACGCCCAGCTCTTCTCCACGTCATCGCCGGCGCCGGTGATCAGCCCGAGGCCCGTGAGGGCGATGCGTTCGGTGGTCTTGGTCATCAGTGGATCCGGGTGGTGAGCGAGCGGGCGATGACGCGGGGCTGGGTGACGGTGCGCACCGGGGTGTCGGCGCCGTCCTGGTCGGCCGCGGAGAGCTCCAGACCGGGGACCCAGAACGGGGCGTCCAGCTTGGCGACGATCAGTTCCTCGTCGGCGTTGGCGGACGGGGCCTGCCAGATGACGGTGCCGACCTGCTGCCCGCCGGCGGTGACGGGGGTGCCGGCGGTGAAGGCCGCGCCGGCGGGGGCGGCCAGGGCGGTGATCTTCGCGCTCTCGGCGGTGGGCTTGACCAGTTCCTCGGAGCCGAGGAACTCGCCGATCCGGTTCCAGTCGACCATCCAGGCCAGGTCGGCCTCGTGCACCGGCAGGCCGGCGAAGCCCGCGGCGTAGACCGCCATGCCGGCCTCGGCCTGGACCCGCGCCAGGCCCTCGGCGCCGACCTCGGCGCCGCCCTGGGCGAGCACCGCCTCGACGGCGGCGGTGTGGCCGGCCTCGGGGGCGTTGGACAGCAGCAGGTAGCCGTACTCGCCGGTGGTGCCGACCCGGGCCAGGTGGGCGAGCGCGGTGGACTCGCCGGGGACGACGGACTCGGTGACGCCGTGCAGGGTCAGGCCGGAGATGTCGAACTCGACGAACGCGGCCGCGGCGGCCCAGGCGTTCGGGCCCTCGAAGGCGGTGGCGCCCCAGCCCTCGGGGGCGACCTCGACGGTGACGTCGGCCGGGGCCTCCAGGGCCTCCAGGTAGCCGGTCAGGGCCTCGGCGGAGACCGGCGTGCGGGGCAGCAGCCAGGAGTCGTCGCCGATCTCGAAGTGCAGCAGGATCGCGAACGGCGAGCCGTCCTGGTTCAGCGCCAGCGCCTCGCGGACGGTGTCCGGCTCGACGTACTCGCTGGACTTGGCGAGGAACAGGTCGAGGAACTCGTAGCGGTCGCCGCCGGAGATCCGCACCAGCGGGGCGGTGATCGGGTAGACGCCGATGGCGGTGCGGACGGTGGTGTAGTCGTCCTGCGCGGTGCGCGCGGCAGCGGTGGTGGTCATGGCTCGGGTGGTCCTTTCGAGGGTGTTTCGACGGGGTGTCAGATCGCGGGGGTGGGGTGGACGGACAGCTGCCAGGCGGCCTCGGTGGCGGCCGTCGCGCAGCCGATCAGCAGTCCGGAGGAGGTGGCGCGCAGGACGATTTCGGGTGCTCCGGGACCGTCGGTGGCGGGTGCGAGGTGCAGCCACTGCCCGCTGCTGAGGCGGATCGCGGCGGCGGACGCCCAGACCTGACGGAAGGCGGTGGAGTCGAGCTCGTGGCGCTGTCCGGCGGAGTGCAGCACCACGGGGGTGCCGGCCGGGGTGTCCGGGGTGAGCCAGAGCACCGTCTCCTCGTCCGCGCCGGGGGCGTGGATGTCGATCCGGACCGGCTCGGCGGCCTGCTCGGGGGCGGTGACCTCCCAGCTGATCCGCTCCTGCGGGGCGGCCAGCCCGAGCGGGTGCTTCTGCTCCCACTCGCGGACGGTCGGGACGCCCCAGCCGAGGCCGGTGGCGAGGCTGTGCCGGTGGTGCTCCTGGGTGACCCAGGCGCCTGCGCTCCAGCGCGGGTTGCAGCCGAAGGCGCGGGTGCGGGGGGCGGGGCTGCGCAGGACCTTCTTGCCGTCCTCGGTCCAGGAGGTGATGCCGCCGGCGTTCGCCTTGACGGTCACCTTCCGTTCGCCGGTGGCGGGTTCGGCCACTGCGGTGGTGCGGGGTGCGGTGTCCTGGCCGGTGCCGGTGCGGAGTTCGGTGCGCAGCCGGGCGGTGCCGTCGGCGTCGGACTCCAGGTGGCGTTCGACCAGGGTGGAGTGGATCAGCCGGACCGGGCGGCCGGCCGGGAAGGTGATCCCGGTGGTGCCGTCGGTCCAGGCGAGGGTGGAGCCGGCGGGTGCGGTCTGCGCGGCCGCGACCACCTCGGAGGTGTCGCGGACGCCGATGCCGGTGCCGATCAGGTGCTGGACGGTGGTGGTGTCGGGGCCGGTCAGGGTGAAGTCGCCCTGGCGCAGTCCGACGGTCTGGAAGATCCGGCCGGGCCGGGTGGTGTACGTGAAGTGCTGTTCCAGCACGCCCTGGTGGAGCGTGAGGGTGCCGGTGACCTGGTTGCCGCCGGTGGTCTCGCGGACCTGGACGCCGTGCTCGACAGGGTGGATCTCCAGCTCGCGGGCCTGGCCTTCGCGCCAGCCGGCCGAGCGGTCGGCCTCGGCGCTGGGCCAGGTGGAGACGAAGACCGGTCCGTGGTGGCCCTCGGCGTGCACGGTGAGGGTGCCCTCGGCGGTGTCCAGTTCGGCGGTGAGGCCGCTGTCGCCGAAGCGGTGCGGCTCGGCCGGCGCCTGGATTCGGACCTCGTACGGCGGTTCGGCGATCTTCAGCGGCCGGGTGGCGCCCTCGGGGGTGGTGAGCGCCGCGTCCAGCATCAGGCCGCGGTCCACGTCCACGGTGGCGGTGAGCTTGAACTCGCCGAGGGCCAGAGCGTAGGCGACGGTGCGGATTTCGTCCACCACCCGTACGTCGGACCGGAGTTCGTCGTCGCGGCCGCCGGCGACGTTGCCGAAGCTGCTGAGCTGGCCGAGCGCGGCCAGCGCCTCGGGGTCGAGGTCGTGGAAGACGCTGCGCAGGATCAACGGGATGTAGTTGTGCAGCTCCACGTTGCCGTCCTCGCCGGGGACGGTCTCGCCGACCGAGACGCAGCCGACCCGCCGGTAGAGCTTGAAGGCGACGGTGTTGGCCGGGTTGACGGTCAGTCGGAGCACCAGGCAGCCGCAGCGCATCATCCATTCGACGGCTTCGGTGAACAGCCGTCCGGTGATGACGCCGTTGCGGTACGCCGGGGCGACGAAGAACATGTCGGCGATGAGCTCGCCGGCCCGGGCGGAGCGGCGTCCGGTGCTGTGGAACAGCCCGAAGGTGCCCACCACCCGGCCGTCGTCGATGGCGATCAGGAATGTCGCGGTGTCGCGCTCGGCGAGTTCGCGTTCCAGTTCGCCGCCGGTGATTCCGCCCGCCACCGGGTTGGGGTTGTCGCGGTGACGGTTGTAGAGCTCGGCGATGTCATGCGCGTCGCCCTCCTGGTACGGGCGGATCGTGATGGACATTCCACACCTCCTTGTCTGCTCTGGTCCGAAGGGTGACCGGGGGTCAGCCCTTGCGTTCGGTGGTGACGATCAGCGAGCCGGCGGCGGCGAGTTCGGTGCCGACGGTGGCGCGGACGGAGACGGAGCGCAGGCCGCCGAGCTTCTGGCCGAGCTTGGCCTCCAGGGTGAGCTGGTCGCCGGGGACGACCAGCCGGGAGAACTTCATCGAGCTGATCGAGCCGAGGTAGCCGACGCTGGCCGACGGGTCGGCGGGCGCCTCATCGGCGGCGGGGGCCGGGGCCTCCAGCAGTTCGGCGACGTAGACCACGGCGACCAGCTGGGCCATCGCCTCGACGATCATCACGCCGGGCATGATCGAGTGGTCGGGGTAGTGGCCGGCGAAGAACGGCTCGTTCACCGAGACGCTCTTGATGCCGCGTCCGGAGACGCCGGGGACCACGTCGTAGGCGCGGTCGATCATCAGCATCGGCCAGCGGTGCGGGAGCATCCGCTTGATGTCGTCGGAGGAGTAAGCGAAGGTCTTGGGCTTCTCCTTGGCGGCCCCCCTGGTGGGGGTGGTCGCGGTGCTCATGGTCAGACCTCGCGGGCTTCGATGAAGTCGACCAGGGCGTTGATGGAGCCGAAGGCCTCGAAGTCGTCGTCGCTGATCAGCACGTCGTACTCGTTGTTGATCATGACGACGATCTCCAGGGTGTCCAGCGAGTCCATCTCCAGGCCGCGGCCGAACAGCGGCTGGTTGTCGGAGACGACCTCGGCCTCGGCGTCCAGGCCCAGGCGGTCGATGATCATCGACTTGATCTTGAGGTTCTTCTCCAGGCGCTGCTCGGCCTGGGTCCGGACGTCCTCGAAGGTGGCGGTGGACATGGTGCTGCCTTTCCGTTGGGTGGATTGATGGAACGTCAGTTCCGATTTCAGGGGGTGGGTCAGCTGTAGAGCATCCCGCCGTCGACCGTGAGCACCTTGGCGGTGATGTACGAGGCCGCCGGGCTGGCCAGGAAGACCGCCGCCTGCGCGACCTCCTCCGGGGTGCCCATCCGGCCCAGCGGGATCCCCGCCGCGGCCTCGAGCAGCTGGGCCCGGGGCACCTTCTTCACCATGTCGGTGTCGATGAAGCCCGGCGCCACCACGTTGACCCGGATGCCCTTGGCGGCGCCCTCGTAGGCCAGGGTCTTCGCCATCGCGATCACCCCGCCCTTGGAGGCGGCGTAGTTGGCCTGGCCGACCCGGCCGGCGATGCCCGAGGTGGAGGCGATGAAGACGATCGACCCGCCGCTCGCGTACATCTGCTTGGTGGCCTCACGGGCCGTCAGGAAGGCGCCCGTCAGGTTGGTGTTGATCACCTCCTGCCACTTGGCGGCGCTCATCGCCGCGAAGTGGCCGTCGGCGGTGATGCCCGAGTTGAGGACCGCGACGTCCACGCCGCCCCAGGCGGTGCGGATCTCCTTGTACATCGCGGCGACCTGCGCCTCGTCGGACACGTCGGCCTGCACCAGCAGCGCCTTGCGGCCGAGGCCCTCGATCTTCTCCGCCAGCTGCTCGGCCTTGCCGGCGCTGGAGCGGTAGTTGAGCGCGACGTCGCAGCCGTGCTCGGCCAGGTGCAGCGCGATCGCCGCGCCGATGCCCCGGGAGGCCCCGGTGACGACGGCCCTGGTGCCTTCGGTGAACAGCTGACTCATGCCGTGCTCCCGGCGAGGTTGGAGGTGACCTTGTGGCTGCCCGGGTCGAAGCCCTCGACCTCGGTGCCCAGCCCGTTCCGCTCGGCGTGGTTCAGCACCGCCTCGGCGACCGCCAGGTCCAGCACCCCCAGGCCGAACGGGGCGAACACCACGGTGCGGGCGGCGGGCAGTTCGGCGGTGCCGTCGAGCAGCGCGCCGATCTCGGCGGTGACGAAGCGGCGGTGACCCACCTGCTGCTCGGCCTTGTGCAGCGAGGTCTGCTCGCGGATCGCGTGGTCCGCGTCGTCGGTGACGTTGGCCGCGCCCAGCACCGAGGCGACCGACAGGTCGCGCAGCGACAGGTGCAGGATGACCTGCCCGTCGGGGCGGTTCGGATGGTCGGCCAGGTCCAGCCAGTAGGAGGAGTCGGTGGTGGCGATCGAGACCGTGTCGGCGGTCAGCGCCTGACCGAGCGTCACCGCCTTGAACTCGACGTCCGGGTACTCGGCGGCGAGCTCCGCGGCGAACACCTTGGCCCGCTCCGGGAAGGCGTCCTGCAGCAGGACGGTCCGCAGGCCTTCGTGCACCTGGGTGAGGAAGTGCACCACCTGGTGGTTGATGGTGCCGCAGCCGACCAGGCCGACCGTGCGGACCTCGCGGTTCGCGTTCAGCAGCCCGGAGGCGAGCGCCGCGCCGGCCGCGGTGCGGACCGCGGAGATCTGGCTGCCCTCCATCAGGGCGAGCGGGTAGCCGGACTCCAGGTCGTTCAGGATGCACAGGCAACTGGCGCGCTGCTTGCCGCGGTTGACGTTCTCCGGGAAGGACGAGATCCACTTCAGGCCCATCACCGGGGCCGGTCCGCCGAGGTAGGCGGGCAGCGCGATGATCCGCGAGTCGGAGCGGTGCAGCGGGCGCAGGAAGGTGGAGAACGGGAGGTCGGACTTGCCCTGGCTGTGCAGCACGTAGGCGTTGCGCACCAGGTCGATGACGGTGGAGTCGAGGTCCGCGAGCGCGGTCCGGACATCCTCCCGGCCGATGATTCTCATGCCTGGCTCCTTTCTTGGTCGGTCTGCGGCAGGTACTGCCGGAGGTAGGACTCCACCCACTGGTCGTCGTAGATGGTGTCGAGGTAGCGGTCGCCGCCGTCCGGGAGCACGGCGACGCAGGTGGTGCCGGGCTCGACCCAGGACTCGGCCTGGAGCAGGGCGGCGATCACCGCGCCGGACGAGCCGCCGGCCAGGATCGACTCCTCGGCGAGCAGGCGGCGGCAGCCGCGGATGCACTCCGAGTCGGTCACCTTGACCACGCGGTCCGCGAAGCCCGGGCGCAGCAGCGCGGGGACGACCGCCGCGCCGTGGCCGGGGATGGTGCGCTTGTGCGAGGACTCCCAGGGCTCCGGCGGGCCGAAGATCACACTGCCCACGGCGTCCACCGCGACCACCCGGGTGGGCAGCTCCTGCTCCTGGATGTACTCGGCGCAGCCGCGCAGGGTGCCGGTGGTGCCGGCCGCCAGGAACAGGTAGTCGGGGGCTTCGGGGAGGGCTTCGACGATCTCCCGCATGGTGGTGCGGTGAGCGGTCGAGTTGTCCTCGTTGGCGTACTGGTTGGGCCACCAGGCGTTGGGGACGGTGTCCAGCAGGTGTTTGACCAGGGCGATCCGGGCGGGCAGGAACTCGCCGGTGGCGGGGTCGCGGTGCTCGACCACCTCCACCCGGGCGCCGTAGGCCCGCATGATGGCGATGTTCTGCGGGGTGGTGCGCGGATCGACCACGATGATCAGGCCGAGCCGGTGGAAGTTGCACAGCTGGGCGAGCGCGATGCCCAGGTTCCCGGAGGAGGACTCCACCACGGTGGACACCCCGGGCACGATCCGGCCGGTGGCGAGGGCCTGTTCGACCATCGACTTGGCCGCCCGGTCCTTGATGGAGCCGCCGGGGTTGAACCGCTCGCACTTGGCGTACACCTGGAAGCGGGCGGGGGCGAAGAGTCGGTCCAGCGCCACCAGCGGCGTGCCGCCGATCGTGGAGACGATGTCGGGGTCCGGCGGACGGTGCGGGCGTGCCCGCAGCCCGGCGCCGTCGGGGACGAGCACGGTCATTCCGACACCTTTCGGCTGATCTGGAGGCGAAGCTCACTGACGTACTGCTCGCCGTCGGCGTCGGGCAGCCAGGACTCCTCGGGGGCCGGCAGCGGTTCGCTGACGGTCACCCTGGCGTCGGGGTCCGACTGCACCGCCCGGCGGACGAGGTTGGCGAAGGAGAGCACCAGCGTGGGGCTGGTGAAGTCGACCAGGGAGGGCTTGGTCTCCTCGGGGAACTTGACGAAGGCCCGGTCGGGCAGCGCGTTGTCGGTGACCCAACGGCGCACCGTCAGGTAGTCGCGGTGCCGGTCGGCCTTGGGCGCGAGCGCCACGCCGGTGGCGGGCAGCCGCCAGGTCTCCCGGAACAGCACCAGGTCGTCGAGGGTGACCCGGGGGGCGTGCGGGCGGTCCAGGCCGATCTTGAACGCGTCGCAGGCGATGATCGAGATCAGTACCGCGAGCAGTTCGGAGAGCGTGCGGGTGCGGCCGTCGGAGGTGGTCGCGGTGATCGTGCCCTCGTGCTCGGTGAGGGTGATGGCGACGGCGGGCTCGATCCGCTCGCGCTGGTCGAACGGGGCGCGGGTGAAGCCGATCAACCGGTCGCCGGCGCCGATCGGGGCGGGCACCATGCGGCCGCTGTTGCGCTTCCAGCCGACCGGCAGCAGCGGCACCAGCCGCTCGCCGCCGATCGCCCGGTTGACCTTGTCGCGCAGCGAGCCGGCGTCGGCCGTCCAGTCCAGGAACGGCAGGTCGAGGGTGGCCAGGCAGGCGTGCAACTCGCCGAGCACCACCAGGCGTTGGCCGGTGTTGACGGCGTCCACCGAGCGGGCCACCACCTGGAGGTCGGGGCTGTGCACCGCGAGGTGCGGGGAGCGCACCGGCCCGGTGGCGAACACCTTCCTCGCCGCGTCGGCGATCTGATCGACACTCAGGTCGATCCGGGTGGCGCCCTCCGGCACCTCGCCGATGACCTCGCGCCACTTCAGTGCCAGCTCCCGGACGGCCTGCTGCACGGGGTGGTTGTGCTCGCCCCAGAACAGCGCCAGGGTCTGCGGCCAGACGTCGGCCAGCGTGACGGCGGTGCCGGGGCGCTGCCGCTCGGCGGCCTTGCGGACCAGCGCGACCACCTCGGCCTCGACCAGTTCGGCGAGCCGGTTGCCGAACCAGTCGGCGGCGTCGGCGACCAGGGCGAGCGGGCGGGCGATGCCGTCCAGGAAGTCCCGGCCGAGCTCCATCCGGCAGTCCCGCAGGGTGTCCTGGTAGACCAGGGTGCGGCCGGCGTACGCCTTGCCCTCCTCGCGGGAGGCGGCCTGTCCGGTGGTCTCCACGAAGTACGCGTCCAGTGCGTCCAGCGCCTCGACCAGCTGCTCGGCGCTCTCCGCCCGGTCGATCTCGCCCTTGTGGCGGGCGAGTTCGGCGAGCACGGCGTCGTAGCGGACGAACAGTTCGGGGTCGCCGATCGCCGAGACGCGGCGGGCCAGCACCTCCTCGGCGCGCACGTCGACCGGGATGTTGGCGTCCCAGCCGAGCACCCGCTGCCGCAGCAACCGGTTCAGCACCTTGTCCACCGCGGTGCGGGCGCTCGCGGCGTCCCAGCCGTGGTCGGCGATCAGCCGGTCGGCGATCTGCTCGGCGTTGCGGTCGCCGTCGGCGAGCCGCAGCACCTGCGCGTCCTCGGGGCGCAGCCGGACGGTCTTGCGGTTGGCCAGCACCAGCTGCTCGCCGTCCAGGTGGACGTCGGGGCGCAGCATCGGCGGGAACCACCAGCGGGCGCCGGGCTGTTCGGCCATCCAGTCGCCGATCGCGGCGACCGTCCAGCGTTCCAGCGAGGTGCGGGCGGCGGCGACCAGGGCGGGGCCGTGGTCGATGCCGATGGCCTGCTGGGTGCGGCCGACGCCGATCCAGGCGCCGGGGCCGAAGAAGCCGATGGTCTCGGCCTTGGCGCAGTAGCGCAGCCAGTACATGGCCAGGGTGCGTTCGCGCTGGCGGCGCTTGGTCTCCTTGCCGCCGGGGGCGGCGAGCGAGTCGAGGATGCGGAAGACGGTGCGGTTCTGCCAGGCGATGGCCAGGCGGAGTTTCGGGTCGGTGGCGAGGGCGGCGAGGCGGGCGGCCTCGGTGTCCACGTCGGCCCGGTAGGCGGTGTCGAACTCCTCGGCGGTGCCCTCGCCGGCGGCGAGCCGGGCGGCGGCGGCCGGGGCGCGGGTGCCGCCGATCAGGTCGAGGCCGGAGACCGGGAAGCCGGCGTTGCGGAGCAGTCCGACGCCCCAGACCTGCCAGTCGGAGCCGGCCAGCGGGTGGAGCGGGGCGAAGTCCGCCCAGTCCACGGCGTCGGCGGCTTCGACGGCGGGGGCGGTCATCCCGACACCTCCGCCGACTCGCGCTGCTGTTCCCGGTTTTCGGTCAGGCCGGCGGGGGTTTCGGTCAGCACGGCGGCGAGCCGGGCGATGCCTTCGGTGATCTTCTTGCGCGGCACGTTGCTGAAGCACAGCCGGATGCCGTCGTTGTGCTCGCCGTCGATGGAGAAGTGGCCGCCGGGGACGAAGGAGACGCCGTGCGCGGCGGCGGCCTGCGCGTAGCGGGTGGCGTCGGCGCCGTCCTGGTGCCGCAGCCACAGGTAGAAGCCGCCGCCGGGGCGCTGCCAGGTCCACGGGCTGTCGGTGCCGAGTTCGGCGTCCAGCGCGTCGGCCATCAGGGTGCAGCGTTCGCGGTAGCTGTCCCGGTAGCGGTCGATCAGCTCGGTCCAGCCGCTGCGGGAGTAGTAGGCGGCCAGGATGCCCTGGGCGAGGGCGGACGGGGAGAGCGAGATGATCTCGGCGACCCGGGCGAGGTCGTAACGCAGGTGCTCGGGGGCGGCGATCCAGCCGGAGCGCAGACCGGGGGCGAAGATCTTGGAGAAGGTGCCGAGGTAGACCACCTGCTGCGGGTCGAGGGCCTGGAACAGCGTGGTGGTGGTGCCGTCGAAGCCGAGCAGGCCGTACGGGTTGTCCTCGATCAGCAGCAGGTCGAGCTCGCGGCAGGCGGCGAGGAGGGCGGTGCGGCGCGGGACCGAGAGGGTGGCGCCGGTCGGGTTCTGGAAGGTCGGGTTGACGTACAGCAGCCGGACGGTGCGGCCGGCCTCGCGCAACTCCCGGACGGTGGTGCGCAGTTGCTGCGGGCAGAGGCCTTCGGAGTCCTCCGCCGCGGCGTGCAGTTCGAGGCCGGCGGTGCGGAAGGCGGCGGTGGCGCCGGGGTAGGCGGGGGTCTGCACCAGGATGGTGTCGCCGGGGGTGCCGAGGGCGAGGGCGACGGCGGTGAGGCCCATCTGGGAGCCGCTGGTGGGGATCAGGTTGTCGGCGCTCGCGTGGCCGTCCTCACGGGCCATCAGGTCGGCGACGGCGGGCACCAGGGCCTTGGCGACGTGCGGGGTGGTGTACTGCAGGGCGAGCTTGCCGCCGAGGCGGACGAGCCGGGCGAGCTGCTGGGAGATGTCCCCCAGCGGGAGCACGTCCAGGTCGGGCAGTCCGCCCGCCAGGGATATGACGTCCCCGCCCCGTTCGAACAGCCGGGGCATTTCTGCCGCGGGTCTGGTGTCGGTCCACATGGCTGTCGGTCCTCAGGCTCGGGCCGGGGCGGCGTCGGCGACGCAGGCCTGCGCGTAGCGGAACAGTCCGGCCGGGGAGGCCAGCGCCGGGTCGGCGAGGGCGTCGGGATCGACCTCGATGCCGAACTCCTCCTCGACGGCCATCACCAGGGCGATGGTGTGCAGCGAGTCCACACCCAGATCGACGAGCGGGGTCTCGGAGTCGGTGACCTGCACGGAGCAGATCCGCTCGACGAGCTGGTCAAACTGCGACTGGTTCATGGCTGTCCCTCGGGGATGCGGTGACGGACTGGTGGGTTCGGTGGAGCTCGGAAGCGGCGGTCCCGGCGGCTGCGGCGGTGGTCCCGGCGGCTGCGGCGGTGGTCTCGGCGGCTGCGGCGGCGGCCGCTTCGGCGGCTTCGACGGCTTCGACCAGGCGCGTGGCGGCGGCCCGGTCCGGCTTGCCGTTGGCGGTCAGCGGGACGGTGTCCAGCGGGACGACCCGGTCGGGCATCCGGCTGGGGTCGAGCCGGCCGATCAGCGCGGACCGGACCTGCTCCGGCGGGAGGGTGCCGTGCACGGCCAGCAGCAGCGGCGCGTCCTCCTGCTCGGGGCGCAGCGCGACGGCGGCGGTGACGCCGGGGAGGCGCTCGGCGGCGTCCTCGATCTCGGTGAGGGCGATCCGCATGCCTCGGCGCTTGATCACGTCGTCGTCGCGGCCGACGAAGTAGAGCCGTCCGTCCTCGTCGAGCCAGCCGCGGTCGCCGGTGTGCAGCTCCAGCGAGCCGTCCGGGCGGCGGACGAAACGGTTCTGCTCCTCCAGCGGGATCCGCCAGTAGCCGGCCATCACGGTCGGTCCCCAGACCACGATCTCGCCGGTCTCGCGCGGGCCGAGCCCGCTGCCGTCGGCGGCAACGATCCGGACCTGGTCGCCGGGGATCGGCGGGCCGACCGAGTCGGGGTGCTCGGCGTACTCCTCCGGGTCGAGGATGGAGATCCGCTTGCACTCGGTCATGCCGTACATCGAGGCGAACTCGGAGCCGGGGAAGACCTCCAGCAGCTCCGCCATCACGGCCCGGCCGGGGCGGGCGCCGGTGTTGGTGAACAGCCGCACCCGGGTGGGCCGGTGCAGCTTGCTCTGCAGCAGGTGGAGCATCTGGGCCAGCGAGGGCACCAGCGGGACGACGGTGACGCCGGTGCGTTCGATCAGCCGGAGCAGTCCGACGTCCTCGCTGCGGCGGGCCAGCACCAGGGTGCCGCCGACCAGCGCGGACAGCAGGGCCTGGTAGAGGCCGTAGTCGAAGGAGAGCGGCAGCCGGCACAGCACCACGTCGTCCTGCTGGTAGCCGAGGCAGGCGTTGATGGCGTCCAGGGCGGCGAGCATCTGGCGGTGCGGGCAGACCACGCCCTTGGGGCGGCCGGTGGTGCCGGAGGTGTAGATCAGCATCGCCACCGTGTCGTCGTCGAAGTCGGCGCGGTAGCCGTCCTCGGCGGTGGCGAGCACCTGCTGCCAGACCTGCTCGACCTCGACGGTGCGGGCGGCGCGGGCCCCGGCCGCCGGGCGGCAGACGGCCAGCGCGGCCTCGGAGTCGGCCACGATGTGGTCGATCTGCTGGTCCGTCAGCTCCGGGTGGACCGGGACGAAGATCGCCCCGATCCGCAGGGTGGCCCAGAACAGGGCCAGGAACGTGCGGTCGTTGCCGCCGGCGTACACCACCCGGTCGCCGGAGGTGAGGCCCTGGCCGCGCAGCCAGCCGACCGCGCGGTCCACGGCGCTGCCCAGCCCGCGGTAGTCCAGGGTGCCGTCGGCGTCGATCACGGCGGGGTGGTCGGCCCGCTCCAGGAGCGGGTATTCGAGCAGGTCAGACACCGGCATGGACGGCCACTCCCTCGACGGTCTCGGCGGCGGCGAGCCGCTCCTGGGCCCGGGTGATGTCCCGGGCGGTGTTCAGGGACAGCACCTCCAGCTGGGGGTGGCGGCGCTTGAGCAGGTTGGCGAGCGTCTTGGCGGGCGGCAGCGAGAGCGTCGCCTCCGGGGCCAGTTCGCCCAGCCGGTCCAGGCACAGGTCCCAGCGGACCGGGCTGACCACCTGCTGGACCAGCCGGTGGCGGATGTCCGCCGGGTCCTCGACGAGCGCGCCGTCCGCGTTGGACAGCAGCAGCTGCGTGGGCCGGGCGAACGGCACCGCCTCGGCGGCGGCGGCGAAGGCCTGCCGGGCCGACTCCATGTACGGGGTGTGGAAGGCGCCGGCCACGCTGAGCGTCTTGACGGTCGCCCCGGCGGGCGGGGCGGCGGCCAGCTGCTCCAGGGCCTCGGTCAGGCCCGCCGCGACGATCTGGCCGGGGCCGTTGAAGGTCGCCGGGGTCAGGCCCAACTCGGCGATGCGGCCGAGGACTTCGTCCTGTTCGCCGCCGACCACGGCGGCCATCGAGGTGGGTGCCTCGGCGCAGGCCGCGGCCATCGCCCGGCTGCGGACCGCGGCGAGCCGCACCGCGTCGGCGGGCTCCAGCACCCCGGCGTACACCGCGGCGGTGAGTTCGCCGACCGAGTGTCCGGCCGCCACCGCCCCGCCCGGCCGGACGGCACCGGCCAGGGCGTGGTGGGCGAGCAGTCCGGCGGCGACCAGCAGCGGCTGGGTGTGCTCGGTGCGGGCGATCTCGGCGGCCGGGGCCTTGGTGCCGAGGTGCACCAGGTCGAGCTCGGCGGCCTCCGACCAGGCCCGCACCCGCTCGGCGGTGGCCGGGTCGCGCAGCCAGGCGGCCAGCATGCCCGGGGTCTGGGAGCCCTGGCCCGGCGCAATGTATGCGAACATTTGTTCGAACCTCCTTTCGAGTGGGGCCTGCGCCCGGCGCGGGGGCGCCCGGCGGGGTGTGGCAGGGGCGCGGGGGCGCCCGGCGGGGGGGTGTGCCGCGTGCTTACGGGCGGCCGGTGGACTTGCGGAAGCGGCGGATCGCCAGGAACGAGAAGCCGGCGAACCAGGCCAGCAGGTTGAACACCGCGCCGGCCACGCTGGAGTGCTCCCCGTGGAACGAGAAGCCGTCGTTCAGCGGGTACCGGGCCAGCGTCGCCACCCCGTACATCGGGGTGTAGCGGGAGATCTCCAGCATCACGCCGCTGAGCGGGATGAACAGGTTGCCCAGGAAGGCGAGGGCGGTCATGGTCAGGCCCGGCATGTGCATCACCACGTCGGGCTTCAGCGCCAGGCCCATGCCGATGCCGAGCGCGGCGAACACCGCGGCCCCGACCCAGGCCACCAGCAGCGAGGTCACCCAGACACCGGCGTCGGCCTCGGCCCCCGTCAGCGCACCCAGCACTCCCACGATGGCGACCGGCACACCGGCCATCAGCACCGAGCAGAGCACCTTGACCAGCAGATAGCCGGGCGGGGTGAGCGGGCTCATCGCGATCGTCCGCATCCAGCCGACGGACTTCTCCACCGAGATGGTGGCGGCCGAGCTGACCGCGGCGGTGGCCGCACCGTACACCGCCTGACCGATCATCATCCAGGCTGCGAAGTTGCCGTGCGGCAGGTTGGCGCCGCCGGACGGGCCGGTGCGGAACAGCGCCAGGTACAGCACCGCGGGCAGCAGCACCGTGAAGATCGTGGTCTGCCGGTTGAACCGGCGGCGCAGCTCGTAACGGATGAAGGTCGGGTTGACCCCGTTGAACACCGAGGTGCGGGCGGCGGCGGGCGCCGCGACGGCGGCCATCAGACGTTCTCCTTCTGGGCGTTGGCGGCGCTCCCGGCGCGGCCGGCGTTCTCGGTGATGGCCATGAAGGCCTCCTCCAGGCTGCGCGGCGCCACCTCGATGTCCCGCGCCTGGGTCTCGCCGACCAGCACCCGCAGCAGCGCGTCCGAGTCGGTGCAGGTGAAGTAGGTGCGCTCACCGCGGACGGCGCTGTCCCGCACGCCCGGCGTCCGGGACACCACGCCCGCCTCGTACGGGCTGAGCACCGCCGAGACGGTGCGGCCGCTGGTCGCGGCGCGGATCGAGGAGGCCGAGCCGTCGGCCACCACCGCACCCTTGTTGATCATGACCACCCGGTCGGCGAACTGGTCCGCCTCCTCCATGTAGTGGGTGGCGAACATGACCGTCATGCCGCGCGCCGCGTCCTCCCGGACGGCCGCCCAGAAGTCCCGCCGGGCCACCACGTCCATGCCGGCCGTCGGCTCGTCCAGCACCAGGAAGTCCGGCCGGGACAGCAGCGCCAGCGCGAAACGCAGCCGCTGCTGCTCGCCGCCCGAGCAGGCCGCCACCCGGCGGGCCCGCAGCTCGGTGATGTTCGCCCGCGCCATGCACCGCTCCGGGTCCGCCCCCGGGTGCAGCGAGGCCAGCATGTGCACGGTCGCCTCGATCGTCAGGTCCGGCAGCAGACCGCCGGACTGCAGCACCGCCGCCACCCGCCCGGCCCGCACCGCCTGCTCGGGGCTCACCCCGAACAGCCGCACCTCACCCTCGTCCGGCCGGGTCAGCCCCAGCAGCATGTCGATCGACGTGGTCTTGCCCGCGCCGTTCGGCCCGAGGAACGCCACCACCTCGCCCCGCCGAATCCGCAGATCCAGCCCGTTGACGGCGGTGAACACCTCGCCCTTGGCGTTGGTGAACCGCTTGACCACATTGGACAGTTCAGCCGCCAGGGGGGACGTCGTCCCCCCCGACGCCGTACGGTTCTGGTAATCGATCATCATCCGAGTCCTCACGATTCGGCGGAGGTTCGCCTCTTGTGAGCACTACTTTCCCGGCCACCCCTATCGGCCCGAACCGACCCGGCTATCGGACCCCTATCCCGGGGCCCGCAGCACTCCACGCAGCCTCTTGCCACCACCGGTAGGATCGGGAGCATGAGCGGTAGCAAGAAGTATTCGGTCAGCCTGCCCGAGGACCTTGCGGAGAGCATCCGCAGCCAGGTGGGCCCAGGCGGCTTCTCGGCCTACGTCGCCGAGGCACTGGAGCACCGCGTGGCGATGGACAAGCTCCGCGAGATCGTCGCCGACTTCGAGGCGGACAACGAACCACTCACCCCCGAGGAGATCGACGCCGCCCGCGCGCTGCTGCGCCACGACCGGCCGGCCTCGGCCGACGACACGGCCGCCTGATGCCCGGCACCCTCCTCCTGGACAGCGAGGGCCTGGCCCGCCTCTACCTGAACGACCGCCAGGTCGCCGCCTTCGTACAGGCAGCCACCGCGGAGGGTGTGCGGGTCGGCACCACGGCGATGACCGTGATCGAGGCGGACGATGCCCGCGCCCACCCGGCTCGGATCCGCTGGGCCCTTTCCCGCATCGACGTCCACGACGTCACCCGCGAGATCGGCAACCAGGCGGCGGCGCTGCTCCGAGAACACCGGCTGCACGGCCACAAGTACGCCAGCGAAGCCGCGTTCGCCGTGATCGCCCGCTCTGTCCCCGACCCGGTCACCGTCCTCACCGCGGACCCGGAGGATCTGACGCTGCTCTGCGGCCCCCGTGTCCTGGTCCTCGGCCTCTGAACCTGCGCCGACCGGCGGCCCGGAACGCCGAACGCGGCGCCGCGGAAACCTCCGTGACACCGCGTCCCACCGGGAACATCCGGTCCGCTCATGCCCGCCGCCGCAACTCGTCACCAATTGCGCTGCAGCTGTTGCGCCCGGTCAGGACGGCAGCTGTTCCGTCGCGTCGACGATCGCGACCTTCCGCACCGCGCTGCTGTACACGACCTTGCCCTCGGCCGGCGACCCGGGCTTTCCGATGACGCGTTCGCCGAGGAAGGCGTGGGTCTTCCGGTCCAGGATGAGCTGGACGGTCCCCGCTCGGGGGTCGAGCATGGACACCGCCTCGCCGCTGCGGCCGAGCGCGTCGGTCGCCTCCGCGCTGTAGGAGATGTTCGGCAGCTTGGCCGCGGCCCGGAACAGTGCGGCCTGCTGGGGAGCGGGGCAGGCGCTGTCCATGATCGAGCGAATCAGGCTCCAGATCGCCACCTCGCGGCTCACGTGGGTCCGGACCTGGTCCTCCTGCACGGACGGGTCCGCCTCGATGCGCCGCAGCAGCTCGTCGGGATCGGTCGGCAGCGCGGTCAGGGCGCTGTAGGGGGCCCCCAGGAGACTGGGGCCGGCCTCGTGGGGGGCCCTGGTGACGCTGGTTTCGATCCCCTGGTTGGCCGGCCGGACCAGGCCTTGCTTCGATCCGTCGACGGAGTACCACATCTCGCTGGTGCCCTGCGAGCTGTCGGTGGTGTGCAGGATCTCCATGTAGACGAACTGGTCCGGCCGCGGCTTCGGGGCGTCGGCGAGCGCGTCGGCCGCGAGGTTCAGTGCCGAGATCGCCCGGGCGCTGGACTCGGCCGCGCCCGGTCCGGCGATCTGGGTGCTGACCACGCCCGCGGTGAGCGCCGCCGTCAGGGCCGCGGCGACCAGCATTCGGCGTGTGGTGAGCCGTCGGCCCCGTCGTGCCGCGGGCTTTCCGGCGATGGCGTCGGCCAGTTGCAGGCGGCCGCGGAGGCGGGCGTGGGTGGTCATCGGTTCGGTGTCGGCCCGGAATTCGGCGAGCCGGGTGATCTCGTTCACGGTGACTCCTCAGTGCGTGGGGTGGTCGAGTGCGGTGTGCAGCCGGCGGCGGGCGCGGTTGAGCCGGGAGCGGACCGTGCCGTCCGGGATCCGCAGGGCCTCGGCGATCTCCTGGTAGGTCAGCTCGGCCCAGGCGAACAGCAGCAGGACGTCGCGTTCCTTCGCCGTCAGCCGGGCCAGTACTCCGGCGATCTCCCGGGCCTGGGCGCCGGCCGTCACCCTGGCGGCCACCGTGTCGGCGTGGTCGTCGGTGGCCAGCGGGTCGACGCCGCTACGGGCCAGGGCCCGGTAGCCGGAGCGTTCGGTGCGCTGGTGGCGGTGCAGCAGGTTGGTGGCGATCCCGTACAGCCAGGGCCTGGCGTCGGAGCGGTCCTGGTCGTAGCGGCCGCGGATGCGGAAGGCCGACAGGAAGGTCTCGGAGGTGAGGTCGTCGGCCACCGAGGCGCCGATCCGCCGGGCCAGGTAGTGGTGCACCGCGGTGGCGTGCCGGTCGTATATCTCGCCGAACCGGTCCGGTTCGGCGAGCGATGCCCCGATGACCGTCGCGTCGTCGTCCGCTCCCTCCCGCAGGGGCGCGTCCGTTCCGAGAACCGCCGTCACCGGCCCACCCCCCATCGGCCGGTCGCCAATGTCTGGTCGGTCCTGCACATGGGCTCTCCTTCGCGCGGCTTCTCGGGACGCTTCCACCCTCTATTGCCAGCTCGCCGGGGCCCGGTTCGGCGGATTCGGCGAGAATTTCGCTGCGGCCCGGAACGCCCTTACCGGGCACGGGAGTTCTGCGAGACTGCCGGGCAACGGCGAGGAACGGGGGTCGGGGTGACGGAGGATCGGGCAGGGCGGCTCGTCGGGGGCCGGTACCGGCTGGTGCGGGCGCTCGGGGCGGGTGGGTTCGGCAGCGTGTGGCTGGCGCACGACGAGACCCTGGGGGTGGACGTCGCCCTCAAGGAGGTGCGCCTGCCGCCGAGCGGGACGGCCGCCGAGCACGCCGAACTGCTGGCGCGGGCGCAGCGCGAGGCCCGGCACGCGGCCCGGCTGCGCGACCACCCGCACGTGGTCGGGGTGCACGACGTGGTGCTGGACGGCGGCGCGCCGTGGACGGTGATGCAGCTGATCCTCGGGCGGTCGCTGCACGAGCGGATCGCCGAGGGCGGCCCGCTGCCCGTCCCCGAGGCGGCCCGGGTGGCGTCCGCCGTGCTGGCCGCGCTGGACGCCGCGCACCGCGCCGGGATCGTCCACCGGGACGTCAAACCGGCCAACATCCTGCTGGCGGACGACGGCCGGGTGCTGCTCGCCGACTTCGGGATCGCCGTCCAGCAGCACCAGACCGCGCTGACCGCGTCCGGCATGTTCGTCGGGTCGGTGGACTACATCGCGCCGGAGCGCGCCCAGGGCGGGCCCGCCGACCCGGCCGGGGACCTGTTCTCGCTGGGCGCGACGCTCTATCAGGCCGTGGAGGGGCGGCTGCCGTTCCGCCGCGACACCCCGGTGGGCACCCTCACCGCCGTCCTGTTCGAGCCGCCCGCGCCGTGCGTGCTGGCCGGTCCGCTGACGCCGCTGATCGACGGCCTGCTGGCGAAGGACCCGGCCGCCCGCCTCGACGGCGCCCGCGCCGCGGCGATGCTCGCCCCGCACCTGGGCGCGCACCCGCCGACGGCCGCCGCCACTGTGCCGCACCCGGCCGCCCCGCCCGGCGTCCCCGCGCTGCCCGGCGTCCCCGCCCCGCCGGCCTTCGCGCCGCCGGCCTTCGCGCCGGGCGTGCCGAACTCACCGAACGCTCCGACCGTCCCGGCCGCGCCGCCGCCCGAGCCTGCCGCCCCACGGGCCGCCCGCCGTGCGGTGGTGACGGTGCTGCTCCCGCTGCTGGTGCCGGCCGTGCTCGGTGCGGCGATGCCGCTGAACGCGTTCGCGTTCCACCCGGACAGTCAACTTCCGCCGGCCGCCGCCCTCTCGCTGAACCGGGCCCGCACCCCGCTGTTCGAGGTGCTCGGTCTGGACGGGTTCCCCGTGCCCGGCGGCAGCGCCGTGACGCTGTCCTGGCTGTGGCTGCTGCCGACGCTGGCCGCCCTGCTGGCCGCTTGGTGCCCGCCCAGGGTCCCGGTGGCCGTCCGCGCCACCGGGTACCTGCTGGCCCTGGTGCTGCCCGTCCGCCTGCTGGTCGCGGACCTGCGGGGTGCCGACCCGCACCTGGTGCATGCCCTGCCGTCGACGATCGTGTCCCACCTGCACGTCGGTTACGGCCCGGGCTGGTGGCTGCTGCACGTGGCGGCGTTCGCCGCCCCGGCGGTGCTGCTGGCGGGCCAGTTGCTCCACCGGAGGCGGCGCTGAGCTCGTATCACGGCGCGGAGACCGGGATGTCCGGGCTGCGGTCGAACGCCTTTATCGGGGTCATGCCGCCGTAGCCGGGGAGGCTGACGGTGTTGTCGTGGCTGACCTGGGCGCAGGTGTTCTCGTTGTCGGCGGTGGTGGCCTCGGCGCCCTTGAGCGCGGCGGCCGGGTCCACGGGGGCGGTCGAACCGCCCTGCGCGCCGCCGGGGAAGGTGGTGCCCGACTTCCAGTCGGTGCCGATCAGCAGCTCGATCGAACTGCCGGTGCCGGCCTCGACGGCGCTCTCGGGCATGCCGAGCGCGGCGGCCACCTGCTTGGCCTCGGCCTCCTTCCCGGCCGGGTAGCGGACGGTGCTGTGCTCGGTGGGCGTGTTCTTGCCCGTGGTGGTGTCCTTGGAGAACCCGGCCGTGCGCAGCGCCTCCACCAGGGCGGTGGCCCGGCTCGTGACGCCGCTGCCGTTCCGCACCGTCACGGCGATGTTCTTGCGCGGCGTGCTGTTGGTCGGCGGGGCGGAGCTGGGATCGGCGGGCGGCGGCGAGGAGGGCGGCGCGCTGCTCGCGCCGTTCGGGTCAGCGCTCAGCGGCTGGTCGTTCTTGATCGACGCGAACAGCTTCTTCGCGTCGGGGCCGGCCACCAGCCGGTTGTCGTCCCTGGGGTCGGGCCCGGTCTGCATGGTGGTGAAGGTGACCCGGGACGGCGGCACCTTGTTCAGGTCGTCGGCCAGGCCGACCAGCTTGGTGATCCCGTCCAGGCCGGGATCGACGGTGAGCGCCTTGGTGGCGGCGTCGGCCAGCGACAGCACCTTGGTCGGGTCGGTGAGCGTCCCGGCGCTCTTCAGCTCACGGATCATCGACCCGAGGAAGGCGTGCTGGGCGGCCGCCCGCCCGAGGTCGCCGCCGTCCCCGAAGCCGTGCCGGGTGCGGACGAACTGCAGCGCTGCCATGCCCTTCAGGGTGTGCTTGCCCTTGGTCAGCTTGAGGTGCGAGTACGGGTCGTACACGTTGTCGCTGACGCACACCGGGACGCCGCCCACCGCGTCCGACATCTTGATCACACCGACGAAGTCGACCTTCACGAAGTGGTCGATCGGCACGTCGGTGAGCTGGTGCACGGCGGCCACGGTGCAGCCGGGGCCGTACGCCAGCGTGGAGTTGATCTGCCCGCGGCCGGCCTTGGACTTGGTCTTGTGCTCGGTGTCCTGGCAGCCCGGCAGGTCGGTCACCAGGTCACGCGGGATGCTCATCACGGTGGCGTTCGAGCGGTCCGCCGAGACGTGCAGCAGCAGCTGGACGTCGGCGTTGGCACCGGGGCCGCAGTCGCCGCCGATCTCACAGTCCTCCGGGTTGTCGCGCGAGTCGGAGCCGATCACCAGGACGTTGATCGGGGTCCGCCCGAACTCGTCCGGCACCTCGTGCCCGGCGTCCCCGCTCTCACCGGCGTACAGCGGCGCGGACTTGATGTTGCCGTTGTAGCGCATGTACAGGTAGCCGCCCGTTCCGACGGTCAGCACCACCAGCCCGGCCACGCTCCAGGCGGCGATCTTCAACCCGCGCCGCCCGCGCCCCTGCTTGGCGCCCCGCCGGCCCCCGCCCCGCGACCGTTGCCGGGGCACCCGTCCCTCTCCCTCGTCCGCCGCCGGCTCGACGGTGTCGGACTGTCCGCGTATCACATCGCACCCCCGTCGCCCGGCCCCTCCGAGCTTTCTCCCCCTAATAGATGCACAAGGGGGCGCAGATGTTGCACGCGGGGGTGGGATCGGACGAATGCGCTGCCCCCGCACCGGGGTTGAACGCCTGCCTGCCTGCGGCCCGACCCCCGCCACCCACGTCCCCGTCACCGCCGCCCTGCGCCCGGGCCCTCGCCGCATTCACCGAGAACGCCTTCTGACCCTGGAACCTCAGTCGGCGACGTTCCGGTTGCCGAGAGCCTGGGCGTAGACGTCGTTGACGATCTTCTGCGCCAGCTCCCTCTCCTCCGTCGAGGTCTCCACCCGAAGCCACACCAGCATCACCTGAAGCTCGCCGTCCTGCCGCCATGCGGCCGTCCGGTACAGCAGCATCCCGTAACGTCCCGGCCCGGGTGAGGCCTTCTCGTCGCTCCACTCCGCGTACAGCGCCCAGGGGTTGACGCGCTTCCAGTCGAGCCTCTCCGGGTGTTTCGCGCGGTCGCGGTTCAGCAGAGTCTCCGCTGCGGTGTCGTCGCACGAACTGCCGCAGTAGAACGCCGCGAGTTCGATGCTGACATCCGGCCCGGCAACCCCCAGGGCTTGCGCCGCCTTCGCCGGACCGCACGTGTACACCACCAGCTGCTGGAGTTTCCGCTCCTCCTCACTGGCGGTGTTTTTGCAGTCGAGCTCTCTCGGCCCGCGGAAGGCGAACGGCAGGTACCTCAGGTGCCACACACGGGAACGCTCCTCGTCGCCCCAGGACGCGCCGTACGCCTTGTCGCGCCAGTCGCGGTGGTAGTAGGCGAAGCGGTTTCCCTTGTCCGGTACCGGGCTCCTCGGCATGCCGTCCAGGCTCGCCGGAGTGTCGCCGCCACCCTGCCGCCATCCGGAGCCGGCGCGTTCCGCGGCGTGGTCCGCCAGGACCCGGAGCACGTCGGCCATCCGGGTTTCGGAGGCGAACTCTTCGGCGTAGGAGACGAAGAGCACGGCGTTCTCACGGCGGATCACGGCCGAACCCCGCAGGGTCTGTGGCCCTTGGTCCGTCCAGTAGACGTGCGGCCCCCAGTCCGTCTCGGGCCTCATCGTGAGGAAGGCCTCGTTGCCCAGCCCGTCGAGACCCCGGACGGGCGACTCCCGGTTCGCGGTCTTTCTCCGCAACTCTTCGACGTACTGGGACGCCTGACTCGTCGCATCAGCCAATCGGAACGGTCGGAACAGCAACGTACTGATCGTGATGCGCACATCGGGGGCGAACGGTGACTGCTCGGCGGCCGTGCAGGTCCGGGTAGCCACACGGCCTTCGTCCACGGGCGGGTGGGCGTACTGCATGCGGTCGACCGTCAGCCGGGCAAGATCCCGCTGCTCCAGCAGGGAGCAGGGTTCGGGAAACGCCCGCACCGGCCATGGGCCCGGCTGCGCGCTCGTGGCGCCGGTGACCATCGTCATCTGGGCGGCGAACACGACCATCGCCACAGCGCCACGCACCGCCCGGAACAGCAGGCCGCCCGTCCAGGAGGCGGGGCCCTCACGCCCTTCCGGGACGTCCGCGTCGGCCGCGAGCCGATCGCGCAGCTCGATGTGGCGGAACTGGTAGACACCGCCGGACTGACGCAGCACCCCACGCCGGTGCGCGTCCTCCAGGAAGTCCAGGAACCGCAGCGGAAGCCGTCCGGACAGCGCGAGCCAGAACCTGGCGACGGCGAACCGGCCCCACGCGGACACGGCGACGGCGTGCAGCTGCCAGCAGAGCAGGCTGCCGACCCCGACGACACCCCAGTCGGCTGCGGAGACCCGGCCCCTGCCGAGCATCAGCTGCCAGAACGCCACCATGAGCGGCGGCAGCATCAGAAATACCAGGTTCTCGTTGTCCAAGGTCTTCCTGGTTCCCAGCGGCCCCAGCCAGCCGAATGCGAGCGTGGCGCGCCGGTCACGGGCGAGCAGGCGGGCCGGGGACGCGGCCGGCGCCGTGTCAGCAGGCCGCCACACCTGGTGGACCAGCCATCTGACGCAGGCCGTCAGCACGACGGCAGTGGCCAGGCTCACGCTCGGGATTCCGTTGGCCGACCTCCAGGTCAGGGCTGTCACCCAACCCGCGAGCAACCCGAGGGTCATCGAGCCGGCCTTCCACCGAACCTCCCGGAGCGCTTGCCGCAGGCTGTCGCCGTTCGGCATCTCCAAGCTCTGGGGCGCGCGCTGCCAATCGGGTTTTCCCCGCACCACGGACAGCACGGCAAGGCCCAGGACGACCACCACAGCGATCGCGAAGCCGCCCGGGACCGACACCGGCACGGTGTCGCCCCACCACGGCTTCCCGAAATCAAACAGACTGACGATCAGCCAGGCGAGGAGGAAAGCGGGCAGCAGCCCCAGCACCCGGACCGGCGCGGGGACGTCACGATCGAGAGTCCACCAGGACAGGTCGGTACGGCCCGCCGCCTTCATCCGCGCCGCGAGGAACCCGGCCCACCTGCGGGCCTCCTCCGGCGAGCGCCCGCCGCGCAGTGCCCGCTCGGAACGCGAGGAGCTGTAGACCGCGTCCAGGTACGCGGTGTACAGGTGCCCCTGGATCTCCTGAACGGTGCGGAACCGGCCCGGCTGAACCAGTTCGTCCGGGTGGGTGCCGGCGTGCCCGTACGCGACCCGGGCGAGGCCTGCCATCAGAGGCACATCCAGGGCCTGCCGCAACAGGACGACCTCGCGGGTCCGATCCACGGGGTCGACGAGCCGGTCCACCAGGGTGCGCCACCGCGTCCTGCGGCCGCCCGCGCTCAGGTACTGTCCGACGGCAGCCGAGGACAGCGGCAACAGGACGACCTCGGCACGCAGGAAGTCGCTGTCGACGGGGACCTGTTGACGGTACTGGGCCGGGCGGCTGGTCAGCACGAACGGCCGGGTGCTGTGCAGGGCCGCCAGTTCGTCGAAGGCGGCCGCACGGTTCGCCACGGGCAGCTCGTCGAAGCCGTCGAGGACCGGCAGCACCCGCCCGGCACCGATGAGGCGGCCTGCGACCACCTCCGGGGAGGCACCGGGCACCGGCGTACACACCTCGGGGTACTCGGCGGCGAGCCGGCCGGCCGCCCAGGTGTCGAGACCTTGTCCCGGGTCCCAGGAGGCGAGCTGCAGCACCAGGGGCACCGGTTCGGATTCACCACGCGCATCGTTGGCGACGGCCTGCCGTCCTGCCAGAAGGTCGCGGGCGAGCCGCACAGCGAGAACCGACTTCCCGGCACCGGCCGGCCCGAGGAGAACGAGCCGCCGACCGGGCGTACGGCGGAAGTACGCGGCCAGGGAGCCGGGTGGTGCGACCGCACCTTTCTCGGCGGGGTGGCCGCCCCTGTCGCCGCCGACCTCCCTCCACAGCACGTCGATCGACTCGGGGTTGTCGGCCTGCCGCAGCCGTTCGTCGTCCCGGTACCGGTCCAGCAGCACCGCGGCAAGCTCGTCGGCCACCCGATCGAGGACAGCGGGCGAACTCCAGGAGGCTTCCCTACGTCGCCGCCGTACCGCGAGCGCCCGCCCCAGCAACTCCCAGAACAGCGCGACCGCGAGCAGAACCCAGCCCGCAAGAACCGGGCTGACCGCCAGCTGCGGCGGCAGCGGTAAGACGGGTTGCGCACCCAGCAGGACGACCCCGAGGAGCGCCAGCAGCCCACGGAACCCGATGCCCACGTGCACGGTGAGCCGCTCAAGGTATCCGACCTGGACGACCGTCTCCTGCCGCCCGCCGCGCACCTCGTTGTGCACCGTCAAACGCCACGGAGCCCCTCGCCTGGACACCCCTCGTTCTCCTAGCCGGCCGCCCCCCGGCCACCGGGATTGCCGATGTTGTGGATGGCACCGATGTACTGGGCCTGAACCACGGTGCCCTGCTCCCCTCCAGAGACCGTGTTGGAGCCATCGACGTGCACACTGCCGCGCGCGGGCAGACAACCCGCGAGGCGACGCCCGAACTCGCGATCCCGCTCGGCCCGGACCATCAACGCGTCCGCGAGCCGCTGCGCCCGGGCACGATTCCCCGGATCCGCCTCGAACGCCTCCAGCTCGGGCAGGCCGGTAGCGTCCTGCCCGGCAGCATCCTCGGCAGGTCGGCGCCGGACCAGCGCGACAAGCGACTGCCAGGCACTCCGGCCCGCTGCCCCCGCGGCCCCGCCCGCCAGCATCATGAGAAGTTCAGCGGTGAGCTGCTCCATCGGCCCCTCCCCTGAGTCGCCCCGTGGACCTCGAGAGTAGGACAGAACCCGGGCGGGCGGAATGCAGCCGCCGTTCCCCGCTCACCACCACTGATCGCGGTGCTCGGCCCCATCGACACCGACCGGCGACCGCACCACCCCGCCCAAACGAACCGCCGCACGGCACCCGACCTGACGCGCTTCCTTCGCCCGCAGGTCACAACAACGCTGTGCAGGGTGGCGGCGAAGGCGATGGTGTCGCAGAGTCCGCTCACGCATCGCTCACGCATCTGGACCGGCCCAGCCCCACACCCCGCCCACGCCGATGTCAGCGTGGCCCCTGTCCGGGCGTGACCGCCGATTTGAGTGGCGCCACCGGTTGGCAAGGGTGTGGGCTGTACGCCATGGAACCGACATGGGGTATCGAGGGATGGCAACCGCACTGGCACCGCAGCGCGTCCGACCTCGCAGAGCACGAGGGCGCGCGACTCCGGCAGTTGGTCGGCCGGACGGTCACCCGGGCCTGGGGCGTGTGGATTGTCGAGGAGGACGAGTGGTTCGCCGACCTACCCGTCCTGCTGGAGATCGGCGGACAGCGGGTCGCGGTGTGCGTGAACCGCCTGGAGGACCTGTCGGTCACCTGGGACGACCCGATCGACACCACCGCCGGCCCGACCTGGTGGAACGACTGGACCCTGCAGTGGCGCGATGACGCCCACCCGGCCCTGCGGGACGTGGTCGGACGGACGGTGGACGCAGTGGGGCTCACCGAGTACGGCGTCCGCCCGACCGACCTGTCCTACCGCAAGGTCTCGCCGGCCTGGGTCCTCACCGGCCTCGCCCTGGCCTTGGGCGGCACCGGGCTGTGGATCCACAACGCCCTCGACGAGAACGGCCTCGCCACCGGCCTGCCGCCCGACGACCACGAACACCGCACCACCTGGCTCGACTTGGCACCCTGATGACGTGCCGGTGAGCCTCGCGCCACCGGCCCGTCAGTAGTGTCCGTAAACCACGCGCCAACGCGGCCCCAGGCGCTGCCCGAGCTCCCGAACGAATCCGTCCCGGGAGTCGGGTTCGCCACGATCACACCCACGACGAGCAGCCACTCCCGTACCGCTGCGGCACGCTCACGGGCCTCAGTAGGCGTGATCGAGATCTCGACCAGCGTCACCTCGTGATCACTCATGCCGCCGGAACGTACCCGCGACCTCCGACAAGCCCCTCACGGCCGCCGCTGGGCTTCGGTGTGACTTTGGGGTGTAGATGCGCTGGCACAGCCCCGTGACCGACCCCAGCGTCGACTGATGGCTCCTACGCCTCGCGTTAACCGGCATCATCCAAGCCAAGTGGACCGAGCAAAAATCCTGGACGAAGTCGACCGAGCGTTGATCGAGCGGGGCATCTCACCGGAGAAGAACGCCGAACGGCGACGCCGCATGAACAATGCCGTCCGAGACTGCCTCGTCACCAACTACGAGCCGCTCATCGAGGGGCTCAAACTGCCCGACCCCGACGACCGGCACGTCCTCACCGCCGCCATCAAGGCCGGCGCTCAGGTCATCGTCACGAACAACCTCAAAGACTTCCCACCTGACTACCTCGCCGAATGGGACATCGAGCGAAAGTCCCCCGACGACTTCGTCATGGACCTGATCGACATGGACGGGCGCGTCGTGTACTCGTGTGCCCGCGAGATTGCGGACAGCCGCCGCAACCCGCCCGTCACCTTCGACGAAGTCCTGCTGCAATTGGAACGCTCAGGACTGATCGAGTCTTCGACCGCTCTTCGCGCCGACCCACTGCCGCACGCCTGATCAGGTGCTGCGCACCGCCCTCTCGGCGACGGACAAGCAGGGCGCCTCCTGACAGCATGTCAACCATCCCGCTCACGCACGCGCTCCCGAAACGCAACAGCACCCCGCCAAAAGCACCAGCCGGGGTGCTGCGTTGCAGGTCAGAAAGGGTGTGACCCCGTCCTTCCAAGTGGGCCGCCAGGGGCTCGAACCCTGAACCTACGGATTAAAAGATCAACGCCGGTCGTGCTCCGGCGGGACGGTGCGGGTTGCCTCCTGCCGTCTCTGCAGCGTATCGGTGCACTTGGTGACGGTCCGTCCTCCGTCTGATGGTCTCTGCCACGCAGTCCGCTCACGCATCGCTCACGCAGGGGCATCCTCGGCAACACAGCCTCATGAGGCCGAAGCCCTCAATAGAGACCACCATCACGCAGGCTCTAACCCGTCCGGTCAGGGCCTGCCAGCCATGGGGATTTGCCCTTCGCCGCCAGATGGCTTCCAGTCGTGCGGACGCTTCTCCGGGCCCCACCCTACGAGCCTCGTCGACTCGACACTGGCCCACCTCAGTACCCAAGCGCAAACGAACGACCCCAGAGGCGCAGCCGCCATCCGGCGTGTCATTGGACACGAGCGTGTCGACACTAGTACGGTCGACATGTGTCCGAAGTCCCCGCCAGATACCTGCTCGTCGTGTCCGACCGCGAGGCGCTCGGCTGGATCCTCGACTCGCAGCGTGCAGCCTTCCCGCCTAGTCGCCGAAAGGCGCCTTCGACTCTAAAGGTCAACGACCAGCTCGTCATTTACACGACCCGAGGGTGCTTCCGAAATCCGACCCGCGATCGGGGACGGCTGGTCGCCATGGCCCGGGTTCGATCAGGCGAAGCTGTCCTCGACCCTCCGGTCCAGTTTAGAGAGCGGTCCTTCGCACGCGGCTGCGACTTGGAGATCACCTCGCTAGCACCACTGGACGGCGGACCAGTGCTCGCAGATCTTGTCCCCCGCCTGAGGACCTTCCCGGCCTCCTGGGCGACGCACATCAGGCGAACCCTGGTTCCGCTCGATGACCATGATTTCGGCGAGCTGGTCAACGCCATCGACGCAGTAGCGGTTCCCCGGCAGGCTGCGCTTCAGCCGTACCTGGACCGCGCACGCCCCGCCCTCGCTAGGTCGAAGTAGCAGTTACCGCAGATCACTGGATTGGACAGTCCGTCGGCATGCAGAACGAAAAGATGAGCCCCATGACTCAAATTGACGATCTGTCCTCACTCGTAAGTGTGGCCCTCGCTTTGGGTGCCGAGCAGGTTCCCGGATGGTCCGACGAGGAGAAGGAGCTTGCCAACAAGGCCACGTTTGGCGGCGCCGATCTGGTGGCAATCACGGATCTCATCCGGGCGGGTCTTGATCCACTGGGCGATGCTTTCTGCTTGATCCGCGACGCTGAGAGCCGTCGACCCATGGGGCAGACCTATACCCCTGCGCCCATTGTCAGCAGCATGATCAAGTGGACGGCCGCGAAGGGCACTCCCACACGGGTGATCGACCCTGGAGTTGGTTCAGGACGTTACCTTCTGGCCGCGGGGCGCGAATGGCCGAAGGCCTTCCTTTTTGGTGCAGATATCGATCCGATCGCAACTCTGATGGCACGTGCGAATCTGGCCGTCAACAACATGGCGTCGCGAGCCCGAATCGAGCTCGTTGACTATCGGAAGCTTGAGCTGACGCCGCATGATGGCATAACCGCCTTCATCGGCAATCCCCCCTATGTCAGGCACCATCAGATCGACGCCGAGTGGAAGAAGTGGCTTACTCGCCAGGCGTCCGATTTCAAGCTCCCCGCGAGTCAGCTGGCGGGCCTCCACGTCCATTTCTTCCTGGCTACTGCCAAGCACGCGGTGCCCGGTGACATCGGTGCCTTCATCACTTCTGCCGAATGGCTGGATGTGAACTATGGGCGCCTCGTGCGAGACCTCCTTCTCAACCAGCTGGGCGGGGAAGCAGTCCACATGATCGATCCGACGGCCTCACCCTTCGCCGACGCAACTACGACTGGTGCAGTCTCATGCTTCACCGTGGGTTCCTCAGTTGAGTCGATGCGCCTGCGGCCCGTGAAGTCCGTGGAGGACCTCGGCAGCCTTGAGGGCGGACGTGTAGTCAGCCGGGAACGCCTCCAGGAGGCCGCCCGCTGGAGCCCCCTCGTCCGCGTAACCCCGAAGCTCGACGCGGGACTGGTCGAGCTCGGCGAGCTTTGCCGTGTTCACCGCGGCCAAGTTACCGGGGCAAACGCGGTGTGGGTGGCCGACCCAGCCGCAGTGAAGCTGCCGGGTGAGGTGCTTTATCCATCGATCACCAAGGCCAGGGAGCTCTTCGCTGCTGGCGAGTCCTTGAACGACCTGTCTTCACTGCGAGTCGTGATCGACCTGCCTAGCGACCTCGACGAGCTGGATACAGCATCACGCCGCAAAGTGGAACGCTTCCTCCGTATCGCCAAGAGCCAAGGCGCCGATGAGACGTATATTGCGAAAGCCCGAAAGGCATGGTGGAGCGTCGGGCTCCGCGCCCCAGCCCCGATCCTTGCGACCTACATGGCGCGCCGGCCGCCAGCCTTCGTCCGCAACGACGCAGGAGCACGCCACATCAACATCGCCCACGGCCTCTACCCCCGTGATGAACTCACGACGGCGGCCCTCGATGGCCTGGCCCGTTATCTTCGGACCTCAGTGACGCTGGGCCAGGGTCGGACCTATGCTGGCGGCCTGACTAAGTTTGAGCCGCGTGAGATGGAGCGGCTCCCTGTGCCGCACCCGGAGGTCTTGCTCCACCATGCCGCAGCAGATGCCGCCCACCTGGGGCCCGAGCGAACTTGAGCACGAACGCCAGGCTTCGATCGAGATCTTCAGGTATGAGCGAACGGGCGAGCCACTAGAACAGTATCTGTCGCAATTCGAGGTTTCTAAGGCTGCGATCGACACCATCCTGGAAATGACCGTCGATCTTGAAACGATCGAGGAATCAGCGGCAGATGTCCTAGGGGATGCCGATCTGAAAGATGTTGCCCGGTATCTAGCATCTCCGCCCATCAGTGACGACGATCTCCGCATCCTGGCGGATACAACTACCGCCCCCTCGAAGGTGAGGAAGGATCCGGAAGCCGCTAAGCAGCTGATGCAGATCATTCTCCTCGGATTGGATCGTGAGCGATTTCCGTGGATCGGCGAGGGGCGGCAAGCCAGTGAAGCCGAGCGTAATACGGCATCAGTTTCGACGGCCGCGATGCATGCATTTCGATGGATGGAGACCTGGCGCAGAAACAACGGGAAGAATACGCAGGAGTCGGCGGTAAAATCCTTCCTTTCCGATGAGTGTGGATTCACGGAAGTTCCCACTCGGCCGATTCCTAATATCAATCTGGCCCCCAAGCCCGGAGAGTTCTGCGGCGAGACCCTGGTGGGATCACGCAAGGCGGATATTGCTGTACGCCTC
Organism: Kitasatospora sp. NPDC048662; assembly: GCF_055587065.1. Lineage (NCBI taxonomy): Bacteria > Bacillati > Actinomycetota > Actinomycetes > Kitasatosporales > Streptomycetaceae > Kitasatospora > Kitasatospora sp. NPDC048662. Next base: position 1,142,084 of record NZ_JBVJHA010000001.1, on the reverse strand, counting down.
CTCGATGGCCGACTTATGCCCATAGAGTGCAAGGTCTCAAACAGCGGAACGAACAGCTACAAGCGCATCAACAACGATGCTGCTGTGAAGGCTACGGGGTGGACCAGCGAGTTCGGCTCGGTCAACGTCGTCCCTGCGGCAATGCTTTCTGGCGTTTTTTCCCTGAAGAACCTCGAATACGCTCAAGATAAGGGATTGTACTTGTTCTGGGCCCACGAAATGAGCCCGCTCAAAGCGTTTCTAGAGCAGGCCAAGTAATGAGCCAGATCGAACATCGGGGTCCCCGCCAGAATGGCGGCCGCAGGTATTACAGGAGGCATGGTGGGCTCGACCCGCTGTCCTCAGCTTCCCTGGCCGCGATGATCACTGCAAGTAGGCAGGAGATAGGCACGTAGGCCAAACCTCGCGCCTTGGTCCGCCCACCCCGCTACTCTTATTTGGGTGACGGAAGCGACTGGCAATATCCTGAGCGGCTCACGTTATGGCGAGGTCGAGCGAGACTTGCCTATGCTCGCCGAGTCCTTTGGACTTGGCGAGATTCGAGAGTGCCACTTCCTGTCGACCGGCCTGATGAACGGCAACTGGCGGCTGGAAACGACTCAGGGCGCGTTCGCGTTGAAGCGGATCATGGACGTGCCGCTGCCCCTCGCCCGCCGGAACCTGGCAGTCCTGGCCGAGTTGGCTGACGTCGACGTCCCGGTTGAACGACCGCTGGTTTCCGCCACTGGAGAGACGGTGGCGGAAATCGCGGGACGCGGGTACTCGCTGGTCCCGTGGACGGAGGACAGCCATCAACCAGGAACAGCACTCGCCCTGGACCAGGTGACGGACCTCGGATTCCTGCTTGGCCAGATCCACCAGAACCTGAACGACGTGCGGACCGCTCGCCTGCTGCCCCCGGTCCGCAGCATGTGACCGTCCAGGTGACGACGCCGGCTGCGGCACGCGCTGAGGCGGACCGTTTCCTGGCGCTGATCGCCGCTCTGGAGAGTCCGACGGCCTTCGACGTTGCAGCAGCAGAGGCGCTGAGCGAGCGCAAAGTGCTTCTGGACAAGTTCGGCAGTGAGCGACCCGGCACGGAGGTGGCGCTCGACCCCGTGGGCTGGACCCACGGCGACGTGCAGCACCGCAACGTACTGTGGCGCGACGGCAAGATCGCTGGGGTGATCGACTGGGACCGCATCCGCGTGCGCCCGTTCGGTGAGGAGGTCGCCCGCACCGCCACGGTGCAGTTCGGCGGTGAGGACGGCTTCCTCGACCTGGAGCGGACAGCCGCGTTCGTGGCCGGCTACCGCTCGATGGTGCCGATCCCGGTGCCGGCCCTGGCGGACGCGGTGGAGCGGCTGTGGTGGAAGGCATGTCGGACTACTGGCAGCTGGTCTTCCACTACGACCGCGACGATCACTCCTGCGACCACCTCTTCCTGCCCGCCGAGCGGTTCCTGGCCTGGTGGACCGAGTGGCGCGAGGCGGTGCAGGAGGCGTTCGCGGCTATGCCGTGACCAGCGTGCGGATCAGCACGGTGGCGAGGGCCTCGGCCACCTGCTCCATGTAGTCCGGCGCGGGGAGCTGCGGCACCTTCAGCACGACCATCTGCCGCAACGCCCGGTAGTAGTTGGGCAGTTCGTCCTGGGTCGGCGGCCGGTAGGGCTCTGGGCCAGGTGCGGCCAGAAGCGGGCAGCCAGTTCGGGATTCTGGAAGAGCGGGGCCTGCGTCCAGTCCTCGTACAGGAAGCGAACGGGGACGCCGGCGGCCTTGAACCGGCGGCCGAGTTCCGCCGAGTCCGGCACGCGGACTCCGATCGTCAGCGGTCGGTCGGGCTGCGGTCACGCCGCCCTTGACCCCGCCTGCGGGCGAGGCCCTCAGGTGATCATTCCCCGATCGTGAAGACGCACCGCGTCGGGGGAGAAGCCGGCTCCCAGTAGCTCCTCCTGATGCTTGCGCCGGTGCACGATGAGGATCTTTCCTCTGTGAGCTTCGGGACCATCGCTGGCGTACAGCCCCGGCTCATGAACGCTCACGTAGGTGACCGCATCATCTCCGTCGTGCTGCTGCCGCTGCCTGACGTACGCCTGAACCGCTCTGTTGTTCATGCTCTGAGTGATCGCGAGGGCTTCGTCCTCGGCCGGGCCGAGCTTCCGGCGGTACTCGTTGGTCAACTCGCGGGTGGATTCGTGCCTCTGAGGCAGTACTGACTGCTTGGGTCGTCACCGCCCGACAGGATCCGTGTCTGGAGCGAACTCATCAGCATCGAGTCCGCCAAGCAGATCCTTGGGCGTGAACAACCACCGCTCCGCACGAAGGGCCAGGCAAGCGTGCGATGTGGGCCGCGACCATCACGCCGGTAACCACATCGGCCGTGAACTCCTCCAGCGAGGTATGCCCTGCCGTCGGCTGCCACCAGACGTGGCCAGGGCAACCGACCTTCTGCAGATACACGGTGCACTGGCCGTAGTGGACGTGCCGCGAGTCAAAGACAGGGGTTGTTGATGCCGGCGGCGACCGAAACGGGCAGGCCGTCCCGTACACCAGCCACCGAGGGCAGGTCCGCTAGCAGCACGTAGGGGGCTTTGTTCTCCCAGTCCGGTCGGGCCGTGTCGGTGACCCACACCACGAGGTCGATTCCGCTGCTCAGAGCGCTTTTCGTTCTATGCGCGATCTCGACTCCGGGCAGGGGTGACAGCTGGAGTTCGAACGCGACCGTCAGGCCGTCGCCCGAGAGGATCAGGACATCGGGACGGCCAGCACCGTATCCACGGCATTCCGGAACGGCGTGAAAGCCGTACTGGCCCGCGATCTGAACCATGCGGTCCTTCAGCGCCTTACGGAGGGCTGACTCGACGGTGAATGCACACGCGGCTCCGGCTCCCTTGGCGTGGACGAAGTTGCGGGCCGTGATCATGGAGCCCCCGCTCCCGTCCGCCCAGTCGCGACGCCTGTACTGCCGAGCCCATATCGGCCGACCGCAGTCGGTGCCAGGGCAGCTCACCGCAGCTTCCTTGCTTCGGTAGATCTGCTCCCACAGACCTGGCTCCTCCGGCTGGCCGAGATCGTCCTCAACGGCATAAAGGAGGCCGACGCGAGGGTGGTGTGCCACGAATGCCATACGGGAAGTGTGATGCGCGCCACTGACAATTGATTGAATACGAACGACTGTTCCTGCTCGTCACCATCGCCTCGGCACACGCCTTACCTGGAGACTTCACCAGTCATCGCGCGGTGGCGGCGACGGACAGAGAAGAGAATGTGGGTGCCTCCGTCACGGGCACCCAGGCTGGCGCAGGCCTCGGCCTCATAGGCGAGGAACCGCTCCCAGAGCTGCGGGCGGCTCTCAACGTGCGCCAGGACCGTCGGGTCTTCGAGGCTCGCCCAGTTGCTCGCCGATCCAGCGGCGATCTCGCCGCCGCAGTTGGCGACAAGGGTGGCGAGCTGTTCCCAGGTGAACATGTGGCAGACGTGGGCCATGCCCGGGACGTGGCGGAGATCGCCCGTGCGGATGACGGCGTCGGTGACGTCGGTGCCGTAGCGGATGGCGAGTTGGGTGGCGCCGGGGAAGCGGGCCCGCCAACTACCCCACAGGGACATCACCGAGGCGACCACGACGCCGTCGGGCTTCACGATGCGGAGAAGGCCAGCCAGGGCCTGGTGCTCCTGGTCGAACGCGTACGAAAGTGGGCCGCCGTAAGCGAGGACCAGGTCGAACGACGCGTCGGAGAAGCGGCTGGTGTCGCGGATGTCGAGAGTGTGACGGGCTTCGACAGCGTATTCGTGGTCGGCGGCGGTGACGTTGAGCTCGTTCAGGTGAAGTTGGACGGGCGAGATGTCGGTGACGACGACGCGAGCACCGTGTTGGGCGAGCACCGTCGTGAAGCGGCCGGGGCCGGCTCCGATCTCCAGGACTCGCTGATTCTTCGTCAGATATTGGGCCAGGAAGCGGCGGTGGACCTCGAAGGACACCCGGCCCGCGACGTCCTTGGTGAGTCGGTCGTGTTCTTCCTCGCCGAGGTCGTCGTAGTAGCGGCGGATGGCGTCGACAGACCGATCGCTGCTGGGCGTCTCGTCCGGTGTGTCGGCCATCTGCCTCCTTTCGTGCCGTCTAGGTCTCGTGGCTCCGCGCTCCGGCCTCTGACCTGGGCTTCTCAAAACAGCGCGATTCGGGCAGCACTCCGCCACTAGACTGCGGTCCCCGTCGTGATGCCGGCGAGAGCGCCGCCGCGACACTCCGCAGTTTCACCGAGAGGACGGTCTCCGGTCCGATGCGCTGGTCCCAGCTGTACGTGCCCACTCTCCGGGAAGACCCGGCGGACGCGGATGCGGTGAGCCACCGCCTGCTGGTGAGAGGAGGGTTCGTCCGGCAGCTGATGGCCGGCCACTACTCCCTGCTGCCGCTGGCGGTGCGCGTCCGCGCCAAGATCGTGGAGATCATCCGCGAGGAGATGACCGCGATCGGTGCGCAGGAATTCATCCTGCCCGCCCTGCACCCGGCGGAGATCTGGCAGCGCAGTGGGCGCTGGGAGGTGATGGGCGAGGAGATGTTCCGGCTCAAGGACCGCAAGGGTGCGGACCTGGCACTGGGCATGACGCACGAGGAAATCTTCACCGTCCTGTCGCAGGAGCTGAAGTCGTACCGGGACCTGCCGCAGATGTGGTTCCAGTTCCAGACCAAGTTCCGCGACGAGGCCCGCCCGAAGAGCGGTCTGCTGCGGGTGCGCGAGTTCACGATGAAGGACTCGTACAGCTTCGACGTGGAGGCCGACGGTCTCGACCGCTCCTTCGACCTGCACAAGGCCGCCTACGAGCGGATCTTCGCCCGCCTCGGGCTGCCGGCGATCCCGGTGCAGGCGTCCAGCGGCAGCATGGGTGGCAGCGCGTCGGTGGAGTTCATGAGCCCGTCGAACGCCGGCGAGGACCTGGTTGTCCGCTGCCCCGGCTGCGACTACGCCGCGAACACCGAGAAAGCGACCTCCGCACTGCCCGCCGTGGTGGACGGCCCGGGCCTGGACGCCCCCGAGCGGTTCGACACCCCAAACGCGCGCACCATCGAGGAACTGTCCGTCCAGCACGGCGTCCCGGCCGAGCGGCAGATCAAGACGCTCGTGTACGTGGTTGACGACCGGCTGACCCTGATCCTGGTCCGCGGCGACCACGCCCTGGTCGAGCAGAAGCTCATCGACACCCTCGCCGCCAAGGCGGTGCGGCCCGCGACCGCCGAGGAGATCCAGGCGGCCCTCGGTGCTTCCCCCGGCAGCCTGGGCGCGGTCGGCGTCACCGAGCTGCCCGTCCTCGCGGACGAGGCCCTGCGCGGCCGTACCGACATGACCACCGGCGCCAACGCCAACGGTGTCCACCTGCGCGGTGTGTCGGTCGAGCGGGACATCGCGGTGCAGCAGTGGGCGGACCTGCGCGAGGTGTCCGCCGGCGAGCCCTGCCCGCAGTGCGGCACTCCGCTGGAGGTGGTGGTCACGATCGAGGTGGGCCACATCTTCAAGCTCGGCCGCAAATACACCGAGACCCTCGGGGTGACCGTGCTCGGGCGGGACGGCGAGCGCGTCACACCGATCATGGGCAGCTATGGCATCGGCGTGGAGCGCGCGTTGGCGTCCATCGTCGAGACGCACCACGACGACAAGGGCATCATCTGGCCTGTCGCGGTCGCCCCGTTCGAGGTGGCCGTCGTCATGCTCGGCACCAGCGACGAGAAGGTGACCGAGGCCGCCGAAACCCTCTACCGGCAGCTGCAGGGCGAGCGGGTCGACGTGCTGCTCGACGACCGCGACGAGCGGCCCGGTGTGAAGTTCCGCGACGTCGAGCTGATCGGCATCCCGTACCGGATCACGGTCGGTGCCCGCGGCCTGGCCGACGGCACGGTCGAGGTCACCACCCGGGCCACCGGCGAGACCCAGTCCGTGCCGGTGGCCCAGGCGGTGGAGCACGTCCGCAAGCTGCTGACCGCCGCTGTGTGACGTGCCGGCTCGTCAGCCGGACACCCGGTGGAACACCTCGGTGAGAAGCGTTTCCGGGTAGCAGCGGAAGATCTTCGCGACGCTGCGCGCCTGGGTCTCGTAGTGGCCCATGGCGCGCAGCTTCGCTTCCAGCGCGTCGCCTACTGGCATCCGCAGGGTCGCCGGCAGCCGCGTCGCCTCGACCTGGCCGGGATCGAGGAAACCGGGCCTGGCCGGCTCGGCGTATGGGGTCGTGCTGGTCACCAGGAGCACGTCCGGGCCGGCGGCGTAGCGGTCGAGCGCGGCCAGGGCGATCCGATGTGCGGCTCGGTGGTCCGGGTGGCCGTTCATTCCGTTGGGCGGGAACGCCACCACGCGTGCGGGCTTCCAACGGCGCAGTGCTTCCAGAACGAGGGTTGTCCCGGTGGCCTCGTGGTCGGCGAGGCCACCGTCAGGCAGGTCGTGCACCTCGGCGCGGGTGACTCCGAGCGCCTCGGTGGCGCGGCACAGTTCCTGTTCGCGGACGGCGGGCAGTTCCTCCATGGTGCACATGCCGAGGGTTCGGCCCGCGCCTCCGCGGGTCAGGGTGACGGTGACCGTCGTCCCGCCGCGAAGGGCGGTGCGGTGGAGTAGCCCGCCGCAGTGCAGGGTCTCGTCGTCGGGATGGGCCATGACGACGAGCAGGTTGGCGATCGTCATGCCGGGACCTCCGTGCCAGCGTTCTCCAGTGCGGCCAGGCGGTCGAGGATGTCGGCGTCGCTGACGTTGCCGATCAGGTGCCGGCGGTCGTTGGCGTCCTCGCTGTGCCAGGAGGCGGCCTGCGACTGCTCCGGTGTCCAGACGAGGCCGGCGGAGTCGATCAGCAGGTAGCGGTGCTTGCGGCCGCCCGCACTCTTGGCGCAGACCGCGACGTGCGCGGGTGCGGTGTCGTACGCGACGTCAATGGCGTGTTGGAAGTCGTCTTCGCTGATGAGGTAGCGGTCGCGGTTCCGGTGCCCCAGGGGCCCGATCGGCATGAACTGGAAGAGCTGCCACTGCCTGATGCCGGCGAAGCCGCCGAGGAGATCGGCGATCGCCGCGATGTCGTCGGCGTTGCCGGAGTGGACGACGGTGTTGATGCAGATCCGGGCGCCAACCTCGTCCAGGAGAGACAGGACCGCCAACTGGGAGGCGACGGTCGCGTGTCGGCGGAATTGCTGCTGGACGGCGTCGGTGCTGCCGTCGAGCGGGATGCCGATCATGTCGCTCACCGCGGCCACCTCGTCGGCCGGGACCCGTTCGACGGTGCCCGTGCCCATGAAGCGGATCTGGGCCGTGCCGAGGAAGGCGGTGCCGACGGTGTCCAGGTGGATTCGCAGGCCCAGGTCGTTGAGGCCCGTGAGGAGCGGGACGATGTCGCGCCGGGTGAGCGGGTCACCGCCGCCGACGGTGATCTTCCTGATCCCGAACCGGTCGCGTAGACCGGCCGCGAACTTGAGCACCTGGGATGTCTCGGTGATCGTGCGGCCGAAGTAGTTGTAGCAGCCCGGGCAGGCCACGAAGCAGCTCTTGCCCGCGCTGAGGATGACACTGCGCATGGTGCCTCACTGGAGGTAGTGGGGGCGGGAGTTGAGCCGTGCGGCGCCGACCGATCAGCGCTGGGCGGCCGCCCGGTAGGCGGCCTGGTAGCCGTCCGCCATCCGGCGGATCGAGAACTCTGTGGCCACGTGCGCGCGGCAGGTGGAGCGGTCGATCGTCGGCAGTCGGCGGATCGCTTCGGCCATCTGCTGGGCGTTGCCGGCGAGGAAGCCGGTGATGCCGTCCCGGACGAGTTCGGCGGCGGCCCCGGCACGCAGGGACACCACTGGCGTACCGCAGGCCATCGACTCGATCGGCACGAGTCCGAACGGCTCCGGGATGAGCGAGGTCATCAGGGTGGCGGCGGCGCCGGCCAGCAGCGCCGTCTTCTGCGGGAAGTTGAGCTCGCCCAGGAAGGACACCCGGTCGCCGTCCACGTGCGGCTGGACCTGGCGCTCGAAGTACGCCCGGTCGCCGGACTTGATCCGGCCGGCGATCTTCAGACGCAGTCCTGCCTGGTGTGCCGCCTCGATGGCGACGTGGACGCCCTTCTCGGGCCGGATCCGGCCGAGGAATACCAGGTACGGCCGCGCCTCGGCTGCCTCCCGGCCGAAGGGAAAGACCTGCACGTCGATGCCGTGGTGGACCGTGCCGAGGTAGTTGAGTTCCGGCAGGTGGGAGCGCTGGTCGCCGCTGATCGCCACGTAGCGCTCGGCGGCGAACCGGCGGAACAGCGGCGCGTTGTCCGCGTTGAAGAAGCAGTGCACGGTGTGGACCACCGGGGAGCGCAGTCCGTGCAGCGCCGGGATCGCCAGGCACCCGGTGTTGGAGTGGACGTGCGAGTGGATGACGTCGAACTCGGCGGCGCGGTCCCGGACTTCCTGGAGCTGGAGCATCCGGTAGACCTCGGGCTCGCGGATGCTCGGGTCCGCGTGCAGGGCCGTCCTGCCGATGCTGTGGAGGTTGCCGGCGACCTTGGAGTCGCCGGAGGCGAAGACCGTGACGTCGTGGCCGTCGAGGACCTGGGCCGCCGTGAGGTCGGCGACGAGAGACTCGACGGCCCCGTAACCCCGGGGAGGGACGCTCTCCCAAAGCGGGGCCACATGTGCGATGCGCATCGTTCGGGCTCCTCTCGATGCGGCGGCCACCGTCGCGGCAGGCCGCCTGTGGCAATGGGGATCGCGGGCCGTAGCGGGCAAGGCCGGCTACGGCCGTCGGAGAGGTTCGCCCGGATTCAGGCGCGGATGTCAGCGCCGAGCTCGGGCATCTCGGTGAGGAAGTCGCGCACCTCGTCCGCGCAGCGGCGGATCTCCGACTCATGGGAGTCGAGGGTGAACAGGGTGAGGTAACGGGCGATGTTGGACTCGTAGATCCGCGGGTTGATGTCGTGAGCGGCCATGGTGGCCGGCCACAGCGGGAGCATCCACAGGTGGAAGTGGGGCCGGTCGAGCTTCTCCTCCTGGTACATCTGCACGGCTGTCAGGCCCAGTCGCTCGCGCATGGCCCGCCGGACGAAGTGCGTCACCCGCGCGAGCCGTTCGACCAGCGGCAGGTCCATCTCGTCGAGGGCACCGATGTGCGGACGGACACCGACGACCATGAAGCCGGGCACCGCCCACTCCGCGTCCTGTCTGACGGTGATGACGCCGTCGTCGTACACGGGGGCGAGGATGTCGGGCAGGTGCCGTTCCGTCAGATTCATGAAGCAGCCCCGGCAGACGTTCTCCTGGACCAGACGGCTCGCGCCGCCGAGGAAGTCGAGGTACCGGTAACCGGTCGGCGGGTCGGGCAGGTTCGGCTTCATCACGAACTCGGGCATGGCTCTCCATTCGGATCGACCCGATGTGATCTGCGGTGTTACGGGCTCCGGCCCCAGGCAGGTCTACTGGCGGCGGAAGAGCCGGCTGTTGCGACGGTGGCGCCCGGACCGTCTGGCGGCGGCTCCGGAGCCCTCGTCGCTCACAGGTTGTGCTGGCGGCTGGGACGGCTCGTCGTTGAGCAGGATCGAGCGCCATACCCGTTCCTGGAGTTCCTGGATGCACGGGCCGCAGGCGAACATGGGCGCCTGGGCGCCCGCCACGTTGGCGGGGCCGATCCACAGAACTCGGGTCCACTGCTGACCGCAGTAGAGCCAGCAGGACCCGTCGACCCAGTGGTTTCCGTCGTCGATGGCCGCTGAGGCGGGCCGGCCGCCGCGGGCGAACTCGGCGATGCCGGGGATCACCCGGTGCGGCACGGCCAGATCCGTGTGCACGGCTCGGCTCCCGGCTCAGCGGCCCGCAGGGGCGGCCGAGCCGGTCTTGCCGGTGTCGGCGAACAGGAGGGTAGGTTCGGCGAGGATGTCGCGGCCGACCTCGCTCTTGTAGACCTCGTCGACGCTACCGAATCGGGCATCCGCGTAGTCCAGGCCGAGGAGGGCTGCGGCCGTGCGGACCGAGGCCTCGTCGGGGCCCTCGATCTCGACGAAGGTGCGGAGGTCCGGTGGAGGATGCGGTTGGTGAGCTTGTCGTACCAGAAGGCGTGGGAGTCGTTGCCGACCGCCTTGCAGGACATGGTGAGTACTCCCCGCGGGTCCGCCTCGATCCGCTCGATCTCTCGCCGATCGTCGGCGGGGACGGAGACCTTCGGGGCACCACCGGCGGACAGGTCCTCGTCGACGACGACCGCGATGGCCAGGTCGGCGCTCCGGAGTTGCGCGCGCAGGCGGGTGTAGGCCGTGGGGTCCGTGACGAGCAGCTCGGGATGGGCGGCTGAGTTGCCGACCGGCCGCAGGCGGTGCAGCTTCAACTGCCGTACGCCGGAGTCCTGGAGGGTGTGGGCGAGCGGCACCACTTCGTCGATGTTGCGGGAAGTGACCGTCATGGTGGCCCCGGTCCGCGCTCCCAGCTCCCGTGCGAGGTCGAATGTGCCGAGGGCGTCCTGGTAGCTACCGGCCTTGCGGATCTGATCGTTGATCACGCCGACGCCTTCCAACGAGATCCGCAGGAAGTCGAGGTACGGGGCGATCTCGTGGAGGCGACGCTCGATCCGGTGGCCGTTGGAGCAGATCTCGACCCGCAGGCCCAGTTGCTGCTTCGCGTAGCGGACCACCTGCGGCAGGTCCCGGTAAACGAACAGCTCGCCGCCGAGCAGGGTCACGGCCTCGGTCTCGTACTGGTGGTGCATGAGGGTGAGGAGGTTGATCGCCTGCTGGAGGCTGAAGGCGTCGGTGCATTGGAGCCGCTCACCGTGGAAGCAATGCAGGCAGTTGAATCTGCAGCGGTACAGCAGCTGCAGGTACAGCATCCAGATCCTGCGGATTCCGGTGACTTCCCCGATCACGTGGGGCCTCCCTCGGCCGAACGGCTGGTGGAGACCCGATGGTTGCGGAGAGCGCGAGGACCGCATCACCGCGTACTTGGACGACTCAGGGACGTCCTGGGACGTTTTCCAGCAGCGAGAGGAGTCCGACTGTATCCGACAGGTCCGGCAGAACCACCGGAGCACCTGCCGCTTCCAGCTCGGCCTTGCCGTGGACGCCGGAGGCGACCGCGACGATCCCGGCGCCGGTGGTGAGGGCGGCCTCGACGTCCCGCGGTGTGTCGCCCACCAGAACGACCGGGGCGTCGCTGGGCAGTCCGCGGTGCTGCTGGACGCGCCAGCGAGCGACGGCGACCAGATCGGGACGCTGCTCGGCGTCGGCTCCGTAAGCCCCGACGGCGAGATCCAGCATCGGGTCCAGACCGAAGGCCGACAGCTTCACCCGCGCGTTCGCCGCGATGTTGCCGGTCAGTACCGACGACACCCAACCGGCGTGGAAGGACGCCGCTTTGAGAGCTTCGAGCACACCAGGAAGTACCCACCCTCGTCGGCACAGCCGTTCGAAGTGCTCCTCGCCGGCCCGGGTGAGGGCGGCCTCGACGGTCGGCCAACCGGGCTCTGGGAGTTCGTGCCGGCGGAACATGTCCCGCATGATCAAGCGATCGGTGCGGCCCTCCGTCGATGCTCGTGCGGTCGGCGGGGCACCGGTCAGCATGGCAAACGCGGCGGCGTAGATCTCCTTGCTGACCCCGGCGTTCTCGATGAGCGTGTGGTCGATGTCCCACAGGACGATGAGGTGCATCTCGCCAGCGTAAGCACATTGACGCACAGTCAGCTCTAGCAGGACGTCCCGCAACGCCCTTGCACCGCCGTGCCCGGCTCGGCTTGTATAGCCTCCGTGAACGAGCGACTTCACTCCGTACTCGCGCAGCGGGGCGTAGTGCCCGAGGCGCTCGCCGAAGCATGCGAAGTGGATCCGAAGACCGTAGGCCGCTGGCTCGGCGGGCGCGTACCCCATCCGAGGCACCGATTCCGCGCCGCTCAGTTCCTGCGCGTCGAGGAGACCTTCCTCTGGCCGGCCCCGCAGCCCCGTGCAGGCCGGCGGACAGCCGAGGCGGACACCGAACTCGTCGGCACCTACCAAAACCGGGCCAGCGTGCCCCGCGACACCTGGCTGACCTTGTTGAGGGAGGCCCGGCAGCGGATCGACGTGCTCGCTCGCCGAACGCGCGGCCGACGGCGTCCAGGTCCGGCTGTGCTTCGGCGACCCGCACGGGCACGCCGCCGCGCTCAGAGGTCGCGAGGAGGGCATCGGCGACACTCTCGCGGCCAAGATTCGCGCCTCGCTCACCTACTACCGATCTCTGCTTCCGAAGAACGGCTGCGAGGTGAGACTCCACGACACCACGCTGTACAGCTCGCTGTTCCGCTACGACGACGAGCTGCTGGTCAACCCGCACGTCTTCGGCCAGCCGGCCAGCGCCAACCCGCTGTTCCACCTCAAGCGGGTGGACGCCACCGGCTGGTTCGACAACTACGCTCAGAGCTTCGACGCCGTCTGGGCCGACGCCCGGCTCTGGACACCCGACCAGGAGGGGACCACCGCCCGTGGGCAGGACTGAGTACTACAACGACCCCAGCGCCCCCAAGGCCAACACCCTCATCCCCGCCAGCAACCTGCTCGTCGTCGACGAATCCGGTGCGATCCTGCTCCAGCGCCGCCGCGACACCGGCCAGTGGGCCCTGCCCGGCGGCGCCCAGGACATCGGCGAGACCGCCGCCCAGTGCGCGGTGCGCGAGTGCCTGGAGGAGACCGGCATCGTCGCCGAGATCACCGGCTTCCTCGGCGTCTACACCAACCCGAACCACATCGTCGCCTACACCGACGGCGAGATCCGCCAGCAGTACGAGAACACGTACATCGGCCGCCCGGTCGGAGGCGAGCCCACGATCAACGACGAAGCCGACGGCGTCCGCTTCATCCAGCCCGCCGACCTCGACCGCTACGACATCCACGCCAGCATGCGCCAGCAGATCGGCGACTACCTCGCCGGCACCTACCCCTACCTCGGCTGAACCACCAGCGCCGCCTCCACCCGCGCCACCGCCGCGAAGATCTCCGGCGACGCCCGACCGATGAACCGACCCACCACGCTCTCCGCCCCGTAGCGGCCGAGGATCTCCGCCACACGCGCGTCGGCGGTGGTCGGGGTGCCGTCGGGCGTCGTCGTCATGTCGCACCACACCAGGGCGTCCACCAGGAACTGGTCTTCCAGCAAAGGGAATTCGGCCTCCAGAACGTCCCGGAGGCCGCGTTCCTCGGCTTCGAGCAGCGCGAACGAGTGGTTCGCCACCAACCGCGTCAGCCGACCGTCTGCGCCGTGGGCGTCCCGGAGGAACCGCGCGCCGTCGAGCGGGTGGAACCCCGTCGCCGCCAGCCGCGGCGCGTAACCGACGTCGTGCAGCAGAGCCGCGCTGACGAGCAGCCCGGACTCCTCGCCGAGAACCCCTGCGAGACAGCCGGCGCGTTCTGCCACGCCTTGGGTATGTGCCCAGCGGCGGGGCAACGACTCGGCAAGCTCGTGCCTCGCCACCGTCCAGGCCCATGAAGCTGGTTCTTCGCTCATGCGCCGATGGTTTCCCCATGTCGGCGACCGCTACGCATGGACTCAGGTGATCTGCTGAGGGCGTGTGCGGCGGCGGCGCAATGTCACGGCAGGAGTCTCCATCGAAAGGATCGGTGATCGGTGCGCGTGGCCCGGGACACCTCTGCGAGCGTATCGCCGTACCGGTTCGCCATTCGGGCATTCCACTCGCACCGCCAGCGGCCGTGAACCGTACCGAGATCGCCCCTGACACGCAGAAGGCCAGGTCAGACGGTGTCCGACCTGGCCTCGACTGCGGTGGGCCGCCAGGGGTTCGAACCCTGAACCTACGGATTAAAAGTCCGCAGCTCTGCCAATTGAGCTAGCGGCCCGGTGGCAGGTGTGGGCCTCGTGGGACAACGCCTGCCGGGGTGATCCTACCTGGTGCCCGGCGGGAGTTGGCCAGCGGATGGCCGAGCGGGTCGGGGGTGGGTGGGGGGCAGGGGTGGCGGGTGGTCAGGTGGTGGGGAGGTGGGCGGCGCGGACCTTGCGGAGCCAGCTCTCGGCGGGGCGTTCGTCGGGTGCGGTGGGCAGGACGCCGGGGCGGTCGAATCGGGCTTCGGCGTCGGCGAGGAGGGCGGTGGCGTCCTCCGGGCACTGTGCGTACTGCTCGCCGAGGGCGCGCACCCGGTCCGGGTCGGGGAGGCGGATCTCCAGTCGGCCGGTCTCGTGCAGGGTGACGCCCTGGTGAACCAGGCGGACCAGGTGCCGGGCGTGTTTGGCGGCGCGGGCGGCGCCCGCCGGATCGGTGCGGTCGCGGGCGGCGAGCTTGCGGAACTGCTGCCGGGCGTAGCCGAGGTAGGCGCTGCGGACCGCGGGGCCGCTCAGGAAGGTTTCCCGCAGGCCGATCAGTTCTTCGCCGAGTGGCGTCCGGACCTCGTACAACTCCGCGGGCAGCCAGACCAGTTCGCTGGCGGTGGGGTTGCCGGAGAGGGCGAGCCGACACCATTTGGCGGCTTCGTGCAGGGTGCGGTCCGGCGCGGTGGTGACGTGGGACTCGACGGGCCGGTGCAGGCCGTGGAAGGCGACGGTGGGCGCGGCGAACAGGCCGAGCCGGTCCAGGTCGGAGCCGGCGTGCGCCAGGCCGTACGCGGTGGAGCCGACTGTGCCGGAGAGCAGGACGTGCACGGGAGGTCACCTTGTCGAGAGCGGTTTCCGACAGTCTCGCCCCGCACGACCCGCACGCGCGAGCGATTTCCGCCCCCGGACGACAGCCTGACGACAGCGGGCCAGCAGCGGGCCAGCAGCGCGGGCCGACACGGCCGTCACCACCGGCCCTCGGCCCGGCAACACCCCGGACGGCAGCCGGCCGACACGACCGTCACCGACGGTGCTCGGCCCGGCAACGCCCCGCGCCGATACTGGGCGCATGGCGAACGGCGAGATCCCGGCGGCGAAGCTCCGGGCCTGGTGGGCGCACCGGCAGTGGCTGGACGGTGGCGTGCACCAAGGGGCGTCCCCGGCCGAGGTGTTGGCGGCGACGGGGTGGGCCCGTTCGGTGGGTGGTGCGGCGCCGTACCTGGGGCTGTTCGCGCGGGCGGGTCTGGGCCGGGCGGCGGTGGACGCGGCGCTCGCGGCCGTGGAGGTGCAGGAGTTGCCCGCGGCCCGGGGCTGTACGTACGTGCTGCCGGCGCAGGACTTCGCACTGGGTCTGGCGGCGGGCGCGGGCGTCGCCGAGTCGGAGATCGCCGCGGCGGTGCGCCATCTCGGGGTGACCAGGGACGAGGTCGAGCAGCTCTGCCTGGCGGTGTCCGAACTGCTGTCCGACACCGAGCCGTTGGGCCCGCAGCAGATCCGCACCCTGGCCGGCGGCGCGGCCCGCCCGCTGGGCGAGGCGGGGCGCAAGCGCGGCGTGTCGACCACGCTGCCGCTGGCGCTGGGGCTGTTGCAGGCGCGCGGCCTGATCCGCCGGGTGCCGGTGAACGGGCGGCTGGACCAGCAACGGTACGGCTACCTGCGCTGGGACCAGGCGGTGCACGGCGAGGCCGCCGACCTGGCCCGGCGCTACTTCTCCTGGGCAGCGCCCGCCTCGGTGCGGCACTTCCGCTGGTTCTCCGGCTTCAACGCGGCCACCGCGAAGGCCGCGCTGGCCCCGCTGCGCCTGGTCGAGCTGCCCGGCACCGAGCTGCTGCTGCCCGCCGAACTCGCCGACGAGTTCCACGAGTTCGCCATCCCGGAGCAGCCCGCGTACGCCCTGGTGGCGGGCATCGACGGCCTGCACCTGCTGCACCGCGACCTGCCGCGGCTGATCGACGAGCGGGACGCCAACCGTCTCGCCCCGGCGTCCCGGACGGGGCGGAGCTTCGGCAGCGAGGCCGACCCGTCGACCCACCTGGTGGTGGACCGCGGCCGGATCGTCGGCTTCTGGGAGTACGACCCCGAACAGCGGGAGCTGGTGCACCAGTCGTTCGTGCCGATGGACGCCGCGCTGCGCGCCACCATCGACGCCGTCGAGACCTTCGTCCGCGAGGAATTGGGCGACGCACGGAGCTTCGGCCTGGACTCGCCGAGGAGCCGCGCCCCGAAGCTCGCCGCGCTGCGCACCGCCAACCGCTATGCCACGCCCGGGAGTTCGGGAGGAAGGTAGCCGAACCCGGCGGTACCCGGCCGGGCCCGGCGCAGGCCGTCCAGAAGTACCGGCGGCGGGGCGGCGTACAGCGTGGAGTAGTGGTGCCGGCCGAGCGCCGGGTCGTTGGTCCAGGCGGGCCGCTCGGTGGCGGGGGTGGTGGCGAACTGCCCGTCCGCGCCGTTCCGGCTGCCCCGGCCGTCCAGCCGGACCCACCACGAACTGCCGGGCAGCAGAACGCCGTTGAGGCCGTGCAGCACCTCCAGTCGCTGGTAGCACAGCCCGGCGGGGACGCCGTTGGCGCGCAGCAGCGCCGCCAGCAGGTGGGCCTTGCCGTGGCAGACCGCGTTGCCGGCGGCCAGCACGTCCGAGGCCCGGTAGGCGGCCGACCAGCGGCCGACGTCGGCCGAGTGGTCGATCCGGTCGCGGACGAAGCCGAACACCGCCTCGGCGGTCGCCACCGGGTCGGCCCGCCGCAGCGCGGCGGCGCGCTCCACCACGGCGGGGTGCCGGTGGTCGATCGCCTCGTCGGCGGCCAGGTACGCGTCGAGGTCGGGGCGGTCGGCCCGGAGCGGGCCGTGCGGGGAGACGGAAGGGTCCATGGCAGTGATGCTGCGTCGCCGACTCGCCGCCGGGCAAAGGGATTTCACCCCATGGACTACCGTCGGTCGTATCGGTTCCGTGGACGAAGGGAGCGGGCGGCATGGCACAGGACGAAGTACTGGTGGTCACCGGCGGCGGGCGCGGCATCGGAGCGGCCACCGCCCTGCTGGCGGGCGAACGCGGCTACCGGGTGTGCGTCAACTACCGTGCCGACCAGGCCTCGGCGGACGGCGTGGTGGAACGGATCCGCGCCGCTGGCGGTACCGCCGTCGCGGTCCGGGCGGACGTCAGCACCACCGCCGAGGTGGAGCGGCTGTTCGACACCGCGGAGCGCGAACTCGGGCCGCTCACCGCGCTGGTGAACAACGCGGGCACGCTGGAGAAGCAGTGCCGGCTGGACGAGCTCGACGAGGACCGGCTGAACCGGATCTGGGCGGCCAACATCACCGGCCCGTTCCTGTGCGCGGCCGCAGCGGTGCGCCGAATGTCCACCCGGTACGGCGGCCGGGGCGGGGCGATCGTCAACGTCGGCTCGGCGGCGTCCCGGCTCGGATCGCCGGGCGAGTACGTGGACTACGCGGCGTCCAAGGGCGCGTTGGACTCGATGACCCGGGGCCTGTCGCTGGAGGTGGCGGCCGAGGGAATCCGGGTGAACGCCGTCCGGCCCGGCCTGATCCACACCGACATCCACGCGCTCGGCGGCGAGCCCGGCCGGGTCGACCGGGTCGCCCCCAACTTGCCGATGGGGCGCGGCGGCCAGCCCGAGGAGGTGGCCGAGGCGATCCTGTACCTGCTCTCCCCCGGCGCCTCCTACATCACCGGTTCCTTCCTGGACGTGGCCGGCGGCCGCTGACCCGCCGCCAGGTATGAACATCACGCGTTGCCGCGATACCGGTTCGGTCAACGCCCCGGCGCGTCGCCGCCCACCGCCCCTACGGTGGGCGGCATGACCGAGACCGAAATCGCCGCCACGCCGTTCCTCGACATCCCCGACGTGCTCAACCTCCGCGACGCCGGAGCGGGCGTGTACCGCCCCGGGCTGCTCTACCGCTCGGCGAGCCTCAACCGGCTCACCGACGAGGGCGCGGCCCGCCTGGCGGAACTCGGCATCCGAACGGTCGTCGATCTGCGCAGCGTCGCCGAGCTCGCTCACTGGCCCGACCGCCCGATCGGCGAGGACGTCCACTACCTGCACGCACCGATGCTCCCCGACCCGGCCACCACCGAGCTGGCCTGGCCCGAGGACCAGGCCGCGCTCTACCCGTTCATGGCCGAGACCGGCGGCGTCGCCGTCGCCGCCGCCGTCCGGGCGCTGGCCACCGACTCCCCGGTCCTGGTCCACTGCGCCGTCGGCAAGGACCGCACCGGCCTGACCATCGCCGTCCTGCAGACCCTGGCCGGCCTGCCGGCGGCCGACGTCACCGCCGACTTCCTCCGCTCCAACCTCGGCCTCGGCCTCGACAACGGCCCCGTCCCCTACCTGGACGCCGCCGGCGCGGAACGCCTCTCCCGCCCCGTCGAAGCCACCCACCTGGCCTCCGCCCTGGCCCGCATCGAGGAACTCCACGGCACCCTCGACACCTACCTCCTCAACCACGGCGCCAACACCGAGGACCTCGCCGCACTGCGCACCCTGCGCCCGGAGTGAGCCGGCCTCGGGAGCGAGCCCGACTGCCGTTCCCTCCCGGTGGCTCGGCTTGTTGGGCGCGTTACCGTGGGCGGTGCGTCCGGTCCGGTGTCGGAGCCGTCCGCGCAGGTGTCCACCAGCCGTCCGAAGGAGTCCGTCCCATGGCCCGCTTCCCCGTCACCGCCGCCGTCGCCGCCGCCGGTCTGATCGGCGGCTACGCCACCGCCCGGTTCAGCGGCCGGCGTGAGCTGGGCGGCGCCGTTCTGGCCGTTGCCGGGACGGCGGCCGCCGTGCGCTGGCAGCGCCGCTCGGGCACGCCCGTCGCGGCCGGCCTGACCACGCTCTACCTGGCGGCGTTCGGCGGCTCGCACCCGCTGGCGAAGAAGATCGGCGCCTGGCCGGCCGTCCTCACCGTCACCGGTGTGGTGGCCACCGCCTCGGTGCTGGCCACCGGCGAGTAACTCCTCAGCGGGCGGCGAACCGCGCCTCGAAGGCCGCCCGGTTCGCCGAGGGAACGCTGCGGTCCCAGACCGCGAACACCACCCGGTCGAAGGCCGCGCCCCACGCGTCCAGCGCCTGCCCGAACGCGTCCGCGACCTCGGCCGGGTCGTTGCGGAACACCCCGCAGCCCCAGGCGCCGAGCACCAGTTCGCGCGCCCCGTGCCGGGCGGCCACCGCCAGCACCCGGGCGGCCCGCTCGGCCAGCACCGGCCCGAGGTCGAGCGCCCGGCCGGGCGAACGCAGCGCCAGCTGGCCCGCGTTGGGCGCCGGCGAGGTGAGGAAGCCGACCCGGTGCGTGCGGGCCAGCAGCTCCCCGTGCCCGTCCCGGATCACCGGCACGCCCGGCGACCAGATCACCCGGTGGCTGTAGTGCAGGTCCGTGGAGGCCCGGTGCGCCTCGTAGTAGTCGGGGGCCTCCAGCAGGCAGCGGTACAGCAGCGCGGCGCGGCAGACGTCCTCCTCCTGGGCCTTGGCGCCGCGCAGGTACCCGCCGCCGGGGTTGCGCGCGGACGCGAAGTTCAGCACCGCGACGCTCCGCCCGCCGTCCGCCACCAGCCGCTGGGCGGCCTGCATGCTGCCCTCCCCCGTCACCTCGGCGGCCCCGCGCAGCGGGCCCGGCCCGGCCCCGAACTCGGCCTCCGGCGGGTAGGACACCGTCCCGGCGCGGGCCTCGGCCAGCTCCTCGGCGATCCGCACTGCCGTCCCGTCCGTGCACCGGTACTCGCCCCGGTCGGCGATCTCCTCGTTCTGCGTGGCGAGTGCCCGCTGCCTGTTGCTCATGCCGGGCACGCTAGCCCGTCGGCTTCCGCCCCGACCAACGTATTTCCGCCCGCCCGCCGGGGAACGCGGACGGGCCCGCCGGGGAACGCCGACCGGCCCGCCGGGGAACGCGGACGGGCCCGCCCCACCGAAGTGGAGCGGGCCCGGTCAGTGCTCAGGCAGAGCGTCAGTTCTTCCAACGCGGCTTGCGGTCGCCGCCGTTGAAGCCGCCACGGTCCTCGCGGTTGAAGCCGCCGCGCTCACGGTCACCGAAGGAACGGCCACCACGGTCGTCACGGTTGAAGCCACCCTGCGGACGGCCGCCGGAGCGGTGGTCGTCGCGGCGGGCGAACGGACGGCCGCCACGGTCGCCGCCGTTGAAGCCGCCACGGTCCTCACGGTTGAAGCCGCCACGCTCACGGTCACCGAAGGAACGGCCACCACGGTCGTCACGGTTGAAGCCACGGTCACGGTCAC
>NZ_JBVJHA010000001.1:481886-1122008 GCF_055587065.1 Kitasatospora sp. NPDC048662 | reverse complement strand
CGAACGAACGGCCGCCGCGCTCCTCACGGTTGAAGCCGCCACGCTCACGGTCACCGAACGAACGGCCACCACGGTCGTCACGGTTGAAGCCACGGTCACGGTCACCGAACGAACGGCCGCCGCGCTCCTCACGGTTGAAGCCGCCACGCTCACGGTCACCGAACGAACGGCCACCACGGTCGTCACGGTTGAAGCCACGGCCGCCACGGTCCTCGCGGTCGCGGTTGTAGGCGGGGCGCTCGTTGCGGGCCTCGCGGTAGGACGGGGTGCGCTCCTCGGCCGCCGGCTCGGCCGCGGCGGCCGGCTGCTCGGCGGTCTCGGTGCCGGCCTCGGCGGTCGCCTCGTCCGTCTCGACCTCGTCCTCGATGCCCAGCTCGGCGCGCTCGCGGGCGGCGCGGGCGGCCAGACGGTCGGCCTCCTCGCGCAGCTCGGTGGCGCGGCGCTGGGCGCGCTCCAGCTCACGGGTGAGCTCGGCGACCTCGCGCTCGGCGGCGCCGGCGATGCCGGACGCGCTCTCGGCCTGCACCTCGACCAGCGAGCGGGCGCCGGTGATCCGGGCCACCTCGGCGTCGAAGGCGTGGTCGAGGATGTGGCGCGAGGCGTCCACGCCCGCGTCCTCCATCAGGCGGAACACGCCGCGGCGCTGGTGCGGCAGCACCAGGGTGACGACGGTGCCGGAGCGGCCGGCCCGGGCGGTGCGGCCGGAGCGGTGCAGGTAGTCCTTGTGGTCGCCCGCCGGGTCGACGTTCAGCACCAGGTCGATGCCGTCGACGTGGATGCCGCGGGCGGCGACGTCGGTGGCGACGACCACGTTGAGGTAGCCGTCCTTGAAGTCACCGAGGACGCGGGTACGGGCGCCCTGGGTCATGCCGCCGTGCAGCGCGTCGGCCTTCACGCCGGCCTCCAGCAGCTGCTGGGCGACCCGGTCCGCGCCCATCTGGGTGCGGACGAAGATGATGGTGCGGCCCTTGCGGGCGGCGATCGCGTTGGTGATCGGCGCCTTGTCCTTGGGCTTCACGACCAGGATGTGGTGGGTCATGGTGGTCACCGCGCCGGCCGACGGGTCGACCTCGTGGGTGACCGGGCTCTTCAGGTAGCGCTTGACCAGGGTGTCGATCTCGTTCTCCAGGGTGGCGGAGAACAGCAGGCGCTGGCCGCCGGCCGGCACCAGGTCGAGGATCTCGGTGACCTCGGGCAGGAAGCCCATGTCGGCCATCTGGTCGGCCTCGTCGAGGACGGCGATCTCGACCTCGTCCATCTTCGCGGAGCCGCGGTTGATCAGGTCGCGCAGGCGGCCGGGGGTGGCGACCAGCACGTCCACGCCGCGCTCCAGGGCGTAGATCTGGTTGGACATCGAGGTGCCGCCGCAGACCACCTTCAGGCGCAGGCCGAGCACCGAGCCGAACGGCTCCAGCGCGTCGGCGACCTGCATGGCCAGCTCGCGGGTCGGGACCAGGATCAGACCGCGCGGGTGCTTGGCCTTGGTGCGCTCGCCGCCCGCCAGGCGGGTCAGCAGCGGCAGGCCGAAGCTCAGGGTCTTGCCGGAGCCGGTGCGGCCACGGCCGAGGACGTCCTTGCCGGCCAGCGCGTCCGGGATGGTCGCGGCCTGGATCGGGAACGGGGTGGTGACGCCGCGCTTGGCGAGCGCCCGGACGACCTCGTCGTGCAGGCCCAGGTCACCGAAGGTGATGGTCGGCTCGGCGTCGGCGGTGTCGGCCTCCGCGGCGTCGCCGGCGTCGGTCAGCTCGGCGAGCTCCGCGTCCAGCGTGTCGGTGTCGAGAGAGTCGGTGTCGGCGGCGTCGGAGCCGTTCGCGGGCATGGCGAAGCGGGCGTCGTCAACGAGAGACATGCAAAACCTTCCGGAAGTGGCACGCGCCAAAGTCCGGGGGTCTGTTGGAAATACCGCCTCTATGCGGTCAGCCACGGATCGCCGGAACGCGCCAAGGGCGCTCAAAGGTGTAAGGAGCGCCAGCCAAATAGGATCAAACGAACGATCTACCACCATAGGGGAGCCTACGGATCAGAGGCAAATCCCCTGGCCAACGCCCTGAAGCAAGGCCCCGCCGCCGCTTCCGGCACCGGCTGCGGAGCACCGACTGCGAAGCACCCGCCGCGGAGCAGCCGCCGCGGTCAGTGCCCGGACGGTGACTCGCTGGGCTCCACGGGCGTCCCGCTGGGCGTCGGCGAGGGCTTCGCCGAGTGCGAGGGCTCCGGCGCACTGGGCTGCGGCGGGGTCGGCGAGGACGCGCTGCCGCCACCGGTCGGGGTCGGCGGGGGCGTTCCCGGCCCGGCGGGCGTGCCGCTCGGCCCGGGAGTGCCGGCGTTCGTTCCCGGCACCGGCACCGGAGCGCCCTGCAGCCCGACGGCGGGCGGCGTCGGGCCCGGCACGTGCCCGCCCGGGGACGGCACCGCGCCGGGTGACGCGCCGTCAACACTCGGCGCGCCGCCGCGCTCCCCGTGCTGCCCGCCCTGGTGGCCGCCGGTACCGACCCCGGCCTTGAGCGTGGTCGCCGTCCCCGCGCCGGTCGGCTTCACCCGGTCCGGCCCGGCGGGCGGCTGCGCACCCACCGACATGCAGCCGCTCAGTCCGAACGCGGCGATCGCCGCCATCGCCGCCCCCGCCGTCACCCGTCGCCGCGCCGACCCAACCGCCATCACCGAGCCACCTCCCGCACGGCCCGCCCGGGCCGCCCATTCGTTCTCGGGTGCCCAACGCGCGTCCGCCCCGCCGGGACACGGGCAACCGCCGAGCATCAGCCGCACGCCGCCCCCGCGGGCGCACCGCACGGATCATCTGGCGTCGCGTCAACGGACCTCCGACAATGGACGGGTGGAGATGACCAGGGACGAGTTCGAGGCGCTGGTGTCCGACGCGCTGGACCAGATTCCGCCGCAGCTGGCCGCGATGATGGACAACGTGGCGGTCTTCGTCGAGGACGAACCCGATCCCGCCACCCCCGAACTGCTCGGCCTCTACGAGGGCATCCCGCTCACCGAACGCGGCGAGTGGTACGCCGGCGTCCTCCCCGACCGGATCCTGATCTACATGGGCCCGACCCTCCGCCACTGCGACTCCCGGGAGCAGGCCGTCGAGGAGGTCCGCATCACCGTCATCCACGAAGTCGCCCACCACTTCGGCTTCGACGACGACGAACTCCACGGACTCGGCTGGTCCTGAACCCCCGCCACGCCCGCCCCCGAAATCCGTTTTGGCGTTCCCGCCCGGCATCCCATATGCTTCTCGACGTCCCCGAACGCCGGACAAACCGGCCGGAAGGGCCGCAAGCCCTCATCGTCTAGTGGCCCAGGACGCCGCCCTTTCAAGGCGGTAGCACGGGTTCGAATCCCGTTGGGGGTACGCAGTACCGTAGTAAGGTCCTGTGCGGAGCAATCCGCATGAGGTCCCGTGGAGCAGTTGGTTAGCTCGCCACCCTGTCAAGGTGGAGGTCGCGGGTTCAAGTCCCGTCGGGATCGCTCGTCTCGCAAGAGACGGTGCAGTACGGCCAGGTAGCTCAGTTGGTACGAGCGTCCGCCTGAAAAGCGGAAGGTCGCCGGTTCGACCCCGGCCCTGGCCACATCGCCTGACCAGGCACGATGCCCTCGAAGCAGCTCGCTTCGGGGGCATTTTCGCGTCCACTGACGCCAACGCCAACGGCCCCGAACCGCGGCGCGCCACCCGGTCAGCGCCGACAGTGGGTCGTCCGCGAGAGTCTGTCGAGCGACGTGTCGATGGCCGACATCCTCGCCGTGCAGCGGGAGGCCCGGGGCGAACGGCCCGTCGGCAAGTCCTGCGCGAGCCGGATCTCGCATCCGCTGCGCCGTCGAAGTGATCAACTGACGGCCCGCGAGGCCGCAGGGCAGCCTTTCTGACACGCCTTCGAACGCCCGGCCCGCCGGCCGACGGCCCTGGCGGGGGGTCAGGTGTCCGTGGGGATCGGGAGGGAGCCGGTCAGGGCCTGGCGGGCGAATTCGACGACGTGGGCGCGGAGGTCGGGTTGGGTGGTGCCGAGGACGAGGCGAGTCATCTGGGGGACGGCGGTGGGCCAGGCGGCGAGGCCGATCAGGCTCAGTAGGCAGGCGGCGACCTGCGGGGACGCCTCGGTGCCGAAGGTCGCGGCGAGGGCGGCGACCTTCTGTTCGTAGTGGGTGGCGCGCCGGGCCTCGTTGGGCAGGGCGGCGTCGCGATAGTGCAGGCCCTCCCAGAGGCAGAGCCGGATCAGGACGGGGTTGGCCCGGTGGAAGTCGTAGACCCGTCCCACGTATTCGGCGGGGTCGTCGCCGGGCTGCAGCGGGACGGCTTCGGTGAGTTCGTCCAGGGCCGCGGCGACGACCTGGTCGAAGAGCTTCTGCTTGCTGCCGAAGCAGCCGTAGATGCGTTCCTTGTTCACGCCGGCCAGCTCCGCGATCCGGTCCACGCGGCCGCCCGCGATGCCGTGCGCGGCGAACTCTTCCCTGGCGGCGGCGAGCAGCCGTTGCTTGGTGGACGTCGGTTCCTGGGTCATGCGCTCAGCGTAGGGCGGCAGGGGACGGCATGCCAACCAACTGGATGGTTGACGCCAACCAGTTGGTTGGCTACCGTCACGGTACGCGCCCGCGCCCCGAGGAGACCGTCATGGCCGAGACCGCCGCCACCGCCGCAACCGCCGCCGTCACCACCCACCCCGCCCCGTCGGTGCACGTCCGTGCCCTGATCACCTGGCTCGCCGTCTTCCCGTCGATCACGACCGCCCAGATGCTGCTCGGGCCGTCGCTGGACGGCCTGCCGGTGCCCTTGCGGGTGCTGGTCATCACCGGCGTGGTGGTTCCCGCCGTGGTGTACCTGTTCGTCCCGGCGCTGCTGAAGGCCCGGGTGGCGCTGCTGCGGCGGCGCACCCGGTGATCAACGCCGCAGCGCCTTGCGGGTGTTGCGGACCCGGCGGTGCGCGCGCTGGACGCCGGACAGGGCGTGCAGGCGGCCCGCCACGGTGAGGCGGTACTTGAGGCGCAGGACGGGCGGGAGTGCGGCGAGGTGTTCGGGGCCGATGGCGCTGAGCAGCCGGGTGACGTGCCGGTGGTAGGCGTGCCGGTAGTCGCGGTCGCCGTCGGGGACGGTCCAGAAGAACATCGGGATCTCCTCGACCAGGGTGTTGTGGTCGTAGGCCCGCAGGTGTGCGCGGAAGGCGGGTTCGGGGCGGTCCAGCAGCCAGCCGCGGACGAGTTCGATGGAGCGCACCCGGTCGGCCAGGCCGCGCGGGTCGGTGCGGCGCTGGGTGATGGAGCGGTCGCCGTCCTCGCGGATCCGCCAGTGGTAGACGGGCTCGGACAGCACGTCGACGCTCTTCGCCAGGAAGTGGTGCGGGACGCTGACGGGGGCGTCCTCGTACAGCATGCCCTCGGGGTACTGGAGGCCGGCCGCGGTGAAGAAGGAGCGGCGGTAGACCTTGTTCCAGGCGGTGCGGTCGGTGACCAGGGCGGGCAGCTGGCCGATGTGGGTGCGCAGCCGGGTCTCGGCGAACGGGCGGCGGTGCGCGTGCGAGGGTTCGAGTCCGGTGCCGCGCAGCCGCAGCGCGTTGCCGGCGGCGAAGTCGGAGCCGGTCTCGTCCAGGGTGCTGATCATCAGCCGGTAGGCGTGCGGGGGCAGGGTGTCGTCGCTGTCGGCGAAGGCCAGGTACTCGGTGCCGGGGGTGAGGTGGCGCACGCCGGTGTTGCGGGCGGCGCCGAGGCCCAGGTTGGGTTGGCGGAGCAGCCGGAAGCGCGGGTCGCGGGCGGTGTACTGCTCGGCGAGGGCGGTGCTGGTGTCGGTGGAGCCGTCGTCCACCAGGACGCATTCGAAGTCGGTGAAGCTCTGGGCGGCGATCGAGTCCAGGCAGTCGACGAGGTACCGCTCGACGTTGTACACCGGGACGACGACGGAGAGTCGGGGGACCATCGGCAGCGCGGCCTTTCGGGCGGGGCGCGCCCGAGTGGTGCTGGCGGACGGGCGCCGGGCGAGGACGCGGGGAGCGTATCGGCGCGGAACTGCCGTGACGGAAACGGGAGATGACGTGAAGGAGGCGGAGCGGCGAGCCCCGGCCCGCGGGGCGTGCGCGCGAGGGCGCACGGCAACCCGCCGAACGAGCGCCGCTGCCCACCCCCGTGGGGCAACGGCGCCCGAGCATCAGAATGCCGATCCTGCCGATCCGCCCACACCGTGTCAACTATCGTGGATTCAAGAGTGACGAACCAACGCCCACGGTGGCCTGTCCGCACGGTTTCGGCACCAATCCCCCAACGATCGTTCAGAACGGTGTTATCGATGGGATACGCCCGGGGGTAAAGACCCTCTATGATCCGGCACATGCCCACGGACTCCTCCCGCGCCGAAGCACCGGACTTCGCCAGCCGCTTCCGGCGTCTGATAGCGGTGATCTACCCCAAGGACCTCGGCCGGCCCTGGCGGGACTCCGAAATCGCCGAAGGCACCGGGCTGAGCGGCACGTACATCGGCAACCTGCGCAAGGGCACCCAGAAGCCGAGCCTGGAGAACGCCGTCCGGATCGCCAAGTTCTTCGGCGTCCCGCTGGACTACTTCTCCGACTCGGAGACCGCCAGCGCGGTCGAGCGCGACCTGCGCAGGATCGAGGCGCTGCGCGACGCCCGGGTGGAGCGGATCGCCATGCGGGCGGCCGGCCTGCCGCCGGAGATGCAGGACGCCGCACTCACTATTGTGGAGCAGTTGCGGCGGGCCGTCGGCCTGCCGACCGGCCAGTCGGACGAGGCCGGACCAGTCACGTGACGGAGCGTCAGCAGGTGCCGCTGGGACACTGGCGGCTCCCGGAGGGGGTCGACGTGCGGGGTGTGGGGAGCGGTCTCGGGCGGACCCGCCGCCGGATGCGGGCGGTCGCGCGCGAACTGCGCCTGCCGCCGCTGAGCACCGTGGAGGAGCTGTGCGGAGCGGTCTCCGCCCACCTGGACCGGCCGATCCGGATCGCGCCGCGCCGGATGCAGGTCGGCGAGCCGTCCGGCTTCGTGGAGCGGCTGTCCGCCGAGGACGTGATCCACGTCGAGCAGGAGACCTCCGGGCTGCACCGCGCGCACATCGTCTGCCACGAGCTGGCGCACCTGCTGTGCGGGCACCTGAGCGAGCCGCCGTCGCCGGACGAGGACCCGTCGCTGGTCGAACTGCCCACCATCGACCCGGAGATGCTCCGGCTGGTGCTCGGCCGCTCGCACTACGACGACGCCGCCGAGGAGGAGGCGGAGGTGCTCGGCGCCGAGCTGATGCGCGCCCTGGTGCTCGCCCCGGGGGCCGGCACCACCTCGCAGCTCGCCCCCGCGCTGGAGCACCGCAAGGGACAGCATGTCTGAACTGCCCTACAACCTGGTCTACTTGGGCATCGGCGCGGCCGCCTGGGTGGTGGCCGGGCTGAAGCTGCGGGCCTGGCGGCGCGAACCGTCCTTCGGCCTGCTGGTGGTCGCCCTGGCGATCGCCTCGCCGGCCACCGCCTTCCTGCTGGCCTCCCCGCTGCTGTACCGGGCGATCGGGCACCTCACCGGCGTCGGCAACCTGGCCACCCTGCTGGTCTACCTGGGCATCGTCGGCTTCTCCGCCGGCGCGGTGGTCCTGGCGCTGGTCTGGGCGCCGCCCGAGCAGCGCTCCGGCACCGAGGTGTGGGCGCCGCTGGACGACCGGCTGCGCCGCCGGGTGCGCCGCCGCACCGCCGTGTTCGCCGCGCTGGTGCCCGTGCTGGTGGCACTCTTCCTGATCGGCGGCCCGTACCGGCCCGAGACGCCGCTCACCTTCGACACCACCTTCGCCCCGCGCACCGCCACCGCCCTGTTCCTGGCGATCTACCAGGGCCTGTACGCCTTCGCGCTGATCGACATCGGCCGGGTCTGCCTCGGCCACGCCGCCCGGCTCCCCGCCGGCTGGCTGCGCCGCGGCATCCGGCTGCTGGCCGCCGGCGCGCTCACCGCCTGCGGCTACGTGGTGTGCAAGCTCGCCGCGATCGCTCTCGCGTACGCCGGCGTCAATGACGTCGACTGGCTGAGCACCGCGCTCGGCCCGCTCTTCGCCACGCTCGGCGCGGTCGGCATCACCCTCGGCTTCGCCGGCCCGGCCGGCGCCGCCTGGACCCGCCGCCGGGCCGACTTCCGGGCGCTGCGCCCACTGTGGGACCTGGTCTACCGGGCCGACCGCCGGCTCGCCCTGGAGGGCCCGCCGTCGCCCGCCTGGCGCGAACGCGCCGCCCTGCGCGACCTGGAGTGGCGCACCACCCGGCGCGGCCTGGAGATCCGCGACGGCCAGCTGACGCTGCGCCCGTGGATCGACCCGGCGGCGGTCCGGGGTGCCGAACGGTCCGCCGCCGAAGCCGCGCTCGGCCCCGAGGAGCGGGACGCGCTGGTGGTCGCCGCCGCACTGCGCTCCGCGGTCGGCGCGCTGGCCGCCGGGACGGTGCCGCGCCCGCGCGAGGAGCAGCCGGTGCTGCCCGGCCTGGACGCCGACCCCGCCGAGGAGCGCGCCCACCTGGTGCTGGTCGCCTCCTTCCTGCAATCCCCGCTGCTGGAGCGGGCATTGGCCGACCGCTCATGACCGCCGGGCACCCGTGACGGCCCGGGCAGTCGTGACAGCCGGGCCGC
Organism: Kitasatospora sp. NPDC048662; assembly: GCF_055587065.1. Lineage (NCBI taxonomy): Bacteria > Bacillati > Actinomycetota > Actinomycetes > Kitasatosporales > Streptomycetaceae > Kitasatospora > Kitasatospora sp. NPDC048662. Next base: position 1,113,410 of record NZ_JBVJHA010000001.1, on the reverse strand, counting down.
CCCGCGACGCGTTCGCCGCGCTGGTGCTGCACCGGGCCCCGCAGCGGGCCCGGGTCGGCCTGACACTCGGCTTCGTACGCACCTTCGCCGTCCCGGAGATCGCCGAAGTACTGTCCGCCACCGGCAAGTTGGCGTCCGCGCCGAAAGCCCGGGCGAAGGCCACCGGGGCCATGATGTTCGCGCTGATCGGCCACGGGGTGGACAGCGAAGCCGGCCGGGAGATCGTCGCCGAACTCGCCGCGATGCACCGACTGCCGGGCGTGGACGACGAGTTGATGCGCTACGTGCTGGCCTGCTTCACCGTCTGCCCGGTGGAGTTCACCGCCCGGGGCGGCGGTGTGACGCCCGCCGAGCGGGAGGCCGCGTTCGCCTTCCAGGCCGAGCTGGCCGCCGCCCTGGAGCTGCCCGCGCTGCCCGGCCCGGACCTGGACCGGATCGCCGCCTGGATGCGCGAGTTCGAGGCCGCCCGGTTCGCCCCCAGCCCGGCCGGCCGGGCCCTGTGGCAGGCCGTCTCCGGCCTGTTCGCGTCCCGCCTGCCCGGCCCGCTGGCCCGCCACGCCCCGGCCTTCGCCACCGCCCTGCTGGACGCCCCGCTGCGGGCCGCCCTCGACGTCCCCCGCCCCGCCTGGCCGCTGCGCGCAGCCGCCGCCCTCGCCTTCCGACTGGCCCGCTGACTGCCCGCCCCGGCTGGCCGCTGCGCGCGCAGAAGCCGCCAACGCCTCACGGCGCACCCACAGTCCGCCCGCCCCGGCCCTCGCCACCGCTCTGCTGGACGCCCTGCTGCGCGCCGCCCTCGACATCCCCCGCCCCGCCTGTTCGCGTCCCGCCCGCCCGGCCCGCCGGGTTGCCCGGCCCGCCGGCCGAAGCTCAGCGCGAGCCGTGCACCCGGCGGTGGCTCCAGACCATCAGGCCGAGCAGGATCAGGCCCGACAGCATCAGGCTCAGCCCGGTCGGCCAGCCCGCCAGCGGCAGGCTCGGCACCAGCACCGCGGCGACGCCGGCGCCGATCAGCCCGAGCCCGGCCAGCACCGAGCCGGCGATCCGCCAGCGCGAGGCGACGCTGGCCTCGACGCCCGCCATCGCCCGCACCCGTACCGGCTCGACGAACCGGGACAGCGCCGGGATCGCCCGGGCCAGCAGAATCAGCCCGGCCAGCAGGAGCAGCGTGCCGGGCCCGGGCAGCACCAGCAGCACCACGCCGACCGAGACCAGCGTGACCCCGGCCGCGCCGAGGGCCACCCTGGCCACTGGGTGGACGGTGTCCGGGTCCGCTTCGAATGCCGGCCGCTGCTGTTCGCTCATCACTCCACGGTAACCGGATCGCCGGGCGAACAGGCAAGCGTGCTCAGGGCCTGGTCAGCGCCTCGATGCTGTGCCCGTCCGGGTCCTTCACGTACACGCCGCGGCCGCCGTTCCAGTGGTTGATCCGGCCGGGCTGCTGGGAGAACGGGTCGGCCCAGTGGGTGAGGCCCTGCGCCTGGATCCGGCCGTAGATCGCGTCGAACTCGTCCTCGGAGACCAGGAACGCGTAGTGCTGCGGCGTGATCGGGCCCGCGACGGTCATCACGTCGAGCGTCACGCGGTTGCCCAACTGCACGGCCAGGAACGGCTCGTGGACTTCGGCGTCGGGCAGGCCGAGCAGGCCGGTCAGGAAGTCGGCGGTGGCCTGTCGGTCCCGGGCGGCCACGATGGTGTGGTTGAGCTCTATCGGCATGGTGCACGGCCTCTCGTTCCGGAGCGGGGTGATCTCACGCACCTCGACGGTAGGACTTCAAGCGTGCTTCAGGTCAAGAGCCGCTGACCTGCGGCGTTCCCCCGACCCGCAGGTCGGGGGAACGCCGGCCGGGTCACATGCCGTTCTTGCGGATCGCGGTGTAACCGGACAGCTTCGACATCGACACCTCGTGCGAGATGCAGCCGTTGCTGCCGGAGTCCTCCAGGATGATCGCCTTGGTGTGCGCGGCGTCCGCCCAGCCGCCGAACAGCACCACGTGCTGGTTCTTGTCGCCGCTCTCGTGGTGGATCACCAGCGCGTCGCCGGGCATCAGGTCGCTCTTGTTGATGTGGTGCGCGATGCCGGCGCTCTCGCTGATCAGCGGGCCGGTCGAGGTGCCGCCGCCGTCGGTGGACAGGCCCCAGGCCGCCGAGACGAAGCCGGAGCAGTCGACCCGGTAGCCGTTGGTGACGGCGCCCTGGCTGTAGCCGAGCTTGCGCTCGACCCGCTCCATCGCCCGCTCGACCATCGCCTTGCGCTCGTCGGAGACCCCGTCCAGGTGCGGCTGGTCCACCACGCCGCCGCCCTGGCCGTTGCGCGGGTGCCACTTGTGGGTGGGCGACCAGTCGTCCCAGCCCGTGCCGTTGATCATCCTGGTCTTCCAGTCGCCGCTGGACCGGTCCTTGATCTTCGGGCCGTCGTGCAGGCCGCCCGGGCGGGTGGAGATCCCGGAGCCGTCGTTGCCGCTGGTGTCCCCGCCGCCGGTGTTCGGCGACTTCGGCTGCGGCGCGCGGCTGCCGCCGCCCGTGCTGCCACCGCCCGTGCTGCCGCCGCCGTGCCCGCCGGTGCCGTCGCCACCGGTGTTCGGCGACTTGGGCTGCTCCGGGTGGCTCCCGCCACCACCGGTGCCGTTGCCGTTGCTGCCGCCGCCGTTGCCGACGCCCGCGATGCCGGTGCTCGGCGACTTCGGCTGCGGCTTGTCCTCGCCGTGCGGCTTGTTGAGGATGTCGGCGATGCCCTGCTCGACCTCGTTGTACCGGGCGATCATCTTCTTGAGCTTCGCCGCGTCCTCGCCGAGCTCGCGGGTGAGCTTGTCCTTGGTCTTCATCAGCGCGTCGGCCTTGTGGCTGATGTCGTCGACATCCCGCTTCACCTCGGCGAGCACTGGACCCGCCCCGACGACTCCCATGATGAAACCGGAGAACACATCGGTGGCCGCCGCCTTCGCGACCGTGGCCTTGATGTGCCCGACCTGCTGGGTCATCTCCGCCATGCGCTGGTTCAGCTGCTCGAAGTCCCGCATGATCTTCACCAGCTCGTCCGGCCGGAAGCCGAACTGTTTCCCCGTCATCGCACACGCCCCCCTACCTCGGCGACGGCCCCCCTGGCCGTTCGCCCCAAGACTGTCCCGATTCTCTCGCAGCGGACAGCACGGGACCCGGCCGGGGGTGGTCAACCCCGGGCCGGGCCCCGTGCGGTGAGCACGCGTCAGTCGACGCCGTTGCGGCGGTACGGCTGGTACGCGGAGCCTCCGTGGAAGTACGGGTAGGGGATCTCCCGGGAGACCATGCCCGCGTCGCCACTGTCCTCGATGCCGATGTAACGGGTGTGGGCGGCGTCCACCCAGCCCCCGAACAGCACCGTGTGATCGTTGGAGATCATCGCGTCACCCGGCTGCAGGTCGTTCTTGCCGATGTGGTGCGACACGTTGCCCTGCATCAGCCCGATGGTGTTCAGACCCGGGCCGGGCAGGCCCCAGGCACAGGACACCAGGCCCGAACAGTCCACCCGGTAGCCGTTGGTGACGGCGCCCTGGCTGTAGCCGAGCTTGTGCTCGGCGCGCTCCAGTGCGCGCTCCACCATGGCCCTGCGCTCCGGCGACAGCCCTTCCAGCTTGGGCCTGGCCTTCACACCGAGGCCCTCGCCGTTCTTCTTGTGCTTCTTGCCGGACCAGGAGTCCCAGCCGCTGCCGTTGATGATCTTGGTCTTCCAGTCACCGGTGGAGCGGTCCTTGAGCTTCGGCCCGTCGTGCTTCCCACCGGGCCCGCCGGCCGGCGTGCCGGTGCCACCGCCGCTGTCGGTGCCGGTGTTCGGCGACTTCGGCTGCGGCGTGTGACTCCCGCCACCACCGGTGCTGCCACCGCCGCCGCCGTGGCCGGCGCCGTCGATACCGGTGCTCGGGGACTTCGGCTGCTCGGCGTGACCGCCGCCGCCACCGCCCCCGCTGTTGCCGCCGCCGTTGCCCACACCGTCGATGCCAGTGTGCGGGGACCCGGGCTGCGGCCTCTCGTCGCCCTTGGGCTTGTTCATCTCGTCGGCGATCTTCTTCTCGACCGCCTCGTAGTGGGCGATGAGCTTCTTGATCTTCGCTGCGTCCTCGCCGAGCTCGCGGGTGAGCTTGTCCTTGGTCCGCATCAGCGCCTCGGCCTTGCTGCTGATGTCGTCGACATCCCGCTTCACCTCGGCGAGCACCGGACCCGCCCCGACGACTCCCATGATGAAACCGGAGAACACATCGGTGGCCGCCGCCTTCGCGACGGTCTCGCCGATGTGCCCGACCTTCTTGGTCATCTCCGCCATGCGCTGGTTGAGCTGCTCGAAGTCGCGCTGGATCCGCACCAGCTCTTCCGGCCGGAAGCCGAACATCTTCCCCGTCATCGAAGGATGTCCCCTCGTTCTCCGTCCGTGGCCCGGCCCCGGACGATCTCCGCCGTCCGGATCCGGATCACAACACGCTGGCGAGGCGCTTCACCGAGTCGCCGAGCTGGTTGAGCTCGTCCGCGACCCCGTTCAGCTCCCGCACCCGGCCCTGGGCGTGCGCGGTGAACGCGTCCGCCGCCGCACCGTGCCAGGACATGTGCGACAGCAGCGAGTTGACGTCGCCGCCCAGCTGCTCGACCTGCTTGGCCATCTCGGCCAGCTCCTGCGCGATCTTGTTGAGCTCGGCGTCGGCGTCGCCGAACATCTTGCCGAGCGCCCAGTGCGCGATCTCGGCCGGCGCCATGACGATGTCCTTGCCGACCTTGGCCACGTCACCGACGAAGTCACCGACGTCGCTGACCACGTTGCCTATGTCGCCCAGAATGCCCATCAGAACTCCCCCTGTTCCCCGTCAAACCGTTCCTCCCAAGGCTAGTCAGTACTGCCTCCGAGCGAAACGGGCGGGTGCCCGTCAATACCTGCGGTTGACCTACGGGCGGGTGTTCGCGGTCCGCCCGCCGCGCCTGTGACACTGGAGGCTCGTAACAAAACCGAGGTGCGCCCCGGCCCCGACTTTATGCAACCTAGAGGGATGCCCGCAGTGAGTTCTCCCGTAGCCCCGCAGCCCGCCCCCACGCTCGCGGAGCTGGCCGCCCGGCTGCCCGGCCTGATGCTGCGCGACATGCAGCGCCTCGGCCGCCGCCTGGAGGGCACCCGCAAGGTCCGTTCGGCCGAGGCCCGGGGGAAGATCCTGGCCGAGCTGGCCGCCGACTTCGACCGCTCCGAACTGCGGGTCGCCGACCGCCGGGCGGCGGTCCCCGAGATCCGCTACCCGCAGGAACTGCCGGTCGCGCAGAAGAAGGACGAGATCCTGGCCGCCGTCCGCGACCACCAGGTGGTGATCGTGGCGGGCGAGACCGGCTCCGGAAAGACCACCCAGATCCCGAAGATCTGCCTGGAGCTCGGCCGCGGCGTGCAGGGCCTGATCGGCCACACCCAGCCCCGCCGGATCGCCGCCCGCACGGTCGCCGAACGCGTCGCCGAGGAGCTGAACACCCCGCTCGGCGAGGCCGTCGGCTGGAAGGTCCGGTTCACCGACCAGGCCGGCCAGGACACCCTGGTCAAGCTGATGACGGACGGCATCCTGCTGGCCGAGATCCAGACCGACCGAGACCTGCGCCAGTACGACACCCTGATCATCGACGAGGCGCACGAGCGCAGCCTGAACATCGACTTCCTGCTCGGCTACCTCAAGCAGCTGCTCCCCCGCCGCCCCGACCTCAAGGTGATCATCACCTCGGCCACCATCGACCCGGAACGCTTCGCCGAACACTTCGACGACGCCCCGATCATCGAGGTCTCCGGCCGCACGTATCCGGTCGAGGTCCGCTATCGGCCGATCCTCGACGACAGTGATGCCGAGGACGATGCGGACACTGCACCGGACCGGGACCGCGACCAGATCCAGGGGATCTGCGACGCGGTCGAGGAGCTCCAGTCCGAGGGCCCGGGAGACATCCTGGTGTTCCTCTCCGGAGAGCGCGAGATCCGCGACACCGCCGACGCGCTGACCAAGCTGAAACTGAAGTTCACCGAGATCCTGCCGCTGTACGCCCGGCTCTCCTCCGCCGAACAGCACCGGGTCTTCCAGCGCTCCACACAGCGCCGGGTGGTGCTCGCCACCAACGTCGCCGAGACCTCGCTGACCGTCCCCGGCATCAAGTACGTGATCGACCCGGGCACCGCCCGCATCTCCCGCTACAGCCACCGCACCAAGGTCCAGCGCCTGCCGATCGAGGCGGTCAGCCAGGCCAGCGCCAACCAGCGCAAGGGCCGCTGCGGCCGCACCTCGGACGGCATCTGCATCCGGCTGTACTCGGAGGAGGACTTCCTCTCCCGCCCCGAGTTCACCGACGCGGAGATCCTGCGCACCAACCTGGCCTCCGTCATCCTCCAGATGACGGCGGCGGGCCTCGGCGACATCGCCGCCTTCCCGTTCCTCGACCCGCCGGACTCCCGCAACATCAAGGACGGCGTCAACCTGCTGCACGAGCTGGGCGCCCTGGACCCGGCCGAGAAGGACCACCGCAAGCGCCTCACCCCGCTCGGCCGCAAGCTCGCCCAGCTCCCGGTCGACCCGCGGATGGCCCGCATGGTGCTGGAGGCCGACCGCCTCGGCTGCGTCCGCGACGTGATGGTGATCGCCTCCGCGCTGTCCATCCAGGACCCGCGCGAACGCCCCGCAGAGAAGCGCCAGGCCGCCGACGAGCGGCACCGCCGCTTCCACTCGGAGACCTCCGACTTCCTCTCCTACCTGGCGATGTGGCGCTACGTCAGGGAGCAGCAGAAGGAGCTGTCCTCCTCCGCGTTCCGCCGGATGTGCAAGTCCGAGTTCCTCAACTACCTGCGGATACGGGAGTGGCAGGACGTCTACGTCCAGCTGCGCACCATCGCCAAGCAGCTCGGCGTCACCATCGAAGAACCGCACGACGATGCCGAGCCGGACGCCGACCGGATCCACCAGGCGCTGCTCTCCGGCCTGCTCTCCCACCTCGGCCTGTTCGACGTGGAGAAGCGCGAGTACGCGGGCGCCCGGGGTGCCCGGTTCGCGGTGTTCCCGGGGTCGGGGCTGTTCAAGAAGCCGCCGCGCTGGGTGATGTCCGCCGAGCTGGTGGAGACCTCCCGGCTGTGGGCCCGGATCAACGCGAAGATCGAGCCGGAGTGGGTGGAGCCGCTCGCCCCGCACCTGATCAAGCGCAGCTACAGCGAGCCGCACTGGGAGAAGAAGGCCGGCGCGGTGCTGGCCTACGAGAAGGTCACCCTGTACGGCCTGCCGATCGTCGCCCAGCGCAAGGTCAACTACGGCCGCGTCGAGCCCGAGCTGTGCCGTGAGCTGTTCATCCGCTCCGCCATGGTGGAGGGCGACTGGGAGACCCACCACAAGTTCTTCGCGGAGAACCGCAAGCTGCTCGACGAGGTCGAGGAGCTGGAGAACCGGGCCCGCCGCCGGGACATCCTGGTGGACGACCAGACCCTGTTCGACTTCTACGACGCCCGCCTGCCCGAGGACATCGTCTCCGCCCGGCACTTCGACGCCTGGTGGAAGAAGACCCGCCGCGACCAGCCCGACCTGCTCAATTTCGAGAAGTCGATGCTGATCAACGACTCCGCGGACGGCGTCACCGAGGCCGACTACCCGGACGTCTGGCAGCAGGGCAAGCTGCGCTTCCCGCTGACCTACCAGTTCGAGCCGGGCAGCGACGCGGACGGCGTGACGGTGCACATCCCGCTCGCGGTGCTCAACCAGGTGGTCGCGGACGGCTTCGACTGGCAGATCCCGGGCCTGCGCGAGGAGTTGGTCACGGCCTGGATCCGCTCGCTGCCGAAGGCGATCCGCCGCAACTTCGTGCCCGCCCCGGACTACGCCCGGGCCGCGATGCGCGAGCTGACCGACCGCCAGGAGCCGCTGCTGCCCACCCTGGAGCGGGTGCTGCACCGGATGTCGGGCCTGCCGATCCCGCCGGAGGCCTGGGACGAGGAGCGGATCCCCGACCACCTGAAGGTCACCTTCCGGGTGGTGGACGGCAAGCGGAAGCTCGCCGAGTCCAAGGATCTGGAGGAGCTGCGCCAGGGCCTCCGGCCGAAGCTGTCGGCGACGCTGTCCAGCGCGGCGTCCGGCCGCGGCATCGAGCGCACCGGCCTGACCGCCTGGCCCACCGACCTGCCGGTCCTGCAGCGCACCTTCGAGCAGCGCACCCGCGGCCACTCGCTGCGCGCCTACCCGGCGCTGGTGGACGAGGGCGCGAGCGTCGGCATCAAGCTGTTCGACACCCCCGAGGCCCAGCAGCGCGCCATGTGGGAGGGCACCCGCCGGCTGCTGATGCTGCAAATCAACTCGCCCGCCAAGTCGATCCAGGGCCGCCTGGGCAACCAGGCCAAGCTGGCGCTGTCGTACAACCCGCACGGCTCGATCCCGGCGCTGTTCGAGGACATCGTGGCGGCGGCCACCGACCGCCTGATGACGTTGTCGGGCGGGGTGGCCTGGGACTCGGAGGCGTTCACGGCGCTGCACGACAAGGTCCGGGCGGACCTGTACGAGCTGTCCGCGGACACCACGCTGAAGACCGCGGCGGCGCTGATCGCCTTCCACCGGGCCTCGAACCGGCTGAAGTCGGTCTCCAGCCCGGTGCTGCTGTCCGCGGTGAACGACGTCCGCCTGCACCTGGCCTCGCTGGTGCACCCGGGCTTCGTCACCGGCACCGGGTGGCAGCGCCTGGGCGATCTGAAGCGCTATCTGATCGCCGTGGACCGCCGCCTGGAGGCGCTGCCCGACCACCCGCAGCGCGACCTGCAGAACCTGCTGAAGGTGCAGGCGGTGCAGCAGGCGTACGGCGAGCTGCTGGCGAGGGTGCCGGCCGGCCGGGAGCCGTCGGCGGAGATCCGGGCGGTCCGCTGGATGATCGAGGAGCTGCGGGTGAGCTTCTTCGCACAGGGGCTGGGCACGCCGACGCCGGTTTCCGAGAAGCGCATCCTGAAGGCGATGGAGGCGGCCGCGGCGACCCTCTGAGGCCCGTCGGGAGCCGGTTCGACCTGGGGGGTCGTGATGCAGTACGATCTGTCTTGTTCGCAGGCGAGAGCAGGCGGGCAAGGATCAGATCACTGGTCCCGTGGAGCAGTTGGTTAGCTCGCCACCCTGTCAAGGTGGAGGTCGCGGGTTCAAGTCCCGTCGGGATCGCAGGAGCGCAGGGCCCGGAACTTCGAGTTCCGGGCCCTATCGCTTTTCCGGGGCGCGCACAAGATAACGGTGCTGTGATCACCGTCACTGACGCCCTTTCAGGAACCGACTTCCAGGGCATCCCCGCAAAGGGCTCAGATTTAATATGTAAAATTGTACTGTCTTTACCGGGAATTCCCCCCACCCCCACCAGCCCCACGGGAATCCCGCATTCCGGCTCCGAACATGCCGAAGGGCCGCACCCCCGACCCGGCGGAGTCGGAGAGGCGGCCCTTGGGACCTGCCGAGCGCGTTTTCCCGACCCGGCGGAGTCGGGGGGCGTGCCCGGGGGAAAGCTTGGGATCAGACCTCGGTGCGCTGGGCCGGAATACCGGCCAGCAGGGCACGCACCTCCGCCTCGCGGTAGCGGCGGTGGCCGCCGAGGGTACGAATCGACGTGAGCTTGCCTGCCTTGGCCCAGCGGGTCACCGTCTTGGGGTCCACGCGGAACATGGTGGCGACCTCTGCCGGCGTCAGCAGGGGCTCGGCGTCAGGGGTACGAGCGGTCATGAGCGGCCTCCTCGGGAGAACCGAACCAGGGCGGTTCTATCCTTCAAATTCTGCACCTTGACCCGTGATGCCCGAAATGGCACGGACGGGCCGAGTCGGTAATAGGACGAACGGCTTGTCCTGGTGTCTACAACTACACCATCCGTCCAGCCCTATCGGCCAAACCGTCAAAATTGACCCCTCACGGGTTCAAGGGCGACGGATGGCCATGGACCACCCCATAGCGGACAGTTACGCACCGGTGACGTCCGGTCACGGTGCGCACGCCCGAGAGGGCTTGGGTTGGTTGTCCCATTTTGGCACATAGGTCTGAGTTGGCGTCAACGGTGAGTAGTGTCACGTTTCTCGGCTATTGACCCGATCTGGGACCATAGTCCCAAAATCCCTCCCAATGGTATGGACCATCCTCTCCTCTCGCGCCGGCATTCGACCAGGGGGCAATTTCTGACGCCCCCTCAGCCCCTCCCGGCCCCCCTGAGCCTCCCCCGTCCCCGGGCCGATCACGCTCAGGAGGCCTGCCGCAGCGCCAGCACCCGCCGCCAGCGCACCGTCAGGGCCTCGTAGCGGCGCTGCGCCGCCGCGCTGTCCCCGGCCCGCAGGGCGGCCAGGCCGTCCGCGAGTTCGCCCACCGAGTGCTCCTCGGCCAGCGCCCGCGGGCCGAGCAGCTGCACCAGGCCGCCGTAGTCGAGCTCCACCAGCGAGCGCGGATGGAACTCCTCCAGCCAGCGCCCGATCTCCTCCGCGCCCTCCGCGAGCGCCGCACCGGCCGCGCTCCCGGGCACCTCGGCCGTGGGGACGGCGGTGCGCAGCGCCCGGTAGGCCCGGGCCACCCGGCGGCGGGCCTGCACCATCGGCGTCAAGTAGAACAGTGCGGCCGGCTCCGGCCGTTCGCCGTCCCCGGCGGAGCCGTACTCGCCGGCCGGCAGGTGGTGGCGGTCCTCCTCGCCGAACGCCAGGAACCAGTGCAGCGGCACCTCCCAGCGGCTGGCGCGGATCCACGGCCGGGCGTCGGGGTGCTCCCGCTGCCACCGCGCCCGCTCGGCCTCGGCGGCGGCCCGCAGGGGCGACGGCAGCACGGTGTCCACCAGGTGCGCGGGCAGCGTCCGGCGCAGCTCCTGCAGGGCCAGCCAGCCGCGCAGCCGGGTCGTCCAGGGGCAGATGTAGGTGACGCCGTCCGCGACCCGCACGTAGGCGTGCCCGTCCTCCTGGTCGGGCAGCGGACGGGGCGTCAGGGCGGCCAGCGCGGCCAGGGCGGCGCGCTGTTCGGCGAGCGCGGCGCCGGTCACCGGCCGGCCGGGCCCGCCGGTGTCGGGGCCGTGCGCGGCCGCGTAGGCCTGCCAGCGGGCCCGGTCCGGTTCGGGGTAGGCGGCCAACGGCTCGTAGACCCGCAACTGGGCGGTGTACGGCGGGAGCACGGAGGTGCGCGGGGCGGTCACGCTCCGCATGTTCGCATGCGCCTCAGGGACGCGTCAGGGTGTCGCCGAGAAGGCTTCGATCGTTATTGCTCGGGGCCTGCCCGGGGGCAGATTCGAAGGAGGCCCCGGAGCTAGGCTTCGACCAGACGCCCGCACCACCGTCGCGGGCCATCATTGCTGGAGTCACCACCGTGACCGACGTACACACCACGCACCCCGCACCAGGCGTGTTGGGCCGAGTCTTCGGCACCGGCCAGGAGGGCGACGGGCACGAGCAGGTCGTGCTCTGCCACGACCGTTCCACCGGCCTCAAGGCGATCATCGCCATCCACTCCACCGCCCTCGGCCCCGCGCTCGGCGGCACCCGGTTCTTCCCGTACGCGAGCGAGGAGGAGGCGCTGACCGACGCGCTGAACCTCTCCCGCGGAATGAGCTACAAGAACGCCCTCGCCGGGCTCGACCTCGGCGGCGGCAAGGCCGTGATCATCGGCGACCCGGGCAAGGACAAGAACGAGGCGATGCTGCGCGCCTACGGGCGCTTCGTGCAGACCCTGCGCGGCCGCTACATCACGGCCTGCGACGTGGGCACCTACGTCCAGGACATGGACATGATCGCCCGGGAGACCGAGTTCGTCACCGGCCGCTCGCCCGAGCACGGCGGCGCCGGCGACTCCTCCGTCCTCACCTCCTTCGGCGTCTTCCAGGGCATGCGCGCCTCCGCGCAGGCCCGCTGGGGCCAGCCCACCCTGCGCGGCAAGCGGGTCGGTGTGGCGGGTGTCGGCAAGGTCGGCCACTACCTGGTCGGCCACCTGGTCGCGGACGGCGCCACCGTGGTCGTCACCGATGTCTCCGAGGCCGCCGTGAACCGGGTCCGGGCCGCCCACCCCGGGGTCGAGGTGGTGGCCGACACCGCCGCCCTGCTCGCCTCCGACCTGGACGTGTACGCCCCGTGCGCGCTCGGTGGCGCGCTCACCGACGAGACGGTGGGGGCGCTCGGCGCGGCCGGCACCTCGATCGTCTGCGGCGCGGCCAACAACCAGCTCGCCCACCCGGGCGTGGAGAAGGACCTCGCCGACCGCGGCATCCTGTACGCGCCCGACTACCTGGTGAACTCCGGTGGCGTGATCCAGGTCGCCGACGAGATCGACGGTTTCAACTTCGACCGGGCGAAGAACAAGGCGACGAAGATCTTCGACACCACGCTGGAGATCTTCACCCGGGCCGCCACCGACGGCATCCCGCCGGCGGTGGCCGCCGACCGGCTCGCCGAGAAGCGGATGCGGGAGATCAGCGCGCTGCGCTCGCTCCTGCTGCCGACCGCCCGCCGGAGCTGACCCGCCACAGTTCGTGATGCGCGGGGCCGGCGCCGCCCGGCCCGCGCATCACGATGTGGAACCGGATTCTCAGTTGGTCCCCCGAACGGGCGATACAGCGCCTCCTTCGGGGGATAATCTCTGCAGGAACGACGGGACCGGCATCGCGCCGGACAGCCTGCAAAAGCCCCGAAATTCCCCTCTGACCTGGGCGGACCTGGTTCGAGGGGGCTTGGGTGCGCGCCACGTCACACCGGCGACGTACCGTCCGGCGGCGGAAACAGGTACCGTTAATGCTCCAAGGGACGGTTTCCCACTTCGGGCAGACCGGACCTGATCATCAACACGTGTCAGACTCGGGGCCGTGAGCCCCACCGTTGAGGGGGTCGACCCATGGGGCGCGGCCGGGCCAAGGCCAAGCAGACAAAGGTCGCCCGCGAGCTGAAGTACAACAGCGGCGGGTTCGACGCTAACCGTCTGTCTCACGAGCTGGGTGTATCTCCGTCCACCGCGATCGAGCCGGAGCCGATCGAGGACGACGACGAGGACGACCCCTACGCGGCGTACGCGGACAGGTACAACAACGACGACGATGACGACGAGGACACCCCTCCGGCTCGTCGCCGCGCATAACGTTCTTCGACCGGACCGGTCCGGGCGCTCCCTGTGGGCGCCGGGCCGGTTTTCGGCGTACCTGTTCACGGTGCGCGAGAGCCGGTGACCGTATGAGAAAGGCCCCGCCGTGGCGGGGCCCTTCAGCGTGCCCGGATCAGAACGCCTCGTAGGCGTTGTACAGCGCCGCGCCGCCGTCGTGCTCCGCGTCGCGCTCGACCACGTCGCCGAGCAGCCACGCCTCGACGCCGCGGTCCTCCAGCACCGACAGCACCACGTCGACCGACTCCGGCGGGACGACGGCGACCATGCCGACGCCCATGTTGAGGGTCTTCTCGATCTCCAGGGTCTGCATCGCGCCGACCTTGGCGACGGTCTGGAACACCGGCAGCGGGGTCCAGGTGCCGCGGTCCAGGCGGGCGTGCAGGTGGTCCGGAATGACCCGGGCCAGGTTGGCGGCCAGGCCGCCGCCGGTGACGTGCGAGAAGGCGTGGATCTCGGTGGCGCGGGTGAGCGCCAGGCAGTCCAGGGTGTAGATCCGGGTCGGCTCCAGCAGCTCCTCGCCGAGGGTGCGGCCGAACTCCTCGACCTGGCGGTCGAGCTTCCAGCCGGCCTGGTTCAGCAGCACGTGCCGGACCAGCGAGTAGCCGTTGGAGTGCAGGCCGGAGGCGGCCATCGCGATGACCACGTCGCCGGCCCGGACCCGGTCCGCGCCGAGCAGCGCGTCGGCCTCGACCACGCCGGTGCCGGCGCCCGCGACGTCGTACTCGTCGGGGCCGAGCAGGCCCGGGTGCTCGGCGGTCTCGCCGCCGATCAGCGAGCAGCCGGCCAGCGTGCAGCCCTCGGCGATGCCCTTGACGATGGCGGCGACCCGCTCCGGGACGACCTTGCCGACGCAGATGTAGTCGGTCATGAACAGCGGCTCGGCGCCGCACACGACCAGGTCGTCGACGACCATGCCGACCAGGTCGTGGCCGATGGTGTCGTGCTTGTCCATGGCCTGGGCGATGGCCACCTTGGTGCCCACGCCGTCGGTGGCGGAGGCCAGCAGCGGACGCTCGTAGCGCTTGAAGGCGGAGGCGTCGAACAGTCCGGCGAAGCCGCCCAGGCCGCCCAGTACCTCGGGACGGTTGGTCTTCTTCACCCACTGCTTCATCAGCTCGACGGCACGGTCGCCGGCCTCGATGTCGACACCCGCGGCGGCGTAGGTCGCCCCGGTCTCGTTGCTGGTCACCTGGTGTGGCCCTTTCGAAGTGGTGGTGCTGCCTCCCCCGGCCGGGGCCGGGACGGGGTGCCCCCGGCCCGGGCCGGGGGCGGTGCGCCTGGTTACGGGCGTCGCAGCGCGTCCGCCGCGCCGGCGCCACCCAGCAGCGACTGCACGCCGTCGAGGTCGCTGGTCTGCTTGCCGCCGCGGGCCGGCTGCTGCTGCTTGGTCTGGCCGCCGGCGCTCGCCGCACCGGCAATTTCAGCCTCCAGCAACAGCTTGCCGAGCAGCGCCGGGTCCGGCAGCTCCATCGGGTACTCGCCGTCGAAGCAGGCCCGGCAGAGCTTGTCCTTGGGCTGCTTGGTGGCCTCGATCATCCCGTCGATGGAGATGTAGGCCAGCGAGTCGGCGCCCAGCGAGCGGCCGATCTCCTCGACCGACAGGCCGTTGGCGATCAGCTCGGCGCGGGTGGCGAAGTCGATGCCGAAGAAGCACGGCCACTTCACCGGCGGCGAGGAGATCCGGATGTGGACCTCGGCCGCCCCGGCCTCGCGGAGCATCCGCACCAGGGCGCGCTGGGTGTTGCCGCGGACGATCGAGTCGTCCACGACCACCAGGCGCTTGCCCCGGATGACTTCCTTGAGCGGGTTGAGCTTCAACCGGATGCCCAGCTGGCGGATGGTCTGGTTGGGCTGGATGAAGGTACGGCCGACGTAGGCGTTCTTCACCAGGCCGGAGCCGAACGGGATGCCGCTGGCCTCGGCGTAGCCGATCGCGGCGGGCGTGCCGGACTCGGGAGTCGCTATCACCAGGTCGGCGTCGGCCGGGGCCTCGGCGGCCAGCTTGCGGCCCATCTCCACCCGGGAGAGGTGCACGTTGCGGCCGGCGATGGTGGTGTCCGGGCGGGCCAGGTACACGTACTCGAAGACGCAGCCCTTGGGCTTGGCCTCGGCGAAGCGCGAGGTGCGCATGCCGTTCTCGTCGATGGCGATCAGCTCGCCGGGCTCCACCTCGCGGATGAAGCTGGCGCCGACGATGTCGAGGGCGGAGGTCTCGGAGGCGACCACCCAGCCGCGCTCGATCCGGCCCAGCACCAGCGGGCGGATGCCCTGCGGGTCACGGGCGGCGTAGAGCGTGTGCTCGTCCATGAAGACCAGCGAGAAGGCGCCCTTGACGCCCGGCAGCACCTTCTGTGCCGCCTCCTCGATGGTCAGGTCGGGGTGGCCGGCCAGCAGGGCGGTCAGCAGGTCGGTGTCGTTGGTCGCGGCGGTCCGCCCGGAGCGGGAGACGTGCTCCTCGCCGGGCAGCTCGGCGACCTTCGCCGCGAGTTCGGCGGTGTTGACCAGGTTTCCGTTGTGGCCGAGGGCCAGCGAACCGTTGGCGGTCGCCCGGAAGGTCGGCTGGGCGTTCTCCCAGACCGAGGACCCGGTGGTCGAGTAGCGGGCATGTCCGACGGCGATATGCCCGTGCAGCGACCCCAGGGAGGTCTCGTCGAAGACCTGGGAGACAAGTCCCATGTCCTTGAAGACGAGAATCTGGGAGCCGTTGCTCACTGCGATGCCCGCGGATTCCTGTCCGCGGTGCTGCAGGGCATAGAGGCCGAAGTACGTGAGCTTTGCGACCTCCTCGCCGGGAGCCCAGACACCGAAGACGCCACAAGCGTCCTGGGGGCCTTTCTCACCGGGAAGAAGATCGTGGTTGAGTCGTCCGTCACCACGTGGCACGTCTCCAAGTCTAGGGCAGACGGGGGGAAAGCCCTGATGGCAGCCTCGCGGTACGCGCGTAGACCTCGCCCCTTACCAGCTTTCGGCCCGGACGGTGGCCGGCTTCACGCCCTTGTCATCAAGCCTTCGCACGGCGGGCGGGCGGTCTCGGCGGCCGTTGTTGTGAGCCTGCTCACCCGGCGGGCAGCAGCAGCCGCCAGGAGTCCGGGCGGACCGTCCAGGTGCGGTGGCGGACCGGGCCGACCGGGCAGCCGTCGGCCTCGTAGCCGAAGCCGCGCCCGGCCACGGTGATCCGGCCGACCCGGTGGCGCTGCGGGCTGCCGTCCAGGTCGAGGGTGAGCTCCATGGCGTCGTCCACCATGGCGACCCGCAGGTGGCGCACCCGCTGGTGGACGTCGGCCAGCAGGCGGCCGTCGGCCTCGATCCGCAACTCCTCGGATCCGGAGGGGCTCGCCTGCTCGGCCGCAGCAAGTTTCGCCCATAGCGAACGCCAGCCACCCGTTCGGCCCTGCCTCGGGCCGGTGAAACGGACCTCGGACAGCACCACTCCGCCGCCGTCGTCGAGCAGCAGCCCGAGTCGCCGGGCGCTGCCCGCCAGCACCGTCCGCGCGGCGGCGACCGGCTCGGCCGGCACCCCCAGCAGGCGGGCCGTCGCGGTGGCCACCGGACCCCCGACCGGCACCAGCCCGACCGGGTCGGCGTCCAGCTCCCGCTGCCGGTGCAGCGCCTGCAACACCCGCTGCAGCGCCTGGTCCGAGCCGATCACCACGGCGCGCCTGCGGCCCCGGTGCGCCAGCACCCGGTCCAGCTCGGACGGGCTCTCCGGCAGGGTGACCTTCACATCGGCCCCGCCGCACAGCACATCCTTGGCGATCCGCACCGATTCGCCGTCCGCCTGCCGGGCCGACGGGTCCAGCACCACCAGGAGCGGCCCGGCCCCCTCGGCGTCCGGGGGGCGGGATACGGGCGTGGACAGCGACGACACGACCGGTCCTTCCTCAGGTAATCTCTCGGTGCAAGAGCCCCTTGCGCCATTGCGCCAGGGGCTTCGTCCATCTCGGGGCAGACTGCGGTCTTCGCAGGATGCCCCAACCGGAAGGGGTGTACGCCTGTGCCGGCACTCGTGCTCGTTGGTGCCCAGTGGGGAGACGAGGGCAAGGGAAAGGCCACCGACCTGCTCGGCGGCTCCGTCGACTACGTCGTCCGCTACCAGGGCGGCAACAACGCCGGTCACACGGTGGTCATCGGCGACCAGAAGTACGCCCTCCACCTGCTGCCTTCCGGCATCCTCAGCCCGAACGTGGTGCCGGTGATCGGCAACGGCGTGGTCATCGACCCGGGCGTGCTGCTCTCCGAGCTGCAGGGTCTGAACGACCGCGGCATCGACACCTCCAAGCTGCTGATCTCGGGCAACGCCCACCTGATCACCCCGTACCACCGGACGCTGGACAAGGTCACCGAGCGCTTCCTCGGCAAGCGCCGGATCGGCACCACCGGCCGCGGCATCGGCCCGTCCTACGCCGACAAGATCAACCGCGTGGGCATCCGGGTCCAGGACCTGTTCGACGAGTCGATCCTGCGCCAGAAGATCGAAGCGGCGCTGCACGACAAGAACCAGCTGCTGGTCAAGCTCTACAACCGCCGCGCGATCCCGGCCGACCTGGTGCTGGAGGAGTACCTGGGCTACGCCGACAAGATCAAGCCGTTCCTGGCGGACACCACGCTCGTCCTGGACGAGGCGCTGAAGGCGAACAAGGTCGTGCTGCTGGAGGGCGGCCAGGGCACCCTGCTCGACGTCGACCATGGCACGTACCCGTTCGTCACCTCCTCGAACCCGACCTCGGGCGGCGCCTGCACCGGCTCCGGCATCGGCCCGACCAAGATCGACCGGGTGATCGGCATCCTGAAGGCCTACACCACCCGCGTCGGCTCGGGCCCGTTCCCGACCGAGCTGCTGGACGCGGACGGCGAGGCGCTGCGGCGGATCGGCGGCGAGCGCGGTGTGACCACCGGCCGCGACCGGCGCTGCGGCTGGTTCGACGCGGTGATCGCCCGCTACGCGACCCGGGTCAACGGCCTGACCGACTTCTTCCTGACCAAGCTGGACGTGCTGACCGGCTGGGAGCAGATCCCGGTCTGCGTGGCGTACGAGATCGACGGGCAGCGGGTCGAGGAACTCCCGTACAACCAGTCGGACTTCCACCACGCGAAGCCGATCTACGAGAACCTGCCCGGTTGGAGCGAGGACATCTCGAAGGCGAAGACCTTCTCCGACCTGCCGAAGAACGCGCAGGCGTACGTGAAGGCGCTGGAGGAGATGTCGGGCGCGCCGATCTCGGCGATCGGTGTCGGCCCCGGCCGGACCGAGACCATCCAGATCAACTCCTTCCTGTAGGACGGGTTCGAGAGGCCCGGCATCCCTGTCGCGGGGGTGCTGGGCCTTTCGCATGGGCATTCGCGTTTGCACTAGTGCAGAGATTGCTTGCGCCTAGTGCAAAAACGCCTCTACGGTGGGCGCATGACCGCGAAGCTGCCCGCACCCGTCGTCCTGACCGGCCGCCACATCCGGCTGGAACCGCTGACCCGCGCCCACGTGCCCGACCTGTTCGCCGCCGGCGGCGGGGACGAGGAGGTGTGGCGCTGGGTACCGACACCGCTGCCACGCACGCTGGAGGAGATGGCCCGGGTGATCGACACCCGGCTGGCCGACGTGCACTGCGAGCCGTACGCGGTCATCTCACTCACCGACGGGCGGGCGATCGGGGTGAGCTGCTACTACGACGCGAGCGCGGCCGAGGAGCAGGTGGAGATCGGCGGCACCTGGTACGCGCGCTCCGCGTGGCGGACGGCCGTGAACACCGAGGCGAAGCTGCTGCTGCTCACGCACGCCTTCGAGGACCTCGGCATGGGCCGGGTCAGCTGGCGCACCGACATCCGCAACGAGCGCTCGCAGAACGCGATCAAGCGGCTCGGCGCCTCCTACGAGGGCACGTTCCGGCGCAACAAGCAGCGTACGGACGGCAGTTGGCGGGACACCGTGTACTTCTCGATGCTGGCCGACGAGTGGCCGGCGGCGAAGGCGCGGCTGACCGAGCGGCTGGCCGCCGGGTGACGGCGCCTCAGTAGATGGCGGCGGAGACGATCGCGGCGACGGCCAGGTTGGTGGCGGCGGTCACCCACACCGCCGGGTGCGGCTCCTCGTCGACCAGCAGCTCGCCCAGCCTGCCGGGGGTGACCAGGTCGAGCACCCAGAACGAGACCGCCATCAGCAGCAGGCCGAACAGGCCGAACACGGCGGCGGCGGCCAGGCCCTTGCCGAACTCCTGGTAGGTGGAGATCACGGCGGTGAAGACGATCGCGCCGACCGACAGCAGCGCGGAGCTGAGCACCACGGCGGCGTTGCGGTTGCGCTCGATCCAGATCTGCCGGCGCAGCTCACCGGGCGTCAGCAGGTCGACCAGGACGACGCCGAGCAGCAGCAGGACCAGGCCGACGCCGCCGTACGCAGCCGCGTAACCCAGCTGATGAAGGATGTCGCTCATCCGGTCCCGCCCCCCCTGTCCGCCTGCCGGCCCCGCGCCGAGAACCGGCACAACATAGCGCACGGGGCCGGCGGGGCGTGGCTCAGTCGTTGTGCTCGACCAGGCGGTCCAGGCAGACCGCGACGGCGATCATCAACGGGATGTCGGCGCCGTCCTCGACCTCCACGCCGTACGCGTCACGGATGCTGAACCACTTGCGGGAGACCTCGCCGATCCGGTGCCCGTCGTTCTTGACGGTGTACTCCTTGTCGATCAGGTCGCCGTGGATCTCCCACTCGCCGCCGTTCTCCAGCTCCACGTGGTACTTGTCGTGGAACGGGGTGAACAGCTTCTTGCGGACGGTGGCGACCACATCCCCGTCGGCGTTCTCGATCTTCATCGCGTCGCGGACGGTCAGCACCTTCTCCCGGACGGTGGCAAGCGTGTTGCCGGCGGTGTCCTGCAGCTCGAAGGTCTCGCGGACGCGCAGCACCTTGCCGTCCACCAGGAAGCACTTCTCGCCGTGCTCGTCCTCGACCCAGTAGTCGTCACCGACCGCGAACAGGCGCTCCTTGACCACGAACTTCCGACCCATGACCCGACTCCCTCGTCTGCTTGCCGGCCCGCCGTCGGGCGGCCCTCGACATGCTGCCAGCCCGGGCTACGCGAGACCCCACAACAGGCGGTAGTACGCGAGGCGTTCTTCGTCGGGTTCGACCCCGTACGCCTCCAGCAGGGGACGCTCCCAGCCCGGGCCGTAGTTCCAGACCGTGCTCCAGCTCGCCACCGCGAGGTCGGCCCAGCGGTCGGCCACCCCGAGGGAGCCCAGGTCGACGTGGCCGGTGGGGCGGCCGTCCTCGCCGACCAGGGTGTTGGGGGCGCACGCGTCGCCGTGGCAGACCACCAGGGCGTCCACCGGCGGCGGGTCGGCGAGGATCGCCAACGCCCGCTCCAGGGTGCCGTGGTGGCGCAGGTCCGGGTGCCAGTCGGCCGGGTCGCGGCGCAGCGCGACGGCGCGGTCGATCCGGTCGCGGACGGACCACTGGTAGGGGCAGCCGGCCACCGGCAGCGCCTCGTGGAAGGCGCGCAGGCCCTCGCCGATTGCGCGGACGGCGATCGCCGGCTGCTTGCGCAGTTCCGGGTCCACGGCGGAGCGGCCGGGCAGGCCGGCCGTCAGCAACCAGCGCCCGGTGTCGTCGCCGCCGACCTCCAGCACCTCGGGGACGGTGGTGAACGCGCCTGCCCAGCGCAGCCGTTCGGCCTCCGCGTCGAGATCGGCGCCGCTGCCGGCCGGCGCCCACTTCGCGAACCGCCGCCCCGGGCCGTCGCTCAGCCGGAACGTCAGCCCGCCGAGCTCGTTGCGCCACACCGCCACCGGCGCGGCGCCGCCGGCCAGTTCGGCGATCGCGGGCGGGACGGGAACGTCTTCCTCGGGTGCACAGGCGCTCATCCGGCCAGTGTCGCGCATGGGTCGGCCGATGGTCCCCCGGTTTTCCCGCACCCCGATCAAGGACGCGGACACGCAACGATCCACCGCTCCCCCTCCCCGTGCCGGGCCCGGGGCGCTAGCTTCTGCTCGCATGGAAATCGGCGAACTGATCGCGAGCGGCCGCACCGCGGACGTCTGGGCACTCAACGACGGGCGGGTCCTGCGCCGCTACCGGGACGGGCTGACTGCCGACGGCGAGGCCGAGATGATGGCGCACCTGGCCGAACACGGCTACCCCGTGCCCGCGGTGTGGCCCGCCGACCGGCCCGAGGACCTGATCATGGAACGCCTCGGCGGCCCCACCATGCTGGAGTCGCTCCTCGCCGGGACGATCAGCCCGGGCGCCGCCGGTGAACTGCTCGCCGGACTGCTGCGCCGGCTGCACCAGATCCCGCCGCGCGCCGCCGCCCGGCCCGGCGACCGGATGCTCCACCTCGACCTGCACCCCGACAACGTGCTGCTCACCGCGCACGGCCCGGTGGTCATCGACTGGTCCACCGCCGCCGAGGGCGAACCCGGCCTGGACGACGCGATGAGCGCCGTCATCCTCGCCCAGGCCCTGCACGACCGGCCCGACACGGCCCGCACCATCCTGGTCCCGCTGCTGCGCGGCCTCCCCCCGATCGCCGACCGCCACCTCGCCGAGGCCCGCGCCCGCCGCGCCGCCAACCCGACCCTGAGCGCCGCGGAGATCGCCGTCCTCGACTCCGCCCTCGCCCTCATCTCTTCTTGCGCCAACGGGAGTTGAGCACTTCACCGAACGCCTTACGGGCCGTTCGGGATACGCCGCCCTGGGGAGCGGCGGCAAGCTCATGCCGGGGGAGAACATGGGGGCCTACAACTCGGTGCCGGAGATGCAGGCCGACGGCAACTTCGCGATCTGCACCCGCGACGGCACCGCCCTGTGGGCCACCGGCACCCGGGGCCTGACCCGCCCCGCCCCCCGAACACCCCCGCTACCTAAGGAACTTGAGGGTGTATAAGTGGTGGGCCCACGAACTGTGGGCCCACCACAGAGGGGGCTTCACCACATGCGGAAGAGTGTGTTCAGACGTGTCACTGCGGCGCTGCTCGGCGCCGCCGCCATCGCCCTGATGGCACCCGCCACCAGCGCCTCCGCCGACCAGGGGACGCCCGTCTACCTGGACAGCGGCGCCAAGTTGATGCCGGGGCAGAGCCTCAAGCACGGCAACTCCGAGCTGGTGATGCAGGGCGACGGCAACCTGGTGCTCTACCTGAACGCCGCCAACGGCGCCCACGGCCCGATGCTGTGGAACAGCCACACCTGGGGCAACTGGAACGCCTACGCCTACATGCAGCCGGACGGCAACCTGGTCGTCTACAAGCAGGGCAGCACCACCGACGCCCTGTGGAGCACCGGGACGTGGGGCAACTGGGGCGTGAAGCTGTCGCTGTGGAACGGCTACCTGAGGATCTGGCCGGCCAACGCCCAGGTGCTCTGGGATGCCGGCGCCTCGCGCGTCCATGCGTGTTGCGGCGTCGGAGGTGACCACCCAGAGGCCTACCTCGCCGCGAGTCAGGGCATCGGGCCCGGAGGGTGGCTGGAGTCGAACTCGGTCTGGCTGGTCAACCAGCCGGACGGCAACCTCGCGCTCTACCGCAAGCGCGACGGCGCCACGCTCTGGTCCACCGGCACCTGGAACCGTCCGGGCTCGACCGCGTTCCTCTGGGGCTCGCAGTACTACGGAGCCCTGGAGATGTTCGACCACGGCACGGTGGTGTGGTCCACCCCGGTCAAGGGCCAGGACGGCGACTACATCCACGTGCAGGACGACGGCAACTTCGTGATCTACAACAGCGGCAACCAGGCCAAGTGGAGCACCGGCACCTGGGGCAACTGGTAACCCACGAACCGGGTGACGGCCCTTCGGGGCCGTCCCGGTCACGACGCACCACCGATGGGCCGGCACACCGTGGGCCCACGCACCCAGAAGGGACTTCCCGCATGCGGAAGAACGCTTTCCGACGTGCCACCGCGGCCCTGCTCGGCGCCGCCGCCATCGCCCTGACGGCGCCCGCCACCACCGCCTCGGCCTACCCCTACCCGACAGTCGTCCGACTCAACAGCGGCGAAACCCTCATGGCGGGGCAGACCTTGCGGGACGGCAGCTCCGTCCTGGTGATGCAGGGCGACGGCAACCTGGTGCTCTACCTGGAGGGACCCAACGGCACCCGCCTGACGGCGCTGTGGAGCACCGGGACCTACGGCAACCCGGGCGCGTACGCGTTCATGCAGCCCGACGGCAACCTGGTCGTCTACAAGCAGGGCAGCACCGCCGATGCCAACGCCCTGTGGAGCACCCGCAGTTGGAACAACCCGGGTGCGGTCCTGAGCATGAGCGGGGGCTTCATGACGGTGTGGTCGCCGAAGAACGGCAGTCGGCAGTGGGAGAGCCGCACCGGACTCGCCCCCGCCTACGGCTTCGACAACCCCCACCCGGAGTCCTGCCTCACCAGCGGGAAGAACATCGAACCCGGTCAGTGGATCGAGTCGAACTCGGTCTGGCTGGTCGACCAACCCGACGGCAACCTGGTCCTCTACCGCAAGCGGGACGGCGCCGCGCTCTGGTCCACCGGAACGTGGAACCATCCGCGCGCGTCACTGACTCTCATCAACTCCCCTTCGTTCCCTGCCCTGTGGCTGCTGCAGGAGAACACCGAATGGAGCTGGGTCACCCCGGTCAACGGCCGGTCCGGCATCTACGCGGTCGTGCAGGACGACGGCAACTTCGTGATCTACACCAGTGACAAGCAGGCCCTGTGGAGCACCGGCACCTGGGGCAACAACTGACCCTCGCGCCACGGCCGTCAGGCTCGCGGTGTACAAGTAGTGGGCCCACAGACCGTGGGCCCACGAAAGAGGGGGACTCCGTCCTATGCGGAAGAACGTTTTCAGACGTGCCACCGCGGCCCTGATCGGCGCCGCCGCCATCGCCCTGATGGCACCCGCCACCGGCGCCTCGGCGGCGACCGACGTCGCAGACCTGCGCAGCGGCGACAAGCTGATGTCGGGTCAGAGCATGAAGAGCGGCGACTCGGTCCTGGTCATGCAGGCCGACGGCAACCTGGTGCTCTACGTGGAGAGCTCCACCGGTGTCCGGATCTCCACGGCGCTGTGGTCCACCGGCACCTACGGCAACCCGGGCGCGTACGCGTTCATGCAGCCGGACGGCAACCTGGTCGTCTACAAGCAGGGCAGCACCGCCGATGCCGACGCCCTGTGGAGCAGCAAGACCTGGGGTACCCCGGGCGGGCACCTCACGCTCAACTGGGGCGGCATGACGATCTGGCCGGCCCGCGGCGGCAACGCCGCCTGGGAGAGCCGCACCGGCGTCGCCCGCGCCGTCGACTTCGGGGGCGACCGCCCGGAGTCCTTCCTCACCAGTGCCCGGAACATCGAATCCGGCCAGTGGATCCAGTCGAACTCGGTCTGGCTGATCGACCAGCCCGACGGCAACCTGGTCCTCTACCGCAAGCGGGACGGCGCCGCGCTCTGGTCCAGCGCCACGTGGAACCGCGGGCCCTCGACGCTGGCCCTCGGCAACTCGCAGAGCGCCCCCGCACTGGTGCTGAAGAACAGCGGCGGCACGACCACCTGGTCCACTCCGGCCACCGGCCGGTCCGACCTCTACGGGACCGTCCAGGACGACGGCAACTTCGTGCTCTACAGCAACGGCTCGGCCGTGTGGTCCACCGGCACCTGGGGCAACGGCTGACCCTCCCCTCCCTCGGGGTGACCGGCCCGGGGTGTGTATAAGTTGTGGGCCCACGCTTCGTGGGCCCACGACGGAGGGGGACCCCACCCACATGCGGAAGAACATTCTCAGACGCGCCACCGCCGCGCTGCTCGGCGCCGCTGCCATCGCCCTGATGGCACCCGCCACCAGCGCCTCGGCGGAGGACAGCGTCGCCACGCTGTCGAGCGGCGCCAAGTTGATGCCGGGCCAGACCATGAGGAGCGGCGACTCCCTCCTGGTGATGCAGGGCGACGGCAACCTGGTGCTCTACTTGCAGAGCCCCACCAGCGGTGCCCGCGGCCCGGCGCTGTGGAGCAGCGGCACCTGGGGCAACTGGAACGCCTACGCGTTCATGCAGCCCGACGGCAACCTGGTCGTCTACCGCCAGGGCAGCACCGCCCCGTCCGACGCCGTGTGGAGCACCGGGACCGCGGGCTCCTGGGGCGCGAGCTTCTCGCTGTACCGGGGCCAGATGACGCTGTGGCCGACGATGGCCGGCGGCAAGGGCTGGGAGAGCCGCACCGGACTCGCCCCCGCCATCGGCTTCGGCGGCGCCTACCCCGAGGCCTTCATCACCAGCAGCCGGAACATCGAATCCGGCCAGTGGATCCAGTCCAAGTCGGTCTGGCTGGTCAACCAGCCGGACGGCAACCTGGTCCTCTACCGCAAGCGGGACGGCGCAGCCCTCTGGTCCAGCGGCACCTGGAACCACCCGCACGGGCAGCTGGTTCTCTGGAACTCGCAGTGGTACCCCCTGCTGAGCCTGCAGGACCGCGACAACGGCCAGCGGATCTGGTCCTCGCCGGGCAAGGGCCAGGACGGCACCTACGGAATCGTCCAGGACGACGGCAACTTCGTGATCTACGGCAGCAGCGGTGCCGCCCTGTGGAGCACCGGCACCTGGGGCAACTGGTAATCCGTCAGCCCCCTCCACCGGGCAGTCGTTCGATCCGTGTACAAGTGGTGTGCCCACAGACCGTGAGCACACCACAGAGGGGAATGCCGCCCCATGCGGAAGAACATTTTCAGACGTGCCCGCGCAGCCCTGCTCGGCGCCGCCGCCATCGCCCTGATGGCACCCGCCACCACCGCCTCGGCCGCCGACGTGCCGGAAGCCACGCTGGCGGCCGGCGACAAGCTGATGCCCGGTCAGAGCCTGAAGGCCGGCGAGGCGGCCTTGGTGATGCAGGCCGACGGCAACCTGGTCCTGCGTCTTGAGGGCCCCACCGGCGCCCGCGGACCCGAGCTGTGGGCCACCGGCACCTGGGGCAACCCGGGCGCCTACGCGTTCATGCAGCCGGACGGCAACCTGGTCGTCTACCGCCAGGGCAGCACCAGCCAGTCCGACGCCCTGTGGTCCACCGGCACCTGGGGCGACCCGGGCGCGCGCCTGATGCTCGGCCTGGGCTTGCTGACCGTCGGGGGGCAGAGCAAGCACTGGTCGAGCGGGACCGGGCTCTACCGCGCCACCTGCGCCGGCGGCACCACCCCGGGGTCCTGCATCGCCCCGAACAACCCCGGCATGAACCCCGGCCACTGGATCCAGTCGAAGTCGGTCTGGCTGGTCAACCAGCAGGACGGCAACCTGGTCCTCTACCGCAAGCGGGACGGCGCAGCCCTCTGGTCCAGCGGGACGTGGAACCGTCCGGGTGCGGTCCTGTTCGTCCAGGACTCGACGACGTTCACCGGTGTCCTCCACCTCTCCAACCCCTACACCGGCAAGATCACCTGGTCCACCCCGGCCACCGGCAGGCCCGGCGCCTACGCGGTCGTGCAGGACGACGGCAACTTCGTGGCCTACAGCAACGGCACCGCCCTGTGGAGCACCGGCACCTGGGGCAACTGGTAACCCCCCGCCGCCCCGCCAACCAGCGGGGCGGCCTGCCATCGCCCACCCGGAACCGGCGCGTCGCCGGCTACGGGCGCGCCACCTTGATGCGCAGGCGCCCCGAGGCCTCGACGAGCTGCCCGATGTCTCCCGGGTCGTCGGTGAGAATCGGCGCGTCGAGATGCTCGACGGCGGCCAGCACCACGCTCGCATCGACGACGTCCCGGCTGCCCGCCCGGCTCCACAGCGAACAGGTCGCAGCTTCACCCGAGCTCCGCTCAGCCCTTCGCGGTTGGGCGGAGCGTCTTCGTTCGTGCGGATGCCGTTGGTTTGCCCGGAGACATGGGGCGGGGCCTCGCCCACCGGCGGGGAGTGCTGCTGTGCTGTTTTGGATCAAATTTCCAAATGACCATAGAAACCTATAGCTAAACGAGAGTCGGCTACGAGGCATCACTCCAGCACGCGGGGCAGCCCCGGACGCTGGAAGCCCGGTACTCCGGGTTCGCCACTTCGCCGCATCAGGGCGGTTCGATCACCGTGTGACGCAAAGTCACTCTGCCCGCTCGTCTCAGAAACGATGGTTTGCGAGACGGGTGGCAAATGGGCCAGAGAAGGGACGTTCATGCGCCCAAAACTCGTCTCAAAACCTATTGAAAGCCCTTGATGTTATGAGACGAGTTATGAGACGGTTGGGGCATGGCGAAGAACATGGGACGCCTGATCGGCTATGCGCGAGTCTCCACCGACGACCAGGAGGCGCAGCTCCAGCACGACGCACTCGCCGAAGCGGGTTGCTCCCGGATCTTCACGGACAAGGCTTCGGGCAAGAACACCGATCGGCCGGAGCTTGCCGCCGTACTGGACTACCTGCGCCCCGGAGACACCTTGTGCGTGTGGAAGCTGGACCGCTTCGCCCGCTCGCTGATCGACCTGGTGACCATGGTGGACGCCCTGTCGGCCCGGAGCATCGGATTCAAGGTGCTCACGGGTGCGCTGGCGAGCATCGACCCGAACACGCCCGACGGTCGCCTGATGCTCCAAGTGGTCGGCGCGATGGCGGAGTTCGAGCGCAGCCTGATCAAGGACCGCACTCGCGCCGGACTGGAAGCCGCCAAGACGCAGGGGCGCACCGGTGGGCGGCCGAACGTGCTGGACGCCGGCAAACTCGCTGCGGCCCGCGCCCGCAAGGCGAACGGCGAGAGTGTCACGACCATCGCCAGGGCCTTGGGAGTGAGCCGCGCGACGCTGTACCGCCACCTCGACCATTGACCACGGGAGCAGCAACGGCCAAGAGCCGTCCACCTGTTGAGGGTGGGCGGCTCTCAGTCATGTCGGAGCGCGAGGCCAGGGCACTGCGAAAGTTCGGCGCACTGCCACTCAGCGATCCCGGCCCCAGCTCGCCAAGCGCGCCCTGGGTGTGACGCCGTTTTTGGTGAGCCAATCACGGGCGGCTTGCATGATAGGTGGCCCACAACTCTCCGTTGCCGTCGGACAATCGGCCATGCCCGAAGCGATCGGACTCACCCAGGGCACGAAGCACTTCAAGGTGCAGGTCACCATCCATGGGCGTTACTCGGAAGCTGAGTTGTACGCCGCCCGCCACCTGCGACACTCGTACCTTCTCGCCCGTCAGGGCCACGAACTGGGCAGCCGCATCCCAGGCTCGGCTGAGGGCATCCGTCACCGGGCCGGGGCCGTACGCTCCGGCGGGGCGAGTTCGCCCAGCGTGGTGATGCTCTCCCGTCCGTCCCGCAGACGTCGGACGAATACGCCGCAGGCGTGCACCGCCATCACCCTCACCGGCTGATCGGAGCGCTGGTCGTAGGCCGCCCCACCCTCCTGGGGCTCCCACTGCTCAGGAGTGCTCATCCGCCCACCTCGCGGCATCTCCGAAGAACGGGAACACCATCGGTTCGCCGTCGGACCGGGTGACTGGGCTGT
Source organism: Kitasatospora sp. NPDC048662 (assembly GCF_055587065.1). Classification (NCBI taxonomy): domain Bacteria; kingdom Bacillati; phylum Actinomycetota; class Actinomycetes; order Kitasatosporales; family Streptomycetaceae; genus Kitasatospora; species Kitasatospora sp. NPDC048662. The sequence continues at coordinate 1,084,907 of NZ_JBVJHA010000001.1, read as the reverse complement.
CGGCATCGGCGCAGTCGGCCAGGCCCCAGAGATCTGTCAGCAATGCGCCGGGTTCCGCCGGCGCGGGCACCACTCTGTAGCGCTGATGGGGCGTTGTGGGCATGAGCTGCTCCTCCGTCCGATCGGTCCACGGCCCACACTGACGCGCCCTCTTGGACGAATCCTGCACGTACGTAGGACAGTTGGACCGTCGCGGCAGTAGGTTCGGAAAAGGCCCAAACGTCCCTGGGAGAAGTCTTGAACGCCGCCTTACGATCAGCTATGTCCGCTGCTGGCCTCTCACCACGTCAGTTGGCGGGCCGGGTGGGAGTGTCAGGCAAGACCGTTGAACGGTGGTTGTCCGACGGCCGGCTGATCCCCCACGCCCGCAACCGCGAGGATGCCGCCAAGGCGCTGGGAGTTGACTCAACGATGTTGTGGCCGAAGGCAGTTCGGGACGCACTCAAGACCGGCCCGGACCGGGAGATCATCCGGAGTTACCCGTACAGGTCCTCCTACCCTTCCACCGTGTGGGGGGACCTGATCAAGAACGCCCGGACGGATCTTTTCTTCGCCGGTTACACCAACTACTTCCTGTGGCTGGAACAGCCCAACCTGGTCGAGACTCTGCGGCGGAAGACGGAAGCCGGTTGCCGAGTCCGATTCCTGCTGGGCGACCCGGCCGGGGATGTCACCCGGCAACGGGAAGCGATTGAGGACGTGGCCCTGACCGTCTCCACGCGCATCAGAATCACCCTGGAGCACCTGGCCCGCCTCGGCCTGCTGGAAGGCCTGGAAGCCCGCTTCTCGGCCCCCGAGGACGCCATGAACCACGTGAGCCTGTCCGTGTTCCGGTTCGACCGTGACGCCCTGGTCACGCCGCACCTTGCCCGGCTGGTGGGTCACGACTCCCCACTGATGCACCTGCGCGGACAGGAGAAGGACGGCATGTGGTCCCGGTTCACCGACCACGCCGAAGAACTCTGGGGACGAGGTACGGCGGTACCGCTCAGCTGAGCTCCGTGAACAACAAACGCCCAGCTCCTGGCAGTGAGTGCCACTGTAATTCGCGCCCTGCCGGTGGGGTTTGATTGGGGTATGGCTTCTCGTGCACGTGTCCGCGCCCCCGAGCTGGTCGGCGCCGGCGGATGGCTCAACACAGGCGGCAAGGAACTCAAGCTTGCCGACCTGCGAGGTAAGTGTGTCGTACTAGACTTCTGGACCTTCTGCTGCATCAACTGTCTCCATGTCCTCGACGAGCTCCGGGAGTTGGAGGAGAAACACCGCGACACCGTGGTGATCGTCGGGGTGCACTCGCCGAAGTTCGTGCATGAGGCGGACCATCGGGCGGTGGTGGACGCGGTGGCCCGGTACGAGGTGCACCATCCGGTGCTGGACGATCCGGAGCTGGTGACGTGGAAGCAGTACGCGGTGCGGGCCTGGCCGACGCTGGTGGTGATCGACCCGGAGGGGTATGTGGTCGCGCAGCACGCGGGTGAGGGGCATGCGCACGCGATCGCCAGGCTGGTCGAGGAGCTGGAGGCGGAGCACGAGGCGAAGGGCACCTTGCGGCGCGGCGACGGGCCGTACGTGGCGCCCGAGCCGCAGGCGGGTGACCTGCGGTTTCCGGGAAAGGCGGTGCGGCTGCCGAACGGGCACTACCTGGTGGCGGATTCCGGCCACCACGCGCTGGTGGAGCTCGCCGAGGACGGCGAGACGGTGGTGCGGCGGATCGGCGACGGCGTGCGCGGCCTGGTGGACGGTGCCGCGCCGCGGTTCAGCGAGCCGCAGGGCCTGGCGCTCGTCCCGGAGGGCCTCGGCCTCGGCTACGACCTGGTGGTGGCCGACACCGTCAACCACGCGCTGCGCGGGGTCCGGCTCGCCGACGGCACGGTGACCACGCTGGCCGGCACCGGCCGCCAGTGGTGGCAGGGCTCGCCGGCCTCCGGGGAGGCCACCGCCGTCGATCTGTCCTCGCCGTGGGACGTCGCGTTCTTCGACGGCAGGGTCTGGATCGCGATGGCCGGCGTGCACCAGCTGTGGTCGTTCGACCCGGTGGCCAAGGCGGTCGCGGTCGCGGCCGGCACCACCAACGAGGGCCTGGTCGACGGCCCCGCCGAGCAGTCCTGGTTCGCCCAGCCGTCCGGCCTGGCGGTCTCCGCCGACGGCGAGCGGCTGTGGGTCGCCGACTCGGAGACCTCCGCGCTGCGCTGGGTCGCGCGCGGGACGCACGAGGTGCACACCGCCGTCGGCACCGGCCTGTTCGACTTCGGCCACCGTGACGGGGCGGCCGAACAGGCCCTGTTCCAGCACCCGTTGGGCGTCACCGTGCTCCCGGACGGCTCGGTCGCGGTGGCCGACACCTACAACCACGCGCTGCGCCGCTTCGACCCGGCGAGCGGTGAGGTCTCCACGCTGGCCACCGACCTGCGGGAGCCGTCCGGCGCGGTGGTGGTGGACGGCGACATCGTGGTGGTGGAGTCCGCCCGGCACCGGCTGACCAGGCTGCGGCTGCCCGAGGAGGCCGTCCGGGTGGAGGCCGTCGCGCACCGCACGCAGCGCGCCGCGACCGAGGTCGCCCCGGGCACGCTCCGCCTCGACGTGGTGTTCTCCGCGCCCACCGGCCAGAAGCTGGACGAGCGCTACGGCCCGTCCACCCGCCTGCTGGTCAGCTCCACCCCGCCCGGGCTGCTCACCGCCGGCGCGGGCGCGGACAGCGCGCTCTCCCGCGAGCTGGTGCTCGCGGAGGGCGTGACGGAGGGCGTGCTGCACGTCTCCGCGATGGCCGCGTCCTGCGACGACGACCCGGCGATCGAGTACCCGGCCTGCCACGTCCACCAGCAGGACTGGGGCGTGCCGGTGAAGGTGGTGCCGGGCGGCGCGACGCGGCTGCCGCTGGTGCTGGCGGGCATGGAGTGACCTGGCGTCAGGGTGGGGGAGGCCTCCCGGGGCTCTCCCACACCCTGACCACCGCTCAGCCTTCCAGGAACGCCTTGATGGCCCCCGCCAGGTAGTACGGGTCCTCCGCGCCGCACAGTTCGCGGGCCGAGTGCATGGACAGCGCCGCGATGCCGCAGTCGACCGTCGTGATGCCGAGGCGAGCCGCGGTGATCGGGCCGATCGTCGTACCGCAGGGCATCGCGTTGTTGGAGACGAAGCTCTGCCACGGGACGCCGGCCTTCTCGCAGGCGGCGGCGAACACGGCCCGCCCGACGCCGTCGGTGGCGTACCGGTTGTTGACGTTGACCTTGAGGATGGGGCCGCCGTTGGGCAGCGGGTGGTGGCCGGGCTCGTGGCGCTCGCTGTAGTTGGGGTGGACGGCGTGCCCCATGTCGGAGGACAGGCAGATGGTGCCGGCCAGCGCGCGGGCGCGGTCCTCGGCGGTGCCGCCGCGGGCGTAGCAGGAGCGCTCCAGCACGTTGCCGAGCAGCGGGCTCTGCGCGCCGGTGTCGGACTCGCTGCCGGTCTCCTCGTGGTCGAAGGCGGCGAGCACCGGGATGCAGGGCAGGTCGGCGCCGGACGCGGCGACGGCGGCGAGCGCGGCGGTGGCGGCGTGCACGGAGAGCTGGTTGTCCAGGCGCGGGCCGGCCAGCAGTTCGCGGTCGCGGCCGAGGTAGGAGGGCGGCTGGACGTCGTGGGCCATCAGGTCCCAGCCGATGATGTCGGCGGCGGCGAGGCCGGCCTTCTCGGCGACGTACCCCAGCAGGGCGCCCTCGGTGGTGTCGCCGAGTCCCCAGATCGGCGTCAGGTGGCGCTGGCGGTCGAGCTTGAGGCCGTCGTTGACGCTGCGGTCGAGGTGGATGGCGAGCTGCGGGACGCGCAGCAGCGGCTCGTCGAGGTGGACCAGGCGGGTGGTGCCGTCGCGCAGGACGAGCCGGCCGGAGAGGCCGAGGTCGCGGTCGAGCCAGGTGTTGAGCGGGACGCCGCCGTAGATCTCGACGGCGATCTGCCGCCAGCCGGCCGAGCCGGTGTCGGGGATGGGCTTGACCCGCAGGTTCGGCGAGTCGGTGTGGGTGCCGACCACCCGGTAGGGGGTGGCGGGGCCGGCCCCCTCGGGCACGTACCAGGCGATCAGGGCGCCGCCGCGCACCAGGTAGCGGCCGCCGCTGCCGCCCTCCCAGGCGTCCGTCTCACGGACCTCGCGGAAGCCGACCCGCTCCAGCCGCTCGACCGCGCTCTGCACCGCGTGGTACGGGGAGGGGGAGGCGGCGAGGAAGGCGATCAGGTCGTCCGTGTGCTTCCGGTCGAAGTGGGCCGTGCGGGCGGCGGTCGACATGTTGCTCCTGGGTTGAGGGCGGCCGAGCCTGATGGGGGTTAACAGGCCCGCCCCCTGAGCATATGCCCGTACACGGACAGGACCGTGTGAAGTCCGCAACGGTGACACAACAGTGAGCATGGCGCGACCCAACGCCGCGGGGCCCGGTGGTGAACCGGGCCCCGCGGGGTGAGGGTGGGTCAGGCGGTCGGGTGAGCGACCCGCCGCCGCTCGATCAGAACGCCTCTTCGGCGAGGTCCATCAGCTCGTTGTCGACGGCCTCGGCGATCTGGCGCTGCGCGGCGGTGGTGGGCAGCACGGTGCGGGCGAAGTGCTTCGCCGCGGCGATCTTGCCCTGGTAGAAGGGGACGTCCTTCTCCGCGGCACCGGCCTCCAGCTTGGCGAGCGCGACGGCGGCCTGACGCATCAGCAGCCAGCCGACCACCACGTCGCCGGAGACCATCAGCAGGCGGGTGGTGTTCTGGCCCACCTTGTACATGTTCTTGACGTCCTGCTCGACGGCCGTCAGGTCGGCGATCAGCTTGCCGACGATGGCCTCCAGGTCGCCGGCGGCCTTGGCGAGCAGGTCGCGCTCGGGGGCCAGGTCGGCGCCGCCCTCGTTCGAGGCGAGGAACTTCTGGATCTGCTCGTTGACCGCGGTCAGCGCCTGGCCGCCGTCCTTGACGATCTTGCGGAAGAAGAAGTCCTGGCCCTGGATGGCGGTGGTGCCCTCGTACAAGGTGTCGATCTTGGCGTCCCGGATGTACTGCTCGATCGGGTACTCCTGCAGGTAACCCGAGCCGCCGAAGGTCTGCAGCGACTGGGCGAGCTGCTCGTAGGACTTCTCCGAGCCGTAGCCCTTGACGATCGGCAGCAGCAGGTCGTTCAGGCGCTCGGCGGCGGCGTCGTGCTCGCCGCGCAGGCGGGCGGCCAGCATGTCGTCCTGCACCGAGGCGGTGTAGAGGACCAGGGCGCGCATGCCCTCGGCGTACGCCTTCTGGGTGAGCAGCGAGCGGCGCACGTCCGGGTGGTGGGTGATGGTGACGCGCGGCGCGGTCTTGTCCATGAACTGCGAGATGTCGGCGCCCTGCACGCGCTCCTTGGCGTACTCCAGCGCGTTCAGGTAGCCGGTGGACAGGGTGGCGATGGCCTTCGTGCCGACCATCATCCGGGCGAACTCGATGATCTTGAACATCTGGCGGATGCCGTCGACGGTCTCGCCGAGCAGCCAGCCCTTGGCCGGGTGCTTGGCGCCGAAGGTCATCTCGCAGGTGTTGGACGCCTTGAGGCCCATCTTGTGCTCGACGTTGGTGGCGTAGGCACCGTTGCGCTCGCCGAGCTCGCCGGTCTCCCAGTCGAAGTCGTACTTCGGCACGATGTACAGGCCCAGGCCCTTGGTGCCCGGCTTGCCGCCCTCGGGGCGGGCCAGCACCAGGTGGATGATGTTCTCGGACATGTCGTGCTCGCCCGAGGTGATGAAGCGCTTGACGCCCTCGATGTGCCAGGAGCCGTCCTCCTGCTTGATCGCCTTGGTGCGGCCGGCGCCCACGTCGGAGCCCGCGTCGGGCTCGGTCAGCACCATGGTGGCGCCCCACAGGCGCTCGACCATGCGCTGGGCGACCTTCTGCTGCTCCTCGGTGCCCTCGTCGTAGACGACGCCGGCGAAGGCCGGGCCGGAGGAGTACATCCAGATCGCCGGGTTCGAGCCGAGGATCTGCTCCGCGTACGCCCAGACCAGGGAGCTCGGGGTGACCTGGCCGCCGATGCCCTCCGGGATGCCCAGGCGCCACCACTCGGAGTCCATGAAGGCCTGGTAGCTCTTCTTGAAGGTCTCCGGGATCGGGGCGGTGTTGGTCTCCGGGTCGAACACCGGCGGGTTGCGGTCGGTGTCGGTGAAGGAGGCGGCGAGGTCGTTCTCGGCCAGCCGGGAGATCTCGCTGAGGATGTTCTTCGCGGTGTCGACGTCCATGTCGGCGAACGGACCGGTGCCGTACACCTGGTCGCGGCCGAGCACCTCGAAGAGGTTGAACTCCACGTCCCGCAGGTTGGACTTGTAGTGACCCATGACCGTATCTCCGGTTCGTCTTCCACGGGCGAGCCGCTTACGGCGCACCGCTTACCCACCAGTACGCCCCATGATGCTACCCAGCGGTAACTTGTTCAACCCCTCTGCTGCGAAGCACCTATGAACGTGGTCACGTCCCACAATGCGGCCCGCCGCCGGATTGTGCGGATCACCCGCCCCCAAGCGGGGCCCGGCCCGATAGCCTTGTCCCGTGTACGGCTACGAGCAGAGCGCCTACCAGGATCCCTATCAGCAGCAGATGCAGCAGGGGATGTCCGGCATGCCCGGCGCCGGGTACGGCGACCCGCAGGCCGCCCAGCAGTCGCTCTACCCCGAACCCTCGCCGCCCTCACTGGCGGACGCGGTGCGCGCCTTCACCACGGGGGCGATGCCGGTGGAGGACTTCCAGGCCATCTTCATCACCTCGAAGGTGTACTGCCCGCGCGGCGACCGCCCCGGCTTCCTCGCGCTGCACAACACCCCGACGCCGGTGATCCCGATGTTCAGCTCGCTCAAGGAGCTGAAGCGGTACGCCGGCAAGGACTCCAAGCACTTCTCGGTGACCGGCGCCGAGGTGCTCGACCTGCTGCCCACCGGCTACGGCTTCGCCCTGGACATGGAGGGCGAGCACCGGATGGTGTTCGACGCCCGCGCGGTCGAGCAGATGGTCGACTTCACCATGCGCCGGATGTACGGCTGACCTTCCCTCCCGCCCCTCCCCGGGCCGGAATACGTCCACGTAGTTCAACGTTCAACCTTGCGAGTGGTTGAGAGTTGAACTACTGTGGTGGACGTAGGCCACAGACCCGCCGAAGGAGGCCGACATGCCCGCCGTGACCGTCGAGAACCCGCTGACCCTGCCGCGCGTGACCACGCCCGACCCGGTGCACAGCACCGCCCGGCCGGTCCTCACCGTGGCCACCGCCCCCGAGGGCTACGAGGGCGAGGGCTTCCCCGTCCGCCGCGCCTTCGCGAAGATCAACACCAAGTTCCTCGACCCGTTCATCATGATGGACCAGATGGGCGAGGTGGACTACGAGGCCGGCGAGCCCAAGGGAACCCCCTGGCACCCGCACCGCGGCTTCGAGACCGTCACCTACATCATCGACGGCACCTTCATCCACCGTGACTCGCACGGCGGCGGCGGTGTCATCACCGACGGCGACACCCAGTGGATGACGGCCGGCTCCGGCCTGCTCCACATCGAGACCCCGCCCGAGTCCCTGGTCATGTCCGGCGGCCTGTTCCACGGCCTCCAGCTGTGGGTCAACCTGCCCGCCTCCGACAAGATGATCACCCCGAAGTACCAGGACATCCGCAGCGGCAGCGTCAAGCTCCTCACCTCCGAGGACGGCGGCGCGCTGGTCCGCCTGATCGCCGGCGAGATCGACGGCCACCAGGGCCCGGGCGCCACCCACACCCCGATCACCATGATCCACGTCTCGCTCACCCCCGGCGCCCAGCTCACCCTCCCCTGGCGCTCCGACTTCAACGCCCTCGCCTACGGCCTGGCCGGCAGCGGCTCCGCCGGCACCGAGCAGCGCCCCTTCCACATGGGCCAGGCCGTGGTCTTCGGCGACGGCGACACCCTCACCATCCGCGCCGACGAGAAGCAGGACTCCCGCTCCTCCAGCTTCGAGTTCGTCCTCCTCGGCGGCCTCCCGATCCGCGAGCCCGTCGCCTGGTACGGCCCGTTCGTCATGAACAGCCACCGCGAACTCCAGCAGGCCATGGAGGACTTCCAGGCCGGCCGCCTCGGCACCATCCCCGCCGACGAGCACTGACCCCCCCCCGCCAACTCCCCAAGCCCGCGCACCCCGTCCTCGGAGGGGGTGCGCGGGCTTTTCGTGTCCGGCGGGAAATTCGGGCTCAACCTTTCTCCGCACTCGCGCATTGAGGACGGGTGAGAGACGCGAACCAGGAGGGGTGGATGCGCGGACCGGACGAATTGGGGTTCGAGGAGTACGCGGCGACGCGCGGGAGACGGCTGTACCGGACGGCGTACCTGCTGTGCGGGAACCGGCACCGGGCCGAGGACCTGGCGCAGGCGACGCTCGCGAAGCTGTTCGCACACTGGCGGCGGGCTTCCCGGTTGGAGAACCTCGACGCCTACACCCGCACCGTGCTGACCCGCACCTTTCTCGCGGAGCAGCGCAAGTGGTCGGTGGCCCGCCGGCTCGGGGCGCTGGCGGGGTCGCCCGAGGTGTCCCCGGACGGGGACACCGACCTGCGGGTGACGCTGCTGACCGCGCTGGCCGAACTCCCGGCGCGGGCCCGGGCGATGGTCGTCCTGCGGTACTGGGAGGACCTGAGCGTGGAGACGGTGGCCGAGCTCCTCGGCTGCAGTACCGGCACCGTCAAGAGCCAGTGCTCCCGTGCGCTGGCCCGGCTCCGCGAACAGCTCGGCGAGCCGAGCCCGTACACGCCCGCGTGAGCGCCGCCGTGAATTCCGACCGAGACCGTGAGGGAGTACGACATGCATGAGCAGGCGCCGGAGGCGCTCTTTGTCAAAGAGGCGATGGACCAGGCCACCGACGACCTGGTCGAGCCGATCGGGTTGACCGCCCGGGCGGTACGGGACGGGCGCCGGCGGCGGCTGCGGTCGCGGCTGGCGGTCGGCGGGGCGGCCGCGTGCACGGCGGCGCTGGCGGTGACGGGGCTGGCGGCCGTGCTGCCCGGCACCGGGGACGGCACGGGTTCCACCGCCGTCCTGATGGGGGACGGGGCGCCACCGCGGGTCTTCCCGACCGTCACGTTCTCCCCCACCGCCGGCCCGTCCGCGCCGACGGCCCCGCCGAGCGAGGCCGAGCGGCAGCGGATCGAGACGTTCCGGCAGGCGACGGCCGGGGTCCTGCAGGACCTGCTCCCGCCGGAGATCGGCCAGATCCAGCTGGTCGCCGACGACGTGTCCGGCTACCAGGCGATCTCCCCGCAGGGCACCTACTTCGTCCGGTTCTCCGTAGCTCCCGCCCCGGACGGCTCGCGGGAGAAGTTCTGTCCGCCGGCCGATGTGGAACAGAAGGGAACGTGTCAGGTGGTGCAGCTGCCGGACGGCACGCGGGCCACCGTACGGGTGGCGCCCTCGGGCGACGGCTCGGTGACGGGTACCTCGGCGACCTTCCACTTCGGCGGCAGCGATGTGGCCATTTTCGTCAACGCCTCCGGCATCAACGGCAGTTCGGCGCCGGTGACGGACACGCAGATGGCGGATTTCATCCGCGCGCCCCGGGTCCTGGACCTGATTCGGCAGGCCGACCAGCACCCCGTGCAGGAACCCCAGATCTCCCACAACGAAGGGGAGAGCCGATGAAGCGACGCACCGCCCCCTCTGTGACCCGCTGAACCGCCCGAACGCACGGAAGGCGCCGTCCCGCCGGTGGGCAACTGCCCCGGCGGGACGGCGTGTTGGTTCACTCAGGAACGCTGTGGCGACGTGTCAGGTGAGGGCGAGGCTGATCTGGTCGTTGAAGACCACCCAGTGCTGGCCCTTGTCGTTGACGTCGCACGGCTTGGTGGAGATGTTCGGGGTACCCCAGGCGTTGGCGAGGCAGTAGCCGGGGGCGAGGGTGAGCGAGATCTGCTGGCCCGAGATGGTCCAGTACTGGCCCGGGTCGCCCGAGGCGCACGCCTTGGTGGAGACGTCCGGGGCACCCCACTTGTTGGCCAGACAGTAGCCGCGGGCGTTGGTGAGGGAGATCTGTTCGCCCGAGACGGTCCAGTGCTGGCCCTGGTCGTTGGTGTCGCACGGCTTGGTGCCGACGTTCGGCGTCCCCCAGGCGTTGGCGAGGCAGTAGGTGCCGGGGGTGCGCGTGGTCGCGTGGCCGGTGTCGGCCGCTCCGGCGCCGCCGGTCGGCAGGAAGGAGGCGGCGAGCCCCATCGCGGCAATGGCGAGCGTCTTGCGGAAAGCGAGGGCCATGAGGCGTTTCCGTTCTGGTCGCAAGGCCGCACGATTCCCCTGCGGCCATGGGGTTTTCTCGGCCCGGACCCGGGCGCAGGCAAATTTCTAGCACCGGGCGACCGCGAACCAGTGGCGTTGCGCGCCGGGGTTCATCCGAATGGGCAGCCCGGGGGCAGTCCAGCGCGTTCACTGCCGGCCGGGCGCCCTTCGTAGGCTTGGCCCGGCAAGGACACCGCGCGAGAAGTGAGGACCAGCGATGGCGACGATCCATCAGACCACGATGACCCCGGGCAAGTTGGACCTGCTGGCCGACTGGCTGCCGAAGCAGGACTGGTACCGGCCCGGCGGCGGCGCGCTGGTGCGGGCCGGCGGATTCCGGCTGGACGACCCGGCGGGCGAGGTCGGCATCGAGCTGATGGTGGTGGCGGACGGTCAGGCCGCCTACCTGGTGCCGATGGCGTACCGGGGCGCACCGCTGGACGGGGCGCCCGAGGGCGCGCTGATCGGGATCGCCGAGCACGGGGTGCTGGGCACCCGCTGGTTCTACGACGGCGAGCAGGACCCGGTGGTCCGCGCCGAGTTGACCGAACTGCTGCACGGCCGGGCGGTGCCGCAGAAGCAGAGCGAGAGCGACATGGTGGACGACACGGTGGCGGTGGCGGCCGTCGCCGGCGAGGTGACGGTGACGCTGCGCCGGGAGCTGCGGCCCGCCGGGGAGCCCGCGCCGGGCGAGGTGGTCGCCGGCTACACCGCGCCGGACGGGTCGGCGGCCCGCGCGGTGTACCTGACGGCCGGCCGGTAACGGAGCTCCAACTGCCCGGTCACAGGCGGGCGTAGAGCGCCGCCGCGTCGTCGTGGGCCTTGCCGCGGGGCCACCGGACGCAGTCCGCGTCGGTGCGCTCCGCGGCTCGGACCTGGGCGATCAGCTCGGCGGGGCCGGCCTCGGCGAGCAGTCGGACGGCGTCGGCCCAACTGCCCAGCCCCAGACGCTCGGTGAAGCGGGAGGCGCCGTCCGACAGGGCGGCCACCCCGTGCAGGTCGGCGCGCGTGACCACGCCGGTCTCGGCGTGCTGGGCGGCCTCCGGGGTGGCGGCGGCGATCCACGGCCCGTGGCCGGAGTTGCGTGCGGCGCGGACGGCGATCGCGTACCGCAGGTAGAGGTCGGCGCGTTCGGCGGTGCCGGGGACGGTCGACCAGACCTGGCGGCGCAGTTCCTCGCCGCCGGGGAAGCGCTGGTTGTCGCCGATCACCCGGGGCGGGCCGGCCTTGGGGTGCAGCACCAGCAGGGAGTCGCCGAGCGCCAGGTACTCCAGGGCGTCGCCGCGCAGGCGGGCGGCGACCACCATCGCGGCGGGCGTGTTGGGGTTGGCCAGGTCGCAGGTGTCGCCGTGCAGGGCGGCGGTGTCGGCGATGGCGTCGGCCAGGCAGTCGGCGACGGCCCGGTCGGGGTGGTCGGTGAGCCGGGCCACCAGGTGCGCGCCGAGGCGGCGCACGTACCAGGGAATGCCGTGGCCGCAGCCGGAGTCCAGGGTGTCCGGGGCGCTGGAGCCGTCCAGCAGCACCAGAACCTCCGGGGTGGCCACCACGAAGTCCTCGCAGGCCCGGTCGGGGCGGCGCGCGTCGACTGCCAGCTGTACCCGCATGCCTCACAGTCTGCGTCGGCCACCGGTCCTTCGAACAGGGGCTGTTCGACCCTTCCGCTCGCCCCTCTCGCGCAGCGATTCGGACATAATTGGACCAAATATGGCAACTCGCCAAGGCTTCGTGACAGGAGAGTCCCATGGTCTGGCAGTTCTTCGTCCTGGTGATCGCCTCGTTCGGCTTCCCGATCCTCGCCCTGCTGTTCATGATGGGCGGCCTGCAGTACCGCGACGAGCGGCACCCCCACGGCACGGCACACCGGGACTGACCGACTCCGGTGTCGGCCGACAGCCGCCCCCGTCGGCATGGGAGGGTGTGCTGCAGCACACCCCACTCCCGTCCAGGAGGTCCCGAAATGAGCAGCGACACCGCCCTGGCAGCCGAGCCCGCGCCGGAGGCCGCCACCGACGCCACCGCCGACACCGCCGCCGCCGAGGCACCCGGCCAGGACGACCAGAAGGCCAAGTTCCTGGCCGCGCTGCAGCGCAAGGGCGGCAACAACCGCGGGTCCGGCGGCGGCCCCGGCGGCGACTCGAAGATCCACGGCACCGCCGCCGCGGCCGGCGGCAAGCGCACCTTCCGCCGCAAGAGCGGCGGCTGAGACCCCGGCGCGAACGGCCGGTCCCGCCCGGGGCCGGCCGTTCGGCGTCTGTGCCCGGTGATTCAGTCGGTGTGCTCGTCCGGGAAGTACGGGGTCTCGCGGAGGAACAGCGCCCCACAGGTGTGGCAGTTGCGGTCGGGATCGAGCGTCCAGCGGGTGGCGTCCTGGACGGGGGCGGCGCTGTTGAGCGTCTTGCCGCACAGGGCGGTGAGGTCCGCGTCGCGGACGATGTGCCAGCTGACCACGGAGTCCGTGGCGCCGTCGGGGCCGGTCTCGGCGCGCATCTGATGCATCATGATCACCATCGTCCGCCGACCGGACATACCCGGCAATTCGCGCAGGCGGTCAGGGCTGCGCCGGGGGCTCCGACAGCACCTCGCGGACCTCGATCGGCATGTTCATCGGCTTTCCGTCGTGGCCCGGCGCGGCGGACAGCAGCGCGGCGATCTCCAGCACCCGCGCGTCGCTCGCGCAGTTGACGATCCACCAGCCGAACAGGAACTCCTTCCCGGCCGGGAACGGCCCCTCGGCTACGGACGCCCCGCCGTCGCCGGCCCGGACGATCCGCGCCGTGTCGGGCATCGCCAGGCCCTGGGCCTCGACGAGTTCGCCGCTGGCGGTGAGCTCGGCCACCGAACGGCGCATGAAGGCGATGTGCGCGGCGGTCGCCGCCGGATCCCAGGAGGGGATCGGGGGAACGGCGGTGTCCGACTGGCTGAAGTGCATCTGCAGCATGTGCGTCACGGCGGACGGCTCCTCTCGGTTCGGGCGTTCTCGTCCCATCATCCTGAGGACGGAGCTGCGGCCCGGTTCTCGACACCGCGCCCCGCATGCTCTCGGACCGCGGGCCGGAGGGACGGGCAGAGCGGCCGGTGCGCCCGGTGCGGCCGTCAGGACGCGGTGCGCAGCAGCGGGGCGGTGAGGATCTTGTCGAAGCTGACGGTGGCGCCGCGCTGCGGGTGGGTGCGGAGCTGGACGTGGTCCGCGAGGGCGTGGATGAGGAACAGGCCGCGGCCGGACTCGGCGGTCAGGTCGGGCAGCACGCCGGGGTCGGTGGCCTGCAGGGCCGGGCGCAGCGCGGGCAGGACGTGGGTGTCGTAGGGGGCGGCGGGCCGGTCGGCGGCGGGGCTGCGGGTGGCCAGCACCCGGGCGGGAACGGAAGCGCGGCCCCGGCGGGTGCGGCAGCGCGGCGCGGGGCGGTCGGCAGCTGGGCGGTCGGCGGCGGGACGGTCGGCTGCCGGGCGGTCGGTGGCGGCAGGCCGGTCGGCCGGACGGCGGCGTGGGCGGGACGCGGCGGGCGCGGCCGGGGCCGGACTGGTGTTGGTGACCTCGATCCGCAGGCGGTCGCCGCTGAGCGCGGCGGTGACCTGGAAGGTGTCCCCGAAGTGGCCGGGCCCGGCGTGTTCGACCGCGTTGGCGCAGGCCTCGGTGAGGGCGAGGCCGAGGTCGAAGGCGTCCTGCGGGTCGACTCCGGCGGAGTCCATGGCGCCGAGCAGGATGCGGCGGGCGAGCGGCACGCTGGCCGGGTCGCGCTTGAGGTGCAGAGTCCACCAGATGTCCACGGGAGATCCCTCCTGGCTGCGGCTCCACATACAACTAGCTATCTCCTCGGCGGTGCGCGGTGAACCGTCCGCACTCGCCGGTACCGCCCGTTCGGCGGATGGACTGCCCTTGTCGGGTGTGCCGATCGGCGCGTGGGCGGATGCGTGCGCCGGTCGGGTTCTCGCCATTCGCGGCGGGTTTCGGGGCCTGTCCCGGGAGCGCCTGTAGGCGGTGAGATGATGGCTCGGCCATGACTGACCCGACCGCCGCCGCCCGCCGGGGCTCCGCCCTGCCCGCGGCGCGGGTCTCGGCGGCGGCCTGGGATCTGCGGGTGCTGCGCGCGGTCCCGTTCGCGCTGGTGTGCACGCTGGTGGCGGCCTTCGGGCACGCCCGGGCGGGTGGCGCGGTGGCGCCGGACACGCTGGCGGTGGGTTTCGCCGCCGTGTGCGCGGCGGCGGCGCTGCTCGGCGGGCGGGAGCGCTCGCTGGTGTCGATCGCGGCGGCGCTGGGCGCCGGGCAGCTGGGTCTGCACGTGCTGTTCCACCGGTTCGGCGACGGCCTGGGCGGCGGCATGGCGATGACGCATCCGCCGATGGCCGGAAACGGCGGGCCCGACGCTCTGGCGTCCGTGGCAGGCCGGCTGCTGTGCAACGACACCCCCGGCGACGCCCTGACGGTCGTCCCGCCGACCACCACGGCGGACCAGGTGGTGAGCGCCGCGGGCCTGGACCCGCAGGCGTACGCGACGGCGATGCCGCACGCGGCGGGCTGGCTGGGGCTGGCGCCCGGCATGGTGCTGGCCCACCTGGCGGCGGCGCTGGTCGCGGGCTGGTGGCTGCGGCGTGGCGAGGCCGCACTGTGGCGGCTGGTGCGGACGGCGGCGCTGACCGCCCGCGAGTGGGCGGCACCGCTGCGGACGGCGGTGACGCTGCTGCTGGCGCTGCTGCTGGGCGGTCCGCGCCCGGTGGCGGCGCGCCGGGGCGGGCGGCCGGAGGACTGGCGGCTGCCGGTGGCTGCGGCGCTGCGGCACTGCGTGCTGCGCAGGGGACCTCCCGCGGTGGCGTTCGCGCGCTGAGCCGGGCCCGGAGGGCCGGGGCTCGGGCGTGCGTCGCCGCACCGCGCCCGCCACGTGAGCGGGCCGGTCGAGTCCCCTCCCCACGTTGCCCGCGCGGTGCTCGCGCGGCCTCTCCCTCCCCAGGAGTCCCCTGATGCGTTCGCTTTCCGCCCGTTCTGTCCGTCGTTCCGCCGGCGCGCTCGTGGTGGCGACCGGTGCCCTGCTGGCGTCCGCCGTTCCCGCCTCCGCGCACGTGTCCGTCCAGCCGGGCAGTGCCCAGCAGGGCGGGTACACGGCCGTGGCGTTCCGGGTGCCGAACGAGAGCGACACCGCCTCCACCGTGAAGCTGGAGATCAACCTGCCGCTGGACCACCCGCTGGCGTCGGTGCGCACCCAGCCGCTGCCGGGGTGGACGGCCAGCCTGGAGAAGTCGAAGCTCGACAAGCCGCTGGAGGCGCACGGCCAGCAGATCACCGAGGCCATCTCCAAGATCACCTGGACTGCCGACGCGGGCACCAAGATCGCCCCCGGCCAGTTCCAGGAGTTCCGGGTCTCGCTGGGCGCGCTGCCCACCGACACCGACAAGCTGACCTTCAAGGCACTCCAGACCTACGACAACGGCGACGTGGTCCGCTGGATCGAGGACACCAAGGACGGGCAGCCCGAGCCGGCCAAGCCCGCCCCCGTGCTCAGCCTGACCAAGGCCGACGCCGCGGCCGGTGACCACCACTCGACGGACACCACCGCCCAGCAGGACGCCGCGCCCGCCGCGAAGTCCTCCGACTCCACCGCCCGCACCCTGGGCGTGGTCGGCATCGTGGTCGGCGTGATCGGCTCGGCGCTCGGCGTGGCCGGGCTGCGCCGCCGCTCCGCGCAGTCCTGACCCCCGTCGGGCGGGGCCGCACCCGCGGGCCCGCCCGGCATCCGCCCTCCCGCACCGCTCTCCCGCACCGCTCTCCCGTACGGAACGGAAAGTCCCTTGGCATCCCTCCGCAGCACCCGGCCCCGGCTCCTGACGGCCGCCGCCCTCGTCCTCGGCGCCTCGCTCGCACTGTCCGCCTGCTCCTCGTCCTCCTCGGGCGGCGGGGAGGGCAACGGGGCGGCGAAGGTCAGCAAGCAGGCCTCGACCAGCCAGTACCAGGGCACCGCGCTCAGCAAGCACTTCGACAAGCCGAACCTGGTGCTGAACGACACCTCCGGGCAGCCGTACGACCTGAAGGCGCGCACCGCCGGGCGGACCGTGCTGCTGTTCTTCGGCTACACCAGCTGCCCGGACGTCTGCCCGACCACCATGGGCGACATCGGGGTGGCCATGTCCAAGCTGACGCCGGAGGAGCGGCAGAAGATCGACATCGTGTTCGTCTCCACCGACCCGGAGCGCGACACCCCGCAGGTGCTGCGGACCTGGCTGGACTCGATGGGCAAGGACTTCATCGGGCTGACCGGCGACCTGGCGCAGGTGAAGGCCGCCGCCAAGCCGCTGGGCATCCTGATCGAGGACCCGGTGGTGGCCGCCAACGGCACGGTGACCTCCACGCACGGCGCGCAGGTGCTGGCGTTCCTGCCGACCGACGACAAGGCGCACCTGCTGTACATGGCCGGCACCTCGGTGGACACCTACCGGCACGACCTGGAGCTGCTCGCCAAGGGGGTGGCGGTGTGAGCCGCGCGTTCCGGCGCAGCGCGCTGATCGGGGCCGGCCTGGCGACCGCGTTGGCCGCGGGCACCGTGGTGGTGGCCTGCCAGTCCTCGTCCTCCGACAGTGCCTCCGCCGCGCCGCCGCAGTTGTCGGTGGCCGACCCGTACATACCGCTGCCCGCCACCCCCGGCGGGATGGGCGCCGGCTACCTGACGGTGCGCAACGACGGCGGCGCGGACCGGCTGGTGAAGGTGAGCAGCCCGGGCGCCGGGTCGGTGACCATGCACCGCTCCACCGAGAAGACCATGGAGGAGGTCGGCGAGCTGGCGGTGCCCGCGCACGGCACCCTGGATCTGGCCCGGGGCGGCACCCACCTGATGATCATGGACTGGGCGAAGCAGCCGGCCCTCGGCGACGAGGTGGAACTGGACCTGGAGTTCGCCAAGGCGGGCACCGTCGTGGTCAAGGTTCCGGTGAAGCCGCTGACGTACCGTCCGGGAAGTTAGGGTCCCGGCGATGGTCCCGGCGATGGCGGCAGACAGCGCAGTGACGAGAAGAGGCGCACAGGTGATCACGGTGGCGAAACGGCGGCGGCTGGGCGCGCTGCTGGCGGTGCTGGTGGCGGCGCTCGCCCTGGTACTCGGCGGGGCGACGACGGCGTCCGCGCACGCCACCCTGGAGAGCACCGACCCCGCGCAGGGCTCGGTGCTGCAGACCGCGCCCGCCGCGGTCACGCTGAGCTTCAGCGAGGGCGTGTCGCTGTCCGCGGACTCGGTGCGGGTACTCGACCCGAAGGGCACCGCCGTCGACAACGGCAAGCCCGACCACGTGGACGGCAAGGCCGCCACCGCCCGGGTGACGCTCCGGCAGGGCCTCGGCAACGGCACCTACACGGTGGCGTGGCGGGCCGTCTCGGAGGACTCCCACCCGATCGGCGGCGCGTTCACCTTCTCCATCGGCGCGCCCTCCGACACCACCGTGAACGCCGCCGCCGTCCAGGGCGCCAAGGCCGACGGCGCGGTGGGCTTCGCCTACGGCACCGCCCGCACTGTCGCCTACGGCGCGTTCGCGCTGCTGGCCGGCGCCGCCGCGTTCGTGATCGTGGTCTGGCCCGGCGGCGCGGCCGTCCGCGGCGTGCAGCGGCTGCTGATGACCGGGTGGGTGGCGCTGCTGCTGTCCACCGTCGCCGTACTGATGCTGCGCGGCCCCTACGAGCGCGGCACCGGCCTCGGCCAGGCCTTCGACCTGTCGCTGGTGCGCGCCACCCTGGACGAGCGGATCGGCACCGCGCTCGCCGCCCGCCTGCTGCTGCTCGCCGCCGCCGGTGTCTACCTGTCTCTGCTGGTCGGCCAGCTGGGGCTGCAACCGAAGCCGGCGGCGCCGAACCGCGCACCGGACTCCGCCCAGGACGAGCGCGAGGAGGAGGACGAGGAGGCGGAGGCGGAGGCGGAGAAGGCGGAGCTGCGCCGGCTGGAGCGGGCCGCCACCGAGCGCCCGCAGCGCGACACCCGGCTCGCACTGGGACTGGCCGGGCTCGCCCTGGCCATCGCGCTGTCCGCGACCTGGGTCGGCGCCGACCATTCCTCGGTCGGCATCCAGGTCCCGCTGGCACTGCCGCTGGCCGCGCTGCACCTGCTCGCCATGGCCGGCTGGCTCGGCGGCCTCGCCGTGCTGGTCACCGGCCTGCGACACGGCCTGCCCGCCGCCGCCGTCGGACGCTTCTCCAAGCTGGCGTTCTGGCTGGTCGCGGTACTGGCCGGCACCGGCCTCTACCAGTCCTGGCGCGGCCTGGGCAGCTGGGGCGCGCTGGTGGACACCGAGTACGGGCGGCTGCTGCTGGTCAAGGTCGGCTGCGTGGCGTCGATGCTCGGCGTCGCCTGGATCTCGCGGGCCTGGAGCGCGCGGTTGCGTGGCGCTGACGGGACGGCGGCGGCTTCGGCGGTCGCTCCGGTGGCCGCTCCGGGGGGGACGGCCGCTGCGGGGACTGTTTCTGTCGCTGCCTCTGCGCGGATGGTTTCGGATGCGATCACAAACGAACAGGGCGAGGAGATCATCCCTGCGGAGATTATCTCCGCGCAGACCATCGCGGCGAAGTCGGACGCGGGTGCGGGTGCGAGCACAGACGCGGGTGCGGGTGCGAGCACGGGCACGGACGCGGGCACGAACACGGACGAGGGTGCAGGTACGAACGCGACCCCCGGCGCGAACGCGGGCACGCCCGCCGACACGCCCGCCGGAGCCACCGCCGCCGAAGACGCAAAGGCCGAGGACGCCGACCCCGAGCGCGCCGCGCAGCTCGCCCGCCAGCAGGCGGTGCTGGCCAAGGCGCACCGGCGGCGGGCTGCCGAGGGCTCGCCGGTGCGGGCGGGGCTGCGTCGCAGTGTGCTGGTCGAGACGAGCGTCGCCGCGCTGGTTCTGGTGGTCACCACGATGCTCACCAACTCCCCGCCCGGGCGGGTCGCCGAGGCGATCGCCGCTCAGCCCGGGGCGGGCGGCGGGGCTCCGGTGGCGGGGGCTTCCGCGGTGCCCGGGAAGACGCAGGAGTTGAAGCTGCCGTACGACACCGGCGGCCGGACCCCGAATGCCAAGGGCACCGCCACCGTCACCATCAATCCGGTCGGGACCGGGCCGAACGAGGTCACGCTCAAGCTCGGCAACGCTGCCGGGCAGCCGGTGGACGTCCCCGAGTTGCAGCTCGCGTTCACCCTCCCCGACCGCGATCTCGGACCGCTGCCCGTCGCCCTCAAGTCCGAGGGCACCGGCTCCTGGAGCGGTACCGCGCAGTTGCCGCTGGCCGGGCAGTGGGTGGTTTCGGTGACGATCCGGTCGTCCGACATCGATCAGGTGACGGCGACCCAGCAGCTGAAGGTCGGGCAGTGACGGAGATATCGGCACTCTCCCGGCGGGCCGTGCTCGGCGGGGCCGGGGCGGGGCTGGCCGTGGGCGCGGTCGGCGGGGCGTGGGGCGGGCGGGCGTCGGCGCGGGGTGCGAAGGTGTCCGGGCCGGGCGAGGCCCGGGTGGCGTTCCACGGCCCTCGGCAGGGCGGCATCGTGGAGCCCGCGCAGGCCCGGGTGGAGTGGCTGGCCTTCGATCTGGTCCCCGGCGCCGGGCGGGACCGGGCGGCGGGGCTGCTGCGGGACTGGTCGGCGGCCGCGGCCCGGATGGCCGTCGGCGAGCCGGGCGGCGACGGCGGCAGCGGGATCGCGCTGGACGCGGGCCCGAATTCGCTGACCGTCACCTTCGGCTTCGGCGCGAGCCTGTTCGACAAGCTGGGCCTGGCCGACCGCCGCCCGCCCGCGCTGGCCGCGCTGCCCGCGTTCCCCGGGGACGCGCTCGACCCGGCGCGCTCCGACGGCGACCTGTGGGTGCAGATCGGCGCGGACGACGCGCTGGTCGCGGTGCACGCGCTGCGGGTGCTGCGCCGGCTGGCGGCGGGGGTGGCCGCGCCGCGCTGGCAGATGTCCGGCTTCGGCCGCACGCCCGGTGCCACCGCGCGCCCGATGACCGGCCGCAACCTGATGGGCCAGGTCGACGGCACCAACAACCCGCGCCCGGCGGACGCCGACTTCGCCGCGAAGGTGTTCGCCACCGGCCCCGACTGGATGTCCGGCGGAAGCTACGCGGTGCTGCGCCGGATCCGCATGCTGCTGGACGACTGGGAGTCGCTGCCGACGGACCGTCAGGAACGCCTGGCGGGCCGCCGCAAGAGCGACGGCGCCCCGCTGTCCGGCGGCCCGGACGCCGGCGAACGCACCCCCGTCGACCTGTCGGCGACCGCCCCGGACGGCACCCTGGCGATCGCCCCGGACGCGCACGTCCGGGTGGCGGCGCCCGACTCCAACGGCGGGGCGGCGATGCTGCGCCGCGGGTTCTCGTTCCACGACGGCCTGCTGGCCGACGGCTCGCCCGACGCGGGCCTGCTGTTCGCCGCGTTCCAGGCCGACCCGGCGCGCGGCTTCGTCCCGGTGCAGCAGCGGCTGGCGCGCGGCGACGGGCTGTCGCGGTTCCTGCGGCACGAGGCGGGCGCGCTGTTCGCGGTGCCGCCGGGCGCACCGGCGGGCGGGTACGTGGGGCAGCCGCTGCTGGAGGGCTGACCTCGCGCAC
The DNA here is from genome assembly GCF_055587065.1 of Kitasatospora sp. NPDC048662. NCBI lineage: Bacteria > Bacillati > Actinomycetota > Actinomycetes > Kitasatosporales > Streptomycetaceae > Kitasatospora > Kitasatospora sp. NPDC048662. The sequence goes on along the minus strand of NZ_JBVJHA010000001.1, from coordinate 1,064,129 downwards.
GATCGTTCGACCCCGCTGTTCGCCGTCCGGACGGCGGCCCGGCCGCACGGTCGTTCGACCCCGCTGCCCGGCTGTCGAACGGCGGCACGGCGGGGCCGCGGAAGTGGCTAAGGTGGCAGACCGAGGCCTGTGGGGCCCACGCAGTTCGCATCACGCGTTCGCATCACGCAGTTCGCGTCACGCTGTTCGTTCGGAGGCGGTCATGTCGGCGACCCGTTACACCTATCTCGGGCCCGCGGGCACCTTCACGGAGGCCGCGCTGCGCACCCTGCCGGAGTCGGGGACGCGGGAGCTGACGCCGGTGGCGTCGGTGTCGGCGGCGCTGGACGCGGTGCGGGCGGGCGAGGCCGCGGGCGCGATGGTGGCGATCGAGAACTCGGTGGACGGCGCGGTCACCACCACCAGCGACGAGTTGATCAACGGCAGCGCGCTGATGATCTACCGCGAGGTGCTGCTGCCGATCTCGTTCGCGCTGCTGGTCCGCCCGGGCATCGCGCTGGGCGACGTGAAGACCGTCACCGGGCACCCGGTGGCGCAGCCGCAGGTGCGGCACTGGCTGGCGGCGAACCTGCCGGACGCGCAGTGGGAGTCGGCGGCGTCCAACGCCGAGGGTGCCCGGCTGGTCCAGGACGGCCGGTACGACGCTGCGGTGGCGGGGGCGTTCGCGGCGGAGCTGTACGGGCTGCAGGTGCTGTCGGACGAGATCCAGGACGCGGCGGCGCCGACCACCCGGTTCGTGCTGGTGGGCCGGCCGGGGCGGGTGTCCTCGGCGACCGGCTGGGACAAGACCTCGATGGTGGTGTGGCTGCCGGAGGACCACCCGGGTGCGCTGCTGGAGCTGCTGCAGGAGTTCGCGGTGCGCGGGATCAACCTGATGCGGATCGAGTCCCGGCCGACCGGCGAGGGCATGGGCAACTACTGCTTCCTCATCGACTGCGAGGGGCACCTGAGCGAGCGGCGGGTCAGCGAGGCGCTGATGGGTCTGAAGCGGATGTGCCCGCAGGTGCGTTTTCTCGGCTCGTACCCGCGGGCCGACCGGGGCACCGCTTTCCCGCTCCGGCAGGGCACCTCGGACCTGGATTTCGCGAACGCCTCGGACTGGCTGTCGCGCTGCCTGGACGGCCGCGGCGAACTCTGAGGCCCACAACGCCCCGTCCGCCGCAAGAACGCGATTTCGGCCGGGGCGGGGCCTTGCCGGGCCCCGTTCCGTTCATTTTCGACACGCCCGAACGTCACCTGCCCGGCCGACGGGTGTTCACCGGCGGCGCTCCGGGGGCCTTCGGTGCGGGGTCCGGGGCGGCGTGGTTCATCCACAGGGCGGTGGCCGGCATCCACAGGGGACGGTTGTCCCCAGGAGCGGGAAGTTATCCACAGGGCGGGCCGGAGTCGACAAACCGGTAAAGACACCCTCAGGCCTGGTCGGATCATCAGCTAGGGGCATAGGGAGGACTAATCGGACCAGAGTCACCCCTGCGCCGACAAATCACCTGTGCGAGCGAGCGAATTCCCTCACTCGGGAAGCCGTATCGAGGTTTGAAACCTGGAATTGCCGGTTCGGAAGCCTACGGACCATGGGTTTTCCCCTGTCCACAGCCCCAAGCGCGCACCTGTGGATAACCGGCCCTCGAAAGAGTTGTCCACCGGGGTTATCCACAGGCCGGCGGGAGTTATCCCCAGCCCCGGAGTGCCCGCCCACACCCCCCTGCGCCGATGGCCGGGCACAGGATGCCAGATTTCCGGACAGAGCGCGACATACCCACCCAAGCCTCACGATGGCCGGAACCGGACCACCGGCCACCGGTAGGCTTGATCCGTGATCGACCTTCGCCTGCTCCGTGACGACCCGGACCGCGTACGTACCTCGCAGCGCTCCCGCGGAGAGGACGTCGACCTGGTCGACGCCCTGCTCTCCGCCGACGAACGCCGCCGCGCGGCCGGCACCCGATTCGACGAACTGCGCGCCGAGCAGAAGCAACTGGGCAAGCAGGTCGCCGCCGCCAAGGGCGAGGAGAAGGCCGCCCTGCTGGCCCGCACCAAGGAGCTGGCAGCCGAGGTGAAGGCCGCCGACGCCGCGCAGAGCGAGGCGAAGGAGGAGGCCGAACGGCTGCAGCGCTCGCTGGCGAACCTGATCGACCCGGCCGCTCCGGTCGGCGGCGAGGAGGACTTCGTCACCCTGGAGGAGATCGGCACTCCCCGCGACTTCGCCGCCGAGGGCTTCGAGCCCCGCGACCACGTCGAACTCGGCCAGCTGCTCGGCGCGATCGACACCGAGCGCGGCGCGAAGGTGGCCGGTGCCCGCTCGTACTACCTGACCGGTCCGGGCGCGCTGCTCGAACTGGCCCTGGTCAACATGGCGATGGCGCAGGCCTCCGCGGCCGGCTTCACCCCGATGATCACCCCGGCGCTGGTCCGCCCCGCCGCGATGGACGGCACCGGCTTCCTCGGCCAGGCCGCCGAGAACGTCTACTACCTCGAGGACGACGACCGGTACCTGGTCGGCACCAGTGAAGTCCCGCTGGCCGCCTACCACATGGACGAGATCCTGGACGGCGACAAGCTGCCGCTGCGCTACGCCGGCTTCTCGTCCTGCTTCCGCCGCGAGGCCGGCACCTACGGCAAGGACACCCGCGGCATCATCCGGGTCCACCAGTTCGAGAAGGTGGAGATGTTCGTCTTCACCACCCCCGAGGACGCCGAGGCCGAGCACCGCCGCCTGCTCCAGTGGGAGAAGGACTTCCTGAACGCGCTGGAGCTGCCCTACCGGGTGATCGACGTCGCCTCCGGCGACCTCGGCGCGTCCGCCGCCCGCAAGTTCGACATCGAGGCGTGGATCCCCACCCAGGGCAAGTACCGCGAGGTCACCTCGACCTCCAACACCACCGAGTACCAGGCCCGCCGGCTCTCCATCCGGATGCGCGACAAGGACGGCGTCCGTCCGCTCGCCACCCTCAACGGCACCCTGGTGGCCGTCCCCCGGGTCATCGTCGCGCTGCTGGAGAACCACCAGCAGGCCGACGGCTCGGTGGTGCTGCCCGAGGCGCTGCGGCCGTTCCTCGGCGGGAAGGCCGTCCTGGAGCCTGCGGCCAAGTAGCCGCCGCCCACCCGACGTTCCCGTCCGGCCCGTCCGGCCCGGCCCGTTCCTCCCGTCACCTCCCGTCGTCCCGGAGCACCTGGAGCACTTCGCGCATGAGCACCGACGCCCTGCCCTACCGGCTGGTCGCCACCGACCTGGACGGGACGCTGCTCACCGGCGCCGAGAACGTCTCCGCCCGTACCCGCGATGCCCTGGGCGCCGTCACGGCGCTCGGGGCGCAGCACATCGTCGTCACGGGCCGCTCGGCGGGCTGGACGAAGCCGGTGCTGGACGAGATCGGCTACACCGGGATAGCGGTGTGCGGGCAGGGCGCGCAGGTCTACGACGCGGGGGCGCACAAGTTGCTCACCTCGGTCACTCTGGACCGGCAGCTGGCGGCGCTGGCGCTGGCCAAGATCGAGGCCGAGGTGGGTCCGCTGGCGGTGGCCGCCAGTCAGGACGGGCTGGACGGCGAGGTGGTGGCGGGGCCGGGTTTCCGGCTGCGGATCGCCACCGGGCTGCCGGTGCGGCAGGTCGCGCCGGAGAAGCTGCTGGCCGCGCCGGTGAGCAAGCTGTACATCCAGCACCCGGAGTTGACGGACGACCAACTCGCCGAGGCGGCTTGGTCGGTGGCCGGTCAGCTGGTCGGTGTGGTGATGGCCGGGGACGGCATCGTCGAGCTGCTTCCGCTGGGTCTGACCAAGGCGACGGGTCTGTCGCTGGCCGCGCGCCGGCTGGGTGTGACCGCGGCCGAGACCATCGCGTTCGGCGACATGCCCAACGACATACCGATGTTCCGGTGGGCCGCGTACGGGGTGGCGATGGGCAACGCGCACGAGCAGTTGCGGGCGGTGGCCGACGAGGTGACGGTCTCCAACGACGAGGACGGTGTCGCCGTGGTGCTGGAGCGGGTGTTCGGCCTCGGCGGGCGGTAGTCGGCGCGAGAGACGGCGAAAGCGCCACCGGCCGGGTGCCGGTGGCGCTTTCGTGCGCTGCGGGGCCTGTGGGCCCTGTGGGGGCCCGCAGGGCCTTGCGGCGGGTCAGCCGTAGCTGACGTTGGCGCAGGGGTCGTCGTCCGCGGAGCGGGCCTCGTTGGTGACGCTGCTCGGCAGCGGTCCGGGGGCGGGGCTGTTGCCGCCCTGGGCGCCTCCGCCGCCGCCGGCGCTCGCGGCGTAGTCCTTGCCGAGGATCACCGAGACACCGGCGGAGGAGCCGGCCTCGACGGTGGCGCCGGGGAACAGCGAGGCGACGGCCTGTGCGTTGGCCTTCTGGCTGCTGCTGCCGTACTGGACCACGGTGGTGGCGTGGTTCTGGTTGCTGGCGTTGCCGGTGCTGGTGACGGTGAAGTTGGCGGCCTTCAGGGCGGTCGCGGCCTTGTTGCCGAGACCAGCGGCGCCGCTGCCGTTGAGGACGGCGACCTTGATGCCGGCACCGTTGGCCGGCGGGGCGGCCGGGGCGCTGCTGGACGGGGCGGCCGACTCGCTCGGTGCGGGGCTCTCGCCGCCGACGCCGGCGTCCTGGCCGTCGAGGGTGCGGTCGGCCTTGAGGGCCGCCCACAGCTGGTCGACCTCGGGGTGGTTGAGGCCGATCCGTTCCTTCTCGTAGTGCCAGGGGGTGGTGATGAACTTGATGTCGTGCAGGTCGATGTCCTTGAGCGACATCCCCAGGTCGAGCAGTTTGTCGACGCCGGCCAGGTCGGGGTCGACGGTGAGCGACTTGGTGGCGGCGTCGGCCAGCGGCAGCATGTTGGTCGGGCTCATGCCCTTGGTCTTGACCGCCTTGATCAGCGAGGCCAGGAAGGCCTGCTGGCGTTTCATCCGGCCGACGTCGGAGCCGTCGCCTATGCCGTGCCGCAGTCGGACGTAGTCGAGGGCGGCCTGGCCCTCGACCTTCTGCACGCCCTTGGGGTAGATCTCCTTGCCGCCCTTCTTGGGCAGGTTGGGGTTGAGGTCGTAGTCGTGGATGGGGTTGGGCAGGCAGACCTCGACGCCGCCGACGGCCTTGGTCATGGAGGCGAAGCCCTCGAAGTTGACCACGATGGTGTGGTCGACGCGCAGGTCGGTGAGCTTCTCCACGGTGTTCTGGGTGCAGGCCGGGTTGCCCTGCTCGGTGCCGCCGACCGAGAAGGCGCCGTTGAACCTGACGTTGGTCTGCGGCTTGGTCCAGTTCTTGTTCGGCAGCAGGCACTTGGGGATGTCGACCGCGGCGTCGCGGGGGATCGAGACACCGACGGCGTGCTTGTGGTCCGCGTAGACGTGCAGCAGGATCGTGGTGTCGGAGCGGGCGCCGCCGTCCTGGCCGCCGCCGAGGTCCTTGTTGGCGCCGTCGCGCGAGTCGGAGCCGATCAGCAGGATGTTCATCGGGCGGCGGCCCTCGGAGTCGGCGTCGGCGGCCGCGGGGCGGTCCTTGCTGATGCCTTCGCCGTCGAAGGCGGAGATGTTGCCGTTCAGGCGCCAGTAGAAGTAGCCGCCGGTACCGACCACGGCGAGGCTGGTGCCAACCAGCGACCAGATGATGATCCGTTTGGCGCGGCGGGGCTTGCGGCGCCCCTGGGCGCCCGCCCGGCGGGAGCCGGCCCGACCGCCGGAGCCGCCCGCCGACTCGGTCTCGGGCTCGGGTTCGGCGGCGGGGGCGGCGCGGCGCCCGGAGCGCGGCGGGGGGGCTGCCGAGCCGCGGCCCTGGGCGCGGCGGGCTCCGGCGCGGCCGCCGGCAGCTGGTGCGTCGTCGTGGCTCGCCGCGCGACGGCGTGGGACGCCGGGGGACGGTGCGTCGTCGCGACGGGGCGCGTCCTGCCGGTAGGTGCCACCTTGCGGCGGCTCGTTCTCCCACCAGCCGGCGTCCGCGTCGGACGCCCCCGCCCTCTGGCCTGCCATACGTACACCCTTCACCGGAGGCGGCCGTCGGGCGCCTCAGCAACCAGTCCGTCCGCTGGGCTGACGGATGAAGCTAGAGAGCGGAGCATATAAAGGGATCATTTCGAAAGTCACGGCCCGGGTCTCCACTCCGAGCTCTCGAACGACGTGTTCACACCAGGGGTTCCCGTTCTCCCGTGTGAGACATGTGACTTCAGCACCCCGACAGCCCTTGTGCGGGCGCTCGCAGACGCAGTGTTTCCGCACGCCAGAGCAGTTGTAGGATGACCGGGCAAGGAGTTGTAGGATGACCGACATCCAACAGTGAGCGAGAGAGGAGCCCGGCGCGTGGAGGGACTGCAGGCGGCCGGGCGGCGTTCGCTGGTGGACGAGGCGATCGAGCAGCTGCGCGAGCAGCTGGCGGGCGGGGCGTGGCCGGTGGGATCGCGGATCCCGACCGAGCACGAGCTCGCCGAGCGGCTGCGGGTGGGGCGCAACACCGTGCGGGAGGCGATCCGGGTGCTGGTGCACGCGGGGATGCTGGTCTCCCGGCAGGGCGAGGGGACGTTCGTCCGCTCGACCAGCGACCCGGCGTCGGTGCTGCGCGGAGTGCAGCGCTCGGGGGTGCGGGACGTGCTGGAGGTGCGGGCCGCACTGGAGACCGAGGCGGCCCGGCTGGCCGCCGAGCGGCACACCCCGGACGACCTGGCCCGGATGCGGGCGGCGCTGGCCCGGGAGGCCGAAGTGATGGCCGCGCACCCGGAGCGGGCCGGCCGGGAGGCCACCGTCGAGCACGACCTGGAGTTCCACACGGCGGTGGTGGAGGCGGCGCACAATCCGGCGCTGACCGAGGTGTACCGGTACTTCGGGGCCTCGGTGCGGGAGTCGATGCGCACGGCGTTCGGCGACCACGAGATGCCGGAGGTGGCGATCGCCACCCACGCGGCGCTGGTCGACGCGATCGAGAGCGGTGATCCGGAGCAGGCCGAGGCGGCCTGCCGGGCGCTGCTGGCGGAGCCGACGGCGGCCGTGGAGCAGCTGCTCGCCGAGATCGCCGCGCGCAAGTAGCGTCCCGCCGCCCGCCCGGGAGCGCACCCGGCGCCCCGCTCTCCTTCTTTCTTCCACCCGCACAGAGAGTCAGCCCTGCCATGTCGGTCACCCGTGCCGTGCAGCCCGTCCTCGATCCGAAGGTCGGTACCCGAACCTCCAAGTTCGCGCATCCCGCCCTGCTGTTGACGGGGATCGTGCTGGTGGCCCTGAACATGCGGGCCTGCCTGGCGGCGGTCTCGCCGATGGTGGCGGAGATCCAGCGCACCTTCGGTCTGTCGGCGGCGGCGAGCGGCCTGATCACCACGGTGCCGGTGCTGTTCCAGGGCGTGGGCGCGCCGCTGACGCCGCGGCTGACCCGCCGGTTCGGCGCCGAGCGGGTGGTGCTGGGCGCGGTGCTGACGCTGGGCGCGGGCGTGCTGCTGCGGGTGCTGCCCTCGGTGTGGACGCTGTACGCGGGCTGCGTGGTGATCGGCGTGGCGATCGCGGTGCTGAACGTGTCGATGCCGGGCCTGGTGAAGCGGGAGTTCCCGGAGCGGGCGGCCATGATGACCGGCGTCTACTCGACCACCATGCTGGTCGGCGCGACCGTGGCGGCCGCGCTGTCGGTGCCGCTGGAGCACGCGCTCGGCGGTGGCTGGCAGGCCTCGCTGGGCGCCTGGTCGGTGCTGGCGCTGGTCGCCGGGGTGGCCTGGCTGCCGCAGGTGCTGAAGGCCCGTCAGGAGCCCACCGTGCCGCTGCGGGTGGCCCCGGCGACGGCGTCGCGGCGCAGCACCGTCAGCCCGTGGAAGTCCGCGCTGGCGTGGCAGATCAGCGCGTTCATGGGCATCTCCTCGCTGCTGGTGTACACCCTGGTGGCGTGGATGCCGACGATCCTGGCCGACCACGGGATGGAGCGCGGCGAGGCCGGTCTGGTGTTCGCGTTCAGCAACCTGGTGCAGGTGGTCAGCGCGTTCCTGGTGCCGCTGGCGGCGGGCCGGATGACCAGGCAGCGCGGGCTGGCGCTGGCGATGGTCGGGCTGAACGCGGCCGGCATCACCTGGCTGCTGCTGGCGCCGGTGTCGGGGGCCTGGTTCTCGGCGGCGGTGCTGGGTCTGGCGCAGGGCGGCTCGCTGGGTCTGGGCCTGGCGTTCATCGTGCTGCGCACCGACAGCGTGCTGGGTGCGGCGCGGCTCGGCGGGATGAGCCAGGCGGTGGGGTACCTGGTGGCGGCGGCGGGCCCGGTCGGCGGCGGCGCGCTGCACCAGCTGACCGGCGGCTGGGACGCGACGCTGATCGTGATGCTGGTGCTGGCCGCGGTGGCGGCGGCGGCGGGCTGGGGCGCGGGCCGCGACCGGACGATCTGACGGCTGACGGCGGGCGCGGGCGAATCGGACAACGAAACGGCGGGGACGGCACGCAGCCGTCCCCGCCGTTTCGCGTTCCTCGGGGCCTACTCCTCGGCGTTGAGGGTGAGGCCGGCCAGCTTGACCGAGGCCAGCGCGGTGGCGCCGACGGCGGCGATGATCAGCAGCCACACCGCGGTGGTCAGGGCGACCGGGGCGGTGACGGTGCCGTCGGCGGCGATCGCCTTGGTCAGCGACAGGCCCCACTGCTGGACGGACAGGGTGCGGGCGCCCTCGACGTAGTTGCCGATCAGGCTCTCCCAGATCAGCGCGTAGGCGAGGCCGGCGATCACGGCGTGCCGGGTGACCACACCGAGCAGCAGGAACAGCGCGCTGTAGGCGGTGCCGGACACCAGCGTGCCGACGGCGTAGCCGAGTGCGACGTTGTCGGCGCCGCCGTAGAGGAGCAGCCCGGCCAGGTAGGTCGGGACGGTGGCGAGCAGCCAGGTGCTGCCGATCGCGACGGCCAGTTTGGTGGTGACGATCTTCCAGCGCGGCAGCGGCTTGGCGAGCAGGTAGACGATCGAGCCGTCCTCGATCTCGGTGGCGATGACGCCGGTGCCGGTGATCAGTCCGGTGATCGGGACCAGGGTGCCGAGGGCGAGGTTGCCCAGGATGCTGTGCGCGAGTTCCAGCTTGTCGAGGTGGCTGTTGCGGGCGATCACCGCGATGACCAGCAGCAGGACCGGGACGGCCAGCAGGATCAGGATGCGCCGGCGGCCGAACAGTCCGCGCGCGGTGAGCCTGGCGACGGTGGTGTTCATCGGGGGCCCTTCAGGACGAGACCAGGTACGAGAAGACGCTTTCCAGCGACTCGTCGGCCGGGGAGACGGTGTACAGCCGGATGCCGGCCTCGCGGGCGACCTTGGGCAGCAGGGTGGTGAAGCGCTGGAAGTCGATCGCCTGGATGCGCAGGGCCCCTGCGGCGGAGCCGCCGTCGGGCAGGGCCGCGGTGTCGAGTTCGATGCCGGCGGTGGAGGCGTCCGCGATCAGCGCGGCGGCCAGGCGGCGGTCGTCGCTGGAGTGCACCAGGTAGCGGTGCGGGCGGTCGGTCATCAGGCGGCGGATCTCGTGGAAGTCGCCGGAGGCGGCGTGCCGTCCGGCCACCACCACCTCGATGTGGCGGGCGAGTTGCTCGACCTCTTCGAGGATGTGCGAGGAGAACAGTACGGTGCGCCCGTCGGCGCCGAAGCGGCGCAGCAGTTCCATCAGTTGGAGGCGCTGGCGCGGGTCCATGCCGTTGAAGGGCTCGTCGAGCAGCAGCACCGCCGGGTCGTGGACCAGGGCGGAGGCCATCTTGACGCGCTGCTTCATGCCCTTGGAGTAGGTGCCGGTCTGCCGGTCCTGGGCGTATTCCATCTCGACCAGCGCGATGGCCCGCTTGGCGGCGGCGCCGGGGTCGGCGAGGCCGTGCAGTTCGGCGTTGGCGAGGACGAACTCCCAGCCCGTCAGGTAGTCGTACATCGACTCCTTTTCGGGGACCAGGCCGATCTGCCGGTAGACCTGTTGGTTGCGCCAGATCGGGGCGCCGTCCAGGGTGACCGCGCCGGAGGAGGGGGCGAGGAAGCCGCTCATCATGTGGATGAGGGTGGACTTTCCGGCGCCGTTGGGGCCCAGGAGGCCGGTGATGCCGGGTCCGATGTTCATGGTGACGTCGTTGACGGCGACCACGTTGCCGAACCAGCGGGAGACCTTGTCGATGGTGATGACGGCCATGGCTGCCTCTCAGACGTTCCGGTAGCGGCGCAGCGTCAGCGCGTAGCTGCCGGCCGTGAGGAGGACGATGACGGCGGTGAACACCAGCACGCCGAGGGAGCCGGGGGCGACCAGCTTGTCGGGGCCGTCGCCGCCGAGGTCGAAGATCTTGTTGACCAGGCCCTGGACGGTGCCGCTGGGCGAGATCAGTTCGGCCCAGTACGCGGACTCCTTCGGGACGGGGTCGTAGCCGCCGGTCAGGCCGCGGATGATCGCCGAGATCGCGCTGGTGATCATCAGGGTGCCCATGATGGCGGCGACGCCGAAGCCGCGGCGCGGGGTGAGGGCGGCGATCAGCAGGCCGAGCGCGGCGTACAGCATCGCGTACAGGACGGCGGCGACCAGGCCGTACAGCAGGTGGACCAGGTTGTCGCCGAACGGGAACTTGGCGAGCATCGAACCGACGAACAGCACCAGCAGGGGCAGCGTCAGGATGATCAGCAGGGCGCTGAACATGGCGGCGAACTTGGCGGCCACGTAGTCGCCGCGGCTGGCCGGGCGGGAGAAGTACAGCGGCACGACGTGGTGGCGCAGGTCGCGGGACATCAGCACGGGTGCCTGCGCGGCGAGGAAGATCTGCGTCAGCACCCCGAAGTTGGCGAGGTACGGGGCGTAGTCCATCGGCATCTGCTTCAGGCCGGCGAAGGTGGCGATGGCGAGCATCGCGAGCGCCGGGGCGACCAGGCCGCCGAGCAGCAGGAACGGCAGCACCTTGGACTTGCCGGAGCGGCCGAGGCCGAACGCGGCGCGCAGGCTCTGCACGTACAGCGAGCGGGTGGCGTAGCCGCGTCCCAACCGGGGTCCGGTGTAGGGGCGGTAGCCGATGTCGTGGATGACGCCGCTGTGGGTGTTGGCGGGGGTGGTCATGCCTGCTCGCCTCCTGCCGGCACGGCCGCGGCCTGCTCGTCATGCGTCTCGGTCCGGCTGGGCTGCTCGTCGCCGTCGGAGTGGGTGCTGAAGATCTCGGCGACCCGGTGGCGGCGCTGTTCCAGCCGGATCAGGCCGAGGCCGAGGTCGTCCACGGTGTCGCGGACGGTGTCGTAGGTCTCGTCGCCGGTGAGTTCCACCAGCAGGATGCGGCCGCTGTCGGCGCGCACGGTCAGTCCGGCGGTGGTCAGGCGTTCGCGCAGCACCGCTTCGGCGTCGAAGGTGCGGTCGGTGGGGTGGTCGGTGACCTCGACCGCGAGCAGCTGGGTGGCCTCGGTGAACGAGGCGGTGGAGGAGGACCGCAGCAGTTTGCCGCCGTCGATCACCACCAGGTGGTCGCAGGTGCGTTCCAGCTCGCCCAGCAGGTGGGTGGTGACCAGCACCGAGATGCCGAAGTCGGTGTGGATGCGGCGGATCAGGCCGAGCATCTCGTCCCGGCCGACCGGGTCGAGGCCGTTGGTGGGCTCGTCCAGCAGCACCAACTGCGGGTCGTGGACGAGTGCTTGGGCGAGTTTGACGCGCTGCTTCATGCCGGTCGAGTAGCCGCCCATCGGGCGGTAGCGCTCCTCGTACAGGCCGACGTGGCGCAGCGTGTCGGCGGTGCGCTCGCGGGCGGCGGCGGCCGGCAGGCCGGACATCCGGGCCATGTGGACGACGAACTCGGTGGCGGACACGTCCGGCGGCAGGCAGTCGTGTTCGGGCATGTAGCCGACCCGTTCGCGGATCTCCGCGCCCTGGGTGGCGATGTCCAGGCCGAGCACCTGGCCGGTGCCTTCGGTGGCGGGGGACAGCCCGAGCAGGATCTTGATGAGGGTGGACTTGCCCGCGCCGTTCGCTCCGACCAGTCCGACCACGCCGGGCTGCACCTCCACGGTGAGCCGGTCGAGTGCGGTGACCCGGGGGAACCTCTTGGTGAGGCCGTCCGTCTTGATGACTGTGGACACGGTCATCAACGTAATGCCGGTCACCCCGGCGCGGAATGCGCTGACAAGCTGAGCTTTCGTCCGCCCACGGGATGACACTGCGGGCCCGCCCCCTAGGGGTTCCGGGGGCGGGCCGCGGGCCGATGCGTCGTTGACTGTGCGTCAACTCATCTGCGTTGTGGGGTTGTTCAGACCAGCAGGCTGCTCTGCAGCAGCAGGATCTGGCGGAATGCCTGGTCCGGGACGCCGTTCGGATTGGTCATCTGGACCAGCGTGACCACGTCGCCGTTCTGCAGCCAGCCGAGCCGGCCGGTGGGCACGTTGCCGGCCTTCGCGTCCGAGAGCCGGACGTTCACCTGACCGAGCGCCACCTTGTAGGTCCCGGTGACGTCCAGGGACGTGGAGTTGATGTCCGTGGTCGCGTTCGTCTGGTTGACGGACGAGAAGAAGTTGCCCGCCTCGTCCGCCGAGCCGAACCGGATCAGCCGCAGCTCGGTGCGGGTGCCGTCCTTGGTGGTCCAGCCCTGTGCGGCCGCGCCCCGGCAGGCGTCGCTGACCAGGAGGTGCGTGTACTGGTCGTCCTTGGCCAGCATCATGTCCCGGTCGCACGGCATCCAGCGGCCCGCCACCGGCGGCAGGCTCGCGGGCGCACTCGCGGAGGCACTGCCCGAGGCGGAGGCGCCCGCGGACGCGCTTGCGCTCGCACTCGCGCTCGGGGAGGCCGAGGCGCTCGGGGCGGCGGACGGGCCGGTGCCGACGGCGCCCTTGGGCAGCGGCAGCAGCAGCGCCCGCAGGTCCGCGGCGTGCGTCTTGATCTTGTAGTCGGACGGGGCCGAGGCGCCCACCGGAAGCGGAGGCATCGTCAGTTCCGGGAACACGTACCGGCCGTCGTTCGGTGTGGCCAGACCCGGCAGGTCGGTGCGCTCCGGCAGGGTCACCGCGACGGCGGTGGCCGCCCCGGTCACCACCGTCAGCAGCAGCGCTCCGCCGACCTGCCAGAGCCGCTTGCGGTCGCGCTTCGGCGGCTCGGGAGACTCGCCGTGGCCGGCCGGGACGAAGGCGTCCAAGGGGCCGGGCGCCGCGGCGTCGTTCCCCTCGCCGGCGGCCTCGGCGACCGGCACGATCGGCTCGGACGGTTCGGCCGGGCCGGGGTTCGGGGTGATGTCGGTGCTCATGCGGTGGCTCCCGGGATGGCCAGTCGGTCGAGTTGCTGACGGAACAGGTCGACGACCTTGTTCTGGTCGAGGGGCGCGACCCCGGTGACGTCCATCTGCACCAGCAGGTCGCCCACGCCGGCGTAGCACTGCAGGTAGTCGAGCTGGTCACCGGCCTTCAGCGTCGGCAGCGCACAGTGCGCCTCCGAGTGGCCCGCGACGCCCGGGCCCAGCCGGTACAGCTCGTTGTCGGTGTACCACTTGCCGTACGAGTTGTTCTCCGCGGCCACCGCCTGCTGGTTGAACTGGCTCAGCACCAGCATCACCGAGGTCCGGTTGTCCATGGTGACCAGGCTGCGCGCGCCGATGCCCTGGATGTGCAGCGAGGACAGCGCGTTCTCGGCGTCCTTGCGGTACTTCTCCGGAACGTCGGCGAGGGTCTCCTTCAGGGCCTTGTCCAGGTCCGCGTCGCGCAGCTCGTTGTCGTTGCCGATCGACTTGTAGTCCGGGCCCAGCCGGTAGCTGGACGGCACCGGCAGCAGCAGGTCGCGCAGGCTGCCGAAGTGGTTGCCGTTGGACTTCGCGCCCCACGGCTGGGTCTGGCTCTCCGAAGGAGCGGGAGCCGCCGCCGCAGGGGCCGGGCTGTCCTTGTAGTGGACCTTGATGATCGCCTCGCCGATGCCGACGCCGACCAGCGCCGCCGCGACGACCGCGGCGGCCGCCTTGAGCGCGAGACGTCGCGGCTTGGCGGCCGGGGCGGCCGCGGGATCGGCGAACTCGCCTGCGGCAGCGGCCGGTTCGGCGCCCGCGGTCTCGGCGACTGCGGAGTCGGCGACCGTGGAGCTGGCGACCGTGGTCTCGGCGACTGCGGGGTCGGCGACCGTGGAGCTGGCGACCGTGGTCTCGACGACTGCGGAGTCGGTGGACGGGACGGCGGTGGGCGGCTGCGCGGGGGCAGCGGCCGGCTCGGGGGATTCGATGTCGGTCACGCGAGACGCTCCCACTGTCGCTTGGCGATGTCCTCCAGCTGGCTGCGGTCCACCGGGTTCTTGGCGAAGACGTCGATGCTCATCAGCACGGTGCCCCTCCGGGCCAGGGCCGAGGCCCAGTAGTACTCCTCGCTGCTGCGGGCGTACTTGGAGGGCGTCTTGGAGACCATGATCAGGCTGTCCTCGTTGCCCGGGACCTGCGACAGGTCCACGCCGGAAGTGCGCGGGGTCAGGGCGGTCATCACCTTGACCACGTCCTCCGGCCGGTACTGCCGCAGGTTCACCCGGTACTTGACGTCGCCGGCGATCCAGCTGACGTTCGCCTGCCGACGGAATCCACCGGACAGCAGGTCGGTGAACTGGGAGGCGCTGTTGCCGTAGGTCTCCGCCACGTCCGCGACGGACATCCAGCCGTCGCCGTCGCCCAGTTCGTCGTCCTTGGTGCCGTCCGGACGCTTGATCAGCAGGTCGCGCAGGTCGCCGTCGATGTTCAGCGGCTGCGGGCCGGCCGCGGCCAGCGCCTTGGCGTCGATCCGCTCGGCCGGGTAGCTGAGCTTCACCGCGGCGAGCTCCGGCAGCGGCGTCGCCGGGCGGGATGCCTGGATGCCGTAGCCGATGACCCCGCCGATCACGGGCCCGGCCACCACGGCGGTCAGGAACATCGCGCCGACGCCGAACTTCCGCTTCTTGCGGGCGGGTTCCTCACCTTCCGCGAGCACCTCGACGTGCTCGAAGCCCTCGGCGGTCGGTGCGTCGGACGGGGTGCCGGTGGGTGCGTCGCCGGGCGCGGGCGGGGTGGCCGTCGGGGGTTCGGACGGCACGGCGGCGGCCGCCCCGGGCTCCGCGGCGCCCGTGGACTCGGTGCTCAACTGGTACTCCTGAAAAGAGAGTTCGGGACGGCCGTCAGCCGTTGGTGAGGCGGTCGCGCTCGCGCTTCATGGCGTCGAAGAGCAGCGCCTTGTCGGGGTCGCCCTGCACCTCGACGGTGATCTCGTAGACCACGTCGCCGACCACGCCGATACCGATCAGCGCACCGGTGTACGCCTGCTCCTTGGGCTTGAAGATGTAGCCCTTGGCGTTGGACACCCCGTCGATGTCGAAGGAGTTGTCGCCGTAGCCCGAGTGGTCGGCGAAGCCCTGCGCACGGTCGGCGCGGCCGAAGCGCTTGAGTTCCGAGCGCACCTCGGTCTTGCCGTCCCGGAGGCGGTAGGTGCGGCCGGCGGCGTCCTTGAAGCCCCAGGAGTCCAGCACCTCCTTGATGTCGACGCTGTCCTTGTACTGCGCCTGGAGGTCGTCCGTGCTCAGCATCGCGCCGTCCGGCGAACCGTACGGGTCGGCGTTGTCCGGCACCGGCAGCAGAAAGTAGCGCAGGTCGCCACTGTGCTTGCCGCCGGAGACGCTGCCCTGCAACGTGCTGGACGGGCGCGGCGCGGCGCTCGGCGTGGAGCTCGGGGTGGGCGAGGGGCTGGGCGAGGCGCTCGCACTGGCCGAGGCGCTGGCGGTGGCGGCCGGGGCGGCGGCCACCCGCTTCGCCGGGTCGGGCTTGCCGACCGCGACGGTGACGGCCGCGCTGGTCGCGGTCACCGCGAGCAGGCCCGCCACGGCCAGCGCCACGCCGGCCGCCCGGGGCAGGCCGCGGCGGCCTGCGGCGGGCTGCCCCGTGGGCTCGGCGAACTCGGCGGGCTGCTCAGGGTCGGCGGGCTGCTCGGGGTCGGCCGGGGCCTGGGCCGGGGCGACGGGGTTGGGCTCGGTGACCGCCGGCCGGTCGGCGGGCTCGGCGGCCGACTCCTGACCAGGGGTCGGTTCGGAAACGGACAAGGGTCTCCCCCCAGAGTGCGCATGGACGACCGCACGGCACCCACGAGCCATCCCCCCGGCCGGCTCGAACACCGGTGCCACCATGCGGTGCACGAATTATGGGAGCCCTGTGCAGTCGTCAACAACACGGTTGCGAGGTCGATTTGGCGCAATCCCGAGCCAATCGGACAGGCCGTGACCGAAACGCAACCCTGCCCGGATCAGCTCGCGCCCAAGTCATCCTTCGTGGACGGAGCAGGGGGTCCCGACGGGGCATCGGCGGACGGTTCGGCCCGGTCCTCCGGCGCGGTCGGCGCGGGCGGTGCGGGCGGCTCCGCCGGGGCCGCCGGAGCGGACGGGCTCGGCTGGCCGGCCGTCTGCGCGGGCTGGGCCGGCTGGGCCGACTGCGTGGGCGGTGCGGGCGGTGCGGCCTGCGCGGGCGGTGCGGGCTGCGTGGGCGGTGCGGCGGGGTCGGCCAGTCGGATGCCGGCGGCCTCGGCCAGCGCGATGTCGAGACGCTCCTTGCGGATCCGGCGGTCGATGTACATCACCCCGTTGGCGAGCGGCGTGAGCGGCGCCGTCATCGCGGTGAACAGCAGCACGACCAGCGCGCCGATCACCACCAGCGCGGTCAGCGCACCGTTGCTGGGCGCCACAGCCTCCTGCTGCGAGTCGACGCCACTGCCCGCGGCGGCCGGCATGAAGGCCCCGAGAACGAGTCCGAGCGGAGCGGTCACGATGTTGGCCGCGATCCGGCCGGCGAACGCCACCAGGACGCTCAGCAGCAGGCTGCGCCACCAGTTGCCCGCGTTGAGCCGCCAGGCCCGGCGGATCGCGCCGATCGGCGTGGTCTCCTCCAGCACCAGCGCCGGCACCTGCAGCGTCAACCGGATGGAGACGAACACGGCGCCGATCGTGACCGCCGGGAGCAGCACGAGCAGGGCCAGCATCGGCAGCGGGTTGTCGGTCAGCACCCCGAGGCCGATCGGGCCGCCCACCGCCACCAGCTCCAGCAGGGTCATCGGCAGGAACACCGCGCCCAGGGACAGCACGGTCGGCCACAGCTTGGGCAGTGCCTCCGCCCAGGCCTGACGGGCCGTCATCGGACGGCCGAGCGTCGCCGCCCGCAGCACCACGGTGGCCAGCGGGGCGACCACGACGGACAGGGCGAGCAGCACCAGTCCGAGCGTCAGGAGCAGCAGCAGCATCGGACTCATCAGGTCCCACAGCTGCTGCCGGGTCGCCGCCTCCCCGTCGTCGGGCATCCGGTCGAGCGCGTCGCGCAGGTCGCCCACGAAGAACAGCGAGACCGCCGTCACCGGCACCGCGCCGACGCCGGCTATCGCGAGCAGCGGCAGGTAGAGCGCCTTGAAGTAACGGCGGATGGTGTCGAACACCGCGCCGAACATCTCGCCGAACGACAGCGGGCGCAGCGGGATGACGCCCGGCTTCGGTGCGAGCGGCACGGCCCCCCAGGGGCCCTGCCCCCACCCGCCGCCGGGCGCGCCGGGCCGCCCGTACCCCGGCCAGTGGCCCTGCCCGGGAGGCTGTCCCTGGCCCCACTGCCCGCCGGGCTGCTGCCCAGGACCTCTGTTGTCCGCGCTCATCCGTACCCCCTTCAGAGGCCACCGCCCCGGACCTGCGCCGGGCTGCGACCGAGCCTAGGACTCCCGTCCGACCACGCCCTCGGCGGCCCCTGACCGGGCGGGGCGGGCCCTCACCTGCCGTCCGTTCAGTTCAACTGCCGCAGACCGTCGGTGGCGATCCGCTCGAAGACGTCGAGATCGTTCGCGAAGATCGAGTCCGGGACCGGCCAGTGCACCACCAGTTCGGTGATTCCCAGTTCCCGGTACGTTCCCGCCCAGTCGACGAAGGCGTCCACGGACTGCAGCGGCTGCTCGGCGGTCGATCCCTGAAGCAGCACCTTCTCCAACTCGCCGACGTCCCGGCCCCGTTGCTCGCACGCAGCGGTCAGCTTCGCGATCTGCCCGGCGATCACCGCGGGCGCCTGTTCCACCGGCACATCGGCGGGCGCCTTCGGGTCGCCGTACGTCACCCAGCCCTGCCCGTACTCCGCCGCCAGCCGCAGGCCGCGCGGCCCCGTCGCCGCCACGTAGAACGGCACCCGGGGCGTCTGCACACAGCCGGGAATGTTCCGGGCCTCCACCGCCGAGTAGTACGCGCCCTCCCGCGTGGTCGCGTCCTGCCGCAGCAACTCGTCCAGCAGCGGCACGAATTCACCGAGTCGCTCGGCCCGCTCCTTCGGCGACCACGCCTCCTGCCCGAGCGCCGTCGCATCGAACCCCGTCCCACCGGCCCCGATCCCGAGCGTCACCCGCCCATCGGACACGTCGTCCAGCGTGATCAGTTCCTTCGCCAACGTCACCGGATGCCGAAAGTTCGGCGACGTCACCAACGTCCCGAGCCGAATCCGCTCCGTCGCACACGCCGCCGCCGTCAACGTCGGCACCGACCCGAACCAGGGCTCCTCCCGAAAGCTCCGCCAGCTCAAGTGGTCGTACGTGTAGGCCGCGTGGAAGCCGAGTTCCTCGGCCCGCTGCCAGATCTTCTGTCCTTCGGCCCACCGGTGGATGGGGAGGATCACGGTGCTCAAGCGCATGGCCCCGACCCTACGTCGCCCGGGCCGGTGGGCGAGGGTTCGACCGAAGCTCGGTGCGGTGAGGCAGCGCGGGTGAGGTGCTCGTGTGCCGACGCAGATCGCTGTGCCACACAGATTCCCCGAGCAGCCGTACTCGTGACCGGCGAGCACTTCCGTGGGCTCGCCGCCGACACCGGCGGACGGAAGCACAGCTGACCGCAACGTCCCTCCCCGGTCACCCCGTCCGGGTGAAACGTCGGCAGGCCTGATACCTGCACGGGACGATGGAGTAGCGTCGAGTCGTCGCCCGAAGTCAAGGAGGTGTCGCATGTCGTACGAGCCCAAGCTGGCTGCCGCGTTGTCCGGTGCGACTCTGCGGCAGCTGTCCCACTGGCGGCGGGCCACCGGCGAGCGCGGAGCTGTCCTGGTGCCGGAGATCTCGGCATCTCGTCCGGTCCTCTACTCCTTTCGCGATGTGGTTGCTCTCCGCGCCTGTGTCCGTCTCCGCGAGGAGGCGTCTCTCCAGAAGATCAGACGGGCACTGAGCACGTTGCGCGAGGGCCTCGACGAACGGCAGCATCTCTCGGCCTACCGACTGGTCGCGGGCGGGGACACGATCTACCTGGCAGACCCGGACCACGCGGTGGACCTCGTACGGGGCAAGGGCAATGTCGTGATCCACGACATGGTGGACGTGCTCGCGCCGTTCTACCGGGGGGGGCGGCGAATCCCGGATCTCCTCGAACCCCGGCCTCACGTGTCCATCGACCCTGCCGTGCGCGGCGGCGAGCCGGTCGTCGAGGGGACACGTATCCCGGCGACAGAGGTTGCCGCGCTCCTACGGGACGGCGTACCACCGGAGCAGATCGGCGACTACTACCCCGGCGTCACAGCAGAGGCAGCGCGTGACGCAGCGGACTTCGCCGACTACGTCGACAGTTACGAGGGAGTGGAGATCCGGCAGGCAGCGTCTTGAAGCTTCTACTGGACGAGAACGTGCCGCTCCCCATGGCACGGATCGTGCGGTTGCTCCTGAAGCAGCACGTCGTCGAGCATGTGGCTGACCTCAGTGGTTGGGCGGGGACCAGAGACATCGACCTCTACGCACGCGCGGCAGCGGATGGCTTTCAGGTCGTTGTCACGAATGACACGAAGCAACTGAGCCGCCCACTCGAGGTCGTCGCCATCGCCGAGTCGGGCCTGCATCGCATCGAGTTTCGCCAGAACCACAAGCACGGTGGACTGGTGGGTCTCGGTGCTGCCATCGCCACAGTGTGTGCCGGCCTGCCCCGTGCCTTGGCTGAACTGGACCAGGCAGACGGCCAGCGCCTGATCTCGCTGAATGCGGTCGACCCGTCCCAGCAGAGCCGCTTGCGGATCGTGGATCCTGCCAGCGTGCCACCGAAATTCTGGCCGGCCGACTCACAGAACCACTGACATCAGGGCGAGAACCGGCTGTCTGTCGACGGCCGCAGGGGCATCGACAGACAGCCGGCGGCGCTCAGCCGTTGCGTCCTTCGGTAACCACGAACTCCGCGCATCCGCAGACGGCTGACGTGGCCTTCCAATGGCTGCTGCGCGGGCCGGCGGCGTGCGCGTCCCAGGTCGGCCTCGGCCCGGGGCCCCCGGCGTCCGGGCCAGGGATCGTTCACCCGCGTTCTCCGGGAGGCCATGGCGGTGATGCCGGGTGTTGGCCGTCCGCTGGGACGCTCTCGGGCACATCCAGCCATGCTCGCAGGGAGTGTCATGCGATTCCGAGTCCCTTCCGCGGTACCGCTGTTGGCGGTCGGTGCGGCCCTGGTCAGTGTCGCCGCGACGGCGCCGGGCGCGGTGGCCGCGCCCGGTGCGCCGGGGCAGCGTCCGTCGTTCTGCGGGCACGACAACCGACACACGCCGTTCGCCGGCTACTTGTGCGCGAGGCCCGGGGAGCTGTTGGACGTGCGGATCGGGGACGTGCACCCGACCCAGCCGTCGCTCGGCTACGACGAGGTGTACTACAAGCTCGGCCGGTACACGCTCGGCAAGGACGCGATCAACAAGAAGTTCAGCGACTGGTGCGAGGCGGACGGCCGGATCGAGGCGGCCGCCGTGCAGTCGAACGCGCGGCTGGACGACCCGTCCTCGTTCACCTGCGCGCTGCCGGTCGGCAGGGAGACCGCGGACAGCGAGGCCGCGATGAAGACGGTGGTGATCGGCCCGGGCGGCGAGCCGTTCCTGACGGACGGTCATCACACGCTGACCTCGTTCTACGAGACCCCGGACGGCGGCGCGAACCTGCACGTGCGTCTGAAGGTGCTGGCGAACCTGAGCACGCTGACCCAGAAGGACTTCTGGGCGCAGATGCAGGCCAACAAGTGGGTGTACCTGAGCGACCCGCAGGGCAACCCGGTGAAGATCAACAAGCTGCCCACCTCGGTCGGGCTGGCCAACTTCCAGGACGACAGGTACCGCAGCCTGCTCTACTTCGGCCGCGACATCGGCTACACCCAGAACTCGGTGCCGTTCCAGGAGTTCTACTGGGGCAGCTGGATCCGGGACACCGCGCCGGTCGACCTGTCCGGCTGGAACCGCTCGGACCTGACCAGCTACCTGGCCGCCGTGAAGAGCACCACCCGGACAATGGCCGCACTGACGAAGAACACCGTGATCGGCAGTGGCTTCACCGCCGCCGACCTGGGCGCGCTGAGCCAGTGGAACGCCGGAAAGGCCGCCGACAAGGGCGAGTTCGACAAGCTGGGCAAGCCGTACTCGGACGCCAAGCCGGGAAAGCTGGCGTACGCGCTGGAGTACAAGAAGGTCAACGGCCTGGGCTGAGCAACGAAAGGAGGGGGCCGGCGGGTGTCCCGCCGGCCCCCTCCCTCGTGCCCGGAGACGGTCAGGAGCCGAGCAGGCTCGCGGCCGGGGCCTCGGTGGCCTTGCCGGTGGCGGCCTTGGAGACCTGCTCAGCCGTCAGCGCCTTCTTCCAGACCTGGACGCCGGTGATCGAGCCGTTCCAGGCGTCCGCCCACTGCGACTTGGAGCGGGCCCGGCCGAGTTCCAGCGGGCCGGTGCCGTGGACGATGGACGGCGCGGCGGTGGTCTGGGCGAGGGTGCCGTCCACGTACAGCGAGATGCTCTTGGCCTTGGCGTTGTAGACGCCGGTCAGGGTGGTCCACTGGCCGGTGGCGGCGGTCGCGGTGGACACCGCCAGCGCGCTCTTGCCGGCCTCGTTGGCGGTCTGCACCTTGAAGACCCAGCGGTTCTTGTTGCTCCCGGAGTCCTCGCGGCCCAGGTAGAAGGAGAAGAACTGCTCGCCGTTCTGCGACAGCGCCGCCTTCGACGCGCTCGCGGCGTCGTTGCGGACCACGGCGGAGACGGTGAAGTCCTTGGTGGTGTCCACGGTGGCGTCGGCGGCCTCGGCGTAGCCGTCGCCGCTGCCGGTCAGTTGCAGCGCCTTGCCGTCGCGGCCGTCGGCAGCGCCGACCTTCGCGGCGCTGCCGAGCTTCAGCCCGGGCACCGAAGCGGCAGTGTCTGGGGCGGAGCCACCCTGGCCGCCCTGGCCGGCGGGGGCCTTCGCGGAGGGCTTGGCTTCGGCGGACGCGGCGACACCGGCCTTGGCGGTCTTGGGCGTTGACGGATCGTCGGCGCGGTCGGTGACGATCACGGCGACGGCGACCATCGCGCCGACCGTCACCAGGCCGGTGGCCAGGGCGGTGATGCCGAGGGTCCGCTTGCGGCTGGCCTCCCGTGCGTCCGCCTCCGCCATCGCCCGCCAGTACGCCGCTTCCGCTCCCCCGGCCGCCGGTTCTCTGGTCGCGCCCGCACTACCCGCCGCCCGCCTGCCCGCCACGTTCTCCCCGATCCGTCCGCTTGCCTGTCGGCGGAACTCTAGGCGGCCCGGTTCGAACACGCGAACCGGAACGCCAGGCAGCACTCCACCCCGAGCACCGGAATCGGCGTCGGGGCGGAGGGAGTTGATCCGGGACCGGTCAGCCCCGGTGGGCGGCGGCCCGGCGGCGGGCGGCGAACACGACGGCGCCGGCACCGAGCAGTACCAGGGCGGTGCCGCCGATCAGCATCGGCGTGCTGCTGGAACCGCCGCCGGTGGACGCGAGGTTCCCGGTGCCGGCCGGGACGGAGGCCGGGCTCGGGGTGGTGCTGCCGAGCAGGGCGGCCGGAACGACGGCCGGACCGGCGGCGTCCTTGGCACCCGGGGTCTGCGCCGGGGTGGTCGGCGCCGACGGGGTCGCGGCCGGGGTGCTCGGGGCCTTGCTGGTGGCGGTGGGCGCCGGGGTGGCCGGGGCAGCCGGGTGGACGATCGGCAGGACAAACCCCTTGCCGGGTATCGGGGCGACCTGGCCGGCCCGAACGCCCACGCTGACGTCGATCTTCTGCTGCGCCTCGTTGGAGTGGGTGGTGACGGACAGGCGGAAAACGAACCTGACGGTCTGGCCGGGCGCCAGGTCGGTGGCGAGCGAGGAGTAGTCGCCGCGCAGCGTCGGGTCGCAGCCCCACTTCATGGGGAGGGTCTTCCAGGCGCCCCCGGTCTTGACCTCCAGCACGAGGTCTTCCGGGTGCAGGATGCTCTTCGGGTCACCGGAGTCGTTGAAGAAGGTGGGGAACGGCTGGACGCCGTCTATGGTCTCCGTGCCGCCGTTGCTGATCTCGACACCGATCTGCACAGGCGCACCACCTGCGGTGATCGTGTCGGCATCCCGCCAGATCGAGTCGACGCGCAGCTTCACGTCCGCGGCC
The DNA here is from genome assembly GCF_055587065.1 of Kitasatospora sp. NPDC048662. Classification (NCBI taxonomy): domain Bacteria; kingdom Bacillati; phylum Actinomycetota; class Actinomycetes; order Kitasatosporales; family Streptomycetaceae; genus Kitasatospora; species Kitasatospora sp. NPDC048662. The sequence goes on along the minus strand of NZ_JBVJHA010000001.1, from coordinate 1,040,894 downwards.
GGGGCGGCCGCCGGAGCGGGCGCGGCCGGGGCGGAGGCGGGCGCGGCCGGGGCGGAGGCGGAGGCGGACGCGGCCGGGGCGGAGGCGGGCGCGGCGGCAGCCGGCTGGTCGTCGCCGCAGGCCCAGGCGGTGGTCGCCCCGCCGAGGACGGGAATGGTGGCGCCGAGGACGGCGGTGGCGGCGAGGACGGCGAGCCGGGTGCGGCGGGTGCGGACGGACATCGGAAGTTCCCCCCAGGAACTGATGACGGTGAGTGGTGGATGCGGCGGTTGCCCTTGTTCGTCTCCCCTGTCGGGCGAGCGCCGTTAAGAGAATTCTGTCGAGCGGATGTCCGCTGCGAATCGCCGATTCGTCACCGGACGGCAACGGCCGATCGCATCCGTACCGGCTCTGCCCGACAGGGGATCCGACGCCTCGCCGGAAAGGACCGGAGGCCCTCCGCGCGGAACCTGGGCTCGATACGGGGAGGGGGTATCGTGGCGGGGATGGAGCGCACTGGGCGGGCGACGGACCCCGCCGGGCGGACGGTCGCCCGGTGGGCGGTGCTGTGCGCCCTGCTGCTCGGGCTGTTCCTGATGCACGGAAGCCCGGCGAGCGCCGCGGGCTGCCACCGGGCCGAGGGTGCCGCGGTGATGACCCACCCGGGGGCGCACGCCGGTGAAGGGGGCGGCCGGATCGCCGCGGGTGCGCCGGGCGCGCACGACCGGACCTCCACCGACTGCGTCTCCACCCAGGCCCGCGACCGGTCGCCGCTGGCCGCCCCGTCCGCCGCCGCGCCGTGGAGCCACCCGCAGCCGCCCGCCGTCGCCGGACCACTCCGGACGGGCGGGGCCCGGACCGGCCGGTCACCGCCGGACAGCGGGCGGGAGTTGCTGACCCGGGTCTGCGTCGCCCGCAGGTGAGGGCGCCACCCGGCCGTCCCGTCAGGGGCCGCCGGGCGCCGCGTCCTGTCCGCGAACGCGCACCGCAGGTGCGCGCGCACCTTGGAGCGAACTCCGATGACCCGCACCACCACGACCACCCGCCGCACCCTGCTGGCCACCGCGACCGCCGCCGCGACCGCCGCCGCGCTCGCCCTGACGCTGGCCGCCTGCGGCAGCGACGCGATGTCCGGCATGGATCACGGCGCCATGCCGTCCGCGAGCGGCTCCGCCGCCGGGCACGACATGCCCAACGACATGCCCGGGATGAGCCACGGCCCGGACGGCATGGCGGGCATGCCGGGCATGGCCCACAGCGCCGACGGGCCGGCCGCCGAGCAGGGCGGCTACCGCCTCGACGGCGGCCTGGCCGGCAACGAGTACCGGTTCACCGTGACCGGCCCGGACGGCAAGGTGCTGACCGAGTACCAGCCCGAGCAGACCAAGGAGATGCACTTCTACGCGATCCGCTCCGATCTGTCCGGCTTCCAGCACCTGCACCCGACGCGCTCCGCCGACGGCACCTGGACGGCCCCGCTGGCCGCCCTGCAGCCCGGCGACTGGCGGATGTACGCCTCGTTCGTCCCCGGCGCGGGCAGCGGCAAGGGCACCGGACTGGTGCTCAGCCGCACCGCCACCGTGGCCGGGCAGGCCACGCCCGTGCCGCTGCCCGCGGCCGCCGCCACCAGCACCGTCGACGGCTACAGCATCACGGTGGCCGGTACGCCGAAGGCCGGCGCGGCCGGGGAGCTGACCGTCACCGTCAGCAAGGACGGCAAGCCGGTCACCGACCTGGAGCCCTACCTGGAGACGTACGCCCACCTGACCGCCTTCCACGCCGGTGACCAGGCGTTCGCGCACCTCCACCCGGAGACCGGGGTCACGGCCCAGGGCGGCGGCCCGACCCTGCCGTTCCACGCCGAACTGCCGAAGGCCGGCGACTGGCGGCTGTTCCTCCAGTTCCAGACCGGCGGCACCCTGCACACCGCGGCACTCACCCTGAACGCCGCCGCCTGACACCCCGGACCCGCCCCACCCGGGGCGGGTTCACTTCCCGTACAAGTGCGCGAAGATGGACGGATGACCGCCTCCCCGCGCCCCCGCCTGATCGCCACCGACCTCGACGGCACCCTGCTGTGCCCCGGCGGGACGGTCTCCCCCCGGACGGCGGCCGCACTGGCCGCCGCCGAGGCCGCCGGCGTGCAGGTGGTGTTCGTCACCGGTCGCCCGCCGCGCTGGATGCGCCACCTCGGCCCGCACATCGGCGGCCACGGCGTGGCGATCTGCTCCAACGGCGGCGCGGTGGTCGACGTCCGGCGCGGCGAACTGCTGGAGACCAGCCCGCTGGGCCGCGCCGACACGCTCACCGCCGTCGAGCGGCTGCGCGCCCAACTGCCCGGCACCGCCTTCGCGTTCGAGTTCCCGGACGGCTTCGCGCGGGAGCCCGAGTACACCGTCTTCCACGGCGAGTCCGACAACGACCACCCGGTCGGCCCGGCCGCCGAACTCCTCGCCTCCGGCCGGGTCGACGGCCTGTTCAAGCTGCTCGGCAAGCACCCCGACCTCTCCCCCGACGAGTTCCTCGACCGCGCCCGCACCGCCGTCGGCCCGATCGCCGAAGTCACCCGCTCCAGCCCCATCCCCCTGGTCGAGATCAGCGCCCCCGGCGTCACCAAGGCCAGCAGCCTGGCCCGCTGGTGCGCCCAGCACGGCATCGACGCCACCGAGGTCATCGCCTTCGGCGACATGCCCAACGACCTCGAAATGCTCGCCTGGGCCGGCCAGTCCTACGCCGTCGCCAACGCCCACCCCCTGGTCCTCGCCTCCGTCACCCGCCACACCGTGAGCAACGACCAGGACGGCGTCGCCGCGGTCATCGAAACCCTGCTCTGACGGCCCGTCACCGCACGGCTGCGATCACCCGCCTTCACACATGGAGTACTACACTTTTTCCATGGAAGGCTCCCGCCCCGGCCGGACCCGGGTGACCAGCGTCTCCCTGCGTGCCGAGACCCTCGAAGCGATCCGGGCGCGCGCCGGAAAGCAGGGCGTGTCCTCCTACATCGAGGAGGCTGTCCAGCGGCAGTTGCAGCGGGAGGCCATCGACGAGTTCATCGCCGCCGCAGAGGCCGAGCACGGCCCGGTCGACCAGGCCGAGGTCGCGGCCCTGGTCGAGAGCATCCGCGCCCACCATGCCGCGCACCCCGGGGATGCCTCCTCGGATGCCGCATGAGCGGGACATTGGTGCTCGACAGCGAGGCGCTCTCCAAGCTCTCCCGGCGGCACCGCTCCATGACCACGTGGCTGGACGCCGCCCGCACGCTGGATCTGCTGCTGGTCACCAGCGCGGCCACTCTGGTGGAGGCCCGCGACCCGAAGGTGCCGCAGGCCGCCTTCGACCACGCCGTCTCGCTCACCAAGGTGCGCCCCGTCACCGAGGAGGTCGCACGGGACGCGAGCAAGTTGCTGACAGCCGAGGGCCTGCACGGCCACAAGTACGCGATCGACGCGATGCTCGCCGCCACGGCGCATCTGGAGCGCGGCCACGTGACCGTGGTGACCAGCGACACCGACGATCTGCGGCGACTGTGTCACCCGCGCATCGCGGTGCGGGCAGTCTGAAGCCGAGTCAGCAGCTGGTCACAGCCTCGCCGTCCAGCGGACGCGGGTGCCCTTGGCGTGGGGGCCGGGTTCGTGCCAGGCGTCGCCGCCGAGGGCTTCGGCCCGGCGGGTGAGGTTGCGCAGGCCGGAGCGGCGGCCGCCGTCGGGGATGCCCACGCCGTCGTCGGTGACGGTGAGGAGGACGCCGGGCAGGCCGGGGCGGGCGGGATCGGGGGCGACGGGGCGGCCGTCGGGGCCGAGGTGGACGGTGGCGTCGAGTTCGACGGCGACCCGGGAGGCGCGGGCGTGGCGGGCGGTGTTGGAGAGCATCTCCCGCAGTGCGGCGAGGAGTTGGCGGGAGGCCTGTTCGCCGACCAGGCTCTCCACCGGGCCGGTGAAGGTGATGCTGGGCCGGAAGCCGAGCGCCGCCGCGGCCTGGCTGCCCTCGCGCAGGACGCGGGTGCGCAGGGTGTCGGGTTCGTCGTCGGCGTCGCCGTGCTGGAGGGCGTAGATGGTGGTGCGGACTTCCTGGATGGTGGCGTCGAGTTCGTCGACGGCCTGCCCGATGCGTTCCTTGACCTCGGGGACGACGGCCCGGCGGGCGGCGGTCTCCAGCATCATGCCGGTGGCGAACAGCCGTTGAATGACCAGGTCGTGCAGGTCGCGGGCGATCCGGTCGCGGTCCTGGAAGACCGCCAGGCGCTGCTGGTTGAGCTGGTACTCGGCCAGTCGCAGGGCCAGCGCGGCCTGCGAGGCGAAGGTCTGGGCGAGGGTCCGTTCGGTGCCGGTGAACGGTGCGGCGCCGGCGCCGCGCCACACGCAGAGCGCGCCCAGGACTCGGCCGGAGGACACCATCGGTACGGCCATGGACGGGCCGAACTCCCGTGCCAGACGGTCGAACTGACTGTCCGAGGCGGTTTCGGGGGCGGCTGCCAGGTCGTCCAGGTGGACGGCCTCGCCGGACAACAGACGCGGGGTGAGGCCGTGTTCGGGGAGCAGTTCGCCGGCGAGGTAGTCGGCCCGTTCCCCGGAGGCGTACGCGACCCGCATCCGGCTCTCGCCGGCCGGCAGCAGGACCATGCCGAGCGCGCCCTCGGCGAGTTCGCGGACCTGTTCGGCGGCGACGGTCAGCGCGATCCGCGCCTCGTCGGTGGAGAGCAGTGAGGTGGTGACGGCCGCCGCGGCGGTGATCCAGCGTTCGCGGCGCCGCCCTTCCTCGTACAGGCGGGAGTTCTCGATCGCGACGCCGGCGGCGGCGGCCAGTGCCTGCACCACCTGTTCGTCCTCGGGGGTGAACGAGCCGCCGCCCTGTTTCTCGGTCAGGTAGAGGTTGCCGAACACTTCGCCGCGGACCCGGATCGGCACGCCCAGGAAGGACACCATCGACGGGTGGTCGGGCGGGAAGCCGACCGAGCGCGGGTCGGTGGACAGGTCGGTCAGCCGCAGCGGCCGCGGGTCGTCGATCAGGGCGCCGAGGATGCCGCGCCCGGCGGGGAGCCGGCCGATCCGGTCGGCGGTGTCGTCGTCGATGCCGACGTGGATGAAGTCGGACAGGCCGCCGCCGTGCGGGTTCACCACGCCGAGCGCGGCGTAGCGGGCGTCGACGAGTTCGGCGGCGCCGGAGGCGATCCGTTGCAGGGTGGTGTGCGGGTCGAGGCCGGTGCCGACCGAGACCACGGCCTCCAGCAGGCGCTGCATCCGGTCGGCCACCGCGGCGGCGGACTGCAGCCGCTCCGAGACCTCGGTGACCAGGGTGTCCAGCCCGAGCGAGGAGATCTCGGGAATGCGCGGTGGGCCGTTCTCGGCGGCCGGCTGATCCATGCCACCAGTGTGCCTGTTGGTCCCGATCGGTCCGGGTTCGTCCGTGCTTCCGGGCGGGGCGGCACCCCGGCACCCGTCAGGCGGCCACCTCGCGGGCCTCGGCGTCCCGTTCGCGGGCCAGCATCGCGGCCAGCTGTCCGCCCGGCCGGGCCGCCAGCGCGGACCAGCGGCCGCGCTCCACCACCCGGCCGTCGTCCAGTACCAGGACCTCGTCCACGCCGCTGTCGTCGAGTCCGGCGAGCCGGTGGGTGATCAGCAGGGTGGTGCGGCCTTCGGTGGCGGCGAGCAGGTCGGCGGTGAGCGCGTCGGCGGTGGCCACGTCGAGGTGTTCGGCGGGCTCGTCGAGGATCAGCACGGGGAAGTCGGCGAGCAGCGCGCGGGCCAGGGCGAGGCGCTGGCGCTGGCCGCCGGAGAGCCGGGCGCCGTGTTCGCCGACCATGGTGTCGAGGCCGGCGGGCAGTTCGTCCACCCAGTCCAGCAGCCGGGCCCGGGCGAGTGCGGCGCGCAGCTGCGACTCGTCGGCGTCGGGGCGGGCGAGGCGCAGGTTCTCCCGCACGGAGCTGTCGAAGACGTGCGCGTCCTGCGCGCACAGGCCGATCACCCGGCGGACGTCCTCGCCGGTCAGGTCGCGGGTGTCCACGGCGTCGGGTTGGCCGTCGGCGAGTCGTACGGAGCCGGTGGACGGTTCGAGGAACCGCAGCAGCACGTGCGCGAGCGTGGTCTTGCCGGAGCCGGACGGGCCGACCACCACGACGCGCCGGCCGGGCCGCAGTTCCAGCTCGACGCCGCGCAGCGCGTCGCGGGTGGCGCCGGGCCACCGGGTGGTCAGGTCACTGACCCGGATGGGCAGTTGTTCGGCGGGCAGGGTCTTCGGCGCGGCCGGTTCGGTCACCGGCAGGGGCGCGGCCAGCACCTCGGCGAGGCGTTCGCGCGAGGCCCTGGCGCGTTCGCGGAACCGCATCGCGGTGGGCATCCCGGCGACGGCCTCGAACGCGGCGAGCGGCGTCAGCACCACCACGGCCAGGCAGACGCCGGGCAGCGCGCCGGAGGCGACGCCGCGTACGCCGACCGCGGCGGCGGCCACCACCGTCAGGCCGGACACCAGGGCGACCAGGCCCGCCGAGAGCGCGCCGGAGGCGGCGGAGCGTCCGGCCAGCCTGGTCAGCGCGGCGTCGGCGCCGCGGGTGGCGCGCAGCCGGTCCGGGAGGGCGCCGGCGACGGTCAGTTCGGCGGTGCCGGTCAGGGTGTCCAGTACGGCGGTCGCCAGTTCGCCCTTGGCGGGGGCGTGCCGGCGTTCGGTGCGGCCGGAGATCCGGCGCTCCAGCGCGGGGACGACGGCCCCGGCGAGCAGCAGGCCGAGGGCGAGCACCAGGCCGGCCAGCGGCAGGAGGGCGGCGAGGGCGGCGGAGGCACCCAGCGACACCACGAGGGCGATCGCGGCGGGCAGCCGCCAGCGCAGGTGGTGGTCCTGCACCGCGTCCACGTCGGCGACCAGCCGGGACAGCAGGTCGCCGCGCCGGAACTGCGGGAGCCCGGCGGGGGCGAGCTGTTCCAGGCGGCGGTAGACGGCGGTGCGGACCCCGCCGAGGGCCTTCAGCACGGCGTCGTGCGAGACCAGCCGCTCGGCGTAGCGGAACACGCTGCGGCCGATGCCGAACGCCCGGACCGAGGTGACGGCCACCATCAGGTACAGCACGGGCGGCATCTGCGAGGCCCGGGAGATCAGCCAGCCGGAGGTGCCCATCAGGGCGACGGCGCAGCCGAGGGCGAGCGAGCCGAGCAGCACGGCGAGCCACAGTCCGGGGATCCGGGAGGACGGCTCGGCGGCGTCCGCCGGCTCCTGCGGCTGCGCGGGCCGGGGCGCGGCCTTGGCGGCAGCGGGCTGCGAGACCGGCGCGGAGACGGGCGCGGGTGCGCCGGGCAGCCGCTCGTGGTGGTCGGCGAGGGCGATCAGCGCGGGCCGGTGGGTGATCAGCAGCACGGTGCGGCGGAGCCCGCCGAGGGTCTCCAGCAGGGCGGCCTCGGTGACGGGGTCGAGGTGCGCGGTGGGTTCGTCGAGCACCAGCAGCGGGCGGTCGGCGAGCAGCGCGCGGGCCAGTGCGAGGCGTTGGCGCTGGCCGGCGGACAGGCCGTGGCCGTTCTCGGCGAGCCGGGTGCCGGGGTCGGCGAAGTCGACCCGGGCGGCGGCGAGGGCGGCGGCGAGTTCGGTGTCGGTGGCGGCGGGGCGGGCCAGCCGGACGTTCTCGGCGACGGTGCCGGCGAACAGGTGGGGGTGTTGCGGGACCCAGGCGAGTTGGGCGTGCCAGCTCGCCAGGTCGGTGTCGGCGAGCGGCTGGTCGCCGATCAGGATGCGTCCGGCGTCCGGCCGGACGAAGCCGAGCAGGGCGCTCACCAGGGTGGTCTTGCCGGCGCCGCTGGGTCCGGTCAGCACCGTGGTGCGTCCGGCCGGCACCACCAGTGAGACCTCGTGCAGGGCGTCCTGGGTGCGGCCTTCGTGCCGGACGGTGAGGCCTTCGATCCGGATGTCGGTGCCGGCGGGGTTCGGGGCGGGGCGGTGGCCGGCCCGGGGCAGCGGGGTCTCCAGCACCTCGAAGATCTTCCCGGCGGCGGCCAGGCCCTCGGCGCTGGAGTGGTAGAGCGCGCCGACCTGGCGCAGCGGCAGGTAGACCTCGGGGGCGAGGACCAGCACCAGCAGGCCGGTCTCCAGGTCGAGGCTGCCGCGCACCAGCCGGAAGCCGATGGAGACGGCGACCAGGGCGACGGAGAGGGTGGAGAGCAGTTCCAGCGCGAAGGAGGAGACGAAGGCGAGGCGCAGGGTGCGCAGGGTGGCGCGGCGGTAGTCCTCGGTGATCCGGCCGATCGCGGCGGCCTGGGCCTTGGCCCGGCCGAAGACCTTGAGGGTGGGCAGTCCGGCGACCACGTCGAGGAAGTGGTGGGAGAGCCGGGACAGACCGGCGAACTGGCGGTCGGTGCGGGCCTGGGTGGCGTAGCCGATCAGGATCATGAACAGCGGGATCAGCGGCAGTGTCACGCAGATGATCGCGGCGGATTCCCAGTCGGCGCCGAGGATCCGGGTCAGCACGACGAGGGGGACGACCACGGCGAGGGCCAGTTGCGGCAGGTAGCGGGCGAAGTAGTCGTCGAGGGCGTCGACGCCGCGGGTGGCGAGGGTGGCGAGGTCGCCGGTGCGGCGGCCGGTCAGGTAGCCGGGGCCGAGCGCGGTGGCGTGGTCGAGCAGGCGGCGGCGCAGGGTGGACTTGACGGTGGCGACCGAGCGGTGGGCGGTGAGTTCGGTCAGCCAGGCGACCAGGGCCCGGCCGAGGGTGACGGCGGCGAGGCCGAGCAGCGGCCCCCACAGTGGGGACTGGCCGTGCTGGAAGGCGCGGACCACCAGGTCGGCGATCAGCGCGGCCTGGGCGACCAGCAGGGCCGCGCCCACCCCGCCGAGCAGTACGGAGCCGGCGAGGAAGGCGCGGGTGGTGCGGGCGTAGGCCAGCAGCCGGGGGTCGATCGGACGCATCCGCTGCTGGCTTTCCATCAGGTGTGCTCCTGCGACGGCGGTCAGTGGTGGGCGGCGGCGGGGATGTGCTGGACACCGATCCGGCGGCGGAAGACCCAGTACGTCCAGCTCTGGTAGAGCAGCACGATCGGGGTGAAGATCACTGCGACGACGGTCATCACCTTGAGCGTGTAGGGCGAGGAGGAGGAGTTGCTGACGGTCAGCGACCAGCCCGCGTTGAGGGTGGAGGGCATCACGTCGGGGAACAGCGACAGGAACAGCATGCCGACGGCGGCGACGATGGTCAGGCCGCTGAAGCCGAACGCCCAGCCCTCGCGGCCCGCCTGGTTGGCGCCGAGCGCGCCGAGCAGGGCGAGGACGGCGACGATCAGCGCGGCCAGGCTCCAGGCGTTGCCGGAGTGGACCTGGGTCCAGATCAGGAAGGCCGCCGCGAGCGCCGCGGTGACCAGCCCGAGCACGGTGGCCTGGACGCGGGCCCGGTGCCGGATCTCGCCGCTGGTCTTCAGCGCGGCGAACACCGCGCCGTGGAAGGTGAACAGCACCAGGGTGGTGAGGCCGCCGAGCAGCGCGTACGGGTTGAGCAGGTCCCAGAAGGTGCCGACGTAGTTCTTGTCCTGGTCGATCGCGACGCCGTGCACGATGTTGCCGAAGGCGACGCCCCACAGGAAGGCGGGCAGCAGGGAGGTCCAGAAGATGGCGAGTTCCCAGTTGCGCTGCCAGCGTTCGCTGTCGCGCTGGTGCCGGTACTCGAAGGAGACGCCGCGGACGATCAGGCAGACCAGGATGATCAGCAGCGGGATGAAGAAGCCGCTGAACAGGGTGGCGTACCAGTCGGGGAAGGCGGCGAAGGTGGCGCCGCCGGCGGTGAGCAGCCACACCTCGTTGCCGTCCCAGACCGGGCCGATGGTGTTGATCAGGACGCGGCGTTCGGCGGTGTTGCGGGCCAGCAGCCGGGTGAGGATGCCGATGCCGAAGTCGAAGCCCTCCAGGAAGAAGTAGCCGATCCACAGGACGGCGATCAGGATGAACCAGAAGTCGTGCAGGTGCATGTGATCCGTCCTCAGTACGCGAAGGTGAGCGGCTGGTCGGAGTCCTCGTCCGAGGGGCCGCGCAGGGTCGGGTCCTTGGCGGGCGGCTTCTCGTCCGTGTTGGGGCCGGCGGCGGCGTACTTGGCGAGCAGCTTGACCTCGATCACGGCGAGGATCGCGTACAGGGCGGTCAGCGTGGTCAGGCCGAGCACCTGGGTGCCGACGCTGACGTTGGGGGAGACCGCGTCGCGGGTGAACATCAGGCCGAACACCACCCAGGGCTGGCGGCCCATCTCGGTGAAGATCCAGCCGAAGCTGTTGGCGATCAGCGGGAAGCCCATGGTGAGGATGCCGATCCGCCAGCTCCACCGGGTGAAGAAGACGTTCATCTCCCGGTTCCTGGTGAGCATCAGCTTCGGTGGCTCGTCCTCGCCGGTGCGGTGCTCGGGGGCCAGCCAGAACCTGCGGCGGGTGGTCCACAGGCCGATCAGCGCGGCGACGAAGGACGTCATGCCGAAGCCGATCATCAGCCGGAATCCCCAGTAGGTGACGAAGATGCTGGGGATGTAGTCGGTGGGCTGCCCGCCGTGCTGGGCGGCCTCGGAGGCGGCGATGTCGTTGATGCCGGGGACTTCGGACGAGAAGTCGTTGTGGGCGAGGAAGGACAGCAGTCCGGGGATCTCCAGGGCGACCGAGTTGTGGCCCTTGGAGACGTCGCCGACGGCGAACACCGAGAACGGGGCGGGGGCCTGGGTGTCCCAGAGCGCTTCGGCGGCGGCCATCTTCATCGGCTGCTGCTCGAACATCACCTTGCCGAGGGTGTCGCCGCTGATCGCGGTGCCGAGGCCGGCCACCGCGGCGATGACCAGGCCGACGCGCAGCGAGGTGCGCATCGCGGCGGTCTTGCGCTTGTCCGGCTGCTTGCCCTGCTTGGCGCGCCACAGGTGGTAGCTGGCGATGCCGACCACGAAGGCGGCGCCGGTGAGGAAGGCGGCGGTGAGGGTGTGGAAGACCTGCACCAGGGTGGTGTTCTGGGTCAGCACCCGGACGATGTCGGTGAGCTGGGCCTTGCCGGTGACGGGGTCGATCCGGTAGCCGACCGGGTGCTGCATCCAGGAGTTGGCGGCCAGGATGAAGTACGCGGACAGCACGGTGCCGATCGCGACCATCCAGATGCAGGCCAGGTGGATCTTCTTCGGGAGCTTGTCCCAGCCGAAGATCCACAGTCCGATGAAGGTGGACTCGAAGAAGAAGGCGATCAGCGCCTCCATCGCCAGCGGGGCGCCGAACACGTCGCCGACGAAGCGGGAGTAGTCGGACCAGTTCATGCCGAACTGGAACTCCTGGACGATGCCGGTGACCACGCCCATGGCGATGTTGATCAGGAAGAGCTTGCCCCAGAACTTGGTGGCGTGGAAGTACTTCTCCTTGCCCGTGCGCACCCACGCGGTCTGCAGACCGGCCACGATCGAGGCCAGGCTGATCGTCAGCGGGACGAAGAGGAAGTGGTAGACGGTGGTGATGCCGAACTGCCATCGCGAGATGGTCTCGTGAGCGACTGCTAGGTCCACTGCGCCCTCTCTCACAGGATGTGCCTGCCGGACAAAAAGGCACATGTAGCACGCGACCGCGCCGAACCTGCCCAAGCTTGTCCGCTTGTGAACGTGAACACGTTCACAAAAGCAGTATCCATGATGCTTATCAGTGCATTCGCACGGGGGGGGTGTTTTCCGACAATGGAATGATCTGCCGCCGGTTCCGCCGGTCACAAGCCGCAGCCGGGCGGCACCGCTGTACCGACCGGCACTTGACACCGGCCTGGCTGACGATACATCAGCCCAGCTCAGCGCTGATGCGGCAGGGCCACCCTGAAGGCCGCGCCGTCGCCCGGCGCGGTGCGCAGGGTCAGCTCGCCGCCGTGCGCGGACACCAGCGCGGAGGCGATCGCCAGCCCCAGGCCCGATCCCCCGCCCCCGTCGGCCCGGCGGGTCCGGGAAGCGTCCGCCCGGTAGAAGCGCTCGAACACCAGCGCCGCCTGCTCCTCGGTCAACCCCGGCCCCCGGTCGGCCACTTCGAGCAGGCAGCTGCCGTCCACCCGGCCCACCCCGATCCGCACCGCGGTGCCCGGCGGGGTGTGCTTGACCGCGTTGCCCACCAGGTTGCTCACCACCTGGCGCAGCCGGGCCTCGTCGCCGAGCACCGGCGCGGGCTGCGGGGCGCCCTCGCCGTGCGGGCCGGTGAGGGCCACCGGGCGGCCCGGGTCCAGCGCGGTCAGGTCGTGCAGGGCGTCGGCGGCCAGCGTGCGCAGGTCCATCGGGGCCAGGTTCAGCGGGCGTTCCTCGTCCAGGCGGGCCAGCATCAGCAGGTCCTCCACCAGGCCGCCGAGGCGCACCGCCTCCGACTCGATCCGGTCCATCGCCCGGTCCACGTCGTCCAGCGCGCCCATCCGGTGCAGCTCGGCGAAGCCGCGGATGCCCGCCAGCGGGGTGCGCAGCTCGTGCGAGGCGTCGGCGACGAAGCGGCGCATCCGGCGTTCGGAGGCGGCGCGGTCGGCGAACGCCGTCTCGATGTCCGTCAGCATCCGGTTCAGCGCCGCGGACAGCCGGCCCACCTCGGTGCGGGCCGGCAGGTCCGGCATCCGGTGCGACAGGTCGCCGTCGGCTATCCGCTGGGCGCCCGCCTCCAGCTGGCGCAGCGGCCGCAGCCCGGCCCGCACCGCGACCGCGCCCAGGCCGGCCAGGCCCACCAGGACCGCCCCGCCGATGGTGAAGAAGGTGGTGCGCAGGTGCTTGATGGTGGACTGCACGTCGTCCAGCGGCACCGCGACCTGCACGTACCGCGGCGAGCCGAAGTCGGTGGCGACGGTGCGCTGCAACGGCAGCACCAGCGAGCGCCACTCACTGCCGCGCGGCACCTTCGCGGTGAACGGCTCGGCGCCCTCCCGGTGCGCCAGCGCGGCGGCGGTCGGCGCGGGCAGCTGCGGGGCCGGCTCGGAGTCGGTCAGCGGCTGGCGCAGCACCGACAGCACGGTGCCGTCCGCGGACAGGTAGCGCACCACGTACTCGCTGGGCAGCGCCTGGCCGGTGCGGCGGCTCAGCGTCTGCGGGCTGAACACCGACGCCGGGGACTGCTGGCGGCTCGGCGCGCGCCGCGACAGCGGCTCGGCGTACCGCTCCAGTTGCTGGTCGGCGCGTTCGACCAGCTGGCCGCGGACGGTGCCGAGCACCCAGGTGTCGCTGACCACCAGGCCGGTGGTGACCAGCAGCAGGGCCAGCACCAGCAGCCGGACCCGCAGCGAGAAACGCGCCATCTCAGCTGTTCGGCGGGCGGCGCAGCGCGTAGCCGATGCCGCGCACCGTGTGGATCAGCTTGGGGCCGTGCGCCGGGCCGGAGTCGAGCTTGCGGCGCAGGTAGGAGATGTACGACTCGACGATGGACAGGTCGCCGCCGAAGTCGTACGCCCACACGTGGTCGAGGATCTGTGCCTTGGAGACCACCCGGCCGACGTTGGCCAGCAGGTAGTGCAGCAGCTTGAACTCGGTGGGGGAGAGCGAGACCGGGACGCCGCCACGGGTGACCTCGTGCGCGGTCGGGTCGAGGGTGAGGTCGGCCACCACCAGGCGGCCGTCGTCGGCGGGGCCGCCGGCCCGGCGCAGGATCGCCCGGATCCGGGCGATCAGCTCCTCCAGGCTGAACGGCTTGGTGACGTAGTCGTCGGCGCCGACGGCCAGGCCCTGGACCTTGTCGCCGGTGCCGTCCTTCGCGGTCAGGAACAGCACCGGGACGTGTTCGGGGCTGCCCGGCCACTGGGTCTGGTCGCGCAGCCGCTGGACGACGGTGAAGCCGTCCAGGTCGGGCAGCATCACGTCGAGCACCACCAGGTCGGGGCGCTCGGTGGCGATCGCGTCCAGCGCCTCCTGGCCGGTGGCGGCGGAGGCCACCCGGAAGCCGGAGAAGCGCAGGCTGGCCGACAGCAGCTCGCGGATGTTGGGCTCGTCGTCCACCACCAGCAGGAACGGTTCACCGCCCGCCGGAGTCGCCGCGGACGGGCTCGACTGCACTGCGCCAGACACGATCTTGCTCCGCCTCCAGGGCCGGGACGAAAAGGGCCGGCCCGAGCGGTTTCCGGGACGGTCGGACGAGGTTCGCCGGGCACGCCCGATCGAACGTCGTCAGACAGACCCTAGCCCGGGCACGCTGCGCCAAGTGAATGAAGAGGGGTTTGGTCATCCGGTCGTACTCGAACCGGTACCGGGTCCGCCGCCCTGGCCTGCGCCACCGCCACCGCCGCCCCGGCCGCCGAAGCCGCCCGCGCCGCCCTCGGTGAGCTGGGTGGCGTTGTAGGAGCCGTCGGCGCCCTTGCTGCCCAGCACGGTGACGCTCTGGCCGGGCTGGAGGTCGCCGACCTTGCCCTCCTTGGTGGTGGTGACCTTGGTGGAGTCGCCGGTGGTGACCTTCACGGTGTTCCCGCCCGCGTCGGTCAGGTAGACGGTGGTGCCGTCCACCGACTTGACGGTGCCGCGGGTGAAGCCGCCACCGCCGGGGAACTGACCGCCCCCCGGCAGCTGCCCGCCGCCCTGGCCGCCGCGGCGGCCGCCGTTCTGCTGACCGCCGCCGGGGAACTGGCCACTGGAGGCGCGGGTGGCGCCGTTGCCGCCGCTGCTGTTGTCCTTCTGGTACCAGACGCCGCCGGCGAAGGACAGCACGGCGATCAGGCCGCCGGCCAGCGCCAGGGTGGGCCAGGGGAGCTTGCGGCTCGGCGGGGCGGCCAGCTCGGCGGTGATGTCGCGGGCGTCCGGCGCGGTGGCCAGCAGCTCCTGCTCGTCCGACATGAAAGGACTCCTTCTACTCGTGCCGGAGGGCGTCGATGGGGCGCAGCGAGGCGGCCCGGTTGGCGGGGTAGCTGCCGAAGAACAGGCCGATGGCGACGGCGATGGCGAACGCGCCGAGCACCGACTCGGGGATCACCACCGGTTTGATGCCGACCACCGGGAAGTGCGAGCCGGCGATCCCGGCGAGCACGCCGAGGCCGGCGCCGGTCACCGACAGCAGGGTGGACTCGGCGAGGAACTGGCCGAGGATGACCGCGCGGGGCGCGCCGAGCGCCTTGCGGATGCCGATCTCCCGGGTCCGTTCGGTGACGGTGACCAGCATGATGTTGGTGATGCCGATGCCGCCGACCAGCAGCGAGATCGCGGCGACCGCGCCGAGCAGCACCGTGAAGGTCTTGGTGGTGGACTCGCGGGCGCTCAGCAGCGAGGTCTGGTTGCTGATCCGGAAGTCGGCCTTGGTGGGGTCCTTGATGGCGTGCGTGCCCATCAGGATCCGGGTGATGTCGGCCTGCGCCTCGGTGGTGGTGTCGGCGGAGGACGCCTGTACCAGGATCTGGTTGACCGAGCCGAAGCCGGTGAACGCGTTCTGCACGGTCGGCAGCGGGGCGATCACCACGTCGTCGGGGTCGTTGAAGCCGGTGGAGCCCTTGGTGGTGAGCACGCCGGTCACGGTGAACGGGGTGCCGCCGATGGTGATCCTCTTGCCGATCGGGTCCTCGGTGGCGAAGAGTTCCTTGGCGGTGGTGGAGCCGAGCACCGCGACCTTGCGGGAGTTCAGCACGTCGTCGGCGGAGAAGTAGTCGCCTTCGGCGATCTTCTGGTTGGCGGTCTCGAAGTACGCCGGGTAGCTGCCGACGATCTGGCCGGGCTGGTAGGAGATGTTCCCGTACAGCGCGGTGCCGCTGGTGGTGACCACCGGGGCGACCGACTTGATGGCCGGGCTGTCGGTGGCCGAGGCCAATGCCTTGGCGTCCTCCACGGTGAGCTTCCTGGCGGCGGTGGCGGAGCCGCGGGAGGCCGCGGCGGAGACGGTCAGCGAGTTGGTGCCCAGCGAGGTGATGGACTCCTTCACCGCCACCGAGGAGCCGTTGCCGACGGC
The DNA here is from genome assembly GCF_055587065.1 of Kitasatospora sp. NPDC048662. Lineage (NCBI taxonomy): Bacteria > Bacillati > Actinomycetota > Actinomycetes > Kitasatosporales > Streptomycetaceae > Kitasatospora > Kitasatospora sp. NPDC048662. Next base: position 1,025,073 of record NZ_JBVJHA010000001.1, on the reverse strand, counting down.
GAGCAGCAGGATCACCGAGGCGACGCCGATCAGTACGCCGAGCATGGTCAGCGCGGAGCGGACCTTGTTGGCGGCCAGGCCGCCGACCGCGAAGCGGATCATCTGCCAGGCGATCACGCGACCACCTCCGCGGCCAGGGCCGGCGGCGGGCCGTCGACCGGGGCCTGCCGGACGTCGGAGACGATCGCGCCGTCGACCAGGCGGACCACCCGCTTGGCGTGCCGGGCCACCTCGTCCTCGTGGGTGATCACCACCACGGTGCGGCCGCGCGCGTTGAGACCGTCGATGATGCCCAGCACCTCCTCGGTGGAGCGGCTGTCGAGGTTGCCGGTGGGCTCGTCGGCGAGCAGCATCGCGGGGGCGGTGACCAGGGCGCGGGCCACCGCGACGCGCTGCTGCTGGCCGCCGGAGAGCTGGTTGGGCTTGTGGCCGGCCCGCTCGGCCAGGCCGACCAGGGTGAGCGCGGCCATCGCCCGGCGGCGCCGCTCGGCGGCCCGCACGCCCGCGTAGGCGAGCGGCAGTTCGACCTGGGCGAGGGCGGTGGTGCGCGGCACCAGGTTGAAGGACTGGAACACGAAGCCGATCCTGCGGTTGCGGACCAGCGCGAGCCGGCCCTCGTCGAGGTGGCCGACGTCGGTGCCGTCGAGCAGGTAGCGGCCGGCGGTGGGGACGTCCAGGCAGCCGAGGATGTTCATCAGGGTGGACTTGCCGGAGCCGGAGGAGCCCATCACCGCCACGTAGTCGCCCTCGGCGACGTCCAGGTCCACGCCGAGCGGTTCGCCGTCCGGGCCGAGCGGGCCGCGCAGTGCGTGCACGACGGCGTCGCCGTGGCCGTAGGACTTGAGGACCCGGCGGACCTGGATCACCGGGGGCTTGCCGGTGCTCATCCGCGCGAACCCCCGCCGCCGTTGCCGCCGCCGCCATTGCCGCCGCCGCTGCGGCCGCCGCCACCGCCGAGGCCGCCCGCGCCGCCGCCGAAGCCGCCTCCGTTCAGGCCGGGGAACTGTCCGGACGGGAAGCCGTTGCCGGTGCCTGCGGTGGTGGCGGTCAGTTCGACCTTCTCGCCCTCGGTGAGGCCCTCGGTGACCTGCACGGTGCTGTCGCCCTCGATGCCGACCGTCACCTGCACCCGCTCGGTGGAGCCGTCCTCGTGCAGCACGGTCGCGGTGCGGGTGGAACCGGTGCCCTGCAGGGCCGCGGTGGGCACCGACAGGGCGTTCTCGGCGGAGCCGGTGACCACCGAGATGGTGGCGCTCAGCCCGGTGCGCAGCGCGGTGGTGTCACCGGTGATCCGCAGCGTGGCGCCGTACTGCACGGCGCCGTTGGTGGAGCTGGACGGGAGCGGGCTGACCGACAGCACGGTGGCGTCGAGCCTGGTGTCGGACTGCGCGTTCAGGGTAACGGTCGCGCTCTGGCCCTTCTTCAGCTTCAGCGAGTCCAGTTCGGAGAAGTTCGCGGTGACCTCCATCCCGGAGGGGTTGGTCAGCACGATGAAGCCGGTCGGGGTGGTGCTCGAACTGGCGTTGCCGGTACCGGACTTGGTTCCGGTGGAGGTGCCGCCGGAGGAGGATCCGGAGCCGCCGGCGGAGACGGTGTCGCCGACCTTGCCGGAGACCGAGGCGACGGTGCCGTCGGTGGTGGCGGTGAGCGTGGTGCCGGACAGCGCGGCCTTGGCGTTGGTCAGCGCGTTCTGCGCGTTGTCGACCTGCTGCTGGGCCTGCGCGACCTGCGCCTGGTCGATCTTCACGGTGGTCGTGGTGGTCGGCTGCGGGGTGGCGGCGGCCGTGCCGGAACCGCCGCGGCCCGAGGAACCGCCGGCGCCCGAGCCGGACGAGCCGGTGCCGGGGACGGTGGTGGTGACCGTCTCGCCCGCCTCGGCCTTGGTCAGGTTGGCCTGCGCCGCAGTCAGCGCGGACTGTGCCTGGTCGACCTGCTGCTGGGCGGTGGTGGTGTCGACGGTGGCGAGCACCTGGCCCTTCTTCACCGTGTCGCCGACCGCGACCTTCACCGCCGTCAGCCTGCCGCCGGTGGTGAAGTCCTGGCCGGCGTCGGAGGGCGAGAACAGCGTGCCCGATCCGGACACGGTGGCCTGGACCGCGCCCTTGGCGACCGTCGCGGTCCGGACCTTGGAGCCGGTGGCGGCCCTGCCCGTCCCGCCGTCCAGGGTGGTGTACGCCAGCGCGGCCCCGCCCAGCAGGGCCACGCCGAGCGCGGAGTTGACGAGGACGGCACCACGCCGTCGCGGAAGCACCTTCATGGCACCGAAGCATCGCCCTGGGCTCTTTCGCCGCCCTGTGCGCTTGCTGGGCGCCCGCTGGGAGCAGCGATCCGGACGAATCGTCACGAATCACCCGGCCGTTGGCCGTCGGATGCCCGGCGGAGCACCAGCTCTTGACCGGACTCCCGGAAAGCTCCCAGCGAAGTCCCGTCCCCGGTTCACCCGGGGCCGGCACCGGGCCGGTCATGCCGACGGGGCGGACAACCGTGCTGCCCGCCCCGACTGTTGATACTGCGTCAGATCTCCTTGCGGAACGCCTCCGCGGCGCCCAGGAACAGGTCGTTGCCCTGGACCTCGCCGATCGAGACGCGCACGCCCTCGCCGGGGAACGGGCGGACCACCACGCCGGCCTCGGCGCAGGCGGCGGCGAAGTCGAGGGTGCGCTCGCCGAGGCGCAGCCAGACGAAGTTGGCCTGCGAGGGGAGGACCGTCCAGCCCTGCTCGCGCAGCGCGGCGGTCACCCGGACGCGCTCGGCGACCAGCGCCTCGACCCGCTCCAGCAGGGCGTCCTCGGCGCGCAGCGAGGCGACGGCGGCGTCCTGGGCGAGCTGGCTGACGCCGAACGGGACGGCGGTCTTGCGCAGCGCGCCGGCGACCTGCTCGTGGCCGATGGCGAAGCCGACCCGCAGGCCGGCCAGGCCGTAGGCCTTGGAGAAGGTGCGCAGCACGCAGACGTTGGGGCGGTCGCGGTACAGCTCGATGCCGTCGGGGACGTCCTCGTCGCGGATGAACTCGCGGTAGGCCTCGTCGAGGACGACCAGGATGTGCGCGGGCACGGCGTCCAGGAAGCGGACCAGTTCCTCGCGGTGCAGGGCGGCGCCGGTCGGGTTGTTGGGGTTGCAGACGAAGATCAGCCTGGTCCGGTCGGTGATCGCGGCGAGCATCGCGTCGAGGTCGTGGGCCTCGTCGGCGGTGAGCGGGACGGGCACCGGGGTGGCGCCGGCGATCTGGGTGATGATCGGGTAGGCCTCGAACGAGCGCCAGGCGAACATGACTTCGTCGCCCTCGCCGGCGGTGGCGAGCACCAGGGACTGGGCGACGCCGACCGAGCCGGTGCCGGTGGCGATGTGCTCGGCGGGGACGCCGAAGCGCTGGGCGAGTTCGGCGGTGAGCGCGCCGACGCCCATGTCCGGGTAGCGGTTGAAGGAGCCGGCGGCGGCGACCGCGGCCTCCAGGACGCCGGGCAGCGGCGGGTAGGGGTTCTCGTTGGAGGAGAGCTTGTAGGAGTCCGCGCCGGCGGGCTTCCCGGGCTTGTAGCTGGGGATGTCGTCCAGGCTCGGCCGCAGCCGGGGGCCCTGCTCACGCTGAACCACGGGGTTCTCCGTTTCTCTTCGGGCGGTGGTACCGGTCGCTCCCCGGTCGGGTGCCGTGAACGATACCGACCGCTCCTCACCCGTGCGGGTGAGATGCTCGTCCGGGTTACGGGTGCAGATCAGCCATTCTGCCGGGTTCCTTTGGCACATGTCAGAGGTATTGGAGCCGCAAAACCGCAGCTGTCGAAGGGTGCACCCCGGGAATGGCCTTGGAGAAACGGTTCTTTGACGGCCGGTAGCGATCCGGTCACAGAACGCCGCGATGCGCCATACGATCGGTCCGCCATGACAGCAGCAGCCAATCAGAACGGTCGCCGAGCCACCGCCTCACGGCGCCTGGAACGGGCAGGCATCCGGGACGTCGCGGCGGCCGCCGGAGTCTCCATCACCACGGTCTCGGACGCCCTCAACGGAAAGGGCCGGCTCCCCGACGAGACCCGCAGCCGGGTCCGCGAGGTCGCCGAGCGCCTGGGTTACCGGCCCTCCGCCGCCGCCCGGACCTTGCGCACCGGCCGGTCCGGCCTGATCGGACTGACCGTCACCACCTACGGCGAAGAGCCGTTCACCTTCACCGAGTTCGCCTACTTCGCGGAGATGGCGCGGGCCGCCACCAGCGCCGCGCTGGGCCGCGGCTACGCCCTGGTGGTGCTGCCCGCGTCCTCCCGGCACGACGTGTGGAGCAACATCGCGCTCGACGGGACGGTGGTGATCGACCCGCCCGACCAGGACCCGCTGGTCACCGAGCTGTACCGGTCCGGCGTGCCGGTGGTCTCCGACGGCAAGCCCGGCAACTGCCCGGTCACCGCCTGGGTGGACAACGACCACGAGGCCGCGGTGCTCGGCATCCTGGAGCACCTGAGCGAGGCCGGCGCCCGCCGGATCGGCCTGCTCACCGGCACCTCCACCGACACCTACACCCGGCTGTCCACCGAGGCGTACCTCGCCTGGTGCGATCGGATCGGCCAGGAGCCGGTGTACGAGGCGTACCCGGCGCACGACCCGGCCGCCGGGGCGGTCGCCGCCGACCGGCTGCTGGCCCGCCCGGACCGCCCCGACGCGGTGTACGGACTGTTCGACCCCAACGGCACCGACCTGCTGGCCGCCGCCCGCCGCTACGGCCTGCGGGTGCCGGACGACCTGCTGCTGGTGTGCTGCTCGGAGTCCGACGTGTACGCCAACACCGAACCGCCGATCACCACCCTGTCGTTGAAGCCCCGTCGGATCGGCACCACCGTGGTCAACCTGTTGATCGACGCGATCGAAGGAGTCGGCGCGGGATCGGGATCCGTGCCCGGTCGGCTGTTCCCGCCGCGCTACCGCACCGCCGGGACGGGCCCGCCGCCCGGCACCCTGATGCCCACCGAGCTGATCGTGCGGGCCTCCTCGCAGCGCCGCAGCCCGCGCACCACGGTCAGTCCGCCCCGCCCGCCGGGCGAGGTGTGAGCACGCGCCGCCCGCGCCCGCCGACGGTCCGGACCGCCCCGGACCGGGGCAGACCGGGCGGCCCGCCCGTCGCCCGGCGGGTCAACGGGGAAAACGGATACCGACCAGGTGAGGACGGCGGGAGAGTGCGCTTCCTATGATGGGCGAATGACACCCGAGGACCTCTTCCGCGAACCCGAGCAACCGCACTCGGGCATCCGCTCCCGCCAGGACCTCGACGTGCTCCCCCAAGGCTCCTGGTTCGAGCCGGCCGAACCCGCCGGCTACCAGTACGAGGACACCCACAGCACCTACGGCGGCGCCCACTACCTGGAGCAGCACTGGGCCCCCGCCGGGCAGTTCGGCGACGCCGCCCCGCAGGCACCCGGGCACTACGCGCACGAGGACCCGCCGACCATCGAACTCGGCCCGCCGATCGAGGCGGTGCCCCCCGTCGAGGTGCACTTCCCGTACCCGCAGCCCGAACCCGGCGAGGGCCCCGGCCCGCTGTTCGTCATCGGCGACGTGCACGGCTACCTCGACGAACTGCTCGCCGCACTGCACCAGCAGGGCCTGATCGACGCCGACGGCCACTGGTCGGCCGGGCGCTCCCGGGTCTGGTTCCTCGGCGACTTCACCGACCGCGGCCCCGACGGCATCGGCGTCATCGACCTGGTGATGCAGCTGGCCGCCGAGGCCGCCGCGGCCGGCGGCTACTGCCGCGCCCTGATGGGCAATCACGAACTGCTCTTCCTCGGCGCCGCCCGCTACGGCGACGAGGCCGTCCAGTCCACCGCCGGCACCGCCTCGTTCCTCGCCGCCTGGCGGCTCAACGGCGGCCAGCAGCACGACCTGGAACGCCTGCAGCCGCACCACATCAGCTGGCTGTCCCGGCTGCCCGCGATGGCGCTGGAGGACGGCCACCTGTTGCTGCACTCCGACACCACCGCGTACCTGGAGTACGGCGAGACCATCGCCGACGTCAACGACGCCGTGCACGCGCTGCTCGCCGACGAGGGCATCGACGAATGGTGGGACGCCTTCCGCAAGTTCACCAAGCGGTTCGCGTTCCGCGGCCAGGCCGGCACCATGGCCGCACAGGAACTCCTCGCCGTGTACGGCGGCTACCGGGTGGTGCACGGCCACAGCCCGATCCCGTACCTGACCGGCGACCACCCGGAGGACGGCGTCCCCCCGCACGTGCCCGGCCCGTACATCTACGCCGACGAACTGGCCATCGCGATGGACGGCGGCGTCACCATGGACGGCCGCCTGCTGGTCGCACAACTGCCGCTGAACTGAACAACTGCTCGACGGCGCAAGGGAACTGAACGAGCCGAAGTTCCGGAAAGAGCCTGTCGGCGCGCTCCCGCGCACCCCTACCATCGAGGCCAGTGACCTTCCGTCCACCTCGCGGAACGGGGTACCCATGAGCCACCCGCCGCGCCTGCTCGCCGAGGACCGCGCCGACTTCGCCCGGCTGCTCGACGAAGCCCTGCGCGACCCGTCCGTCCGGCAGGCCCTGGCCGCGCCCGGCGAGCACCTCACCGCCGAACAGCTGCACACCCGGGCGCTCGCGGACGCCGACACCGTCGCCGCGCCCGCCGCCGCCGAGTACGCCCACTACCTGGCGCTGCGCACCTCGCAGGCCGAACACCCGAACGGCACGCCGCCGGGCGGCGCCGGGCTGTTCCCCGTACTGACGGTGCTGACCCCGGTGCTGGCCGGCTCCGCCGGACTCGCCCTGCTGCTGCTCGGCTGGCTGCTGCGGGCCGCCGCGCCCGGGCTGGCGCTCGGCCGCTCCACCGTCACCGCCGGCCTGCTCGCGCTGGCCGTCGCCGCCGCCGCGCTGCTGATCGGCGGCACCGGGCTGGTCCTCACCGCGCGGCGCGACGGCTCCCGCGCGCCCGGCGCGGACCCGCAGCGGCAGGCCGCGCTGGCCGAGGCCCGGGCCGCCTGGCACACCGCGCTGCGCGAACGCGCCCTGCTGCCCTGGCTGCTCGCCGACCACACCGCGACCCCCGGTGTCCCGCGCGCCCGGACCGCGCCGCCCGACCTGCTCAGCCCCGGCTACAGCCGGGCCGGGTACGCCAGCCCCGGGTTCAGCACCCCCGTGCCCGACGGGCGGCCGCGCCCCGACGGGCCCCGCTACACCTCACCCGACTTCACCGGCCCGGGCCCCGAGGGCCTCACCGACGACCAGGGGCGCAAGCGCCCGGACGGCCCCCGCTTCACCAGCCCCGGCCCCGAACACCTCACCGACGCGGACGGCCGGCCGCGACCCGACGGCCCCCGATACACCTCACCCGACTTCACCAGCCCCGGACCGGGCGGCCTGACGAACAACCAGGGCGGCCCGCGCCGCCCCGCCGGGTTCACCGGGCCCGGACACAGCAGCCCCGACTTCACCAGCCCCGGACCGGAAGGACTGACGGACAGTCAGGGCGAGCCGCGTCCCGCCGGGTTCACCGGCCCCGGACACAGCAGCCCCGACTTCACCAGCCCCGGACCGGTCCCGCACGCCGAGGACTCGGAGCGGGACGACCCGGCGGAATGACCGGCCAGTGCCCGCCCCGGGCTCGGGGGCGGGCGACGGACCCGGTGACTACTTCTTCGGCGTCAGGCAGAGAACGAACTTGTCGCTGCCCAACTGCTGGCCGAGAGCATCGAACTCCGGGCCACAGGCGTGGGTGTCGAAGCTGTTGTCGATGACCTTCTCGACCGTGTGGGTGGCCTTGCTGTCGCCGCAGCCGACCGTGTCCACCTTGGGGTCGTTGTCGCTGCCCGTGACGGACACGCACTCGCCGACCTTGGCGTGCACCGGCTTGTCGGACAGCATGTCCCGGAGGCCGACCTTGACGATCGCCACCACGACGATCACCACCAGGATGCCGACAGCGGAGAGCAGCTTCTTGCCCATCCCCCGCTTGGGCGCGACCGGCGCCGGCGCGGCCTGACCGTACTGGAACGAAGCCGACTCACCCGCGCCGGGCGCGACCGGGGGCTGGGGAGTCTGCGGGGGCTGTGGGGTAGCCATGAATTACCTCTTGTGCGGATCAGGTCGAACGTTTCCGCGCACCTTATCCAGATCCGACACTGGCGCTTTCCGGCAAATACGGCCATATCAACCGGCCGTCATTCAAGTGAGATGCAAAGACTTGACCAACCCTCAGGACCGCCACGCACCTGTGCCGGCGTCCCGATCCCGCACGACCGCAACGCCGGATGAGCCCCGAGCTCGGCCATGGTGGGCCTGGAAGTCCCCTCCGGTGGTGCGCCGTTCTTCTTTCGCGCGGCCTGTCGTGGCGGGCCGAACTCCGTTGCTCCGGGGGCGACCCACCACTAGCCTTCACCGGGCGTCCCAGGTCTTCACAGTTCTCCCAGGGGTCAGGATCTCTGGTCGAGCGGCGCGAGCCGGGCCGCATCCGCGCACTTTTCGGAGGGGACCTCGGATGAGGACAGACGTGCGTTCCACGAGCAACAGACCTGGCGGCCTGATCCGCCGGTTGGCAGTCGCAGCCGCAGCCACCGCCATCGCCGCCACCACGGCGGCGGGCACCACGGGCACCGCTTTCGCGGCCCCGGCCGGGGCCCGGTCGGCGAACACCACGGCGTCGGTGCCGGGCGACCTGACCGGTGACGGCGTTCCGGACGTCGCGGTCATCACCGGCGGCGGGTACGCGAAGGCCCCGGGCAGCCTCTCGTTCTTCTCCAACGGCAGCGCCCCGGTCACGGCCTCGGACGACGCGCACAGCCCGGAGGGCGACAACTGGTCCAACTACGTGGTCACCCACCACGGCAGCCTGACCGGCGGCACCCTGGACGACCTGCTGGTGCTGAACACCGTCTCGCACCAGCTCTACGCCTACCCGAACGATGCCGGCACGGGCGGCACCCCTGGGCACTTCACCAGCAGATTCTCCACCAGGCTCGCCAAGCCGGCCTGCGCCCCGCCCACCGATTGCGCGGACTACGACGCGACCTGGAACAGCACCACCCAGATCGTCGCCACCGTCGGCAGCGCGAACACTGCCGGTCTGCCGGACGTCATCACGGTCGAGAACGGCAAGCTCTGGTACTACCCGGGCAAGGCCGGCACGATCCTCGGCAGCCCGTCGCTGCTCGGCACCGGCAACTGGGGCAACACCACGGTCCTGGCCCCGGGCAAGGCTGTCTCCGCTCCGGCCCTCTGGGTGCGTGAGAACACCAGCGGTGCCATCGCCACCCTTCCGCTGACGTTCAAGGCCGACGGCACCCCGGCCGCCCGGCTCGCACCCCCCACCACCGTGCAGCTGGAGAACGGCAGCACGCGGTCCGACGGCGCTCACCTGTGCCTCGGCACCGGGCCGAGCGGCCCGGGCGTGCGCGGCTTCGACTGCGACAACATCCCCTACGGGGTGGACAGCCAGTGGATCCTCGGTGCCGACGGCACCCTGCGCGCGACCGGTGGCTGCCTGGACAGCACCCCGGACGCGGCGCCCGCTCAGCCGATCTGGCGGTCCTCCCCGTGCAGCGGCGCTTCGAGCCAGAAGTGGAAGGCCGGGGCCGACGGCACCATCCGTGAGCCCGGATCGGGGCGCTGCCTGACCCTCGTCAACAACAGCTACGTCGGCCATCTGACCGAGCTCGACCCCTGTGACGGCACTCCGTCCCAGCTCTGGGGCACCTCCGGTGCCCAGGGCCCCGGAGCCCTGCCGAACCCACAGAACGTGCTGCCGGTGAGCGTGCAGCAGAACAGCGCCCAGCTGGCGGACTTCGGCAATGCGCACACCCTCGCCGTGGCGGCCGGCCGCGACGGCACCCCGGACCTGTTCACTGCCGGCGGCTGGGTGCAGCAGTACCCCGGCCGACCGCCCGTCAACGGCGTCGCGCAGTTCGGCGACCGGGTCGAGCTCGGCCGGGACAATCCGCGCTTCACGACGGTCGGCCGGGCGGGGGACAGCATGGTGAACTACGACGTCGTCTACTCGCAGTGCGCGAAGCTGACCCTGCAGCGCGACGGCAACCTGGTGCTGACCAAGCTGAAGACCGGTCAGACGCTGTGGTCCAGCGGCACCGCCGGCCTGTACGCGGCGTACGCGATGGTGGAGCCCGACGGCAGCTTCGGGGTCAACCGGTACGGGGACAGTCAGGTGGTGTGGTCGACCCAGACCCCGAGCCCGAGCCCGAGCACCACGCTGCTCGCCGTCCAGGACGACTGCGACATGGTCCTGCGCACCGGCGGCACCCAGCTCTGGTCCACCAACACCGCACCCTGGTCGAAGGGATCGGTACTCGCCCCGGGGATCACGCTGCACGGCGGTGACTCGGCCACCTCGGCCGGCGCCAGGCTTTCGATGCAGGCCGACGGCAACCTCGTCCTCTACACCACCGAGGCCTCCGGACGGACGCTCTGGTCCACCGTGACCTGGGGCCACCCCGGCGCGAGCGCCACCCTGCAGCCCGACGGCAACCTCGTCGTCCACGACACCGGCAACAACGCCGTCTGGTCCAGCGGGACTTGGGGCCACCCCGGCGCCCGGCTGACCGTGCAGGACGACCGCAACCTGGTCCTCTACGACTCCGACAACAAGCCCGTCTGGTCCACCGGCACCTGGGCCGCCGGTCCCGACAGCCGAGGCGTCCCGGTCGCCGTCGGCACCGTCCTCTACCCGGGCACCAGCATCGTCGCGGCAGGCACTCACCTCGACATGCAGGCCGACGGCAACCTGGTGCTGTACTCCAAGGCCACCGGCCGCGCCCTGTGGTCCACCAGCACCTGGGGCCACCCCGGTGCCCGCGCCGCCATGCAGGCGGACGGCAACTTCGTGCTGTACGACGCCAACGGCGGCGGTCTGTGGTCCACCGGCACCTACGGCCACGCCAACGCCCACCTCGTGGTCCAGGACGACAACAACACCGTCCTCTACGGTCCCCAGGGCGACCCGCTCTGGTCCACCGGCACCTGGCACCAGTCCTGACCACCACAGGCCCCCCGTGAGCCCGGTCCCCGCGTCCAGCGGGCACCGGGCTCACCGGGTGACAGCGTCCGAAAACCGCCAGTGTCACGACCCGCGCCCGCCTAGCCTCGCGGTCATGTCTCAACGTAGCCGCGACATCGTTCAGCACGCCTGGAAGGCGTTCGCCAGCCACGACGCGGAGCAGATCTCCGCCGTCTTCACCGAGGACGCCGAGTGGCTGGCGCCGGCCGGGAACGCCACGGCCGTCGCGTTGGACTGCCCCAGTCACATGGTCGGCAGGGCGGCGATCGCAAAGTTCCTCGCCGAGGACTTCGGCCGGTTGTTCGTCCGGGACGTCAATGTCGCGTTCCACGGCTTCCATGCCGACGGTGACCGCGTCGTCGTCGAGGAGACCATGACCGCGACGCTCGCCAACGGCAACCACTACGTCAACGACTACTGCCTCGTCTTCGAACTCCGCGACGGCCTGATCCACCGCGTCCGCGAATACATGGACACCGCGCGCGGCCACCGCATGGTCTTCGGCGACGGCGAGAAGTAGCGGGCGAGAGGGCCGCCCCGAGCCGGTCAAGGGTGGATCTACGCGAAGACCTCGACCACGCACTTCGCCGCACCACTGCGTTTGATCCTCGCGTCGCTGGTGATCAGCGGCACGCCCAGGGCTTCCGCCAAGACAACGTACTGGGAGTCGTACGCACTGAGGTTGGCGTGCAGTTTCTTCACCCGGTCCCAGAAGGGCAGGGTCTCCCGTTTGGCGATGGGGAGCATCCGGTACGCGGCTACCGCCCGCTCCACCTCCTTCTCGGTCAGTTTGCCGCCACGCTGCATGCCGAGGAGGGCCGACTGGATCTCGTAGTCCAGGAGGGTGGGCGCGTAGACGTCCCTCGCCTCGGCCACCCGGCTGCGGATGAGGTCTCCGTCGGATCCGTGGGCCGTGAGGACCAGGACGAGAGCGGAGCAGTCGATGACGATCAACGTCTGGCTCGCCCCTCGTCGATGGCGGCGAGGACGTCGGCGGTGCTGATGGTGGCGGTGGTCTCCCGGTTCAACCGGTCCATCATCTCCGCCATCGTGGGCTTGGACGCCTCCTTGGCGATCAGGTCCTGCATGAACGCCTGGAGCGACTGGCCGGCCTGAGCCGCGCGAACCTTCAGGGTCTGGATCTGATCGTCCGGGACGTCCCGGATCGTGAGGACGGTCATGCCTGCATTCTACTTCGATGTCTGCAAAATGCAGATGACTCGGCGGCCGCATCAGGCCTCAGGAAGGCCGGGAGCGAACCGCAAAGAGCCGCCCCGAGAGGCACAAGCTCTCGGGGCGGGCTCTCGCGTGCAGTGCGTCAGTCGGCCAGCGGGAGGTAGACCCGGTTGCCCTGGGCCTTGAACTCCTCGGACATGGCCTGCATGCCGGCTTCGGCTTCGGCGTCGGGCTCGGTCTCCGCGGCGGTCGATCCGGTGCCGTGCTCGTCCCGGATTTTTTGGCTGATCTTCATGGAGCAGAACTTCGGGCCGCACATGGAGCAGAAGTGCGCGGTCTTGGCGGGTTCGGCGGGGAGGGTCTCGTCGTGGAAGTCGCGCGCGGTCTCCGGGTCGAGGGCCAGGTTGAACTGGTCCTCCCAGCGGAATTCGAAGCGGGCGTCGGAGAGGGCGTCGTCCCAATCCTGGGCGCCGGGGTGGCCCTTGGCGAGGTCGGCGGCGTGGGCGGCGATCTTGTACGTGATGACGCCGGTCTTGACGTCGTCGCGGTTGGGCAGGCCGAGGTGTTCCTTGGGGGTGACGTAGCAGAGCATCGCGGTGCCCCACCAGGCGATCATCGCGGCGCCGATGCCGGAGGTGATGTGGTCGTAGCCGGGTGCGACGTCGGTGGTGAGCGGGCCGAGGGTGTAGAAGGGGGCCTCGTCGCAGATCTCCTGCTGGAGTTCCATGTTCTCGCGGATCTTGTGCATCGGGACGTGCCCGGGGCCTTCGATCATCACCTGGACGTCCTTGGCGCGGGCGATCCGTCCGAGCTCTCCGAGGGTGGTGAGTTCGGCGAACTGCGCCTCGTCGTTGGCGTCGGCGATGGAGCCGGGCCGCAGGCCGTCGCCGAGCGAGAAGGTGACGTCGTAGGCGCGCAGCAGGTCGCAGAGTTCCTCGAAGTGGGTGTAGAGGAAGTTCTCCTGGTGGTGGGCCAGGCACCAGGCGGCCATGATGGAGCCGCCGCGCGAGACGATGCCGGTCTTGCGGCGGGCGGTGAGCGGCACGTAGCGCAGCAGGACGCCGGCGTGCACGGTCATGTAGTCGACGCCCTGCTCGCACTGTTCGAGGACGGTGTCGCGGTAGACCTCCCAACTGAGTTCCTCGGCGCGGCCGTCGACCTTCTCCAGGGCCTGGTAGAGCGGGACGGTGCCGATCGGGACGGGGGAGTTGCGCAGGATCCACTCGCGGGTGGTGTGGATGTTGCGTCCGGTGGAGAGGTCCATGACGGTGTCGGCGCCCCAGCGGGTGGCCCAGGTCATCTTCTCCACCTCTTCCTCGATGGAGGAGGTGACGGCGGAGTTGCCGATGTTGGCGTTGATCTTCACCAGGAAGTCGGTGCCGATGATGGCCGGTTCGCTCTCGGGGTGGTTCACGTTGACCGGGATGACGGCCCGTCCGCGCGCCACCTGCTCGCGCACGAACTCCGGCTCCAGGCCTTCCCGGAGCGCCACGAACTCCATCTCGGGGGTGATCAACCCGCGCTTGGCGTAGGCGAGTTGGGTGACGGCGCCGCCGTCCCTGGCGCGCAGTGGGCGGCGTGGGCGGCCGGGGAAGACGGCGTCCAGGTTGCGCAGGTCGCCGCCGCGCGGCGCGGTGTGCTTGATGCCGTCGTCCTCGGGGCGGACCTCGCGGCCCTGGTACTCCTCGACGTCGCCGCGCTGGCGGATCCAGGCGTCACGCAGGGCGGGCAGTCCGCGCCGGACGTCGGTGGGCCGGTCCGGGTCGGTGTACGGGCCGGAGGTGTCGTACAGCGGGACGGTGCGGCCGTCGGTGAGGTGGACCTCGCGGTAGGGGACCCGCAGGTCGGGGCGGCTGCCCTGGCGGTAGGCCTTGCGCCAGGCCGGGGTGGGGTACCCGGTGGCGGCCGACTCGCGGGCAGACGGGTACTCGGAAAAAGCGGTCATCGGACCTTCAACTCCCTACGCCGGCATTACCCGGTCAGGTTCCTGCGGTCGGCGCAGCAGGTGGTCCGCGGGTCCGCGTACCGTCAGCGCCCTCTCAGCCCGGTGCTCCGAGCTCCCGTTCCGCGCAGGCGTCGTCCGCCTGCGTTCGGTTCCTCACCGTAGGGCACGCGGCGGCGCCGGTCCAGGGCGCGCTCCCGGGGCGGGGCCGCCCCGGCAGGCAACTCCCGCGTGGGCCCGCGCTGTTCACGCCCCTGGCGAGGTGGGAGAATCGTCCGGGTGATCGGACTGACGGGGCGGGTGACGGGGCGGATCGGCGCGGGCCTGGTCGGCGAGGTGATGGTGCACGTCCCGGAACGGCTGGGCACCGAGGCGTTCCTGGCCTACCGCGCCACCCCCGGCGAGCCGCTGGCGCCGGGCACCATGGTGGTCGTGGTCGAATACCAGCCACCGCGCACGGTGTACGTCGAACCCTTTTGATTGCACGTCAGGGAGCTTCCGGCAAACCTGCCGCAACAGTTTTGAGACAGTGAGAGTTCCCACCGTCCAGACCCTTCCCCCGTGATCCGGAACGGCGGAGAATGCGGCTGCCACCGGGTCCGCGCCAGTTCTGCACAACCCAAGCGCAGCACGGGACCGGTGCGCCCTGAAGGGGGAGATTGCCGATGTTGGTCGGCATCGTTGGAGGCGCCGTCGCCGGCGTCGTTCTGTTGGTCGTACTTTTCAAACTGATGTGGCGCGTGGCGGAACCCAATGAGGCGCTGGTGATCTCGGGTTCCAAGCACGGCGAGGGTCTGGGCTTCCGCGTGGTGACCGGACGGGGCACCTTCGTGGTGCCGGGCGTCCAGGCGGTGCGCCGGCTCTCGCTGGACCTGAACGAGGCCGCGCTGGACGTGGAGTGTGTGACGTCGCAGGGAATTCCCGTGCACGTCAAGGGGGTTGTGATCTTCAAGGTGGGCGACGACCCGGCGTCGATCGCCAACGCCGCCCGGCGTTTCCTGGACCAGCAGAAGATGATGGGCCAGCGGGTGCACAACGTGTTCGCCGGCCACCTGCGGTCCATCGTCGGCGGGCTGACGGTCGAGGACATGATCCGCGACCGCGAGCGGCTCACCGGTGAGACCCGCTCCGCCTCGGGCATCGAGATGGAGAAACTCGGTCTGATCATCGACTCGCTGCAGATCCAGGAGATCCTGGACCCGACCGGCTACATCACCAACCTGGCCGCACCGCACGCCGCGGCCGTCCAGCGCGACGCCCGCATCGCCGCCGCCGAGGCGGACCGGCAGGCCACCGAGGCCGAGCAGGAGGCGTTCGCCCGCAAGGCCGAGGCAACCCGCAACTCCGGTATCCAGCAAGCCGGTTACCAGGCCGAGATGGACACCGCCGCGGCCCGCGCGCTGCAGGCCGGACCGCTCGCGCAGGCCGCCGCCCGGCAGGAGGTCGTGGTCCAGGAGACCAAGGTCGCCGAGCTGGAGGCGCACCGCAAGGAGCAGCAGCTCCAGGCGGACGTCCGCAAGCCGGCCGACGCCCGCGCGTACGAGACCCGCACCAAGGCCGAGGCCGACCGCGATGCCCGGATCTCCGCCGCCGAGGCGCTGTCCCGGGAGACCGAGCTGAAGACCGCCGCCGAGGCGAACCGGGTCAAGGTCGCCGCCGCGGCCGAGGCCGAGGCCACCAGGGCCCGCGGTCTGGCCGCGGCCGAGGCCACCCGGGCCACCGGTGAGGCGCAGGCCGCCGCCGAGGCCGCCAAGGGTCTGGCCGAGGCGGAGGCGGCCCGGGCGAAGGGTCTCGCCGAGGCCGAGGCCACCCGGGCGCAGGGCCTGGCCGAGGCCGAGGGCATCAAGGCCCGCGCCGCGGCGCTGGCCGAGAACCAGGAGGCGGTGGTCGCCCAGCAGCTCGCCGAGAACTGGCCGGCGATCGTCCGGGCCGGCGCGGACGCGTTCGGCAACGTCGAGCACATGGTGCTGCTGAACGGCGCCGAGGGCATGTCCGAGATGTTCGCCAAGGCGCTCACCATGGGCGGGACCGGCCTCGGCCTGGCCCGCCAGCTGCTCACCGCGATGTCCCCAGCCGCCGAACCCGCGGAGGCCGCCAAGGCCGCCGCCGCCCCGGCCCAGGTCATCCCGATCGAGTCCGACGCCAAGTAACTCCCGGCAGTGATCAAAAATCCGCCCGGGTGAGGGAATCCCCTCCCCGGGCGGACCCATGACCCCACTCCTCGCCGCGCGGACACCGCGAGCCGCCGCCCGGCATCCGCGAGCCGCCGCCCCGCACCCGGGCAACTGCCCGGCGGGGACTAACTCTTGGCAGCCTTCTTGATCAGGATCACCACGGCGGCGGCGATGCCGACCAGCACCAGGGCGTTGACCGCGAAGCCGATGATTCCCAGCACCGTGCCCACGATGGTCCAGAAGACCTTCCAGGCGATGACCAGCAGAATGATCGGGACGACGATGTTGCGCACCCACGAGGGCAGCGACTTCCAGAGCTCGGCCATGTCCGTACCTTCTCCCCTCGGGCTCGGTGCCGGTGGTTCCGGCTGCGTTCCCGCTCCCTCGATCTCGACACTTCGATCGTAGGACGCCCGGAAGGCCGAAACGAGGCTTCCCGGCCCGGAGAGAACCCGGAGATCGGCCCCTGACGCGGGCCCCGGGAGAACCCTCAGGGCCCGGCCGGGCCCGGGGTCAGACCGGCCAGCTCTCGCCCTGCCAGGCGGCGTCCCAGAACATCCACTCGTACCGCGAGGTGGTGGTGAAGTGCTCGACCACGCGCCGCCGTTCGGCCCCGGAGAGCTCCTCGCCGATCCGGTCGGTGAGGTCCAGGACGCGGCGCACCACGGCCTGGAACTCCTCCCCGCCGTAGGCGGCTATCCACTTGGCGTACAGCGGGTCGGGGGAGGAGCGGCGCAGCAGTTCCTCGCCGACCCGGGCGTAGATCCAGTAGCAGGGCAGCACCGCGCCGAGCGCCTCCGCGAAGGAGCCGCCGTAGACGGTGGCGAGCAGGTAGCTGGTGTAGGCGCGGGTGGTGGGGAGCACGGGTTCGGCGGCGGCCGTGGCGCCGTCCTCGCCGAAGGCGTGCAGGAAGTCGGCGTGCATCTCCTGTTCGGCGGCGATGGCGCCGACCGCGTCGTTGGAGAAGGCCAGCACCTCGTCCTCGCCGGGGGCCTTGGCGGCGCACACCGCGAGCGCCCGGGCGTAGTCGCGCAGGTAGTGCGAGTCCTGCACGACGAAGTGGCGGAACGCGGTGCGCGGCAGGGTGCCGTCGGTCAGGCCGGCCAGGAACGGGTGGTCGAGGATGCGGCCGTAGACCGGCTCGATGGCCGCCCAGAGTTCCTCGGTGAGTTTCACAAGCTGCTCCTCAAAATGTGCGGTCCGGCGCGGTCACGGTCAGTCCTCCGGTGGGGAGAACACCACGAGCACCCGCAGTTCCTCGGTGATGTGGTGGAAGCGGTGTTCCGTCCCGGCGGGGACGAACACCACGCTGCCGCGGGCGACGGTGGCGGTCTCCCGGCCGACGGTCAGTTCGGCCCGGCCGCTGACCACCAGGTAGATCTCGTCCTGGGCGTGCGGGGTCTGCGGGTCGGTGTCGCCGGGGGAGAGCGCGTACAGCCCGGCGGACATCGTGGGCTGCTTCAGGAAGCGCAGGTACGCGCCGTCGCCGACGGCGCGTTCGGCGTCGAGTTCGTCCAGCCGGAACAGTTTCATCGGGGCACGGCTCCTCTCCCGGTCCGCGCCCATTCAACAGCACTCCACATCACGGTTGTTCGGGAGAGCTTCCGCCCGGGCGGGCGGGCTGCCACCATCCGCAGCATGAAGAATTTCGTGATCAAAACGCTCATCAACGCGCTGGCGATCTGGATCGCCGCCTGGATCGTCAACGGGATCACGCTCTCGGGGGGCGACTGGAAGCACAAGACGATCACCGTGCTCGCGGTGGCGCTGATCTTCGGTGTGGTCAACTTCGCGATCAAGCCGCTGGTGAAGCTGTTCTCGCTGCCGCTGTTCATCCTCACGCTGGGCCTGGTCACCTTCGTGATCAACGCCCTGATGCTCTGGCTGACGTCCTGGGCCTCGGACCAGCTGAACCTGGACTTCCACGTGGAGGGCTTCTGGGCGGCGCTGCTCGGCTCGCTGATCATCAGCCTGGTCTCCTGGGGCCTGAACCTGGCGTTCGGCGACGACGACTGAGACCGCGGCGGCGGGCGCGAGCCCCTGACCGGCCACCGGACGGCGCTCCGTGGCTGTCCGGTGGCCGGTCACCTCAGGTACGTGTCCTTCGGCTCAGCCCGCGTTCTCGTGCCCGGTGGTGGACAGGATGCTGGCCAGTTCCTGGTCGAGGTCGCCGCCGGTGGTCTCCTGTCCCAGCGGCACCACCAGGTCGGTGCGGGCGAGGAAGGCCAGCAGGGGCGCGGCCTCGGCACGCATCCGGGCGTCGCCCTCGGGGGAGCGCAGGACCAGGCCGACCTCGGCGAGGTCCTCGCCGACGGGGTGGATGTGCACGTCGCCCTCGCCGCTGGCCAGGCCGAGCCCGTCGACCAGCAGTTCGCGCGCGAAGACCCAGGTGACCGGTTCGTCGCCGGGCAGGTGGAAGGTGAATCGGACGGCGAACGGATCGCCGCCGTCGTACTCCATGTCGACCAGGACCCGGAAGGAGAGCTCGCTCGACACCACGAGGCGCATCGCCATGTGGGCTTGGACCGTGCTGTGCATGCGCCAGTACCTCTCGTTCTGCCCGCCCGGAACGCCGAGGGTCGAGCGGCGGGGTCGGGCTTCTGTGCGGTTCGCTGTCGGTTCTCTGTCGGTTCTTTGTCCCCAATTCCCCGTTCGGACCTCATCGTCCAGGTTTGACGGCGACGCGGACAAGGCGTGCTTTTTCAAATGGTGAACAACACGGCGCCGAGCCGGCGCGGCACCGCCCGCGGGTCGCCGGCGGTGGAACAAAATCCTCCGATTCGGCCCCTTGTGCGAGTTTCATGGTCACCGGGGCGCGGGAGACTCCCGCACAACGCTCGTGCCCCGGAGGTGACAGCCATGTCGGGCCCGGTCCGTCCTGTCGTCAAGCGCACCGCCCGCGCGATCCTGCTGGAGTTCGATCCGGCCGTCCCGCACGCGCCCGCCTCGCTGGTGCTGATCCGCCGGGTCCGCCCCGGCTCCCCGCACCCGTACTGGATCACGCCCGGCGGCGGCGTCGAGTCCACCGACCCGACGGTGGTCGCCGCCCTGCACCGTGAGGTGGACGAGGAACTCGGCGGGAAGATCACCGACGTGGTGCCCGCCTTCGTCGACACCGTCGCGCACTCCCACCACGAGGACGGCACCCCCGCCCACCCGCACGGCGTCAAGGTGCAGCACTTCTTCGTCTGCCGGCTCACCGACTTCGACCCGGCCCGCCGGCACGGCCCCGAGGTGGAGCAGCCCAACGGCGAGTACGAGATCGTCCGGGTGCCGTTCACCCGCGAGGGCGTCACCTCGGTCAACGTGGTCCCTCCCAGCCTCCGTGCCTACCTCGCCGCCAACATCGAGGGCATCCGCGCCCTGCTCGCCGAAGACCTCGGCTGACGCTCAGGCCGGCTCCCCCACCGGGTCGTGCCGGACGGCCCCGGCCGCCAGCCCGCAGCGCCGCAGCGCCGCCGCCCCGCCGCGCACCATCGCCGCCGGGCCGCTCAGGTACGCCGCGTACCCGTGCCACGGGGCGTGCCGGGCCACCAGCTCCGGCAGGGCCGGGGCATCCCCCTCGGACAGCACCGGACGGACCGTCAACCATTGGTGGAGCTCGGCGAGTTCGCGCAGCTCGGCCAGCCGGTACAGCCCGGACTCCCGGCGCGCCCCGTAGAACACCTCCACCCGGCGGCCCGCCGCCCCGTGCGCGGCGACCTCCTCCACCAGCGCGCCGATCGGGCCGATCCCGGTGCCGCCGCCCAGGCAGAGCAGGTGCTCCCCCGCCGTGTGGTCCACCGTCATTCCGCCCTCCGCCGGGCCCAGCCGCAGCACGTCGCCCGGCCGCGCCCGGTGCACCAGCGCATTGCTCACCCAGCCCGCCGGCACCGCCCTCACGTGCAGGGTCAGCAGCCCGTCCGCCCGCGGCGCCGAGCCGAACGAGTAGGGCCGCCACACCCGCGGCCACCAGGGCGTCTCCACCGCCGCGAACTGCCCGGCCCGGAACGGGTACTGCTGGTCCGGACGGAGCGTCAGCACCGCGACGTCCTCGGCCGCCTGCCGGTGCCCCACCACCTCGGCCTGCCACCACGGCGGGGCGGACCGCGCCTGCTCCTCCAGCCCCTCGACCAGCAGCCGCGACACCATCGCCAGCAGCCGCCGCCAGGCCGCCTCGGCCCGCTCGTCCCAGGCGTCGCCGCCGTACCGGGCCAGCGCCTGCACCAGGCACTCCTCGGCGGCGGCGTAATGCCCGGGCAGCGCACCGTACTTGCGGTGCCGGCGCCCCAGCGGGACGAGGAACTCGCGCAGCGCCGCCGGGTCGTCGCCGCCCTGCGCGCACTGCCGCAACGCCCGCAGCAGCAGCTCGCGCTGCTCGTCCATGGCGGCCGGGAACAGCGCCCGCAGTTCCGGGTGGCGCAGGAACATCAGCGCGTGGAAGTGTGCCATCGCCCGGTCCGCGACCGGCTGCACCGCCGCCAGCACCGCCCGGACCAGTGCCAGCTCGGCCGCGTCCAGTGGCCGCATCACCACCCCGGCCGTCCGCTCCACCGCCGCCACCGGCTGCGGCCAGGCCGGCTGCACGCCCCAGGCCCTGGTCCAACGGTCGCCCGGGCCCACCCAGTTGAGCGGAGCGGCCGGGGCGAACAGCGACTCGACGGGCGCGGGCCGGGCCGGGGCCGGCGGCGCGGGCACCGTCGGCGGGCGGGTGGGCTTCGCCGGGACGGCCGGCACCGGGGTGAGCGGCCTGCTGCCGAGTGCGAGCTGACGAGTAGCCAAGGGAATCGTTCCGCTTCCGGTCGACCGATCTGCTGACGCCGCCAGCACAGTGCCACCGACCGCGCGGCAGATCCGTCGAATCCGGCAAATTCCGGACACCCGGCCGGTCCACCCGCTACCCTTCCCCCGCCCGGGTGCGGCCGGCCCGAACCGGCCGCACCCGGACCGGGCTCACAGCCCCCGCAGCAGCATCCCCGGGCGCTCCACACAGTCCGCGACGAACCGCAGGAACCCGCCCGCGGTGCCCCCGTCGCAGACCCGGTGGTCGAAGGTGAACGACAGCTGGGTGACCTGACGGACCGCCAACTGCCCTTCGTGGACCCAGGGTTTGGGCGTGATCCGGCCCACCCCGAGCATCGCCGCCTCCGGATGGTTGAGGATCGGCGTGGAGCCGTCCACCCCGAACACCCCGTAGTTGTTCAGCGTGAACGTCCCGCCGGTCAGCTCCGCCGGGCCCAGCGACCCGTCCCGGGCCGCCTCGGTCAGCCGGGCCAGCTCCACCGACAGCCGCTCGGTGCCCAGCAGTTGGGCGTCCCGCAGCACCGGCACCACCAGCCCGCGCTGCCCCTGCGCGGCGAAGCCCAGGTGGACGGCGCGGTGCCGGCGGACGGCCTCGCCCTCGACGCTGGAGTTGAGCTCCGGGAAGCGCTCCAGTCCGGCCAGGCAGATCCGCGCCAGCAGCGCCAGCACGCTCACCTTCGGGCCCGGCACCTGGTTCAACTGGCCGCGCAGCGCCATCAGTTCGGTCGCGTCCGCGTCCACCCAGCAGGTCGCCGCCGGGATCTCCCGGTGGCTGCGGGTCAGCTTCTCGGCGACGGTGCGGCGCAGCCCGCGCAGCGGGACCAGCTCGTCGTCCGCTCCAGCTGGAGCCGCCGCCGTCCGGGCAGCCGGCGCGGCTCCGTCGATCGCCCGCTCGACGTCCCGCCGGGTGATCAGCCCGTCCGGGCCGCTGCCGGGCACCTGCGTCAGGTCGAGCCCGTGCTCGCGGGCGATCCGGCGCACCAGCGGCGAAATCACCGGCAGCACCGCCGGAGCCGTCGCCGCAGCAGGCGCGGGAGCCGCCACCGCGACCGGCGGCGCGGGTGCCACCACAGCGGCAGCGGCGCCGCCCGGCGCGACCCGGCGACGGCCGGCCCGGCGGGTCTCGGCCACCCCGTAGCCCACCAGCGGCCGCTCCGCCTGCGCGGCGGGCGCCTCCTCGGGGACGTGCCCGGGGGCGACGGCCACGGTGACCAGCGGCGCGCCGACCGGCACCTCCTGCCCGACCTCGCCGAACCGGGCGGTGACCACCCCGCCGTACGGGCAGGGCACCTCGACCACCGCCTTGGCGGTCTCCACCTCCACCACCGGTTGGTCGACGGCGATCACCTCGCCGACCTCGACCATCCAGCGCACCACCTCGGCCCCGGTGAGTCCCTCACCGAGGTCGGGCAGTGTGAACTCGCGGACCACCGGCATCGCCATCACTCCTCCCATTGGAGCCGGGCGACGGCGTCCAGGATCCGGTCCACCCCGGGCAGGTGGTGGTGCTCCAGCATCGGCGGCGGGTACGGGATGTCGAACCCGGTGACCCGCAGCACCGGCGCCGCCAGGTGGTGGAAGCACTTCTCGGTCAGCCGGGCGGCGATCTCCGCCCCGGCCCCGCCGAAGCCGCTGGACTCGTGCACCACCACGGCCCGGCCGAGCGAGCGCACCACCTCGCAGGCGGTGGCCTCGTCGAACGGCACCAGCGAGCGCAGGTCCAGCACGGCCAGGTCCCAGCCCTCGGCCTTGGCCGCCTCGGCGGCCTCCAGGCAGACCGGCAGCGACGGTCCGTAGCTGACCAGCACCGCCGAGGTCCCCGGCCGGCGCAGCACGGCCTTCCCGATCGGCTCCACGCCGGCCGCCGGGTCCCACTCGGCCTTGCCCCAGTACAGGCGCTTGGGCTCCAGGAACACCACGGGGTCGTCGGAGGCGATCGCCTCCCGCAGCAGCCCGTACGCGTCGGCGACGGTGGCGGGGGTGACCACGTGCAGGCCGGGGGTGTGCGCGTAGTACGCCTCGGAGGCGTCGCTGTGGTGCTCGACGCCGCCGATGCCGCCGCCGTACGGGACGCGGACGGTGATCGGCAGCGGGAGCTTCCCGGCGGTGCGGTTGCGCATCTTGGCGACGTGCGAGACGAGTTGCTCCATCGCGGGGTAGGCGAAGGCGTCGAACTGCATCTCCACCACGGGGCGCAGGCCGTACATGGCCATGCCGACGGCGGTGCCGAGGATGCCGGCCTCGGCCAGCGGGGTGTCCAGGCAGCGGTCGGTGCCGAACTCGGCGCTCAGGCCGTCGGTGATCCGGAAGACGCCGCCGAGGGCGCCGACGTCCTCGCCGAGCACGTGCACGGACGCGTCGGCGCGCATCGCGTCGCGCAGCGCGGTGTTCAGGGCCTGCGCCATGGTGCCGGTGCGCAGGCCGGACTGTTCGCGGGTGGCGGTGGTCATCGGGTGTGCACCTCGGCCTCTGCGGCCAGCTCGGCGGCCAGTTGCGCGGCCTGTTCGCGCAGCTGCTGGGTGGGTTCGGCGTAGACGTGGGCGAACAGGGACATCGGGTCGAGGTCGGGGTCGGCATGGAACTCGGCGCGCATCCGGGCGGCCAACGCCTCGGCCTCCTCGCCGGCCTCGGTGACCAGTTGTTCGTCCAGCAGGCCGCGCTCGCGCAGCGCGTCCTCCAGCAGCCGGATCGGGTCGTGCGCCTGCCAGGCGGTGACTTCCTCGGGCTGCCGGTAGCGGGTGGCGTCGTCGGCGTTGGTGTGTGCCTCGACGCGGTAGGTGAGTGCCTCCACCAGGGTCGGGCCGCCGCCGCTGCGGGCGCGTTCGACGGCCTCGGTGAGCACCTGGTGGACGGCCGCGGCGTCGTTGCCGTCCACCAGCCGGCCGGGCATGCCGTAGCCGACCGCCTTGTGGGCCAGGGTCGGCGCGGCGGACT
Organism: Kitasatospora sp. NPDC048662; assembly: GCF_055587065.1. Lineage (NCBI taxonomy): Bacteria > Bacillati > Actinomycetota > Actinomycetes > Kitasatosporales > Streptomycetaceae > Kitasatospora > Kitasatospora sp. NPDC048662. The sequence goes on along the minus strand of NZ_JBVJHA010000001.1, from coordinate 1,001,071 downwards.
GCCGGGTCAGCGGGACGGAGATGGCGTAGCCGTTGTTCTGCACCAGGAACACCACGGGGGCGTGCAGCACGGCGGCGAAGTTCAGGCCTTCGTGGAAGTCGCCCTCGCTGGTGCCGCCGTCGCCGAGCAGGGCCAGCGCCACGGTGTCGTCGCCGGCCAGCCTGGCGGCGTGGGCGAGGCCGACCGCGTGCGGGACCTGGGTGGCCAGCGGGGTGCACAGCGGGGCGGTGCGGGTGGCGCGCGGGTCGTAGCCGGTGTGCGCGTTGCCGCGCAGCAGGGTCAGTGCCTGCAGCGGGTCGACGCCGCGGGCGACCACGGCGAGGGTGTCGCGGTAGGAGGGGAACAGCCAGTCGTCGTCTCGCAGGGTGAGGGCGGCGGCTATCTGGCAGGCCTCCTGGCCGGTGGACGCCGGGTAGACGGCGAGCCGGCCCTGCTTGGTGAGGGTGGTGGCCTGCTGGTTGTAGCGGCGGCCCGCGACCAGCCGGCGGTACAGCTCGCGCAGCAGGTCGGGGTCGGCCTTCTCGGCGGCGGGGGTGCCGAGGACGCGCAGCGGTTCCTCGTCCGGCAGCAGCGGGGCGGGGTCGGTGCGGGGCGCGGTGGCGCCGGGCAGCCAGCCGGGCACGACGCCCGGGTCGGCCTGATCTCGGTGGTCCAGAACGGTCATGTGGGGCACCTCCGGGGTGGTGGGGGCTCCCTACCGATTGTTCGGTCGTCTGTTCATCTTGACCATAACCCCGTCAAGACGGTGGACAGTCGGCCGAAAGGGCGGTCTGCTGGGGCCAGCACGTCCAATCGCGAGGGATGGGGGGCCATGTCGGCTGAACAGGTGTCCAGACTCGACCGTGTCGACCGGTCGATCCTGCGGCTGCTGCGGCAGGACGGTCGCGCCTCGATCCGCTCGGTCGCCGAGCGGGTGCACGTGTCCCGGGCGAACGCCTATGCCCGGATCTCCAGGATGGTCGAGGACGGCGTGATTCGCGGCTTCACGGCCCGGATCGACCACGAGCGGGCCGGGCAGAGCGCGTCCGCGTACGTCACCCTGCGGATCGTCCAGAACTCCTGGCGCACCGTGCGCGAGCAGTTGCTCCAGCTGCCCGGCGTCGCGCACATCGCGCTGGTCGGGGGTGACTATGACGTGCTGATGCTGGTGCACACCGCCGACAACCGCGAGCTGCGCGAACTCGTCCTGGGCAGCATCCAGTCGATCCCGCAGGTGCTCAGCACCCGCACCATGCTGGTGTTCGAGGAGACCGACCACATTCCCTCGGACGCGCCCTGACCCGGCTCAGCGGGCCCGCAGGCCGTCGAAGGCCAGCTGGACCACGGCGTCCGGCAGGCCCTCCGAGTCGCGCTGGCCGGGGCGGTACCACTCCACCACCGAGTTGATCATGCCGAACAGCAGCCGGGTCGCCAGCCGGGGCTCCAGGTCGGCCCGCAGCTCACCCGCGCCGACGGCCTGCTGGACGAGTTCGGCCACCCGGTGGTCGAAGTCGCGCCGCCGCTCCAACGCCCACTGCTCGGTCACGGTGTTCCCCCGGACCCTCAACAGCAGTGTCACGTACGGCAGTTCGGCCAGCAGCACCTCGGCGGTGCGGCGCACCACGTGCTCCAGCCGGTCCACCGGCCGGCCCTCGACCGCCCGCGGCTCCTCCAGGATCGCGAACAGCGCGTCCAGCGCCCGCCCGACGGCCAGCCGCAGCAGTTCCTCCTTGCCGCGCACGTGGTGGTAGATCGAGGACTTGGAGATCCCCGCGGCCCGGGACAGGTCCTCCATCGAGGTGCCGTCGTAACCGCGCTCGTTGAAGACCCGCACCGTGACGGCGAGCAGCGACTCGACCGTGTAGGAGGCGCGCGTGAGGTTTTCGGCCATGGCAACGAGTATCGCGCCGCCCACACCGCCCCGTCAGCCGGGGTGCGGTTCCCGGCCGTCCGCCGAATCGCCCCGGACAGTGGGAGTTTCGGTCCGATATCGGCGCAAAAGATCAGGGAAAGCGGGTCACGTCCGTCGAATTCGCCGCCACCTGCCGGGTTCCGCGCGGGAATTCTCCGCATTGATTCGCAGCCGCCCGAGGTGCCCCGGATCCGCGCTGGTACGGCCCCCACCAGGAGTGGTTCGGCCCCGGCCGGGGCGCCGCCGCTCCGGGGGCCGACGCACCCGTCCACGAAGCGCGGTGGCCAGTCCTGACGCAGCCTTACACTGTCCGCACCGCCGCCCCCGGCGGCCCGAGATGGCACAGGATGGAGGCGGCCCGTGGGTGTCGTCCGGCAAGGGATGGCGGGTCGTCCACCGACCTCCGCCGAGAGCGGGATCACCACCGTGGACGAGGCCCCGGCCGAGACGGACGACCGGGCGCGGGAGGACTCGGCCGCCGAACCGGCCGCCGGCTCCGGGGCGGGTTGGGGATTGCGCCGCACCGCCCAGCGTTTCGGGCCGGCGCTCGCCCTGTTCGGCGCGGTGAAACTCGCCGGATTCGCCGCTTTCATGTGGCTGCTGGAAACCAGCGGCCACTACCGCACCACCGACCCGCGTTTCGGCGGCGGCACCCACCCGTGGGATGTGGTCGGCACCTGGGACGGCCTCTGGTACCAGAAGGTCGCGCAGCTCGGTTACGACCCGCAGCTGATTCCCGAGCAGGGTTTCTTCACCATCAAGCAGAATTCCGCCGCGTTCTTCCCGCTGTATCCGGGCCTGATCCGCCTGGTGTCGAACACCGGTCTCGGCCTGTACGGCGCCGGCATGCTGGTGTCGATCGTCGCCTCCTTCGTCGCCGCGGCCGGCATCTTCGCCGTGGTGTCCCGGCTGTACGGCCACCGGGCGGGCGTGATCGCGGCGGGCCTGTGGGCGGCGTTCCCGGGCTCCGGCGTGGAGTGGGCGGTCTACTCGGAGTCGGTGTTCGTCGCCCTGGCCGCCTGGGCCTGCTTCTTCGTCGTCGACCGCAACTGGGTGAGCGCGGCGGTGGTGACCTTCATGGCGGGCCTGGCCCGGCCGAGTTCGGTCCCGCTGATCGCCGGCGTGGCGCTGGCCGCCGCGATCGCCCTGTGGAAGCGCTCCGACGGCGTGGTGGGGCCGCTCACCGCGATCGTGCTGCCACCGATCGGCTGCCTGGGCTACCTGGGCTGGGTCGGCTACCGGATGGGCCACCTGGACGGCTACATCACCCTGCAACGCGGCGGCTGGCTGCACTTCTTCGACTGGGGCCGCTACACGCTGCGGGCAGCCACCAACGTGCTGCGCGGCGAGACCGACTACCTGTTCGCGTACCCGACCGAGGACCTGATCGCGGTCGTGGTGCTGCTCGCGCTGCCGATCCTGCTGGTGTCGCTGCTGTCCAAGCGCCCGCCGCTGGTGCTGACGGTGTACACGGTGGGCACCCTGGTGATGGTGCTCGGCAGCCAGCAGATGTTCGGCACGCTGTCCCGTTTCGTGCTGCCGATCTTCCCGCTGCTGATCCCGCTCGCGGTGGCCCTGGCCCGGGTCCGGCTGCGCAACCTGGCCACCGTGCTCGGCGTGGCCGCGCTGTCCTCCGGCTGGTTCGCCGGCTACGTCATCTTCCAGCTCGGCATTCCGTAGACGACCGGGTCGCCGCCCGCTCCGGCGCGTTCCGGCGCGGGCGGCGCCGCCTGCCGAGAACCTCTTGCACCGACCGATCGTTCGGTTACGCTGAGCCGTGTCCCGCCCCGCCCCCGTGAGGAGCGCACCATGGCCGCTGCGACCCCCCTGCCGGTCGCCGAACTGATCGCCCGCCACCAGGACACCCTCGACCGCGCAGTCGCCGCGGCCGGGTCCCGCGACTACTGGTCGCCGTACCCGGAGTTCCCCAAGGCGTACGGCGAGAGCGCCGCCGCCGACGGCAAGGCCGCCTTCGACGCCCTGCTGGGCCGGGAGTTCGAGCTGCCGGGCCACCCCGACGGCGGCGAGCCGGTGACCGGCGAGGCGAGCCCGTACGGCATCGAGCTGGGCATCTCCTACCCGCACGCCGAGCCGGACGCGCTGCTGGCCGCCCTGGAGGCCGCCCGCCCCGCCTGGGCCAAGGCCGGCCCGGCCGCCCGCGCCGCGGTCTGCCTGGAGATCCTGGCCCGGATCAACGCCCGCTCGCACGAGTTCGCGCAGGCGGTGATGCACACCACCGGCCAGGCCTACGGCATGGCCTTCCAGGCCGGCGGCCCGCACGCCCAGGACCGCGGCGTGGAGGCCGTGGCCTACGCGTACGCCGAGCAGACCCGGCTGCCGCGCTCCGCGCAGTGGACCAAGCCGCAGGGCAAGCGCGACCCGCTGGTGCTCACCAAGGAGTTCACCGCCGTCCCGCGCGGCACCGCGCTGCTGATCGGCTGCAACACCTTCCCCACCTGGAACGGCTACCCGGGCCTGTTCGCCTCGCTGGCCACCGGCAACGGCGTGCTGGTCAAGCCGCACCCGCGGGCCGTGCTGCCGCTGGCGCTGACGGTACGGATCGCCCGCGAGGTGCTCGCCGAGGCCGGCTTCGACCCGAACCTGGTGTGCCTGGCCGCCGAGCACGAGGGCTCCGCGATCGCCCAGGTGCTGGCGGTGCGCCCCGAGGTGAAGCTGATCGACTACACCGGCTCCACCGGCTTCGGCACCTGGCTGGAGGACAACGCCCGGCAGGCGCAGGTGTACACCGAGAAGGCCGGCGTGAACACCGTCGTCGTCGACTCCACCGACAACTACCGCGGCATGCTGGACAACCTGGCGTTCTCGGTCAGCCTGTACAGCGGCCAGATGTGCACCACCCCGCAGAACCTGCTGATCCCGCGCACCGGCATCCGCACCGAGGACGGCGAGCGCAGCTACGAGCAGGTGGTGGCCGACCTGGCCGCCGCCGTCGAGGGGCTGCTCGGCGACGACGCCCGGGCCGCCGCCATCCTCGGCGCCGTGGTCAACCCCGGGGTGCTCCAGCGCAGCGCCGCCGCGGCCGGCGGCGAGCTGGGCGAACTCGCCCTCGCGCCAAGGGTGGTGTCCTCGCCGGAGTTCCCCGGCGCGACCATCCGCACGCCCGCCCTGGTGAAGGCCGACGCCGGCAAGCCGGACGACCTCTCGCGCTTCCTGACCGAATGCTTCGGCCCGGTCGCCTTCGCGGTCGCCGTGGAATCCACCACCGCCGCCGTCGAACTGCTGCACCGCACCACGGTCGAGCACGGCGCGATGACCGCCGGCGCGTACACCACCGACCCCGAGGTCGAGACCGCCCTGATCGACGCCTGCCTGGACGCCGGCGTCTCGCTCTCGCTCAACCTCACCGGCGGCGTGTACGTCAACCAGACCGCGGCCTTCTCCGACCTGCACGGCACCGGCGCCAACCCGGCCGCCAACTCGGCGTACTGCGACGCCGCGTTCGTCGCCAACCGGTTCCGCACCGTCGAGATCCGCAAGTAGTCACGACCGGCGCGAAGCGGGCCCGGAGGCCGTCCACCACGACGGCGTCCGGGCCCGCTCCTATCCCTGCCCCAGGGGGAGTGGACAGGGAGTCAGGAGCTCCGGCGCGGATCGAACACCCACGCCCGCAGCAAGGTGGCCGCGGCGTTCGCCGCCACCAGCACGCCCAGCTCAAGGCCGCGCCCGGCCCGCGGGGAGAGCGCGTGCAGCACCGACACCGCCCGGTGGTCAGCGCCAGGCAACGAGTGCTGCTCGGTGTGCACGGGCACCACGATCTCCACCAGCCGCGTCCGGACCACCGCGCCGGCCGGAGCCAGGGCGGCGCGGAGCGTGGGAGGCATCGCGGGCTGAGTCATGGGAAGGAGGTTCACAGCCCCGGATGGGGCCGCGATGATGGCAGTCTGAAAGCGCTCTGAGAACCCGAAAGCCGTGGGACTCCGGTCCGTTGACCACCGGCACACGAGGGATGACGACGGGAGAGACGGGATGTCCGAGACGGAGTTCACCACCGATGTACTGGTGGTCGGGGCCGGCCCGACCGGCCTGCTGCTGGCCGGCGACCTGGCCGCGGCCGGACTGCGGGTGACCGTGGTCGACAAGCGGGCCGAGGAGTCCAGCCTGACCAGGGCGTTCGCGGTGCACGCCCGCACCCTGGAGCTGCTGGACTCCCGCGGCCTGGCCGACGAACTGATCGCCACCGGCCGCACCCTGCCCTCGCTGCAGGCCTTCGGCGGGGTCCGGATGGACTTCTCCGGCCTGCCCACCCGGTTCCCGTTCGCCCTGGTCACCCCGCAGTCCAACACCGAGCGGGTGCTGCGCGAACGGGCCGTCAAGGCGGGTGCGGAGCTGCGCCGCGGCGCCGAACTGACCGGCCTTCGGCAGGACGCGCTGGGCGTCACGCTGACCGTCCGCACCGCCGAGGGCGAGCAGCGGCTCCGTTCCCGCTACGCGGTCGGCGCGGACGGCGTGCACTCGGCGGTCCGCGACCTGCTGGGCATCCCGTACCCCGGCGAGTCGGTGGTGCGCTCGGTGATGCTGGCCGACGTCCGGCTGGAGCACGAGCCCGAGGAGCCGCTGACGGTCGGCGCCGGCGAGCGCGGCTTCGTCCTCCTGGCCTCGTACGGCGACGGCTGGCACCGGGTGATCGGCTGGGACCGCGACCACCAGGTGCCCGATTCCGAACCGGTGGTGGCCGCCGAACTCGCCGATCTGCTGCGCGAGGTGACGGGTCGTGACCTCGGCATGTCCGAGCCCCGCTGGACCTCCCGCTTCCACAGCGACGAACGCCAGGCCACCAGTTACCGCTCCGGCCGGGTGTTCCTGGCGGGGGACGCCGCGCACTGCCACTCCCCGGCCGGCGGCCAGGGCATGAACACCGGCCTGCAGGACGCCGCCAACCTGAGCTGGAAGCTGATCGCCGCCGTCCGCGGCTGGGCCGCCGACGCCCTGCTGGACACCTACCAGACCGAGCGGCACCCGGTCGGCCGGGCGGTGCTGCGCAGCTCCGGCACCCTGGTGCGGCTCGCGCTCGGCCGGCACGCCCCCACCCGGGCGCTGCGCTCGGCCCTCGGCGCGGCCGCCGGGCACCTGGGCCCGCTGGCCGAGCTGGGCGCCAAGCAGATCTCCGGCATCGGCTACAGCTACCCCGCCGAGAAGGGCTCCCACCCGCTGGCCGGCCGCCGCGTCCCGGACCTGCGCCTGGCGGTGGACGTGCCCGGCGGCCCGTCCCGGCTGCACGAGGCGCTGCGCGCCGGGAAGGCCGTGCTGATCAGCAACGACGAGCTGTCGGTGGCGGACTCCTGGGCCGACCGGGTGGTCACCGCCGCCCCCGCCGACCCGCACGGCAAGCTGCGCGACACCGTGCTGCTGGTCCGCCCGGACGGCTACGCGGCCTGGGCCTGTATCGACCCGACCAGGGGCGAGCTGCGGGCCGCGCTCAGCCAGTGGCTGGGCCGTCCCTGATATTCACTGAATTCACCGGCCGGAACCCTGTTCATTCACTGAAGCCTTCTCCGGTTCCACAGTTGACTGTTTTTTAGTTGGTGGTTACTCAGGCATGGGCCAATTCCTGAGAGTTCTCTGAGAGATTCTGGCGAGCGTTTTCGAAAACCGGAACGCCCCCAGATTTCCGGAGGAACCCGTGCGACCCCGCTCGCTGGCCCTTGCCGCAGCCCTGGCTGTCCTGCCTCTCACCGCCGTCTCGCTGGGCGTCGGTACCGCCCAGGCGGCGCCGACGCCCAACGCCAGTGCCCGGGTGGCACTGCCGCAGACCGTCACGCCGGCGGTGGCGCACTCCCACAAGCAGGGGGACGTACCGGCCGACCGGAAGATATCCGTGGCGGTCTCCCTGAAGCTGCGCAACACCGCCGAACTCGACCGTTTCCTTTCGGCGGTCGCGACTCCCGGCACCGCTGAATTCGGGCACTATCTGACGCCCGCGCAGTTCAACGAGCGTTTCGGCCCGACCCAGGCCGACGTGGACCAGGTGCGCGCGTTCCTGGCCGCGCAGGGCCTGAAGGTCGACTCGGTGAGCGCGAACCGCCAGGTGGTGAACGCCACCGGCCCGGCTTCCGCGGTCGCCGCCGCGTTCGGCACCCACGAGTCGACCTACAACGACCCGCAGCAGGGCAACCGGAGCTTCTTCGCCAACGACGACGCGGCCTCGGTGCCGGCCGCGCTGGCCGGCGTGGTCGAGGGCGTCAGCGGCCTCAACGACCACACCGTGCGCACCTCCCGGGTCGCCAAGCCCGAGGCGGCCACCCCGCACGCCACCCCCAGCGGCTTCGGCCCGTCCGGCTACGACGGCGCCTACCGCCTCGACCAGCTGGGCGCGGACGGCACCGGCAGCACCGTGGCGCTCTGGGAGTTCGACGGGTACAAGTCCTCCAACCTGACCACCTACGACAGCCAGTTCGGCCTGTCGGGCCCGGCGGTCAGCACCGTGTCGGTGGACGGCGCGAACTACGACGCGGCCCCCGGCGGCGGCCAGGGCGAGGTCGAGCTGGACTCGGAGATCGTCCGCGGTGTCGCCCCCAAGGCCACCCAGCTGATCTACGAGGCGCCCAACAGCGACCAGGGCGAGATCGACATGGCCGCGAAGATCGTCTCGGACAACCGGGCCTCGGTCATCTCCATCTCCTGGGGCTCCTGCGAGCCGGACACCACCGCCTCCTCGATGACCGCGGTGAACAACTCCTTCAAGCAGGCCGCCGCCCAGGGCATTTCGATCTTCTCGGCCTCCGGCGACGACGGCTCCCGGGACTGCACCCGCTCCACCTCGGGCTCCACCGTGAAGGCCGTGGACTTCCCCGCCTCCAGCCCGTACAACACCGGCGTCGGCGGCACCAACCTGAAGGTCTCCGGCACCACTTACAGCTCGGAGAGCGCCTGGAGCACCGCCGGCGGCGGCGTCTCCACCCAGTTCGCCAAGCCGGCCTGGCAGACCGGCACCAACGTCACCGGCACCATGCGCACCGTGCCCGACATCGCCTCCAACGCCGACCCGGCCAGCGGCTTCGCGATCTACACCCAGGGCAGCAGCAGCCCCGGGTGGCAGGTCTACGGCGGCACCTCCGCGGCCGCCCCGCTGTGGTCCGGCTTCGCCGCGCTGTACAACCAGAAGGCCAAGGCCGCCGCCAAGCCCGCCCTGGGCGAGGTCAACCCGAAGCTGTACCCGGTCGCCAACAGCAGCTCCTACGGCACCGCCCTGCACGACGTGACCAGCGGCTCGAACCAGGACTTCGCCACCAAGGCCGGCTACGACCAGGTCACCGGCTGGGGCACCCCGATCGCCGACGGCCTGGCGAACGCCCTGCTCGGCACTGGCGGCACCACCCCGCCGCCCACCGGCGGCTGCACCGCCGCGCAGCTGCTCGGCAACCCCGGCTTCGAGACCGGCACCGCCGCCCCGTGGGCCACCACCACCGGCGTGCTCGACAACTCCACCTCGCAGGCCGCGCACAGCGGTTCCTGGAAGGCCTGGATGAACGGCTACGGCTCCGCCCACACCGACACCGTCTCCCAGACGGTGGCGATCCCGGCCGGCTGCAAGGCCACCTTCAGCTTCTGGCTGCACGTCGACACCGCCGAGACCGGCACCACCGCCTACGACAAGCTCACCCTGTCGGTCAACGGCACCTCGGTGGCCGCGTACTCCAACCTCGACAGGAGCACCGGGTACGTCCAGAAGACCGTCGACCTGTCCGCCTACGCCGGACAGACCGTCACCCTGAAGTTCAACGGCGTCGAGGACGCCTCGCTGCAGACCAGCTTCGTCATCGACGACACCGCGCTGAACGTCTCCTGACACCTGCTCACCAGGGGTGCCGGGAGGGCCTTTCACCGGCCCTTCCGGCGCCTGTGTGTCAGGAGTGTTTCCTGTTCGGTCCGCCTGCGAAATACTTGTCGTGACCACTGTCATATGTCCTGATTGATGACGTAGCCTCTCAACCCTGCATAGGGTTCCCCCACACTCGGCGGCGCACCTCCGACGCATCGCGGAGCCGGGGCGAACCCACCGAACCCGCCGGGTGGGGAAGGTGTCGCATGGGCCCACAGCAACCACAGCACGCCGGCCGGCTCCGCCTGGTCGGCCAGCGCGAACACGGCGGTGACCGACCACCGGCCGGCCCCGCCGCGCCGGCCGGCCCGTCGGCCGCCGTCCGCAGCAGCAGCACCGCCCCCGTACCCACCTCCGCGCAGAGCGCCGCCCCCGCACCGGCCACTGCCGCCGTACCCGCCGCCACCCCCGTCGCCGCGCAGGGCGGCTTCGCCGAAGTCCTCAACGCCGCCATCGAACACAGCGGGCTCAGCCTCGACCGGATCCGCGCCGCGCTCGCCAAACAGGGCGTCAGGGTCAGTGTCACCACGCTCAGTTACTGGCGTCGCGGCCGCAGCCAGCCCGAGCGGGCCACCTCGCTGCGCGCCGTCCACCTGCTGGAAGAACTCCTCGGCCTGCGCCACACCGCGCTCACCGCGCTGCTCGGCCCGCCCCGCCCGCGCGGCCGCTGGGTCGCCCAGGGCCCGGCCCCCGACGGCCTGCGGGTCGAACAGGTCTGGCCCGGCCAGACCGAGCTCGGCGAGGTGTTCGCCGAACTCGACGCCCCGCCGGCCGGCCAGCTGGAGCGGCAGTCCATCCACGACGCCTACTACGTCGACGCCTCCCGCCGCGGCCACCTGCTGCGGATGCGTCAGGTGGTCCGCGCCACCGTGGACGGCGTCACCCGGCACGTCGTGGTCCACAAGGCCGACGAGGGCACCGACACCTGCCCCGAGATCACCAACGTGCGGCACGCCCGCCTCGGCCGGATCCGCCGCCGCCCGCTCAGCGGGCTGCTGGTCGCCGAACTCCTCCTCGACCGGCCGCTCGCCCTCGGCGACTCCACCATCCTCGAATACGAGGTGCGGATCCCCGACTCCGGCCCCACCACCGACTACGGGCGGTACTTCGCCGCCCCCGTCCGCGAATACGTCCTGCAGGTCCACTTCGACCCCGCCGCCGTCCCCGTCCAGTGCGAACGCTTCGACCGCACCCCGGGCGCCGAGACCGACCGCCACCGCGAACCCCTCTGGATCGGCGCCTCCGCCAGCGCCCACGTCCTCACCTCCGACCAGCAACCCGGCCAGGTGGGCATCCGCTGGCAGTGGGAGTAGCCGCTCCAACCGCCCGCCCGCACCGCGCCGCACCACCGCCCGCCGTTCACCCGTTCCGCCCAGTCCGACCGCCCATCAGGTGGTCCGTGCCGCTGCCTCCGTGAAAGGTGAGTCCCACTCACCGCGTCACCGAGGGAAGGCAGGTCCCACCGTGCTGATGGAGTTCGACGAGGTCGAGCCGGACGAGTCCTGTGTCTGCGGAGACTGCGCCGCCCACCGCCGGGCCCGGCGGCCCGTCGTCCGGTCGGGCCACGGCGCCACCACCCGGGCCCGTGGCGCACGGCGGGCGGCGGTGCTGCTGGCCGCCGTCGGCAGCGTGCTGGGCGGCGGGGTGGTGGCCTCGACGGCCGCCGCCGTGCCGCGCACCGACAGCGGCCCGCAGACCGCGGCCACGCCGCAGGGCGGGGTCGCGGGCCTGTTCGGCGGACCGCTGACGGACCGCCTGGCGGTGGCCGCGCAGCCGGCCACCACCCGGGCGGAGATCATGCGGCGGGCCCAGTCCTGGGTGGATCAGAAGGTGCCGTACAGCATGTCCTCGTACTGGTCGGACGGTTACCGCCAGGACTGCTCCGGTTTCATATCCATGGCCTGGGGCCTGGGCAGCAGTCAGACCACCTGGACACTGCCGGACTTCGCCGACCCGATCTCCAAGGACGCCCTCCAGCCGGGCGACGTACTGATCCGCAACAACCCGGACGACCCGCAGGGCGGCTCGCACGCGGTGCTGTTCGGCGGCTGGCTGGACGCGGCGCACACCACGTACACGGCACTGGAGCAGACCCGTCCGGCCACCACGGTGCGCGGCACCCCGTACGCGTACTGGAACAACTCGGACGGCTACCTGCCGTACCGGTACAAGGGGTTGAGCCAGCCGATGCCGACACCGGACGGGGACGCGTTCCCGGGCGCGGACGCGTTCGGGCCGGGGAAGGTGAACGACTCCATAGCCCGGCTGGGGCGGATGCTGGTGGAGCGCGGCGGCGGGCGGTTCTACCGGGAGGGGCCGAGCCCGGAGTGGGGCGAGGCGGACCGGAGGGCCACCGAGGCTTTCCAGCTGGCGCAGGGCTGGCGGGGCGCGGAGGCGGACGGCTACCCGGGCAAGGACACCTGGGACTTCCTGGTCCACCACAAGGGCAAGGACATTCCGCCCGCCCAGGGCGTCCCGTCGCCCCCGTCGCCCCCGCCGCCTCCGGCGCAGGGCCCGCCGCCGTTCCCCGGGGCGGACACCTTCGGGCCGGGGCGGGTGAACGACCACGTGACGCAGCTGGGCCGGCAGCTGGTGAAGAAGGGCTTCGGCGGCTCCTACCGGCAGGGCCCTGGCCCCGCCTGGGGCGAGGCGGACCGCCGGGCCGTGCAGGCGTTCCAGTCGGCGCAGGGCTGGCGGGGCGCCGAGGCGGACGGCTACCCGGGCCCGCACACCTGGAAGCTGCTGTTCTCCTGACCTCAGGCCGTCCCGGCGGCGGCGTGCTCCCGCACCCAGGCGTGCATGGCGATCGCCGCGGCCGCCCCGGCGTTGATGGAGCGGGTGGAGCCGAACTGGGCGATCGAGCAGACCGCCGCCGAGTGCTCCCACGCCTCGGCGGTCAGCCCGGGGCCTTCCTGGCCGAACAGCAGCACGCAGCGCTCGGGCAGCGGGTAGGTCTCCAGTGGCACCGCGCCGGGCAGGTTGTCGATGCCGATGATCGGCAGTCCCCGCTCGGCGGCGTAGGCGGCCAGCGAGGCCACCGAGTCGTGGTGCCGGACGTGCTGGTAGCGGTCGGTGACCATGGCCCCGCGCCGGTTCCAGCGCCGCCGGCCGACGATGTGCACCTCGCCCGCCAGGAAGGCGTTGGCGGTGCGCACCACGGAGCCGATGTTGAAGTCGTGCTGCCAGTTCTCGACGGCGACGTGGAAGCCGTGCCGCCGGGTGTCCAGGTCGGCGACGATCGCCTCGTGCCGCCAGTACCGGTACTGGTCGGTGACGTTGCGGCGGTCGCCGGCGGCGAGCAGTTCGGGGTCGAGGCGGGGGTCGTCGGGCCACGGTTCGGGGTGCGGGCCGACGCCGATCTCGCGGTCGTCGGCGAGGTGTCCGTCGTCGTACTGCTCGCCCAGCTGGGGCACCGAGGTGTCGCTCACGCCCTCGAGGGTACGGGCTGCCCGCGGGCGGGCTGCGGGCGCGCCCGCACCGAGCGCTCCAGCTCGGTGAGCGCCTGCATGACCAGCCGGACCCCGGCCCGGGTGACGTCGGTCCCCTCGTCGCGGGGGAGCTGGGCCAGCAGGTAGTCCCAGGTGCGGTGGGCCTCGCGCAGCTGGGCGAAGTCGACGTTCTGGCCGAGCAGCACGGCGGCGGCGGCGATCGCGGTGGCGTCCCGCAGCTCCTCGCCGAACGCGCCGGCGCCGGGCAGCGGCGGGGCGTTCTCGGCCGGCAGGTGGGCCTCCAGCAGGACGATGGAGCGGTCCAGCATGCCGACCGCCGAACGGGCCCGGTCGAACTGTTTGCGGCTCAGTTCCGGGGTCCGCGCGAAGTGCCGCACCGGTTCCACCTCGGCCCGGTCCAGCGCGGCCAGCATCTCGCTGCGGGCCTCCCGGACGTCCAGCAGCGCCGGCCGCACGTCCCGCTCGGCGTGCCCGCCCGCCGGGTCGCCGTACGCGCTGAACACGGCGGCCGCGTACCGCCCGGCGGCGGCCAGCCACTCGGCCAGGCGCTCCGGCAGCCGGGCGGTCTGCCAGGTCGGGAACAGCGCGTACGCGCCGAGCGCGACCGCGCCGCCGAGCAGCGTCATCGCCACCCGGTCGACGGCCAGCTGCACCGGCTCGCCGGGCTGCAGGCCGAGCAGGAACACCACGTACGAGGAGATCGCGGCCGTCAGCAGCGCGTACCCGGTGCTCAGCATCATGTAGGAGAGCCCCATCGCGATCACGGCGAGTGTGGCCAGCACCCAGTCATTGGGGTGGAACACCTGCACCACGATGGTGGACACCAGCACGCCGGCGGCGGTGCCGGCGATCCGGGCGACGCCGCGGCTGAAGGTCTGCGCGAAGTCTGGGCGCATCACCATGGCGGAGGCCATCGGCGCCCAGTAGCCGTGCTCGATGCCCAGCAGCCGGGCCGCCAGGTAGGAGGCGGTGACCACGGCGGACATCCGCATCGCGTGGTGGAGGATCACCGAGTGCTTGTGCAGCTGCCGTCCGACGGTGGCCAGCGCGCCGGGCACCACCTCGATCAGCGAGGGGCGGCGCAGGCCGGCCCGGCCGGGGCTGGAGACGGTGGCGCGGTCCTGCCGGTCGAGGCGGTCGGCGGCCCGGCCGAGCAGGCTGGACAGCCGGCGGGCCGAGCGGCGGGCGCCGCCGCGCAGCAGGTCCTCGCCGGTGCCGGGGCGGGCCAGCGCGAGGCCGGGGGTGTCCACGGGCATGCGCACCGGGTCGCCGGTGCGGATCGCCCGGGCCAGCGCGTCCAGCACTTCGGCGGCGGCGGCCAGCACCTCGCGGGCCCGGTCCCGCTCGGGGCCCTGTTCGGCGGCGCCGACCCGCGGGTCGGCGAGCGCGGCCAGTGCGGGGCGGATCCGTTCCGCGATGGTGCGCAGGCCGCGCAGTTCGGCCGGGCGGCGGCGGGCCTGCCGGGGGGACAGCCGGGCCGCCTGCCGGGCGACCATGAACGGCTCCGGGTCGACGTGCGCGACCGGGTCCTGCCGCAGGCTCCGGGCGTAGTCGCCGAGCCCGGCGTAGATGTCGGCGAGCGCGTCGCGCTGCCTGCGCCAGCTGTCGATCGGCCACAGCGTGACCACCAGCGCCTGCACGGCGCCGCCGACCGAGCAGAGCAGGGCGTGGCCGAGCGCGGCGGACACCGACACCGGCAGCTGGACCACCACCAGCATCACGGACAGCGTGTTGGCCGCAACGACACCGGCGGTCGGGCTGACCGCCCAGGCCATGCCCGCGCCGAACGCCCACAGCGCCAGCAGCACCGGGAACGCGCCGGAAATGCCGGCCGCGACGTACCCGAGGAAGGTCGACACGCCCAGCCCGGCGCCCGTCACCAGGGCCAGCGAGGCGCGCGGCCGGAAGGAGCGCTGGAAGGTCGCGACGCCGGCGGTGAACGCGCCCATCGCGGCGGAGGCGGCGTGCGTGGGCCCGTAGATCGCCATGGTCGGGAAGATCACCAGCGCGGCGGCGACCGCGGCGCGCAGCGACCGGCGCGGGTTGGTGAGCGAGAAGTCCACGGTCAGGCCGGTCCGCGCGGTGTCGCGCAGCGCCTTGAACCAGGACATAACGGGAGCTTAGCGACTTTTCCGCCACCGGCCCGTCAGTACGTGCTCCACTGCCAGCAGCGCCCCGGTGGGCCAGAACACGGCGTCGGCGGCGAGCATCGCCAGCGAGAAGAACGGCAGTCCCAGCACCACCGCGATCGCCAGGTGCTCGGCGCCCATCAGCACCAGCAGCACGTTCTTCAGCCGCCGGCTCGCCAGCGCGAACGGGAAGCCCACCTGCGCCAGCACCGTGCCGTAGGTCAGCAGGAAGGTCACCAGCAGGCTGCCGCCGAGCAGCGCCGACAGGCCCGGCCAGGGCGTGAACCAGCCCAGGTGCAGCGGGTAGTGGACGGCGGTGCCGTCCTGCCAGCGGGCGCCCTGCACCTTGTACCAGCCGGCCGTGGCGTACACCAGCACCACCTGCGCGGCGATCACCAGCATCGCGCAGTTGTGCAGCATCGCCGCCAGCGCGTCGGCCAGTGCCCGCGGCTCGCTCCAGGCCGCCCGGTCGGGGGCCGGGCGGCGGGCCCGGCGGCGGGCGTCCAGCGACCAGACGGTGCCGCAGCGGGTGAACACCAGGTAGATCGCCAGCAGGTGGACCAGGTTGTCGCCGCCGTCGCCGACCAGCACGTTGCGGTTCTGCAGCGACAGCACCGTCAGCGCGAACGCCGCCGCGCTCGCCCGGGTGCGCCAGCCGAGCGCGAGGGCCGCCGCCGAAGCCAGCGCCAGCAGGTACACGGCCTCGAACCACCAGCGGCCGCCGCTCCAGGAGAGCACCGTGAAGGCGTGGGTGTCGGCGAGCAGCCGTTCGTTCAGCTCCGCCGACCAGGGCGAGCGGTCCCCGTACAGCAGCCGCCGGTTCGGCCACTCGCGCAGCAGGTAGGCGCCCCAGGTGCCGGCCACCCCGATCCGCACCGCCGCCGCCTGGTACGGGGCGAGGGTGGTCAGCAGGCGCGGCAGCGCCGCCCGGATCGCGCCGGAACTCACGCCAGGCCCCGCCAGTCCTCGGCCCGCACCGGCCACCAGGGCAGTTCGCGGGAGTGCACGGAGGTGTCGACCTGCTCCTCGCTCCAGGCCGGCGGGGCGATGGCCGCCGTGTCCACCCGCAGCTGCACCTGCAGCACCCGCTCCCCGCCGGGGCCGATCCGCTGCAGGGCTATCCGCTTCAGGTACTGCTCGGCGAGCCGGCCGCGCGAGCCGGCGGCGGCCGGGCCGTCGCCGTCGGGGTGGGTGGTGACGTAGAAGTCCCAGGCGCGGCGCAGCAGGTTCTGGTCGAGGTGGCTGGGCGCCGGGTCGTGCCGGATCGCCGCGAGGTCCCCGGCGGTCAGCGAGTGCCAGTCGAGGGTGGTGATCCGGCCGTCGTCGGCGATGGTCTGCACCCGGGCCGCCACGGTGACCTCGCGCTGCAGCGGGTCGGGCGCGAACAACTGCCAGTTCTGCTCGAACTCCGGGTACACCACGGCGTCCAGCTGCGCCCGGTACTCCCGGGACACCGAGTTCTCCGGCGCCACCTGCAGGAACAGCACGCCGAGGAACGCCAGGGTGCCGGCCCCCAGCCCCGCCCCGGCGAACGCCAGCACCGCCCGGGCGGGCTTGGACCAGACGCGCACGGCGGCCATCCTGCCGCACCGCGCACGCGTTCGAACAGGGGCGGGAGGGACGCCGGTTGCCGGACGAAGGCCTACAGGACGAAGGCGCCCTGGCCGTCGCTGCTCACCATCGGGCGGCCCGCGGCTTCCCAGGCGAACATGCCGCCGTCCACGTTCACCGCGTCCCGGCCGCCCGCGACCAGGTACTGCACCACCTGCGCGGAGCGGCCGCCGACCCGGCACAGCACGTACAGCCGGCCCTCGGGCAGCTCGTCGAGGCGGGCCACCACCTGGCCGATCGGGATGTGCAGCGCACCGTCCACGTGGCCGGCGTCCCACTCGTCCTGCTCGCGGACGTCGAGCAGCAGGGCGTCGGCGGGCACCGAGGCGACGTCGGTGGTGGGCAGCTGAGCGAACATCGGGGCGGTCTCCTGGGGTCGGGACGGGTCGTTCGAGCCATTGTCCGGCAGCAGGGCGGCCAGCCTGGCCTGCCGGTCGGCGGCGGTGGCCAGCAGCTGTTCGGCGAGGTCCTCCAGCAGGCGCTCCGGCTCGTCCGGGCGCAGCAGCAGCAGTTCGCCCATCGGGGTGCGCTCCAGCCGGACCCGCTCGGTGGCCAGCGCGGTGATCCGGCCGGTCAGCCACTCCAGGCGCTGGCGCAGCCAGGCCAGCCGGTCGGGGGAGTCGGCGGCGGGCGCGGAGTCCGGGTCGGCGGACCACTCCTCGGCGAGCCGTTCCAGCCCTTCGGTGTCGGCCAGCGCGTACGCCTCGTTGACCCGGGCGATGAACGCCGAGCGGCGCTGCTGCTCGGCCGGGTCGGTGGACAGGTCGGGGTGGGCCCGGCGGGCCAGTTCGCGGTAGATCCGCTGCGCGTCCTTGTCTGGCCGCACCCGGCGGGCCTCCGGCTCGCCCTCGCGCGGGCCGCGTTCCTCGGCGGGCTCGACCCGCTCCCGGGCCTCGCGGGCCCGCCGCAGGTCCTCCGGGTCGCCGCTGAGCGCCGCCACCGACTCGGCGATCAGCGCGTCCAGCTCGTCCAGCTCGGCGTACAGCGGGCCGAGCAGCTGATGGTGGGCGAGGGCGAAGTTGTCGATCTCCACCTTCAGGGTGGCCACGTCGACGTCCAGGGTCAGCCAGGCCAGCTCGGCCGCCGCGACCCGCTCCTCCAGCTCCTGCCGCTCCGGGTCCGCCCACACCTCGACGCTCGGTACGCTCACCCGGGCCACCCTACCGGGGCGCCACACCGCCCGACCGGGTGAGTGTGGAGCACGCCGGGGGCGCGCCGTCAACGACACGCAACTGATACGGACGAATCTGCCCGATTAACTACCTCCCATTGGCATCTCCGTGCTTCATTGGAGGACGCGTGCAAGGACGCGCGCACCGGCCAGGAGGAGCAGCAAGAACACAAAGGGGCAGACCGATATCCATGGTGGACCAGCCCATTTCCGCACCCGACCGGGCGGACCTCCCGGTCGGCCGCCCCGCCGGGGTGGTGGCGCTGCTTCGGGTGGCCGCCGTGCTGATCGACCCGGACGGCCGGATCGCCGTGTGGAACCGCACGGCGGAGGAGCTCTTCGGCCACCGCGCCACCGTCGCCGCCGGCCGCACCGCCAGCGGTCTGCTGCCCGCCGTCTGCCCCCGCCACGACCCCGGTTCCCCCGCGCACCGCTGCGACGCCTTCGACACCCTCGACGACCTCGCCACGGCCGACCCGTGGGCCGGCGCGATGACGGTGCACGACCGCGAGGAACGGCCGCGTGACGTCCTGTGGTGGGCCTACCCGCTGGTCGAACCGGCCGGCCGCTCGCTGCTCGTCCTGGCCGCCGACGCCCGCCCGCTGCGCGCCGCCGGCCCCCGGATCGCCCTCGGCGACCGTCTCGTCCCGTACGCCGCGGCGCCCGCCGCGGCCCGCCCGCAGCAGGTCGAGGCCGCCTTCGCCCCGCCCGCCGGGCAGGCCCCGGAGTCACTGGCCGCGCTGCTGCCCTCCTGCTCCCCGGAACGCCGCGGCCGGCTGCTGGCCGCCCAGGCCGCCTCCGGCCCGCCCGCGCTGCGGGTGGACGGGGCGACGCTGCTGCCGGTGGTGCCCTACCAGTCCTCGCCGGGCGGGCCGTCCGGCACCGCCCGGGTCGCGACCGGCCTCGGCCGCCGCTACCCCACCCCGCAGCAGCGGGCCGCCCAGCAGCGCGAGCGCGCCGCCCGCCGCCCCGCGGAGCCGCTGCGCACGGGTGTCAGGGCCCCGCTCGGGGTACGGATACAGGCTGCCGGGCCCGCCTCCGCCACTTCCCCGGAGGACGCGCGGGTGACCGGCAGCACCGTCCCTGGCCCACGCGAAGCCGCCGCCCACGGCCCGACCCCGGGAGGCCCCGCCATCGACCCCGCCCCGCCCGCACCGGCCCCCACCCTGCCCGGCCCCGCCAAGGCCTCCGAGGGCGTCGAGGTGGTCCGCGGCCTGCCCGACGACGGCGACCTCGCGCTGCTGGCCTCGGTCGGCAGCCAGGTCGGCACCACCCTCGACCTGGACACCACCGCCCGCGAACTGTGCCAGGTGCTGGTCCCCCGGGTCGCCGACTTCGCCTGCGTGGACCTGCTCGACGGGCTGCTCTCGGACGGCGAACTGCCCGCCGACCCGCCCGACGACCGCACCGTGCTGCGCCGCGTCGCCCGCGCCTTCAACGCCGCCTCGCCGCGCTGGAACCACGTCCTGGACGAGGGCTCGCTGCGGACCATGCCGCGCTCCACCCCGCCGGGCCTGGCCCTGCAGGAGAACCAGCCAGTGCTGGTGCCGCTGATCTCCGCGGACGTCGCGGTCGACTACGCGGCCTCGCTGGGCGGCCCCGAACTGGAGCCGACCGTGGTCGGCCGCTCCATGCTGGTGCTGCCGCTGTCCGCCCGCGGCGCGGTGCTCGGCATCCTCAAGCTGCTGCGGCTGTCCGACCGGGCGCCGTTCACCCGCGCCGACGCCGACACCCTCAAGGAGATCGCCGCCCGCGCCGCGCTGTCGCTGGACAACGCCCGGCTGCACCGCGCCGAGTCCAAGGTCGCCACCACCCTGCAGCGCTCGATGATCCCCACCCGCCCGCCGAAGATCCCCGGCGTGCAGATCGCCCACCGCTACATGCCGGGCGACCGCAAGGCCGAGGTCGGCGGCGACTGGTTCGACGCCATCCAGCTGCCCGGCAGCCGGGTCGCCCTGGTGGTCGGCGACGTGATGGGCCACGGCCTGCACTCGGCCGCCGCGATGGGCCGCTTCCGCACCGCCATGCAGACCCTCGCCGCCCTCGACCTGCCACCGGGCCAGCTGCTGCGCCACCTCGACAACCTGGCCCACAAGCTCGGCGACGACCATCTCGCGACCTGCCTGTACGCCGTCTACGACCCGATCAACCGCACCTGCGAACTCGCCTCCGCCGGCCACGTCCCACCGGTGCTGGTCCACCCCGACGGTCGCGGCGAACTGCTCGACCTGCCCTCGGGCGCGCCGATCGGCGTCGGCGGGGTGCCCTTCGTCGCCACCAGGATCGACGTCTCGGACGGTTCGATGCTGGTGCTGTGCACCGACGGCCTGGTCGAGGTCCGCGGCGGCGACATAGGAGAGGGCCTGGCCGCGCTGTGCGGCAACCTGATCGACCCCAAGCAGACCCCCGACGAGGCCTGCGACACGGTGCTGAACACCCTGCACTCCGACGACCGGCAGGACGACATCGCGCTGCTGGTGGCCCGTTTCGACGGCGTCCCGCCGACCGAGGTCGCCACCTGGCAGCTGGGTGTCACCGAGGCGGAGGTCGCCCGGGCCCGCCGCCTGGTGCGCGACCAGCTCGCCGCCTGGCAGCTGACGGCGCTGTCCGAGACCGTCGAACTGCTGGTCTCCGAGCTGGTCACCAACGCGGTCCGGGTGGCCCGCTCCGAGGTGCAGCTCCAGCTGATCCGGGTCGACAAACTGCTGGTCGAGGTCAGCGACGACAACCACAACCTGCCGTCGCTGGAGCCCGCCGACTCGCTCTCCGAGCACGGCCGCGGCCTGAACCTGGTCAGCAAGCTGTCCGAGAAGTGGGGCACCGCCCGCAAGGCGGTCGGCAAGGTCGTCTACTTCGAGATGCCGCTGCCGCGTGGCTGAGCACCTCCCGGGGTCAGGGCGTGACCGCCCTGGCCCCGCCCTGCGCGGCCACCGAGGCGGCCGCGCCGACCCCGGACAGCACCCGCGGCCAGTAGTCGCCGAACACCTCGACCCACACCGCGATCAGCACCGCCGTGCTGATCGCCACCAGGTGCTCCAGACCCGCCAGGTTCGGCAGCAGCACGGCCTCCACCACCATCGCCGTCACCACGGCGCCGCCCGTCCACCAGGCCCGGCAGCGGAACGCCACCACCACGGCCAGCGCCACCACCGCCGCCGAAGGGCCGGTGTCGCGCACATGCGCCACCCAGCGCGGGAACCCGAACAGGTGGTGCGGGCCGAGCGCCACCGCGATCCGGGCGAACAGCGTCCCCGCCAGGGTGCAGGCGTACGCCACCACCAGGGTCAGCCGCCGCCCCAGCACGATCTCCGCCACACCGAACACCAGGAACACCTGCGCCAGCGCCCCCCACACCGGGAGGTCCAGGGCCGGCACGTACAGCGACAGCGGGGTGCGCAGCAGCGACACGTCGAGCGGCAGCGCCGCCTTCACCACCCCGATGTCCGCGACGAACCGGGCCCCGCCCGGCAGGTGCTGGACGATCGAGAACAGCAGCACCAGCGCGGTCGCCGCACTGGCCAGCGGCACCGCGGCGAATTTCCGCCGCAGCACCCGCTCCTTCACGGCGCCGAACAGCGCCCCCCACTCGGCGATCGCGGCCCGGCGGAATACCGCCCCGAGCCCCGACCGCACGCCCCCCGCGTGGGTGTTCTGCTTCACGAACCGGTTCTCCCGTCCCGACGACGTGCGGACTATTCCGACGCCCGTCCTGCTTCGCTTCTCTTCTCTCTACGCCTCGTCTTCGACCCTACGCATCGGGCCGAACAACGGCATCAGCTTCGAAGCCCTCCCGTGTCATACCGGGGTCTGATATTCCCGGCCCACTCCGCCCCCCGGCGGAGGGACCACCGTCCCCGGCCCCAGCGGGCCGGGAAGCCCATGAACTCAGCCCTGCCCGGTATGCCGCCGACGGAACAGCGCCGGCATGCTCGGCACCGTGATGAAACCTTCCGCACGGGCCGAGGCGATACCGATCCGGGGAATCTCGCTGCTCTTCTCGAAGAGCAGATAACGCGGCTCCCAGATCGGCCGGTATTTCGCATTCGCCCGGTACAGCGACTCGATCTGCCACCAGCGGGAGAAGAATCCCAGCACCGCACGCCACAGCCGCAGCACCGGACCGGCACCCAACTTGGAACCGCGCTCGAAAACCGACCGGAACATGGCGAAGTTCAGCGACACCCGTTCCAGCTGGACCTCCTTGGCACGCTGCAGGAGTTCGATCACCATGAACTCCACCAGGCCGTTCTCGCTGTCCCGGTCGCGCCGCATCAGGTCCAGCGACAGGCCGTTCGCGCCCCACGGCACGAAGCTCAGCAGCGCCCGCAGCTCGCCGTCCCCGTCGAAGCACTCCAGCATCACGCAGCGCCCGTCGCCCGGGTCGCCGAGCCGGCCCAGCGCCATCGAGAAGCCGCGCTCGGTCGCGCCGTCCCGCCAGTGGTCGGCCTTCGCCACCAGCTCGGCCATCTCCGACTCGGGGATGGCCTCGTGGCGGCGGATCCGCACCGTGTACCCGGCCCGCTTGACCCGGTTGTAGGCCTGCCGGACCACCCGCATCGCCCGGCCGTCCAGCGAGAACTCGTCCAGCTCGACGATCGCCTCGTCGCCCAGCTCCAGCGCGTCCAGACCGTGCCGGGCGTAGATCACCCCGGCCTCCTCGGAGGCGCCCATCACGGCCGGCACCCAGGCGTGCTCGCGGGACTCCGCCAGCCAGGCGTCGATCGCCCCCGGCCAGGCCTCCGGGTCGCCGATCGGGTCGCCGGACGCCAGCGTCACGCCGCCGACCACCCGGTAGGCGATCGCGGCCTTCCCGCTCGGCGAGAAGACCACCGCCTTGTCCCGGCGCAGTGCGAAGTACCCCAGCGAGTCCCGCTCGCCCTGCCGGTCCAGCAGCTCGCGCAGCTTCCGCTCGTCCTCGTCGCTCTGCAGTTCCTCGCCGCGCGGCGAACGGAACGCCACCCACAGCACGAACAGGAACACCACCGCGCTGATCGCGTTGATCGCCGCGTTCACCCAGGTCGGCACCGAGACCACGTCGGCGACCTTCGACGACGGGGTCACCGTGATCATCCGGTGCACCGCATAGCTGAACCGGGTAACGAAGCCCGCCCCGCTGATGGTGTTGGTCAGCTGCACCAGCACCGAGCCGATCAGGCCGCCCAGCAGCAGGCCGCCAACCCCCACCACCACCGCCGTCCCCGGGTTCGACCGGTCGCCCTTGGAGGTGAACTCCTTGCGGGAGACCAGCAAGGCCAGCAGGAACAGGCCGGTCAGCACCACCGAGAAGTAGTTCCACGGGTGCGAGGCGAAGTGCTGGCCCCAGGCCATCAGCGCCAGGTAACCGGCGAAGGTCAGACCGGCCAGCCCCGTGTTGAAGATCCACGCCGCCCGCTTGCGGCGGCGCATCGCCACGGCCAGGAACAGCGCCAGCGCCACCGAGGCCAGACCGGCGGTCACCAGGTACGGGGTGAAGAACTGCCCCTCGTTGTGCCGCTGCACCGTGTCCTTGAACGGCACCGACAGCACCGCCAACACGTTCAGCAGCGCCACCAGCCGCAGGTACCAGACCGTCGAGGCGGCGGCCTGCCGGCGCCAGCGCTTTTGCGCCCCCGGCCCCTCGCCGCGGGCGGGGGACACGGCCGAGGCAGGCGACTTCACAGTGGACACAGCAACCATTCCAGACGATCGAACATCGGGACGCATCCGCGCGCGGCCTGCGCACTTCACCCCGATTTCCATGGTTGCCCAGCGCAGATGAGAATTGCGTGAATCCGGTAGCGGATTCCCACCCCCGCCGATCGGCGGGGGTGCCAGCCCGTACCCCCACCAGGGAGAGACATGCCGCCGACCCGGGTCCTGATCGTGGACGACGAGGTGCTGGTCCGCTCCGGGCTGGGCCTGATCGTCGGCTCCGCACCCGACCTCGAAGTGGTCGGCGGCTGCTCCGGCGCCCAGGCGGAGCAGCAGACCCGGGCGCTCACCCCGCAGGTGGTGCTGCTCGACGTCCGGATGCCCGACCTGGACGGCATCAGCGTGCTGCGCCGCCTGCGCGCCCTGCCCGACCCGCCCACCGTCGCCATGCTCACCACTTTCGACACCGACGAGTACATCGGCACCGCGCTGCGGGCCGGCGCCGCCGGGTTCCTGCTCAAGGACACCGCCCCCGAGCAGCTGGTGCACGCCGTCCGGGTGCTCGCGTCCGGCGGCAGCGTGCTCTCCCCGACCGTCGCCCGCACCGTGATCAGCGGCTACGTGGACGGCGGCGGCCCCGACCTGACCGCCACCGCCCTCACCCACCGGCTCACCGGTCGCGAACTCGACGTCCTGGCCCTGCTCGGCGAAGGCCTCTCCAACGCCGAGATAGCCGACCGGCTGTTCCTCGGCACCGGCACCGTCAAGGACCACATCAGCGCCATCCTGGCCAAGCTCGGCGCCGCCAACCGGGTCCAGGCCGCCGTCATCGCGCACCGCGCCGGGCTGGTCCGCGAACCCCGGGACGGGGAGTGACCTCCGCCGCCGCCTCCCCCTCCGACGACGCGGCCGAGGCCGACGCCGACCTCCCCGCCGAAGCCGGGGCCCCGCGCCGCTGGGCCTGGCTGCGCTCCCCCCGCACCACCCTGCTGATCCCGGTGGCGGCCGCCGCGCTGGACTCCGCACTGGTCGCCAAGGGCTCCGCACCCTGGCAGCTCGCGCTGTCCGCGCTGTCCGTCGTCGCCCTGCTCGCCCGCCGCCGCCACCCGCTGCCGGTGGCCCTGCTCACCCTGCCCGGGGCGTTCTTCAACGAGATCTGGCTGGCCCCGCTCACCGCCGTGTACGCGGTCTCCGCCGCCTACCCGAAACCGCGGATCCCGGTCACCTGCGCCATTTCCTTCGCCCTGGTCGAGTTCTTCCACTGGCCTTTCGCGCCCGAACTGCTCGCCCTCAGCCGGGACAACGCGCTGTACGCCATCCAGTCCGCGATGCTCGGCGCCGGGCCGGCCGCGCTCGGCACGCTCACCCGCACCCGCCGCGAACTCGCCGAACGCGTCACCGAACTCACCGAGGGCCGCCAGCGCGAGAGCCGGCTGATCGCCGATCGGGTGCTGGCCGCCGAACGCGCCCGGCTGGCCCGCGAAATGCACGACGTGGTCTCCCACCAGGTCAGCCTGATCTCCATCCAGGCCGGGGCGATCCAGGTCGCCAGCACCGACCCGGCCTCCCGGGACGGCGCCCGGACCATCCGCGAACTCTCCGTCCGCACCCTGGACGAACTGCGCCAGATGGTCGGCGTGCTGCGCGCCGCCGGCCTCGGCAACGGCACCCCGCTCGCCCCGCAGCCCACCCTCGCCGACCTGCCCCGGCTGATCGACGGCAGCGGCCTGCCCGTCACCCGCCGACTCGACCCCGGCCGCCGCGACTGGCCCGAAGCGGTCGAACGGGCCGCCTACCGGACCGTCCAGGAAGGCCTCACCAACATCACCAAGCACGCCCCCGGCGCCCCGGTCACCGTCCGGGTCGCCGCCCGCGGCGAGAAGCTCCACGTCGAGGTCCGCAACGGCCCGCCGGCCGACCGCCCCACCACCGTCCCGCTGCCCGGCGGCGGCCACGGCCTGATCGGCCTGCGCGAACGCGCCGCCCTGCTCGGCGGCACCTTCACCGCCGGCCCCACCCCCGACGGCGGCTTCCGTCTGCACGCCGTCCTGCCCGCCTGAAACCGCCGGGAATTCCAGCCGGGCGCACCCGGACAACAACCGGGGAAACCACAAGGGAGAACAAAAAAGCCCCGCAGATCCTGAGATCTGCGGGGCTTCGCTGTGCGCGAGGGGGGAGTTGAACCCCCACGCCCTTTCGGGCACTGGAACCTGAATCCAGCGCGTCTGCCTATTCCGCCACCCGCGCATGGGTGTTGTCTTCCGGAGCTTGTCGCTCTTTCGACTCTTCGAGAAGCTTAGCGCATCTCTCCGGGTCTTCCGTTCGGCTCCCTTGCGGGCGCCCCTTCCGACATGGAAAACATTAGCACGCTCCGAGCCCCACCTGCGAATCCATTCCCGAGGGCCCCCGGCACCGCTCCCTGCGGACCGCAACCGACGTGGGTCCGAACGGGTGAGCGGACCGCCCGGTGGGTACCCTCCGGGCGCGACCTGGCCGGGGAACCGTACGGAAGGGCCGGGCGTGGATACGATCAGTACGGAAGTACCGCTTTCCAGCCGACGAGCCGGCCCGACCGAGCCCTGAGAGGGGGTGCCCCGTGGGAGTCCTGAAAAAGTTCGAGCAGCGACTCGAAGGTCTCGTGAACGGCACCTTCGCGAAGGTGTTCAAGTCCGAGGTCCAGCCGGTGGAGATCGCCGGCGCCCTGCAGCGCGAGTGCGACAACAACGCCAGCATCTGGAACCGGGACCGCACGGTCGTCCCGAACGACTTCATCGTCGAGCTCAGCCCGCACGACCACGAGCGGCTCAGCCCTTACGCCGGCCAGCTCGGCACCGAACTGGCGGGCATGGTCCGCGAGTACGCCGAGGCGCAGCGGTACACCTTCATGGGCCCGCTCCAGGTCGCCCTGGAGAAAGCCGACGACCTGGACACCGGCCTGTACCGGGTGCGCAGCCGCACGCTGACGGCCGAGGAGCCGCAGCGGCCGCCCGCGCCGCCCGCCGCCCCGCCCGGCTACGGCCGCCCGCCGACCCCGCCCGCGCCCGGCGCGCCCTGGCAGCAGGGCGCCGGAGCCCCGTACGGCGCACCGCCGCCGCCCTCCGCCCCGCCCCCGATGCCGCCCGCCCCGCCGGCCCCCGGCCACAACGTCCGGCCGTTCCCCGGCGCGGGCCACGGCGGTGCCGGCACCCGGCGCTGGGTCGAGGTGAACGGCGCCCGGCACCAGATCAGCCAGAACGCGGTCGTACTGGGCCGCTCCACCGAGGCCGACATCCGGATCGACGACCCCGGGGTGTCCCGGAAGCACGCGGAGATCCGCCCCGGCACGCCCGCGATGGTGATGGACCTCGGCTCCACCAACGGCATCGTGGTGGACGGACAGCACACCCAGCGCGCTACGCTCCGCGACGGCTCCCGGATCGTCCTGGGGTCGACCACCATCGTCTACCGACAGGTCGAAGGGTAGAAGCGGGCCGGTATGTCTGATCTGACCCTGACGGTCATGCGGCTGGGCTTCCTCGCCGTGCTCTGGCTGTTCGTCATCGTCGCGGTGCAGGTGATCCGCAGCGACCTGTTCACCACCAAGGGCGCCACGCGCTCCGGGCACCGGGCCGCCGCGCCCAGCGCCCCGGCCGCGTCCGGTGCGGGCCGCCCGCCGCAGGGGCAGCCCGCCGCGGCCCAGCAGCAGGCCCGGCAGCGCCGCGGCCAGCCCACGCACCTGGTGGTCACCCAGGGCTCGCTGGCCGGCACCACCGTCGCGCTGCACGGCCAGACCGTCACGCTGGGCCGGGCGCACGACTCCACGATCGTCCTGGACGACGACTACGCGTCCTCCCGTCACGCCAGGATCTACCCCGATCAGGCTGGGCAGTGGACCGTCGAGGATCTAGGCTCCACAAACGGCACCTATCTGGACCGACAGCGGCTGACCACGCCGACGCCGCTCCAGATCGGCGTGCCGATCCGAATCGGCAGGACCGTCATCGAGCTGCGGAAGTAGTCAGCGCATGAGGACCAGCTCCACCCGAAGGAGGGCCCGGACAGCATGAGTCTCGTGCTGCGCTTCGCCGCCGGCTCGCACAAGGGCCTGATCCGCGAGGGGAACGAGGACTCCGGCTATGCCGGGCCGCGGCTGCTCGCGGTGGCCGACGGCATGGGCGGGGCGGCGGCCGGTGAGGTCGCCTCCTCCGAGGTGCTGGGGTCGATCGTCCGGCTCGACGAGGAACACCCCGGCGCCGACCTGCTGACCCTGCTGGGCGACGCGGTGCAGACCGCCAACGACCGGCTGCGGCAGATGGTCGAGCAGGACCCGCAGCTGGAGGGCATGGGCTGCACCCTGACCGCGCTGCTGTGGGACGGCCACCGGATGGGCCAGGTGCACATCGGTGACTCCCGCGCCTACCTGCTGCGGGACGGCCGGCTCGACCAGATCACCCAGGACCACACCTGGGTGCAGCGGCTGGTCGACGAGGGCCGGATCACCGCCGAGGAGGCCGAGACCCACCCGCAGCGCTCGCTGCTGATGCGCGCCCTCGACGGCCGCGGCCAGGTCGAACCCGACCTGTCGATCCGCGAGGTCCGGGCCGGCGACCGCTACCTGATCTGCTCCGACGGCCTGTCCGGCCCGGTCAGCCACCAGACCCTGGAGGAGACGCTCGGCAGCTACTACGCGCCGCAGCAGACCGTCCAGGAGCTGATCCAGCTGGCGCTGCGCGGCGGCGGCCCGGACAACATCACCTGCATCGTCGCCGACGTGATCGACGTCGGCGCCACGGACACCCTCAGCGGGCAGGTCACGCAGGCCCCCGAGGTGGTCGGCGCGGTCGCCGACACCCAGCCGCACCCGATGCACGACCCGCACCTGCTGGACACCCCCGCCGGTCGCGCGGCAGGCCTCGGCCGCGCCCCGCAGCCCCCGCAGGGCGCCTTCGGGCCCGCCGAGGGCTACCAGGGCGGCTACGACCAGCAGCCCGGCTACGGCGCCCCGGCCGGTGATTTCGGCCCCGCCGAGGGCTACCAGGGCGGCTACGACCAGCCCGGCGGCTACGGCGACCCGGCGGGCTTCCCGCCCGCCGACGGCGGCGAGTACGGCGGCCCCGACCCGTACGAGGGCGAGGCCCCGCCGAGCCGGCGCAAGAAGAAGAGCGGCCTGAAGTTCACCCTGATCGGGGTGCTGGTGCTCGCGGTGCTCGGCGGCGGCGGCTTCTTCGCCTGGCAGTGGAACCAGAACCAGTACTACGTGGGCGCCGAGAACGGCCACCTCGCCGTCTACCGCGGCCTCGACCAGAACCTGGCCGGCCTGAAGCTCAGCTCGGTCTACCAGCAGTACGGCGACGTGGAACTGAAGTACCTGCCCGCGTTCCAGCGCGACCAGGTCGCCAAGAACATCCAGGCGAGCAGCCTCGACGACGCCCGGAAGCAGGTGGAGACGCTGCGCGCGCAGGCGGAGGTCTGCAAGAAGGTCGCCGAGTCCAAGGCCGCCCCGGCCACCGGGGACGCCACGCCGTCCGCCCCGCCGTTGACCGAGCAGGAGCAGCAGCTCGCCGTGTCCTGCTCCGGGCAGTAGGCCGCGGGCGAACCCGGGGGTTTTCACAGGCATGAGCACATTCGACGTGAGCAACGGCAGCACGCCCACCACCGGGCGGCGCCGTGCCGTCGGCCGGTCCGCGGCGGGCGCCCCCCCGAACCGGCGCAACACCGAACTCCTGATGCTGGCCTTCGCCCTCGCGATCCCGATGCTGGCGTACGCCAACGTCGGCCTGGCGATCGACGGCAGCCTGCCCGTCGGCATGCTGAAGTTCGGGCTCGGCATGGGCGTGCTGGCGCTGGGCGCGCACCTGGCGGTGCGGCGGTTCGCGCCGTACGCCGACCCGCTGCTGCTGCCGCTGGCGACGCTGCTGAACGGGCTCGGCGTGGTGATGATCTGGCGGCTCGACAAGGCCGGCAAGCTGCTGCGCAACAACTTCCCGGCGGCCGGGAACCAGCTGATGTGGTCCGCGCTCGGCGTGGCGATGTTCATCGGCGTGGTGATCCTGCTGAAGGACCACCGGATCCTGCAGCGCTACACCTACATCTCGATGGTGGTGGCGCTGGTGCTGCTGGCCGCGCCGGCCTTCTTCCCGTCCCGCGAGGAGGACTTCGGCGCGAAGATCTGGATCCGCATCGGCTCGTTCTCGATCCAGCCCGGCGAGTTCGCCAAGATCATCCTGACGGTGTTCTTCGCCGGCTTCCTGATGGTCAAGAAGGACGCCCTGGCGCTGGCCAGCCGCAAGTTCATGGGCCTGTACCTGCCGCGCGGCCGCGACCTCGGGCCGATCGTGGTGGTCTGGCTGCTGTCGATCCTGATCCTGGTGTTCGAGACCGACCTGGGCAGCTCCTTCCTGTTCTTCGGCCTGTTCGTGGTGATGCTGTACGTCGCCACCGAACGGACCAGCTGGATCGTCTTCGGTCTGACCATGTCGCTCGGCGGCGCGGCCGTGGTGGCCTCCGCCGAGCCGCACGTGAAGACCCGCATCAACGCCTGGCTCGACCCGATGGCGGCGTTCGCACCGAAGCCGCCCGCCCAGTCCTCGGAGCAGATCGGGCAGACCCTGATGTCGCTCGGCTCGGGCGGCACCCTCGGCACCGGGCTCGGGCAGGGCCGCAGCTGGCTGATCCAGTTCGCGGCGAAGAGCGACTTCATCCTCGGTTCGTTCGGCGAGGAGCTGGGCCTGACCGGCCTGATGGCGCTGTTCATGATCTACGGGCTGGTGGTGCAGCGTGGTCTGCGCACCGCGCTGGCGGCCCGCGACCCGTTCGGCAAGCTGCTGGCGGTCGGCCTGAGCTCGGCGTTCGCGCTGCAGGTTTTCGTGGTCGCGGGCGGCGTCACCGGCCTGATCCCGCTGACCGGTATGACCATGCCGTTCCTCGCCCAGGGTGGTTCGTCCGTGGTGGCGAACTGGGCCCTGATCGCCATCCTGCTGAAGATCAGCGACACCGCCCGCCGGCCCGCCGTCGAACCGGCCGCCGCCATCCCGGAACCGGCCGGACCGGAGCGGCTCGGGGCCGCCGGCCCGGGCGCACCGGACGAGAGCAGGGGAGCGACCTCGTGAACAAGCCGATCCGCCGGGTGTCGGTCTTCTGCCTGGTCCTGATCCTCGCCCTGATGCTCCGGGTGAACTGGGTGCAGGGCGTGCAGGCCTCGGCGTGGGCCAACAACCCGCACAACGACCGGACCAAGTACGACAAGTACGCCTACCCGCGCGGCAACATCATCGTCGGCGGCCAGGCCGTCACCAAGTCCGACTTCGTCAACGGCCTGCGCTACAAGTACAAGCGCTCCTGGACGGACGGACCGATGTACGCGCCGGTCACCGGGTACTCCTCGCAGACCTACGACGCCACCCAGCTGGAGAAGCTGGAGGACGGCATCCTCTCCGGCACCGACTCCCGGCTGTTCTTCCGCAACACCCTGGACATGCTGACCGGCAAGCCCAAGCAGGGCGGCGACGTGGTCACCACCATCGACCCCAAGGTGCAGAAGGCGGCCTTCGAGGGGCTGGGCAACAAGAAGGGCGCCGCGGTCGCCATCGACCCCAAGACCGGGGCGATCCTCGGGCTGGTCTCCACGCCGTCCTACGACCCGGGCACCTTCGCGGGCGGCACCAAGGAGGACGAGAAGGCCAAGGCGGCGCTCGACGCCGACCCGAACAAGCCGCTGCTGAACCGGGCGCTGCGCGAGACCTACCCGCCCGGTTCGACCTTCAAGCTGGTCACCGCGGCGACCGCGTTCGAGACCGGCAAGTACCAGCAGCCGTCGGACCTCACCGACACCCCGGACCAGTACATCCTGCCCGGCACCAGCACCCCGCTGATCAACGCCAGCCCCACCGAGGACTGCGGGAACGCCAGCGTGCAGCACGCGATGGACCTGTCCTGCAACACGGTGTTCGGCAAGATGGGCGCCGAGCTGGGCGGCGACAAGCTGCGGGCGCAGGCCGAGAAGTTCGGCTTCAACAAAGAGGTGAACATCCCGATCCGGGCCGACGCCAGCCACTTCCCGTCGAACTCCAAGCCCGACGGCACCGCGATGGACGCGATCGGCCAGCACGACACCCGGGCCACCCCGTTGCAGATGGCCATGGTGGCGGCGGCGATCGCCAACAACGGCTCGCTGATGGAGCCCTACCTGGTCGCCCAGGAGGGCTCGGCCGGGAACGTGATCTCCACCCACACCGAGCACCAGATGTCGCAGGCGGTCTCGCCGGCCACCGCGCAGAAGCTCCAGCAGCTGATGGAGTCGGTGGTGCAGAACGGCACCGGCAAGAACGCGAAGATCCCGGGCGTGACGGTCGGCGGCAAGACCGGCACCGCCCAGCACGGCCAGGACAACTCGAGCCCGCCGTTCGCCTGGTTCGTCTCCTACGCCAAGGGCCAGGACGGCAAGCAGGTCGCCGTCGCGGTGGTGGTCGAGGACGGCGGCGGCGGCGAGGCGCGCGAGGTCACCGGCGGCTCGCTGGCCGCGCCGATCGCCAAGTCGATGATGCAGGCGGCGCTCGGCAAGTAGGTCGGTCGTATCCGTCACATTCCGGCCATCGATCCTCGATCGGTGGCCGGAATTGTCACAATGGGACGGTCCGGGTCGATACCGGTCTGGTCTCAGCTGGCCGCCTGCACCAGGCGGGTCAGGTTCGCCCGGTAGCGTATCCGCCAGCAGCGGGTGTACCCGCAGCCAGTCCGCGGCGACCAACTGCGGACGCCGGCACCGTGAAACCACCGCGGCGGCGGCCGCGTCAAGACAGAGCGTGCGGGGACACTACGTCATATCCTCACCGACCGGTGGGGGAGAGGGTCGGAGATATGGAAGAGCCTCGTCGCCTAGGCGGCAGGTACGAGCTCGGCGGCGTCCTCGGACGCGGTGGCATGGCCGAGGTGTACCTCGCCCACGACACCCGGCTCGGCCGCCAGGTCGCAGTGAAGACCCTCCGTACCGACATGGCCCGCGACCCCTCGTTCCAGGCCCGGTTCCGCCGCGAGGCGCAGTCCGCGGCCTCGCTCAACCACCCCGCCATCGTCGCCGTCTACGACACCGGTGAGGACTACATCGACGGGATCTCCATCCCGTACATCGTGATGGAGTACGTCGAGGGCTCCACCCTGCGCGAACTGCTGCACACCGGGCGGCGGCTGCTGCCCGAGCGCGCGCTGGAGATGACCATCGGCATCCTGCAGGCGCTCGAGTACTCGCACCGCGCCGGCATCGTGCACCGCGACATCAAGCCCGCCAACGTCATGCTGACCCGGCAGGGCAACGTCAAGGTGATGGACTTCGGCATCGCCCGCGCGATGGGTGACGCCGGCATGACGATGACCCAGACCTCCGCGGTCATCGGCACCGCCCAGTACCTCTCCCCCGAACAGGCCAAGGGCGAGACCGTCGACGCCCGCTCCGACCTGTACTCGACCGGCTGTCTGCTGTACGAACTGCTCACGGTGCGCCCGCCGTTCGTCGGCGACTCCCCCGTCGCGGTGGCCTACCAGCACGTGCGCGAGGAGCCCGCCCCGCCGTCCGCGTACGACCCCGAGGTGCGCCCCGAGATCGACGCGATCGTGCTGAAGGCGCTCGCCAAGGATCGCGACTACCGCTACCAGTCCGCCGACGAGATGCGCGACGACATCGAGCGCTTCCTCGACGGCCTCCCGGTCGCCGCCGCCCAGCAGGCCGCCTACGGCGCGGGCGCGGCCGGCTACGGATACGACCAGGGCGGGCAGTACGACCCGTACGGCCAGACCAACATGCTGCCCCAGCAGGGCGGCCCCACCACCATGCTGCCGCCGGTCGGCCACCAGCAGCCCGCGCAGTACGGCGGCTACCAGGACGGCAACGGTGGCGGCGGCTACGAGGACGACGGCTACGAGGGCCGGGGCAGCCGGCGGCGCGAGGAGCAGCCGAAGAAGAGCAACACCTCCTGGATCATCCTCGCCGTCGCGGCGGTGCTGGTCCTGGTCGGCGCGTTCTTCGTGGTGCAGTCGATGGTGAAGACCGGCGGCTCGAACGCCAAGACCACCGTCCCGAACCTGATCGGCAAGACGCTCCCCGACGCGGAAGCCGCGGCGAAGGCGCAGAACAGCTCGCTCACCGTGGCCACGGGCGACCCGATCGCCTGCCCCGACACCAAGATCCAGAAGGACCAGGTCTGCACCCAGGAGCAGGCCGCGGGCACCGAGATCGCCACCACCGGCAAGATCACCGTGCACCTGTCCTCCGGCCCCGCCCAGATCGACGTCCCCGACGTCACCGGCCAGACCAAGGACGCCGCCACCGCGGCGCTGACCGGCAAGGGCTTCACGGTCACCGTCAACTACAGCAACGACGACAAGGTCGAGCAGGACAAGGTCATCTCGCAGTCGGTGACCGGCAAGGCCGCGACCGGAACCTCCGTCACGCTGGTGGTCTCCTCCGGCCAGCAGAAGGTCACCGTGCCGAACCTGATCGGCCAGTCCCAGGACAACGCGACCCAGGCGCTCGCCGACCTCAACCTGACGGCGAACGTGGTCACCAAGGTCGTCGGCCCCACCGAGCAGGCCAAGGTCGGCCAGGTCATCGGCCAGGACCCGAAGGGCGGCCAGGTCGCCAAGGGCACCAAGGTCACCCTCACGGTCGGCAAGCTGGCCGACAAGGTCTCCATGCCGATCGTGGCCAACAAGACCTACAAGCAGGTCGTCGCGGACCTTCAGAAGCTCGGCCTCAACTCGGTGGTCGTGTCGGGCCCGCAGGACGAGAACGCGATCGTGATCGGGAGCGACCCGCCGTCCAACCAGCCGGTCGACCCGAGTATCCCGGTCAAGCTCTGGACCAGGGCCGGCGACAAGACGCCGGCCACACCCTGACCGGCACCGCACAGCGTGAAGGGGCCGCACCGTCCAAGGACGGTGCGGCCCCTTCGCGTTGACGGTGAGTCAGCGGATCTCGGGCGGCGGGGTGCGGTGGGCGTCCATCGGATCGACCCGGACCAGCTTGGCCCACACCGCCATCCGGTAGCGCGAGGTGTACACGGGCGTGCAGGTGGTGAGCGTCAGGTACCGGCCCGGGCCGGTGAACGGCGAGCCCTCGGGGACGGGCGCGACCACACCCACGTTGTACTTGGAGGTCTGCTGGAGCGTCCCGGCGACCCGGTACACGTACCAGTCGTCGCGGGTCTCCACCACCACCGGATCGCCCTCGGAGAGCCGGTCCAGGTCGTGGAACTTCGCGCCGTGCCCGTCCCGGTGCGCCGCCATCGTGAAGTTGCCCTCGGCGTCCCACGGCATCGCCGACCGGTACGGCTCCTCGTACACCCCGGCGACGCCTTCGTTGAGCACGTCCGTGCTGGTGCCCATCCGGATCAGCGTCGTCCGGTCGTCCTTCTCGAACGCCGGCACGTGCAGGAAGCCCACACCATCCCCCGCCCCGTACTCCGGGGCGGGGGCCGGGGCGTCGGACCCCGGCGAGGTGACCGCCGGGGCACTCCAGGCCTGCCGCAGCCTGTCCCCCTGCCGGCTCGCGGCCCGGGCGGCCACCACGTCCGTCCACCAGAGCGAGTAGCCGACGAACAGCGCCAGCACCAGCCCCAGGGTGATCAGCAGCTCCCCCACCAGACCAAGGGCCGCGGCCACCCCTCCGCGCCGTCGCCCGCCCAGATCGGTTGTGCCCATGGTGCCGTGCCTCGCTGCTCAGTGTTGCCCGGTCAGCGCCTCCGGCTGGCCCTGGCTCCTCGGCCGTTCGTCGACCATCTTGCCAAAGACGATGAGCCTTCCCCGGGCACTGAACTCCGGCGTGCATGTCGTCATGGTCAGGTAGCGGCCCGGTCCGGTGAACGGCGAACCCTTGGGCACCGGCTGAATCACCGTCACGTTGCTCGGCGGGGTCTCCGGGATGCCGCCCGCCACCTCGTAGGTGTAGTAGGACGTCGCCGTCTCCACCACGATCTTGTCGCCCGGCGCGAGCTTGCCGATCTCCCGGAACGGCTGGCCGTGCGTGGTGCGGTGCGCGGCGACCGAGAAGTTGCCGGTCTGGTCGGAGGGCATCGCGGTGCCCGGATAGTGGCCGACCAGGCCCTTGTCGAGCACCTGCTGCTTGTTGATGCCTTCGGCGATCGGGTAGTTCAGGTCCAGCTTCGGGATGTGGATGATCGCGAAGCCCTGACCGGGTTCGAACTTGGCCGGTACCGGCGGCGCGCCGTCGGCCGACGGGGCGGCCGGCTGCTTCCACTGCTGTTCCAGCTTCTTGCCCGCGGCGTCGGCGGCGTTGTCGGCCACCACGTTGGTCCACCACAACTGGTAGGAGACGAACAGCAGCATCACCAGGCCGAGGGTGATGAACAGCTCCCCCACCACCCGGGCCAGCACCACCCGCTTGCGCTCCTTGGGCCGCGCCGGACGCGGGCCGGAGGCCCGCCCGGACGCCCGCCGCCGACCGGTGCCCGCCCGCAGCCCCACCGGGCCCTGGGCGCGCCGCTGTCCGGCCCGGGCACCCGGCCCGGGTATCGCGGCCGGATCCGGCCCGTTGGGCGGCAGCCGCAGCTGCAGGGTCTGTTCCGGGGCCGGCTCGTAGACACCCCAGCCGTCCGGCTCGCCCATCTCCTCGGGAACGCCCCGCTCCGGGCGCACGGCGGTCACCGGGTCAGCTCCGGCCGATCACCGGGGCGAGGCCGGACGAGCGGCCCACCGCCTCCGGGAACCCGCACTCGGCCAGCCAGTTGGCGAGCATCCGGTGCCCGCCCTCGGTGAGCACCGACTCCGGGTGGAACTGGACGCCCTCGACCAGGAGTTCACGGTGCCGCAGGCCCATGATCACCCCGCTCTCGGTGCGCGAGGTGACCACCAGTTCGGCGGGCACCGTCTCCGGCTCGACGGCCAGCGAGTGGTAGCGGGTGGCGGTCAGCGGCGAGGGCAGACCCTCGAACACCCCGCCGTCCTCGTGCACCACCGAGGAGGTCTTGCCGTGCAGCAGCTCCGGCGCCCGGCCGACCACCGCGCCGTACGCCACCGCGATCGACTGCAGCCCCAGGCACACCCCGAACAGCGGCAGCCCGATTCGCGCGCAGTGGTGCACCATCTCCACGCACACCCCCGCCTCCTCCGGCGTCCCGGGCCCGGGGGAGAGCAGCACCCCGTCGTAGCCCTCCTCGCCGTCCCTGACCCTGGCCTGAGCCACCGTCAGCCGGTCGTTGCGGACCACCTCGCAGACCGCACCCAGCTGGTACAGGTACTGGACGATGTTGAAGACGAAGCTGTCGTAGTTGTCGACCACGAGAATCCGGGGCGGGTGGCCGGCGGAGGTCATCGCTAACTCCTGGGGTGTGCGTGCGTCGAAGGGCGGACGGAGCCGGAGCCGGTTCAGCCGCCGGCGCCCTGGTCCACCGTCACGTTCCCGAAGGGGAGCAGCGGCTCGGCCCACGGGAACACGTACTGGAACAGGACGTAGACCACCCCGAGGACGAGCAGCAGGGCGATCAGCGCACGAACCGGCGCGGGGCCCGGAAGATGCCGCCAGATCCAGCCGTACATGGTGCTCCTCGATGCTCGGGTCGGCTCAAGCGTAGACGCCCACCCGCCTGCCTCAGGCGGGTATCGGCGCAACGGGCCGCCGTGGCGGCCTACTGGGCGGAGGCGGCCCGCAGATCGATCGATCCGGCGTACCCTGGCAGGCTGAGCTCGTTGCTCTCCTGGACCTTCCAGCCCAGCCCGTAGGCGGCCACGTAGCCCAGGTAGTTGCGGATCGTGGGGTCGGCGTCCACCGCGGCACGCAGCGAGTCGGTCCGGCCGACCGCGCGAATCACGTACGGCGGGGAGTAGACCCGGCCCTGCAGCAGCAGGGTGTTGCCGACGCAGCGCACCGCGCTGGTGGAGACCAGCCGCTGGTCCATCACTTGGATGCCCTCGGCGCCGCCGCGCCACAGCGCGTTCACCACGGCCTGGATGTCCTGCTGGTGGATCACCAGGTCGTTCACCCCGGGCTCGGGAACGCCCGGGATCCGGGCAGTGGCGTTCGGCGGGGCGTCGTCCAGCGTGACGGTCAGCCCCGGCCCGTGCAGCGCGTCCAGCCCCGCGGCCTGCTGCAGCGCGGTCAGCCGGGCCGCGTCGTCCGGGCTCTGCCCCTGCTCGCGGGCCAGCCCGTCGGCCCGGTCCTGGTCGGCGGCGACCTGCTCCTGGAGCTGCTGGTTCTGGGTGGAGCGCTGCTGTATGACGTCGCTGAGCCCCAGCAGCGAGTTGTCGGTGCGCAGGTCGGTCCCGTGCGCGGTCTGTGCGCTCACGTAGAACAGCAACCCGGCCATCGAGAAGACGGTGCAGGTCAGGGCACGTCCGACAATTCGGCCCCGGCGCGGGCGCGCGACCGGGCTCGGCGAAGAATTCGTGGAATCAGGCACCGTACCCTTATCTCCCTCAGACCCGGCGAGCCACTACGCTAACGGACGCCGGTGGCATGTGCGGAGCTCCGCGACCGTACGGACCGGTCCACACGTGCCACCCGCCCCCACTGACCACCTGCGCGGTCACAGCGCATCGACAGGAGAGCCCCTCGTGCCGAAGTCTCGACTCCGCAAGAAGGCCGACTACACGCCGCCGCCGACCTCCGCGACCGCCGTGAAGATCAGTTCCGGCCGGAGCTGGGTGGCACCGCTGATGCTGGTGCTGTTCCTGATCGGCCTGGCCTGGATCGTCAGCTACTACGTGACCAGCGGCACCTGGCCGGTCCAGAGCTGGGGCAACTGGAACATCCTGGCCGGTTTCGGCTTCATCGCGGCGGGCTTCGCCGTCTCCACGCAGTGGAAGTAGGGCCGGTGCCGCCCGCCGGGCGGTTCTCGGCCTGATGCGTGCCCCGCACCGCTTCGGCCTCCGGGCCGGGGCGGTGTTCGGCATGCCCGGGCGTCGCCTGCCCGGAGGCCGCCTGCCCGGGAGTCGGCCGGTCACGGAGCGTCCGAACGTTTATCCACAGGGTTGTCCACACTGGGGAAAACTTCCCCATGCCTGTGGATAACTCGCAACGCAGCAGGATAACGCGCGTAGATCAGGGAAATCCAATCGCCCGGCACGCCCCACCGCCCACCACCTGTGGACAGCTCACGCCCGGCCGCTGCCACCCGCGGATCAGCCGGGCAGACGGGCCATCCCGAGCAGCACCAGACCCAGGCTCACGGCCAGCACCGCGGCCGCCGTCAACCCCTGCACCAGGTTCCGGTGCGCCCGTGGGGCGTACATCATGCCCGCGCCGATGACGGTGCCCGCCACCAGACCACCGACGTGCGCCCGCCAGTCGATCATGCTGCTCAGCGAGAAGGTGATCACCAGGTTCACCACCAGCAGCGCGATCACCGGCTGCATCGGCACCCGGTTCACCCGGAACAGCACCGCGGTGGCCCCCAGCAGCCCGAAGATCGCCCCGGACGCGCCGACCGTGAACAGCTGCGCATGCGGCGGAGACAGCAGGAAGGACAGCGCGTTGCCGGCGATGCCCGCCACCAGATACAGGCCGAGGAACCGCACCCGGCCGAGCACCCGCTCCAGCTGAGGCCCGAGCACCCAGAGCGAGAACATGTTGGTCGCGATGTGCAGCAGCCCGCCGTGCACGAACATCGCCGTCACCAGCCGGTACCACTCCTGCGGCCCGTCGGCGATGCCGAACCTCAGCCCCGGCAACGGCGCCCAGCTGACCAGACCCAGCCTGACCTGCCACTGCCTGGACACGTACTCGGTCAGCAGGAACACCAGCAGGTTCAGGCCGATCAGCACCTTGGTGACCAGCGCACCGTCGCCGAGCGCCAGTATCCCGCCGAACGCCGTCCGCTGCCGGGGCTGCCGCTCGGCCGCGCCGCGCACGCAGTCCGGGCACTGGAAGCCCACCGAGGCGGGCACCATGCACTCCGGGCAGACCGGCCGCCCGCAGCGCGCACAGGACACGCCGGTCTCCCGCTCGGGGTGGCGGGGACACCGGGGCAGCCCGGATTCCTGGCCGTCCACGGGCGTCGGCCGCACGGGCTCCTCCGGAAGCATCGGCGCTGTCCCTCCATCAACGAAACGGTCCCGGTGCCGCCGCCGTGCGAAACGGGGCACCACCGGGACCGTCCAGGCTACTGCGCGCCGGAACGCGCGGCGCCGCCCCGCAGGGCGGCAGGGATCCGAATCAGCCGCGCGAGACGACGACCGACTCGATCACCACGTCCTGGACCGGGCGGTCGTAGGGCTTGGTGGTGGCGGTGGTGGCGATCGCGTCCACGACCTTCTGGCTGGCCGCGTCCACGACCTCGCCGAAGATGCTGTGCTTGCGGTTCAGCCAGATGGTCGGGGCCACCGTGATGAAGAACTGCGAGCCGTTGGTGCCCGGGCCGGCGTTGGCCATGGCCAGCAGGTACGGACGGTCGAACGACAGGTCCGGGTGGAACTCGTCGGCGAACTTGTAGCCCGGGCCGCCGGTGCCGTTGCCCAGCGGGTCGCCGCCCTGGATCATGAAGCCGTCGATCACGCGGTGGAAGACGGTGCCGTCGTACAGCGGCTTGGCGGCCACCTCGCCGGTCTCCGGGTTCTTCCACTCGCGGGTGCCCTCCGCCAGCTCGACGAAGTTGGCCACGGTCTTCGGGGCGTGGTTCGGGAAGAGCTTGACCACGATGTCGCCGCGGTTGGTCTTCAGGGTGGCGATGAGTTCCTCGGCCACGGGAGTACCTTCCTGTCTTTCTAGCTGACTATCCGAGGAATCATCCCATGATCGCCGCAGACGGCTCAGCCGAAGGTGCTCGGCAAAGAAGCGGGATGCATGATCTCCTATCAGGTGGAAAGGTGCATACCGGACAACACCGGACACCCGCCGAGAAGGAGAAGCCCGTGAGCCGTACGGACACCGCGCGCGAGACCGCCGCACGGGCGAAGGACGCCGTCGCGCCCTACGCCGCCTCCGCGAAGGAAGCCGCCCTGCACTACGCCGAGGAGGCCAAGCAGGTGCTCGGCCCCAAGCTGGAGGCGCTCGGCCCGAAGGCCGCGGCAGCCGGAGCACAGGCCCGCAACGGGGCCGGGCAGGCCGCGCACGCCGCCCGGGTGCAGTACGTCAAGCACGTCGCACCACACCTGGAGCAGGCCTTCTTCAGCCTCCCCCCGGAGACCCAGAAGGCCGCCCTGAAGGCCGTCCACCGGGCCCAGGAGGCCGCGCTCGCCGCCAAGCTGTCGGCCGGTCAGGCCGCCTGCCAGGCCCGGACGAACGTCGCCCCCAAGGTCGCCGAGACCTTCCAGGCCGCCAAGGAGAGCGTCGTCCCGCTCGCCCACGAGGCCCAGGCCCGCGGCGCCGCCGCGATCACCGCGCTGCACGGCAACGTCAGCGCCGCCGAGATCAGCAGCCTGGCCGCCAAGAACGCCAAGAAGAAGCGCTGCAACAGCTGGACGACCGGCCTCGCGGTGGCCGGCACCATCGCCATCGGCGCCGGCGTGCTGGTCTGGCAGTGGTACCGCAAGCAGAACAACCCCGAATGGCTGACCGAGCCCCCGGAGCCCGCCACCACCCCGCCCGCGACAGCCGAGGCGACCCGGCCCGGCAGCGCCACCGGCACCCCGGTCGGCGGGGCCACCATGAACGGCTCCGTCCCGCACGAGGAGCCGGAGGCCTCGGCATCCGACCCCGCCACGAAGCCGACCCCGCCGCCGGACACCCGGCCCGCCGACGACGACCGTCCCAAGCCGCACGACCCGCG
The DNA here is from genome assembly GCF_055587065.1 of Kitasatospora sp. NPDC048662. Lineage (NCBI taxonomy): Bacteria > Bacillati > Actinomycetota > Actinomycetes > Kitasatosporales > Streptomycetaceae > Kitasatospora > Kitasatospora sp. NPDC048662. The sequence goes on along the minus strand of NZ_JBVJHA010000001.1, from coordinate 959,659 downwards.
CAAGCCGCACTGAACGCCCTGGACGCCGAACCCACCGGCGGCCGGGAGTCTCCGGACGCAGAACGGCCCCCGACCTTAGTTTCCCCGGTCGGGGGCCGTTCAACGACTGTGGAGCCTAGGGGAGTCGAACCCCTGACATCTGCCATGCAAAGACAGCGCTCTACCAACTGAGCTAAGGCCCCGAGCAATGGGCACTAGCCTACCCGCTCCCGGGCAACGCCCCACGCGGGTTTCGGACCGGCCCCGGCCTGTGCTCCGCAGGCCGGTCCGAGGAAGACTCGTGCGTCAGCTCAGCGGCCGGCCGGAACCGGGTCGGTCGCCTCGGTCCACAGGTCCTGCTCGGCGCGGTCCGCCTGGACCTGACGGTAGACAAAGAAGCCGCCGAGGGCGACCAGGGCGACCAGGAGAAGCTTCTTCACCGCGGGACCTCGTCCTTCTTGCTTGCTTGGATGTAAGAGTACGAACCAGCGGTCAGGCTGAAGACCGCCCTGGGGCCGATGATACACACCGGTAACCGGTTCAGAAGCGGCCCCCGCCACCGCCAACCGGCCGATCTGCAAGCGCCTTTGACGCTTCCCCACCAGTACGGTCATCGGACTGCGGGCCCGCTGCCTCCCCTACTGTCGACGCCCCGGGCCCGCCAACGGTTCCGAACCGCCGGCGGGCCCTTCGAAAGGCCCGCCGCCTACCCGGCCTGGCCGCGACGCCGCCTGCGCAGATGCGCGACATCCCGCCGGATCGCCAGCACGTGCTCGCTCAACGAATCCAACCGGGCACCGTGGGCGTCCAGCCGCGACTCCTGGCGGGAGACCCGCTCACTGATCGCGGTGATCACCATGCCCTGCGCCTCCAGCCGCCGGTCCACCGACCCGAGCGCGGCGGCCAGCTCGGCGACCACCCCCGGCAGGTCCTCCGCGGTGCAGCCGTACTCCGGCGGCTCCTCCCCCACCGGCGGATACCCCTCGAAGGGCTCCAGCCCGTCGATCCGCCGCCGCCAGGCCGCCACGGCCGGATCCCGCCGCACCGCCTCCTCCTCGTCCCACCGCAGCTCGCTCCACCGCTTCCACGGCGGGGCCGGGAACAGGTGGTGCACGGCCGGCGGCTCGGCCGCAGGCCGGGCGGCGCTCTCGACCAGGTCGAGCAGGCGACTGCGGACCTCGCGGGCGACCTCGCTGTCCCGCAGCAGCATCGCGACGTTCAGCACGGCGCGGCGGGAGTACAGCGCGACGCCGTTCCCGCCGCCCTGGGGGCGGCGGCCGACGGGGGCTTCAGGGGTGCTGACCTGCCAGAGGGACTCTTTGTCCCTCTGGTCCATGGGGTTGTCCACAGGGCCTGCGATCGGATCGCCCGCCTCCGCCTCGGACTGACCGCTTCGCAGGCCCGTGACCTGCCAGAAGTGCGGATTGCACTTCTGGTTCCCGAGGTTGTCCACAGCCTTGCGAATGGTGAACCCGTTGCTCTCCAACTCCGGCCGGTGACGCCGGACCATCTTGCGGATGGCGTACTCGCTGACCCCGAAGTAGTCGGCGACCATCCGCGTGGTGACGTGCAGCCCGTCGGGCAGCAGGACGAGGGCCTTGACCTCGTCGAGGACTTCGGTGCGCTCGCACAGGCCGCTTCGGAGCGTCCTGGACTCGAGCAGCGCGGCTTCCATGGACATGGGGATGCCTCACAGGGTGAAAGAAGACATGACGTGGGAACCGCCCAGTCGCCCGGGGCGGGCGGGGCCGGTCATCCGCCGGCCGGAGCAGAGGTCGCGCTGTGTCCTACGTCACCCAATGACCGGGTCTGTCGCCCGGCTATCCCCGACTTCACATCAGTTTCGAGTCAGCTCACCCTGTGTTGCCTCTGCGCACCCACTTCAACGAGCGGTGCCGGACGGAGGTTACGGCCGTTCGTGGGGGAAAATGTCGAAGGCCCCGATCACCTGGTGATCGGGGCCTTCGCGCCGGTGGGCCTAACAGGACTTGAACCTGTGGCCTCTTCCTTATCAGGGAAGCGCTCTAACCGTCTGAGCTATAGGCCCTTGCCGCACTGAAAGATTAGCGGACCGATGGCCGATCTCCCAAATCCGTATCCGCGGGCCCCGCCGGACGGCGCTGCTCAGCGGCCTCGGCGAGCCACTGGGCGCGGGTGGCGGGGAGGCGGGAGGCGCCCGCGGGGGTGGGGCGGACGGCGAGGATCTGGTTGATGCCGATGCGGTTCTGCTCGAAGGCGAGGGCGCAGGCGGACATGTAGAGACGCCAGACCCGCGCCCGGCCACGGCCGGCCAGTGCGGCGGCGTCGGGCCAGTGGGCCTCCAGGTTCGCGACCCACTCGCGGAGGGTGCGGCCGTAGTGCTCGCGGAGGGCCTCGACGTCGCGGACCTCGAAGCCCGCCTCCTCCAGGCGGGAGACGGTGGCGCCGACGGGGGAGAGCTCGCCGTCGGGGAAGACGTAGCGGTCGATGAAGGGGGAGAGCTGGTACTTCTCGCCGGGGTCCAGTGGGCGGCGGGCGATCTGGTGGTTGAGCAGGCGGCCGCCGGGGGCGAGCAGGTCGTACAGGTGGCGGGCGTAGACCAGGTACTGGGCCGAGCCGACGTGTTCGGCCATGCCGACGCTGGAGATGGCGCCGAAGGGCCCGTCGGGGATCTCCCGGTAGTCCTGGAGCCGGATCTCGATCCGGTCGGCCAGGCCTGCCTCGGCGACCCGCTCACGGGCCAGGGCGACCTGTTCGGTGGAGATGGAGACGCCGACCGCCCGGACGCCGTAGTGGCGGGCCGCGTGCAGGACCAGCGAACCCCAGCCGCAGCCGACGTCCAGCAGGCGCATGCCGGGGCGCAGGCCGAGCTTGCGGCAGATCAGGTCGAGCTTGGCCTCCTGGGCGTCCTCCAGGCTCTTCGCCCCGGGGGCCCAGTAGGCGCACGAGTAGACCATGGTGGGGCCCAGTACGAGCCCGTAGAAGTCGTTGCCGACGTCGTAGTGGTGGCTGATCGCGGCGCGGTCGCGACGGCGGCTGTGCAGCGGGCCGCGGCGGCTCCGGACCTCCTCGGGCGGGGGCGTGGGTGCCGGGCCGAGCGCGCCCAGGCGCAGGGCGGTGCCGAGCAGGCGGCGGCCGGGGGCGGCGAGGAGCCGGCGCGGGCCGAGCCGCAGGGCGCGGATGTCCGGGTCCTCGGCGAACGCGGCGACGGCGTCCAGCACCTCGTAGAGATCGGTGCCGGGGTCGAGTTCGAGGTCGCCGGCCACGTAGGCGCGGGCCAGGCCGAGCTCGCCGGGGGCCCAGATCAGGCGGCGCAGGGCCCGGCGGTTGCGCAGGACGAGGGTGGGGGCGCCCGGCGGGCCGGCCTGGGAGCCGTCCCAGATGCGTAGTCGCAGTGGGAGCCGACGGCCGATCAGGCCTTCGAGCGCTCGGACCAGTTGCTGTGCGTTCTCCGCCATCACGGACACCTCTCGACCGGCCGTACCCGTCCCGGGCCGCCCGGTGTCCGCTGTCGCGGCCGGTGGGCCCCGTGCTCGTTCGTGGCTTTCATTTGTCCATGCGGGGGCGGTGCGGCCTCTCCCGGCGCGCCGCCCGGTCACCCGATTGCCGCCGGGGACGGCGACGGGCCCCGAAGGCTTCAACAGCCTTCGGGGCCCGGGGAATTCCGCGAACTGACGTGGGGTCAGTCTTCTTCGGCGAGGGTGAGTTCGACGCCTCCGGTGAAACCGGCCGCGGTGTTGTAGATGAACGCGGCGAGGGTGGACAGCGCGGTCATCAGCACCACGTCGACCACCGCGATCAGGGTGGTGAACATCATGACCTTGCCGAACCCGATGTAGTCCATCAGGTTGAACGCGCCGGAGCTGTCGCTGCCGGTGACGTCCTTGAGGGTGCTGGTCAGCGAGTCGAAGACGCCGAGGCCGTCCAGGGTCATCCAGAGCACCGCGGAGGCGACGATGACGATCACGCCGACGGCCAGCGAGAGCACGAAGCTGACCTTCATGACCGACCAGGGGTCGGCCTTGGTGATCCGCAGCCGGGCCTTGCGGACCCGGGCGGTGCCGCCACCGCCGCCACCGCCGCCACCGCCGGCGGCGCCCGGTGCGGGGCGCTGGGCGCCGGGGGCGCCGCCCTGGGGGCCCGGGCCGGTGCGGGTGCCGCGCGCCGGGGTGTTCTGGCCCTTGGCGTACGTGGTGGGCTGGGAGAAGCCGGGCGGGCCGCTGGGGGCCGGCGGGTTCTGGCCGCCGTAGCCGGGCTGGCCGGCCTGGGGCATCACCGAGGTGGACGCGGCGGGGTTCTCGGGGCGCTGCGGTGCACCGTACGGTGTCCCGCCCGGTCCGCCCGACAGGCCGCCCGTGGCACCTCCAGCACCCGTGGCTCCGCTCACCGTGGTCCTCCCGAACCGTCCGCCAGGCCGATCGAACCGCCTGGTCCGTGTTGTGCTCGCTCCGCCTGCCCGGTTGGCCTGCGGTCAACCCGTGGTGCCCGCCCCGCCGGAAGCGGAACGGGCACCACGGTCGCGGTCGCGCGTCAGCCCTGGTCGGGCGTGCCGTCCGCCTCGTGCTCGGTGGCGGTCGCGGTCCCGGTCGCCTCGGCGTCGAGGTCCGCGCCCTCCTCCTCGTCGGCCTCCGCGTTGCGGGCCATGCCCACCACCGCGTCGCGCTTTCCGAGGTTGATCAGTTGGACGCCCATGGTGTCACGTCCGGTTTCACGAACCTCGGAAACCCTGGTCCGGATCACTCCTCCGGAGAGCGTGATGGCCATGATCTCGTCGGTCTCCTCGACCACCAGGGCGCCGACCAGCGAGCCCCGGCCCTCGACGATCTTCGCAGCCTTGATACCGAATCCGCCGCGTCCCTGGACACGGTACTCGTCGACCGACGTCCGCTTGGCGTAACCGCCGTCGGTGGCGGTGAAGACGTACGTCCCCGGGCGGACCACGTTCATCGAGAGCAGTTCGTCGTCCTCGCGGAACGACATGCCCTTGACGCCGGAGGTGGCCCGGCTCATCGGGCGCAGTGCCTCGTCGGTGGCCTTGAAGCGGATCGACTGAGCCTTCTTGGAGATCAGCAGCAGGTCGTCCTCGGCGGAGACCAGCTCGGCGCCGATCAGCTCGTCGTCCCGGCCCTCCTCGTCCTGGCGCAGGTTGATCGCGATCAGGCCGCCGGAGCGCGGCGAGTCGTAGTCCTTGAGCGGGGACTTCTTGACCAGGCCGCCGCGGGTGGCGAGCACCAGGTACGGCTTGTCCTCGTAGGTGCGCACCGCCATCACCTGGGTGATGTGCTCCTCCGGCTGGAAGGCCAGCAGGTTGGCGACGTGCTGGCCGCGGGCGTCGCGCCCGGCGTCGGGCAGCTCGTAGCCCTTGGCGCGGTAGACCCGGCCCTTGTTGGTGAAGAACAGGATCCAGTTGTGCGTGGTGGTGACGAAGAAGTGGTCGACGATGTCGTCCTGCTTCAGCTGCGCGCCGCGTACGCCCTTGCCGCCGCGCTTCTGCGAGCGGTAGAGGTCGGAGCGGGTGCGCTTGACGTAGCCGCCGCGGGTGATGGTGACCACGATGTCCTCCTCGGCGATGAGGTCCTCGATGGAGAGGTCGCCGTCGGAGGGGATCAGGGTGGAGCGCCGCTCGTCGCCGTACTTCTCGACGATCGCGGTGAGCTCCTCGGAGACGATCTCGCGCTGCCGGGCGGGCGAGGCGAGGATCGCGTTGTACTCGTTGATCTTGGCCTGGAGTTCGTCGTGCTCGCTGAGGATGCGGGCGCTCTCCAGGGCGGCCAGGCGGCGCAGCTGCATCTCGAGGATGGCGTTGGCCTGGAGTTCGTCGATCTCCAGCAGCTGCATCAGGCCGGTGCGGGCGGCGTCGGCGCTCTCCGAGGCGCGGATCAGCGCGATCACCGCGTCGATCTGGTCGAGGGCCTTGAGCAGCGCGCGCAGGATGTGGGCGCGCTCCTCGGCCTTGCGCAGCCGGAAGGTGGTCCGGCGGACGATGACCTCGATCTGGTGGGCGACCCAGTGCCGGATGAAGGCGTCCAGCGAGAGGGTGCGCGGCACGCCGTCGACCAGGGCCAGCATGTTGGCACCGAAGTTGGTCTGCAGGTCGGTGTGCTTGTACAGGTTGTTGAGCACGACCTTGGCGACCGCGTCCCGCTTGAGCACGATGACCAGGCGCTGGCCGGTGCGCGAGGAGGACTCGTCGCGGACGTCGGCGATGCCGGCGATCCGGCCGTCCTTGACCAGGTCGGCGATCTTCAGGGCGAGGTTGTCCGGGTTGACCTGGAACGGCAGCTCGGTGATCACCAGGCACTGGCGGCCCTGGATCTCCTCGACCTCGACCACGGCGCGCATGGTGATCGAGCCGCGGCCGGTGCGGTAGGCGTCCTCGATGCCGCGGCGGCCGACGATCAGCGCGCCGGTCGGGAAGTCGGGGCCCTTGATCCGCTCGATCAGGGCTTCCAGCAGCTCCTCGTTGGAGGCCTCGGGGTGCTCCAGTGCCCAGAGCGCGCCGGAGGCGACCTCGCGCAGGTTGTGCGGCGGGATGTTGGTGGCCATGCCGACCGCGATGCCGGTGGCACCGTTGACCAGCAGGTTGGGGATGCGCGAGGGCAGGACGGTGGGTTCCTGCTGGCGGCCGTCGTAGTTGGCGGCGAAATCGACGGTCTCCTCGTCGATGTCGCGCATCATCTCCATCGCCAGCGGCATCATCTTGCACTCGGTGTAGCGCATCGCCGCGGCCGGGTCGTTGCCCGGGGAGCCGAAGTTGCCGTTGCCGTCGACCAGCGGCATCCGCATCGACCAGGGCTGGGCGAGGCGGACCAGGGTGTCGTAGATCGAGGTGTCGCCGTGCGGGTGGTAGTTGCCCATCACGTCGCCGACCACGCGGGCGCACTTGTAGTAGCCCTTCTCGGGCCGGTAGCCGCCGTCGTACATCGCGTAGAGCACGCGGCGGTGCACCGGCTTGAGGCCGTCGCGGACCTCGGGCAGGGCGCGCGAGACGATGACGCTCATCGCGTAGTCGAGGTAGGAGCGCTGCATCTCGGTCTCGAGCTCGATGAGCTCGACCCGGTGACCGCTCTGGGCAAGGGTGGTGCTGTCCTCGGGCTGCTCGCCGCCGTCCGGACGGTTGTCGTCGACCACTGGTGGTCAGTTTCCTTTCAACGATCCTTGGCGGACGTCAGACGTCCAGGAAGCGGACGTCCTTCGCGTTGCGCTGGATGAAGGAGCGGCGGGCCTCGACGTCCTCGCCCATCAGGACGGAGAACAGGTCGTCGGCGCGGGCGGCGTCCTCCAGGGTGACCTGGAGCAGCAGGCGGTGGGCGGCGTCCATGGTGGTGACGCGCAGCTCCTCGGCGTTCATCTCGCCGAGGCCCTTGAAGCGCTGGATGGCGTCGTCCTTGGGGAGTCGGCGGCCGGCCTCGACGCCGGCCGCGATCAGCGCGTCGCGCTCGCGGTCGGAGTAGGCGTACTCGAACTCGTCCCGGCCCCACTTGATCTTGTACAGCGGGGGCATCGCCAGGTAGACGTACCCGGCCTCGACCAGCGGGCGCATGAAGCGGAACAGCAGGGTCAGCAGCAGGGTGCGGATGTGCTGTCCGTCGACGTCGGCGTCGGCCATCAGCACGATCTTGTGATAGCGGAGCTTCTCGGCGTCGTAGTCCTCCTGGATGCCGCAGCCGAAGGCCGAGATCAGCGCCTGGACCTCGGTGTTCTGCAGCACCTTGTCGATCCGGGCCTTCTCGACGTTCAGGATCTTGCCGCGGATCGGGAGGATGGCCTGGGTGCGCGGGTCGCGGCCCTGCTTGGCGGAGCCGCCGGCCGAGTCGCCCTCGACGATGAAGATCTCGCACTCGGCCGGGTCCTTGGACTGGCAGTCCGAGAGCTTGCCGGGCAGCGAGGCGGACTCCAGCAGGCCCTTGCGGCGGGTCAGGTCGCGGGCCTTGCGGGCGGCGACCCGGGCGCTGGCGGCCTGGATGGACTTGCGGACGATGTCCGCGGCCTCGTTGGGGTTGCGGTCCAGCCAGTCGGCCAGGTGCTCGTTGACCACCTTCTGCACGAAGGTCTTGGCCTCGGTGTTGCCGAGCTTGTCCTTGGTCTGGCCCTCGAACTGCGGCTCGCCGAGCTTGACCGAGATGATCGCGGTCAGGCCCTCGCGGATGTCCTCGCCGGAGAGGTTGTCGTCCTTGTCGCGGAGCAGCTTCTTGTCGCGCGCGTAACGGTTCATCAGACCGGTCAGCGCGGCGCGGAAGCCCTCCTCGTGGGTGCCGCCGCCGTGGGTGTGGATGGTGTTCGCGAACGAGTACACGCCCTCCGTGTAGGAGGAGTTCCACTGCATCGCGATCTCGGCGGAGATCCGCTTGTCCTTGTCCTCCGCCTCGAAGTCGATCACCGAGGGGTGGATCACCTCGCCCTTGCGGGAGTTGAGGTGCGCGACGAAGTCGGCGATGCCGCCGTCGTACTTGTACGTGACGGCGAGCGGCTTGCCCTCCTCGTCGGCGTGCTCGGCGCGCTCGTCGGTCAGCGAGATGGTCAGGCCCTTGTTGAGGAAGGCCATCTCCTGGAAGCGGCGGGAGAGCGTCTCGAAGGAGTAGACGGTGGTCTCGAAGATGTCCGGGTCGGCCCAGAAGGTGACGGTGGTGCCGGTCTCCTCGGTGGCCTCGTGCTTGGCCAGCGGGGCGGTCGGGGCACCGGCCTTGTACTCCTGGGTCCAGCGGGCGCCGTCGGTGAGGATGTCCACCGCGAGGCGGTTGGAGAGCGCGTTCACCACGGAGATGCCGACGCCGTGCAGACCGCCGGAGACCGCGTAGCCGCCGCCGCCGAACTTGCCGCCCGCGTGCAGCACGGTGAGGACCACCTCGACGGCGGGCTTGTCCTGGCCGGGCATGATGCCGACCGGGATGCCTCGGCCGTTGTCCACCACCCGCACGCCGCCGTCGGACAGGATCGTCACGTCGATGGTGTCGGCGTGGCCGGCCAGCGCCTCGTCGACCGAGTTGTCGACGATCTCGTAGACCAGGTGGTGCAGGCCGCGCTCACCGGTCGAACCGATGTACATGCCGGGGCGCTTGCGGACGGCGTCGAGGCCCTCCAGCACCTGGATCGCGCTGGCGTCGTACGCCTTGTTGTCGGACGGGTCTGGGGTCTGGCTGGGGTTGCCGGAATCGGCCACGAAGCGCCCTCTCTGGCACAGCGGGGCCGCGCCCCTTCCCGCTTGCCCGGGCAGGTGTGCGACCACGGCGTTTCGACTCTGTTGCTCCACGCAACGGTGTTTGCGCTTCAGTCTACCGGTACGACTGACAGAGAGGGGCGTTTGGCAGCCCCTGAGGGCAGATGTGCCGCCCTGAATCCCCTCGGGACGAGTCCCGATACTTGGCAGGGGGGCTCAGAGCGCCTGGACGGGCCGTCAGCGATTCCGGAGGGCCCCGATCCGCTCCGCCGGGCTCAGCCCCAGGTGTCCCCGGGGCCCTTGCTGCCGGGCGCCCGCAACCGCCCGTAACCGCGCACCGGGGCGTCCGGCCCCAGCACCTTGATCACCCGGACCGTGCCGTGCCCCAGCTCGTGATTCAGCCGGGCCACCAACTGGCGTGCCAGCAGCCGGAGTTGAGTGGCCCATGCGGTGGAGTCGCACTGCACGGTGAGCACCGCCTCGGCCTCCGCGTACGACTTGGGTTCACAGTGCGCAGCGATGTCCGGCCCCACGATCTGCGACCAGCGGCCCATCACTCCGCCCACCGCGGCCGGCGCCTCCCAGCCCCGCTCGGTGATCAGACGGTTCAGCGCGGCGCCCAGCGGCACCGGGTCGCGGCCGTCCGCGCGGGCCCCGCTGCGCAGCCCGGTCCGCTTGGCCTCGCGGCGCTCGCGGACCTGCTCGCCGCGCTGCCGGGCCTGCTCCTTGGCGGCGCGCAACGCCACCCGGGCCAGGTCCACACCCGAAAGCTCCGAGCCCTCCGACATCACGCTCCATCCCCAGGCTGTGGATAACTGCACCGACGAGCGGTCCAGGGTACGGGCTCGCCGGGGTTCACGGCGTGAGCCGGGTCACGGTGCCGTCCGAGACGGCGTACCGGGCACCGCTGAGCGCCTTCGGGACGTCCTCCGCGACCGCCGCGGTGACCAGCACCTGCTCGCCGCCGGCCACCAGCTCGGCCAGCCGGTCGCGGCGGCGGGCGTCCAGTTCGGCGAACACGTCGTCCAGGATCAGCACCGGCTCCCCGCCCTCGGAGCGCAGCAGCTCGTAGGAGGCGAGCCGCAGGGCCAGCGCGTACGACCAGGACTCGCCGTGGCTGGCGTAGCCCTTGGCGGGCAGCGGGCCGAGCCGCAGCAGCAGTTCGTCGCGGTGCGGGCCGACCAGGGTCAGGCCGCGCGCGACCTCCTGCGCCCGGGCCGCCTGCAGGGCGGCCAGCAGTTGCTGCTCGGCCTGTTCGCGGCTGGTGGGCAGCTCGCCCTCGAAGGAGGAGCGGTACTCCAGCACGGTCTCCCCGCCGCCGGGGGCCAGCTGACGGTAGGCCTCGGCGACCAGCGGCTGCAGGGCCGCCACCAGCTGGATCCGGAAGGCGGTCAGTTCGGCCCCGGTGCGGGCCAGGTGGCCGTCCCAGACCTCCAGGGTGGCCAGGTCGGCGGCCCGGCCGCTGCCCGCCCGGCGGGCCGTCGCGGCGGTCTTCAGCAGGGCGTTGCGCTGCTTGAGCACCCGCTCGTAGTCGGAGCGCACCCCGGCCAGCCGGGGCGCCCGGGCGGTCAGCAGCTCGTCCAGGAAGCGCCGGCGCTCGCCCGGGTCGCCCTTGACCAGGGTGAGGTCCTCGGGGGCGAACAGCACGGTGCGCAGCACGCCCAGCACATCGCGCGGGCGGACCTTGTCGGAACGGTTCAGCCGGGCCCGGTTGGCCTTGCCGGGGGTGATCTCCAGCTCCACCAGGGTGGTCCGGCCGCCCTGGGCGACCACGCTGGCCCGGACCACCGCGCGCTCGGCGCCGAGGCGCACCAGCGGGGCGTCGGAGGCCACCCGGTGGCTGCCCAGGGTGGCGAGGTAGCCGATCGCCTCGACCAGGTTGGTCTTGCCCTGCCCGTTGGGCCCCACGAACGCGGTGACGCCCGGGTCGAGCGGAACCTCGACCCGGGCGTAGGAACGGAAGTCGGCGAGCGACAGGTGCGCGACGTGCATGACGGTGGACTGCGCTCGCCTTCTGGCCGTGGGTACTTACTTGGACTCGACCGCGTGGCCGCCGAACTGGTTGCGCAGCGCGGCGATCATCTTCATCTGCGGCGAGTCCTCCTGGCGGGAGGCGAAGCGGGCGAACAGCGAGGCGGTGATCGCCGGCAGCGGCACCGCGTGGTCGATTGCGGCCTCGACCGTCCAGCGGCCCTCGCCGGAGTCCGCGGCCCAGCCCTTGAGCTTGGCCAGGTGCTCGTCGTCGTCCAGCGCCCGGACCGCCAGGTCGAGCAGCCAGGAGCGGATGACGGTGCCCTCCTGCCAGCTGCGGAACACCTCGCGCACGTCGGTGACCTCGGGGGCCGCCTCCAGCAGCTCCCAGCCCTCGGCGAAGGCCTGCATCATCGCGTACTCGATGCCGTTGTGGACCATCTTGGCGAAGTGGCCGGCGCCGACCTTGCCGGCGTGCACCGAGCCGAACTCGCCCTCGGGCTTGAGCGCGTCGAAGATCGGCTGGACCTTCGCGACGTGCTCGGCGTTGCCGCCGTACATCAGCGCGTAGCCGTTCTCCAGGCCCCAGACGCCGCCGGAGACACCGCAGTCGACAAAGCCGATGCCCTTGGCGGCCAGCAGCTCGGCGTGCTGGATGTCGTCGGTCCAGCGGGAGTTGCCGCCGTCCACCACCACGTCACCGGGGGAGAGCAGCTCGGCCAGGTGCTCGACGGTCTCCTGGGTGGGGCCGCCGGCCGGGACCATCACCCACACCACGCGGGGGCCCTCCAGCTTGGCGACCAGCTGCTCCACGCTGTCGACGTCGGCGAGGTCGGGGTTGCGGTCGTAGCCGATGACGGTGTGGCCGGCGCGGCGGATGCGCTCGCGCATGTTGCCGCCCATCTTGCCGAGACCGATGAGGCCGAGCTCCATGACAAGTCCTTCACTGTGGTGTCGTGCCTGACGGCGGCGCCGTTGCCGCGCTCCCCGAGCCTACGCCGCTGGTCGGGGAGGTCCGGGCAGCCACAGGGGCGCGGAGGCCGATGGCCCTCGCGCCCCTGGTGCCTGGAGACTTGGTCAGCCGGAGAGGCGGACCGGCATGATCAGGTACTGGTAGGCCTCGTCCGGCTCCGCGTCCACCGAGGGCTTGCCGGTGAGCAGGGCCGGCTTGGTCGGGGTGGTGAAGCTCAGCTGCGCGTACGCGGCGTCGATCGCCTTGAGCCCCTCCTCCAGGTAGCCGGGGTTGAACGCGATCGAGATGTCGTCGCCCTCAAGATCCGCCTCGACCCGCTCGGAGGCCTGGGCGTCGTCGCCCGAGCCGGCCTCCAGGGTGAGCACGCCCTGCTCGAAGTTCAGCCGGACCGGGGTGTTGCGCTCGGCCACCAGCGAGACGCGCTTGAGCGCCTCCAGGAACGGCTGGGTCTGCACCGCGGCGACGGCCGAGAACTCGGTCGGGAAGATCGACCGGAACTTCGGGAACTCGCCCTCCAGCAGGCGGGTGGTGGTCCGCCGGCCGGCGCCCTCGAAGCCGATCAGGCCCTCGCCGGCACCGCCGGTGGACAGCGCGATCGACACCTGGTCGCCGCTGCCCAGCGACTTGGCGATGTCCTGCAGGGTCTTGGCCGGGACGAGCGCGACGGCGTTGATGTCGTCCTGCTCGGGCTTCCACAGCAGCTCGCGGACGGCGAACCGGTAGCGGTCGGTGGCGGCCAGGGTGATCCCGCTGCCGTTGATCTCGACCCGGACGCCGGTCAGCACCGGGAGGGTGTCGTCGCGGCCGGCGGCGACCGCGGCCTGGCTGACCGCCGAGGCGAACACGTCGCCCGGGACGGTGCCGGTGGCGGTCGGCATCTGCGGCAGCGCCGGGTACTCGTCGACCGGCAGGGTCGGCAGGGTGAACCGGGAGCTGCCGCAGACCACGCTGACCCGCATACCGTCGGTGGAGATCTCCACCGGGCGGTTCGGCAGGTTGCGCGAGATGTCGTTGAGCAGGCGACCGGAGACCAGGACGGTGCCGGCCTCCTCGACGTCCGCCTCCAGCTCGACCCGGGCCGAAACCTCGTAGTCGAAGCCGGACAGCGCCAGCGTGCCGTCCTGCGCGGTCAGCAGCAGGCCGGCCAGCACCGGCACCGGCGGCCGCGCGGGGAGGCTGCGGGCGGCCCAGGCCACCGCCTCCGCGAGGACATCACGCTCCACCCGGAACTTCACCGGTAACCGCCTCCTGGCTGCTGTCGCCGCGCCCTCGGCCCGTATCGCCGACCGGCGCTGTTGATCGTCTTCCGGCTCCCCGCCGACCGGACTCGCTCCGCTCGGCTTCCAGGTGCCGAAGGACAGTCTGACGTACTCGGCCGACAGTCGGGGCAGATGGGCGGAAGCGAGCCGAACAGATGTCGGGGCGCGGTTGTCCACAGATTCGGGCCACCCCCACTGTTGATCAAGTCGCGAGGTCTCTAGGTGTAGCAGTAGTAGTAGGGCCTGTGGATACCGTGGATAACCCCGTTTTCGCAGGTCAGACCCGGTTTTTTGTCCACAGGTCTTGTGGATGCGGACTGTGGACAACCTAGGCCTGCTGTGGACAGCGGAGCGTAATCCACAGGGCACTGTGAGTATCCACAGGTTATCCCCAGGTTCATCCACAGAAATTGCCGGAGTTATCCACGGGCTCCGATCAACATCACGTGACGCCTTTCACACCCAGGCCTGACAAGGGAGTTGATGTTGTCGAACTGTGGACGCCGCTGTGGAAAACCTGGGGATAACTCCCCTGCTCCTGTGGACGGCCTGTGGACGACCCTGAGGTCATCCTGACGGCTCCTCAGTTCTCCACAGGCTGTGGATAACTGTTGTGCACAAGTCCACAGGGGTCTGACCTGCGCCGAAGAGCGTAGCGGCGATCCGCCTGTGGAGGAACCTCTGGATAACTCGGGCCGGTGGAGCCTGTGGACGGGGAAATCCCACCCGTTCCTGTGGACAACTCCAGTACGCACCCGAACCGTTCGATTTGCTGAGCAGATGTTCGGGTGGGCGGCGGATCGGCCGCCCGGGCCGCTGACCCGATTCCTGCCCCGCCACCGGCCGTTCCACACCCACCGATCGCCGGGATTCGCCCGGGCGGCCCGCCACAGGCCCGTTGTGGGCCCGCCGCAGGCCGTTGTGGGCCCGCCGCCGGCCCGTGGCGGGCATGCCGAAGGGGAGCCCGGCCGACTCGGCCCGACTCCCCTTCGACCTGCGTCAACTACCGTGCTGCCGCTAGCTCTTGATGCGGTTGGTCAGCTCGGTGACCTGGTTGTAGATGGACCGCCGCTCGGCCATCAGCGAGCGGATCTTCCGGTCCGCGTGCATCACCGTGGTGTGGTCCCGGCCGCCGAACTGCGCGCCGATCTTCGGCAGCGACAGGTCGGTCAGCTCCCGGCACAGGTACATGGCGATCTGGCGGGCCGTCACCAGCACCCGGCTGCGCGAGGATCCGCAGAGGTCCTCCACGCCCAGCCCGAAGTACGCGGCGGTCTGCTGCATGATCACCTGCGCGGTGATCTCCGGCCCGGCGTCCTCGTCGCCGCCCGGGATCAGGTCCTTCAGGACGATCCCGGCCAACTCCAGGTCCACCGGCGCCCGGTTCAGGTTGGCGAACGCGGTGACCCGGATCAGCGCGCCCTCCAACTCCCGGATGTTGCGGGTGATCCGGGACGCGATGAACTCCAACACGTCGGCGGGAGCGTTGAGTTGCTCCTGGATCGCCTTCTTGCGCAGGATCGCGATCCGGGTCTCCAGCTCCGGCGGGGTGACGTCGGTGATCAGGCCCCACTCGAACCGGTTGCGCAGCCGGTCCTCCAGCGTGATCAGCTGCTTGGGCGGCCGGTCCGAGGAGAGCACGATCTGCTTGTTGGCGTTGTGCAGGGTGTTGAAGGTGTGGAAGAACTCCTCCTGCGTCGACTCCTTGCTGGCCAGGAACTGAATGTCGTCGACCAGCAGGATGTCGATGTCCCGGTAGCGCTTGCGGAACGCGTCCGCCTTGCCGTCCCGGATCGAGTTGATGAACTCGTTGGTGAATTCCTCCGAGCTCACGTACCGCACCCGGGTGCCCGGGAACAGGCTGCGCGAGTAGTGCCCGATGGCGTGCAGCAGGTGGGTCTTGCCGAGACCGGACTCGCCGTAGATGAACAGCGGGTTGTACGCCTTGGCCGGGGCCTCGGCGACCGCCACCGCCGCGGCGTGCGCGAAGCGGTTGCTGGCGCCGATCACGAAGGTGTCGAACAGGTACTTGGGGTTCAGCCGGGCGTTCGGCTCGTCCTTGCGCGAGCCGCCCGCCGGGGGAGCACCGGGCGGGGCCGGGACGCCGGGCGCGGGCCGGCGCTCCACCGGGGCCGGCCGGTCGGACGGGCGGGGCGTGCCGCGCCGGGAGCCGCCGTGCCGCGGCCGGTCCTCGTCCGGGGAGCCCAGCGCGCCGCCGAACAGGTCGCCCTGCGCGGAGTCCGGGCCCGGACGGCTGGTCCGCCGCGGGGCCGGCTCGGGGCGCCGCTCGGGCACCGCCTGCGGCTCCCAGCTGCCGCCGCTCGCGTCGGGCTGCTCCCGGTACGGGTCCTGCGGCGCCGCCCCGTAGGGCTCGGCCGGCGGGTAGCCGGGCTGGTACGAGGGGCGCTGGTAGTCCTCGGCGGGACGGCCGGGCCAGGCGCCGGGCTGCGGCTGGTGGACGGCGGGGCCGGGCTGGTAGCCCTGCTCGGCCCGCGGGTGCGGCCACTGCTCGGCGCTCTCCGGCTCGGGCTCGGACTCGGCCTCCGGTTCGGCGGGCGGGGCGGCGTTGGCGTCCACCATCACGGCGATCCGCACCTGGCGGCCGAACTCCTGCGAGATGGCCTCGGTCAGCTGCGGCAGCAGCCGGCCCTCCAGCACCTGCTTGGCGAATTCGTTGGGCGCCGCGAGCAGGGCCGTGTCGTGCATCATCCACATCGGCTGGGTGCGGAGGATCCACTGCTTGTCCTTCTCCACGACATTGCTGTCGCTCACCAGTCGCTCGACGACCCTCGACCACATCAGGACGAGATCGCTGTTGACATCAGCCACTGGTACACGCTTTCTCGTTCCCCGGGCAGGGGCAGTCAGTCAAGGTCGGGAGTGATTCGGGTGGCGCGGCGCGGAGGCGGCCACGAGCACAGAACAAAAGAGACAAGTCCTGCAACGGTAGTCAGCGCGCAGAGCTGATTCAAGTCGTTGTCCACAGGCTGTGGGCAACGGGCCGACACCCACCTGGTTTGACCCTCCGACCCGCCGCCGCGTACCGTAACCAGGTCGAGTTGTCGATGGCCGCTGCCGCATGTCCGCGGGTCCGCCCGCTTCCATGACGCGCGCAGCACGGGCGCCGTGGTGGTCCCGGTCCAGCAGATCTGGGTCCCGGGACCGGATTTCCCAGTGCAAGGGGAGATCGCGCGGACGCACGGTGACGGCCAAGCGACCCCCCGTCATCCTACGATTCACCCCAGGAGCCCCCGAGTGAGCAAGCGCACCTTCCAGCCGAACAACCGTCGTCGCGCCAAGACCCACGGCTTCCGGCTGCGTATGCGTACCCGCGCCGGCCGCGCCATCCTGGCGTCGCGCCGCGCCAAGGGCCGCAGCGCCCTGTCCGCCTGATCCGCGCCAAGGGTCTGCAGTGCTGCCCACCGAGAATCGGCTGCGGCGGCGCCAGGACTTCGCGACCGCGGTGAAACGCGGTCGCCGCGCCGGTCGGCCCCTGCTGGTGGTCCACCTCCACAGAGAGGTGGTACCCGGGGAGGGCGCCGACCGGAACAGCGACTCCAGCCCGCACGTCGCCGAGGGGCTTCCTTCGGCGCGTGCGGGTTTCGTCGTGAGCAAGGCCGTGGGACCGGCCGTGGTTCGCAACGTGGTGAAGCGTCGGCTGCGTCACCTGGTCCGCGAGCGTCTGTCCCGGTTGCCCGAAGGTAGCCTGATAGTGGTACGGGCGCTGCCCGCTGCTGCGGCGGCCTCGTACGACGAACTCGGGCACGACCTGGACGCGGCGTTGCGCCGCCTGCTCAGGTCGGATCCGGCCGGCAGTGCCCCGACGGGAACAGGGCGATGAAGTACCTGCTGATGGGCCTGATCAGGCTCTACCAGTGGACGATCAGTCCACTGCTCGGCCCGGTGTGCCGTTACTACCCCTCGTGCTCCCGCTACGGGTACGAGGCGGTGCGCGTCCATGGGGCGATCAAGGGTGGCGGGCTGACCGTCTGGCGCATTCTGCGCTGCAATCCCTGGTCTCCCGGTGGGGTCGACCATGTTCCGCCGCGAAAGCATCCGGTGTGGCACCGCCGACTGCGCAATCTGCTGACCCCCACGAGCGGGACCGCCGAGCCGGAGCCGGTGGCGAAGCCCGATGTCCAAGGAGTCTGACCGGTGACCTTCGGTTTTCTGAGTCCCCTCTACTACGCGGTGTCCTGGATCATCGTCCAGTTCCACTCGCTGTTCAGCCACGTCTTCGATCCTGACGGCGGCTTGGCGTGGGGCCTGTCCATCGTGATGATGGTGGTCGCCATCCGGATCTGCCTGATCCCGCTCTTCGTGAAGCAGATCAAGGCGACCCGGGCCATGCAGGCGATCCAGCCGAAGATGAAGGCCATCCAGGAGCGCTACAAGAACGACAAGCAGCGCCAGTCCGAAGAGATGATGAAGCTGTACAAGGAGGCGGGTACCAACCCGTTCTCCTCGTGCCTTCCGATCCTCGTGCAGGCGCCGTTCTTCACCGCCCTCTACGGTGTGCTGGCCTCGGTCGCCAACGACAAGCCGATCGGCGTCATCGACCAGAGCCTGCTGGAGAGTGCCAAGCAGGCGCACATCTTCGGTGCCCCGCTGTCGGCGAAGTTCGTCGGTGCGGACAGCATCCAGGTCCAGATCGTCTGCGCGGTCATGATCGTGCTGATGTCGCTGTCGCAGTTCATCACCCAGCGCCAGCTGATGACCAAGAACGTGGACCTGACGGTCAAGACGCCGTTCATGCAGCAGCAGAAGATGCTGATGTACGTCTTCCCGGTCATGTTCGCCGTGATGGGCATCAACTTCCCGGTCGGTGTGCTGGTCTACTGGCTCACCACCAACGTCTGGTCGATGGGCCAGCAGCTGATCGTCATCCGCAACAACCCGACGCCGGGCAGCAAGGCGTGGGACGAGCGTCAGGCCCGCCTGAAGAAGCAGGGCCGGCTCAACCCGGACGGCTCGGTCAAGAAGACCGGCGGCGTGCTGGCCGCGCTGACCGGTTCCAAGGGCAGCGCGGAGGCCCAGGCCCAGGCGGCGGCCGAGGAGAGCGTGCAGGTGCGCCGGCAGCAGCCGCGCAAGCAGAGCAAGGCTCAGCGGCAGGCTTCGGCGGCCCACCAGGCACACGCCGCGGAGGAACAGAGCGCGGCGGGCGACGAGGCGAACGCCGAGCCGGCCGGGGCCGGGCAGTCCGGTACGAAGGCGGGCGGGGCGAAGCCGGCCGACCGGCAGGGTCAGCGCCAGCAGCCGAAGCGCGGCGGCCAGGCCCAGCGGCCGAAGAAGAAGTAGTCCCGACCCTCGTTCTCGGCCCCATCCGAGGGCCTCATTCCTGAAGGAGTCCACCTGTGACCGATGGCACCACCTCCGCCGTCGACACCGCGCCGGCCGGTGAGAGCGCCCTCGCGCGTCTGGAACGCGAGGGTGACATCGCCGCCGACTACCTGGAGGGTCTGCTGGACATCGCGGACCTGGACGGCGACATCGACATGGACGTCGAGGGGGACCGGGCGCTGGTCTCCATCGTCGGCGAGGGCGACGACCGGACGCTGCAGCGGCTGGTGGGCCAGGACGGCGAGGTGCTGGAGGCGCTCCAGGAGCTGACCCGGCTGGCCGTGCACCGGGAGACCGGTGAGCGCAGCCGACTGATGCTGGACGTCGCGGGCTTCCGGGCCCGCAAGCGGGCCGAGCTCGCGGAGCTGGGCGGGGACGCGGCCGAGCGGGTCAAGCGCACCGGCGAGCAGGTCAAGCTGCAGCCGATGACCCCGTTCGAGCGCAAGGTGGTGCACGACGCGGTGGCAGCCGCGGGACTGCGCAGCGAGTCGGAGGGCGAGGAGCCCCAGCGTTGTGTGGTCGTACTGCCGGCCTGATGCCGGTGGTGCCGTCGGAACGGCGTCCGACCCCGCCCGCCTCTCGCGGGCGGGGTCGTTGCCTTTGCGGTGGACTGATGTTTCACGTGGAACAGTGCAGGACGGGTGGGTGGATTCGACGGTGAGCGGAGAGGCAGAGATGGACAGGGACGGCACGGAGCCCGAGGCGCCGCTGGAGGGGCTGGCCGAAGCGCCGGCGGCAGCGGGACGGATCTTCGGTGATCGGCTGCCACTGGCCGTGCGCTACACCGAGCTGCTGGCGACCGCCGGGGTGCAGCGCGGGCTGATCGGCCCGCGCGAGGTGCCCCGGCTGTGGGACCGGCACGTGCTCAACTGCGCGGTGCTGGCCGAGCTGCTGCCCACCGGGGTCTCGCTGTGCGACGTCGGCTCGGGCGCCGGACTGCCCGGCATCCCGGTGGCGCTGGCCCGGCCGGACGTCTCGGTGACGCTGCTGGAGCCGCTGCTGCGGCGCACCACCTTCCTGGAGGAGGTGGTGCGCGAGCTCGGCCTGGACAACGTCACCGTGCTGCGCGGCCGGGCCGAGGAGATGATCGGCAAGCTGGCCGTGGACGTGGTGACCGCCCGTGCGGTGGCGCCGCTGGACCGGCTGGCCGGGTGGGGCATGCCGCTGCTGCGGCCCTACGGGCAGATGCTGGCGCTGAAGGGCGACACCGCGGAGCAGGAGCTGACCGACTCGCGGGCGGCGCTGACCCGGCTGGGCGCGGTGAAGTGGTCGGTGATCGGCGTTGGTGAGGGCGTGCTGGAGACCCAGACCCGGGTGGTCCGGGTGGAGGCCGGTGAGAGCCCCGGCGGCGTCAAGGCGGCCACCCGGCGGGCCAAGGCGGCCCGGGCCGGTCGCGGCGGCAAGGGCGCCGAGGGTGCGGGCCGGCGTGGTGGCGGTGGCCGCGGCCGGCGCTGAGCCGGTTGGGTGCGTTCAACTTGCGGGGCGGGTGGCGATCGGGTCACCCGCCCCGTCGGCTTGTCGGCGCCCCGGAGTGTCGGGCCGTCGGACACCGACATTCCGGGCATCGTGTTTCACGTGAAACGTCGCTTCCTGCTGACCGGCGTACTTGATCAGGAGCTGAACCGGGCCCGTGAACGGGACCCGGCAGTGACTGTCGCGGCTCCGGTTTCACGTGAAACACTGGCCCCCATGCAGGAGTCGGAGATCGTCGATCAGGTGGATGAAACCCCCGTCGCACGTGCCGCGCACGCCGTCGTCCCGGTCACCGGGTACGCCGGGGAGGGGCTTCCCCGACCCGCCGCCACCCGGGTCATGGTGGTCGCCAACCAGAAGGGTGGGGTCGGCAAGACCACCACCACCGTCAACCTGGCCGCCTCGCTCGCCATGCACGGTCTGCGAGTGCTGGTCATCGACCTCGACCCGCAGGGCAACGCCTCGACCGCCCTGGGCATCGACCACCACGCCGAGGTGCCGTCGATCTACGACGTGCTGGTGGAGGGCAAGCCGCTGGCCGACGTGGTGCAGCCGGTGGTGGACGTGGAGGGGCTGTTCTGCTGCCCGGCCACCATCGACCTGGCCGGCGCGGAGATCGAACTGGTCTCGCTGGTGGCGCGGGAGAGCAGGCTGCAGCGGGCCATCGCCGCCTACGAGCAGCCGCTGGACTACGTGCTGATCGACTGTCCGCCCTCGCTCGGGCTGCTGACCGTCAACGCCCTGGTGGCCGGTCAGGAGGTGCTGATCCCGATCCAGTGCGAGTACTACGCGCTGGAGGGCCTGGGGCAGCTGCTGAAGAACGTGGAGCTGGTGCGGGCGCACCTGAACCCGCTGCTGCACGTGTCGACCATTCTGCTGACCATGTACGACGCCCGGACCAGGCTGGCCGCGCAGGTTGCCGAGGAGGTGCGGACGCACTTCCAGAAGGAGGTGCTGGCCACCGCCATCCCGCGATCGGTGCGCATCTCCGAGGCCCCGAGCTACGGGCAGACCGTGCTCACCTACGACCCCGGTTCCAGCGGCGCGCTCTCCTACCTGGAGGCGGGACGCGAGCTGGCGCTGCGGGCCGAGGTCGCGAAGACGACGGTGGGGCGCCACCGGGCGGGTGTGGAGGTCGTTCCGCCCCGCAACGGCGCGGAGTCGTCCGCGTCGACGGCACAGCACAGTTCGATGGAGGGCAAGCGGTGAGTGGCACGCGCAGGGGTCTGGGCAGGGGTCTGGGAGCGCTGATCCCGGCGACCCAGCCGGCGGCCGGGGGAGCGGCCGCACCGGCCGACCCGCCGGCGCCGGTGGTTCCCACCGATCGCGGCACGGTGGCCGCCAAGGCGGCCGCGGAGAGTCTGCGGGAGCTGGCCGGAGACAAGCGCCGCAGCGTCCTGGAAGCGGCGCTGACGCCCGTGGACGGCGCCCGCTTCGCGGAGCTTCCGCTGGACTCGATCAGTCCCAACCCGCGCCAGCCGCGCGAGGTGTTCGACGAGGAGAAGCTCGCCGAACTGGTCGCCTCGATCAAGGAGGTCGGCCTGCTGCAGCCCGTGGTGGTCCGTCAGACCGGCCCGGAGCGCTATGAACTGATCATGGGTGAGCGCCGCTGGCGGGCCTCCCGGGAGGCCGGTCTGGCGGTGATTCCGGCGATCGTCCGGGCCACCGGGGACGACAAGCTGCTGCTGGACGCGCTGCTGGAGAACCTGCACCGGGCCGAGCTGAACGCGCTGGAGGAGGCCGCCGCGTACGACCAGCTGCTGCGCGACTTCGCCTGCACGCACGACCAGTTGGCGGCTCGGGTCGGCAAGTCCCGTTCGCACGTCTCCAACACGCTGCGACTGATGAAGCTGCCGGTCCCGGTGCAGCTGAAGGTCGCGGCCGGGACGGTCAGCGCCGGGCACGCGAAGGCGATCCTGATGGTGCCGGACGGTGCGGGCCAGGAGCTGCTGGCCGAGCGGGTGGTGGCCGAGCTGCTGACGGTGCGGGCCACCGAGGAGATCGCCGGGCTGATGGCCGGGGAGACCCCGAAGGCGAAGAAGGCCGGCCCGCGGGCGGGCCGGACGGTTTCACCGGCCTTCACCGAGCTGTCGGACCGGCTCTCGGACCGCTTCGAGACCCGGGTCAAGGTCGAGGCCTCGCAGCGCGACGGCCGGATCGGCAAGGGCAAGGTGGTGCTGGAGTTCGCCTCGGTCGAGGACCTGAACCGGATCCTGGACAGCCTCGCGCCGGGCGAGCAGGGGCTGCGGCTGTCCTGAGGTCGGTGACCGCGAACGGCGAACAACGGGTGCATGTTTCACGTGAAACGTGCACCCGTTTCGTCGCTCGGAGCAGACTGGACTCCAGGGCCGGTTTCCGCGTGGAGGAGGAGGTACGGGCGTGGGGCGAAGGGTCGTTCCGCTGACACTGGACAACCTCTCGGAGCTGCCGAACACCTGCCGCTCCTGCGTGTTCTGGGAGCTCGATCCGGTCAGCGGACGGGCCGCGCAGGACGGCGGCAAGGGCGAGTTGGAGAAGGAGGGCTGGATCTCCGCCGTACTGCTGGACTGGGGATCCTGCGGCAGAGTCGCCTACGTGGACGACCGCCCGGCCGGGTTCGTGCTCTACGCTCCGCCCGCGTACGTGCCGCGCGGGCAGTCGTTCCCGACCAGCCCGATCTCCCCGGACGCGGTACAGCTGATGGTCTCCCGGGTGCTGCCGGAGTTTCAGGGGCAGGGCCTGGGGCGGGTATTGGTGCAGGCGGTGGCCAAGGACCTGATCCGGCGCGGCTTCCGGGCGATCGAGGCGTTCGGTGCGCAGGGCAGCGAGATCCCCAGCTGCGTGCTGCCCGCCGAGCACCTGCGGGCGGTCGGCTTCAAGACCGTCCGGCCGCACCACCGGTATCCGCGGTTGCGGTTGGAGGCGCGCTCCACACTGTCCTGGAAGGGCGACATGGAGGGTGCGCTGGAGCGGCTGCTCGGCGGCCGGCGCAAGGAACCGGCGCTGCGGCCGTTCTGAGGGAGGCGTTCTCCGCTCTGGGCCCGCCCACGCGGAGCGGGCCGCCGCGCTCTCGGGGCTTCCTGACGAAGCCGTAGGAAGCCTGCTGAAGCCTTGCCCGAGGGCACGGAAACGCCGAGGCGGCCCGTACGAGGATTCCCCGTGCGAGCCGCCTCGGCGACGGTCGGCCGGAACTGACTTACAGGTACTCGGCCAGCTCGCGCAGCAGCGCGGCCTTCGGGCGGGCACCGGTGATGGTCTTCACCAGCTCGCCGCCCTTGTAGACGTTCAGCGTCGGGATGGAGATCACGTTGTAGGCCGCAGCGGTCTCCTGATTGGCGTCCACGTCGAGCTTGACGACGGACAGCTTGTCGCCGTGCTCGGCCGCGATGTCCTCCAGGACCGGGGCGATCTGGCGGCACGGGCCGCACCAGGTGGCCCAGAAGTCGACCAGGACGGGCTTGTCGCTCTTGAGTACCTCGGCCGCGAAGGTGGCGTCGGTTACTTCCTTGGTGGCGCCGGCCACGGGAACTCCTTGGGGTCGGAGGGGAAATGCGAGAGGGATAACAACGGCGGGGGCGGTTCTGTTTCGTGGCGGAAACGGTCGCCGCCCCGGCCGGGGGCTGCTCGGCCCGGTGGACGTCAGACCGCGAGGGCGGCGGTCTCGGCCTCGGCGTCGGTCAGCGCGGCGAGGTAGCGCTCAGCGTCCAGCGCGGCGGAGCAGCCGGTACCGGCGGCGGTGATCGCCTGGCGGTAGGTGTGGTCGACCACGTCGCCCGCGGCGAAGACGCCGGGGATGTTGGTGCGGGTGGAGGGGGCCTCGACCTTGAGGTAGCCCTCGGCGTCCAGGTCGAGCTGGCCCTTGAACAGGTCGGTGCGCGGGTCGTGGCCGATCGCGATGAACAGGCCGGTGACGGGCAGCTCGCGCAGGTCGCCGGTGTTGGTGTCGCGCAGGGTCAGACCGGACAGCTTCGGGTCGCCGTGGATCTCCTCGACCGCGCTGTCCCAGGCGAAGGTGATCTTCGGGTCGGCGAAGGCGCGCTCCTGCATGGCCTTGGAGGCGCGCAGGGTGTTGCGGCGGTGGACCACCGTGACGCTGCGGGCGAAGCGGGACAGGAAGGTGGCCTCCTCCAGCGCGGTGTCGCCGCCGCCGACCACCGCGATGTCCTGGTCGCGGAAGAAGAAGCCGTCGCAGGTCGCGCACCAGGAGACGCCGCGGCCGGAGAGCTTGTCCTCGTTCGGCAGGCCGAGCTTGCGGTGCTGCGAGCCGGTGGTGACGATCACGGCGCGGGCGCGGTGCACGGTGCCCTCGGAGTCGGTGACGGTCTTGATGTCGCCCGTGAGGTCGACGGCGATCACGTCGTCCGGCACCAGCTCGGCGCCGAAGCGCTCGGCCTGGGCCCGCATGTTGTCCATCAGCTCGGGACCCATGATGCCGTCGCGGAAGCCCGGGAAGTTCTCCACCTCGGTGGTGTTCATCAGCGCGCCGCCGGCCGTGACCGCGCCCTCGAAGACCAGAGGCTGGAGGGAGGCACGCGCGGTGTACAGCGCAGCGGTGTATCCGGACGGGCCGGAACCGATGATGATCACGTTACGGACGTCGCTCACTGCATCTCCTGGTTCGCATGGCGTCCCGCTTGCGCGGGGGAGGGCGGTCGCTCCGCCGCCCCGGACAACGACTTACCAGTCTCCCGCATTCCCAGGCCCGACCGGACCAACCACCCCCGGTCCGGGAGTGGGCGGCGCGGAACGGTGAGGAATCAGGGGGCCGGGACGGTGCTGTGCAGCAGGATCGTCGAACGGGGGCAGTCCGGGGTGGCCAGGTAGACGTCCAGCGGCCCGCTGCCGCCGGGCGGGCGGAACACCAGGGCCAGCACCGGCCGGCCCTGGTAGCTGCCCGTTCCGGTGGCCAGCGGCGGCTCGTCCGGGTGCCCGGTGGCGCTCAGGGCGCAGGCTGTCGGGTCCTTGCCCGGGTCGGCCGCGGAGAGGTGCCCGGCGGGTTTGGTGGTCAGCAGCTCGTGGATCTGGGCCGGGAGCTGTTCGGCGGTGAAGGCCGGGCCCGAGCCGCCGACGGCGTTCGGCTCGGGGCGCGCGGCGTCGGCGGTCCTCGGTTCGGACGTGGCGTTGCCGTGGGCGGTGGTGAGAGTGCCGCTGCCCGATGGGTTCCGGCTGAGCAGCACCCCGCCCACGGTGGCCGCGACGGCCACGGCGGCGGTGGCGAGCAGCAGGCTCAGGGCGCGACGGCGGCGGCGCGCGGGGCGTCCCGGACCGCTCGCCGCGCGCGGGGCACCGGCGGGCCCCCCGGTGCGGGGCGGGCCGGACGGGGCCGCAGCGGGGCGCTCCGGACGAGCCTCGGCACAGGTTTCGGCGCGGGTCTCGGCACGGGTCTCGGCACGGGTTTCGGCGCGAGCGGCGGATTCGGCGGCCAGCGCCGCCGTCAGCCGGTCGGCGACCTCCTGCGGCATCGGCGGGGCGGGGGTGTCCGCCAGCAGCTCCGGGAGGCCGCGGAGCGCGGCGTAGTCCTCGGCGCAGGACGGGCAGCCGGCCAGGTGCTGGTGGAGCGGTTCGGCCTGCTCGGGCGGGAGCAACTCCTCGGCCAGGTCGGCCAGCGCGTCCAGGTCGGGGTGCTCGGAAGGCGGGTGCGGCGTCATCGCGGGGTCGCATCTCCTTCCAGCGCGGTGGCGGGATCCGTGGGTGGGACGGGTGTGGGCCGGTTCGGGTTCCCGGCCCGGGGCGCGGGCGGTGTTCCACGTGGAACACCGGCCGGATCGTTCTCCCGCGGCATGCGGGCGGCGTCGGTTTCACGTGGAACACGGGCGGCGCCGGTGCCACCTGGAACCTCGGTTTCACGTGGAACACCGCCCGGCCCGAGGTGGCGCAGCAGCGGCAGCAGCCTGGCCCGGCCGCGGGCGCAGCGGCTCTTGACGGTGCCGACCGGGACGCCGAGCACCGCGGCGGCCTCGGCGACCGGGTAGCCCTGCATGTCGACGAGTACCAGGGCGGCCCGTTGGTCGGCGGGCAGCCCGGCCAGGGCGTCGGCCACCTCGCGCCGGGTTTCGGCGCGCACCGCGTGGCTCTCCGCGCCCTCGCTGGTGCCGAGCGCGGCCTCCGGCGGGCCGCCCGGGTGCTGGTCGAGCGACTCGGCCCGGCGGACGGCGCCGCGGCGGGCGCGGTCCAGGCAGGCGTTCACCACGATCCGGTGCAGCCAGGTGGTGACCGCCGAGCGGCCCTGGAAGCCGGCGGCGGCCCGGAACGCGGAGACCAGGGCGTCCTGGAGCGCGTCCGCGGCCTCCTCGCGGTCGCCGAGGGTGCGCACCGCGACGGCCCACAGCCGGTCGCGGTGGCGGTGCACCAGTAGCCCGAAGGCGTCCGGATCGCCCGCCGTGTGCCGGGCGAGCAGTTCGGCGTCGGTGGGCTCCTCGGCCATCCGCCCCCTCCTCGCGGTCCGGCCGTCCGCTCCGGCGGCCGTGGGTCACCATCGTTGGGGATCCGGCGGAGCGGATCAAGAGGCGCCGGGGTTCCGGCCGCCCGTTGGGGGCTATCCGTTGACCTGGATCTCGGCGATCTTGCCGCGGTAGCCGCCGTCGTCGCCGGTGGGCAGGTTGGTGAGCCAGACCAGCAGGTACCGGGTGCTGACCGGGGCGGTGGGCTTCAGGGTGACCTTGGTGCCGGAGCCGGTGGCGATCGAGGTGAGGCTCTTGAAGCCGTTGTCGTCGGGGGTCGGCGCGGTGGTGGCGCCGGTCGGGGCGGCCCGCAGTTCGACCTTGGTGGAGCCGATGAGCTGGACGTCCACCGAGCCGACGGCGCGGGCCGAGCCGAGGTCGATCAGCAGGCCGGTGCCGGGCCGCCAGTCGCCGAACTGGTCGTTGTAGCGCTGGGTGGTCCAGGTGGTCGCCGGGTTGCCGTCGGTGGCGTTCGGGATCTCGCTGGGGTGCTCGTCCTTGGTGTCGCCGTACGCGTTGAACGGGGAGACCGATGTGATGGCGAGCTTCTCGCCGGTGACGGCGGGGGCGCTGCCGGACGGGGTGGGGGCGGGCGAGCTGTGGTTGGTGGTGCCCTTGTCGTGCTTGTTGACGTAATCCACTGCCTGCCAGGAGCCGACCGTGACGGCGGACAGAGCCACCAGCGAGGCGGTCCACTTGAGCACCCGGCGCAGGGCGCTGCGGCGGCGCGGGGCGGGGCGGGGGGCGACCGGGGCCGGCGCGGGAGCGGGTGCGGTGGTGGGGATCGCCTGGGTGGGCGCGGCGGGGGAGTAGCGCGGCCGGGCGGTGGGCAGGGCGCGCAGCGTGGGCGGGGCGGGCTGCTCCGGCGGGCGGATCTTCGGCAGCTCGGCGATCGCCGCGGCCAGTTCGGCGGGGGTGGTGATCGGCGCCTTGTGGTGCGGCGGCTGCTCGCACAGGATCCGCGCGGCGAGCTCCGCCAGGCCCTTGTGGACGCCGGCCCGGACCTGGTCCGGGGGCACGCAGCCGAGGTCCTTGGGGAGCCCTTGGAGGTCGTAGCGGTCCTCCGGGTAGGGCCAGCGGTGGGTGAGCGAGGCGTACAGCAGTGCGCCGATCGCACGGACGTCGGTCAGTTCGGCGTTCTCGGTGGGCAGTCCGCGCAGGGCGGCGTCCACCGCGATGCCGTTGATCCGGTACTGGCCGCCGTCGGTGCGCAGCACGCACTTCGGGGTGAGCCGCAGGTGGGCCTGGCCGCGCTGGTGGGCGGCGGCGATGGCGTCGGTGACCTGGCGGACCATCTGGTAGGCGTCGTACGGCTCCAGCGGGCCGTCCGCCAGCAGCTCGGCCAGGTCGCGGGCGCCGGGCAGCCACTCGCGGACCACGTACACCAGCTCGCCCTCCTGCACCGCGTCCAGCACCTGGACGAAGCGCGGGTCGCCGAGCAGGGCGGCGCTGCGGGCGGCGGTGAGCACCGACTTGGCGCGGCGGTGGCCGGCCGAGAGCAGGTGCACGCCGACGGCGCGGCGGAGCTTCTCGTCGACGGCGCGCCAGCTGGTGAAGGTGTCCGACTCGGAGATGCACTCCTCCAGCCGGTAGCGGCCGCCGATCTTGTCGCCGCTGTGCCGCGGCGGGGCGGGCAGCACGGTGGGCAGGGTGGCCGTGTCGGCGTCCAGGGTCTCGGTGCTGGTGGCCGGGGCGGGCTCGGACGGCTCGATCGGGGGCAGCGGGCGGCGCACGCCGCGGCTGCGGGAGGGGCGCTCGGCGCGGGCGGCGCCCTGGGCGGCCAGCTCGGCGTCGATCTCCTGTGCGGAGAGCGGGGCGGTGGCCTCGGCGAGCGGCTGCTGCGGGTCGTCGCTTCCGGCCTCGTCGGCGGGCGCGGCAGGGGTGGGCCGCAGCGGGGTGGTCGGGGTGTCCTTCACCCGGGGCTTCGCCGAGCCCTTCGAGCCGGCCTTCGGCGCGTCCTGGGGGGTGCTCTTCGGGGAGCCGGTCGCGGTGCTCTTCACCGCGCCGTCGGCGGAGCCTTTCGCGGCGCGGCCGCGGTCGGATCCGGTGTCGCGCTGCGAGGTTCCGGGCGCGGCCTCGGTCGCCGCCCCGTCCGTCTCGGACGTGTCGACGATCGCCTTGGTGCCGTCAGCCACCGTGGTCCTGCCTCCCCTTGTGTCGTCCCGGGCCAAGCCGGGACGGTCGACGAGCCGCTGCCGGAGTGGACGTCCGTGCTGCAAGGTCAATTGTGCCCACTCCCGGCACCCTGGTACGACCGCTGAGAGTGCCGGGAGGTTGCCCACTCGTCCACTTCCGGGCGAACGGCAGACGAATGGGCCGGAATCGGGGGTGTGCCCCGACTCCGGCCCACCGTAGGCGGACTGGGTCGCCGACAGATCGTCAGCACTCCGGGTGACGTGCCGTCAACCCGCGATCGGCGTTCCGGTCAGCGGCCGAGCCGCCGGCGGACCATTCCGGTGAGCGCGTTGAGCTCCTCGATGCGCATCCGGCGGGCCAGCAGCAGGAACACCGCGATCTGGACGACGGCCGCCGCCAGCAGCGTCAGTACGTTGCCGAGCCAGCCGTCCAGCATCCGCAGCGCGAACAGCTCGATCACCAGGCCGACCACGGCGGCGGGCAGCGAGGCGATCGCCAGCCGGACGTAGGTCTTGGTGATCCGGGCGGTGTCCAGGCCGCCGATCCGCGCCTTCAGCTTCGGCACCGCGACGAACACGCCCACCGCGTAGGACAGGCCGTAGCCCAGTGCCATGCCGGTCACCGCCCACTGCGCGGGCAGCAGCAGCCAGCACAGCACTGCGGTGCCGGCCTGGGTGAGCGCCACCCAGACGGTGTTGGAGAACGGGGTGCGGGTGTCCTCGTAGGCGTAGAAGCCGCGCAGCAGTACGTACTGCACCGAGTACGGGATCAGGCCGAGAGCGAAGGCGGAGAGCATGTAGCCGACCGCGGTGGCGCCGTGCGCGGCCGCGCCGCCGTTGCCC
Organism: Kitasatospora sp. NPDC048662; assembly: GCF_055587065.1. Taxonomy (NCBI): domain Bacteria; kingdom Bacillati; phylum Actinomycetota; class Actinomycetes; order Kitasatosporales; family Streptomycetaceae; genus Kitasatospora; species Kitasatospora sp. NPDC048662. The sequence continues at coordinate 930,131 of NZ_JBVJHA010000001.1, read as the reverse complement.
AGGCCGTAGATCGAGGAGCCGATCACCGGGCCCAGCGACAGGAACAGGAACGCCGCCGGGACGATCGCCACCGCCGAGGTGCGCAGGCCGTAGGAGAGGTCGTCGCGGACCGCCCCGGCGTCCTGGTCGGCGGCCGCCCGGGACAGCCGGGGGAGCACCGCGCTCATCACCGACACGGTGATCACCGCCATCGGCAGCTGCCAGATCAGCAGCGCGTTGGAGTACGCGGCCAGGCCGACGCCGAGGTGGCCGTCGTGCTCGGCGGCCTTGCCGGACGCGGTGGCCAGCTGCGTCACCACCAGGAAGCCCGCCTGGTTGGCCAGCACGAACAGGAACGTCCACTTGGCCAGCCGGGCCGCCTTGCCCAGGCCGTGCCCGCGCCAGTCGAAGCGCGGCCGGAACGCGAAGCCCGCCGACCGCAGGTACGGGATCATCGACAGCGCCTGCACCGCCAGGCCCAGCATGGTGCCGATGCCGAGCAGCCGGACGCCCTCGGGGGAGATGGTCTGCGGGGTGGTCCCGGTGTGCTGGAAGGTGCCGTACACGCCGATGTACATCGCGAAGGTGAAGATCACCACGAGGTTGTTCAGGACCGGCGTCCACATCATCGCGCCGAACCGGCCGCGGGCGTTGAGGATCTGGCCCATCACCACGTGCACGCCCATGAAGAAGATGGTCGGCAGGCAGTACCGGGCCAGCGCGACCGTGGTGTCGGCGCTCTGCTGGTCCCGCATCAGCGCGTGCGAGATCAGCTGCACCAGCACCGGCGCGGCCAGCACCGCCACGAACACCACGCCCGCCAGGCCGGTCACCACCAGGGTGAGCAGCCGGTTCGCGTAGGCGGTGCCGCCGTCCTCGTCGTTCTTCATGCTGCGCACCAGCTGCGGGACGAACACCGCGTTCAGCGCGCCGCCGCCGATCAGGATGTACAGCAGGGTGGGCAGCGTGTTGGCGGCGTTGTACGAGTCGCCCATCGAGGCCACGCCGATCGCGGCGGCGATCACCATGGTGCGCAGGAAGCCGGTGCCGCGGGAGACCAGGGTGCCGGCCGCCATGATGGCGCTGGAGTTCAGCAGGCCGGCGACCTTGCCGCCGCCACCCCCGGCCGGGACGGCGGGCTCGGGCGGAGCGGTCGGGGCGGGCGGCGCGGTCGGCTCGGGCGGCGCGGTGGCGGCGTTGGCCTCCAGCACCGCCGCGTCGGCCCGCATCACCGCCTCCTCCTCGGACAGCGGGGGGTCGAACTCGATCGGCGGCACGTACGGGTGGCGCTCGTCCGCCGCCGGGACCGGCTCGGCGCCGAAGGCCCGTGCGGGCTCCGGGGCGTCGGCGGGCTCGGGGTGTTCCGGCGCGTCGGTGTCCGCGGCCTTCGCCACGGCCTGATCCGGTGCCGTTACCGGAGCAGCCTGCGCGCGTGCCTGTACGGGTGCCTGCGCGGATTCCTGTTCGGGGGCGGCCGGTTCCTGTTCGGGGGCCGACAGCAGGCTCTCCACGCCGACGTACTCGGTGGTCTCGGTGCCCCGGCGCGACCCGGCCGGCTCGGCGGCCTCCGCTGCCACCTCGGCGGCGATCGACGCCCAGCGCGGTGCCGGCGCGGTCAGCCGCAGGGCGGACTCGGAGCCGCGGCTCGGCTGGCCGGGCACCGCCGCCGTGGTCTCCGGGGCGTCCTGGACGTCCGTGGTGTCCGGGACGGCCTCCGGCACGTCGACCTCGCCGTACGGGTCCGTGCCCCCGTACGCCTCGGCGGCGTACGGGTCACGGGCGTAGGTGTCGGCGACGTACCAGTCGGCGGTGGGGTCGGCGGGGGCGGCGGCGGACCGTGGACCGCCCGCGCGGTCCTGGGGCCTACCTCCGCCCTGGTCCTGGGCTGCTCGCTCGCTCCGCTCGTTCATGCCACCAATCCACGTCAGAGAGGGGGGACGGGCGCCCGGGGGTGAGGCGCCTAGTGATCCACCTTCTCATCACCGGAGACCCGATCGCTGTCATCCCGGTCGGACGAGGGCTCCGCGTCGGTCGGCTTCCCCTCGGCGTCCGGCCGCAGGTCCTCGTCGTCGTCCTCGACGTCCGACAGCAGGCGCTCCGGGTCCTCGTCGATCTCGCCGGCCGCCTTGCGCTTCTTGCGCTGGAGGTAGAACCGCAGCCCGGCGAGGATCATCAGCGCGGTGCCGCCGGCGATCACGTACGTCACACCGCTGGCCACCGAGGTGACGTCGACGACGAACTCCACCGGTTCGCCGTAGCGCTGCGCGTTCGGGCCGGTGGTCCAGAGCTCCGCGTTCACCTTGACCTGGCCGTTGACCTGCGCCTCGGCGGGGAAGCGGAAGGTGCGGCTGGTGGTGGCGTCCAGTACCACGGGCTGGTTGTCGCCCACGAGGAGGCGGTTCTGCTGGGTCGAGTAGAGCCGCAGCTCCAGGTTGCCGACCGCCTGGGTGAGGTCGTTCTTGACGCTGATCAGCAGCGTCGCGTTGTCGCCCGGCAGCGTCACGGTGGTCTTCTTCGGCACCCGGACCGCCGACTTCAGGTTGTCCAGGTAGCGCTGCACGCCGGCCCGGTAGTCGACGCCGGCCTTCTGCTGGTCGCGCCAGCTGGTGGACATCGACCGCACCATGGCCGCGCTGAACGGGCCGCGCACCCGCTCCGGCTGGGTCAGGATCATCATCAGCTGGTCCACGCCGCCCTGGATGCCCATGGTGGCGTTCAGCTCGGCGGAGGACAGCTCGGCGCCGGTCGCGTCGCCCGGGTAGTCGTTCGGGACGTCGGTGTTGACGCCCGGGTCCGCGGGCATGTCGGCGATCTTCTGCAGGCTGGCCGGGGCCACCCAGCCGCCGTTGCCGGACGCCGCCTGCATCGAATCGCGCAGCGCCAGCGCGGTGCCGACGGTCAGCGAGCGGGACGGCAGCACCAGCACGCCGCGCGGGTGCTCCGGCTCCTGGTGGGCGATCGCCAGGGTCTCGGCCAGGAACCGCTGCTGGGCCGCGGTGCGGTCGTGGGCGGTGCCCAGGTCGCCCTGGAACAGCGAGGCCAGCACGGCGTCGGAGACCACCGCGGTCTGCCCGTTGCCGATCGGACGGGCCGCGCCCGGCGTGTAGGTCAGCTTGTCGGACTCCTGCATCGACGCGCCGTTGACCAGCAGCAGCCGGCCGCCCGCCGTGTTCGCCACCGCCGCCGTGCGCTGGTCCAGCAGACCGCGGTACGGCCAGGCCACGTCCGAGTGGACATTCACCTGAAGCCGGGTCTCGGTGGTGACCTGACCGGCCGTCATCGCCTTGCGCAGCGCGTTGTCCATGCCGTTCAGCTTGGCGCCGTTGTGCGCGATCGACGCCAGGTCCGGGTCGGCGTACGGCAGCGACACCACCTCGGAACCCTGCTTCGACACCGCCGTTTTCAGCTTCGCCAGCCAGGCCGTCGCCGCGTCGCGCCCGGTGCCCGGCACGGTGTTGTCCTCGCGCGCGGACTCGCCGGAGGTGCCGGGCTTCTGCACCCGGTACGGCTTGGTCATCGCGAACACGGTGTCCAGCAGGTCCGGGTCGATCGCCCAGGTCAGATTCGGCATCCTTTCGCCGATCTCGACCAGCTGGTTCAGCCGTCCGTCACCGGTCAGCTCGCCCACCAGGCTGTCGTCCCGCAGCACCGGCGTCTGGTCCTGGTCCGGCATGGTCTGCGCGACCAGGACCGGGGCGTGGGTCAGCGGCCACACCACCGCGACCTGCGAGGGCTTGGCGGTGGTCCGGCCCTGGACCGGCAGGTAGGTGCGGGCGATGCCCAGCGAGTGCGGCTTGTCGTCGCCGGTCCGGCCCCAGAGGTCCACCGCCAGCTCGTAGCTGCCGGTCTCCTTGGCGTTCAGCGCGGATACCGGCACCGGCAGGGTGAAGTCCTTGCTCTGCCCCGGGTCCAGGTCGCCGACGTCCTGCGCCGGGTTCTCCAACGGGGTGCCGTCCTTGGCGCTCGGCGAGCCCCAGGAGCCCATCATGTCGATGTCGCTGCGGGTCGCCAGCATCGGCTTGCCCGGGTTCGGCACCCGGACCATGACCTTCGGCGACTTCAGCTTTTCCGAACCGGAGTTGGTGACCTTGCCGGTGATCGTCACGGTGTCGTTCTCGTGCGCGACCTGCGGCGCCCCGGTGCCGACCTGCACCGTGTCGATCTGCACCGCCGCCGGGTACTCGCCCGAGGCAGTCACCAGAGTGCCGGGCCCGGCCGCCGCCGGAGCGGCCGCCACGGCCCCGACCAGCCCGCCTGCCAGCAGGGCGGCGGTGCTCCTGGCCAGCCGGCCCGTCCACCGTCCGCGGCGCCCGGCCCCTGCCGCGCCCCGCCCGGTCCGCTCGTCCACGCGCGTCCTCGCCGTTCCTGATCGTCTCGATCGACCCACGCACCGACGCGGCCCCGCCCGACCCCGGCGGTCTCCGACAAGGAGCGTTCACCCGGCATGGTAACGACGCTGTGCGGCCCACAGTGTTGCGGGCCGGAAGCTGGCCGGAGCGGCGGGGCGGAGGAAACGGGAGGGCGACGGGGCAGGGCGGGCACGTACCCTTGTGAGCCGTGTCCACTGCCAATGCGTCCAGCACCAATCATTCCAGCTCCGCCGACCGGGTCGCCCTGCCGGGCCTGACCGAGGCGCAGACCCTCGGCCTGCAGGAACTGCTTCGGGTCTCCCCGGTCGCCGACGAGATCGCCCGCCGGTTCCAGGAGGCCGGCCACCGGCTCTCGCTGGTCGGCGGCTCGGTCCGGGACGCCCTGCTCGGCCGGCTGGGCAACGACCTCGACTTCACCACCGACGCCCGCCCCCAGCAGATCCTCAAGCTGGTCAAGGGCTGGGCCGACGCGGTCTGGGACGTCGGCATCGCCTTCGGCACCGTCGGCGCGCGCAAGGACACCGCCGAGGGCTCGTTCCTGATCGAGATCACCACCTACCGCAGCGAGGCCTACGACCGCAGCTCCCGCAAGCCCGAGGTCAGCTACGGCGACTCGATCGAGCAGGACCTGGTCCGCCGCGACTTCACCGTCAACGCGATGGCCGTCGACCTGCCCGGCCGCGGCTTCGTCGACCCGCACCACGGCCTGGACGACCTGGAGGCCCGGGTGCTGCGCACCCCCGCCACCCCCGAGGAGTCCTTCTCCGACGACCCGCTGCGGATGATGCGGGCCGCCCGCTTCGCCGCCCAGCTCGACTTCGAGCCGGCGCCCGAGGTGGTCGCCGCGATGACCGCGATGGCCGAGCGGATCACCATCGTCTCCGCCGAACGTGTCCAGGCCGAGCTCAACAAGCTGCTGCTCTCCGAGCACCCGGTCAAGGGCCTGCGCCTGCTGGTCGACACCGGCCTCGCCGAGTTCGTGCTGCCCGAGCTCCCGGCACTGCGCCTGGAGAGCGACGAGCACCACCGCCACAAGGACGTCTACGAACACTCGCTGACGGTCCTGGAGCAGGCCATCGCGCTGGAGACCGACGGCCCCGACCTGGTGCTGCGCCTTGCCGCGCTGCTGCACGACATCGGCAAGCCGCGCACCCGCCGCTTCGAGTCCGACGGCGGGGTCTCCTTCCACCACCACGAGGTGGTCGGCGCGAAGATGACCCGCAAGCGGATGCGCGAGCTCAAGTACTCGAACGAGCTGATCGGCGAGGTCTCCCGGCTGGTCGAGCTGCACCTGCGCTTCCACGGCTACGGCGGCGGCGAGTGGACCGACTCCGCGGTGCGCCGCTACGTCACCGACGCCGGCCCGCTGCTGGAGCGCCTGCACAAGCTGACCCGCTCCGACTGCACCACCCGCAACAAGCGCAAGGCCGCCGCGCTGGCCCGCACCTACGACTCGCTGGAGGAGCGGATCGCCGCCCTCAAGGCGCAGGAGCAGCTGGACGCGATCCGGCCCGCGCTGGACGGCAACGAGATCATGCAGCTGCTCGCCCTGCGCCCCGGCCCCGCGGTCGGCCGCGCCTACAAGCACCTGCTCGAACTGCGCCTGGAGCACGGCCCGATGGAGCACGAGGCGGCGGTGGCCGCGCTGCACGAGTGGTGGGCGGCGCAGCCGAAGGACTGACGCCTGCTCAGTTGATCCGGCCGGGGTTGCCGGGAGTCTGACCGTTCATCGGGGACAGGCACAGCTTGTTCTTCTGCGTGTGCCCGCTCCGGCGGTACCGGGCGTGGTAGGTGTCGGTGGCCCCCGGCGTCTTGCTGCAGCTCGCGGTCACCAGGTTGTCGGTGCTGTACTTCTGCAGCACGTGCCACCGGGCGTCCGCCGAGGTGCAGGCCACCACCTTGTGCTTGCTGTCCAGGCAGTCGCCGACCCGGGGCACCTTGTCCTGGGTGAGCCAGATGGCGAGCACGCCGAGGACGGCCAGCACCGCGAGTCCGATGAACCCGCGGAACAGGCAGCTGCCCCGGCGTTTGTCCTTCTCGGTGATGACCAGCTCGGGCGCCTGCCCCCAGGCGGGCATCCCCTGACCCGACGCGTCCCCGCCCGTGGACGGCTGCTGGCCGTAGGCGGGCGGCTGTTGCCCGTAGGCCGGCGGTTGTCCGTAGGCAGGGGGCTGCCCGTACGCGGGCGGCTGTCCGTAGCCGGACGGCTGGCCGTACGCGGGCGGTTGCTGGCCGGGCTGCTGGCCGTACGGGGCGGGCTGGCCGTACGGGCCTGGCTGGCCGTACGGGCCGGGCGGCGGCGGTGTGCTCATCTGTTTCTTCCCCCCAGGACGACGAAGGCGTGCCGTGCGCCCACGACCCTAGCGGCAGAAACCCCGTCAGGAGCGGCGCGCGGCACGGAAGTACAGCACCGCGCCGAGCGCGTAGAGCACCGAAAGGCCCAGCACCACCGGCACCGAGCGGCCGTTCAGCGGCAGCACCAGGGCGGTCACCCCGGCCGCCGCGACGAACGAGACGTTGACCAGCACGTCGTAGATGGCGAACACCCGGCCGCGGTACTCGTCCTCCACCGACTCCTGCACCAGGGTGTCCGCGCAGATCTTGGTGCCCTGGGTGACCACGCCCAGCAGCAGCGCCGCGGCCATCGCCGGGACCTCCTGGAACGTGAGCCCGAGCGCCGGGACGAACACCGCGGCGCTCGCCAGACACGTCGTCATCCAGCCGACCAGGCCGAGCCGCCGGGTGCACCAGGGGCTGATCAGCGCCGCCACGAAGAAGCCCAGCGCGGAGAGGATCACCGCCCGGCCCAGGCTGGACAGGCCGCCCGCGGTGTCCTCCGCGCTGTTGAAGGTGTACCGGGAGAGCATCAGCACCACCACGATCAGCACCCCGTAGCAGAACCGTGCCAGGGTCACCGCGGCCAGCGCCTGCACGGCCGGGCGGCAGTCCCGCACCAGGTGCCGCAGGCCCGCCAGCAGGTCGTGCCAGGAGGTGGACAACGCCTCTCGCAGGGAAGGGAGTGCACCGTCCACCTCGGGGCCGAGCGCGTCCGGGGCGATCCGGCGGGCGGCCAGCGCGGCCGACAGGTAGAGCAGCGCCGCCAGCGTCACCAGGACGGCGTCCGCGTGCCGTCCGGGCGGCATCACCTGGTGCACCAGGAAGCCGACGATGCCGCCGGAGGCCGCCGCCACCGTGCCCAGGGTGGGCGAGAGGGCGTTCGCGGTGACCAGGTCCGAGGTCGCCACCACCCGGGGCAGCGCGGCGGACAGGCCGGCCAGGATGAACCGGTTGAGCGCCGTCACCAGCAGCGCCGCCGCGAAGAACATCCAGTCCGGGGCCCGTCCGAGCAGCAGTGCCGCCGTCACCAGGCCCAGTCCGAAGCGGGCCAGATTGCCCATCAGCAACACCTGCCGGCGCCGCCAGCGGTCCAGCAGCACCCCGGCGAACGGTCCGATCACCGAGAACGGCAACAGCATCACGGCCAGCACCGCGGCGATGTCGGCGGGGGAGGACTGGTGTTCGGGAGAGAAGATCACGTACGCGGCCAGCGAGACCTGGAAGACCCCGTCCGACAGCTGCGAGAGCAGGCGCACCGTCAGCAGGCGCCGGAAACCGGAGCCTTGCAGCAGGCCGCGCAGGGTGGCCTCCCGCGGGGGCCGTTCGGTGATCACCCGCCAAGGGTGCCACGAGGCCGACGGTGTTTCACGTGAAACCTCTGCCAACTTCGCGCGGCGCGCGCCCCCCATACGCCTCGCACCACCGCTGGCGCCACCATTCCGATGTGGTGGGGCACTTACGGGGGAAGAACCCTCTCAGAACGACGGGAGGCTCCCCATGCGAGACGAGTTCACTGCCCTGTTGCTCGGTCAGGTCGGCTACCACGAGGGCCGCGACTCTGACGGAACCTGGAACAACCGCCAGCGCTACAGCGAGGAAACCCCCGGCCTCGAATGGTCCGACGGTCAGCCCTGGTGCGCGACCTTCGAGGCCTGGGCCGCCCACCGCACCGGCATGGACAACCTCTGGCCAATGACGGCCTCCTGCCTCGAAGCCGTCGCCTGGTGGCGCCACCAGAACCGCTGGACCCCGTACCCCGTCCTCGGCGGCCCCTTCTACCTCGGCCCCAACGGCGGCGACCACACCGGAGTCGTCTACGCCTACGACGCCGACACCATCTACACGGTGGAGGGAAATACCAACAGCTCCGGCTCCACCGAGGGCGACGGGGTCTACCGGAAGTCCCGGGCGCGGCGCGGGCCCGGGTCGCCGTACGGGTACGGGGTGCCGGCGTTTCCGGAGGGCACGGTGTCGGCGGACCCGGCGCTCGGGGGAGTTCCGGCGGCGCGGGTGTCCGGGCCGGGGTCCGGCTCCGGGGCGCCGCCGTGGCCGGGCCGCTACCTGAAACTCCAGTCGCCGATGATGCACGGGGACGACGTGCTGACGTGGCAACGGCGGCTGGCCTGGCGCACCTGGCAGATCACCGCGGACGGCTGGTACGGGCCCGCCTCGGCGCGCATCTGCCGGGCCTTCCAGCAGCGCCACGGGCTGACGGTGGACGGCATCGTCGGGCCGGTCACCTGGAACGCGGCCTGGTCCTGACACGCCGGAGGGCCGCCCCGCGAAACACGGGACGGCCCTCCGCTCAGGCTTGACGAAACGTCAATGCTGAAAGCTCAGCGCTCAGCGCTCAGCGCTCACCCTTCACAGCGAGCAGGCTTCGCTGGCGCTCAGCGCTCGACCTCGCCGCGGATGAACTTCTCGACGTTCTCCTTGGCCTCGTCGTCGAAGTACTGAACCGGCGGGGACTTCATGAAGTAGGAGGACGCGGAGAGGATCGGGCCGCCGATGCCGCGGTCCTTGGCGATCTTCGCGGCGCGCACGGCGTCGATGATGACACCGGCCGAGTTCGGGGAGTCCCAGACCTCGAGCTTGTACTCCAGGTTCAGCGGGACGTCGCCGAACGCGCGGCCCTCGAGGCGGACGTACGCCCACTTGCGGTCGTCGAGCCACGCGACGTAGTCGGACGGGCCGATGTGGACGTTCTTGGCGCCCAGCTCACGGTCGCGGATCTGCGAGGTGACGGCCTGGGTCTTGGAGATCTTCTTGGACTCCAGGCGCTCGCGCTCGAGCATGTTCTTGAAGTCCATGTTGCCGCCGACGTTCAGCTGCATGGTGCGCTCGAGGATGACACCGCGGTCCTCGAACAGCTTCGCCATCACGCGGTGCGTGATGGTCGCGCCGACCTGGGACTTGATGTCGTCGCCGACGATCGGGACACCGGCCTCGGTGAACTTGTCGGCCCACTCCTTGGTGCCGGCGATGAACACTGGGAGGGCGTTCACGAAGGCGACCTTGGCGTCGATGGCGCACTGGGCGTAGAACTTGGCGGCGTTCTCGGAGCCCACCGGCAGGTAGCAGACCAGGACGTCGACCTGGCGGTCCTTGAGGACCTGGACGACGTCGACCGGAGCCTCGTCGGACTCCTCGATGGTCTCGCGGTAGTACTTGCCCAGGCCGTCGAGGGTGTGGCCACGCTGGACGGTGACGCCGGTCGGCGGCACGTCGCAGATCTTGATGGTGTTGTTCTCGCTGTTGCCGATGGCGTCGGCCAGGTCGAAGCCGACCTTCTTGGCGTCCACGTCGAAGGCGGCGACGAAGTCGACGTCCTTCACGTGGTAGTCGCCGAACTGGACGTGCATCAGGCCGGGGACCTTACCGGCCGGGTCGGCGTCCTTGTAGTACTCGACACCCTGCACCAGCGAGGCGGCGCAGTTGCCCACGCCGACGATGGCTACGCGAACCGAACCCATTCCGGTTGCTCCCTGAATCTCATGAGGGTCGCCGTGGTGTGGCGGCACCTCGTTCCACATCTGTTCTGACTGTCTGACGGGCGCGCGGGGCGCCCACGCCTCGCCGCGGGCGGCAAGGCCGGCGCGGTGTTGCACAGCGCTCCGGTCAGGAGCGCCCCGGGCGGTCGTACGGTGGCCCGGGCGGGTCCGAGGACCCGGCGGCCGGGCCACGGCCGTCCGAAGTTTGCGGGGACGCGGAGTTGCGTCCGTTTCTGGTGGCCCGCTCGGTCTCGATCAGCTCGTTGAGCCAGCGGACCTCGCGTTCCACGGACTCCAGGCCGTGGCGCTGGAGTTCGAGGGTGTAGTCGTCGAAGCGTTCGCGGGTGCGCGCGATCGAGCTGCGCATCCGCTCCAGCCGTTCCTCCAGCCGGCTGCGGCGGCCTTCCAGCACGCGCATCCGGACCGCCCGGTCGGTCTGGCCGAAGAAGGCGAAGCGCACGCCGAAGTGCTCGTCCTCCCAGGCGTCCGGCCCGGACTCGGCGAGCAGCTCCTCGAAGCGCTGCTTGCCCTCGGCGGAGAGCCGGTAGACGATCTTCGACCGCTTGCCGTTGAGCGCGGTGGCCGGGACGTACTCGACGTCCGGGTTGTCCTCGACCAGAAAACCCTGGGCGACCAGGCTCTTCAGGCAGGGGTAGAGCGTTCCGTAGGAGAAGGCCCGGAACGAGCCCAGCAGGACGTTGAGCCGCTTGCGCAGTTCGTAGCCGTGCATCGGGGCGTCGTGGAGCAGGCCGAGGACGGCGAATTCGAGGACGCCGGAGCGTCGGCTCATACCGCCTTCCTCCTTCCGTCGCGGGGTCCTGCTCTTCGGATGCCGGGCCGGCCCGCAAGGTATGCCGGACCGATGTGTCGCGCCGATGTATCGGCTCGATATATCGGCAACAGTAACCCTGGGTCACGAAAGGAGCAAGGGGGGCACGCGTAACCGCGATCACAAGGCCTCTGGGCAACGGGCATGTAATGAATCGCGGCCGGTTCGTCCTGGTTGGCTTCCAATGCCCGATTGGAGACCTTTCGGGGACCCGTACTCTGTCGCCTGGTGCACCCTGACCGAGAGGCTGCGGAGAGATGAGCGAACACCGGCGTAGGTCGGCCAACCCCGGGGGCGAAGAGCCGCCCTCCAGGCGGGCGTCCGCCGGGCGTCCGTATGCCTACGGCAGCCCGGTCGAGGGCGCACCCGATTACGCGCACGAGCAGGGCGGGCCGGCGTCCGGTCCCGGCCGTCCCGGTCCGGGGGCCGGCCCCGGTGGCCGCCGCCCGGTGCGGGAGACGGCCCAGCAGCCCCGGATGACCCGGGCGGAGATGCGCAAGCAGGGCCGCAAGGGCAGCGGTGGCGGCGGTTCGGAAGGCCCGCCGAACGGCCGGAACGCCGGTCGCAACGGCAAGCCGGGCAAGAAGCGGCTGATCGACTACCCGCGCTTCGGCAAGTCCGGCTTCAAGCGGTGGATGCCGTCCTGGAAGCAGGTGCTGAGCCTGTTCCTGATCTTCTTCGGCGGCGGTGTGGCCGCGATAGGCGTGGCGTTCGCCGTCATCCCGGTGCCGAACGCGAAGGACTCCATCAAGCTCCAGAACAACATCTACTACTGGGCCAACGGCGACGAGATGGTCCGCAAGGGCGACACCAACAAGCAGTGGGCGGAGCTCTCGGAGATCAGCCGCCCGGCCCAGGACGCGGCGATCGCGGCCGAGAACGAGACCTTCCGCACCGACAGCGGCATCGACCCCAAGGGCATCGCCCGCGCCGTCTACAAGATGGCGACCGGCGGTGAGACCCAGGGCGGTTCGACCATCACGCAGCAGTTCGTGAAGAACGTCTACCTGTCGCAGGAGCAGACGCTCAGCCGCAAGGCCAAGGAATTCGTCATCGCGTTGAAGATCGCGGACGACAAGGACGGGATCCTCACCGGCTACCTGAACACCAGCTGGTACGGCCGTGGCGCGACCGGCATCCAGGCCGCCTCGCAGGCCTACTACGGGGTGGACGCCAGCAAGGTGGACATCTGTCAGGGCGCCATGCTGGCGGGCCTGTTGAAGGGTGCGGCGCTGTACGACCCGTCCCTGAACCAGGGCAACCACGACCGCATGCAGGAGCGCTGGAACTACGTCCTGGACCGGATGCAGGCCACCAAGGCGATCACGGCCGAGGAGCGCGCCAAGTGCGGGCCGAAGTTCCCCGAGCCGATCGAGGTGAAGGCCCCGGCCAACATGAACGGCGAGATCTACTACCTGGTGGAGACCGCCAACAACTTCATCACGGCCAAGGACAAGACCATCGACGGGGCCAAGCTGGCCCGTGGCGGCTACCAGATCTACACCACCTTCGAGAAGGACAAGGTGGACGCTCTGAAGACGGCCGTGGACCAGGTCAAGTCCGAGTCCCTGGAGCCCAACAGGCGCGAGGCGGACAAGTTCGTCCAGGTCGGCGCCGCCTCGGTGCGGCCCAACGACGGTGCGATCGTGGCGCTCTACGGCGGCGACGGCATCGAGAACGGCCACTACAGCAACAACGCGGACTCCAAGGTCCCGGTCGGCTCGACCTTCAAGCCGTTCGTGCTGGCCGCCGCGATGCAGTACGGCGTGCAGACCAAGAACGGCCCGACCCAGCTCAACCAGGACTCGCTGTACCTGGCGGACAACCTCTCGCCGATCTACCGGGACGGCAAGCCGCTGATGGGCGACGACGGCAAGCCCTACAAGCAGCGCAACGACAGCCCGACCAAGCCCGGCTACGTCACGCTGAAGAGGGCCATGCAGTCGTCGTACAACGTGCCGTTCGTGCAGCTCGGACAGGACGTGGGTGGCGCGAACGTGGAGAAGATGGTCAAGGAGCTGGGGATCCTGCCCGGCAGCCTGGAGCCGTCCTCGACCATCACCTTCCCGCTGGGCACCTCGCACCCGAGCTCGATCCGGATGGCCTCGGCCTACTCGGTGTTCGCGGCCCGCGGCCAGCAGACCGACCCCTACTCGGTGTCGAAGCTGCTCTACAACAACGTCGAGAATCCGGCCTTCGGCAAGCCCCAGCCCAAGAAGGTGCTGGAGCAGGCGGTCGCCGACAACATCACCGACGTGCTGGAGAACGTGGCCAAGAACGGCACCGGCACCAAGACCAACGCGCTCGGACGGCCGGTGGCCGGCAAGACCGGTACCACCGACGCCGGTACCTCGGCCTGGTGGGCGGGGTACACCCCGGAGCTGTCCACCGCGATCGGCATGTGGCGTGAGGAGGCCGGCAACCCCAAGCTGCTCTCGCTGAACGGCACCGCGGGCCACGAGTCCGTGCACGGTGGTGACTTCCCGACGGACATCTTCACCCGCTACATGAAGATCGTGCTGAAGGACAAGCCGGTGCAGGACTTCCCGAACCCCGCGCCGTGGGGCCAGGAGGTCGACTCCTCGGGTGCCCCGGTCAGCCCGTCGGCCGGGACCTCGACCTCGGCCTCCGCACCTGCCGAGCAGTCGAGCGCGCCGGCCGAGCCGACCACGTCGAAGTCGCCGGACGGGTCGCTGACGCCGTCGCCGAGCAACAGCTCGACCTGCCAGGGCAACAACTGCGGGCCGAGCAAGAGCCCGGGCCGGCCGAGCAAGAGCCCGAGCGAGAGCGCCAGCGGCAGCCCGAGTGCGCCGCCCGGCGGCGGCGGAGGCGCGGGCAACCTGCTGGGAATGATGGGCCAGTAGGGCGCAGCACCCGATACCCGGACAGAGGGGCACCGGATCGCGAACGGCGATCCCGTGCCCCTCTTCGGTTGCGGGCGAGGGTGCGGCAGTATGTCCGCCATGACGTCCAGCCTGCGCGACGAGACCTCAGCGCCCGGACCGGCTCCGGCCGAGGGGCCGCTGCCGAACACCGTGGTGGTGCCCGCGGACGAGGACCCGGTGGCGGAGGCCGGCAGCGAGTTGCTGGGTGGTCCGCCCGGACGCCGGGCGCTGCTCGGGGTGTCCTGGTGGACGCCGGCCAAGTTCCTGGCCGTGGCCGCGATCGTGGTCTTCGTGCTGGGCCTGTTCCAGAAGGCGTCCTGCTTCCAGGACGGCTGGTTCTTCGGCGCCACCAGCCAGTACACGCACGCCTGTTACAGCGACATTCCGCACCTGTTCTCGGCCCGCGGCTTCGCCGAGGGGAGCCGTCCGTACCTGGACCCGATCCCGCAGCCCTCGGCGGACATGCAGTACCTGGAGTACCCGGTGCTGACCGGTCTGTTCATCCAGGTCGCGGCCTGGCTGACCACCCACAACGGCGACATGATGAGCCGCGAGCAGTGGTTCTGGCTGGTCAACGCCGGAATGCTGATGATCTGCGCGGTGATCGCCGTGGTCGCGGTCTCCCGCACCCACCGCCGTCGCCCGTGGGACGCGCTGCTGTTCGCCCTCGCCCCGGCCCTGGCGCTGGACTCCACCATCAACTGGGACCTGCTCGCGGTGGCGCTGGCGGCCGTGGCGATGGCGTACTGGGCAGGGGCCCGGCCGGTGCTGGCGGGTGTGTTCATCGGCCTGGCCACGGCCGCCAAGCTCTACCCGGTGCTGCTGCTCGGGCCGCTGCTGGTGCTGTGCCTGCGGACCGGCAAGTGGCGGGACTTCGGGTTGGCGTTCGGTGGTGCGGCCGGCTCCTGGCTGATCGTCAACCTGCCGATCATGCTGGCCAACTGGAAGGGCTGGGCGACCTTCTACACCTTCAGTCAGGTCCGTGCCGAGGACTACGGCTCGTTCTGGCTGATCCTGATGCAGGCCGTCCGGGACGGGCAGCACCTGGAGACCCTGAACACCTGGATCGCGGTCCTGCTGGTGCTCAGCTGCCTGGCGATCGGCTGGCTGGCGATCAGCGCCCCGCGCCGTCCGCGCTTCGCCCAGCTGGCCTTCCTGGTGGTCGCCGCGTTCGTGCTGACCAACAAGGTGTACTCGCCGCAGTACGTGCTCTGGCTGACCCCGCTGGCCGTGCTGGCCCGGCCGCGCTGGCGGGACTTCCTGATCTGGCAGACCTGCGAGGTGCTGTACTTCCTCGGCATCTGGTCGTACCTGGCGTACAACGGTGACGCCAAGCACCATGGCATCGACCTGCAGTGGTACCACTTCACGATCGCCCTGCACCTGATCGGCACCCTGTACATCTGCTACCTGGTGGTCCGCGACATCCTCCACCCGGACCGCGACCCGGTGCGCTGGGACGGAAGCGACGACCCGTCGGGCGGTGTGCTGGACGGCGCCCCGGACCGGTTCGTGCTCGGCAGTGCCCGCGGCCTGCGCGAGGAGGAGAGCTACTCCGACTACGCCCCGCAGGGCGAGGTCGACTGGCTGGTCAAGGCCGAGCCCGACCCGAGGTAGCCCGGCGAACGCCGGAAGCCCGCCCGCCTTCACGGCGAGCGGGCTTCCGGCGTTCCAGGGGCCTCAGCGTTCGACCACCCGGTCGAAGTGGGTGGTGGTGTGGCGGATCGTCAGCGGCAGCTCGTCGCCCACCGCCGGGGGCTTGAGTTCGCCGGGCAGGAACAGGATCGACACCTGCATGTGCGGCGGCTCGGCGAACCACAGCTGCTTGCCCTGCCAGGTGTACGGGGAGAGCGTCCGGTTCAAGGTGGCCAGACCGGCCCGGGCCAGGCCCTTGGCGCGGGGCAGTATCCCGTGCACGTACTTGGGGGCCTCCAGGCCGACGCCGTGCGCGGTGCCGCCGGTGACCACCAGCAGGTGGCCGTCGGACGGGGCCTTGTGCTGCCGGTAGCCGTAGCGCTCGCCGCGGCCGATCGGGGTGACGTCCAGGACGGTGGCCCGGGAGGACATCGCCTGTACGTCGCCGAGCCACAGCCGGGTGCCGATCCGGGAGCGGAACTCGGTTTCGGGGTGGCGTTCGGCCAGCCGCCGCACGTCCTTGGCGGCCAGGTGGCTGAGGTAGACGGTGCGGTCGGGGAGCCCGGCCGCACCGATCGCCCGGACCCAGTCGGCGACCTCGTCCACCGGGTCGGAGCCGTCCGGCCGGTCCAGCGGGAGGTGCAGTGCGAAGCCCTCCAGCTCCAGGTGGCCGACCGGCAGTTCGGCGAGGTCGCCGACCGGGATGCCGTGCCGCCGCATGCTGGTCATGCCCTCCACCACCACGCGGGTGCCGGCGGGCAGGGCGGCCAGCGCTTCGGCGTGCGCGACGGTCCGCACCACCCG
Source organism: Kitasatospora sp. NPDC048662 (assembly GCF_055587065.1). Classification (NCBI taxonomy): domain Bacteria; kingdom Bacillati; phylum Actinomycetota; class Actinomycetes; order Kitasatosporales; family Streptomycetaceae; genus Kitasatospora; species Kitasatospora sp. NPDC048662. The sequence goes on along the minus strand of NZ_JBVJHA010000001.1, from coordinate 913,801 downwards.
GCCGGCGGGCAGTTCGACCTCGGGCTCGCCGACCCGGTACGGGGTGAGCACCAGCAGGTCACCGGGGAAGGCGTCGGCCATCTCCGCCGCCTCGTCCGCGGTGCCGACGGCCAGCAGGGGGCTGCCCAGCCGGGCGGCCTCCTCGGCGAGCCGCCGGTTGCCGAAGCCGTAGCCGTTGCCCTTGGCGACCGGGACCAGCCCGGGGAACTCGGCCAGCAGCCCGCGCTGGTGCGCCCGCCAGCGGCTGCCGTCCACGTACATCGTCAAGGTCATCGCGTTCTCCCCGTAAAGGTCATGTGTGCTCAGCGGCGCGACATGTAGAGGTCGAGTGCCTTGTGCAGCAGCTTGTTGAGCGGGTAGTCCCATTCGCCGAGGTACTCCGCGGCCTGTCCGCCGGTGCCGACCTTGAACTGGATCAGTCCGAACAGGTGATCGTCCTCGTCCAGGGTGTCGCTGATGCCGCGCAGGTCGTAGACGCTCGCGCCGAGCGCGTAGGAGTCGCGGATCATCCGCCACTGGATGGCGTTGGACGGCTTCACCTCGCGCTTGTGGTTGGCGGAGGCGCCGTAGGAGTACCAGACGTGCTCGCCGACGGTGAGCATGGTGGTGGCGGCCAGCGCCTCGCCCTCGTGGTAGGCGATGTAGAGCCGCATCCGGTTGGGGTCCTCGGCGGTGAGCGCCTTCCACATCCGCTGGAAGTAGGACAGCGGGCGGGGGGTGAAGTGGTCGCGTTCGGCGGTGATCACGTACAGCTTGTGGAAGACCGCGAGGTCCTCGTAGCTGCCCTGGACCACCTCGACGCCGGTCTTCTCGGCCTTCTTGATGTTGCGCCGCCACAGCTGGTTGAAGCCGCGCTGGACGTCGTCCAGCGAGCGGTTGGCCAGCGGCACCTGGAAGACGTAGCGGGGCTGGACGTCGCCGAAGCCGGCGCCGCCGTCCTCGCCCTGCAGCCAGCCGGAGCGGCGCAGGCGTTCGGCGGTCTCCAGGGCGCGCGGCTCGGACCAGTCCGGTTCGACGTCGCGCAGCCGCTTGGCCTCCTTGGAGGCGATCGCCTCCTTGAGGGTGGCGGCCTCCCAGCGGCGGACCACCACCGGAGGGCCCATCTTCACCGAGAACGCGCCCTGCGACTTCAGGTGCGCCAGCATCGGCTTCAGCCAGCGGTCCAGGTCCGGGTCGAACCAGTCGATGACCGGGCCCTCGGGCAGGTACGCCAGGTACCGCTTCACCTTGGGCAGCTGGCGGTAGAGCACCAGGCCGGCGCCGACCAGCTCGCCGGCCGCGTCGAACCAGCCGAGGCTCTCGGCGCGCCACTCCGCCTTGACGTCCGCCCAGGAGGGCACCTGCATGTGGCTGACAGAGGGCCTGCTCTGCACAAAGGCCAGGTGTTCCTCACGCGTGATCGTCCGCAGACGCAGGCTCATGCTCCGTGCTCCTCCTCGTCAGGCTTTCCAAAGGTGACCCTATCGCCCGAATGGTCCGATTCGGGCGGGAAGTGGTCCGACATGGTTGCGCCCCCCCGTTCGCACCTGCTTGGCACAGGTACTACGCGGGGAGGGCGGGGGAGGTTGCGCGATCTCTGCCAGGTTCACCCGGTGCCGCCGCGCGCGGGCGTCACCACACGCCCCCGAAGAGTCCGCCGTGCGCCACGCCGAGGAACAGGCCGAACGCGGCGGCTCCGGTGCCGATCACCACCACGAAGCGCTCGGCGGTGGTGACGGAGACGAACAGGCCGATCATTCCGGTGACGATCCCGGCCAGTCCGGCCCACGAACTGAGCAGGTGCAGGTTGTAGAAGAACGAGGTGACGAAGGCGACCGCGCCGAGCAGCAGCGTCACCCCCACCAGGATGTTCTCCCGCGGATGCGGGTTCCCGTCGGTGTTCAGGGTGAACTGCGGCCGGTGGACGTTCTGCGCCATAGGACCCACCTCCCGTGGTGGAGGGAACGTTCGTTCTGTCCAGATTGATACCGGTATGGTCGAAATGACAACCCCGGGATCCCGGTGTTTTGTCCGTCGGTCGGCTCACCCGGTAGGCTGGCCCCTCTGCACTGGTGTAGGGGCGTGTCCGCATGCCCTGGCCCACCGGTGCCGACGCGCACAACCCTCCTGCCACGGAGAGACCGTGGCCGTTGAGTCCAAAGGAGGTGGGTTACACATGCGTCACTACGAGGTGATGGTCATCCTCGACCCGTCGGTCGAGGAGCGCGCTGTCTCCCCCCTGATCGAGAACTTCCTCAACGTCGTCCGCACCGGCGGCGGCAAGGTTGAGAAGATCGACACCTGGGGCCGTCGTCGCCTGGCGTACGAGATCAACAAGCAGTCCGAGGGCATCTACTCGGTCATCGACCTCAAGGCCACGCCCGAGGTCGTCAAGGAGCTCGACCGCCAGCTCAGCCTGAGCGAGTCGGTTCTGCGGACCAAGGTCCTGCGCCCGGACACCCACTGAGCCCACTTCCGGCATTGATGCCGGAGGGCTCGCGTCCGGTGTTCCACGTGGAACACCGCTGACGAGCACCGCAGAACTTCTTTCCGAGAGGTCATCACCACATGGCAGGCGAGACCGTCATCACCCTCGTCGGCAACCTCGTCGACGACCCCGAGCTGCGTTTCACTCCGTCGGGCGCCGCGGTGGCCAAGTTCCGCATCGCGTCCACCCCGCGCACCTTCGACCGTCAGACGAACGAGTGGAAGGACGGCGAGAGCCTCTTCCTCACGTGCAACGTCTGGCGTCAGCCGGCGGAGAACGTGGCCGAGTCGCTGCAGCGCGGCATGCGCGTCATCGTGCAGGGCCGACTGCGCCAGCGGTCTTACGAGACCAAGGAAGGCGAGAAGCGGACGGTCTTCGAGGTCGAGGTCGATGAGGTCGGCCCGAGCCTGCGCTCGGCGACCGCCAAGGTCACCCGCGCCAACCGCTCCGGCGGTCCCGGCGGCGGCGGTGGCTTCGGTGGCGGCGGCCAGCAGGGCGGCGGCGGGTACGGCGGCGGCAACCAGGGTGGCGGCGGCTGGGGTGGCAACCCCGGCGGCGGCAACCAGGGCCCGTCCGACGACCCGTGGGCGTCCAGCGCTCCCTCGTCCAACCAGGGCGGCGGCGGCTGGGGTGGCAACTCCGGCGGCGGCTACTCGGAAGAGCCCCCGTTCTAAGCGGTGCGGGCCGGACCCGTCGAGGGTCCGGCAACGCTGACAGATCTCGTACTTAACGGAGCACACAATGGCGAAGCCGCCTGCTCGCAAGCCCAAGAAGAAGGTTTGCGTCTTCTGCAAGGACAAGGCCACTTACGTGGACTACAAGGACACGAACCTGCTGCGGAAGTTCATTTCCGACCGCGGCAAGATCCGTGCCCGCCGGGTCACCGGCAACTGCACCCAGCACCAGCGTGACGTCGCCACGGCCGTGAAGAACAGCCGTGAGATGGCCCTGCTGCCCTACACCTCCACCACGCGCTAAGAGAGGGTGACCGAAGAATGAAGATCATCCTCACTCACGAGGTCCCCGGTCTCGGCAGCGCCGGCGAGGTCGTCGAGGTCAAGGACGGCTACGCCCGCAACTTCCTGGTCCCGCGTGGCTTCGCCATCCGCTGGACCAAGGGCGGTCAGAAGGACGTCGACGCCATCCGTCGCGCCCGGAAGATCCACGCCATCCAGACCCTCGAGGCCGCCAACGAGGTCAAGGCCAAGCTCGAGGGCCTGCAGGTCAAGCTGGCCGTTCGCTCCGGCGACGCCGGCCGCCTGTTCGGCTCGGTGACCCAGGCCGACGTCGTGGAGGCCATCAAGGCCGCCAACGGCCCGGCCGTGGACAAGCGCGCCGTCGCGATCGCCTCGCCGATCAAGACCGTGGGCACCCACAAGGTCTCGGTCAAGCTGCACTCGGACGTTCAGGCCAACCTCGACGTCGCCGTCGTCGCCGCCTGATTTCGGCCGCAGAGCTGACGAAGGGGCCGGACTCCACTCGGAGTCCGGCCCCTTCGCCGTGCGCCTAGGCCCGGACGGCGCCGGTCACCATCCAGCGGCCGGTGCGTATCCGGCCGGACAGGACCGCGGCCCGGCCCAGCATGAACAGGTTCATCGCCCACCACAGCCCGGCCAGGCCCAGGCCCAGCGCGGGTGCCGCGAGGGCGGCCGGGACGAACAGCAGCAGGGCGCCCAGCATCCCCCAGGCCAGGAAGCGGCCGTCGCCGGCGCCCATCAGCACACCGTCCAGCACGAAGACCACGCCGCCGATCGGCTGGGTCAGCGCCGCCAGCAGCAGCACGGTGGACAGCTGCGCCCGCACCGACGGGTCGTCGGTGAACAGCGGGATGTACAGCGGCCGGGCCAGCACCATCAGCAGGCCCAGCACCAGCCCGGCGCCGACACCCCACTCGATCATCCGGCGGGTCGCCGCCCGGGTGCCCGGCAGATCGCCGGCGCCCAGGTAGCGGCCGATGATGGCCTGCCCGGCGATCGCCACCGCGTCCAGCGCGAAGGCCATGAACGACCAGATGGTCATGGTGATCTGGTGGGCGGCGATCTCGGTGTCGCCCAGGTACGCGGCCACCGCGGTGGCCAGCAGCAGGGCGGCGCGCAGGCTCAGGGTGCGCACCATCAGCGGGCCGCCGGCCCGGGCGGAGGCCTTGATGCCGGCCAGGTCGGGCCGCAGCCCGGCACCCTCCCGGCGGGCGCCGCGGACCACCACGGCCACGTACACCGCGGCCATCGCGTTCTGCGCGATCACGGTGCCCCATGCGGAGCCGGCCACCCCGAGACCGGCGCCGTACACCAGGCCCAGGTTGAGCAGCAGATTGGCGCCGAACCCGCCGATCGCGACCAGCAGCGGGGTGCGGGTGTCCTGGAACCCGCGCAGCACGCCGGTGGCGGCCAGCACCAGCAGCATCGCGGGCACGCCGAGGGCGCTGATCCGCAGGTAGGTGACGGCGTACGGGGTGGCGGTGGGGGAGGCCCCGAGCAGCTGGGCGGCCTGCGGAGCGAGGGCCAGGGTGAGCACGACCAGGCCGGCGGAGAGGATCAAGGCCAGCCAGATCCCGTCGATGCCCTGCTGGACGGCGGCCCGGCGGTCTCCGGCGCCGATCCGGCGGGCGACCGCGGCGGTGGTGGCGTAGGCGAGGAAGACGAAGATCCCGGCGGCGGTGGTGAGCGCGGCGGAGGCGATGCCCAGGCCGGCCAGCTGGGCGGTGCCGAGGTGGCCGACGATCGCGGAGTCGGCCATCAGGAAGAGCGGTTCCGCGACCAGCGCGCCGAAGGCCGGGACGGCCAGGGCGAGGATCTCGCGGTCGTGGCGGCGGTGTTCGGCCGCGGCGGCGGGGCGGGTGGGCGTGGCTGGCATGCCGTCCACCCTACTCATCCACAGGTAATGACCGCTAGTGGCTTTCGTCTCTTACCGAGCCTGTGGACGGACGGTGGATCGAACGACCGATCGAACGGCTGGGCGGTCTCGTCCCCGGCTGTGTGAAGAATTTCTCATGCACAGGCGGTGGAAGAGGTAATCGCAGGTCAGCGAGTTGACAGCAGAGCGATCGTGTGGTTATCCACAGCGGTGTCCACAGGGTTGTGCACAGCTTTCCGGGGTTTCTCCACAGGCTGCGGAGAGTTATCCACACGGCCTGTGGATAACCGTCTTGGAGGAACCGCCCGGCCCCCCGTACCGTGGCTCCGGACCAGACCCCGGTGGCCGCGCGACACCGCCCCGCACACAGCCGGAACTGTCGGCTCGGTGGCGTAAGAAAGACCGAGCGCCGGCACCGGACAGGCCCGCACCAACTCGCACCAACCGCTGATCGGGGAACACGCGTGACCGGCCCCCAGTACGACGACCACGACGTTCCTCCGCCCCCGGAGGACGACTGGCAGCCGTCCGACGACGCCTTCCCGCTCGACGCCTTCCCCGACGTCCCGGGCGACCGCCTCCCCGCCGCCCGCCGCTCGAACAACGCGGGGGGCAACGGCTCCGGCGGGGGCTTCCAGCGCCGTGACGGCGGCGGAAAGGGCGACCGCTTCCCCGGCAAGGGCGAGCGGCGCGACCGCGACGGCGAGAGCGGCCTCGGCGGCGCCGAGGGCTTCGAACGCGTACCCCCGCAGGACCTGGCGGCCGAGCAGTCCGTGCTCGGCGGCATGCTGCTCTCCAAGGACGCCATCGCCGACGTCGTCGAGGTGCTCAAGCCCGCCGACTACTACCGGCCCGCCCACGAGCTGATCCACGGCGCGATCCTCGACCTCTACGCCCGCGGCGAGCCCGCCGACCCGATCACCGTGGCCGGCGAACTCACCAAGCGCGGCGAGCTGGTCCGCGTCGGCGGCGCCTCCTACCTGCACACCCTGGTCAACTCCGTCCCCACCGCGGCCAACGCCGAGTACTACGCCGAGATCGTCCACGAGCGCGCCGTCCTGCGCCGCCTGGTCGAGGCCGGCACCCGGATCGCCGGCATGGGCTACGCCGCCGAGGGCGACGTCGACGACATCGTCAATGCCGCCCAGGCCGAGATCTACGCCGTCACCGAGCAGCGCACCAACGAGGACTACGCCCCGCTCGCCGACATCATGGAGGGCGCCCTCGACGAGATCGAGGCCATCGGCTCCCGCTCCGGCCAGATGTCCGGCGTCCCCACCGGCTTCGCCGACTTCGACCAGCTCACCAACGGCCTCCACCCCGGCCAGATGATCGTCATCGCGGCCCGCCCGGCCATGGGTAAGTCCACCCTCGCGCTGGACTTCGCCCGCGCCTGCTCGATCCACAACAACCTGCCGAGCGTGATCTTCTCGCTCGAAATGGGCCGCAACGAGATCGCCATGCGCCTGCTGTCGGCGGAGGCACGGGTGGCCCTGCACCACATGCGGTCCGGCAATATGACGGACGACGACTGGACACGGGTGGCGCGGCGGATGCCCGAGGTGAGTGCGGCGCCGTTGTACATCGACGACTCGCCGAACCTGTCGATGATGGAGATCCGGGCCAAGTGCCGGCGGCTGAAGCAGCGCAACGATCTGCGGCTGGTGGTCATCGACTATCTGCAGCTGATGCAGTCCGGCGGCTCGCGGCGGGCGGAGAGCCGGCAGCAGGAGGTCTCGGACATGTCCCGAAACCTGAAGCTGCTGGCGAAGGAGCTGGAGATCCCGGTGATCGCGCTGTCCCAGCTGAACCGTGGCCCGGAGCAGCGCACCGACAAGAAGCCGATGGTCTCCGACCTGCGTGAGTCCGGCTCGATCGAGCAGGACGCCGACATGGTCATCCTGCTGCACCGCGAGGACGCCTACGAGAAGGAGTCCCCGCGGGCCGGCGAGGCGGACCTGATCGTGGCGAAGCACCGTAATGGTCCGACCGCCACCATCACCGTCGCCTTCCAGGGTCACTACTCGCGCTTCGTGGACATGACCCGCGACGTGACCTGACGGCCAGTTAGGTGGCGTGCCGTCAGAACCAGTGCAGGCAGTGCGGTTCGCGTTCGGCGCGGAACATGGCGTCGGCGAGGGCGGCCGCGGCCGGGTGGTGGGCGCGGATGTGTCCGGCCCGGACCAGGGTGCTCGGGGTGGTGCCGCCGAGGTAGATCGAGCCGAGGTCGCTGACGTCCAGCGACAGGTCGGGCTCACGGTCGGTGGGGGTGCACTCGGCCCGGCCGTCGCGGACGGTCAGCAGGTGCCGGGTGTGCTCGCCGAGGAACGGGTCGGCGACGTCGAGGACGAGCTCGCCGTCCGCGGACCAGGTGCGCGCGGTGAGGGCACGCGGGATGTCGAGCAGCCGCACCCAGAGCCAGTCGGTGTGCTTGCCGAGCTGGCCGGCGTTGAAGTCGGCCAGCTGCCACTGCAGCGGGTGCCCGGGCGGGAAGTGCCGGAAGGCGACCTCGGTGACCAGGTCGTGGCCGAGCAGGTAGCGGGCCAGTGCGGTGAACGCGGCGTCGTCGAGCGTGACGGTCTCGTCGACCAGCAGGGTGCCGGAGTCGTCGAGGGAGTAGCTGGCGTACCCGTCCGGGGTGCCGTCGGCGTCCCGGTGGAGGGCGATGTAGCGCGGGGTGGGAGCGATCGGGGGGTGCCCGGCCTGCCGGGCCCACCAGCGGGGCGGGCGGGAGATCGCGCCGGGCTGGGTACGGCGGTAGCGGTCGTAGATCTGCTCCACCAGTTCGCGGCAGTCGTTGAGCCGGAGCAGTTCGACCGTGCCGGCCGGCTGCTCGCCGGCCCGGGGCGGGGTGAGCGCGGCTTGGTGCCGGGGGACGGTCAGCCGCCGGGTGTAGGTGGCCGGGCCGTAGCCGAACCGGCGGTAGATCATCGCCTCGGAGGCCAGCAGCACCGACATGATCTCCCCGCGCTCGCGCAGCTCGGCCAGCTGATGGCGCTTCATCGCGGTGAGCACGCCCTGCCGCCGGTGCGAGGGCAGCACGCCCACGCAGCTGATCCCGGCCACCGGAACGGTCGCCCCACCGGGCAGCGTCAGCTCGAAGGAGTAGGCGGAGGCGGTGCCGATCGGACGCCCCTGGTCGGTGACGGCGAACAGCCCGCGGTCGAGTTCGAGCGCCGACCACCAGACTCCGCTGCCGTCCTCCTCCGGCGGCGTCGGGTGCTTCCCGAACGCGGCGAACACGGTGTCGATGAAGACGTCGAGGTCCTTCTCGGTGGTGGAACGAATCTCCATGGCGGTGCTGTCTCCCCACAGTCGTCGGCCAGGTGCCAGCCCCAGTGCAACGGCGGCCCGCCGTCGGGTCAAGCGATTTTGCGGCTGGTAGCCTCGCCCGCCGTGACGGACGAGGACGATCTGCGGCTGTGCCCGCTGCCGGACGAAGTGGCGCTGCTGCTGGCCGAGTTGGCCGCTCCGCCGCGGCTGGTGGCGCACCTGCGGCTGGTGCACGACGTGGCGGTGCGGCTGGTGGACGGGTCGGCCGCGCTCTGGCCGGGGCTGGAGTTCGACCGGGCGGCGGTGCTGTTCGGCGCGGCCACCCACGACGTGGGGAAGGCCGTGCACCGCGCGGAGCTGTCCGGGCCCGGATCGGCGCACGAGGGGGTCGGCCGGGAGCTGCTGCTGGCGGCGGGAGTCGCCCCGCAGCTGGCCCGCTTCGCGGCCGGCCACGCGAGCTGGGGCCCGCACTCCGGCGTGGAGGACCTGCTGGTGTCGCTGGCCGACAAGGTGTGGAAGAACAAGCGCGTCCCGGACCTGGAGGACCTGCTGGTCGGCGCCGTGGTCCGGGCCGGCGGCGGCGAACGGTGGGAGGTGTTCCTCGCGCTGGACGAACTGCTCACCGCGATCGGCGACGGCGCGGAGGAGCGCCTGGCGTACCAGGCGCTCTTCGCGGCGGACCGGGCGTTCTTCGCGGCGGAGCGGGCGTTCTTCGCGGCGGAGCGGGCGTTCTTCGCGGCGGAGCGGGCGGACTAGGAGAGGGTGACGGTGCTGCGGAAGACGGTCGCGCCGGGGCCGGTCAGTGCGGTCTCGGCGCCGTCGGCGGGCAGGAACGCCGACTCGCCCTGGTGGAGCGTCAACGTCTGTGCTTCGGAGGCGAGTTCGACCGTTCCGGCGGTGCAGAGCAGGATCTGCGGGGCGTCGCCCGGTAGCACGGCGGGGTGCTCGGCGAGGTCGTAGCGGGAGAGCCGGAACTCGTCGATCGGCACCGGGTAGAGCCGCTCGCCGTCCGTGCCGGGCTCGGGGCGCAGGATCTCCGGGCTGCCGCTGTGGAAGCCCACCACCTTCAGCAGCTCGGGGACGTCCACGTGCTTCGGGGTGAGCCCGCAGCGCAGCACGTTGTCGGAGTTGGCCATGATCTCCACACCGGTGCCGCGCAGGTACGCGTGCGGCAGGCCGGCGCCGAGGTAGAGGGCCTCGCCGGGCTGCAGGCGGATGTAATTGAGCAGCAGGGCGGCGACCAGACCGCGGTCGCCGGGGTGCTCGGCGGCGGCGAAGGCGTAGCCGGCCATCGCACCGCTCGGGTCGGACGGGGCGGCGGCGGTGACGGCGCGGGCCACGGCCTCCACGGTGGCCCGGCCCTGCTCGCCGGTCAGCGCGAGCGCCTCGGCGAGTGCGCCGGACAGCGCCTCGGCCTCCGGCTTGGTACGCAGCAGGTCGATCAGCGGCTCCAGCCCGGGCACCTCCAGGGAGGCCATCAGGTCGGCCGCGTCGGTGGGCGTCCGGAAGCCGCACAGGCCCTCGAACTCGCTGAGCGCGCAGATCAGTTCGGGCTTGTGGTTGTCGTCCTTGTAGTTGCGGTGCGGTGCGTCGGCGGGGACGCCGCGCCGCTCCTCGTCGGCGTAGCCGGCCCGGGCCTCGGCGCGGGTGGGGTGGGCCTGGATGGACAGCGGGACGGCGGCGGCCAGCACCTTCATCAGGAACGGCAGCGTGGGCCCGAACTGCTCGACGGCGGCGGCGCCCAGCTCGGCCGCCGGGTCGGCGGCGATCACCCGGTCGAGCGGCACCGGGCCGTTGCCGCGGTCGATCACCGAGGGCGCGCCAGGGTGGGCACCCATCCACAGTTCGGCCTGCGGCTCGCCGGTGGCGGGTCGGCCGAGCAGCTCGGGGATGGCGGTGGCCGAACCCCAGGCGTAGTCGCGGACGGTGTTGTCGAGCCGGTCCATCAAGTACTCCAAGATGCGTGCGGACATGCGTGCGCTGCGGTGGCCGGTGCGCGAGGACCACCGACAATATCCGACGCGATCGGCGGCCCGATGGTGCCAGTGATCACTCTGCTGGGCGTGCCTACCCGGCATTGGCGGGGTGTTCCGGAGAGGGTGGACGTCAACCGGGGCCGATCGGGGCCCGCCACCGAACACCGACCAGGGGAGCAGCCGTGACCGCGTCACCGCCCGACGAGAGCGCCGAGGGCCGCGGGGCGGGTGCCGCGCCGGCCTTCCGTCCGCTGGAGGTCGAGGTCTTCACCGGCCCGGAGAGCGCGTTCTTCGCCACGTCCAGCCTGATCATGGGCGAGCACACGGCGATCCTGGTGGACGCCCAGCTGACCCGCAGCGCGGGCCGGGAGCTCGCGGAGTGGATCGCGGGCAAGGGCCGGCAACTGCTGGCGATCGTGGTCACCCACCAGCACCCGGACCACTACTTCGGGGCCGAGGAGGTGCTGCGGCTGTTCCCGGGGACGCGGCTGCTGGCCGCGCCGTCGGTGGTGGACGGGATCGGGCGGACCGCGGCGGCGAAGGTGACGCAGTGGAAGCCGGTGTACGGCGACGACATTCCCGACCAGCCGCTGCTGCCCGCCCCACTGCTGCCGCAGCCGCTGATGATCGACGGTCAGCTGATCCAGGTGCTGCCGCTCGGCCAGGCCGACTGCGCCGGCTCCACGGTGGTCCACCTGCCGAGCATCCGTACCGTGATCGCGGGCGACTTCGTCTACAACGGCACCCATGTGTGGACCGCCGACACCGATCCGGCGGCGCGCGGCCAGTGGTCGCACAACCTGAGCCGGATCGCCGACCTGGGTGTGGACCGGGTGATCTCCGGGCACCGCGCCCCCGGCATGGACGACGCGGCGCACCGGGTGCTGGGCTTCACTGCCGAGTACCTGCGCGACTTCGACGAGGCGCTGGCCGACCACCCGCACGACGCCGAGGCGCTGGCCACCGCGGTCAACGAGCGCTACGGCGGCCTGACCCTGCCGGCCATCCTGGAGCTCGGCGCGGAGGCGAACGTGGGCCGGGTCGATGCGGCGGTGCCGGAGGTCTCGCAGGAGGAGAACGGGATCATCGACGCGGAGATCGTCGAGGAGAGCGACGAGACGTCTGGTGACGAGCGGGACGAGACGTCTGGCGGCGGGAGGGGCGAGGAGCGGTGACGGCGGGCGCCACGGGGAGCGGTGGCGGGAGGGACGAGGAGCGGTGACGGCGGTGATACTGCCCGGATGACGCAATACGACGCGGTGGTGGCGGCGGGTGGGGCGGGCCGGCGGCTCGGCGGCGCGGACAAGCCGGCCCTGAGGGTCGGTGGCCGCCCGCTGCTGGACCGGGTGCTGGCGGCCTGTGCGGGGGCCCGCCGGGTCCTGGTGGTCGGCCCGGAGCGGCCCACCACGCGTCCTGACGTGCACTGGCTGCGCGAGGACCCGCCCGGTGGGGGCCCGCTGGCGGCGGTGGCTGCCGCACTGCCGGAGGTGTCGGCGCCGCTGGTGCTGCTGCTGGCGGCCGACCTGCCGTTCCTGGACGCCGCGACGGTGAACCGGCTGGTGGCCGCGGTCGGTGACGTGGGTGACGACACGGGCGGCGACGTGGGCGGCGACACGGACGGGGCTCTGCTGGTGGACGCCGAGGGCCGTGACCAGCCGCTGGCGGCCGTGTACCGCACCGCCGCGCTGCGCGAGACGCTCAGGTCGCTCGGCGACCCGGCCGACCGCCCACTGCGCGCCCTGACCGGGGGGCTGCGCCTGGTTCGGGTGCCCGACCTGGCGGGCGCGTCCTTCGACTGCGACACCCCGCAGGAACTGGCGGCGGCCCGACAGCGGGCGGCGGGGGAACGCTGAGGCCGCCTGCGGGCGGGTTTTGGGCGGGGGCGCGCCGTTCGTCGGCCGAGCGGGAGGTCTCGGCGCTGTGGCTTCGGCGGGCGGCGGGGCAGGAGGGCTGCGGGTGGGGCGAGCCGGGTGCGAGCTGGGCCTTGTGACTCGGGCAGGGGGTTCCGGGCAGGCGCTGCGGGGTGTTGGGTCTGGCCCCGCAAGGCGTGTGGTCGGTGGCGGGAGGGGTGCTGTTCGTCGGCCGGGGGGCGTTGGCTGGGGGCTGGAGGGCCGGGTGCGGGGCGACGGACGGGCGTTCGCTGTTGCGTGCCGGGCTCTGTGATGCGGACGCGGCCCGGCGGCGTGGGTTTACGGGCAGGCGCGTCGCGGCCCGGGGCCCAGCGCGGGTTGTGATGCGGACGCGGCCCGGCAGCGTGGGTTTGCGGGCAGGCGCGTCGCGGCCCGGGGCCCGGCGCGGGTTGTGGGCAGGCGCTGCGGGGTGCTGGGTCGGGATCGGTGCCGGTGCTTCCGGGGTGGGGAGGGCGGTGGTTGCTGACCGGCCGGGCTCAGGTGTCGGCGGGTGGCGCGTGGGCTTGCGGCGAGTGCTGTGCGTGGTTCGGTTGTCGGCGCGTCTGGGCCTGTCCCGGCCGGTGGGCGTGTGTGCCTGTCGCTGCCCGCCGGGGATCGGTGGGTGGATCGCGGTCGGTGTGTCGTCCGTGGGCTGGGCGGGAGTGGGCGCGGCGGTGCCGGTGGTGGCGGCCTGCGGTGGGGCGGATCGGGCAGCATGGGCGTCATGGAGCGCACATTGGACGAGTGGATGGCTGCGGCCGCTGCCGAACTGGGGCTGGACCTGGCGGTGGACGTCCGGGGACTGCTGGACATGACCCGGGTGGTGGCGCACGGGGTGGAGCGTCCGGCGGCGCCGTTGACGGCGTTCCTGGTCGGGTATGCGGCGGCGTTGAACGGTGGCGGGGCGGCGGCGGTGGCGGAGGCGTCCGCCAAGGCGACGGCGCTGGCCGAGCGCTGGGCTGCCGAGGCGGACGGTCCGGCCGAGCGGTGAGCAGCGGGACGGCGGATCCGGTGGGTGCGTCGGTGCTGTCCTCGGGTGCGGCCACGTTGCGCGGCTGCCCGTGGCCGGTGGCCCGGCGTACCGCGTGGGCGGCGGGGCGTCCGCTGCCGGTGGAGCGGGTGCCGCTGGCGGCTGCGGCCGGGCGGACCCTCGCCGAGCCGCTGACCGCGCTCACCGACCTGCCCCCCTTCGACACCTCGGCGATGGACGGCTGGGCGGTGGCCGGGCCGGGGCCGTGGCGGCTGTCAGGTCGGGTGCTGGCGGGCCAGGACTGCGCCCCGCTGGCGGACGGTGCGGCGGTGGTGATCGCCACCGGGGCACAGTTGCCGTCCGGCGCCACCGGGGTGCTCCGCCGTGAGCACGGCCGCTCGGTCGAACTCCCGGACGGCACCGTCCAGTTGCGCGGTGAGGTTGGCCCCGGCCAGGACGTCAGGCCGCGCGGGCAGGAGTGCGGGCGGGGCGAGGAGCTGCTGCCCGCCGGGCTGCCGGTGACTCCGGCGGTGCTCGGTCTGGCGGCGGCGTCCGGGCATGACGGGCTGGCCGTGCGGCGCCGTCCGACCGTCGAACTGCTGGTGCTGGGCGACGAGTTGCTGACGGCGGGGCTGCCCGCGCCGGGCCGGGTGCGGGACGCGCTGGGCCCGCTGCTGCCGCCGTGGCTGGCCACCGCCGGGGCAGAACTGCTCGGCAGCCGTCACGTCCGGGACGACTTCGGGCTGCTGCGGGACGCGATCCGGCACTCGCCGGCCGACCTGGTGCTCACCACTGGCGGCACCGCAGCCGGGCCGGTGGATTTCCTGCACGCCGCACTGGAGGCCACCGGCGGCCACCTGCTGGTGGACGGGGTGGCCGTGCGGCCCGGGCACCCGATGCTCCTGGCGGCGCTGCCGGGCGGTCGGCACCTGGTGGGTCTGCCGGGCAACCCGCTGGCGGCTGTCGCGGGCACCGTCTCGCTCGCGCTGCCGCTGCTGCACGCGCTCTCCGGGTGGGCCGCAACCGGTGCGACGGGAGTGCTGGCCGTCGGACTGCCGGGACACCCGGCGGACACCCGACTCCACCCCGCTCGGCACACCCCGTCCGGGCTCGCGCCATTGCCGCACGACGGCCCGGCGATGCTGCGCGGGTTGGCTCTGGCGGAGGCATTGGTCGTGGTGCCGCCCGGCGGTCTGACGGCGGGGGAGCGTGCCGAGGTGCTGCCGCTGCCCTGACCCGGCGGGGCGGATGTTCCACGTGGAACCGGTGGTCAGGATGGGGCGGGTTCTGCCCGGAGGGGCTGTCGGGGCGATTCGGATGCTGGCGCCGGGCCGGGTACCCGGTTCAACCCCGGCCGGGCTTGCCCCGCTGCCGCACGACGGCCCGGCGATGCTGCGCGGGCGGCCCCGGCGGAGGGAGCGTGCGGAGGGGCTGCCGGGGCGATCGGGATGCTGGCCGCCAGGCTGTCCGGGCACCAGTTGGATACCCAGCTGCACCCCGCTCGGCACACCCCGGCCGGGCTTGCCCCGCTGCCGCATGACAGCCCGGCGATGCTGCGCGGGTTGGTGCGGACGGAGGCGCTTGCCGTGGTGCCGCCCGGTGGTCTTGCGGCGGGGGAGTGCGCCGAGGTGCTGCCGCTGCCCTGACGGCGGGGCGGATGTTCCACGTGGAACCCGAGCTGGGAAAACCGGGCAGCGAACCGGCCGGTGGACCTCGGCCGCGGAACCGCGCGCTGCCTGACCGGTCGGATCGCGCAGCTTCGCCGGATCGATCGCGGCGTTGGCTGCCTCGTTGCCCCGAGCACCCGGCGGACATCCGGCTCCACCCTGCTCGGCACACCTCGGCCGGGTTGGCCCCGCTGTCGCACGACGGCCCGGCGATGCTGCGCGTGCTGGCTCTGGCGGAGCCGCTTGCCGTGGGCCGCCCGGCCGTCTGGCGGCGGGAGAACGCGCCGAGGTGCTGCCGCTGCCCCGACCGACCGGGCGGATGTTCCACGTGAAACCGGTGGTCAGGATGGGGCGGGGTCTGTCCGGAGGGGCTGCCGGGGCGATCGGGATGCTGGCGCCGGGCCGGGTACCCGGTTCAACCCCGGCCGGGCTGGCCCCGCCGCCGCACGACGGCCCGGCGATGCTGCGCGGGCCGGCCCTGGCGGAGGCGCTTGCCGTGGTGCCACCCGGCGGTCTGGCGGCGGGGGAGCGTGCAGAGGTGCTGCCGCTGCCCTGACCGGCCGGGCGGGTGTTCCGCGTGAGAGTCGAGCAGCGAACCGGCCAGTGGACCTCGGCCGTGGAATCGTGCAGTGTCCGGTCGGTCGGATCGCCGGGCTGCCCGGGCATCCGGCTCCGCCCCGTTCGGCACTCACGGCCGGGCTTGCCGCGCTGTCGCCCGGCGGTCCGGTGGCGGAGGAACGCGTCGGGGCGCTGCCGGGACCCGACCGGGCGGGTGTTTCACGTGGAACCGTCAGGTCACTGCGGGACGACGGGTGTGCCCGGCTTGATGACGATCAGGCGGTCGGTGAGCTGGAGTACCGCCGCCTCCGGTTCGGTGTAGTTGAGTACCCGGCGTCCGCGGACCACGGCCACCACCAGGTCGGGCAGTTCGCGTGGGCTCAATCCGGCTTCGGCCTTGGTGACCGGGCGTTCGGCGACGTCCAGGCCGTTGCCGTAGGTGAGCAGGTCCTCCATCACGGCGCCCGCGTTGGGGCTGAGCATCGACATGCCGAGCAGGCGGCCGGCCGAGCTGGAGGAGGTGACCACCACGTCGGCGCCGCTCTGGCGGAGCAGTGGGGCGTTCTCGTCCTCGCGGACGGCGGCGACGACGGTGGCGCCCCGGTTGAGCTGGCGGGCGGTCAGGGTGATCAGCGCGGCGGTGTCGTCGCGTTCGGGGGCGACCACCACCTGGGCGGCGCGCGGCAGTTCGGCGCGCATCAGGGTCGCGGTGCGGGTGGCGTCGCCGAGTACGCCGACCAGGCCGTCGTGGGTGGCCTGGTCGATCGCCCGGGCCTGCGGGTCGACCACCACGATGGAGTCCTTCGGGACGCCCTGCCCGAGCAGGGTGTCCACGGCGCTGCGGCCCTTGGTGCCGTAGCCGATGACGACGGTGTGGTCCCGCACGGTGTGCCTCCAGCGTTCGATCCGCCATTGCAGGCGGGTGCGTTCGGTGAGCACTTCGAGCGTCGTGCCGACCAGGATGATCAGGAAGACCACGCGCAGCGGCGTGATCACGAAAATGTTCACCAGCCGCGCGCTGTCGCTCACCGGGGTGATGTCGCCGTAGCCGGTGGTGGAGAGGGTGACGGTGGCGTAGTAGGCCGCGTCGAGGAAGCTGACCGAGGTGTCGGCGTTGTCGTTGTAGCCGTCGCGGTCCAGGTACACGATCAGCGTGGTCACCACCAGCACGCCCAGGGCCAGCAGCAGGCGGCGGGCGACCTGCCGCGTCGGCGGACGGGTCCGGCGGGCGGGCAGCGCGATTCGGCGGGCGGGGTCGGTGTCTTCGGTGCCCTGGTCCCGGAAACGGCTGAGCGTCAGACGGGACGGTCGGGCACCCGGGTCGTCGGGCGGGTTGGAGTTCGACACAGGCACAAGGATGGGGGGTGGAGGCGCCCCCGACGGACCCCGGGGGCGGAGTGTCGCCAGCCTGTCCAGCCCGGGCGCCGGCCTTTGACGGACTGCCTGTTGACGGCGGGTGGACGGGGTGTCCCGGGAGCGGGGGCGTAGCGTGGCGGCCATGCGAGCCATCACGATTCCCGAGCCCGGTGGTCCCGAACGGCTGGTCTGGGCCGAGGTGCCCGATCCCGTTCCGGCGGCCGGCGAAGTGCTGGTCGAGGTCGCCGCCACCGCGGTCAACCGGGCCGATCTGCTGCAGCGTCAGGGCTTCTACGATCCGCCGCCCGGAGCTTCGCCCTATCCCGGGCTGGAGTGTGCGGGCCGGATCGCCGCGCTCGGCCCCGGCGTGGCCGGCTGGGCGGTCGGCGACGAGGTGTGCGCGCTGCTGGCCGGTGGCGGCTACGCCCGGCAGGTGGCCGTCCCGGTCGGTCAACTGCTGCCGATTCCCAAGGGGTTGACGCTGATCCAGGCCGCCGCGCTGCCCGAGGTGGCCTGCACGGTGTGGTCGAACGTCTTCCAGGTCGCGCACCTGCGCCCCGGCGAGACGGTGCTGCTGCACGGCGGGGCCAGCGGCATCGGCACCATGGCGATTCAGCTGGCCAAGGCGGTCGGTGCCCGGGTCGCGGTCACCGCCGGAAGCCCGGAGAAGCTCGCCCGGTGCGCCGAACTCGGTGCGGACGTGCTGATCGACTACCACCGGCAGGACTTCGTGGCGGAGATCGCCGCGCTCGGCGGGGCCGACGTCATCCTCGACATCGTCGGTGCCAAGTATCTGCAGCGGAACGTGGACGCCCTCGCGGTCAACGGCCGGCTGGTGGTGATCGGCATGCAGGGCGGCATCAAGGCCGAGCTCAACCTGGCCACCCTGCTGTCCAAGCGAGCCGCGGTGATCGCCACCAACCTGCGCGGGCGCCCGCTGGCCGAGAAGGCGGCGATCGTCGCCGCGGTGCGCGAGCACGTCTGGCCACTGGTCGAGGCGGGTGTGGTCCGCCCCGTGGTGGACCGCGTCCTGCCGATCACCGACGCCGCCGAGGCGCACCGTGTGGTCGAGGCCGGTACCCAGGTCGGAAAGGTCGTCCTGGAGGTGTGAGCCCGGGCTCCGAGGCGGCGGAAATGCCCGGAATGTCCCGGTGTGTGAGTCTGGTGGGAAGCTGTTCCGCCTCCGTCCGCACCGAGTGCGGACGGCCGTCGGGAGGACCTGCTTTCGATGCTCGCTCGCCGCTGCCTCGTGCCCCCGGCCCCGCGCCGCACCCCCACCGCCCGCCCCGGCGTGCTGCTCCGCAGAGCGGCGTTGACCGGCCTGGCGCTGCCGCTGCTGTTGTCCGCCCCCGTTTTCGCCGTCGATCCGGCGGCCGATACCCGCCAGCAGATCCAGGCCCGGCTGGACGCCGCCGGGCAGCAGGTGCAGGCGGAGTTCGACGCCGCGCGCGAACAGGCGGCGGAGCAGGTCGCCCAGACCGTCCCGGCCGGGCAGTCCGGGCAGTCCGGGCAGTCCGTGCAGCCGGAGGCGCCGACCGACGGCGCGATATCCGGGACGGTCCAGCCGGCCGTTCCCGTGCCGGTCCCGGTGCCCGCCGTCCCGAGCGCGACCCGGACGGCAGCCTCGCCGAGCCCGACCCCGAGCCCCGCACCCGCCCCCGTCCCCGCAGAACCGGCCGGGCCGTCCCACCCCCCGAAGCCCGTCGCGGAGCCGCCCGAGCCGTCCGCGTCGCCCGAACCCTCGGCCTCCGCGGAGCCGTCGTCGGCCACCGAACCGTCCGAAGAACCCTCCGCCGAGTCCCCGGCGCCGCCGCGCGAGGAACCGACGGACTCCCCGGAGCCGGGCCGGCCCGGGTGGGCGCACCATCACCAGCCGGTGATGCCCCCGGCCCCGGCCAGGACCTCACCCCCGGTCCCTGCGGCGGCGCAGCCGGAGCCGTCGGCGGACGGGCCGGGCGGGGACGGCGGGCAGCAGGCGGTGCCCGGGACGGGCACACCGGACGTGGCGGGCGCGCAGGCCGGGGCGGAGGCGGTCGGGGGAGGTGAAGAGGAAGCGGCCCTGCCCCCGGCCGGGCCGGGCGGGGAGGACGCGGTGGTCGCGGGCGGGGCGCCGATGGCCGGCCCGGTGCTGCCGGTGGGGCCGCTGCCCTCGGGCGATCCGTCCGCAAATCAGCTGCCGCTGGGCGTCGGACTGGGCATGATCGGGCTGGGCCTCGGCCTGGTCGGAGTGAAGCTGCGCCGGCGGTGAGGCCGTGCGACGCGGGTACCCGCCGGGTGGGACGATCCGGGTACCAGGCGCGTTGACCTTCGCGGTGGACGAAGCATATGAAGGAGCTATGACCAACCCGATGAACGAGCGGTCGGAGCAGGAGCCTCACCAGGCGTCGAGCGGGAAGTCCGAGGACAGTCCGACGGTGCTGATCGTCGGACCGGACGGCATGGCGGTGGGCACCGCGCCGGTCGGCGGGCTCGGCCGGGGCGACGAGGGCGACGAGCCGCGTGAGCTGCCGGTGACCGAGATGGTCGAGCAGCCGGCCAAGGTGATGCGGATCGGCAGCATGATCAAGCAGTTGCTGGAGGAAGTGCGGGCGGCGCCTCTGGACGAGGCGAGCCGGGCCCGGCTGAAGGACATCCACGCCAGCTCGATCAAGGAGCTGGAGCTGGGCCTGGCGCCGGAGCTGGTCGAGGAGTTGGAGCGGCTGTCGCTGCCGTTCGCCGACGGCACCATCCCCACCGAGGCCGAACTGCGCATCGCCCAGGCCCAGTTGGTGGGCTGGCTGGAGGGCCTGTTCCACGGCATCCAGACCGCGCTGTTCGCCCAGCAGATGGCGGCCCGGGCGCAGTTGGAGCAGATGCGCCGGGCGCTGCCGCCGGGACTGCACGGCGTGGAGGGGGACTTGGAGGAGCCGGGCCCGGGCCGCGGTATCCGTTCCGGCCCGTACCTGTAACGGCTTCGGGGGCCGCGCTGCGGCGCGGCCCCGAACCGCTACCCTGGCCCCTGTCCGGAAGTACGGCACGCCGAGGGGGAGCTGGACCATGACTGAGGGCACCACGGAGGGCCACTCGCTCGGCCACGGCCGGTACGTGCTGCAGCGGTTGCTCGGGCAGGGCGGCATGGCGGCCGTCCACCTGGCCTACGACACGGTGCTGGACCGTCAGGTCGCGGTGAAGACGCTGCACACCGAACTGGGCCGGGAGGCCTCGTTCAAGGAGCGGTTCCGGCGCGAGGCGCAGGCGGTGGCCCGGCTCCAGCACACCAACATCGTCTCGGTGTTCGACTCCGGTGAGGACGTCGGGCCGGACGGGACGGCGACGCCGTACATCGTCATGGAGTTCGTCGAGGGCCGTTCGCTGAAGGACGTGCTGGACGAGCAGGTGACCAACCGCGGCGCGATGCCGACCGAGCAGGCGCTGAAGATCACCGCGGCGGTGCTGTCGGCGCTGGAGGCCTCGCACGACCAGGGGCTGGTGCACCGCGACATCAAGCCGGCGAACGTGATGGTGTCCACCAAGGGCGTCGTCAAGGTGATGGACTTCGGCATCGCGCGCGCCCTGCAGTCCGGGGTGACGTCGATGACGCAGACCGGCATGGTGGTCGGCACCCCGCAGTACCTGTCGCCGGAGCAGGCGCTCGGCAAGAGCGTGGACGCCCGGTCCGACCTGTACTCGGTGGGCTGCATGCTGTTCGAACTGCTCAGCGGGCAGCTGCCGTTCGACGGCGACTCGGCGTTCTCGATCGCGTACAAGCACGTGCAGGAGACCCCGCCGGCGCCGTCCACGCTGAACGGGGCGGTCACGCCCGCGGTGGACGCGCTGGTGGCGCAGGCGCTGCGCAAGGATCCGGCGCACCGGTTCGCGACGGCGGAGGCGATGCGCGAGGAGGTGGAGCGGGTCGCGGCGGGGGAGCAGGGCAACACGCCGCTGCAGGCGTCCACCCCGCTGGTGATCGGCGAGGGGCCGCGGTCGGTGCACGCCTCGCCGTCGCTGACCAACTTCCCGCCGGTGGGCGGCGGCACTCCGCCGCCGCAGCCGTACCAGCCGGCGCCCGGGCCGCAGACGCCGCCGCCGTACGCGCAGACCCCGGCGCCGTTCCCGCAGACGCCGCCGCCGTTCCCGCAGGCGCCGCAGACGCCGCAGCCGTTCCCGCAGCCGCAGTTCCAGCAGGGTTTCCCGCAGACCACGCCGCCGCCGTTCCCGCAGCAGCCGATGCCGGGTCCGCCGATGCCCGGTCCGATGACGGCTCCGATGCCGATGCCGTACCCGCCGCCGGCGAACAACAGCAATGGTTGTTCGACCGCGCTGATCGTGGTCGGTGTGATTGTCGGCGTGGTGATTCTTGCGGTCATCATCGTGGCGATCGCGGCGGCCGGAGCGAGCACCTCGACCTACTGAGCCCGGGCAGTGCTCCGTGCTCGAACTCCGCCCCGGGTGGGCTCGCGGAGCCCGCTGTGAGCCCCCGCACCCGCCCTCCCGTGCCACACCGGCGGGCGCGAGACGGTAGCGTTCTGAGGACGGAACCGACAGGGCGAACGCGCGCCGAGCGAATGCCCGGGGCGAGGAGCGATGGGTCAGAGCGAACGACCGGACGACGGCGGGGCGGACCAGCGGGACGTCCCGGCGCGGGACGCACGGGACGAGGGTGACGGCCGGGCCGCCGAGGTCACCGGACCGACCGAGGCACTGCCGGTCGGGGCGGCCACGTCCGGGCGGGGCGGCGCACTTCCCTTCCCCACCGTCGGGGACGGCCGCTACCGGCTGACCGGCCGGCTGGGCCGCGGCGGCATGGCCGAGGTGCTCGCCGCCCAGGACCTGCGGCTGGGCCGCACCGTGGCGGTCAAGCTGCTGCGTTCCGAACTCGCCGAGGACGACACCGCCCGGCTGCGCTTCACCCGCGAGGCACACTCGGTGGCCGCGCTCAACCACCACTCGATCGTGGCGGTCTACGACACCGGCGAGGAGCACCACGGCGGGGAGTCCACCCCGTACATCGTGATGGAGCTGGTCGAGGGCCGGACGGTGCGCGAGCTGCTGGTGGACGAGGAGGCACCGCCGGTCGACCAGGCGCTGATCATCACCGCCGGGGTGCTGGAGGCGCTGGCGTACAGCCACCAGCACGGGATCGTGCACCGGGACATCAAGCCCGCCAACGTCATCATCACCAACGGCGGCGCGGTCAAGGTGATGGACTTCGGCATCGCCCGGGCGCTGACCGGCGCGGCCACCACCATGACGCAGACCGGCATGGTGATGGGCACCCCGCAGTACCTGTCGCCGGAGCAGGCCCTCGGCAAGGCCGTCGACCACCGCTCCGACCTGTACGCGGCCGGCTGCATGCTGTACGAACTGCTGACGCTGCGGCCGCCGTTCGTCGGCGAGACCCCGCTGTCGGTGGTGTACCAGCACGTCCAGGACGCGCCGGTGCCGCCGTCCCGGGCGAACGACCGGGTGCCGCCGCAGCTGGACGCGCTGGTGCTGCGGGCGCTGGAGAAGAACCCGGACGACCGGTTCCAGAGCGCCGACGAGTTCCGCGCCCACGTGCAGCACGCGCTGCGGCAGCTGCACGGCGCGGCCGCAGCGGGCTACCCGGCCGAGACGGCCGTACTCGGGGCCGGCGGCTGGGACAGCACCCCGGCGGGCGGCTCCGCCGCGCCGACCACGGTGCTGGGCGCGGTCGGCGACGGTGCCGCCCGGACCGAGGCGCTGCCGTATCCGATGGCCTCGGGCTACCAGACGCCCGCGCGCCCGTACCCGGCCGTCGGCGGCGGGGACCACGACGGCGGCGAGGACGTGAAGGAGCGGCCCCGCCGCAACCCGTGGGGCCTGGTGCTGGGCGCGGTGGCCCTGGTGCTGGCCGCCACCATCGGGGTGGCGCTGGCGCTGACCGCGAACGGGGGCGACAACAACAAGTCCCAGGATCAGGACCCGAAGACCCAGGTGCACTCCACCGGCAGCCCGTCCCCCGGCGAGCAGACGGAGCGGCCCACCAGCCCCCCGCCGACCCGCAGCCAGGGCACCGGCCGCCAGAGCGAGCAGCCGAGCTGGTCGCCCTCGGCCAGTGCCTCCGCCTCCGCCAGCGCGTCCGCGTCCGCCTCGGCCAGCCCCTCGCACTCGACGAAGCCGTCGCCCTCGCCGAGCGCGTCCGGCGACAAGAGCTCGCCGCCGGCCAGCCCGAGCTCCAGCGCCCCGCCGGTGACCAGGCCGAGCACCAGCCCGGGCGTCGGGGCGCAGCCGCAGACGGGCTGAGCGGAGGCCGGGACGGGCCGCGGGCAGGTCAGTTGGCGAACGCGTCCATGACCTGCTCGTAGTCCTGGCACCACCAGGTGAGCTGCCCGGCGGAGGCCGGGAACAGCGGGTCGGCCCGGTGGTCGTGGCGCTGGTAGTGCCACTGCAGCATCCACAGGTCGTTCAGCCGCTCCCACCACACCCGGTGCACGGCGGCGGCGACCTGTTCGGCGTCCGCGGCGCCGGTGGCCCGGTAGGCGCGGGCCCAGCGCCGGACCCGGACCAGGTCGAGGACGCCGGTGGTGCGGTCGTTGAACAGCAGCGTGGCGGCCCGCACCGCCTCCTCGGCGACCGGGTGCGGGGCGAGCTTGTCCCAGTCCAGGACGGCGCTGACGGTGTCGCCCCGGTAGAGCACGTTCAGGCCGTGGAAGTCGCCGTGGGTCCAGCCGGTGGGCGGGGCGGCGGTCGGGTTGGGACGGCGGTGCCGGTGTGCGGCGAGCAGGTCCAGTCGCTCGGTCAGGCGCTGCTCGGCGAGCCGGTCGAACGGCCCGTAGGGGCGGTGGGCGCGGGCCAGGTCGCGCAGCTCGGCGACGATCCGCTCGGTCTCCTCGGCCTCGGCGCTGAGCACCCGGTCCGGCTGCCGCAGGGGGGCGCAGACCTCGCGGAGTGCGCCGTGCAGTGCTCCCAGCAGGGTGCCGAGTTCGCCGCACCGGGCGGGCGCGAGTTCGGTGCCGTGCCGGTGGCTGCCGGGCACCCACGGGTAGAGCGCGAACAGCCGGCCGCCGTACGCGGTGACGGTCCGGCCGTCCCGGTTGGCGAGTGGCGGCGGCACCGGGAGGCCGAGCGCGGCCAGCTCGGTGGTGGCGCGGTGCTGGGCGAGGACGGCGGGCCGGTTGGCGGTGGCCCGGTCGACGTAGCACTTCAGGAAGTAGGTGGCGCCGTCGGTGGCCGCGATCCGGTAGCCCCGGTTGAGCAGTCCTTCGGCCACCGGAGTGACCGCGCCGGGCGGTGCGGTGGGGTAGGCGCGCAGGACCCCGGCCACCGCGGCGTGCGCGACCGGGGGGCTGAGGGTGCCGATGGGGGGAGCGGTGGCGTCCGGGCGGGCCGGCGCGAGGGAGATGGTCTGACCGTACGTCACGGAGCAGAGCGTATTACTCGGCGTGATAGCGACTTGACACAGCGTGTTCGGTGTGATCTCAGTGCTGCCCGCCCGCGCGGCGGCGCGCGACGTACGCGGCGGCCTGGGTGCGGCGCTCCATGCCCATCTTCGCCAGCAGGCTGCTGACGTAGTTTTTTACGGTTTTTTCGGCCAGGTGCAGCTCATTGCCGATCTGCCGATTCGTCATCCCCTCGCCGATCAGATCGAGGATGCGGCGCTCCTGTTTCGTCAACTGCGCGATGCGTTCGTCCTCCTTCTCGCCCCCGTCGCGCAGCCGGGCCAGCACCCGGCTGGTGGCGACCGGGTCGAGCAGGGATTTGCCGGCCGCGACGTCGCGGACCGCGGAGAGCAGGTCGGTGCCGCGGATCGCTTTCAGGACATATCCGGAGGCGCCCGCCATGATCGAGTCGAACAGTGCCTCGTCGTCGGAGAAGGAGGTGAGCATCAGGCATTTCACCGACGGGTACCGGGAGCGGATCTCCCGGCACACCTCGACCCCGTTTCCGTCGGGCAGTCGGACATCCAGCACCGCCACGTCGGGATGGACCACCGGAATCCGGTTGAGCGCCTCGGCGGCCGTGCCGGCCTCGCCGACCACCTCGATGTCGCCCTCCATCGAGAGGAGCTCGTGCACGCCCCGACGGACCACTTCGTGATCATCGAGGAGAAACACCCTGATATGTCCGTTATCAGTCATTTGCAAAGCCTCGCACAAATCGATGGGCGTTACCCCCTTTCGCAGCGGGCCGCGCCCGGATACCGTGCGCTGGTGTCCTGACCGGGCGGTAAGCCGCGTCACAGGCGGTTTCCCCACCGGAGAACAACTAGGACGTCCTAGCGCAAGAGCGCCAAGGGGTGCCGCTGGGTAACGTTCTCGTGAGGGACGCCGTCGGAAAGGGAACACCGCCTGCCCGTACTGGCGCGCACACCCACGCGCGCGAGCCGGGAGGGCGACCGGACCGGCCACCGGCGACCCCGGGCGGCCGGACAGACCGAGGGAGTGAACGTGACCGTCAAAAGCACGGCGAGGGCGCGCAAGAAGGCCGCCCCCGGCGTCTCTGACAAAACCAGTGCCGGCTCCGCCGCACCGGAGCTCGTCCAGCTGCTCACCCCGGAGGGCGACCGGGTCGAGCACCCGGACTTCCCGCTCACCGTGACGCCCGAGGAGCTGCGTGCGCTCTACCGGGACTTGGTGCTGGTACGGCGCTTCGACGCCGAGGCCACCTCACTCCAGCGGCAGGGCGAGCTCGGCCTGTGGGCCTCGCTGCTGGGCCAGGAAGCCGCCCAGGTCGGCTCCGGTCGGGCGATGCGCCCCGGCGACTACGCCTTCCCCACCTACCGTGAGCACGGCGTGGCCTGGTGCCGCGACGTGGACCCGCTGAACCTGCTCGGCATGTTCCGCGGCGTGAACAACGGCGGCTGGGACCCGAACGAGAAGAACTTCCACCTCTACACCATCGTGATCGGCGCGCAGGCCCTGCACGCCACCGGGTACGCGATGGGCATCACCAAGGACGGCGCGGACGACGCGGTGATCGCCTACTTCGGTGACGGCGCCTCCAGCCAGGGCGACGTCAACGAGGCCTTCACCTTCGCCTCGGTCTACAACTCGCCGGTGGTGTTCTTCTGCCAGAACAACCAGTGGGCGATCTCCGAGCCCACCACCGTGCAGACCCGCATCCCGCTGTACCGCCGCGCCTCCGGCTTCGGCTTCCCCGGCGTCCGGGTCGACGGCAACGACGTGCTGGCCTGCCTCGCGGTCACCCGCTGGGCGCTGGACCACGCCCGCACCGGCCAGGGCCCGGTGCTGGTCGAGGCGTTCACCTACCGGATGGGCGCGCACACCACCTCCGACGACCCGACCCGCTACCGGCAGTCCGAGGAGGCCGAGGCCTGGAAGGCCAAGGACCCGATCCTGCGGCTGAAGGCCCACCTGGAGAAGGAGGGCCTCGCCGACGAGGCGTTCTTCGCCGAGGTCGAGGCCGAGAGCGAGAAGCTGGGCCTGCGCGTCCGGGAGGGCGTCCGGTCGATGCCCGACCCCGACCCGACCCTGATCTTCGACCACGTCTACACCGAGCAGCACCCGCTGGTGGACGAGGAACGCGCCGAGTACGAGGCGTACGCCGCCTCCTTCGAGGGTGGGGAGCACCACTGATGGCCGGTCAGCTCAGCATTGCCAAGGCGCTCAACGACGCGCTCCGCAAGTCGCTGGAGAGCGACCCGAAGACCGTCCTGATGGGCGAGGACATCGGAAAGCTCGGCGGCGTCTTCCGGATCACCGACGGCCTGCAGAAGGACTTCGGCGACGACCGGGTGATCGACACTCCGCTCGCCGAGTCCGGCATCATGGGCACCGCGATCGGCCTCGCGCTGCGCGGCTACCGCCCGGTGGTGGAGATCCAGTTCGACGGCTTCGTGTACCCCGCCTTCGACCAGATCGTCTCCCAGCTCGCCAAGATGCACGCCCGCGCGCTCGGCCACGTCAAGATGCCGGTCACCGTCCGCATCCCGTTCGGCGGCGGCATCGGCGCGGTGGAGCACCACAGCGAGTCGCACGAGGCGTACTTCGCGCACACCGCAGGCCTGCGGGTGGTCAGCCCGTCCAACGCGCACGACGCGCACTGGATGCTGCGCCAGGCCATCGAGTCGGACGACCCGGTGATCTTCCTTGAGCCCAAGCGTCGCTACTGGGACAAGGGCGAGGTCGGCGAGGACCCGATGCTGCCGCTGCACTCGGCGCGCATCGTCCGGCCCGGCACCGACGCCACGCTGATCGCCTACGGGCCGATGGTGAAGGTCTGCCAGGAGGCCGCGCAGGCCGCCGAGGAGGACGGCCGCCGGCTGGAGGTGATCGACCTGCGCTCGCTGTCGCCGATCGACTTCCCCACCCTGGAGGAGTCCCTCAAGCGCACCGGCCGCGGCATCGTGGTGCACGAGGCCCCGGTCTTCCTCGGCCTGGGCGCGGAGCTCGCCGCCCGGCTCACCGAGCGCTGCTTCTACCACCTGGAGGCGCCGATCCTGCGGGTCGGCGGCTACCACGCCCCGTACCCGCCGTCGCGGGTCGAGGAGACCTACCTGCCCGACCTCGACCGTGTGCTCGACGCCGTCGACCGCGCGCTCGCGTACTGAGCGGGGAACGAAGATGACCAACGGAACCACCGTGCTCCGCGAGTTCAAGATGCCCGACGTGGGCGAGGGACTCACCGAGGCCGAGATCCTCACCTGGTACGTCAAGCCGGGCGACACCGTCACCGACGGGCAGGTCGTCTGCGAGGTGGAGACCGCCAAGGCCGCGGTCGAGCTGCCGATCCCGTTCACCGGCGTGGTCGAGGCGCTGCACTTCCCGGCGGGCGCCACCGTGGACGTCGGCACCGCGATCATCGCGGTGGCCGTCGCCGGTGCCGCCCCGGCCGAGGCCGCACCCGCTGCCGCCGCGCCCGCCGCCGAGGCGGAGGCCGAGCCCGAGCCCGAGCGCCGCGAGGTGCTGGTCGGCTACGGCCCGCGCACCGGCTCGGTGCAGCGCCGGGCCCGCCGCACCAACGGCACGGCGGCCACCGCTCCGGAGGCTCCGGCCGCTCCCGCAGCGCCGGCCGCTCCCGCAGCGCCGGTCGCGCCCGCCGCACCGGTCGTTCCGGTGGCCGTGGTCGCGGAGGGCGAGCGCCCGCTGGCCAAGCCGCCGGTGCGCAAGCTCGCCAAGGACCTCGGCATCGACCTGCGCACCGTACGGCCGACCGGCCCGAACGGCGTGGTCACCCGCGAGGACGTGCACGCCGCGGCCGCCACCGCCGCCGAGACGGTCGTCGAGCCGGCCGCCGCGCCGGTGGCCGAGCCGGTCGCCGAGCAGCCCGTGCTGCCGGTGCCGACCGCCGCCGGGGACGTCCGGGTGCCGGTCAAGGGCGTCCGCAAGGCCACCGCGCAGGCGATGGTGGCCTCGGCGTTCACCGCGCCGCACGTCACCGAGTTCGTCCAGGTCGATGTGACCCGGACGATGAAGCTGGTGCGCAAGCTCAAGGAGAGCGGCGAACTGGGCGCCGGGGTGCGGGTCAGCCCGCTGCTGCTGGTCGCCAAGGCGCTGCTCACCGCGATCAAGCGCCACCCGGAGATCAACGCCAGCTGGGACGAGGCCGCCCAGGAGATCGTCATCCGGGGCGCGGTGAACCTCGGCATCGCCGCGGCCACCCCGCGCGGGCTGATCGTCCCGAACATCAAGGACGCCGGCGCCAAGACCCTCTCCCAGCTGGCCGTCTCGCTCGGTGAGCTGGTGGAGACCGCGCGGCTGGGCAAGACCTCCCCGGCGGACATGTCCGGCGGCAGCGTCACCATCACCAACGTCGGCGTGTTCGGCGTGGACACCGGCACCCCGATCCTCAACCCCGGCGAGGCCGCCATCCTGGCCTTCGGCGCGGTGCGGGAACTGCCCTGGGTGCACAAGGGCAAGGTGGCGCCGCGGCAGGTCACCACGCTGGCGCTGTCCTTCGACCACCGGATGGTGGACGGCGAGCTCGGCTCCAAGGTGCTGGCGGACGTCGCCGCGATCCTGGAGTACCCGAAGCGCCTGATCACCTGGGGCTGATCCGCCCCGGCCGCCGGGCCCCGCTCCGTCCGCGGAGCGGGGCCCGGCGCGTTCAGGCGCGTTCCGGCCTGCTGAGCGGCGATCAGCCCCGGGCGGTCCGCCAGGCGGCGTGCGCCAGGGTGTGGAAGGCCTCGGTGCCCGGGCGGTCCAGGCCGAGCGCGGCGGACAGCAGCACGGCGGTCGCCGGGCGCGGGCCGGCCGTGCCGCGTTCCAGGTCGGACAGGGTGCGGATGCCCAGCCCCGCCTTGACGGCCAGCTCCTGCTGGGTGAGCCGGGCCCCCTGTCGAAGTGTCCGCAGGGCCTGTCCGAATGCCCTGCGCGGATCCGTGTCCGGCCCGTTCTCCATGTCCGCCGCCTTCCCCCCTGGGTGGTTCACGTTCGGCAGGGTATCCCGCCGGGCGGCGGATCGTTCGCCGTTTTCAACTGCGCTGCGGGCATTCGGAATTGACTGCTCCGATCGTTCTCCTCCGGTGATTCTCCGGTGATTTTCGAGGTCCCTCGGGGCAGGGCGTGCATTGCGCCGCCCGAGGGAGTTTCGCGCCGTCCCCGCCGGGCCCCGGGCGGCGATGGGTACGTCTGTGCGACCAGCCACCCGCGCAGTCAGGCCGGGTGTCGTCGCAGCGAGGATTCCCGCGTATGCCGCCTGGTGCTCCCGGCCCCGTGATGCGCTCCGCGGCCGCCCTGGCGCTGGTCGCCACCGCCGTGCTGCCCGTCGTGGTGGAGCTGGCCTCGCCCTCGCCGTCCACCGTCATCGGCCCGCCGCTGCCGGGACCGGACCGGCCCGCGCCGCCCGCCGCCCGCCCCGACCTGCGGGCCCCCGGCGCGCCCGCCGTGGACCTGCGGACCTCCGGCGACCCGGCCAACCGGATCACCCTGGTGCTGCTGGGCGACGGCTACACGGAGGCCCAGCTGCAGCTGTTCCACGAGCAGGCGGACCGGGCCTGGCACGCGCTGCTGGACATCGAGCCGTTCCGCACCTACCAGGGGTTGTTCAACATACGCCGGGTGGACGTGGTGTCCCCGGTCTCCGGGATAGCCGAGACCGAGAGCGCCGGGAAGAACCCCGACACCCCGCTGGGCATGCACTTCTGGTGCGAGGGCACCGCCCGCCTGCTGTGCGCGGACGAGGACGCCACCGCCCGCTGGGCCGGGCAGGGCGAGGGCCCGCAGTACCTGATAGCGCTGGCCAACTCGACCGAGTACGGCGGGGCCGGCGGCACCGGGGTGACCACCCTGGCCGGCGGCAGCCCGGACGCCGGGCGGATCATCCAGCACGAGATCGGCCACACCATCGGCCTGCTGGGCGACGAGTACGACAGCGCCCCGAGCGACCCCGACTACCCGAACCTCTCCCTGGTGGACGCGGAGGAAATGGCGCGCGACAAGGTCAAGTGGTGGCGCTGGCTGGGTGCCCTCTCCCCGGACGGCGGCGGCCCGGTGGGCGCCTACCGCAGCGCCAACGGGCTGTACCGGCCGACCGAGGACTCGGTGATGCGCACCCTCGGCGGGGCGTACAACCTGCCCTCCCGGGAGGCGATCATCGAGCAGCTGTACCGCCGGGTGAAGCCCGCCGACGACCCCGAACCGGCCCCCGGCCAGGTGTCCGGCCGGCCCAAGCTGCACGTGCGGCCGCTGGCCCTGACCGGCCCGCGGCAGCTGCGGATCACCTGGTCGCTGGACGGGAAGCCGGTGGACGCCGGCACCGCGGACGGCACCTGGCTGGACACCGCCGCGCTGGCGCTGACGCCCGGTCACCGGCACACCGTCACGGCGACCGTCCAGGACACCACCGACTGGGTCCGCGACGAGGCGTTCCGTGCCCAGTACATGACCGAGTCGGTGAGCTGGACGATCACCGGCTGAGCGGGGGGCGGCGGCGGTTTCGCGCCAGGTTCGCACCCTGACCAAAAGGTCAGGTGATGGGATGACTAGCCTGGTTCCACTATGAGC
Source organism: Kitasatospora sp. NPDC048662 (assembly GCF_055587065.1). Classification (NCBI taxonomy): domain Bacteria; kingdom Bacillati; phylum Actinomycetota; class Actinomycetes; order Kitasatosporales; family Streptomycetaceae; genus Kitasatospora; species Kitasatospora sp. NPDC048662. The sequence continues at coordinate 882,888 of NZ_JBVJHA010000001.1, read as the reverse complement.
GTGGACCCCGCCCCCAGCGCACCGTCCCTGTCCGCACCCGCTCCCCGCCAGACCGCCGACGCCCAAGCCGAGCCCCACGCCGCCCCCCAAGCCCAGCCCCACGCCGCCCCCCGATCCGCGTTCCCGCACCCGCCCGGCGGCCGCGCCGCCTGGGTCGCCTGGTCGGTCGGTGTCAGCGTCTACGTCCTCGCCGTGGTGCACCGCACCAGCCTCGGCGTGGCCGGCCTGGACGCCGCCGCCCGGTTCGGCATCGGCGCCTCCGCCCTGTCCACCTTCTCCATCCTCCAGGTCCTGGTGTACGCCGGGATGCAGATCCCGGTCGGCCTGCTGGTCGACCGGATCGGCCCGCGCCGGGTGCTGCTGCTGGGCGTGGCGCTGATGAGCGCCGGCCAGCTGGCGTTCGCGTTCTCCACCGCGTTCGGGCCCGCACTGGCCTCCCGCGCGGTGCTCGGCTGCGGCGACGCGATGACCTTCATCAGCGTGCTGCGGATCGCCGCCCGCTGGTTCCCGGCCGCCCGCAACCCGTTCGTCGCCCAGCTCACCGGCCTGGCCGGCATGGGCGGCAACCTGTTCACCACCGTGGTGCTCGCGCAGGCCCTGCACACGGCCGGCTGGAGCACCACCTTCGGCGTCATCGCGGTGACCGGCGCGCTGGTGTTCGTCGCCGTGCTGGCGCTGCTGCGGGAGGCCCCGCCCGGGGCGCCCGCCCCGGTGCCGCGGGAGGGCGGGCAGCTGCCGGTCGGGCGGCTGATCCGGTCCGCCTGGTCCGAGCCCGGCACCCGGCTCGGCCTGTGGGTGCACTTCACCACGGCGTTCCCGGCGAACGCGTTCGGCCTGCTGTGGGGGCTGCCCTACCTGGTCGAGGGCCAGGGCATGTCCCGGGCCGGCGCGGGCGGCCTGCTCAGCCTGCTGGTCCTCAGCAGCATGGCGTTCGGCCTGCTGTTCGGCCGACTGATCTCCCGCTCGGCCGCGCTGCGGCTGCCCGTCACCTTCACGGTGCTGGGCGCCACCGCGCTCTGCTGGACCGTCACCCTGGCCTGGCCGCACGGCCACCCGCCGCTGTGGCTGCTGGTGGTGCTGGTGCTGGTGATGGGCAGCAACGGCCCGGCCTCGCTGATCGGCCTCGACTACGCCCGCGCCCACAACCCGCCCGAGCGGATGGGCACCGCGTCCGGCATCGCCAACATGGGTGGCTTCCTCGGCTCGATGATCACCCTGTTGGGCATCGGCGTACTGCTGGACGCGCTGGCCGACCCGGGCAGCGACAGCTACGGCGCGCACGCCTACCAGCTGGCGTTCTGCTTCCAGCTGGTGCCGCTGCTGCTCGGGACGGCGATGATCCTGCGGCTGCGGCGCAAGGTGGCTGCGGCCTGAGTCAGGGGGTGCTCGTCAGATGGGCGAGCACCCGCAGGCCCAGCTCCTGGTCGCCGATCACGTTCACCAGCGCCGTCTCCGGGCGGACCCGGCCGCAGCACAGCCGCACGAAGGTCTGCCAGTCCATCGCCAGCCGCACGTCCGGCTCCGGTGCCACCGACTCGTCCAGGGTGCCCCGGCCGTGCGCGCCGACCCGTACGGTGCGCTGGAACGGCATCGCACCCGCCACGTCGAACACCACCGTGCTGCCGATCGGCGCGCCCGCCTCCTTGGCCACCTGCTTCGGCAGCGTCTCGATCAGCAGGTCGCGGGTCACCAGGGCGGCCGGGGAGTCCAGGTTGCCGGGCTCCTGGAGCGCGCGGCGCAGGTCCTGCTCGTGCACCCACACGTCGAAGGCGCGCAGCCGCAGCACCGTTGCGTACGGGAGCTCCCGGGACAGCGGGCCGGCCGGCCAGCGCACCAGGTCCTCCGCGCCGTGGCGGGAGTTGCGCAGCGCCCGGGAGCGGCGGATCACCGTGTACTCCAGCTCGCTGGTGATCTCCACCGGCGTCCAGCAGCGGCGCTTGTCGACCGGCAGCTCCATGTACCGGGTGAAGTCGTTGGTGACGTGCCGCAGGTCGCGCGGCAGCGCGTGGATCGGCCGGGGGTCGCCGAGCATGTCCGACTCGACGCCGATGATGTGCGAGACCACGTCGCGCACCGACCAGCCCGGGCACTCGGTGGCCCGGTTCCACGCGTCGGTCGGCAAGGGAGCGAGCAGCTCGGATATGGACTCGATCGACTGCGTCCACGCATCGGTGTACGCCTGCACGGTCTGGTTGTCCGTCACGGGTATCTCCGGCCCTCCGTCGGCTTGCGTCGTCCCACGTCGCCCGGGCTGCCGAGACCTCCGCACGGACGCGCATACGGCACGTTACGCTGCCGGGTGAGAGCAAGGCAGCGCTTTCGGGTGACGATCGTAGGACTCTTGTCGTGGACGGTGGTACTGTGCGCGCTTCATTGATCCAACTCGCGGTCTCGGACGCCGAGCCGGCCGCCGAGCGGCGGGCCAGGGCCGCGGCGCTGGTCCGCGCCCAGGACGGCGCCGATCTGGTCGTGCTGCCCGAACTGTGGCCGGTCGGCGGCTTCGCCCACGACGCCTGGTCCGAGGGCGCCGAACCGCTCGACGGGCCCACCGCCGAGACGATGTCCGCCGCCGCCCGGGCGGTCGGCTGCTGGCTGCACGCCGGCTCGATCGTCGAACGCGACCCCGACGGGCCGATCTACAACACCTCGCTGCTGTTCGCCCCCGACGGCGAACTGGTCCGCACCTACCGCAAGATCCACCGCTTCGGCTTCGACGCCGGCGAGGCCGTCGTGATGGGCGCCGGCCAGGAGATCGTCACCGTGGACGCCGGCTTCGCCACCCTGGGCCTGGCCACCTGCTACGACCTGCGCTTCCCCGAACTGTTCCGGGCCCTGCTGGACGCCGACGCCGAACTGCTGGTGATCCCCGCCGCCTGGCCCGCCCGGCGCGCCGAGCACTGGAATCTGCTGGCCCGCGCCCGCGCCGTCGAGGAACAGGCCTACGTGCTGGCCTGCAACACCGCCGGCACCCACGGCGGCGTCGAACAGGCCGGCCGCAGCCTGGCCGTCGACCCGTGGGGCCGGGTGCTCGCCGAGGCCGGGCCCGACGAGCAGGTGCTCAGCGTCGAATTCGACCCGGCCGAAGTCGCCAAGTGCCGCACCGAGTTCCCGGTCCACCGGGACCGGCTGCTCGGAATTCCGGCACCCGTACAACGCTGACATTTCGCCGCATTTTGCCGTACCTTGGTCCGGATTGACCATTCCGGGGTAATCTGTGCCCGTTTTGGGAACTGGGTTTGGCCGCGGTCGGCACGGCCCGGAGAGGGGGAGCGGCGATGAACGCTGCGGGAGCCGGGAGCGGCCGCGCCCTGATCCGGCGCAACAGTCTCCGTGAACAGATTTCCGACGCCCTGCGCGACGAGATGATGACCGGCCGGCTGCCCGCCGGCCGCAACTTCACCGTCAAGGAGATCGCCGACATCTACGGCGTCTCCGCCACCCCCGCCCGGGAAGCCCTGGTCGATCTCTCCGCCCAGGGCCTGCTGGTCAGCGAACCCCACCGCGGCTTCACCGTCCCCGAGTTCGACTGGGACGACTACCTGGAGATCTTCGAGGCCCGGGCCCTGCTCACCGACAACGCGCTGCGTCACCTCGGCAACCGGGAAGACTCCTACGACTGGTCGCGGACCGTCTCGCTGCGCCGCCGCGCCGATGCCGCCACCCGCGCCGCCCGGGCCGCCCACCTCGATGTCCTGGTCGGCTGTGACCTGCGGTTCTGGGAGGAGGCCGCGGTCATCCTGTGCAACGAGCGGATCGCCGACTACCTCGGCCGGCTGCGCGTCCAGTCCTGGATGTTCGCCGCCCCGCACCTGCGGGCCGCCGACGGACTGGTCGGCGCCCTGTGGGACCGGCACGGCGAACTCGTCGACCGGATCGAGGCCCGCGACCACGACGGCGCCCGGCGGCTGGTCAACCACTACAACCTGTTCACCATCGAACTGCTCGCCCGGCTGCTCGGGCGGCCGCTCGACGGGTTCTCCGTCCTGCGACTGCTGCGCGAGACGGCGCCGGCCGACGCGCCGTCAGCTCCCCCGGAGACCAGCGAGGACGCCCCCCAACCGCCGCACGGCGCCGTCGGATTGGGCCGGGTGCCACTGCCCAGGTTCGTACCACCCGGCCGCTTCACCCGGTCCTTCCGACCGGGGCGCGGAGAGCCCGCCACGGGCCGGTAGGGTTGGGGCCCATTGCCCCGCCACCCGAGAGGATGAGCCGGCCCATGGCCTGCGACCTCTGGCTCGTCCCGCTCGTGGACGTGCTCACCCAGAGCCCCGAGAACCCGTTCCGGGACGACCTCGACCGCTACAACGGGGTGCTCGCCCAGCACGGCCTGCCGCCCGTTCCGGTCAACCCCTACGTACCGGGCTTCACCGGCGACGTCGAGACGATAGCCGCGTTCGACTACGACTCGCTCCACTTCCTGCGCCGCGCCTACCTGTTGGGGCTCACCGGCTTCGAGGTGGCGCCGGTGGACGCGCTCGGCTCCGACTACGAACAGCTCCTGGAGATGTTCGAGGCCACCGCCGAACAGTCGCACCTGGTCTGGCACTTCGACCACGCCGGGGCGTACATCCCGGTGGACTTCGCGATTCCGCTGGTCGCCGACGAACTCCTCGCCGCGGGCGGCCCGTTGGGATCCTCGCACGGCCTGCTCCGCGAACTCCAGGCGGTCGCCCCCCTGTTGGGCATCGATCCCCTCAACCCCCCGGCCCCCACCCGCCCCCTGGGCCCCACCCAGCTGGAACAGCCCTTCGGCCCCCCGATCGACGACTTCCAGCACCCCTTCGCAAGGGAACGCCACGCCTGGGCCGGTCTCTACTCGGCGGCGACACGCAGCGTGGCGCAGTCCTCGATGATCGTCTTCGCGTAAGGGATCAGGGAAGGGCGGAGCTGCGAAACCAGGGAGAGCACAACCAGGGGCGCGGGGAACTGTGCGAAGCGGAAGGCACCCGTCAGTAAGGTCGCGACGCAGGACAATGACCTGCATGTGCGTGCGACCTCACTGACACGTGCACTAGCGCAGGGGCCCCTCCGGGGGACGCTGTCGTGGCATCGTGGGCCGGGTGCCCGGAGGGGGCAGGACGCGGACCTGTGCGCCGGTGCCACTCTCGGTTCGGCCGCCCCAGGTGCCGGGGGCCTGGGTGGGGAGTTGGGTCATGCCGGCGCGGAATTCGAGCATCCACTCGGAGGTCTCGGTGCGGACCATCTCGGAGACGTCCTCGCAGAAGCGGCGCAGCACGCCGAGGCAGCGTTCGGCGGCCTCGCCGGCGGTGCCTTCGGTCGGGCCGAGGACTTCCCGGACGCACTCCGAGGCCCAGTCGAACTGGAAGGCTTCCAGGCGGCGTTGGAGTGCCTGTGAGGTGGAGACGTCGCGCATCCAGCCGGAGGTGAGTCCGAACGCGCGGTCGGCGACCAGCGAGGCGGCGGCGAGCGCGAGGCCGGCGTAGCCCCACTCCAGGGCGTGCGGAAGGACGCCGGTGAGGGAGATGATCGGGGCCGTGACGCCGCCGACGGTGAACACGGCGGCGGCCTTGCGGAGGAGGCGGGCCCAGCGGCGCTTCCAGACCCGGTCGCGGCGGTACCACTCGATGGCCTCGACGGCGCGTTCTTCCGACCAGCGGTAGAGCTCTTCGAGGCGTTCGGCCGGTTCGCCCCAGTCGCCGAGCGGGAATTGACGCGCGCTCAGGTCGGTGCGGCGGCGGGTGGGGATCCGTCCGCCGGAGCCCGGGGCGCTCTGGTCGTCATCGGCGACCTCTTTGCCCCAAGGACTCTCCTCGGGCTGCATTTCCGGCTGGCTCACCTGTGGCGCTCCCTGTGGCGGGGTGACTGCGGAGGCCCGGCGGGTACCGGGACTGACGGTGCGGACATCGGGATCCGGTGTGGACGGAGTTCGGCGGAGCCGCCCATGGTGCCGTGCACGGTCTGCGGCCGGGTCCTTGTCCAACAGCACTTCTTACCGCCAAATGGCTGATCGTGGGGGCGCTTCCGCAGTGATCGTTATGTGATTTCACCTCCGGAAGCCAAGGTCGGAGGGTTGTGCTGCCCGGCCGGATTTCACCCTTCCGAGCGAGGTGAACCGGGGCTGTCGGTGTGACTGCGCGGCTGTTCGAACAGGCCCGGTGCTTTTCCGTGCCCGGGCCCGCCGGATTCGTCCGGCTTTCGGGGGCCGGACGGAGCCGCCGACGGTGCGGAACCGGCCACCGACTAGGCTCTGGGCTCGTGAAGGTCCTCGTCATCGGCGGCGGCGCCCGCGAACACGCCCTGTGCCGCTCCCTGTCCCAAGATCCCGCCGTCACCGAGCTGCACTGCGCCCCGGGCAACGCCGGGATCGCGCGGGTGGCCACCCTGCACCCCGTCGACCAGCTGGACGGCGCCGCGGTCACCGCGCTGGCCCGCGAGCTGGGCGCCGACCTGGTGGTGGTCGGCCCGGAGGCCCCGCTGGTGGCCGGTGTCGCCGACCCGCTGCGGGCGGCCGGCATCCCGGTGTTCGGCCCGAGCTCCGAGGCCGCGCAGCTGGAGGGCTCCAAGGCCTTCGCGAAGGACGTGATGGCCGGGGCCGGCGTCCCGACCGCGCGGTCCTACGTCTGCACCACCGAGCAGGAGGCCGCCGAGGCGCTGGACGCGTTCGGCGCCCCGTACGTGGTGAAGGACGACGGCCTGGCGGCCGGCAAGGGCGTCGTGGTCACCGAGGACCGCGCCGCCGCCCTGGAGCACGCCAAGGGCTGCGAGCGCGTGGTGATCGAGGAGTACCTGGACGGCCCGGAGGTGTCGCTGTTCGCGATCACCGACGGCACCACGGTGCTGCCGCTGGTGCCCGCGCAGGACTTCAAGCGCGCGCTGGACGGCGACCAGGGCCCCAACACCGGTGGCATGGGCGCCTACACCCCGCTGCCGTGGGCCCCCGAGGGCCTGGTCGAGGAGGTGCTGGAGACGGTTCTTCAGCCGACCGTCGACGAACTGCGCCGCCGCGGCACCCCGTTCTCCGGTCTGCTGTACGCGGGCCTGGCGCTGACCTCGCGCGGCACCCGGGTGGTGGAGTTCAACGCCCGCTTCGGCGACCCGGAGACCCAGGTGGTGCTGGCCCGGCTGCGCACCCCGCTGGCCGGCGTGCTGCTCGCCGCCGCCAACGGCACGCTGGCCGAACTGGAGCCGCTGCGCTGGGACGAGGGCGCCGCGGTCACCGTGGTGATGGCGTCCGAGGGCTACCCGGCGAACCCGCGCACCGGTGACCCGATCGAGGGCCTGGACGAGGCGGAGGCCGACGGCACCGCGTTCGTGCTGCACGCGGGCACCAAGGCCGGTGCCGAGGGCGAGGTGCTCACCGCGGGCGGCCGGGTGCTGTCCGTCACCGCCACCGGCGCCGACCTCGCCGAGGCCCGGGCCAAGGCGTACGCGGGCCTGTCGAAGATCTCCTTCAAGGGCGCCCAGCACCGCACCGACATCGCGGCCAGGGCCGCGCGGTAAGAAGGCCGTCCATGGGGCGCTGCGTCCGGACCGACCCGTCCGGACGCAGCGCCCCGCGGCGTTTCCCGGGTCGGGGCGGAGCGGGCCACGGGTCGAAAAAGCAGTCCTTCGGGTGATCTGTTGGTCATCCTGCTGACGGGGCCGGAGCGGGCGCCGTAGGGTGCGCTGCATCGTGCAGGGGCGGGGGCACCGGCGCGGGCGCGGCTCGTCGGCTCGACGCGCCCGGGGGATGCTGGGAGCGGTGGCGCGTTCCGCCGCGGTGTCACCAGGACGGGTGGTCTCCCGGGAGTTCCGGAACACCCTCCCGTACCGGGGCGTCGAGACTGGCAGGAAAGCGCCACGCGAGTCGTACCACCGGGTTCGGCACCCGCCGCTTCCCGTACCGGAATTGATCGAGTCGAGTCGGCTGCGAAGGGGGTGCCGCGGCGATGGCTGCAGTGGACACCGCACGCGCACGAGCCCGGGCCGTCCTGCGCCTGCGCGGAGGGGCCGTGGCCGCCGCCGCGCTGCCCGCCGCCTGCGCGGTGGTGCTGCTGGTCGGGCGGTTCACCGGGCGGATAGGCGCCCCCGGGGCACCGGACGCCCCCCTGTGGGACGGCATCCGCTGGGCGGTCGGCGCGGTCGCCGCGCTGACGCTGCTGCTGGCCGCCGTGGTGGCCCGCGCGCACCGCCGGGCCGTCCCCCCGGTCACCCCCGCCGTGCCGCTGACCAGGGCGGAAGCGCCGGAGCTCTACCGCCTGATCGAGGAGCTCGCCGACCGGCTGGACGTTCCGGCGCCCGGCGCGATCGCGCTCACCCCCGACTGCGACAGCTGGCTGGAGGAGCCGCACCGGCCCGGCCGGCGGGCCGCGCCCGGCGCGCCGGTGCTGGTGATCGGCTCCCCGTTCCTGTGGTGGATGCGGGCCGGTGAGCTGCGCGCCCTGCTGGCCCCCGTGGTGGCCGGCACCGCGGCCGCCGCCGATCCGGACATCGCCGCCGCCCGCCGCTGGCTGCGCACCCTGGACGCCGCGCTCGGTGACCGGCACCGCGGCCCCGCCGCGCTGGTCGACCGCATCGACCGGCGCCTGCTCGGCGCCTGCCGGGAGCACTCCGCCGAGTTGGAGCACGCCGTCGCCGCGTGGGCCTCCGAGCAGGCCAAGGCCGTCGACTACGGTCTGCGGATCGCCGCCCAGGAGCAGGTCGGCCTCGCCTACGCGGGCTGGGACCGGCTGCTCACCCGGGTCGCGCTGCCCGCCTGGCGGCTCGGCCGGCACCCCTCGCACCTGAACGCCGGCGTGGTCGCCGCGCTCACCGAACTCTCCCGCCGCGACCGGCTCGCCGACGGCTACGAGAACCGGCTCGGCGACCGCCCCGCCTGCGACCTGCTGGAGGAGCCGGGCCTGGTGGACACCCGGGTGTCCCGGCTGGCCGCCGAACTGCTCCACGAGGAGCCGTCCGGCGGCTGGCAGCCGCTGGACTGGGAGGACTACCCGGAACAGGTGGTCGACCACGGCTGGCGGGAGAGCGCCGCCGCCCTGCAGAGCGCCCTCGGCGACGACCGCCCGCACACCGGCCCCGCGCTGGACAAACTGCTCGCCCGGCTGGCGGCCGGGGAGGCCGAGACCCTGGCGGCCGCACTGGCGGGAAGGGTGGCGCGCGCCGCCGAGGTCGCGCCCCCCTTGCCTCCCGTGCGCAGCGGACGCGAGCTGTTGGCCGAGCACCTCACCGCCACCGTCTGCTGCGCCGCGGTGGACGCGGGCACCGCGAGCCCCGGCCTGGACTGGCTGGACGGCCCGGTCCTGCTGTCCCGCGCGGCACCCCGGGCGGGGCTGGCCCCGGCGGTGGCGGCCGCCGCGGAGGCCGGCCAGGACGGCCCGCTGCGGGCCTGGCTGGAGCGGGCCGGGGTGCGGCTGGAGCGACCGGTACGGCTTTTCGGCTGAATTTCCGAAAGATCCCGGGAAACCCGGTTTCGTCGATACAAATTGCTACGGTGGGGTGACACTGCGCCAGCAGACTGTGGTGTGCTGGTCCGCACGCACATCCGCATGGCAATTGCCACCCTCGGCGGATGCGCAAGGGTGTGGGGAGGGCGTGTGGGAACGGAATCCAACCGCCGGTGGGAGTCCGGCACGCTGGCGCACGGGGTGTCCGATCCGTTCGGCCAGGGCCCGCTGCCGTGGCTGCGCAGCCCCGACCACTACCTGGCGGACGGCGAGGGCGCCGTGCCCTGGTACGTGAGCGTGGACGCCCCGGGGCAGCGGCCGCTGGAGGGCGCGGCCCGGCCGCCGCGGCCCGCGGTGAGTGGCCCGCGCAACTCCGACGACGTGCGGCAGCAGATCAAGGGATTCGCCTCCTCGGGCGTGGCCCGGCCGGGCGGTTCGGTGGATTTCCGGGTGACGGTCCACCCGCCGCAGGAGTTCCAGGTGGACGTCTACCGGATCGGCCACGACGGCGGCGACGGCGCCCGCCAGGTCGCCTCCAGCCCGCTGATCGCCGGTCTGGCCCAGGCCGCCCCGATGGTCGCCGACCGCACGGTCTCCTGCCACCACTGGTGGCAGTCCTGGCGGCTGCAGGTCCCCACCGACTGGCGGCCCGGCGCGTACGTGGCGGTGCTGACCACCGCCGACGGCGGGCACCGCAGCCACATCCCGTTCACCGTCCGGGACTTCAACGCGGCGGACCTGCTGCTGGTGCTGCCGGACGTGACCTGGCAGGCGTACAACCTGTTCCCGGAGGACGGGCACCTCGGGGCCAGCCTCTACCACGCGTGGGACGCGGCGGGGCGGCTGGTGCACGAGGAGGAGGCGGCCGTCACCGTCTCCTTCGACCGCCCGCACGCCGGGGCCGGGCTGCCGCTGCACGTCGGGCACGCGTACGACTTCATCCGGTGGGCCGAGCGGTACGGCTACGACCTGGGCTACGCCACCGCCACCGACCTGCACGCCGGACTGGTCGACGCCGACCGGTACAAGGCGCTGGTGTTCCCCGGGCACGACGAGTACTGGTCGGAGCCGATGCGCCGGGCCGCCGAGCGGGCCCGGGACGGTGGCACCTCGCTGGTGTTCCTGTCCGCCAACTCGCTGTACTGGCGGGTGGAGCTGACGGCCGGCGCGAACGGCGAGCCGTCCCGGCTGCTGAACTGCCGCAAACGGCAGAAGGTCGCCGCCGACCACCCCGCGGCCGGCCCGGCGGGTTCGGCGAGCGCGCTGTGGCGGGACGCCGGGGAGCCCGAGCAGCACCTGCTGGGCATCCAGTACGCGGGCAGCGTGCCCGCGCCGGTGCCGCTGGTGGCCCGGAACACCGCGCACTGGCTGTGGCAGGGCACCGGCCTCGCGGAGGGCGAGGAACTGCCCGGCATGGTCGCGGGGGAGGCCGACCGCTACTACCCGAAGGTCGCGCTGCCCGCCTGCACCGAGCGCACCCTGCTCGCCCACTCCCCGTACCGGGATGCCGCCGGGCGGCTCACCCACCAGGAGACCTCGCTGTACCGGGCGCCCAGCGGGGCGTACGTGTTCGCGTCCGGGACGTTCGCCTGGTCGCCCGCGCTGGACCGGCCCGGGCACACCGACGAGCGGATCCAGCGGGCCACCGCCAACCTGCTCGACCACCTGTGCAAGGAAGGGCGCACCCGCCCCTGACCTGCGCCGTCTCCCGGTGCGGGGCAGGGCCGCACCCGCCCCGGTCCCCGCGCGGGGCGGGGGCGCATCCGCCCCGGTCCCGGGCGCCGTGAAAGACTCCCCGCAGCAGAGCCCCCCAGCTGTGAGGACTGACTGACCGTGAGCGGATTCGTCACCAAGCCCGAGCCGGTCCAGGTGCCCGGCCTGGTCCACCTGCACACCGGCAAGGTGCGCGACCTGTACCGGGACGGCAACGGCAACCTGGTGATGGTGGCCAGCGACCGCACCTCCGCGTACGACTGGGTGCTGCCCAACGAGATCCCCGACAAGGGCCGCATCCTCACCCAGCTGTCGCTGTGGTGGTTCGAGCGGATCGCCGACCTGGTGCCCAACCACGTGATCTCCACCGAGCTGCCCGAGGGCGCCCCCGCCGACTGGGCCGGTCGCACCCTGATCTGCCGCAGCCTGGAGATGGCGCCGGTGGAGTGCGTGGCCCGCGGCTACCTGGCGGGTTCCGGCCTGGAGGAGTACCGGGTCTCCCGCACGGTGTGCGGCATCGCGCTGCCCGAGGGCCTGGACAACGGCTCCGAGCTGCCCGCCCCGATCTACACCCCGGCGCTGAAGGCCGAGGTCGGCGAGCACGACGAGAACGTCTCCTACGAGGAGACCGCCCACCGGGTCGGCGCCGACCTCGCCGCCACCCTGCGGCAGATCACCCTCGCCGTGTACTCCCGGGCCCGCGAGATCGCCCGCGAGCGGGGCCTGATCCTCGCCGACACCAAGTTCGAGTTCGGCCTGCTGGACGGCCAACTGGTCATCGGCGACGAGGTGTTGACCCCGGACTCGTCCCGCTACTGGCCCGCCGACGAATGGCAGCCCGGCCGCGACCAGCCGTCCTTCGACAAGCAGATCATCCGCGACTGGCTGACCTCGCCCGCCTCCGGCTGGGACCGCAAGAGCGACAACCCGCCGCCGGCCCTGCCCGCCGAGATCGTCGAGCACACCCGGCAGCGCTACATCGACGCGTACGAGAAGCTCACCGGCCTCGACTGGAAGTGAGGCCCCCGCGCGGCTGGCTGTGACGCGCCGTCACAGCCAGCCGTGCTCGCGGGCGATCCGCACCGCCGCGTGCCGGTTCTCCGCGCCCAGCTTGCCCGCCGCCGATGACAGGTAGTTGCGCACCGTGCCCTGGGACAGCGACGCCCGGTCCGCGATTTCCGCTATCGAGGAGCCGTCCGCGGCCAGCTCCAGCACGTCCGTCTCGCGCGGCGTCAGCGGGGAGTCGCCCGCGCTGATCGCCTCCGCGGCCAGCTCCGGGTCCACGTAGCGGCCGCCCGCCCGGACGGTGCGGATGATGCCCGCCAGGTCGGAGGCGGACACGGTCTTCGGCAGGAAGCCGCGCACCCCGACCTCCAGGGCCCGCTTCAGGTAGCCCGGGCGGCCGTGCCCGGTCACGATCATCACCCGGCAGTCCGGCAGCCGGTGCCGCAGCTCCGAGGCCACCTCCAGGCCGTCCAGGCCCGGCATCTGCAGGTCCAGCACCGCCACGTCCGGGCGGTGCGCGGTGGCCATCGCCAGCGCCTCCGGGCCGGACGCCGCCTCGGCGACCACCGTCAGGTCGTCCTCCAGCGCGAGCAGCGCGGCCAGCGCCCCCCGGATCAGATGCTCGTCGTCGGCGAGCAGTACTCGCACTCGGTCGCTCACGCCACGGACTCCCTTGCCTTCATCGGTAGTTCGGCGGTCACCCGGAACCGCCCGGGGCCGGGGCGGGCCGCCGTCAGGGTGCCGCCCTGGGCGGCCAGGCGCTCGTGCAGGCCGCGCAGGCCGCTGCCGGCGCCCTCGGTGCGGGCCGGCGGGACGGCGGGCACCCCGTCGTTCTCCACCTCCAGCACCGCGAGGCCGCCCGAGACCCGCAGCCGGAACGTGCAGCGGGCGGCCTCGGAGTGGCGCAGCACGTTGGTCGCCGCCTCCCGCACCACCCAGCCGAGCACCGACTGCGCCTCGGTCGGCAGCGCGTCCGTGCCCGCCAGTTCGGTTCGGCAGTCGACGTTCGCGGCGCGCAGCACGGAGGCCGCGCCGATCAGTTCGGTGTGCAGTTCGACGGTGCGGTAGCCGCGCACCACCTCGCGGACCTCGCGCTGCGAGTCCTGCGCGATCCGCTGCACCTCGGTCATCTGGTCCACCGCCTCCGGGCGCCCGCGGCGCGCCAGTTGCACCGCCAGCTCGCTCTTCAGCGCGATGGTGGCGAGGTTGCGGCCCAGCACGTCGTGCAGGTCGCGGGAGAACCGCAGCCGCTCCTCGGCGACCGCCAGCCGGGCCTGGGCCTCCCGGGCCCCGTCCAGCTCCCAGACCACCTTCGCCATCCAGGCCGAGCAGCGGGCGGCCGCCGCGGCCCCCGTCGCGCCGATCAGGGTTCCCAGGACGATGGCGATCACCGATCCCGGGTGGGCGCCGGAGAGCGCCGACGGCACCGTCAGCACGGCCAGCAGGGCGAGCCCGCCCAGCAGGGCCCGGCGGGTCGGCAGCGCGATCGACGCGGCGGTGATCCAGCAGGTCGCCCCCATCGTGGCGGTGACGCCGGCGGCGGCCGCGTCCGGCGCGTCCGGTGAGAGCGGGGGCCCCGTCAGCAGCACCGTCAGTGCCAGGCCGGCCGACACCGCCGCCGACAGCGCCGCCCAGCCGTACGGGTGCGGGCGGCGGCCGAGGTAGGCGGCCAGGCCGGTGCGGAACATGACGATGTTCAGCGCGCCCGCCACCAGCACGCCGAGCACCAACCACCGGAAACCGGCGGGCAGCTCGTCCGGCCGGCCCGCGGCGGCCACCGAGCCGATCGCCAGCAGCGGCTGGGCCACCGCCACCAGGTACAGCGACCACCGCACGTACAGCTCGATGCGTTGCGGCTTGGACAGCGACTGCCAGCGGCGGATCGGTCGTGGCCTGCTCACCCGCACGGCGTGGTTCCCTCGCTTCCCGGCTTGATCAACGACTCCGGAGAATCTATCGGCGCGGTTCCCAGCGGAACCAGCGCCGGGCCGCCCAGGCCACCGCGGCCGTCCACAGCACGGCCAGCAGCAGCGGCAGCGCGCCCTGCGACCATGTCGATGGCGTACCGGCGAAGCCCTCGGCCGGGCCCGAGCCGTCAGTGCCGAACCAGCCGATCCGCAGCAGCTGCATCGCCGGGGTGGTCGGCAGCAGGCGGCAGATGTTCGCCACCGAGTCCGGCATCGACTCCAGCGGGACCATCAGGCCGGAGCCGAGCTGCGCCACCAGCAGCAGCGGCAGCGTGGTGATGCCGGCGCTCTCCACCGTCTTGGTGAAGGCGCTGGACAGCGCGGCCAGCGCGGTCAGCAGGGCCGCGGACAGGGCCAGCCCGGCCAGCATCAGCAGCGGGTTCACCGGGGTGGGCAGGTCGAGCAGCAGCGCGCCGCCGACACCCAGCAGCAGGCACTGGGTGAGCGCCAGCGCGACCGACGGGGCGGCGGTGCCGAGCAGGATCTCGGCGTCGGTGCCCTCGCCGGTGCGCAGCCGCTTCAGCACCAGTTCGCTGCGCCGGGCGGTGTAGGCGGAGGTCAGATTGCAGTAGATGACGATCAGCAGCACGATGCCCATCGAGCCGGCCACCAGGTTGCCGTTCACGTCCAGGCCGGGGGAGTGCTCGGAGAGGCGGTCGAGCATCGAGCGGAGCGTGCTGACCAGCACCAGCGGCAGCGCCAGGGCCATGAACATCGCGGTGCGGTTGCGGCGCAGCAGGGTGGCCTCGGCGCGGCCGAGGGCGAGCAGGCGTCCGGCGGCGGTGGTCGCGACCGGAGTGGTCGCGGCCGGGGAGCTTGCGGCGGGGGAGCTCGCGGCGGTCATGCGGCACGTCCGATCTGCGGCGAGGTGGCCGCGTCGGACGCGGCGATGGCGAGGAAGGCCTCTTCCAGCGAGGCGCTGCGGGCGTCCAGCCGGCCGAGTTCGACCCGGTGGTGGGCGGCCCAGCCGAGCAGCTCGGTCAGGGTGCCCTGCAGGTCGGTGGTGCGCAGGGTGATCCGGCGGCCGTCGATCCGCGGGTCGGCGCCGGGCAGGGCCGGCAGGTCGAGTGCGGCGTGCGGGCCGGTGCGCTCGGGCAGTTCGAAGCTGATCCGGGCGGGGTGGTCGGCCAGGACCTCGGCGACGGTGCCGCCGGCCACCACCCGGCCGCCGTGCATGATGGCCAGCCGGTCGGCGAGTTCCTCGGCCTCTTCCAGGTAGTGCGTGGTGAGCAGCACGGTGGTGCCGGCCTCCCGCAGTTCCCGGATCAGCCGCCACACCGAGGCCCGGGCTTCCGGGTCCAGGCCGGTGGAGGGCTCGTCCAGGAACAGCACCTCGGGGTGGCCGAGCAGGGCCATCGCCAGGTCGAGGCGGCGGCGTTCACCGCCGGACAGCTGCTTGACCCGCACCGAGCGCCGGCGCAGCAGGCCCACCAGGTCGAGCGCCTCGTCCACGGTGCGGGCGTCGCTGGTCATTCCGGCCCAGCAGCGGCCGGTCTCGGCGACGGTCAGTTCGCCGGGGAAGCCGCCCTCCTGCAGCATGATGCCGATCCGGGGCCGGAGCGCGGCCCGCTCGCGGGCCGGGTCCAGGCCGAGCACCCGGACCTCGCCGGCGCTCGGCGCGGCCAGGCCCTCCAGCACCTCCATGGTGGAGGTCTTGCCGGCGCCGTTGGTCCCGAGCAGCGCGAACAGTTCGCCGCGGGCGACGCGGAGGTCCAGGCCGCGGACGGCCTCGAACCCGGCGGCGCCGGACGGTCCGTAGCGGCGGTGCAGTCCGCGGGCCTCGACGGCGGGGCGGTGACGGCTGGTGTCGGTCATGGCTCCAGCCTTCCGCCGGCCCGGGCCGTCCAGTAGTGCGGGCCGTCACCGGGTGCCGGTGGAGTTCCACGGGTCGGCGATGACAAATGTCAGGCCGCTCATCGGTCGTTCACTGGCCGCGCACCGGGTGCCGCGCGGAGCCGGAAACGCCGAAGGCCCCCTCGATCGAGGGGGCCTTCGAAACTGGAGCGGACGACGAGATTCGAACTCGCGACCCTCACCTTGGCAAGGTGATGCTCTACCAACTGAGCCACGTCCGCAGGATATTGACTTGTGACAGCTGTAACGCTAGCTGCGAGCGGACGACGAGATTCGAACTCGCGACCCTCACCTTGGCAAGGTGATGCTCTACCAACTGAGCCACGTCCGCACGGTGCCTGGGCACCGGCCGCCTCGTTCGGGTTTCCCCGGTTGCGGCGACAAGAAGAACTCTACAACATCAATCGGCCTGCTCGCCCCACCCTTCCCCGGCGGCGTGGCCGGGGAAGGGTCGGCGGCCCACAACGGGCCGCCGGGGAAGGTCAGTTGTTCTCGGAGAACGCCTCGTACACGTGCTTCGGGATGCGGCCGCGGGCGGGCAGCTCCATGCCGTTCGACTGCGCCCAGGCGCGGACCGCGGCCGGGTCGGGGGTGAGCGCGGTGCGGCGGAAGGACTTTCCGCTGCGGCTCTGCCGGCGCCCGGCGGCGACGAACGGGGCGAGAGCCTCCCGAAGCTTTTCCGCGTTGTCGGCGGACAGATCGATCTCGTACGACTTCCCGTCCACGCCGAAGTGGACGGTTTCCGCGGCGGCGCCGCCGTCCAGGTCGTCGGAGAGCGTGACGACTACACGCTGAGCCATGGGTGTCAATCCTCTCGGGCAATTCGGCCGACGGAGGTCTCGGATGCCCCGCCGGTCCGTTGGGCCGGGATCACGGCATCCGTCGGCGGGCAGGGAGAGCCCACGCCGAGATGCGGCGCGTTCGGCTGCCGGTCGCCCTATTCTGCACCCGGAACCGGTGGAAATCGAAGAGTTCGGGATTCCTTTTTTCCGGATATTCACGGGGTTCCCTCGGATGCCGATACAGCCTCGTTACAGACGGGATTAAACCGACGAAATCGGATGCGGGTGGGGGCCGCCGCTCCCGGGGGCGGAGGCCCCGAGGCCTTGCCGCGTAAGGGGCGGGTGTCTACGCGCGTTGCCGCAGGTGGACCGCAAGACGGCCCTCCGGCACAGGTAGGCTGAAGGTCCCCCGCCTTCACGCAATCACCACCGGGAGTGCCAGTGGCACGCGTCGTAGTCGACGTCATGCTCAAGCCGGAGATCCTCGACCCGCAGGGACAGGCGGTGCAGCGTGCACTGCCGCGTCTCGGATTCGCCGGGATCGCCGACGTCCGCCAGGGCAAGCGTTTCGAACTGGAGCTGGAAGGGCCGGTCGACGATGCCGCGCTCGCCCGCATCCGTGAAGCCGCCGAGACCTTCCTCGCCAACACCGTGATCGAGGACTTCACCGTCCGCGTCGAGGAGGAGGGCAAGTGACCACCCGAGTCGGCGTCGTCACTTTCCCCGGATCCCTCGACGACCGCGACGCCCAGCGCGCGGTCCGCCTGGCCGGCGCGGAGCCGGTCGCCCTCTGGCACCGTGACAAGGATCTCCACCAGGTCGACGCCGTCGTCCTGCCCGGCGGATTCTCTTACGGCGACTATCTGCGCTGCGGTGCCATCTCCCGCTTCTCCCCGGTGATGGACACCATCATCGAGCAGACGAAGCTCGGAATGCCGGTCCTCGGTATCTGCAACGGCTTCCAGGTGCTGTGCGAATCGCACCTGCTGCCCGGCGCGCTCACCCGGAACGACTCGCTGCACTTCATCTGCCGCGACCAGAAGCTCCGCATCGAGAACGCCGACACCGCCTGGACCCGGGATTACTCGGCCGGCCAGGAAATCGTCGTTCCGCTCAAGAACGGCGAAGGCCGGTTCGTCGCCGACGAGCGCGTCCTCGACGAACTCGAGGCGGAGGGCCGCATCGTGGCCCGGTATCTCGACGTCAACCCGAACGGTTCGTACCGCGACATCGCCGGCATCACCAACGCCGCCGGCAATGTCGTCGGCCTGATGCCGCACCCGGAGCACGCCGTGGAGCCGCTCACCGGTCCGACCACCGAGGGCCTGGGCTTCTTCACTTCCGTCCTGAAGCAGCTGGTGAACGCCTGATGAGCCTCGACACCGTCAAGAACGCCGAGCAGACCCCGGACGCGGCCCAGCCCTGGGCCGAACTCGGCCTCAAGGAGGACGAGTACGCCCGGATCCGCGAGATCCTGGGCCGCCGCCCGACCGGCGCCGAGCTCGCCATGTACTCGGTGATGTGGTCGGAGCACTGCTCGTACAAGAGCTCCAAGGTCCACCTCAAGCAGTTCGGCGAGAAGGCCCCGGAGAACGACGCGATGCTCGTCGGCATCGGCGAGAACGCCGGTGTGGTCGACGTCGGCCAGGGCTACGCGGTCACCTTCAAGGTCGAGTCGCACAACCACCCGTCGTACATCGAGCCCTACCAGGGCGCGGCCACCGGCATCGGCGGCATCGTGCGCGACATCCTGGCGATGGGCGCCCGCCCGGTCGCCGTGATGGACCCGCTGCGCTTCGGTGCGGCCGACCACCCGGACACCCGGCGCGTGCTGCCCGGGATCGTCGCGGGCATCGGCGGCTACGGCAACTGCCTGGGCCTGCCGAACATCGGCGGCGAGGTCGTCTTCGACTCCTGCTACCAGGGCAACCCGCTGGTCAACGCGCTGTGCGTCGGCGTGATGAAGCACGAGGACATCCACCTCGCGAAGGCCTCCGGCCCCGGCAACAAGGTCATCCTGTACGGAGCCCGCACCGGCGGCGACGGCATCGGCGGCGTCTCGGTGCTCGCCTCGGAGACCTTCGACGCGACCGGCCCGGCCAAGCGCCCCGCCGTCCAGGTCGGCGACCCGTTCCAGGAGAAGCTGCTCATCGAGTGCACCCTGGAGATCTTCAAGGAAGACCTCGTCGCGGGCATCCAGGACCTCGGCGGCGCCGGCCTGTCCTGCGCCACCTCGGAGCTGGCCTCGGCCGGCACCGGCGGCATGCGGATCGAGCTGGACACCGTGCCGCTGCGCGACCACACGCTCTCGCCCGAGGAAATCCTCATGAGCGAGTCGCAGGAGCGCATGTGCGCCATCGTCGAGCCCGGCAAGGTCGAGCGCTTCCTGGAGATCTGCGAGAAGTGGGACGTCATCGCCACCGTCATCGGTGAGGTGACCGACGGCGAGCGCCTGGAGATCTTCTGGCACGGCGAGCAGGTCGTCGACGTGCCGCCGCGCACCGTCGCCCACGAGGGCCCGACCTACCAGCGCCCGTACGCCCGCCCGTCCTGGCAGGACGCCCTGCAGGCCGACGCCCCGACCGCCGAGCGGCTCGCCCGCCCGGTGGGTGGCGCCGAGCTGAAGGACGCGCTGCTGAAGGTCGCGGGTTCGCCGAACCAGGCCTCCAAGGCGTGGATCACCGACCAGTACGACCGCTACGTGCTGGGCAACACGGTGCTCGCCACCCCCGAGGACTCCGGCATGATCCGGATCGACGAGGAGACCAACCTCGGCGTCTCGGTCGCCACCGACGGCAACGGCCGCTACGCCAAGCTGGACCCGTACACCGGCGCCCAGCTGGCGCTGGCCGAGGCGTACCGCAACGTCGCGGCCGGCGGCGCCAAGCCGCTCGCGGTCTCCGACTGCCTCAACTTCGGCTCCCCCGAGGACCCGGACGTGATGTGGCAGTTCGCCGAGGCCACCCGCGGCCTGGCCGACGCCTGCCAGGTGCTCGGCACCCCGGTCACCGGCGGCAACGTCTCGCTGTACAACCAGACCGGCGACGTCGCCATCCACCCGACCCCCGTGGTCGCGGTGCTCGGCGTCATCGACGACGTCACCCGGCGCACCCCGGTCGGCTTCGCCGAAGAGGGCCAGCTGCTCTACCTGCTCGGCGACACCGCCGACGAGCTGGGCGGCTCCGCCTGGTCGCAGGTCGTGCACAACCACCTCGGCGGCCTGCCGCCCAAGGTGGACCTGCAGCGCGAGAAGCTGCTGGGCGAGATCCTGATCGCCGCCTCCCGCGACGGCATGATCGACGCCGCCCACGACCTCTCCGACGGCGGCCTCGCGCAGGCCCTGGTGGAGAGCTGCCTCAAGGGCGGCAACGGCGCCCGGGTGGTCGTGCCCGAGGGCATCGACCCGTTCGTGTTCCTGTTCTCCGAGTCCGCAGGGCGCGCCGTGGTGGCCGTCCCGCGCAGCGAGGAACTCCGGTTCAACGACATGTGCGGCGCCCGCGGCCTGCCCGCCGCCCGGATCGGCGTGGTGGACGGCGACGCCCTGGAGGTCCAGGGTCAGTTCACCGTCACCCTGGCCGAGCTGCGTGACGCCCACACCGGCGTCATCGAGGCGCTGCTCGCCTGACGGTTCGTCCACCCAGGGCGGTCGGTTCCGGTGGTTTCCGGACCGGCCGCCCTGCGGCGTTTTGTACGCTGCGGGCATGCCCACCGCGAAGCCCCGGACCTACGACCCGGTGAAGGTGCGTGCCGCACTCACCGGGCAGCTCGACGCGATCGCCGCCACCGTCCGTTCCCTGGACGACGAGCAGCTCGCCCTGCCGACCCGGCTGGGCGACTGGCGGGTGCGTGAACTCGTCGCCCACCTCGGCATGGTGGCCAGTTGGGTGCCGCTGCACCTGCACGACCCGCTGCCCCCGCAGGCCCCGATCACCCCGCTGTACTGGGCGTCGCGCACCCGCACCGCGGCCGCCGCGATCAACTCCACGGCGGTGGAGCTGGTGGCCGAGCAGTTCGCCGGGGACGCCGCCCAGGTGTCCGGCGAACTCGACCGGCAGATCGGCGAGTTGTGGCGCGCCCTGGACAGCGAGGACGGGCAGCGGCCGGGCCGGGTGATCCTGATGCGGTTCGGGCCGATGCTGCTGGCCGACTTCCTGGTCACCCGACTGGTGGAGACCGTGGTGCACGCCGACGACCTGGCCGACGCGCTGGGGATCGACGCCTTCCCGCACGACCGCTTCGCCCTGGCCTCCGCCACCCGGCTGCTCGCCGACGCCTTCGCGGCCCAGGTGCCGGGCGGAGCGGTCGAGTTGAGGATCCCGCCGGCCGCCGTGGTGCAGGCCGTGGCGGGCCCCCGGCACACCCGGGGCACCCCGCCGAACGTGGTCGAGACCGACCCGCTCAGCTGGATCCGCCTGGCCACCGGCCGCCTCGCCTGGTCCGACGCCCTGGACGCCACGCTCACCGCGAGCGGCGAACGCAGCGACCTGTCCGGCTACCTGCCCGTCCTCGGCTGACGGCTACTGCTGTTCGGTCAGTGCGGCGGCCAACTCCCGGATGCCCGCGTCGCGTTCGGCCGCCGTGTCGCCGTAGTCGTAGCTGTGGGTGAACTCGGCGTTCGGGAACGCCCGGGCCATCCACATCGCGCAGTAGTGGCCGGGCATGGTGCAGGCCTGCAGCTCGGTGTAGACCTCGACCACGTCGTCGGGGTCGAGGCCGCCCGCGGACAGCCGGTGCCAGAGCGCCTCTTCGGCATGCAGGGCGAGCGAGCCGTCGGCGGTGATGATCTGCGGCTCACCGTCCTTGCCGCGCACCTTGAACGCCGCGTAGCCGGGCACGCCCCGGGTGTGCCGGATGTCCTCCAGCACCCGGGGCCACCACTGCTCGTCGCTCTCGAACGCCCGCAGGTCGGTGCCGCGGAGCCGGCCCTCCGCCGCCGAGAACAGCTGGAACACCTCCTCCGGGCGCTCGGCGGCGGCCAGCGCCCGCAGGTTCTCGTCCAGGTCGCACAGGCTGTCCAGGAACGCGCCGAGCGAGCTGTTGACCGGGACGGACGGCCCCTGGAAGGCGAGGTACACCGCCCAGACCCGGCCGCCGCCGTCCACGCACAGCTCCGCGCCCCGGTCGTTGCCCAGCCGCACCCAGTCCGCCTCCGGCCGCCCGTCCGCGGACAGCCCGACGCCGCGCGCCCAGTCACCGAGCCGGAGCGGCTGCCCGGGCTCCGCCGCGAAGTACGGCCCGACCTGCAGCGGCAGCCCCGCCCCGGTGAGCAGCGCCACCGTCCCGGCGGAGGCCGCGGTGCCCGCGAGGGCAGCGGGGCCGGGACGGTACAGGCCGGCCGGCCCGAAACGGTCGAGCAGACGCTGGGTGAGTTCGGTGGTCATGGGGACTCCGTGGGTCGGGTCAGTAGCCGTGCTGGAAGTCGTGCATGATGTCCTGCCAGACCGGCTGGTCGAGCAGCCCGGGCTCAACCGCGAGCAGTTTCGCGGTCAGTCCGGCGACGATGTCCTCCAGGGCCGGTTGCCCGGCGAAGAACTCGGGGTCCACGTCCTCGTCGTCATCGAGGAACGGGGGGTACAGTTCGGCGAACTCCGGCAGGTGGGTGCGGCACCAGTCGATGGTGTCCGGGTCCATCTGGTCGACCATGACGGACAGTTCCAGTCCGCCGAAAGCAAGTTGGCAGCGCGCCAGGGAATGCAGGCTGCGGTGGGCGGGCCGGCCGTCAACGGTCGGCGGCCGGTTCGCGCCCAAGGCGTACACCTCGCCAGTGGCGCCGTCGAGCGCGAAGATGCCCGAGCCGTAGTTGCCGACCACCACCATGCCGGCACCGTCGCCCGGCAGCCCGGGCCAGTAGTGGGCGGGGCCCTCCGGCGCGCAGTCCACGGCCAGGGCGCGCAGCGGCGGCCCGAAGAGCCGGACCATCGAACCAGGTGCGTCGATCAGACCGACCTCGCCGAGGAAGGCCCGGGCACCCGGGTCGGTGACGACGGCGGGCAACTCCGCGTCGGGGACGCGGAGCAGGCCGTCAGCGCCGTAGACCTGCTCCAACTCGGCGCGGCTCACCGGGCGGATCGGTGGCTGGAGTGCTGTGGGGGCCATGCCGACAGCTTAGTCGGGAGAAGGGAAACTGGAGTTCGAGGAAGTCGGCGTCCGGGGTCAGTAGCCGTGGCGGTAGTGCTGGAGGATGAACTGCCAGGCGGCGTGGTGGGAGAGGTTGGCTTCGATCCGGTCGAGCTTGGCGATCAGCCCGGCGAGGATCTCGTCGGGGTCGGGCGCCTCGGACTCGTCCTCGGGGTCGATCTCGAAGCCGTCCTCGTCGTACTCAGGAACGGGGACGAGTTCGACGAACCCCGGCACGTGCTCCCGGCACCAGTCGAGGCTGTCCGGGTCCATCAGATCGGCCAGCAGGTACAGCTCCTTCGCCCCGAAAGCGAGCTGGGCCCGGACGAAGGAGTGCAGGTTCCGGTGGGCCGGGCGGCCGTTGACCGTGGGGCTCTGACCGGTGAGCAGGGCGTACACCTCGCCGGTGGCGCCGTCGAGCGCGAAGACCGAGGGGCCCCAGGCACCGACCACCACCATGCCGGCACCGTCGTCCGGCAGCCCGGCCCAGAACGCCGCCGCCTCGTCCGGCTCGCAGGCCTCGGAGAGGCTGATGAGCGGAGGATCCACCGGCGGAACGATCGCGTTGACGGCACGGGGCAGTCCGATCCCGGTGAGGAAGGCACGGGCGGCAGGGTTGGTGATCGCGTCCGGTAGATCTGCGACGGGTACCCGGAGAAGGTGGTCCGGCCCGTAGATCTGCTCCAACTCGGCGCGGCTGACGGGCGCGATCCGCGGCCGGGAATCGTCGGACGTCATGCTGGCAGCCTATCCGGCGGGTGAAGCGTCCGTCCGGGGAACCGGTGCCCGGCCGGAAGCGCGCTGCGCGGTCATTCGCCGTACTGGAAGACCTCCATGACGTCCTGCCAGAACGGCTGGTCGAGCAGTCCGGGCTCGACCGCGCGCAGCTCGGCGAGGATGTCCTCCTCGTTGGCCAGCCAGTCCAGGAATGCGGTCTGCTCCTCGCTCTCCTGCTGCTGCTCCTCGTCGACGGAGGCGTACAGCGTGGCGAACTCCGGCAGGTGGGCGCAGCACCATTCGATGGCGTCCGGGTCGAGCAGGCCGGCCACGGCCCACATCGCCCGTCCGGCGAAGGCGAGTTGGCAGCGGGCCAGCGAGTGCAGGCTGCGGTGGGCGGGGCGGCCGTCCACGCTCAGGGGCCGGTTCGCGGCCAGGGCGTACACCTCGCCGGTGGCCCCGTCGAGCGCGAGGACGCCCGAGCCGGAGCGGCCGACCATCACCAGGTTCGCGCCGTCCTCCGGCAGGCCGGCCAGAGCTCGGCGGGGCTGTGCGGCGCGCAGGTCTCGGGCAAGCCGCGTAGTTTCTCCTCGGGAAAGACGACCAGGCCTGGTGTGTCGGGCAGTCCGATCCCCGTGCGGAAGTCACGGGCACCGGGGTCGGTGACGACGGAGGGCAGCTCCGCCGCAGGGTAGCGACGGTGTCGCGTCAGGGCTGGGTGGCAGTCGCCAGGAGTGCCAGGCCTAGAAGATCTGCTTACGGCGCTGTTTGAGGCGGCCGAGGTATTCCGTGTGCGGCGTGTGGTCGTTCGAGTAGTCGAAGCTGTGACTGACGTCCGTGAGGTGCGGGAACGTCTTGTGGAGCCAGGAGCCGCAGTTGGACCTCGGCTGGTCGCAGGGGGCCCGTTCGGTGTACAGGGCACGGATGTTGGGCCCCTTGAGCTTGTCCAGGATGGGGGCGGCGATCCGCTGTTCGGAGTGCGCGTTCATCAGGAAGTCGCTGCGGGAGACCAGGATGAAACTCCGCTGCTCGTCCTGGTAATGGAGTGCTGCGTAGTTGCTCCGAGCCCGGTTGACGGGGTTCTTGGGGGAGACCGGGGTGCCGAAGTCCTTCTCCGCGTACCTGGCCCGCTGGGTGGCTCTGGCCAGCTCGGTGCCACCGTCGCGGACCTTGCGGGAGTGCACCGCGGGCGAGCCCACCGGCGGGATCTTCGACTGGTCAGGGCGGAACCGCGGGTAGTTGCCGTTCTTGATGAAGTCGTTGATCCCACTGTCGTCCGTGTGGTCGACCTTGGTCTTGGTGCCGTCCGCGTGCAGGCGGTGCAGGTCGCCCTTGTGATCCAGCAGGTACACCGGGGTGGTGTCGTGGTCCTTGGTGATCTTTTTGTAGTCGTCGGCGAGCTTCTTCTCCAGCTGGCGGTGGTTCTCGCTCATCTTGCGGATGCCGCCGGAGACGTCCTTGGCGTGTTGGGCGAGGCCGTCCAGGGCGGTTTCGATCGCGCCGAGTGCCTTGTCCGCCATGTTGGAGACGATCTGGCCCATTTTGTCGCCGCCGCGTCCGCTGACGGCGCGGGTGCGGTTGCGGGTGGTGCGGGTGTGGTGTTCCCGCATGGTGTCGAAGTGCTTGTCGAACTGGCGGGCCAGGGTCTCGGCGGCGTCGTAGTCGTGCTTGACGGTGTCGCTCATCGTCCGCTCCGCTGGGTCGTGGACGGCCGGCCGCCGTTCTGTGCGGCACCGGTGACGGTGTTCTCGGCGAACTGCTTTGCCGCGCCGAGCGGGTTGTCGGCGTAGCCCTTGACCTGGGTGACGGACTGCTGGACGCCGTCCTTGAAGCCGTCCTTGCCGGCGTTCGCGGCCTCGCCCCAGTCGATGCCCTGCTGCGCGCCGAGGGCGTTGCGGGTGAGCTGGACGACCAGGTCCTGGGCCATGTTGCCGAGTGCGGCGAAGACCGGGCCCTCGACGAGCGAGAGCAGTTCGGACAGCAGCTGCTGCTCGGCTTCCTTGAGCAGGCGTTTGACGATCATTCGGGTGGCCTGGGTGGCGCCGAGCGCGCCGGCCTCGGAGAGGCCGAAGGTGAACGGGGCGGCAGCCTGGGCGGCGATCACTTCGGTGGCCAGGATCACGAGTTGGGCCACGGCGGCGAGCTTCGCTCCGGTGATCACCAGGGCGGCGCCGTCGAGCCCGGTGGCGAACAGCCGGATGGCCTCGGCGACCTGGGGCATGTGGGTGCCGGCCACCTTGTCCCAGTGCGCCTGGAACGCCTCGGCTCCGGCGCCTGCGCTGATGCCGAGGAAGTCCTGGGCGGCGGCGGAGATGTAGTCACGGTCGGCGACCAGGCTGCCGGCGAGGTCGCGGAGTTCGTCCGCCATCTCGCGGTATTCGTCCTCGTCGACGTTCGGCCAGTTGATGCCGATCAGGTCCAGGACCCAGACCAGCTCCCCGGGCAGCACCACTCCCATGTCGCACATCCCTCCCCCGAATAATGCTTGTATGACTATCGATTGATCGGTGAGGGTGGGTCAACTCTCGGCATCGCCCCGGTGTGCGATCGTTGGGCGCCTGCGGGGCGACAGTTCGGAAAGCGGGGGGCAGGGTATGGGGACGGGACCGTGGACACCGCCGCTGGATGCCGGACGGCGGCCGGCCGGTGCGGCACTCCTCGGCTGGCTCGCGGACCCGCGGGCACCACGGCTGTGCCTGGTCTCCGGTGGGCCGGGTGCCGGGAAGAGCCACCTGCTCGGCTGGCTGCTCGCCCACGGCACCGCTCCCGGCGGCCCGGTCGAGCGGCGCGTCCACGCGGCTCTGCCGTCCGCCGGAATCGACGTGCGCGGGGCACTGTGGTTGCTCGGCAGCCAGCTCGGAATCACCGCTCGGACGGTTCCGGAACTGCTGGCCGCGCTCGCCGGGGACGATCGGCGCACCGTCATCTGCGTGCCCGAGCTCGACCGGGCCGCCGACCCCGGCCGGCTGGTCGCCGAACTCCTGGACCCGATGCTCGAACTGCCGCACCTGAGACTGGTCGTGGAGGCCGCCCCGGAAGTGGCGTTCGCGAACGTCACGGCCCCTGCCGTCCTGGACCTCGACGACCCGGCCTGGACCGACCGGGGCCGGTTCGAGGCCTGGTGCGCGAAGGAGGGTCATGACCCGAACGGCTACCCCAGCCCCGGCCGGGCCGCCGGTTCCGCCCTGCCGACCCCGCAGAGCGCACCCGAACTGATCGCCCGGGTACCGCGCGGCGCCGACGGGGCACTCGATCTGGCCGCCGCGGGCGAGGACCTGCTCAGCGACCTGTGGCTGGCCGCCGCCCGAGCGGGCGACCTCGGCCCGCTCGCCACCGACCCGCTGCTCTACGCCCTCGCCCGGCCGACCAGTGTCACCACCGCTCTTGCCGGGCGCACCGATCCGCTCGCCACCGCGTGGTCGGCGGTCGGGCCCGCGCTGGTCGACATCCCCGATGCACCGGGCCGCGCCCACCTGCTGCGCGCCAGGCTGCTCGGCACCGACCCGGCCGCCGCCGCCAGGCTCGCCGACGCCCCGAGCCCATGGGCCGTGCGCTGGGCCCGCTGGGAGCCCGGCGCGGTTGCCGCGGCGGTTCAGGGCGGACACTGGCTGGTCGCCGACCGCAACGGCACCATCCGCAGACTGGCGGCCTTTGACGGCTCGATGGTGGGCGTGGTTCCCGTCGGCGAACCACGCCCGCTGCAGGCGATCACCGTCACGGCGGGTGGCAGTCTCGTCATGCTCGACACCTGGTCGGGCACCGAACTCCTCGCCCCCACCAGTCCCGCCCCCGGTCTCGAACCGTTCGACCTGGACGAGGCACTGGCCCGGCTCCGCTCCGCCGCCGGCCCGCTCACCGCCCTTGCCGCCGAGCCGCAACTGCCCGCCGCCGCGCCCGCGGTGGGTGACGCGGCCGGAGCCGTCCACTGGTACGAGGGCGGCGAGGTGCACAGCGTTCCCCTGCACACCGGGCCGGTCACCGCCCTGGCCGCGCACGCCCTCGGCATGGGCCAGGACGCCTTCCCCCTGCTCGCCAGCGGCGGCTACGACGGGGCGGTGCGTCTCTGGGGGCCGGACGACGATCCGATGCCCGGCCCGGCCGACCGCCGGCCTGCTCCCGTCACCGCCCTCGCCCTGGCCTCGGACGGCTCGGCCGGTCTGCTGCTCGCGACCGCCTGGTCCGACGGTCTGATCCGGGTCCGCCGACTCGAACTCCCCGGTCGGCCGGTCGAGTTGCGGCTCGGATCGGACGTGCGAACGCTCGGCTTCGCGAACGGCGCCCTGCTGGTCGGCCTCACCGACGGTCTGCTCGCGGTCGACCTGCTGCCGGGGTGAGCCGGCCGGTCGGGCGTCAGGGCACCGACGGGCCCTTGAGGTAGCTGCCGTTGGCGTCGTACGGCCAGGCGTTGGCGGTGCAGCCGTTCAGGCCGTAGATCTGCTGCATCATCGCGGGGGCGGGCTTGCCCGGGCCGGGGCAGCCCTCGTGGCCGTGGCCTATCCGGTGGCCGACCTCGTGGTTGACGATCAGTGCCCGGTAGTCGTCCAGGCTGCCGTCGAACTGGGGTGAACCGGTCAGCCAGCGCTTGGAGTTGACCACCACCTGCTTGCCGACGTCGCAGTTCACCTCGCCCTTGGTGTCCAGGCCGCCGGCGCCGCAGATCTTGTCGGTGGTGTCGGGCGAGGCGATCAGGACGGTGAAGTCGTAGGGGCCGGAGGAGACCAGCTTGAAGCTGTCGCGCTTGTTGGAGATCCAACTGCGCTTGTCGCCCAGCACCTTGTGGATGGCGTCGGCGGCGGCCTTCGGATCGATGTTGATGCCGTCCTCGACCTGCACCTGGTAGCGGCGCACGGTGCCGCCGGTGCCGACCGCGCCGCTGCTGGCGGCGGCGGTGGTGAAGGTGCCGTTGCCGTGCTGGACGACCTGCGCGTCGTTCTTGGACGGGTCGTTCTTCGGGGGCCCGCTCTGCGAGGGGGCGCTGCTCTCCGCGGACTTGACGGGCTCGGGGGAGTCGCTGACCGGGGGGACGGGCCGGGCCTGGGTGGTGGATCCGGCGTCCTGCGGCTGCCCGTCGGCCGGGCCGAGCTGGCTGAATCCGGCCGCGCCGAGCACGACCAGCGCCGCGGTGCCGCCCAGCGCCAGGGTCAGCCGTCGGCGGCGCGAGCGGGCGCGGCGCCGGG
Source organism: Kitasatospora sp. NPDC048662 (assembly GCF_055587065.1). Lineage (NCBI taxonomy): Bacteria > Bacillati > Actinomycetota > Actinomycetes > Kitasatosporales > Streptomycetaceae > Kitasatospora > Kitasatospora sp. NPDC048662. Next base: position 854,173 of record NZ_JBVJHA010000001.1, on the reverse strand, counting down.
CGGACCTGCCGGGTGACCTGCGGGCTGCGGGCATCTGGTTTCCCTCGGGACGACGACATGGCGGGTGTGCGCTCCGGTGGCCCGTTTCGCACGCTTGTGCTGCATCGTGAACATACGCGGTATGGCTGCGGTTGGTTCCCTCGGCCCGGGTCTCAGCCGTGGATCCGGCCCTGGAGCTGCTCCAGCACCTTGGCCAGCGGCTCCCCGGTCAGGGCCGGATCGGCCGGGTCCGCGTCGCCCTGGGAGAGCAGCAGCACCAGGTCGCCGTCGCCCTTGAGCGGGACCCGGGCGATCGCTCCGAGCCCGGCGCCGGGCAGCAGCACAGGCTTGCCGCCGGGCTTCGGCCGGCCGGTAACCACCTCGCCGAGTTGGTCGGCGGTCAGCTGCCCGGTCCGCTGGAGGGTCGGCAGCATCACGCTCACCCCGACGTCGCTCAGCGGCACGGCCTCCAGGTCGAGCCGGACGGTCGCGGTGCCGGCCGTCCAGGTGCAGGTCACCCAGGCGTGCGGCGGAAGGCCGGGCGCGGAGGCGGTGGTCGGCGACGGGCTGATGCCGGACGGCCACGGGTAGGGCGGGGTGCCGTCGCCGAGCTCGCCCTCGACCGCCTTCGCGTCCTTGGCACCCGGGGTGACGGGCCGGTCGATCCCGGCGTCCCGGAGCGCGGTTGCCAGCCCGTCCAGGCCGAACGGGCAGGCGGTGGAAGGCTGTTGGCGGAGCTGCTCGGCGGTGGAGCGCACCTTGGCGTACGAGAGGCCGGTGCCGGAGCTGTCGCCCGAGCTGTCGCCCGAGCAGGCGGTCGCCCCGAGGGCGACGGTCACGGCGACGGGCAGGACGAGCAGCCGGCGGGCGGCCGGGCCGGATATGCGGTCAGCGGTCACCGGGCCAGGCTATGCCCTTGCTGCGAACGGGAGTTGACGGAGGTGCGACGGGCCGCCCCCCCGCGGTGGGGGACGGCCCGTTCGGTGGTGCCGCTACTGCTTGAGTTCGGCGTACGCCTCGGCGCTGCTGTCCTTCAGGAACTGCCAGCAGCGGGTCTCCTCCTCGCTCTCGCCGATCGAGCCGGCGGCCCGGGCGAGCGCGGCCAGGCAGCGCAGGAAGCCGCGGTTGCCGCGGTGCTCCCACGGGACGGGGCCGTGGCCGCGCCAGCCGGCGCGGCGCAGCTGGTCCAGGCCGCGGTGGTAGCCGGTGCGGGCGTACGCGTAGGACTCGACGGTTCGGCCGGCCGCGAAGGAGTCGTCCGCGAGCATCGCCCAGGCCAGGCAGAACGCCGGGTACTCGGCCGCCACCTGGGTCGGGGAGGCGGATTCCTCGGCCAGCATCCGGTAGGGCTGCTCCTCCTCGGGCAGGAGGGTCGGCTCCGGTCCGTCGAGCAGGTTCTTGTGCATCTCCATGGTGTGCCAGTCTGCCACTCGGGCCGCCCGTGGTCGCCGCGCGCGGGAAAACGACGGTGCCCCGTACCCGGGCGGGTACGGGGCACCGTTCGCGCCGTGCCTACTTCATCCGCTTGCCGGCCGAGCGCAGCTGCTGCGCGGCCTCCAGCACGCGGGCGGCCATGCCGGCCTCGGCCAGCTTGCCCCAGGTGCGCGGGTCGTAGGTGCTCTTCTTGCCGACCTCGCCGTCGACCTTCAGCACGCCGTCGTAGTTGCGGAACATGTGGTCCGCGACGGGGCGGGTGAAGGCGTACTGGGTGTCGGTGTCGAGGTTCATCTTGACCACGCCGTTCTCCAGCGCGGTGCGGATCTCCTCCGCGGTGGAGCCGGAGCCGCCGTGGAAGACGAAGTCGAACGGGTTCTGCTTGCCGTACTGCTTGCCGATCTCGGCCTGCAGGTCGGCCAGCAGCTCCGGACGCAGCACCACGTTGCCCGGCTTGTACACGCCATGCACGTTGCCGAACGAGGCGGCCAGCAGGTAGCGGCCCTTCTCGCCCAGGCCGAGCGCCTCGGCGGTGCGCACCGCGTCGTTCACGGTGGTGTACAGCTCGTCGTTGATCTCGTGCGAGACGCCGTCCTCCTCGCCACCGGTCGGGGTGATCTCGACCTCGAGGATGATCCTGGCGGCGGCGGCCTGGGCCAGCAGCTCCTGCGCGATGGACAGGTTGTCGGCCAGGGTCTCGGCCGAGCCGTCCCACATGTGCGACTGGAACAGCGGGTTCTCGCCGCGGGCGACGCGCTCGGCGGAGATCGCCAGCAGCGGGCGGACGTAGCCGTCCAGCTTGTCCTTCGGGCAGTGGTCGGTGTGCAGGGCGACGGTGACGTCGTACTTGGCCGCGACGACGTGCGCGAACTCGGCCAGCGCGACGGCGCCGGTCACCATGTCCTTGTTGTGCTGGCCACCCAGGAACTCCGCACCACCGGTGGAGATCTGGATGATGCCGTCGCTCTCGGCCTCGGCGAAACCGCGCAGGGCGGCGTGCAGAGTCTGCGACGAGGTGACGTTGATGGCCGGGTAGGCGAACTTGCCCGCCTTGGCCCGGTCGAGCATCTCGTTGTAGGCCTCGGGAGTTGCGATGGGCATGCGAATCCGCTCCTGTCGGTGTGGGGCGATCGGACGACGCTGTCCGAAGGCTCGATACGCCTGTGGTTCACGACGGATGCGGTACGAGCTGAGGGTGGTTGCTCGACCGCGGGCCGGACACCTCGGTCATCTTCCCAGACTCGCCCGGCGGACACACCCAAGGGCCCGCAGGTTGGGACAGCCGCTTCGGCGGGCCCTCGGGCAAGGGCTTCGCGGGCCTCCGGCCGAGCCTTCGCGAATCGAGTCGGGCTATCCTGCGCGCGTGGAACACATCCAGCTCGCCGTCAACGTCCTTGACGCCAAATCGCTCGTCGCCTCCGTCGGCGCCATCGGGATCCTGGCGATCATCTTCGCCGAGACCGGCCTGCTGGTCGGGTTCTTCTTCCCCGGTGACTCGATGCTCATCCTGGCCGGTGTCGCCGCCTCCAGTGCCGCTCCCGCGGTGCTCGGCGACGGCGCCCAGATGAACATCGGTCTGCTGCTGGTCGGCGCCCCGCTCTGCGCGATCGCCGGAGCCCAGCTCGGTCACCTGCTCGGCCGCAAGGTCGGCCCGAGGATGTTCGACAAGCCGAACTCGAAGATCTTCCGGCCCGAGTACGTGGAGAAGGCCGAGGAGTACTTCGAGAAGTTCGGCCCGGCCAAGGCCGTGGTGCTGGCCCGCTTCATCCCGATCGTGCGGACCTTCCTCAACCCGGTGGCCGGCACCCTGCAGATGCCCGCCAAGACCTTCCTGGTCTGGAACGTGGTCGGCGGTGTGCTGTGGACCGAGTCCATGCTGCTGATCGGCTACTTCACCGGCGACCAGCTCGCCCCGGTGATCGACAAGTACCTGCTGCCCGCGATGGCGCTGATCATCCTGGTCTCGGTCTCGCCGATCATCGTCGAGGTGATGCGCGAGCGGAAGAAGAAGAAGGCCGGCGGCGCCGAGGCCGAGACCGCCGAGGTGGTCGGCAGCGGCCGTCACCGCAAGCACTGAGCCCGCACCGCGCGAGGCCCCGGCCACCTTCGGGTGGCCGGGGCCTCGCGCTTGTTCCACGTGGAACCGGCGCGGACGGCGCCGGCTCGGGGGCTCACAGGCCCAGGTCGTCCAGGGTGTACGCGGTGATGTACGGCAGGCCGGTCTCCGCGATCGCCGGGGCCGCGCCGCGCTCCACGATCACCGCGACGCCCACCACCTCGGCGCCCGCCTCGCGCAGCGCCTCCACGGCGGTCAGCACCGAACCGCCGGTGGTCGAGGTGTCCTCCACCGCCAGCACCCGGCGGCCCTTCACGTCCGGGCCCTCGATCCGGCGCTGCAGGCCGTGCGCCTTGCCCGCCTTGCGGACCACGAAGGCGTCCAGCTTGCGGCCGCGGGCCGCCGCCGCGTGCAGCATCGCCGCGGCCACCGGGTCGGCGCCCAGGGTCAGGCCGCCCACCGCGTCGAACTCCAGGTCCGCGGCCGCGTCCAGCATCACCTTGCCGACCAGCGGGGCCGCCTCCGCGTCCAGGGTGATCCGGCGGAGGTCGACGTAGTAGTCGGCCTCCCGGCCCGAGGAGAGGGTGACCTTGCCGTGCACGACGGCCTTGTCCTTGATCTGCGCCAGCAGGGCGTCCCGGTCGTTGCTCATGGACAGCCAGTTTAGGTGCAGAAACGGACCCGTCAGCGCCGCCGCAGGGCCCGGACCAGCACCACCGCGCCGCCGAGCAGCGCCACACCGCCGCCGATCACCCACGGCAGCGCGCTGCGCTCGCCGCCCGCGCCCGGCAGCAGGGCCGGCTCCGCGCCGCCCCAGCGGGTGGCCGCCCGGGCCCGCGCGCTGTGCGCCGGCGGGGCGGGCGCGTACCGGCCGTGCGGCGGGGCGTGGTCCACCTCCTCCGCGGAGCGGCCGACGATGCTGCGCCGCACCGGGGCGCTCTCCTGCTCGAACACCGGCTCCGGGCGGGCCGAGGGCGCCGGCTCGGGCAGGTCGTCCTCGCTGAACGCGATCAGGTCCGAGAGGTCGTCGTCCAGGTCCGGGCCCTGTGCCCGCTCGTCCAGGAACACCACGGTCGCGCCGTCCGCCGGGTCGTCCTCGGCGTCCTCGCTGGGGCCGGACAGCTCGGCGACCAGGGCCGCCACCGCCCGGTCGATCAGCCGACGGCCGGCCGTCTCCAGCGCCGGGCCGTCGAAGCCCGCCAGCCGGCCGGAGGCGGTCAGCGAGGTCGCGAAGCACACCACGGTCTCGCCCGGCCGCTCCCGCAGGGTGACCCGCAGCTCGGCGGTCACCGGGGCCGCGCCGCGGATCTCCTCGCCGGTCAGCCGCAGCTCCAGCGCGCCGTCCTGCCAGCCGCCCACGGACAGCCGGCCGGCGAAGGTGATGGTGGAGCCGGCGATCCGGACCCTGAGCCGGCTGTCCGCCGCCGAGGGCGCGGACGTGGACGCGACCGCGCTCAGGCCCGGCACGCAGCGGGCCACCAGCTCGCGGTCCACCAGCGCCTCCCGGACCACCTCGGCGGGCACCGGGACGACAACCTCATGCTCCATACCGGCGAGCCTACCGACCGGCCGCCGCCGTGCCGAGCCCCGCACCCGAAGCCGGGCCGGGCGTGCCGCGAACGGGCGCACGGCGAACGGCGGTTCGACCGCCGCGGGCCCGGCCGGGCGGCGATCCCGTCAGGGCCCGATCAGCGCGTGCGGCGGCGGCAGCGGCGACGGCCGGTGCGCGGACAGCCGGGCCGCCGTGCCGCGCAGCCCCTCGACGGTGAGCGAACGCGGCGCGGGCGCGGCCGGGTCCAGCGCCAGCGCGGGGACGGCGTGACCGGCCAGCAGGAACGCCGGGGCGGGCCCGGCCGGCCCGCAGTCCCCGGCGGCCGGCGCGAGGCCCTGGTAGGGGACGGCGTCCAGCCCGGCGGCGGCCAGCCCCGCCTCGGAGCTCCACAGCACGCCGTCCGGGGCGCCGCCGCGCACCGCCAGCCGGCCGTCCGGGGCCAGCCGCCGCGCGGCCAGGCCGTAGAACTCGCGCGAGCGGTACTTGCCGTGCGCGGCCTCGTCGTCCAGGTCGGAGACGATCACGTCGAACTGCCCGGGGGTCTTGCGCAACCAGCCCATCGGCTCGGCGGTCACCAGCCGCACCCGCGGGTCGTCCCAGGCGTGCTCGGTCAGCGTGTCGTAAGCGTCGTCCCGGCGGGCCAGCGCGGGCAGCTCCGGGTCGCGTTCGACCACCAGCACGCTGCGCACCGCCGGGTGCCGCAGCACCTCGCGCAGCGCCAGGCCGTCGCCGCCGAGCACCAGCACCCGGCCGCTGGGGCCGCCGGCCAGCGCGGGGCGGACCAGCGCCTCGTGCTCGCGGTACTCGTCGGGGCCGCAGACGGCGAGCCGGCCGTCCAGGAAGAGCTTCAGCGGCGGTGGGGTGCGCTGCCCGGCGACCGCTTCCGCCGGGCCGCCGGTGAGGACGATCTCCTGGTAGCGGCTCTGCGCCGCGAACCGGATCGGACCGCCGTACAGGGCGTGCCGGGCGGCGCGCTCGATCGCTCCGGTGCAGGCGGCGGCCAGCCCGAGGGCGGCGAGCACCAGGCCGCAGCCGGTCCACAGCAGCAGGCGGGCCCGCCGGGTGGGTTCGGCGCGGAACAGCCAGAGCACCACCACCGCCCCGGCGACCGCGTTGACGGCGCCCGTCACCAGCGCGCCGGCGGTCTGCCCGAGCGCGGGCAGCAGCACGAACGGGAAGGCCAGGCCGCCGATCAGCGCGCCCACGTAGTCGGCGGCGAACAGGTCGGCGACGGCCCGGCCGGCGTGCTCCCGCCGGATCCGCTGGATCAGCGTCATCAGCAGCGGGATCTCGGCGCCGATCAGCAGCCCGATCAGCACGGTGGCGGTGACCAGCGCGACCAGCGTGGCGTGCGGCTGGCGCAGCCAGGCCCAGCCGCAGTACAGGGCGAGCGCGGACAGGCCGCCGGTCAGCGACAGCGCGTACTCGACCAGCGCGAAGGAGGTGGCCGGGCGGCGGGTGAGGCCCTTGGCGAGCAGCGAGCCGATGCCCATCGCGAAGACCATCACGGAGAGCACCACGGAGGTCTGGGTGACCGAGTCGCCCAGCAAGTAGCCGCCGAGCGCGACCAGTTCGAGTTCGTACACCAGGCCGCAGGCCGCGCAGACGAACGCGGCCAGCAGCACCAGGATCCGGGCCGGCCGGGCGGGCAGGGCGAGCGGTATGGCGCCCGCTGCCCGGATCGCGCCGCCGAGGCCCGCGGGGCGGGGGGCGGTGGGGCGGGACTCGGCCGCCAACGGGGGAGCGGGGGCGTCCGGACCCGGCTGCGCGGACCGTCCGACCGGATGGTTGATCATGAATGAACGCTAGGCGAGAGCCCGGGTGAATGGCTGCGCCCAATCGGGGGACAGCTGGCGGCGTCCGGTTGACGTCCGGTCACCACCGGGCCTGCGGTTCCGGGCCGCTCCCGGGGCTACGGTGCCCGCCCTGACCGCCCAGCTCGCCCGGGGCGGCCGGGGTGGCCGGGACGCCGACCGGGCGGCGCAGCGAGAGCGAGGAACGGGTGCACACCAGGCGGCCCTCCTGCGGGTAGGCGTGCCAGGTGCGCCAGTGCACCCGGCGGTCCCCGCAGTGGGCGACCAGGGCGGTGAAGGCGTTCGGGTCGCCGGGGAAGACCCCGGCCAGCGCCCGCGGGTGCCCCTCGACCAGGGCCAGCAACTCCTGGGCGCGGGCCTCGAACACGTGCGGCGGGAGTTCCTCGATCCGGGCGGCGAACTCGTACTCCCAGCCGGCCACCTGCTCGGCGACCCGGGCCGGCAGCGGGGTGCGGCGGCCGGGCAGGCAGGCCACCGTCTCCAGGCAGTCGCCCGGGCCGGCCGCCAGGACGACCTGGTGGGAGGCGCCCAGCAGCCGCAGCTGGAGGGTGCCGCCGGGGGCGCCGGACCGGCCGGTCCCGTCGTCGAGTCCGATGTCGCGGACGGCCAGCGCGGGAAGCGGTTCGCCGCCCAGCTGCCAGGCCAGGTCGCCGGCGCGGGTGTCCGTGTAGGAGGTCTGCAAGGTGGTGAGCATGCTCGGCTCCGCGTTTCAGCTCCGTACGCGCCCCATCGGCCGGAGTCCACTCCTCAGTGCGTGAGGCTGTTCGAGGCTGTCCGATCCGGGGCGCGGCCGACCGTGGAAGGAGGAATTCCGGCTGGAGATTCAGCAGCAGAGAAGCACGAATTCTCCGGGTCCGTCGGGGATTTACCCATGTTTGGCACTCATTCACTGTTCTGAGGCCTGTGCCCGACTGGGTGTGATCGGTCCCGGGTTGCACTCTGTTCGCGGAGTGCCGCTACGCCGGTCTCGTGCGCCGTGCACTCCTGGAGTGCGCTCGGAGCGAAGGGCATTCGGACATGCCAGGACGCCCGGTGTGTACGGCGCGACGGGCGCCCTTCCCGGTGCGGAAGGGCGCCCGTACGGTGTCGCCCGGAGCTGATGGGCGGGTTGCTGGGTCAGCTGCGGGTGGTGGCACTCCCGGTGACGCCGGTGGGCTGGAGCGGAGTGAAGCCTTGGGCGAGGAGTTCGGCGGTCACGGTCACCCTGCCGACCCGAGCTCCTGGCCTCCCGGTCTCGCCGAGGAACGTGAGCTGGATGTCCGTGGACACCGACTGGCCGGGGAGCAGGTCGGTGGGGCTGCTGCCCGTCACGATGCCGGTCAGTTCGCCGCGGGCGCCCTGGGTCAGCGGGACCGGGACTCCGTTCGCGGTCAGTTCCACGGCCGCCGGGTCGAGGCGCCGCCGGGAATCGAGGGTGATCCGGGTGCCGATGTGCTGGAAGTGCGGGCCGTCCGCGGGGCTCTCGAAGGTCACGGTGCCGTCCACCGTGCGCTCGAACCGTGAGTTCTGGCCGCCCCGCAGCGTGACGTCGCCGGTGGCCCTGCCGTCCACGGCGAAGTCGTAGGTGGTGCCGTCCGCCGTGATGTTGTCGACGTAGGTGTCGAGGGTGGCGTTCGGGTCGCCGAGCCTGCCGACGTTGGCGATGACACCGAGGGCCCCGCTGTTGGCACCGGTGCAGGTGTCCACGTAGGTGCTGAGCGGGTAGTCGCCGCCCGCCGTGATCGGCGTGCCCGGGATGGTCTGCGAGCTGCGCCAGACGCCTTCCGGGCCGGAGGTGAAGTGCTGCCAGGTGTCCGGCACGATGCCGTGGTTGCCCTGCGCGTCGGTGGCCAGCTGCGGCTGGAAGCTCATCGTGGTGAACGTGCCCAGGCAGTAGATCGGCAGCTGGAGGCTGGGGCCGGTGTCGGCGGCGGTCGAGTGGGCGCTGTCGACGTACGTGTCGTACGACAGCGGGGAGGAGGCGATCTCACTCAGCGTCACCGGCGCGAAGTAGTGGGCGGCCTGGGACTGCTCACCCGGCCCGACAGCCAGGTGGAGGCTGCCGTTGAAGCTGTCGGGCGCGGCGAACGGCGACACCTCCTGGACGCCGTGGGGCCGTCCCGCGTTGCCAGGCTGATCCTGGAGACGGAACCAGGGACCCTGGGGGCCGAGATCGGCGGGGGTGACCTGGACAGTGGCGGCTTGCGCCGGGGAAGCAGGGCCGAACACGGATGCGCCTGAGGCCAGAAGGACCGTGACCAGACCCGCGGTGAGTCGCTTCATATGAGACTCCTGTTCGATGGCTGTCCGCGAGAGCGGAGAGACGCGGCTTCGAACCGCGAGTCCCCAATTCCCGGGCCCTGCCATGGCCGCAGCCGTCCCCTTGGCCAAATCACCCGTTCAGCCACCCCGGCCGGCGGTCGGCCGGGCAATGCACAGCCGTAGCCCGGCTCCTGCCCGTAGGGGCTCAGACCTTCAGGCGCTGCAGTCGCTCGACGGCTCCGGCCAGGACCCCATCCCCCTTGCAGAAGGCGAAGCGCACCAGCGAGCGCCCAGCCTCGGTGTTGTCGTAGAAGACCACGTTGGGGATGGCCACGACGCCGCAGCGCTCGGGGAGGGTGCGGCAGAACTCGATGCCGTCCTTCTCGCCGAGCGGGGTGATGTCGGTGGTGATGAAGTACGTCCCCTGCGGTTCGAACACCCGGAAGCCCACCTCGGCCAGGCCGGCGGCCAGCAGGTCGCGCTTGCGGCGCAACTCGGCGCGGAAGTCGGCGTAGTACGTGTCGGGCAGGCGCAGCGCCTCGGCGACGGCGTACTGGAACGGGCCGGCCGAGACGTACGTCAGGTACTGCTTGGCGGTGCGGACGGCGGCGACCAGTTCGGGTGCGGCGGTGACCCAGCCGACCTTCCAGCCGGTGAAGGAGAAGGTCTTGCCGGCCGAGGAGATGGTGACGGTGCGTTCGCGCATGCCGGGGAGGGCGGCGAGGGGGTGGTGGGCGCCGGCGAAGACCAGGTGTTCGTAGACCTCGTCGGTGATCACCAACAGGTCGTGCTCGACGGCCAGTTCGGCGATCGCGGCGAGTTCCTCAGGGGTCAGCACGGTGCCGGTCGGGTTGTGCGGGGTGTTGATCAGCAGCAGCCGGGTGCGCGGGGTGATGAGCGAGCGCAGCTCGTCCAGGTCGGGGCGGAACGCGGGCTGACGAAGGGTGAGCGGCACCCGTACCGCGCCGGCCATCGCGATGCAGGCCGCGTAGGAGTCGTAGAACGGTTCGAAGGCGATCACCTCGTCGCCGGGCTCCAGCAGGGCGAGCAGGGCGGCGGCGATGGCCTCGGTGGCGCCGGCGGTGACCAGTACCTCGGTGTCCGGATCGACCGTCAATCCGTAGAAGCGGTACTGGTGTTCGGCGATCGACTGTCGCAGCTCCGGCACCCCCGGGCCCGGCGGGTATTGGTTGCCGCGGCCGTCGCGCAGTGCCCGCACCGCCGCCTCCCGGACTTCCTCGGGGCCGTCGGTGTCCGGGAACCCCTGCCCCAGGTTGATCGCGCCGGTGGCGGTGGCCAGGGCGGACATCTCCGCGAAGATCGTCGTTCCCATGCCCGCCAGCCGGCGGTTCAGCAGCGGCCTTGCACCCATTGCGGCTCCTCGCAGGTTGTGTTCGGCCAATCCTGCGACGGCCGCAGGCCGCGGACAAGCACACGTGGGGCGTGGACGGTGGTCCCGCCGGTGCGCGGATCGGCGCAATCCGGGTTGCGGGGACAGGTCGCGCTGGATTGGCTGATCACGCGTCAAGAGGCGTTCCAACCCGGCAACTCTGTCCTCGGGGGACTACTCCAGGAGCTACTGTGCGTGCACGAATTCTGTCCATCGCGGCCGTGGCCGCCGCCCTCGCCATGACCCAGCCCGGCCTTGCCGGCGCCGTCGTCGAGGACGCCGACCCCAGCACCACCCTCACCTTCACGGTCACCTCCGGCGCGCTGACGCTGTCGGTACCGGCGGCCGCCACCCTCGGCTCGGGAGCGCCCGGCACCACGATCGGCGCACAGATCGGCCCCTGCACCGTCGTCGACGACCGCGCCCTGGCCTCGGCGAGCTGGACGGTGACCGCGTCGGAGACAGACTTCGTGAACGGCCCGTCGACGATTCCCGCCACCGACTCCACCTATGCGGTCGGATCGGTGACGACGACCGGCACCATCACCGTCACCCCGACCAACGTGACGCTGAGCAACTCCGCGCAGACGGTGCTCACCGGGACCGCCGGGGTCGGGGACAACACCGCGACCTGGGATCCGACCGTCAGCGTCCACGTACCCGCCTCGGCCGTCGGCGGGGTGTACACCGGCGTGCTGACCCAGTCCGTTGCCTGACGCGATGAAAGGTGCGCGCGGGTACTTGGTGCCGCTGATGCTGGCGGCCGTCGTGCAGGCGGCCGCGATGACGCCGGCCATGGCGGACGGGATGCCCTCCCCGGCGGTGGGCACGGCCGAACACGAGCAGCACGGGGAACGGACCCCGGAGCAGGGCCCGGAACAGCGGACCATCGGCATCAAGCTGCTCGACGCTCCGGAGGACCGCCGCGACGACCCCAGGGCGCAGGCGTACATCGTCGACCACCTCGCACCCGGCTCGACCATCGAGCGCCGGGTGGAGGTCAGCAACGAGTCGTCCACGCCGATGCACGTGGACGTCTACGCCGCGGCGGCCGCCATCACGAAGGGGCAGTTCACCTTCGCGCCGGACCGCACCCCCAACGAGCTGACCGGCTGGACGTCGCTCGACACCACCGGCCTCGACCTGGCGGCGCACGAGACGGCGCAGGTCCGCGCCACCGTCCAGGTGCCCAAGAACGCCTCCGCCGGCGAGCGGTACGGCGTCATCTGGGCGCAGACCGGCCGCCCCGAGGACCGCTCCGCGCAGGCCGGCCGGCCTGCGGACCGTTCGCACAATCTGACGATCCTGGGCCGGGTCGGCGTCCGGATGTACCTCGACGTCGGCCCGGGCGGTGAGCCGGCCTCGGACTTCGAGATCGAGCAGCTCACGCCGGCCCGGGGCCACGACGGGCGGGCGGAGCTGCACGCCCGGGTCCGCAACACCGGGGGCCGCGCCCTGGACATCGGCGGGACGCTCGCGCTCTCCGACGGGCCCGGCGGACTGCGCGCCGGACCCTTCTCCGCCAGGACCGGCACCGCCCTGGCCCCGGGCGAGAGCGCGGACGCGGTCGTCCCGCTGGACACCCGGGTGCCGGAGGGCCCGTGGAACGTGGAGCTCGCGCTCCGCAGCGGCGTGGTCGAGCACTCCGCGCGGGCCACCGTCACGTTCCCGGTGGCCCCCGGCGGCACCGGGGCGGTCACCGCGTCGGCCGCCCGGGCGGGGAGCTTCCCCACCCCGCTGGTCGGCGGGCTCTCGGTCCTCGCCCTCGCCGCGGTGGGCCTGCTGCTCCCCAAGTTCCGTCGCCGGAGCCGCCGCTGACGCCGGAGCGCCTGCTCGATCCGCACGGGCCGCGGCCGCGCCGGACACCGTCCGCCGGGGCCGCGGCCCGTGACTGTTCCTTGTCCGAACGGATCGTCCGTTCGCGAAGGCTGGTCTAGCCTGGCGCCACAGGGGTGATCCCCGTTCGGGGATCCGTGGGGCCGGGGGGAACCGGGCCCGCGTGGGGCTATCGGAAGTGAAGATATGGCGTCCGGAACAGTCGTGTCGTCGTCTCCCGTCCGGCTGAGCGGGGACGACGGGAGCCCGCCGGCCCGGTGGCGCGGGATCAGCTGGCCGCGGCTGCTGCCGTGGGGTCTGGCCGCCGGGTTCTTCGCGTTCTACGCGCTGTTCTGCCTGCGCCGCCACGGACTGCTCCTGACCACCGGGTACGACCTGGGGATATTCGAGCAGGCGGTGCGCAGCTACGCGCACTTCGAGCTGCCGGTCGCCCCGCTGAAGGGGGAGGGCTACAACCTGCTCGGCGACCATTTCTCGCCGATCCTGCTGGCGCTGGTGCCGTTCTACCTGGTGTGGCCGGGCGCCGAGACGCTGCTGCTCGGGCAGGCCGCCCTGCTGGCGCTGGCCGTGGTGCCGATCTCCCGTTGGGCGCAACGGGAGTTGGGCGCGGCGGCGGCCGTCGCGGTGGCGCTCGGGTACGGGTTCTCCTGGGGCGTCGGCTCGACGATCGGCTTCGACTTTCACGAGGTGGCCTTCGCGGCGCCGCTGCTGGCGTTCGCGGTGGTGGCGCTGGCGGAGCGGCGCTGGGTGGCCGCGGTCGCCTGGGCGGCGCCGCTCTGCCTGGTGAAGGAGGACCTCGGCCTCACCGTCGCCGTCATCGGCGGCTACGTGGCCTGGCGCGGGCCGCGGCGGCTCGGGGTGGTGACGATGGTGCTCGGCGTGCTGGCCAGCGCGCTGGAACTGCTGGTGCTGCTGCCGGCGATGAGTCCCAGTCACGCCTACAACTACTGGGACAACCTGGAGAGCCGGCCCGGCACCGAACCGGGCCTGTTGGAGCGGCTGTTGTCGGTGCCGGGGCATCTGGTGACCGCCACCGTCCAAGGGCAGTTGCTGTTCTTCCTGCTGGTCCCGACCCTGCTGCTGGCGCTGCGCTCGCCGCTGTTCCTGGTCGCCGTCCCGACGCTGGGCTGGCGGCTGCTCAGCAAGAACCCGATGTACTGGGGCACCCAGTACCACTACAGCGTGGTGCTGATGCCGATCGTGTTCGCCGCGTTCGTCGACGCGCTGATCCGGCTGCGGGCCGCGAAGCCGCACTGGGGCCGCTGGGCGACGGTGCCGTTCCTGGGCGGCAGCGTGGCCGTCACCGCGATGCTGTTCCCGCTCTTCCCGATGGCGCAGGCGACCGACGCGGGCTTCTACCGCAGCTCCGCGCACGTGCGGACGGTGCAGTCGGTGCTGGCCGACATACCGTCCGGCGCGCGGGTGGCGGCGGGCAACCGGCTGGTGCCTCAACTGACCAGCCGCTGCACGGTGTTCGAGTTCGGCTGGCCGAAGGACTGGCGCACCGCGGAGTGGGTGGTGGTGGACACCCGCAACCCGATGGGCTGGCCGCTGAACGGCGAGCAGGAGACCGAGCAGATAGCGAAGCTGCGCACGGAGGGCTTCCGGACGGTGCGGGAGGAGGACGGCGTCCTGCTGCTGCGCGCGCCGGTCGCCCCGTAGCCGTGCCAGGCGTGCGGAAGGGCCCGCCCACCGGGTCGGTGGGCGGGCCCTTCCGGGGTGCCAGGGGGCCGGGGATCAGGCCTCGTCGGCCGGGCCGTCCTCGCCGTCGGCGGGCTTCTCGTCCTCGACCTGCTCCTGCAGGCCCAGGCGCTCGACCATCCACTGCTCGAAACCGACCGCGGCCTGCGTCCAGTTGGCGGTGGTGCCGACGAAGTACTCCAGGCTGACGCCGTTGCCGACGATCATCTGGGACTCGCCGATCAGGCGGACCACGCCGTCCTCGTGGGTGTGGGTGTAGACCTTGGGCCACAGGGTCTCGCGGTTCCACTCGTCGATCAGGTCGAGGATCTCGCCCTTCTTCTCCAGCGGGAACGCACGGTCGTAGAAGGCGCGGACCGCGAACAGCTCCTTGTGGTCGCCGCGGAACATGTAGTAGACGCGGAAGTTCTCCCACGGGGCGGTGAGGTCGCCCTCCTCGTCCACCACGTGCTTGAGCTGCATCTGGTCGAGCAGCTGGGCGACCAGGTTCTGGTCCGGGACGATCACCGGCGGCGGCCCGGCCGGAGCGCCACCGGGCTGTCCGCCCTGCGGCGGCTGCGGCAGGCCGAAGGACGGGATGGACGACGGGTCGATGCTCACGGGGGTGTCCCTTTCACGGTGCACAAGGTCGGCTGCCGATTGGGGGCCGCCTTCTCATGTTTCCATCCTGCCTCATTCGCGGCTTCCGGCACAGAGTGACTCCGGGGTGTTCCCGCCTGGTCCCGGGGGGTGTACGGACGCCGGCGGGCGGAGCCGCGAGGGCTCCGCCCGCCGGCGAGGCGTCAGCTCGTCAACTCACTTCACCAGCGAGGGCTTCGGGCCGACGCTGAGCCGGTCGTTCGCCTCGTCCCGGTCGACCAGGACGGTGTCCCCGTCGTGGACGCGGCCGGAGAGGATCTCCTTGGCCAGCTGGTCGCCGATCGCGGACTGCACCAGGCGGCGCAGCGGGCGGGCGCCGTACGCCGGGTCGTAGCCGGTGAGCGACAGCCAGTCGCGGGCGGCCGGGGTGACGTCCAGGGTGAGCCGGCGCTCGTGCAGGCGGCGGGCCAGCGCGGCGACCTGGAGGTCGACGATCCGGCTGAGCTCGGCGGTGCCCAGCGGGTCGAAGACCACGATGTCGTCCAGCCGGTTGAGGAACTCCGGCTTGAACGCCTGCCGGACGGTCTCCAGCACCAGCTCCTTCTTGCGCTCCTGGGGGGTGGCCGGGTCGACCAGGTAGGGCGAGCCGAGGTTGGAGGTGAGGATCAGGATGGTGTTGCGGAAATCCACCGTGCGGCCCTGGCCGTCGGTGAGGCGGCCGTCGTCCAGCACCTGGAGCAGTACGTCGAACACCTCCGGGTGGGCCTTCTCCACCTCGTCCAGCAGCACCACGCTGTAGGGGCGGCGGCGGACCGCCTCGGTGAGCTGGCCGCCCTCCTCGTAGCCGACGTACCCGGGAGGGGCGCCGACCAGGCGGGAGACGGAGTGCTTCTCGCCGTACTCGCTCATGTCGATCCGGACCATCGCCCGCTCGTCGTCGAACAGGAAGTCGGCGAGCGCCTTGGCCAGTTCGGTCTTGCCGACGCCGGTCGGGCCGAGGAACAGGAACGAGCCGGTCGGGCGGTCCGGGTCGGCGATGCCGGAGCGGGTGCGGCGCACCGCGTCGGACACCGCCTGGACGGCCTCCCGCTGGCCGATCAGGCGCCTGCCCAACTCGTCCTCCATACGCAGGAGTTTGGCGCTCTCGCCCTCCAGCAGTCGGCCGGCCGGAATGCCCGTCCAGGAGGAGACCACGTCGGCCACGTCGTCCGGGCCGACCTGCTCCTTGACCATGGTGGTGTTCGGCTCGTCCGCCGCGCGCTCCTGAGCCTCCGCCAACTCGCGCTCGGCGGCGGGGATTTCGGCGTACATCAGCTTGGACGCGCGCTCGAAGTCGCCGTCGCGCTGGGCGCGGTCGAGGGAGCCGCGCAGGTCGTCGAGGCGCTCCTTGAGCTCGCCGACCCGGTTCAGCGACTTCTTCTCCTGCTCCCAGCGGGCGTTGAGGGTGCTGAGCTGCTCCTGCTTGTCCGCCAGGTCGCGGCGGAGCCGGCCGAGCCGCTCGACGGAGGCCGGGTCGGACTCCTTGTCCAGCGCCAGCTCCTCCATCCGCAGCCGGTCCACGGCGCGCTGGAGCTCGTCGATCTCGACCGGGGAGGAGTCGATCTCCATCCGCAGCCGGGACGCCGACTCGTCGACCAGGTCGATCGCCTTGTCGGGCAGGAAACGGGAGGTGATGTACCGGTTGGACAGGGTGGCGGCGGCGACCAGCGCGGCGTCGGTGATCTCCACCTTGTGGTGCGCCTCGTAACGGCCCTTGAGCCCGCGCAGGATGGCGATGGTGTCCTCGACGGTGGGCTCGCCGACCAGCACCTGCTGGAAACGGCGCTCCAGGGCCGGGTCCTTCTCGATCCGCTCGCGGTACTCGTCCAGCGTGGTGGCACCGACCATGCGCAGCTCGCCGCGGGCCAGCATCGGCTTGAGCATGTTGCCCGCGTCCATCGAGGAGTCGCCGCCGGCGCCCGCGCCGACCATGGTGTGCAGCTCGTCGATGAAGGTGATGACCTGGCCGTCGGAGTCCTTGATGTCGTTCAGGACGGCCTTCAGCCGCTCCTCGAACTCGCCGCGGAACTTGGCGCCCGCGACCATCGCCGCCAGGTCGAGCGCGACCAGGCGCTTGCCGCGCAGCGACTCCGGCACGTCACCGGCGACGATGCGCTGCGCCAGGCCCTCGACCACGGCGGTCTTGCCGACGCCGGGCTCGCCGATCAGCACCGGGTTGTTCTTGGTGCGGCGGGAGAGCACCTGCACCACCCGGCGGATCTCCTGGTCGCGGCCGATCACCGGGTCGAGCTTGCCGTCCCGGGCGGCCTGGGTGAGGTCGGAGCCGTACTTCTCCAGCGCCTTGTAGGTGCCCTCCGGGTCCGGCGAGGTGACCCGGGCGCTGCCCCGGACGTCCTTGAACGCGGCGAGCAGGGCCTTCGGGGTGGCGCCGTGCTGCTTCAGCAGGTCGGCGACCGCGCCGCCCTCGGCGGCCAGGCCGACCATCAGGTGCTCGGTGGAGACGTACTGGTCGTCCAGATCGGCGGCGCGCTTGCCGGCCTCCTCCAGCACCGCGAGGGTGTCCCGGGCGAGCTGGGGGGCGGCCACCGTGGAGCCCTGGGCGGCGGGCAGCGCGGCGGCCTGCCGGCGGGCCTCGGCGGCGATCGGCGCCGCGTCCGCCGCGACGGCCTTGAGCAGCGGGCGGGCCAGGCCCTCCGGCTGGTCGAGCAGCGCCAGCAGGATGTGCACCGGCTTGACGTCGGGGTTCCCCGCGGCGCCGGCCTGGCGGATGGCGGAGGACAGGGCCTCCTGCGTCTTGCTGGTGAACTTACTGGCGTCCACTGCGGGCATACCCCTCTCGTCTTCGGGACCTCGGCCTCGTGACCAAGTCTGCTGACTACAGCATGCACTAAGTTGAGTCTATTCCGCTCAACTTTTTTTCGGAGCCTGCCCGGCCGCCGCCCCGCGGGTCAGCCCGAGCAGCAGCCGGGCCGGCCCGGCCGGGCGCTGACCGGCGGGCCAGACCGCGCGCAGCGGGCGCTGCAGATCCAGCCCGGCCAGCGGGACGGCGACCAGTCGGCGGGTGGCCAGCTCCTCGGTGACGGCCAGCTCGCTCAGGCAGACCGGGCCGGCGCCGGTCATCGCGGCGGCCTTCAGCGCCGTCGAGGAGGCCAGCTCCAGCCGGGGCGCGGCCGGCCCGCCGTACGGGGCGAGGGCCTCCTCCAGCACCTCCCGGGTGCCGGAGCCGACCTCGCGCAGCACCAGCGGGGTGGCGGCCAGCTCGGGGCCGGTGACGGGGGTGCGGCGGCGGGCCCAGCGGTGCTCGGGGGAGACCACCACCACCAGCCGGTCCGCGGCGACCACCGCGCCGGACAGGCCGGGCGGGGTGGAGGTGCCCTCGACGAAACCGAGGTCGGCCTCCCCGGCCAGCACCCGGGCGGCGACGTCCGCGGAGTTCGCGGTGCGCAGCGTGACGGCCGTGCCCGGGCTGGCCTCGTTCAGCGCCAGCAGCCAGCCGGGCATCAGGTACTCGGCGACGGTCAGGCTGGCTACCACCCGCAGCCGGGCGTCCCGGCGTTCGCGCAGCGCGTCGATCCCGGCGTCCAGCGCCTGGGCGGCCTCCACCACCTGCCGGGCCCACTCGACCACCAGCCGGCCCGCCTCGGTGGGCCGGGAGCCGCGCGGGGAGCGCTCCAGCAGGGCCACCCCGATCTGCCGTTCCATCCCCTTGATCCGGGCGCTGGCGGCGGGCTGGCTGACGCCCAGCTCGGCCGCGGCCCGGCCGACGCTGCCCAGCCGGGCCACCGCGAGCAGCAGCTCCAGGGCGCCGAGTTCCGGGACGTGCGGGGAGAGAGCCATAGGCCCAGGCTATGTCCTCATAGCGGAGCCCCCGCTACCGCCGCCCCACCCGCCCGGGGACGGTGGTGCCATGGCAACCCTCCTCGCGCCGAAGACCCGCCCGCACCCCCCCGGCCCGCCCGCGCTGTCCAAGCTCGGGCCCAACTGGTACGCCGCCGTGATGGGCACCGCGATCACCGGCAACGGCGCCGCCGCGCTGCCGATCGACCTGCCGGGCCGGCTCGTCCTCGCCGAGGCGGTGTGGACGCTGTCGCTGCTGCTGCTCGCCGTCCTGCTGGCGGCCCGCGCCGTGCACCTGGTGCGCCACCGCGAGCAGGCCCGCCGCACCCTGCTGGAGGAGCCGTCCGCCGCGGTGTTCTACGGCTGCCCGCCGATGGCGCTGCTGGCCGTCGGCTACGGCGCGCTGGCGGTCGGCGGGCCGGTGATCGGCGAGCGGGCCGGGCTGGCGCTGGACGTGCTGCTGTGGAGCGCCGGGACGCTGTACGCGCTCGTGGTGGCGGCCGGGCTGCCGTACCTGATGATCACCCGGCACCGGTTGTCCGCGCTGGAGGCCAACCCGACCTGGCTGCTGCCGGTGGTCGCCCCGATGGTGGCCGCCGCGCTCGGCCCCGCGCTGGTGCCGCACCTGCCGGAGGGGGCGGCCCGGCAGGCGCTGCTGTACGGGTGCGTGGCGATGTTCGGGGCCAGCCTGCTGGCCACGCTGGCGCTGCTGCCGGTGGTGTTCGGCGGGCTGGTGCACAGCAAGCTGCCCACGGTGGTGCTCACGCCGTCGCTGTTCCTGGTGCTCGGCCCGCTCGGCCAGTCCACCACCGCCGTCCACCAGTTCGCCGACGCGCTGCCGCTCGCGCTGCCGGGCGCCGGGCCGCAGGGGGCGGCGGTGGCCCGCGGCCTGGCGGAGGTCTACGGCGTCGCGGTGATGGGGTTCGCGCTGCTGTGGCTGGCCGTGGCGCTGGTCGCCAACCTGCGGGCGCTGCGCGCCGGCATGCCGTTCGCGATGACCTGGTGGGCGTTCACCTTCCCGGTCGGCACGCTCGTCACCGGCGCGTCCGCGCTGGCCCGGCACACCGGGTTCGGCGGCTTCACGGGGCTGGCCGCCGCGCTGTGGCTGCTGCTGTTCACCGCCTGGGCGGTGGCCTCGGTGCGCACCCTGGCGGGGCTGCGGGCCGGACGGCTCCCGTAGGGCCTGCCCGTCGAGGGCCCATTCGGGCCGGGTGATCCGGGTGCGGGCCATTCCGGATCGGTGGATTCGGCGAAGGATTGTGGAATTCTCGGCGACGGCAGTGACATTTCCGCGCTCCGTGACGCCACCGGCCCGGCGGCGTCGCGGAGCGTGCCGAATGCCTGTTCGGGGAGGGGGGCAATGTCGAGAAATAGAGGATTTCGGTCACTCGATCGGGTGGTTTGCTGCAGGTTCCTGCACTTGCGGGAACCTGCAGCCGGAGAGCACTTGTTCGGCGTTCCCCGCGCTGTGAGGGTGTAGACACGCCAAGTCGTCCCGGGCCGCCGCAGCCCGAGCCGGCGACTTGCTCTTCGTGTGGGGGGCGACAGGTGCGTTCGTATCTGCGCAACGGGGGGAAGAGCACCGGCCCGGACGCCATGTGTGGTGATGGCCGACGGATCGGTATCGGTGAGGCGTTGCTGCTCCGCCTCGCCGAAAGCGCCTTGACGCTTGGCGTGACACGAGCGGGTCCTCCGGGTCCCGGGTGCCTTTGGCGCCCGCCCCGGGGGACACGCCCGTCTGCGGGGACTCCCGCCGCCGAGCCGGCCGGCCCTGCTGAGATCATCATCCGCAACGGAGGAAGACGGCAGGAGAGCTCGACGTGGCTGCGGACCACCCGAAGTCCGACCCGGACGACACACTCCCGGAGGACGACGCCTCCCGGCTGTACCTCGCCATCCTGAACGCCGGCGGTCGCATTCCGCTCGACGAGCCGGAACTGCCCGGCTCCGACTTCGCCCCCGAACGCCAACGCGCCCTGCTGGAGCAGCTGGTGGCCATCGGGCTGGTGATGCCCAACCGCATCGACGGGTGCTACGTCGCGGTCAGCCCGCGCGCCGTCGCCGAACGCCTCGGCGCCGACCTGCGCGCCCAGGCCACCCGGCTGCTGCTCGACGCCGACCGGCTGCCCACCGCCCTCGACCCGCTCGCCCGCGCCTACGACGCCGTCCCCCGGCCCGCCGACCGGGCCCGGCAGGCGGTCTACGTGGACGGCCAGGAGAGCATCCGGCTGCGGATCGCCCAGCTGATCTCCGACTGCCGGCTCGAACTGCTCAGTGCCCAGCCCGGCCTGCGCCCGCCCGCCGTCCTCGAACTCGCCCACACCCAGGACCAGTTGATGCTCCGCCGGGGCGGTACCATGCGCACCCTCTACCAGCCGGTCGCGCTCACCGAGGAGAGCGCCGTCCGGCACGCCACCGCGATGGCCGAGCAGGGCGCCCAACTGCGGGTCCTGGACGAGCCGTTCCTGCGCGTGATCGTCATCGACCGGCGGATCGCCGTGATCCCCGCCGCCGACGACCACAGCCGCGCCGCCTTCGTCGAGGACCCCGCCGCCATCGCCTACCTGGTGGCCGGCTTCGAACGCGACTGGGCCCGGGCCGACCAGGTCCACTGGAACAGCCTCGACGGCCGCACCCTCACCCGCACCGTCACCCACCGGGTCGGCCGGATGCTCGCCCAGGGCCTCACCCAGCGCGCCGTCGCCACCCGGCTCGGCCTGTCCGAACGCACCGTGGCCGGCCACATCTCCCGGCTGCGCGAACTGCACAACGCCCAAACCCTGTTCCAGCTCGGCTGGTTGATGAGAGGCGGCGGACGTGGCTGACCCCGCCCCCGGACCTCCACCGGTCGACGACCTCGCCCAACGCCTCTACCTGAAGATCCTCGACGTCGGCGGCCGGATCGCCGCCGACCGGATCACCGACCCGCAGCGGCCCGCGCTCGCCGAACTGCTGCGCACCGGCCTGCTGGTCTCCGACGGCCTGGACGGCGCCTACCTGGCCGTCGATCCGCGCTTCGTCGCCGAGCGCCTCGGTGCCGGGATGAACACCGAGGCCGCCCGCCTGCTCAACCGCGCCGAATGCCTGCCCGGCCGCCTCGACCCGCTGATCACCGCCTACGAGAGCCACTCCCGCCCGATCGAACCCGCCGGCTGCGACATCCAGGTGATCGGCCGCGACCACATCCGGCGGCGGATCGCCCAACTCGCCGCCGACTGCCGCGAGGAGGCCCTCACCACCCAGCCCGGAGAGGTCCCCCCGGGCGTCCTGGACGCCTCGCTGCACCAGGAGCTCCCGGTGCTGCGGCGCGGCTGCCGGATCCGCGCCCTGTACCGGCCCGGCATGCTCGCCGACCCCGCCGCGATCCGCTACGCCGCCGCCTTCACCGAGGCCGGCGGTGAGATCCGGCTGCTCGACGAACCCTTCCAGCGCGCCATGGTCTTCGACCGCTGCACCGCCGTCGTCCCCGCCGCCGAGGACCACAGCCGGGCCGCGCTGATCCTCGACTCCGCCACCGTCGCGATGATCGTGGCCGGCTTCGAACGCGACTGGGGCCGCGCCGAACGCGTCCGCTGGGACCTGCTGCTGGACACCGCCCCCACCCGCACCGCCGCCGACCAGGTCGCCCGGCTGCTCGCCACCGGCCTCACCCAGCGCGCCATCGCCACCCGCCTCGGCCTGTCCGAACGCACCGTCGCCGCCCACATCTCCCGCCTGCGCGACCAGCACGGCGCCGACACCCTCTTCCAGCTCGGCTGGCTGATGCGCGGGGGCGAGGACCGTGACTGAACCGGACACCGTCCCCCCGACCGAGGCCGAACGGGCGCTCTACCTCGCGGTCCTGAGGGCCGGCCGGGTCTCGCTGCGCGAGGTGGTGGAACAGGACGCGCACGCGGCCGCCCGGCTGCTGGAGCTGGGGCTGCTGGAGCACTACGTGGTGGACGGCTGGGTGGCGGCCGTCAGCCCGCGCGTGGTCGGCACCCGGCTGGGCGCCACCCTGCGGGAGCACGGCACCGGCCTGCTCGCCCGGGCCGACCGGACGGCGGCCGGCTTCGACGAGCTGGCCGAGTCCTACGACGCCGCGCAGCGGCGCACCGAACCGGTCGCCGGGATCGCCCACCTGGCCAGCGTCCAGCAGGTCCGGCTCCGCCTGCTGGAGATCGAGGCCGCCTACCGGGAGGAGGGCCTGGCCGCCCAGCCGGGACCGCGCCCTCCCGAGTTCCTGGAGGACAGCTCCCGGCTGCACAAGGCGCTGGCCCGCGGAGCCGTCATCGACATCCTCTACCAGCCACTCACCCGGCACGCCCCGCACACCGTCGCCTACGCGGCCGAGGCCACCGGCTGGGGCGTGCGCCTGCGGGTCCTGGACGAGCCGTTCGCCCGAATGATGATCTTCGACCGGCGGGTGGCGGTCATCTCCGCGTCCACCGAGACCCTCGCCGCCGCCTTCATCGAGGACCCCGCCGTGGTGGACCACCTGGTCGCCGTCTTCCAGCGCGACTTCGCCCGCGCCGTCCGGGTCCCCTGGCGCGACCTGGCGGGCCAACAGCTCCCCGAAACCCCCCGCCGGATCGGCGAACTGCTCGCCACCGGCCTCACCCAGCGCGCCGTCGCCTCCCGCCTGGGCCTGTCCGAACGCACCGTCGCCGCCCACATCGCCCGCCTGCGCGAGCGCTACGACGCGGAGACGCTGTTCCAGCTCGGCTGGCTGATGCGGGACGGCGCGCGTGGCTGACCGGCTGCCGGACGAGCACGAGCGGGCGCTGTACCGCCACGTGCTGGAGCAGGGCGGGCAGGTGATGTTCCGTGAGGCGATGCAGCAGAACGCCGCCGCCACCCTGCGGCTGATCGAACTCGGCCTGCTGATCCATGACGCCGTCGACGAGTCGCTGAGCGCCGTCAACCCCCGTGCGCTGGCCGACCGGCTGAGCGCCGGCCTGCGGGAGGCGGCGATCCGCACGCTGGCGAGCTCGCAGCGGGCCCCGGCCCAGCTGGAGGACCTGGTGCACGCCTACGACCAGGCCCCGCGCCGCCCCGACCGGTCGCACGCGGTGGAGCGGGTGAACCACCGTCTGCAGATCCGGCACCGGATCATGCAGATCGAGTCCGAGATGCACGAGGAGACGATCGCCGCCCAGCCCGGCGGCGCCCGCCCGGTCGGGCAGATGCGGCAGGCCCTGACGCGTTCGCTGGACTTCCTGGCCCGGGGCATCGCCCTGCGCACCCTCTACCAGCCGGGCGCGCTCACCGATCCGCCGACCGCCGACTACGCCGCGACGGTCTCGGCCGCCGGCGAGCGGATCCGGGTCCTGGACGAGCCGTTCCGAAAGATGCTGATCTTCGACCGGCGGATCGCCATCATCAGCGCCTCACCGGACGACAACCAGGCCGCCTTCGTCGAGGACCCGGCCGTCCTGGCCACCCTGATCGACCTGTTCGAGCGGGACTGGACACGCGCCGCCCGGATCGACTGGCACGCCCTGGCCGGCCGCCCGCGCGGCACCGGCGTCCCGAAAGAGGTCGGCACCCTGCTCGCCCAGGGCCTCACCCAGCGCGCCATCGCCTCCCGGCTCGGCCTGTCGGAACGGACGGTGGCCGCCCACATCGCCCGGCTGCGCGAGCTCTACGATGCGGAGACCCTGTTCCAGCTCGGCTGGCAGCTGCGCGGAGCGCCTCAATGACCGATCGGAACCGACCGCCCGGGCGCCGCACCGGAGCGGCCCGGAAGGAGTGGGACCTGTGAGCGAGCCGAACGGAGCCGCCCTGCCGACCGGGCCCGAGCGGCGGCTGTACCAGCAGATCCTGGACCAGGGCGGCCGGGTGGCCTTCCGCGAGGCGGTCGAACAGGACTCGGCGGGGGTGCTGCGGCTGCTGGAACTCGGGCTGCTGGCGCACGACGTGGCCGACCAGTCGCTGACGGCGGTCAACCCCCGCACGGTCGGCGACCGGATCAGCGCCGAACTCCGCGCCGAGGGCACCCGGATGCTGCTGCGCGCCGAGGAGATGCCCGCCCTGCTGGAGGACCTCACCCGCGCCTACGACGCCACCCCGCGCCGCGCGGACCGCTCCAGCGTGGTGCAGCACGTCGAACGCACCGACCGGATCCGGGAGCGGGTGCGGGAGCTGGAGAGCGAGGCGGCCGAGGAGGTGCTCGCCCTGCACCCCGGCGGGATGCTCCCGGGCGACCTCCAGGCCGACTCCCTGGAGCGCGTCCGCTGCTTCCTGACCGGCGGCGCCGTGCTGCGCACGGTCTACGAGCCGGCCGCGCTGCTCGACGAGGCCACGGTGCGCTGGGCGGAGGCCGTCACCGGGTGGGGCGGACGGTTCCGCACGCTGAGCGAGCCGTTCAGCCGGATGACGATCTACGACCGCCGGGTCGCCGTCGTCCCGGCGGCGGCGGACAACTCCAGCGCCGCGCTGGTCGAGGACCCGGCGGTGGTCGCGTTCCTGGTCGCCGCCTTCGAGCGGGACTGGGAGCGGGCCGAGCGGGTCCGCTGGCGCTCGGCCGACCGCGAGTGCGAGAGCGTCGTCCCGGTCCACGAACAGGTCGGCCGCCTGCTCGCCCAGGGGCTGACGCAGCGTTCGATCGCCTCCCGCCTCGGGCTGTCGGAGCGGACCGTGGCGGGTCACATCTCCCGGCTGCGCGAACTGCACGACGCGGAGACGCTGTTCCAACTGGGCTGGCAGATGCGGGCGTCCGAAGGCCCGGCGGCGGGCTGACCGGCCGTCAGCCGGTGGCGATCTCCGGGGACCAGAAGCCGTACGGGCCGGCGTGCTCGCGGCGCGTCCGCGGGAACTGCTCGCCCGGTGCGGTCCAGAAGCCGCTGCGCAGCGACAGCGCCATGCCGGCCCAGTCCAGCGCGGTCTCCACGGTGTGGTGCAGCGCCTCCTGCGACCAGGTGTCGTCGAACACCAGCGGCAGCACGGGGGAGACCTGCTCGATGGTGGCGATCAGCGGGTTGTGGGTGATCGCCTCGTCCACCAGCAGCACGATCGGCTTGCGCAGCGCCGACGCCCAGCCCAGCTCCAGGCTGACCCCGGCGGACAGCGGGGCACCGACGTACGCGAACACCAGGTCCGCGCTCTGCATCGCCCGGAAGTCCGAGGGCACGCGCTGCTCCGGCGCCCGGCCGGCCACCGTCCACGCGTCGCTGTGGTGGGCGCTGTACACCGCGGCCCCGCTGCGCAGCAGCGTGCTCCGCAGGGTGGTCAGCCTGGTGCGGCTGGCCAGCGTCACCACGCTGTCCGCCGGCCCGGTCAGCCGCATCAGGGGTGCGGCGAGGAAGACCCGTGCGCGCCGCCCTTCGCTGCTCGCGGACGTCTGGTGCTGCAGTTCGGACTCTCTCATCTGTCAGCTCCGGGGACAGGCCGTCCGGATGATCGAGTGCCGGCGGCGGTGTGGTCAGTGGCTGCTCAAGCTGAAGCTTGGGGTGCATTGTTGAACTGGGAATTGATGGTGCATTGGCAAGTGTGGTCGGCTTGCCGGCCCATTGAGAGCGAACTGATCGTCCATCGTGACCTGCGGTTGCGTCCAGGGTTGTCCGGTGGCATGTGGATGCCTGGCAGCGAGATGACGCACCGGGGCAGCCTGGCCTCTTGGCGGAGTTGAGCGAACTGCGGCACTATTGGTGCCGATTGAGCCTCGAATTCGGTTCAACGACAAGAACGGGGACAGGGGAGGTTGTATGTCTCGCATGAGGCGTTTTGTCCGGAAGGCACTGATTCCGCTGGCAGTCGGCGCGGCGGTTCTGGCCGGTGTCGCGCTCAGCGGTTCCAACACGGGAACGGCGGCGGAAAACGGCGCCGTCGCGAAGGCGTCCACGGCGGCTTCCGCTCTGGACATCGGCTGGGCCTGAGTCATTCGGTGTGCTTGTGGCGTCCCGGACAGGGGACCGAGTCCGGCGGCCGATAAGGCCGTACGGATGCCGGGATGACCACAAGACCGGGGGCGCGTCCGATCACTCGCCCGGGAGCTGGGAGGCGGCCGACGCCTGGGCGAGTACGTAACCGAGCTGGAAGAGGGAGTCGACGTTGTAGTCCTCCCGCATTTCCGCGATATGGCGTGCCAGAGTTCGTTCGCTGATGCCGAGCCGTCGCGCTATGACGCGGTGGTTCGTGCCCGCCAGTAGCAGTTCGATAATGGTCTGGCGCAGCCGTGAAACCACCTGTTGGGGTACGGAGCGATCGCCGTCGAAGGTGAGCGCCCGGTTCCAACTCGGTTCGAAAACGGCGTCCGTGAGATAGGCGGCGATGGCCGGTTCGTGGATGAACGCCGCCAGGCCCATGTCGTCGCCCACCGGGATGACGGCGAGGCGGCGGTCGAGCACGATCAGCCGGCCGTACGGCTCGTCGAGCGTGCGGTACTGCCCGCCGGCCTTGGTCAGCTTGGCGACGTAATCGCGGGTGGGCTGATGGTAGCGGGTGCTCGCGTGGTAGATGGTGCGCATCGTGGTGCCGCGGCTCAGGCTGCTGAGATCGCGCTCGAAGGTGGCATCCAGCAATTCCGGCGGGCGGGGGCCACCGGGCTGGAGGGCGAGCGCCTCCTTCATTCCGGAATCGACGTACTGCTGGATCTTCTGATTGATGAGCACCTTCCCGCGGACGTACTCGATCGAGCCGCCGAGGTCGGCGGGCGAGTGGTACGCCTGGAAAAGGTCGTGGAATTCGGTCGGCAGGGAAATCGTCCGGGACAGCAGGTCCAAAGCCTGTCGTTGCCAGGTATTTGCCAAACCGGCGGCGAGCTGGGTCGGGTCGACTGCGATCAGATGGCCGGCCTCGGTGGTGTCCGGAACCAGCAGTCCGAGTCCGACGAGTTCGGCCAATGCCGCCGCTTCCACCGGGTCGGCGGCTGATTGCGGGTGCTGCCCGCCGGCCCGGACCACCCTCAGGTACAGGTCACGGGCTTCCGCGGTCAGGACCGTGGTCGTCCCCGCCGCCACGGAGCCGAATGGAGCCTTTCCACTCATTTGCGGCTCCTCGCCGTCGCTTCGATCACACCGGGGATCCTCCTTGTCAGGATTCCAGGCGGCAAGTCTTTTGTCGAAGAGCTGGAGGGACGGCCCGGTCCGACCCTCCGGATTCGATCCAGGGGAACTCTCTCACGGAACCGCGAACCGCCGGCACCCCGCGTCGGATCGGGGTGCCGGCGGTCGGTGACCGGAGGGCCGGATTCAGCGCTTGGGACGCCAGACCACCAGCGCGCTGGACTGCTGGACCTGCTGGTAGGGCACCAGGTCGCGGCGGTAGGAGGCGTGCACGGCGGCCTCGCGCTGCTGGAGCGTGGCGGCGGCGCCCTCCAGGGCGTCGACCAGCTCGGAGACCCGGGACTGCAGCGCGGCGACCTGGTTCTCCAGTTCGATGATCCGCTTGATTCCGGCCAGGTTGATGCCCTCGTCCTGGGAGAGCCGCTGGACCTCGCGCAGCTGCTGGATGTCGCGGGCGGAGTAGCGCCGCCCGCGCCCGGCGGTGCGGTCGGGGCAGACCAGGCCGAGCCGGTCGTACTGGCGCAGGGTCTGCGGGTGCAGACCGGAGAGCTCGGCGGCCACCGAGATCACGTAGACCGGGGTGTCCTCGGTGAGGATGTACGTCGGCGGGCCGGCGGGGCGGCGGCCCGCGCCGGGCAGGCCCTCGCCGATGCCGGCGCCGATCCGGCCCTCGGCGCCGCGCGGGCTGTCGGGGTGGGGACTCATCGGGGTCTCACGCTCCCTCCGCCGCCTTGAACAGGGCGGCTCGCGGGTCGTCCGAGGCGGTGGCCTCGCGGTACTGCTCCAGTGCGCTCAGGGCGTCGCCGCTGACGATCTTGGGTACGGCGACCTCGACAGTGACCAGCAGATCTCCACGGGTGCCGTCCTTGCGGGTGGCGCCCTTGCCGCGGGCCCGCATGGTCAGGCCGTTGGCGCTGCCCGGGGGCAGCTTGAGCTTCACGGCCGGTCCGTTCAGGGTCGGCACCTCGATGGTGCCGCCGAGTGCGGCCTCGGGGAAGCTGACCGGCACCGTCACGGTGAGGTTGTCACCCTTGCGCCCGAACACCGGGTGCGAGTCGACGTGCACAGTGACGTACAGGTCGCCGGGCTGGCCGCCGCGCTCGCCCTGGGCGCCCTTGCCCTTGAGCCGGATGCGCTGGTTGTCCTGCACGCCGGCCGGGATCCGGACCTGCATGGTGCGGGCCGAGGAGGCCCGGCCGCTGCCGTGGCAGACGGTGCACGGGTCGTCGACGATCATGCCGCGGCCCTTGCAGTCCCGGCAGGGCTCGGAGAGCGCGAACGCGCCCTGGCCCCGGCTGACGGTGCCCGCGCCGACGCAGGTCGGGCAGACCCGGGGGGTGGTACCGGTCTTGGCGCCGGTGCCGGCGCAGGCCCGGCAGGCGGCCTGGGAGGTCATCCGCAGCGGCACCGTCGCGCCGTCCACGGCCTCCTCGAAGTTCAGGGTGACCTCGGTCTCGACGTCCGCGCCGCGGCGCGGCTGCGCGGTCTGCCGGCCGCCGCGGTTGAACAGGCCGCCGAACACGTCGCCGAGCCCGCCGCTGCCGCCGGCCCCGCCGTTGAACAGGTCGCCGAAGTCGAAGCCGCCGGCGCCGCCCGCGCCGCCGCCCGGCCGGAAGCCGCCGCCGGCGAACAGCGAGCGCGCCTCGTCGTACTCCTTGCGGCGCTTCTCGTCGGAGAGCACGTCGTACGCCTCGGAGATGTCCTTGAACCGCTCCTCGGCCTTGGCATCGCCCTTGTTGGCATCCGGGTGGAACTCCCGGGCCAGCTTGCGGTAGGTCTTCTTGATCTCGGCGGCGGTGGCGTCCTTGGGCACGCCGAGGACCTTGTAGTAGTCCTTCTCCACGTAGTCCTTAGCGCTCATGGCCTTTGACCGCCACCTCCCGTAATCAATCCTGAAGTCTGTTGGTGAAGCGTGCTGTTGTGCAGAGCCGTAATACGGCGCTGCGGAGCCGGCCGCCGTACTGGACGACGTACGACTCCGCAGCGCTCAGGGACTCTACTCAGCTGTCGGACGAGCCGTCAGCCTTGTCGCCGTCCGGTTCGCCGGCGGTCTGGGTGCCCGGCTGGGGCTCCGCGACCGCGACCATCGCCGGGCGGATGATCCGCTCGCCGATCCGGTACCCGGGCTGGAGGATCTGCACGCAGGTGTCCTCCGTGACGTCCGACGAGTAGCTGTGCATCAGCGCCTCGTGGATGGTCGGGTCGAAGGGCTCGCCCTCCTTGCCGAACTGCTGCAGCCCGAGCTTGGCGACGACCGTCTCCAGCGACTCGGCGACGGACTTGAAGCCACCCGTCACCTCGCCGTGCTCGCGGGCCCGGCCGATGTCGTCCAGCACCGGGATCAGCGACTCCACGATGCTGGAGACCGCGATCTCCCGGACGGTGGCCCGGTCGCGCTCGACCCGCTTGCGGTAGTTCTGGTACTCCGCCTGGAGACGCTGAAGGTCGGCGGTGCGTTCAACGGCCTCGCGCTTGGCGGCGGCCAGCTCCTCGGCACCCGCGCCCGCGACAGCCTCTTCGGCGGCCTTCAGCACGGCTTCCTCGGCGGCGGAGTCGTCGCCGGGCTGCTCGCCCTGCGGCTTCTCCGTCATGCCACACCGCCCTTGGGCTTCTCGTCGTCGACGATCTCGGCGTCGACCACGTCGTCGTCCTTGGCGCCGGCCTCGCCGGCACCGGCCGCACCGGTGGCCGCACCCGCGCCGTCGGCCTGCGCGTACAGCGCCGCGCCGAGCTTCTGGGCGGTGGTGGAGACCTTCTCGGTGGCGGTGCGGATGGCCGCGATGTCCTCGCCCTTGAGGGCTTCCTTGAGCTCGCCGATGGCGGACTCGACCTCGGTCTTGACGTCGGCCGGGAGCTTGTCGGCGTTGTCGGCGATGAACTTCTCGGTCGAGTAGACGAGCTGCTCGCCCTGGTTGCGGGTCTCCACGGCCTCGCGGCGCTTGTGGTCCTCCTCCGCGTAGCGCTCGGCCTCCTCGCGCATGCGGTTGACCTCGTCCTTCGGCAGCGAGGAGCCGCCGGTGACGGTCATCTTCTGCTCCTTGCCGGTGCCGAGGTCCTTCGCGGCCACGTGCATGATGCCGTTGGCGTCGATGTCGAAGGTGACCTCGATCTGCGGCAGGCCGCGAGGGGCCGGCGGCAGGCCGGTCAGCTCGAACATGCCGAGCTTCTTGTTGTACGCCGCGATCTCGCGCTCGCCCTGGTAGACCTGGATCTGCACGGAGGGCTGGTTGTCCTCGGCGGTGGTGAAGATCTCGGAGCGCTTGGTCGGGATCGTGGTGTTGCGCTCGATCAGCTTCGTCATGATGCCGCCCTTGGTCTCGATGCCCAGGGACAGCGGGGTGACGTCGAGCAGCAGGACGTCCTTGACCTCGCCCTTCAGCACACCGGCCTGCAGGGAGGCGCCGATGGCGACGACCTCGTCCGGGTTGACGCCCTTGTTGGCGTCCTTGCCGCCGGTCAGCTCCTTGACGAGCTCGGCGACGGCCGGCATACGGGTGGAGCCACCGACCAGGACCACGTGGTCGATCTCGGACAGCTGGATGCCGGCGTCCTTGATGACGTTGTGGAACGGAACCTTGCAGCGGTCCAGCAGGTCGGCGGTCAGCTGCTGGAACTGGGAGCGGGTGAGCTTCTCGTCCAGGTGCAGCGGGCCCTCGGCGGAGGCCGTGATGTAGGGCAGGTTGATCGAGGTCTCCGAGGAGGAGGACAGCTCGATCTTGGCCTTCTCGGCAGCTTCGCGCAGACGCTGGACGGCCATCTTGTCCTTGGACAGGTCGACACCGTGGCCGGACTGGAAGACCTTCACCAGGTGGTCGACGACGCGCTGGTCCCAGTCGTCACCGCCGAGGTGGTTGTCACCGTTGGTGGCCTTGACCTCGACCACGCCGTCGCCGATCTCCAGCAGCGACACGTCGAAGGTGCCACCACCGAGGTCGAAGACCAGGATGGTCTGGTCGTCCTTGTCCAGGCCGTAGGCCAGGGCGGCGGCGGTCGGCTCGTTGACGATGCGCAGGACGTTCAGGCCCGCGATCTCGCCGGCCTCCTTGGTGGCCTGGCGCTCGGAGTCGTTGAAGTACGCCGGGACGGTGATGACGGCGTCGGTGACCGTCTCGCCCAGGTAGGCCTCGGCGTCCCGCTTGAGCTTCTGCAGGACGAAGGCGGAGATCTGCTGCGGCGTGAAGTCCTTGCCGTCGATGCCGATCTTCCAGTCGGTGCCCATGTGGCGCTTGACCGAACGGATGGTCCGGTCGACGTTGGTGACCGCCTGGCGCTTGGCGACCTCGCCGACGAGCACCTCGCCGTTCTTGGCGAAGGCGACGACGGACGGCGTGGTCCGAGCACCCTCGGCGTTGGTGATGACCGTGGGCTCACCGCCCTCAAGAACACTGACGACGGAGTTCGTCGTACCGAGGTCGATGCCGACCGCGCGTGCCATCGTGAATACCTCCGGGGAGAAGTTGAGCAGTACAGGCTCAAGGATGCATGAGGGATCCGGAACCGTCAACAGCTTTGAGTCGATGAAGCTCAACTTTACTGAGCGCTTATCTCGTGACCCGCTCCGAGCAGGGCTCGGAGCTGCTCCGGACGGGTGAGTCTGGGCTTAGTGACTGCCGCCATACCTTGAACATCTTCTGGGCGGGTGCTAACGCGCGGTAATGTCCGGCGCGTCACCCCTGAAAGTTACCGACCAGTACACTCTTGGGGGGAGACTTGGAAAGGCTGGGGAGAACCCGGACCGGAAGCCGCTGAAGACGGAGAGCCGATGCAGCTAGCAGCGATCGTCATCTCGCTGGTCACCTTCGTGATCGGCACCGCGCTCGCCGCCCGGGCGGCGCTGTACATCTACAAGGTGGTGCGCACCGGCTCCGCCGACAGCACCCGATTCGGGCAGCCCGCGCAGCGCGTGGCCACCGTGGCCAAGGAGTTCCTCGGCCACACCCGGATGAACAAGTGGGGCGTGGTCGGCGTCGCCCACTGGTTCGTCGCGGTCGGCTTCTTCTCGCTGATCCTCACCCTGGTCAACGCCTTCGGCCAGCTCTTCGACGCCGACTTCGCGCTGCCGGTCATCGGCCACTGGCTGGTGTGGAACATCTTCGTCGAGCTGATCGGCACCCTGACCACGCTGGGCATCGCCACCCTGATCGTGATCCGCCTGCTCAGCCTGCCGTCCCGGTCCGGCCGCAAGTCCCGGTTCGCCGGCTCGATCGCCTGGCAGGCGTTCTACGTCGAGTACACGATCCTCGGCATCGGCATCTGCATCATGATGCTGCGCGGTCTGGAAGGCGCCCTCGAAGGCGTCACCTCCTACGACCCGACGTACCTGATCTCGTACCCGATCGTCGCCGCGTTCCAGGGCACCGCCCACGGCACCCTGGTCAACCTGATCTACCTGTTCGCGATGCTGAAGATCTGCATCTCGTTCGCCTGGGCCATCACCATCGGCATCAACCCGTCGATGGGTGTCGCCTGGCACCGCTTCCTGGGCTTCTTCAACATCTACTTCAAGCGCGAGGATGACGGCGGCACCGCGCTGGGCGCCCTGCGCCCGATGACCAGCAACGGCGCCCCGATCGATTTCGAGGACCCGGCCGACGACGCGGTGTTCGGCGTCTCGCAGGTCGAGCACTTCTCCTGGAAGGGCATCCTCGACTTCTCCACCTGCACCGAGTGCGGCCGCTGCCAGTCGCAGTGCCCCGCCTGGAACACCGGCAAGCCGCTGTCGCCCAAGCTGCTGATCATGAGCCTGCGCGAGCACGCCTTCGCCAAGGCCCCCTACCTGCTCGCCGGTGGCGGGAAGGACATGGAAGGTGCCGAGAAGGCCTCCAGCGAGCAGCTCGCCGGCGTGTCCGCCGAGGCCCTCGCCGAGGCCGAGCGCCCGCTGATCGGCACCGCCGAAGAGGGCGGCGTCATCGACCCGGACGTGCTGTGGTCCTGCACCACCTGCGGCGCCTGCGTCGAGCAGTGCCCGGTCGACATCGAGCACGTCGACCACATCGTCGACATGCGCCGCTACCAGGTGATGATCGAGAGCAGCTTCCCGACCGAGGCCGGGACGATGCTCAAGAACCTGGAGAACAAGGGCAACCCGTGGGGCCTGGCCACCAAGGCGCGCCTGGACTGGGTCAAGGAGCTGAAGAAGGAGACCGGCATCGAGGTGCCGGTGATCGGCGAGGACATCGACCCCGCCGAGGTCGAGTACCTGTACTGGGTCGGCTGCGCCGGCGCCCTGGAGGACCGGGCGAAGAAGACCACCAAGGCCTTCGCCGAGCTGCTGCACACCGCGGGCGTCAAGTTCGCGATCCTCGGCAAGGAGGAGACCTGCACGGGTGACTCCCCGCGCCGCCTCGGCAACGAGTTCCTGTTCCAGATGCTCGGCGCGCAGAACGTCGAGACCCTGAACGCCGCGCTGGAGGACGCGCCGACCAAGCGGATCGTCGCCACCTGCCCGCACTGCTTCAACACCATCGCCAACGAGTACCCGCAGCTCGGCGGCCACTTCGAGGTCATCCACCACACCCAGCTGCTGCAGCACCTGATCGACGAGGGCAAGCTGCTGCCGGTCAACCCGGTGGAAGGCCTGATCACCTACCACGACCCGTGCTACCTCGGCCGGCACAACAAGGTCTACACCCCGCCGCGCGAGATCATCGGCAAGGTGCCCGGCCTGCGCAACGAGGAGATGCACCGCCACAAGGAGCGCGGCTTCTGCTGCGGCGCCGGCGGCGCGCGGATGTGGATGGAGGAGCGGATCGGCAAGCGGATCAACACCGAGCGCGTGGACGAGGCGCTGTCCCTCAACCCGGACATCGTCTCCACCGCCTGCCCGTTCTGCCTGGTGATGCTCTCCGACTCGGTCAACGGCAAGAAGAACGAGGGTGCCGCCAAGGAGCACCTGAAGGTCGTGGACGTCGCCCAGCTGCTGCTGGAGTCGGTCAAGGCCACCCCCGCCGCCGAGGCGGAGCCCGTCCAGGCCTGACGCCACCCCACTCCCCGGACCCCGGACGCCCGTTGCGGCTCCGGGGTCCGGGCGTTCGGGCCACCGCCGCCCGCGACGGGCCCGCCGACCGCGCACGGCGACACCGGCGGCCGGGCGGACAGTGGCAGCCCCGACCGGCGGAACCGACGCCCGAACGGCCGCCGAACGTTCCTGGCTGCTGCCCCAAGGCGTGCCCCCGCCCGCACACCTGCCCGGCGGGGGCAGTGGGTTTGACACGCTGTTCGAGCAAATAGAGTATGCGGCGGGGCCGGGAAATAGCCGGTTCCGTCGAAGGCCGCCTTGGGTTGGCCCGACACAGTCACCGAGCGAGCGCACCGGACCCTGTCGAGCCGGGCCGCCGGAATCTGACCAGGGGAGATAGGACATGACCGAGGCGATCATGTTGGTCGGCGGCAAGGGCACCCGGCTGCGCCCGTTGACCACGCACACGCCGAAGCCCATGCTGCCCGTGGCCGGCGTCCCGTTCATCGCCCACCAGCTGGCCCGTGCCGCCGCCGCCGGCGTCACCCGCGTCGTGCTCGCCACCTCGTACCTGGCCGACGTCTTCGTCGACCACTTCAAGGACGGCAGCCCGTACGGCCTCGAACTGGTCTACCTCACCGAGGACGAGCCGCTCGGCACCGGTGGCGCCATCCGCAACGCCGCGGCCGGTCTGACCTGCGGCCCCGACGAGCCGGTGCTGATCTTCAACGGCGACATCCTGTCCGGCCTGGACATCGCCGCCCTGCGCGAGGAGCACACCGCCTCCGGTGCCGACGTCACCCTGCACCTCACCCGAGTGGCGGACCCGCGCGCCTTCGGTCTGGTGCCGACCGACGAGAACGGCCGGGTGCTCGCCTTCCTGGAGAAGCCCGAGACCCCCGAGCAGATCGTCACCGACCAGATCAACGCCGGCTGCTACGTCTTCACCCGCTCGGTGATCGACCGCATCCCGACCGGCCGCGAGGTCTCCGTCGAGCGCGAGACCTTCCCCGAACTGCTCGCCACCGGCGCCCTGCTGCGCGGCGTCGTCGACACCTCGTACTGGCTGGACCTCGGCACCCCCGCCGCGTTCGTCCGCGGCTCCGCCGACCTGGTGCTCGGCAAGGTCGACTCCCCGGCCGTCCCCGGCCCGACCGGCGAGGCCCTGCTGCTGACCGGCTCGCACGTCGACCCGGCCGCCGTGCTCAGCTCCGGCACCGTGGTCTCCGCGGACGCCGAGATCGCCGCCGGCGCCATCGTCGAGGGCAGCGTGGTGCTCCAGGGCGCCCGGATCAAGGCCGGCGCGTACGTCAAGGACTCCATCGTCGGCGCCTTCGCCGAGATCGGTGAGCGCTGCTCGCTGGACGGCGTGGTGATCGGCGACGGCGCCGTCCTGGAGGCCGAGAACGAGCTCTCCAACGGCCTGCGGATCGCCTGCGGCACCCGCCTGCCGATCGGCGCCGTGCGCCGCTCCGCCGGCCCCGGCGGCTGCGAGGCCGGCCTGAGCAACGCCGCCGCGGTGCACGCGCCCGGCACCCGCGTCGCCGGCTGACCTCCTACGGCCCCGCACGGCCGCGCCCTCGGCAGACCCGCCGACGGCGCGGCCGTGCGCCGTTTCCGGGCCCGCGCGGCCGCGTCACAGGACGGCTGCAATCCGGTCGCACCGTCATGATCACCCGGCCAGGGGTCGGCCGTTGCGGGTACCGTCGTGCCGTGGCTGGCAATCGACACGACGACGGACGGGGAGCCGACCCCCGGCGCTGGACGGCACCCCAACCGGGCACCCCGCAGAGTGACCCGTACCGCGGTGCGCCCACCGGCGGCCCCGAGTACTTCACCGCCCCGACCCCCGGCTACCCCGCCCCGAGCCCGGGTTACCCCGCCCCGCCCGCGCACCCCGGCGACCAGCCCGGTCACACCAGGGCCTTCGCGATCGGCGAGCAGCCGTACGACGACGGGGCCCACCAGGGGGCGTACGGCGCCCCGTACGACCCGTACGGTGGCGCGAACGCCGGGGCGGACGGCTACTACCAGCAGCAGTACGACCAGCAGTACGACCAGCAGGGCGGCTACCCGGTCGAGGACAACGTCGCCGTCTACCGGGCCGGCGGGCAGGCCGCGCCGCACCTCGGCGGGCCCCGGCTGCCCTGGCGGGAGCTGCTCGCCGGGATCTACCGCCGCCCGAGCGCCACCTTCGACCGGATGCGCGACCACCAGGTGTGGCTGCCCGCGCTGAGCGTGTCGCTGCTGTACGGCGTGCTCGCGGTGTTCGCCCTCGACAGCACCTACGACGAGGTGGTGCACTCCACCTTCGCGGTCGCACTGTGGGCGATCGCCGCGGCCGCGGTCGGCTTCACAGTGGCGGGCGGCATCCTCAGCGCCGTCACCTACGCGCTGGCCCGGCAGTTCGGCGGCGACGGGCCCTGGCAGTCGACGATCGGACTGGCCGTCCTCGTCAGCTGGACCACCGACGTCCCGCGGCTGCTGCTCGCGCTGTTCCTGCCCGCCGACAACCTGGTGGTACAGGCGGTCGGCTGGGCGACCTGGGTGGGCTGCGCGGCGCTGCTGACCATCCTGGTGAGGCGGATCCACGACCTGCCCTGGGGCAAGGCGGCCGGCGCGGCGGCGGTGCAGCTGATCGCGCTGCTGGTGCTGATCAAGCTGCCCACGCTGGGCTGAGCCCCGATCGCCGCGGAGCCCCGGCCGTCCGGATGGTGGGATTTTTGTAGGGTGGGGTGTTCGGCCCACCCTCAGATCCCGTCCGGAGCCCGCGCATGAGCCTGCCCACCACCCACGTCAGCTTCCCGGCCGGGGCGGTGACCGGCGCCTCGCCGATCCTCGCCGTGCACACCCTGCCGGACGGGCGCACCGCCGTGGTCACCGAGGCCACCCCGTTCCACCCGGTCGACCACACCTGGCCCGACCAGCCTGCCGACCTCGGCACCCTCACCGTTGACGGCGCCACGCACCCGGTTGTCGACTGCCTCACCGGCGGCCACGGCCCGGCCGGCGAGTTCGCGGCCGGCGCCGACATTCCGGTCCGGCGCGGCGACGAGGACTGGTCCTGGCTGGTGCTGCACGTGCTGCCCGCCGGCGCGCTCGGCCCGGAGGCCGTCGGACACACCGCCGAACTCGCCGTCGATGCCGAGCGCCGCGCGCTGCTGTCCGCCGCGCACACCGGCTGCCACCTGCTGGCGCTCGCCCTGAACGCCGCGCTCGCGCCGCGCTGGCGCAAGGACCCGGGCCGCGCCGACGCCTTCGGCCACCCGGACTTCGACAGCCTCGCCATGGACACCTCGGTGATGGACACCGAAGCCAGCACCGACACCTACCGGATCGGCAAGTCGCTGAAGAAGAAGGGCTTCACCGTCGACGCCACCGAGGAACTCCCCTCCCTCGCCGACGCGCTGCCCGCCCTCACCGAGGACGTCAACGCCCGCCTGGCCGCCTGGGTCGCCGCCGACGCGGCCGTCCGGATCGACGTCCCCGGCCCCGAACTCACCGCCCGCCGCCGCTGGCACGCCGAGCTCCCGGACGGCGCCGCGGAGATTCCCTGCGGCGGCACCCACCTCCACCACCTCGGCGAACTCGCCGAGCTGCGCACCGAGTTGACGCTCTCCGCGGACGGCACCGAGCTGGTCGCCCGGACCAGCCCCAAGCGCGCCTGACCCCGCGCCCCGCACATGGCGAGGGCCGGCCCCGAACTGCGGGGCCGGCCCTCCTTGCTGTCCGTGCGCTCTGCTGAAGCGGCTCAGACCTCGGTGCGGTGGAAGTTCAGGAACGACCGCGACGGCGTCGGGCCGCGCTGACCCTGGTAGCGGGAGCCATAACGCTCCGAGCCGTACGGGTGCTCGGCCGGCGAGGAGAGCCGGAACAGGCACAGCTGGCCGATCTTCATCCCCGGGTACAGCTTGATCGGCAGCGTCGCCACGTTCGACAGCTCCAGCGTCACATGGCCGCTGAAACCCGGGTCGATGAAGCCCGCGGTCGAGTGCGTCAGCAGGCCGAGCCGGCCCAGGCTGGACTTGCCCTCCAGCCGCGAAGCAACGTCGTCCGGCAGCGTGATCACCTCGTAGGTGGACGCCAGCACGAACTCGCCCGGGTGCAGGATGAACGCGTCATCGCCCTCCGGCTCCACCAGCCGGGTCAGGTCCGGCTGCTCCTCGGAGGGGTCGATGTGCGGGTAGCGGTGGTTCTCGAAAACCCGGAAGAACCGGTCGAGGCGGACGTCGATGCTCGACGGCTGGACCATCGCCGGCTCGAACGGGTCGATGACGACCCGCCCCTTGTCGATCTCGCTACGGATGTCATTGTCGGAGAGCAGCACGCCCCCGAGGGTACGTGCCACGGGCGGGCCACCCAAAAGCACCCGCCCCGCGGACCTGCCCCGACCGCCGCCCGGACCGGCGGCCGCACCGTCTACGCCCGCAGCCCGCGCGACAGTTGGGCCGCCGACAGCTCCGACACATCGGCCCGCACCGAACTCCGCAACCGCCCGCACCGCGGACACCGCAACAACCGCCCCGGCCCCAGCCGCCCCGCCTGCAACTGCTGCATCGGAAACGCCACCGTCCCGAACAGATGCCCCTCCGCACAACGAACCAGAGTGCGCTGCTCCATCGGTCCCCTTCCCACACATCCGCCGAAAGCCGTCACATTAGGGGACCAACCGGACACCCCCCCACCAGGCTCGCCGCCACCCCGAACCCTGCACTCCCACCCCACTCGATGGGGTACAGTGGTGCTTGATCGATCCGTCCCTGACGGGTCATCAGCTGCGGGCGTAGTTTAATGGTAGAACATGAGCTTCCCAAGCTTAGAGCGCGAGTTCGATTCTCGTCGCCCGCTCCAGCAGAAAGCCCCAGGCCAAATGGCCTGGGGCTTTTTTGTTGTCCGATTTGGATTTTTGGGCCATGGGCTTGGCTCGGGGTGTCGCGGGCTTTCGGGGGGTGGACCTGCGGCCGAGCCGCATGCCGCTCCTGGCTGGGAACTTGTGCCCTGATCCGGCCCTTGGCGAGCGGGGTGAACGCGGCCTGGTCGTAGGTGCGCATGAATAGCGCGCGAGTGGTTCAGCGGGCTTGCCGCCGTCGGCGAGGACGACAATCTCCCACCCCGCCGTGCCGCCGGCCGCCCCGGGAGCTGCGGCTGCTGGGGCCGGAGTGGCACATGAAGTTCTGGCAGTACTGCGACAGCATCTGGGGCAAGCAGGAGTACTGCGTGCAGACCCCGGCCCCCACCCCGACGGGGGGAGGTCAGAGGACGCCGACGGTTTTCCAGGCGGTGTTGACGGCGTCCAGTTCGGTTCCGGTGCCGTAGAGCTCTTCGGCGACGGTCGCGGTGAGCTTGGCGAAGTCGGTGAAGGTGGCCTCGTTGGAGAGCTTGCCGCCGGTGGCGGCGTCGTACCAGATCCGGCCCGCCTTCTCCCAGGCGTTGCCGCCGATGGCGGTGGCGGTGAGGTGGAAGGCGCGGTTGGGGATGCCCGAGTTGATGTGCACGCCGCCGTTGTCGCGGTAGATCGGCATGTCGTGGTAGTCGTTCGTGTGGGCCACCTGTGGGTCCTTGCCGAGCTTGTCGTCGTCGTAGGCGGTGCCGGGAGCGGCCAGTGAGCGCAGGGCCTTGCCCTTGACGCCCGGGGCGAGCATCCCCAGCCCGAGGAGCCAGTCGGCCTGGTCGGCGCTCTGGCCGAGTGCGTACTGCTTGACGAGGGAGGCGAAGACGTCGGCGATGGACACGGCGAGCGCGCCGGGGTCCTTGACGGACAGGAGTAGCGGGGCGGTGATCTGCTGGGCCAGGCCCGCCGCGACGACGTCGAGGATCTCGTGCGGGCGCAGTCGGAACAGTTCGCCGTCGCCGTCGCCGAGGACGAACCGCTCGCCGTCCCAGAAGGCGTTGGCGAACTTCTCGCGGTAGTGGACGGTCACCCGCAGCGGGCTGCCCTTGCCGTCGATGGAGTTCCTGCCGTACACCTCGCGGAAGAAGTCGAAGGTGCTGCCGAGCGCGTCGTAGACGCTGTTGACCAGTTCGTCCGTGCTCGGGTCGTCGCCCTCCGAGCGCACCAGGGTGCCGGGCAGGGTGTCCTTGTTTCCGGCGTCGTGGATTTCGCGGTGGACGGCGGGGGTGTCTTCGGTTTCCATACGATCCAGTGTCGGTAGCGGCAGGTCCGGCCGCCGTGGTTTCGGCGTTTTCCGATCTCGTGTCCTGGTTCGCGTGGTAGGGCCGGGATGGTGTGCGGGCCGGACATCGGCAGTGCGTCCGGTAGTTGACGTCATGGCACCTTGATCCGGCCTGTAAAGGAACTACAACGGATCAGCGCTGATCAGGCGGCCGGAGATGGCATATGTCCACTGTGGGGCGGGCGCGGCGAAGGCGAACAGGTCCGGCATCGGCGGCCCCGCGCCCGGGGTGCGGTGAGGTGGCTTGCGGGGCCCGGGGATTCATGCGGTCGGTTCAGAAGGAGACGAGGGGTGATGGTGCATCAAGTAGTGCTAGGAAGACGGGAGTTCCGCTCCGGTGTGGCGATGGGTGCGCGGGTGGCATGCGCGGTCGGCCGAGGTGTGCGCCTGTGAGGAGGAGGCCGGGGCGATGGACGTACGACTTCACGAGGCGATGGCGGGGTGTCCGGTCCAGGGTGGGCGGGTGCCGCTGTACGGGCCCGAGTTCGCCGCCGATCCGCAGGGGTACTACGAGCGGTTGCGGCGGTTCGGGGCGGCGGCGCCGGTGGAGTTGGCGCCCGGGGTGGAGGCCACGCTGGTCACCGACTACGCGACCGCCGAGCAGGCCGCCC
The DNA here is from genome assembly GCF_055587065.1 of Kitasatospora sp. NPDC048662. NCBI lineage: Bacteria > Bacillati > Actinomycetota > Actinomycetes > Kitasatosporales > Streptomycetaceae > Kitasatospora > Kitasatospora sp. NPDC048662. The sequence continues at coordinate 813,028 of NZ_JBVJHA010000001.1, read as the reverse complement.
AGATGCTGTTCGGTGCGGTCGGCGAACTCGTCGCGCTCAAGCGGGAGCGGCCGGGCGACGATGTGGCCAGCTGGCTGATGGGGCATCACCAGCGCTTCACGGACGAGGAGATGGTCCACCAGCTGGCCCTGATGCTGGGCGCCGGGGCCGAACGGCTCGGCAACCTGATCGGCAACACCCTGCACCGGCGGCTCACCGACGACACCTACCTCAAGGGCGGCGGTCTCACCGACGAGGCGATCGACGACACTCTGTGGGACAACCCGCCGATCACCAACCTGGCGCCGCACTACCCGGTGACGGACCTGAACCTCGGTGGGCAGCGGGTGCGGGCCGGCGATCTGGTGCTGGTCGGCTTCGCCGCCGCCAACACCGGCCCGGAGCTGGTTGCGCAGCGCCAGGCCGGCAGTCGCGCCTACCTGTCGTGGAGTGCCGGGCCGCACGCCTGCCCGTCCAAGGACCCGGCGCTGCACATCACCATGACCGCGCTGGACAACCTGTTGCAGCTGCCGGATCTCGAACTGGCCGTCCCGGCAGCCTTGTTGAGCTGGCGCCCGGGCCCGTTCAACCGTGCGTTGGCCGCCCTGCCGGGCCGGTTCACGCCGCGGGAGCCAATGCCGCGGGAGCCGGCGGCACGAGAGTCAATGGTGCGAGAGCCAATGGCGCGGGAGCCGATGCCGCCGGTGGCGGTGGCGGTGGCGGTGGCGGTGGCGGTGGAACCGGAACCGGCTCCGAAGCAGGAGGCGCCCGCCGGAAGGCCCGGCCGCTGGAGCCAGTTCCTCAACTGGCTGACCGGCTGAGCCGGCCGCCCTCCCGTCCTCCCTTGCCCGGCGCGAACGGCCCGGCCACACTTGCCGTCGGGCCGGAGCGCCCGCTCCCGCAGCGGGTGCAGCCCCGTCCAGGTGCTTCCCCGGCTGCTCGCCGGGCCCGCGCTGGACCGCGCCGACGGGGAGATTCGCCCCCTGGCCGGGGGTGTGCTGGCGGTCGGCGACGAGCTGCACCGCCGGATGGCCGAACCCTCCGAAGGCCCGGCGGCTCGTCAACTGGCCGCCGTCTACGAGACCTTGTACGCCGCTGCGGCCTTCCTGCTGCTCTGGGAGGCCGGCCAGGTGGCCGGGCAGCTGTGGCTGCACGCCGCTCTGCGTGGCCTGCTGGTCCGCCTGCACCGCCTGCACCGCCTGCACCGCCTGCACCGCCTGCACTGCCTGCACCGCCTGCACTGCCTGCACCGCCTGCACCGCCTGGTCGGCGAGCCGCCGCCGGCCCTCGGCGCGTACCCGGCCGAGGAGTCGCTGGCGGCCGAACTCCACGCCGGTGCCCCGTTGTTCCCGTTCCGGGCCGGCGCCCGGATCGGTGTGCCGACGAGTGCGGCATGACGGTGTGTGCCCCGGTCTTCAGCCGTCCGGCGGCTGTGGGCCGGTGGTGTCCGGGGCGGTCAGCAGGAAGGGGATCAGTCCGCGGTGCAGCAGGGCGGTGCGCCAGGCGGTGCGGGCGGCGGACAGGTCCTGGGTGTGCTGCGGCTGCGCGTGGGGCGCGGCGCGCTGGCGGGAGGCGCTGAGCAGCAGGCCGAGCAGGCCGATCACGGCGCTGGCGACGGCGGCGGCGACGGTGGACCAGGCGGCGGTGCGCAGCGTGTCGGCGAGCGCGGCGTGCGGGCGGGACAGGCCGATGACGGCGCCGAGCAGGAAGAACACGGCGGCGGCGCTGCCGGTGACGATCGGCACCACCAGGGCGAGCGCGCCGAACCAGCCGGACAGCCGTTCGCCGGGTTCGGCGGCGGGGCCGGGTTCGGTGGGCGCGGTGTCGCGGAGCCGGCGGTACGTCAGGTACTCGGGTTCGGCGGCGGCCAGGATCTCCGTGGTGCGCTGCCGGGCCAGGGTGCGCAGCCGGGCGGCCCGTGGCGGGTCGGCGGCGAGTGCGGCGCGCACCGCGGGGTCGGCGAGTGCCCGGCCGAGGGCGTATTCGAAGTCGGCGCGGTCCTGCTGGGTGGGGCCGTGGCCGGTGAGCGGGTTCATCGCTGCTGTCCCCCGTGGTGGTCGAGTGCCGGTCAGCCTTAGGTGAGGTCGGAGCAGGTGTCGTCGTCGGCGGAGCGCGCCTGGCTGACGCTGGTGGGGAGCGGGCCGGTGGGAAGCGGCGGCGGGGCGGCGGTGGTGCCGTTGCCGGCCGCGTAGTCGGCGCCGAGGGTGAGGGAGATGCCGGCGTGGCTGCCGGCCTGCAGGGTGGCGCCGGGGAACAGCGCGGCGACCTTCTCGGCCTTGGCCTGCTCGCCGGGCCCGTACTCGACCAGGGTGGTGGCGTGGGTGTGGGAGGCGGCGTTGGCCCGGTCGGTGACGGTGAAGCCGGAGGCCTCCAGCGTCGCGGCCGCCTTGCCGGCCAGCCCGGCGGTCTCGGTGCCGTTGTGGACGGCGACCTTGATTCCGGTGCCGTCGACCTTGGCCGGTGCGGTGCTTTGGCCGGGCGCGGCGGTGGGGCTGTCGGCGGGTGCGGGGCCGGCCGAGGCGTCCTGGCCGTCCAGGGTGCGGTCGGCCTTGAGCGCGGCCCACAGCTGGTCGGCGTCGGGGTGCACCAGGGCGACCCGTTCGCCCTGGTAGCGCCACGGCACGGTGAGGAATTTGATGTCGTGCAGGTCGATGTCCTTGAGGGACATGGCGAAGTCGACGAGTTTCTGTGCCGAGCCGAGGCTCTCGTCCACGGTGAGCGACTTGGTGACGGCGTCGGCCAGTGGCAGCAGCGTGACGGGGTTCATGCCCTGCGACTTGACCTGCTTGATCAGTGAGGAGAGGAAGGCCTGTTGGCGTTTGGTGCGTCCGATGTCGGAGCCGTCGCCGAGGCCGTGCCGGATCCGGACGTAGTCGAGGGCGGCCTGGCCGGAGATCTTTTGGTGGCCCTGTTCGAAGAGCAGCTTGCCGCGGTGTCCGAGGTTCGGGTTGAGGTCGCCCTCGTACACCGGCTTGGGCAGGCAGACGTCGACGCCGCCGACGGCGGAGGTCATGTCGGCGAAGCCCTGGAAGTTGATCACCATGGTGTGGTCGATGCGCAGGCCGGTGAGCTTCTCCACGGTGTTCTGGGTGCAGGCGGGGTTGCCCTGTTCGGTGTTGCCGACCGAGAAGGCGCTGTTGAACATGGCGCCGGCCTGCGGCTTGGTCCAGTTCTTGTTGGGCAGCAGGCAGGGCGGGATGGCGACCAGCGAGTCGCGCGGGATGGAGACGCCGACGGCGTGTTTGTGGTCGGCGTAGACGTGCAGCAGGATCGCGGTGTCCGAGCGGGCGCCGCCGTCGTCGCCGCCACCGAGGTCCCGGTTGCTGCCGGAGCGTGAGTCGGAGCCGATCAGCAGCAGGTTGACCGGGACGCGGCCCTGGGCGTCGGCGCTGGCGGCGTCCGGGCGGTCCTTGCTGATGCCGTCGCTGCCGAAGGTGCTCAGGTTGCCGTTGAGCCGGTAGTAGACCAGGCCGCCCGCGGTGACGGCGAGCGCGGCGATGCCGGCGGTGGTCCACAGGGCGATCCGGCGGACCTTGCGGCCGCGGCCGGATCCGGTCTTCGGGCCCCCCGCCCTGCGTGCAGACATGACGCACCCTTCCCCGTCGTGGCCGGTGGAGCGCCGGCCCGAACTTCTACAGAGCTGTAGAGGTTCAGCGAAGCATACAAATTCGGTCCGGTGAAGTCACACCCGTCCCGCTGTGCGCTCCGGCGGGGGAAAGTGCGATCCCCCGGCGGCCGGTGGCCGTCGGGGGATCAGCGGGCGGGGGAGGGTCAGTGTGTGCGCAGCAGGGCGAGGTGGACGACGGTGACCCGGGCAAGGTCCAGGGCGGCGCCGCGGCGGTGGCGGCGGGCCTCGGCGGACTCGGCGCGTTCGATGGCGGTGCGGCGGGCGTCGTCCTCGGCGGGGGCGTCCACGATGAACAGGTGGCTGCCGGAGCGCACTTCGTTGGCGTGCGGGATCTCGACGCGCCAGCGGTGACGGTTGTGAGTGGCGTCCATCGGCCTTCCTCTCCCGGCGGGACCTCCGTGCCGGTACCTGAGGAGGCTTTCTCGGGCGGCAGGGGTTCTTAGACCATAGGTATAGGCCAATTCCTCCGTCAAGAGGACAAGTTGTCCATCAGATAATCCGTTCAACGGTGTATATCCGGTCGCTGTCCGCTACCGTTCCGGGCATGACCGCCCCCGCCCACCCGGCACCCTCGGCCCGCCGCCTGCGCACCCGGGCCACCCTGCTCGCCGTCCTCGGCGAACACGGCACGCTCAGCCGCGCCGAAATCAGCCGGCTCACCGGGCTCTCCCGCTCCGCCGTCAGCAGCGCCGTCACCGACCTGATCGACGAAGGACTCGCCGGCGAAACCGCCGCCACCACCCCCGCCGGACGCGGCCGCCGCGCCGCCGCCGTCACCCTGCGCCGCGCCCACGCCCTCGTCCTCGCCCTCGACTTCGGGCACACCCACGTCACCGCCGCCGTCGCCGACACCACCGGTACCGTCCTCGGCGAGGCCACCGCCCAGCTCGACGTCGACAACCACCCCCACGAGGTCCTGGACGCCGCCCGCACCCTCGCCGACCGGGCACTCGCCGCCGCCGGTCACCCCCTGGACGCGATCACCGCCGTCGCCGCCGGCATCCCCGGCGCCCTCGACACCCGCACCAACGTGGTCCGCGCCCCCTCCACTCTCTCCCAGTGGATCGGCATGGACCCCGCCGCCGAACTCGGTCGGCTCTTCGGCCTCCCCGTCACCGTCGGCAACGACGCCGAGATGGGCGCCCGCGGCGAACGCGCCCACAGCGGCGGACACGCCGTCAACGACCTGATCTACGTCAAGGCCTCCACCGGCATCGGCGCCGGACTGCTGCTCGACGGCCGCATCTACCGCGGCGCCAGCGGCATCTCCGGCGAGATCGGGCACATCCAGCTCCCCGACACCGGCACCTGGTGCCGCTGCGGCAACCGCGGCTGCCTGGAGTCCGTCGCCTCCGTCGTCGAGGTCCGCCGCCGCCTGGCCCACGTCCTCGCCCCCGGCGCCCGTCCCGGCGAGAGCGTCGAACTGCCGCCGCTCGGCGAGCTCACCGACACCCCCGCCGCCGCCCGCGTCCTCGGCGAGGCCGGCCGCACCATCGGACGCGTCCTCGCCGACCTGGTCAACTGCCTCAACCCCGCCGCCATCGTGATCGGCGGCGAACTCGGCCTGGCCGGACAGCCGTTGATCAACGGCGTGCGCGAATCCGTGGACCGCTACGCCCAGCCCGCCGTCGCCGAGGCCGTCGAAATCCGCGCCAGCCGGCTCGGCCTGCGCTCCGAGCTGTACGGAGCGATCGACGCCGCGGTGGCCACCGCCGTCGGAGCCTAGGGTCTGTCCGGCCGACCGATCTTGCCGGGCGCGCGCCGCCGGATCATCCCGGCTGGAAGCACCGGCAAACCATCCAAGTACACCCAGTACGAGGACGGTTCGCCGGCACTCCCAGCCGGGCGCCCGACAACGCACGCTGATCCGACAAGATCGACCGGACAGACCCTAGGGCCGGACGCCCTGGAACAACGATCGCGCCCGCTCCGCCAGGAAGCGCCGCTCCGGCAAGCTCGGCGCCAGTGCGGACGCCCGGCGGAACACCTCCGCCGCCAAGTCCGCCTCGCCGGTGCGGGCCAGCAGCTCGGCCCGGACCGCCAGGAAGCGGTGGTGCCGGCCGAGCACCGGCTCCAGCACGTTCAGTTCCTTCAGCGCGAGCTCCGCGCCGTGCACCTCCGCCAGCGCCACCAGCCGGCCCAGCTCCGGCATCGGACCGGGCGCCACCCGCACCAGCAGGTCGTACAGGGCCAGGATCTGCGGCCAGTCGGTGGCCGCCACGTCCGGTGCCTCGTCGTGCAGCGCCGCGATCGCCGCCTGCAGCTGGTACGGGCCCACCCGGCCGTGCGGCAGCGCCCGCTCCACCAGCGCCACGCCCTCGGCGATCGCCGCCCCGTCCCAGCGGGTCCGGTCCTGTTCGGCCAGCGGCACCAGCTCCCCGCCCGGACCCGTCCGCGACGGCCGCCGGGCATCGGTGAGCAGCATCAGCGCCAGCAGGCCCATCACCTCCGCGTCGGCGGGCAGCGACCGGTGCAGCAGCCTGGTCAGCCGGATCGCCTCGTCGGACAGCCGAGGGGTGGTCAGGTCCTCGCCGGAGGTGGCGGTGTAGCCCTCGTTGAACACCAGGTACAGCACCTGCAGCACCTCGCGCAGCCGCTCCACCGCCTCGCCCGGCTCCGGCAGCACGAACCGCAGGCCGGAGGCCCGGATGGTCTGCTTCGCCCGGCTGATCCGCTGCGCCATCGTCGCCTCCGGCACCAGGAACGCCGCCGCGATCTGCGCGGTGCTCAGACCACCGACGGCGCGCAGGGTCAGCGCGATCCGGCTCGGCGCGGTCAGCGCGGGGTGACAGCACAGGAACAGCAGCGCCAAGGAGTCGTCCCGGTCGGCGGCGGGGTCGGCGTCCGCCGCCCGGCCGAGCAGTTCCGACTGCGGCGTGGCCAGGAACAGCCGCTCCTCGCGCTCGCGCCGGGCCCGGTCCGCGCGCACCAGGTCCACCAGCCGACGGGTGGCCACCGTCACCAGCCAGCCGCGCGGGTTCGCCGGCCGGCCCTGCTGCGGCCACTGCGTCGCGGCCGCCAGCAGTGCCTCCTGCACCGCGTCCTCGCAGCTGTCGAAGGCGCCGGGGTGGCGGTGCAGCAGCACCCCCAGGACCTGCGGCGCGAGGTCGCGCAGCAGGTCCTGGTCGGCGGGTGCCCGGTCGGCCGGCACGCGGGTCAGTCCGCCATCGGCGTCTCGTGCAGGATCGGCCACAGCTCCACCGGTTCCTGGTCCGCCCACGGCATGTCGGCGGCGATCTCCAGCGCCCGCTGCTCGCTCTCGCAGTCCAGCAGGTAGAAGCTCGCCATGTACTCCTTGGTCTCCAGGTACGGCCCGTCGCTCACGGCGGGCAGCCCGTCCTGGCGGCGCACCAGCCGGCTGGCGGCCGCGTCGCCCAGGCCGTACGCGCCGATCAGCTCGCCGCTCTCGCGGTAGCGCTGGTTGAACGCGTCCTGCTGGGCGATCGCCGCCGTCCACTCCTCGGCCGAGATGGACGCCCACTTCTCCTGGTTGCCGTAGGTCATCAGCAGATACTTCACGGGGACCACGTCCTTCGTGCTCGGTGGGTGCTTGCGTCCACTGGTCGGAGCAGGGCCGGCGTCTCTCTACACGCGGGGCTGCCCTGTCGGGGGCCGCCCTACTGCGGGGCGGAGGCCGGCGGGGTCCAGACGTACGGCGTGGTGGTGGTGACGGCGTGCATGCCGAGGCGGCGCAGGATCGGGGTGCTGTCGGGGGAGGCGTCGACCTGGAGGTAGCGAATGCCGTGGTCGAGGGCCCAGCGGGCACGGTGGGCGACCAGCGAGCGGTAGATGCCGCGGCCGCGCCAGGCGGCCAGCGTGGAACCGCCCCACAGCCCGCCGAACTCGCTGCCGGGGGTGCGGGTCAGCCAGGCGGCGGAGACCACCTCGGGGGTGGGGGTGTCGGTCTCGGCGACCACCACCAGGAAGCCCTCGGGGTCGGCGGCGGCGTTCTCGGTCAGGTCGCCGACCAGCCAGCTCCAGTCCTGGCCCCAGACCTCGCTCTGCAGCGCGGCGATCCGCCGCATGTCGGTGCGGGCGGTGACCCGGCGCAGCGTGATGCCCTCGGGGGCGGGGGTGGGGGTGGCGAGTTCGGCGGCCAGGCCGATCAGGACGGTCTCCGGCTCCTCGGCGACGAAGCCGGCCGCGGTCAGCCGCTCCGGCAGGTCGGCGGGCAGGTCGTGGCCGCGGGTCTTCCACTCGACGCTCTCGCCGCGGGCGGCGAAGAAGTCCCGCTGGCGGGCGATCAGCGCGTCGAGCTCGGCGCCGCGCAGGCCGAGGTCGGCGGCGGGCGAGGTGAGGAAGCCGCGGAAGCCGCCGCACTTGCGCAGCAGCGGCCCGTCGGCGTCCCGGATCTCGCCGTCGCGGGCGGGGCCGAGGCCGCGCATGTGCTCGTCGTAGGCCGCGAGCAGGGCCGTGGTCAGGTCGGTCACCAGGCGAGGGTAAACGATCTTGGCGGGCGCTTTCCGGCAATTCACGTGAACACCACTGGCGTTGACGCCGGGGTGAAGGTCTAGCGTCGGGGCCATGCGGATCGGCGAGCTGGCACAGCGGGCGGGGACCACCACCAGGACGCTGCGGTACTACGAGTCGCGGGGGCTGCTGCCCGCGCGGCGCGGGGGGAACGGGTACCGGGCGTACGACGAGGAGGACCTGCGGCTGCTGCGGCAGATCCGGGTGCTGCAGGACTTCGGGTTCGAGCTGGAGGAGACCCGGCCGTTCGTGGAGTGCCTGCGGGCCGGGCATCCGGCCGGCGACTCCTGCCCGGCCTCGCTGGAGGTCTACCGGGCGAAGCTGGCCGAACTGGACGCCATGGTGGCCCGGTTGAGCGAGGTCCGGGAGCAGGTGGCGACCCAGTTGGCCCAGGCCGAGGCGGCGCGCGACGCGCTGGCCGCAGTGGACCGGGAGCCGCGCTGCGAGCTGGTCCGCGACCACGACTGAACGACGAGAGGGGATCCGATGAGTGGCGTGCAGGTGGTGACCGACCAGGACTTCGCGAGCGAGGTGCTGGCGGCGAAGGGCACCGTACTGGTGAAGTTCACCGCCGACTGGTGCCCGCCGTGCCGGCAGCTGGCGCCGGTCCTGGCAGAGGTCGCCGAGGAGCAGGCGGACAAGCTGAAGATCGTCCAGTTGGACGTGGACCGCAACCCCGAGACCCAGGCCGCGTACGGCGTCCTGTCGATGCCGACGCTGATGGTCTTCCGGGGCGGTGAGCCGATCCGTTCCCTGGTCGGCGCCCGGGCCAAGGCCCGGCTGCTGCGGGAGCTGGACGATCTGCTGTAGGCCCCGGCCGGTCGGCGCGGGCGGGCGGGTGCCCCTACGGTGGGTCGCAACACCGCACGACGAAGGAGCCACCGCCATGCCCGACCGCGACGCCGCGCTGGAGACCATTCAGCGCGAGCTCACCGCGTTCGCCCGCCGGGCCCGCCACAAGGCAGCCCAGCTGCACCCCGAGCTCTCGCTGGTCACGTACAGCATGCTCGACCTGGTCAAGGAACGCGGCTCCTGCCGGGCGGCGGACCTGGCGGCGCACTTCATGCTCGACAAGTCCACCGTGAGCCGCCAGGTCGGCGCGCTGGAGCGGCTCGGGCTGCTGGGCCGCCAGGCCGACCCGGACGACCAGCGCGGGCAGCTGCTGCACCTGACCGACGCCGGCGAGCAGCTGCTGGCGGAGGCGCACGAGCAGCGGCGGCGGGCCTTCACCGACCGTTTCACCTCCTGGGACGACGAGGACCTGGACCGGTTCGCCGGCTACCTGGTCCGCTACAGCGCGTCCGAATGACCGCCCGGCCGGGCCGACTTGACCCTCACGCGACGTGAGGCCGGAGGCTGGTTCGCAGCGGGAAGGGAGGAGACGGCGCGATGAGCGGATACACGGTGGGAAAGCTCGCCCACCTCGCCGGAGTGACCGTGCGCACCCTGCACCACTACGACGAGATCGGGCTGCTGTCGCCCAGCGGCCGCACCCCGGCCGGCTACCGGCGGTACAACGACGCCGAGCTGGACCGGCTGCAGCAGATCCTGTTCTATCGCGAACTCGGCTTCCCGCTGGAGGAGATCGCGGCGATCCTGGACGACCGCTCGGTCAGCCCGACCGAGCACCTGCGCCGGCAGCGCGAGCTGATCGGCGACCGGATCAGGAAGTTGGAGGACCTCGCCGCGGCGGTCGAACGAGCGATGGAGGCAAGGACGTTGGGCATTCAGCTGACCCCGGAGGAGAAGTTCGAGGTGTTCGGCAAGGACTACCAGGAGAGCTGGGAGGACGAGGCCGAGCAGCGCTGGGGCGACACCGACGCCTGGAAGCAGTCCCAGCAGAGGACCTCGAAGTACACCAAGGCGGACTGGGAGCGGATCAAGGAGGAGACCGACGCCATCAACGACGCCCTGGTGGCGGCGTTCACGGCCGGCGCGGCCCCCGACAGCCCGGAGGCGATGGACGCCGCCGAACGGCACCGCGAGCACATCGGCCTGAACTTCTACGAGTGCGCCCCGCAGATGCACCGCTGCCTCGGCGACATGTACGTCGCCGACCCGCGGTTCACCGCCACCTACGAGCAGCTCGCCCCGGGCCTCGCCGGGTGGCTGCGGGACGCGATCCACGCCAACGCCGACCGGCGCGAGCAGCAGTCCTGACGCGCGGTCGGAGGGCGGGCCGTCAGGCGGCCCGGCCGAAGGTGCGCCGGTAGGCGGTGGGCGAGGTGCGCATGGTGCGGCCGAAGTGGTGGCGGAACGTCGCCGCCGATTCGAAGCCCACCGCCGCGGCGATCTCCTCGACGCTGCCTTCCGGCGACTCCAGCAGCGGCAGGCTGGCCGCGATCCGCTGGATCGCCACCCACCGCATCGGGCTGACCCCGTTGCGGGCGGTGAAGTGCCGCAGGTACGAGCGGTCGGACATGCCGGCCGCCCGGGCCAGCAGCGGTACGGTCAGCGGCCGGGCGAGGTGGTCCAGCGCCCAGCGCATCGACCGGGCCACCCCGTCCTCGGGCTCGTCCACCGGCCGCACCGCGGCTTCGACGTACTGCGCCTGCCCGCCGTCCCGGTGCGGCGGGGCGACGAAGCGGCGGGCGACCGTGTTGGCGACCTTGGCGCCGTGGTCCTGCCGGACCAGGTGCAGGCACAGGTCGATGCCGGCGGCGCTGCCCGCGCTGGTCAGTACCTGGCCGTTGTCCACGTACAGCACGTCCGGGTCGACCCGGACGGCCGGGTGGCGGCGGCGCAGTTCCTCGGCCCACCGCCAGTGCGTGGTGGCGGGCAGGCCGTCGAGCAGACCGGCCGCGGCCAGCGCGAAGGCGCCGGAGCAGATCGACACCACCCGGGCGCCGCGGGCGTGCGCGGTGCGCAGCGCGGCGACCACGGCGGGCGGCACCTGCCCGTACGGGTCGGGCACTCCGACCACCACGGCGGTGTCGGCGGCGGCGAGTTCCTCCAGGCCGTGCCGGGGTGTCAGGGTGAAGCCGCCGACCGCCTCCAGCGGGTGCCCGGGCCGCTCCGCGCACACCCGCACGTCGTACCAGGGGGCGGCCAGCAGTCCGGCGAGTTCGGGGCGGGCGAGGGCGAACACCTCGACCACCACCCCGAGTTCGAACGGGGCCATGCCCGCGAAGGCGTACACCGCGACGGTGTGCACGGGCGCCGGGCGCTTTCCGATGGTGACGGGTACGGGCTCGGCCATGTGGTGCTCCAGGTGCGGCCGGTGGCGGGACGCGGCGAGTGTAGCGGCCCGCGCCGCCGTCGTGCCGCGCGCCGGGCCGGGGCGGACCGGGTGCGTACGGGCGGTGCCGCAAGCTGACCGGACGGGGGCGGAAAACCTTTGGAACTGAGCGGCGACCGCCCGCGAGTATGGGGGTGTCAGCACGCGGGGGCAGCGGCAGCGCCCTTCGCGGACACCACCACACCCCTTTTCCGGAGAGCAGCCATGTTCACGCCCGGTCGTGCCCGTTTCGAGAAGATTGTCGTGATCGCCGCCGCCCGCTCCGGGTGGGGCCGACGGCACTGAGCGCACCGAAGCCCCCGCCGGCAGGCCGGACGGGGGCTTCGGGGCGACGCTGTGTCAGCCGTTCAGCGAGGCCATCCAGGCCTCCACCTCGTCGGCCTGCCGGGGCAGACCGGCCGAGAGGTTCTCGTTGCCGTCGGCGGTGACCAGGATGTCGTCCTCGATCCGGACGCCGATGCCGCGGTACTCCTCGGGGACGGTCAGGTCGTCGGCCTGGAAGTACAGGCCGGGCTCGACGGTCAGCACCACGCCGGGCTCCAGCACCGCGTCCACGTAGCTCTCGCGGCGGGCGTGCGCGCAGTCGTGGACGTCCAGGCCGAGCATGTGGCCGGTGCCGTGCAGGGTCCAGCGGCGCTGCAGGTCGAGCTCCAGCACCTTCTCCACGTCGTACACCGAGGAGTCGATCAGGCCCCACTCCAGCAGGCGCTCGGCGAGCACCCGCTGCGCGGCGTTGTGGAAGTCGCGGAACTTCCCGCCGGGCTTGACCGCGGCGATGCCCGCCTCCTGGGCGTCGTACACCGCGTCGTAGATCTTGCGCTGCAGCGGCGTGAAGGCGCCGTTGATCGGCAGGGTGCGGGTGACGTCGGCGGTGTAGAGGGTGTGGGTCTCCACGCCGGCGTCCAGCAGCAGCAGTTCGCCGGGGCGGACGTCGCCGTCGTTGCGCACCCAGTGCAGGGTGGTGGCGTGCGGGCCGGCGGCGGCGATGGTGCCGTAGCCGACGTCGTTGCCCTCGACCCGGGCGCGGCGCCAGAAGGTGCCCTCGATCCAGCGCTCGGAGGTGGCGACGGCCTGGCCGAGCTCGCGCACCACGTCGACGAAGCCGTTGACGGTGGCGTTGCAGGCGGCGCGCAGCTCGCCGATCTCCCACTCGTCCTTGACCAGGCGCAGCTCGGACAGGAACACCGTCAGCTCGTCGTCCTTCTCGGCGTCGAGCTGCTTGCCGAGGGCGGTCTCCAGGGCGGCGTCGTAGCCGCGCACCAGACGGGTCGGGACGGTGACGGCGGCCAGCTCCTCGGCGGCCTTGCGGACGTCCCGCACGGGCAGGCCGTACAGCTGTTCGGCCTCGGCGTGCGAGTTGCGGCGGCCGACCCACAGCTCGCCCTGGCCGCTGAGCCAGAACTCGCCGTTCTCCCGGTCGGAGCGCGGCAGCAGGTAGAGCACGAAGTCGTGGCCGCCCTCGACGGGCTCGCCGACCAGGATCGCGTCCTCGGTCTGGTTGCCGGTCAGGTGCACGTACTCGCTGGCGGCGCGGAACGCGTACTCGGTGTCGTTGGCGCGGGTGCGCAGGTTGCCCGCGGGGACGATCAGCCGCTCGCCGGGGAAGGCGGCGGACAGCTTGGCGCGGCGCTCGGCCGCGTACGGGGCCTGGGCGACGGGCTGCAGGCCGTGCAGCTCGGTGTCGGCCCAGCCGGAGCGCATGGACGCGGCGAGCTCCTCGGAGATCTCGCCGTGCAGGCCGTTCTTGCGGCTCTTGATCGGCTCCTCCTCCTCGCCGTCGGCGGCCCCTTCGGGGTTCTCGGACTCCGCCGGGCTGCGGTCCTCGGTCACTACGTCGCCTCCTTGCGCGCGTGGTACCGCCCCGCACTCCCCGGGTCGCGGGGCGCGAGGGCGGACGTCGCCCCCATGGTACGTAGGGCCGTTCCAGTGAAGAAAGGCTGTTCGACCTGCGGTTCCTGCCGGGCGTCAGTCGAAGCGGACCGCCAGCAGCACCAGGTCGTCCTCGCCCGGGCTCTCGCCGCCGGCCTCGGCCAGCAGGTGGTCGCAGAGCCGCTCCGGGTCGGTCCGGATGTCGCGCGGGGCGTCCGCGGCGGCCCGGCGCAGCGCGCTCTGCCCGGCGTGCAGGTTGGTCCCGAACCGGCGGGCCAGGCCCTCGGTGTACAGCACCAGGACGTCGCCGCGCTCCGCGGTGAGCTCCACGCCGGGCGCCTCCCAGCAGCTGAGCATGCCCAGCGGCGCGGACAGCGAGGTCTCCACGAAGTTCGCGCCGTACCGGGTGAGCAGCACCGGCGGGCAGTTGGCCGCCCCGGCCAGCGCGATCCGGCGCTCGGCGGGGTCGATGTTGGCGTACACGGCGGTGGCCGAGCGGGTCGGCTCGGTGGTCTTCAGCAGCAGTTCCAGGTCGCCGAGCACCGACACCGGGTCCTCGCCCTCCAGCACCGCGTAGGCGCGCAGCGCGGCCCGCACCCGGCCCATCGCGGCGGCCGCGCCGGCGCCCGCGCCCGGGCCGGCGCCGGGGCCGCCGCCGAGCACGCTGCCGACGGTCAGCGCCAGGGTGTCGTCCGGCAGCGGGACCGCGTCGTACCAGTCGCTGCCCGCGGCGTGCTCCAGCGCGGCGGGCACGCAGCGGGCGGCGATCCGCAGGCCGGGCCTGGCGGGCAGGTGGTCGGGCAGCAGCGAGCGGCGCAGCGTGGCGGTGGCGCGCACCGCCCGGTCGGCCTCCAGCTGGCGGGCCAGCAGCGGGGAGGCGAACTCGCAGTAGCGGCGTGCCAGGTGCTCGCGGTGCTCGTCGGGGCGGCCCGGCTCGTCGTAGAACCAGGCCGCGGCGCCGAGCGCGCCCTCGCGTGCGGTGGCCAGCGGCAGCGCGTAGCAGGCGCCGAGGCCCAGCTGCGCGGCGATCTCGCGGAACCGGGGGCCCACCGACGGGTCGGTGGCCAGGTCGGAGATCAGCAGCCGGCCGGTGGCGCCGGGGAGGCTGAGCAGATCGGCGAACGGGCCGTGCTCGGCCGGGATGGTCTCCAGTGAGCCGAGCGTCGCCGGGTCCAGGCCGAGGCCGACCGGCCGGGCCAGGGTGCGGGCCGGCCCGGGCCGCAGGGTGACCACCAGGCCGCGGCGGGCGCCGAGCAGCGCGGCGCCGGAGTCCAGCAGCGCGTCGAGGGTGCCGGACAGCCCGTCGGCCCGGGCCAGCAGCTCCACGTGCTCCTGGAGGCTGGTGAAATCGGACAGCCATCCGGCCAAACGGTCCTGCAGATCCGCCGAGGGCACCTCGCCGAGTTCCGGCAGCAGCACCGGCTCGGACCTCAGGGCTTCGGCCGCCAGCGGCTGGACGTCGGTCATGTCACAACTCCCCACAATCCGGAACGTGTCACGCAGGAGCCCCGAGACCGACCGAAAACGATGTCTTTACTCACTACTCGGCACGATTCCCCCACTTGTACACAGGCCGATCGGGGCATGTCCAGGAGTGCGGCGGGCCGAATGTGCCAGGGATCGTACGGCGCGGCCCCGCAGGTGCCACCCGGGGCGCCGGGCACTCACTCGTACGGTGGAACCGGTGTCGGCCGACCCGCGTCCATCCGGACGTATGGGGGATTCTCGTTCCAGCGGCGCAGCGCGGGCCCGGCCGAAGCGCACCCGCACCGCCCGCACCCCCGGCCCACGCCGACCCACGCGGAGAGGAACGAGCCGCCATGCGCCGACACCGCCGAGAGCTGCTGACCGAGCGGGTCGGCCAGTGGTGGCCGGGCCGCCGCGGCCGGACGCTGGCGCTGGCCGCCGCGCTGCAGGCCGCCGCCGGCTGCGGCTGGCCGGTGGTGCCGGGCGCGCGGGCGCTGCGCGGCCCGGCCTGCTCGTGCCCGGACCGGCTCTGCCCGACGCCCGGCGCGCATCCGTGCGACCCGCCGCTGGAGGCGGCCACCACCGATCCGCGGATGGTCCGCCACTGGTGGGAGCGGCGCGCGCCCGGCGCGCCGGTGCTGGCGGCCACCGGCCGGTCGCTGTGCGCGGTGAGCCTGCCGCGCGCGGCCGGGCCGTGGCTGCTGCGTCACCTGGACGAGATCGGCGTCCCGTTCGGCCCGGTGCTCGCCACCCCGGGCCGGTTCGTGCTGCTGACCGCGCCCTACACGCTGCCGGAGCTCGGCGGGCTGTTGTCCGAACGGCCTTGGGTGCCGGGCACGTTGCGCTACCACGGGCCGGGCGGCTACCTGGTGCTGCCGCCCTCGCGGACGGGCGCCGGGCCGGTGCACTGGGTACGCCGCCCGGGCTCCGGCCGGCCCTGGCTGCCCGAGGTCGGCACGCTGCTGGGCGGGCTGATCACCGCCAGCGCGGTGGCCCTGCCCTACTGCTGACGTAGCGTCAGCTCCCTTGCGCGGCAGGCCCGGAGACAAAAAAGGCCCGACCGCTGGCGACGGGGGATGCACCAGCGGTCGGACTGTTCAAACAGTAACAAAGATCCGGCTCCGCGCCAATTTGTCCACGCCGAAAGGCCCTTGGGACTTTCGGCCACCTGGCGGAAATGTGACGCCGGACACTGCCCTGTCAGTTGAGGGTGATCTGACGGTTCACCAGG
This sequence comes from Kitasatospora sp. NPDC048662, assembly GCF_055587065.1. NCBI lineage: Bacteria > Bacillati > Actinomycetota > Actinomycetes > Kitasatosporales > Streptomycetaceae > Kitasatospora > Kitasatospora sp. NPDC048662. Next base: position 797,146 of record NZ_JBVJHA010000001.1, on the reverse strand, counting down.
TTGGCGCGGGCGCGGCGCTCCTCGGCGGACAGCGGCGCGGGCGCGGCCAGCGCCTCGGCCAGCTTCGCGGCGAACTCCACGGCCGGCTTCTCCACCTCGGCGGCGGTCATCTCCACCGGCAGGTCCCACACCGGCACGGTCAGGCCGTGCGCCCGGAACGAGCCGACCAGCTTGGTGCCCTCGCCCAGCGAGCTCTCGCCGGACGCCGACAGCCGGGCCAGCGCGTCCAGCAACTGCTCCTCCGGCACCGTCATCACCCAGCGCAGGTGGTTCTTGTCCGGCGTGCCGCACCAGTACGCGGAGTCCACCCCGGCCAGCTTCTCGGTCGGGATCGCCGAGGCGTTCGCCCGCTCCAGCGAGGCCGCGACCTCGCCGGTCGCCGACTCGGCGTCCTCCAGCCAGAATTCGAACCCGGTGTGCACGGCGGGCACGAACTCGGCCGTGACGTCCAGCAGTTCCTGCAGGCGACGGCCGCCCGGGTTGGTCCGGCGGGCCGGCACCGGGGTGCCCGGCTCGGTGGCCAGCGCCAGCTCCAGCGCGTCCGCCAGGTCACGGCTCAGGTCGCCCGAGGACGACTGGGTCTGCAGACCCAGCAGGATCGAGCCGTCGGCGCGGCGCAGCGCCGGCCAGGCCAGCGGCAGCACCGTCGCCAGCGTCACCGACGGGACGGTGCCGACGGCCTCCTCGGCCACCCCGGCGGCCAGCGTCAGCGGCACCGTGGCGGCCGGCACCAGCTCGCGCAGCGCCACCCAGTCCGCCTCACCCGGCAGGCCCTCGAACGGCCGGTGCACCAACTCCTGCACCGCGTGCGCCGCCTGACGGCCGTGGCAGGCCTTGTACCGGCGGCCCGAGCCGCACGGGCACGCCTCGCGCGCTCCGACGACCGGGATCTCGCCCTCGACGACGGTGGACTGGCTGGGCTGCTTCTTCGCGGCCTTCTTTGCCATGGTGCGGCTCTCCCGGGGACGTCGGACTTTGCACCGCGCAGCCTACTTCGCCCGCGGCCCCGGCTCAGGCGCTGCGCCGCTCCCCGCCGCCCACCACCTGCCCGAACGCCGGCAGCTCCGCCCACACCGTCACCTGACCGGGGGCGTGCCGCACCCCCCAGTCCCGTGCCAGCTTGCCGACGATGCTCAGCCCCCGGCCGCCGTGCGCCGACACCGACGGGCTGGCCGGCACCGGCCGGGTGGTCGCCCCGCCGTCCGTGACCTCCAGGGTCAGCAGACCGTCCCCGCGCATCCGCCAACTCACCAGCACCGTACCGATCTCCGCGTCGTCATCGGCGTGCGGACGCCGACCGGACGATCTGTCCGCCGCGTCAGGATCATCGGCCGACAGCGGTCTGGCATGACGACAGGAATTGCTGAGCAGTTCGGAGAGGATCAACACCGCGTCGTCAATCACCGCATCCGGTATCGAACGATCACCGAGATCGTTGCGCAGCCTCCGCCGCGCGGTCGAAACACTGGCCGGACCATGCGGAACGGCCATGGCCGATGAGGTCGACCCGGCCTGAACTGGCACAGCTCGCGCCACCATCAACGCCACCCCCGGACCTCCTTCAGCTTCTGCCGAGGGATGGATGCCCGCCGTTAATGCGTCGGAAACGGGAGTTCGACGATCCGATCGGGGCATTAACGAGATCCGCGCGGCCCGCGGGCAAAAGGTGAGGAGCGTCTCACCTTCAGTCGCGTCGGGGGGCTTGTCCGAATGACCGACAGGAAATACCCCGTTCAGTATTTCTGTCACGCCGATGGGGCGCGCGTGCCCGCCCGCCCCCGCGCCCGCCGCGCCGCGTTCAGCGGCCCAACTGGGCCAGCACGTCGGCCGGGCGGTTGGTGATCAGTGCCTCCACGCCCAGTTCCAGGCAGAGTTCGACGTCCTCGGGGCGGTCCACCGTCCACACGTGCACCCGGTGGCCGGCCCGGCGCAGCGACCGGATCAGGTCCGGGTCGCGGCGCACCAGCGAGATGCCCGGGCCGGCGATCGACGCGCCGCCCGGCAGTGCCCTGGTGCGGCCCAGCAGCGGCACCGGGCGCTCCCACAGGTACACCCGGGGCACCGCCGGGGCGTTCCGGCGCACCCGGTGCAGGGCCAGCTCCGAGAAGCTCATCACCCGCACCGTGGACTCCTCCGGCGCGGCCGGCAGCAGGCCGAACCGGCCCAGCATCCGCAGCAGTTCGGACTCCACCCGGCCCGCGTACCGCACCGGGTGCTTGGTCTCGATGGCCAGCTCCACCCGCCGCCCGGCGTCCGCGACCAGCTCCAGCAGCCGCTCCAGGGTCAGCACCGAGCTGCGCTGCGGCTGCTCCGGGTGCTTCCAGGAGCCGAAGTCCAGCGCGGACAGCTGAGCCAGCGTCATGGTGGACACCACGCCCTGCCCGTCGGAGGTGCGGCGGATGTCGCGGTCGTGCACGCACACCAACTGCCCGTCGGCGGTGACCCGGACGTCGCACTCCAGCCCGTCCGCGCCCTCCTCCAGCGCCCGCCGGTACGCCTCCTCGGTGTGCTCCGGGAGGGCGGCGGAGGACCCCCGGTGGGCGATCACCTTGACCGCCGAGCGGTCGATCGGAGCGGGGAGCGGGGCCGAGGCGCTGTGCTGGGTGTTCACGTCAACCAGCCTACGCGGCACCGGATGGCGGGTCGCTTCCGATCCGGCGACGCCGCGGTGAACAGCTCGCCCTTGACGTGACGTCAGCCCTTGCGCCGCTCCACGGCCGCCACCGCGCCGGTCGCCAGCGCCGCCACCAGGAAGGAGAGCAACGAGGCCGAGCTCCACGCCTGCGGGGTGAAGTGCACCGCCTCCTGCGCCTTCGCCCACAGGTCCGTCCACCAGCCGGCCACCGCCGTCGGCGCCAGGAACTGGTACACCGCGAAGCCCAGCGCCCACGGCGCCAGCATCACCCAGCGCGCCGGGGCGTCCTGGCTCAGGTTCCAGCCGCGCCGGCCCGCGCCCAGGAAGTAGTCCACCGCGAGCACCGCGAACAGCGGCACGAACACCGACCCGATCAGGCCGAGGAACGCGTAGTACGAGTCGGTGAACTCCTTGATCCGCAGCGCCAGCACCGTCACCAGCACGCCGATGCCGCCGGTCAGCACCCGCCGGTCCACCTTCGGCCACAGGTTGTGGATCGACATCGCCGTCGAGTACACGTTCGCGAACGACTGGTCCGACTCGCGCAGCACCAGCACCAGCAGGAACGCCCAGCCCGCCGCCACGCCGGTGAACGAGCCGAGGATCCGGTCCGGGTCGCCGCCGGACTGCAGCAGCGCCACCACGCCCAGCACGTAGCACCACACCTGGGCCACCGTGTAGCCGGAGAACGTCCCCCAGAACGCCTTCGCCGAACTGCGCGCATGCCGGGTGTAGTCGGCGGCCAGCGGGACGAACGAGATCGACACCGCGATCACCGCGTCCGTCGCCGACAGGAAGCCGTCCCAGTTGCCCGCGCCCGGGTCCGGGAAGCCCTGCCGGGCGAACTGCACCGTGAAGTACACCATCGCCACACCGACCGCGACGGCCACGTACTTGCGCAGCACCGCGATCGCGCCCAGCGGCCAGATCGTCAGCACCGTCGTCAGCACGCCCGCCAGCAGCACGAACAGCCAGCGCCAGCCCTCGGTGCCGGCCACCGTCTGGGCGCCCCAGGCGATCACCGTCAGCTCGTACACGCCCCAGCCGACGCACTGCAGGATGTTCAGCACCGTCGGCACGTACGACAGCCGGGTGCCGAACAGGCCGCGCAGCACCGCCATGGCCGGCGCGCCCGTGCGGGCGCCCACCAGCGCCGCCACCGCCAGCATCGCGGTGCCGATCGCGGTACCCGCCACGACCGCCGTCACGGCGGCGGCGAAGCCCAGCTCGTGGCCCTGCTTGCCCAGCACCGTCGCGGCGCTGGTGAACCCGATCAGGCTCACCCCGAGGTTCGCCCACAACGCGAACAGCGCCCGGAAATCCAGCGTGCGCGGCGGCGCCGTGTCGAGGGTCAGCGGGGCCTCGGCCCGCACGGCCGTCTCAAGATCGGAAATTGGGGCAGACGGAACAGCCGTCATGGCCGATACTCCCTACGCCGGCATTACCCGGACAGGTTCCGGCGGTCAGCGCCCCCTCGACCGGGGCGGCGTCACCGCCATGCCCTACGGTCGATCCGGCGCACTCTCAGCCTGGCTGGTCCAAGCTCCCGCGACGTTCTTCGGTTTACAGGAGCGACAGGCTAGCCTCCAGGTGAGGGAACGCCAAGGCCGGGGGGAACGGCGTCCGCATCGCGGGACCACTGATGTGCATGTCAGCGAGGCCTAAGGCTTCTCATGATTTCTTCAGGGGCCCGCTTACGGTGTCCGAATCCGGCATAGGAAAAACTGTGCCCGAGGCTGTGGCCGCGCCGCCCGCGCGACGGACCACGCCCAAGGTTCTGTCAGCGATGGAGGTCGTCCGTGAGCACCGAGCACGCGAGTGGTACCACCCCGCCGGAGAAGGCCCCCGAGGCCACCGGCACCGAGGCGGCTTCCACTTCCGGGACGCCCGCGCCCGCGCCCGCCTACCTCGACGCCCCGCCGCCGGTGCTGCCGGCGGCCCCGGCCGCGCCCGCCGCGCCGGTGTCCGACGGCACCATGCAGCTCGCGAAGGTCCCCGCCGGGCCGGTGCCCGACCAGACCATGCAGCTCGGGAAGGTCCCCGCCGGGCCGGCGGCCCCGTCCGCCGCCCCCATCCCCGCTCCGGCTCCGGCTCCGGTGGACGCGCCGCCGCCGTTCCAGAACCCGTACGGCAGCGTCAGCGGGCCCAGCCCCTACACGCCGACCGCCGTCGCCCCGGCCGTGCCGCCGCTCGCCCAGGATGTGGCGCCGCTCGCCCAGGACGTGCCGGGCGGGGTCCCGGGCACGCCGGGCGCCCCGGGTGTTCCCGGCGAGGGCCAGCACCCGTTCGGCGCCGGTCACCCGGTGGGCGGCTGGGGGCACCCGTCCGGCGGTGCGGGCGGCTTCGGCGGACCGGGCGAACCGGGTGCGCCGTGGGGCGGCCCGCAGCCCGCTCCGGGCGGCGACTCCGGCAAGCGCAAGCGCGGCAGCCTGGTCGCCCTGGTCGCGGCGGTCGCCCTGGTGGCCGGCCTGGCCGGTGGCGCGATCGGCGCCTCCGTCTCGGGCAAGGACGGCGGCAGCGGCACCAGCCACAACAGCACCACCGTCAGCGTCGGCAACGCCCACCAGACCCTGGACCGGGCCCCCGAGTCCGTCGCCGGGATCGCCGCCAAGGCGCTGCCGTCCACCGTCACCATCAAGGCCTCGAACTCCAGCGAGTCCGGCACCGGCACCGGCTTCGTCTTCGACACCGAGGGCCACATCCTGACCAACAACCACGTGGTCGCGCCCGCCGCCAAGGGCGGCAAGCTCAGCGTCAAGTTCTCCGACGGGTCCTCCTACACCGCGTCCGTGGTCGGCCGCGCCGAGGGCTACGACGTCGCGGTGATCCGCCTCGACAACCCGCCCAAGGACAAGCTCGTCCCGCTGCCGCTCGGCGACTCCGACAAGGTCGCCATCGGTGACGCCACCATCGCCATCGGCGCGCCCTACGGCCTCGAAGGCACCGTCACCACCGGCATCATCTCCGCCAAGGACCGCCCGGTCGCCTCCGGCGACGAGACCGGCGCCAACTCCTCGTACATGAACGCCCTGCAGACCGACGCCTCGATCAACCCCGGCAACTCCGGCGGCCCGCTGCTCGACAGCTCCGGCTCGGTCATCGGCATCAACTCGGCGATCCAGTCCAACACCGGCGGCTCCGGCCGGGCCGGCTCCATCGGCCTCGGCTTCGCCATCCCGATCAACCAGGCCAAGTGGGTCGCCCAGACCCTGATCAAGGACGGCACCCCCGTCTACGCGATCCTCGGCGTCCTGCGCAACGACGACTACCGCGGCGACGGCGCCCAGATCGCCACCGCCCCCGTCCGCGACACCCCCGCCGTCACCCCCGGCGGCCCCGCCGACCAGGCCGGCCTCAAGGCCGGCGACGTCATCACCAAGCTCGGCGGCGTCGCCATCGACAGCGGCCCGACCCTGGTCTCCGAGATCTGGACCCACAAGCCCGGCGAAAAGGTCGAGGTCGAGTACACCCGCGAGGGCAAGGCCGCCAAGACCACCGTCACCCTCGGCGAACGCAAGGGCGACAACTGACCACCCCTCCACAACGGAGTGCACCGAACCCGCTCCGACCCGTTAGGCTGGCCTCCGCCGAGGAGGGTTGCCCGAGCGGCCTAAGGGAACAGTCTTGAAAACTGTCGTGGCCTCGCGCCACCGTGGGTTCAAATCCCACACCCTCCGCGCCTGAGGACGGCCCCCGACCTGCAGTTCCGGTCGGGGGCCATTCGGCGTACCCGGGGCTGAGGGGCCGTCAGGGGAGGCGGCCGTGGGCCTGGGCGAGGGTGAGGGCGGCGAGGGTCATGCCGTCGTCGAGGTGGCCGGTGGTGATCCAGTGGCGGAGGTCGGGGAGGGCGAGCCAGCGGGTTTCGGTGACTTCGTCGGGGAGCAGGGGGGTTCCGGTGGGGGTGCGGACGGTGGCGCGGACGACGGCGACGGTGCTGGCGAGCAGGCCGGAGTCGGGAGTCATGGTGCCGAGGAGCTCGAACTCGGCGTCGGGGACGCCGAGTTCTTCGTGCAGTTCGGCCCGCGCGGTGACCAGCGGGTCGGCGCTCTGCGAGAAGCCGCGGGGCAGGCCCCACTGGAGGCGGCCGAGCGGGTAGCGGTAGGTGCGGACCAGTCCGATCCGGTCGCGGTGGACGGGGATGATCACCACGCCGTGCCCCTCGTCGCGGTGACGGATCCTCAGGTAGTGCCCGGCGGCCCCGCTCGGGAAGGCGACCTCGTCGTCGTAGACGTCGACGAAGCGGTTGCGGTACGCGAGGACCTCCCGGGTGCGGCGGATGGCGTCCGGGTGCTCGGTGTCCGTCATGGCGTCAGCTCCTCACATCGACGACTCGTCCCAGCGCGCAGGCCAGCCGTCTGGTGGAGAGCCGGCGCGCCACGCTGTCCTTGCCCTTGCGGTACAACACGTTGCCGACCGCACCGGCCGCCATCGCGGGGTAGCCGACCAGCCCGGGCAGTTTCCACACCTCGGTGGCCAGTGCGGGGCCGACCGTGCCCGCCGCGGTGAGCACCAGCTCGACCGCCAGCCCGCCGATCGGGGCCAGCCCGGTCCGGTCGCCGAGGACGGCGGCGACCCGGGCCAGGTGGGCGTCCAGCGCCTTGCGCGCGGAGAGCGGGTCCTCGGCCGCCCGCAACCGCTCGACGCCCTGCCAGAACGGCGACTTGGCGGTGCGGCCGCGTTCGGCGCGGGCCCGCAGCAGTGCGGAGATCGCGTCGGCGGCGTCGGTGCGCAGCGCCGCCATCCGGGCCCGCACCCGCTCGTCGGCGAGACCGGCCGCCGCGCCGACCTTCACCTCGAACAGCGGCCCCGAGCCGGTGTCGTCCGGTTCCGGGAGGGCCCGCCCGGCCCGGTAGCGGTACTGGGCGAGGGCGAGTTCCTGGGCGGTGGCGCGGGCGGCGAGCCGGTGGTCGTCGCGGCCCTGGCCGGTGCTGAGGGTGGTGTCGGCGACGCCGATGGAGTCCACCACGATCAGGTTGTAGAGCGTGTCGACGAACTCCACCAGCAGGCCGAGGGTCTCCGGCCCGCCGACGATCTCCTCGGGGGTCCGTCCGGCGGCGTCGCCGGGCCACGGCCGGGGCAGCCGCAGCCGGCTGCGCTGGTGGAACGCGTGCGGACGGTCGGCGCCGAGGCGGCGGATCGCGGTGGCCAGCGTGGCATGCACCTCCCGGTACGGCTCGGGCAGGCCGGCCACCGCCCGGCCCATCGGCGAGGTCTCGTCCACGGCGGCGAGCACCAGCTCGCCGAGGGCGTACAGCCGGGCCGGCGGCCGGGCCGCCACCCGGGGGAGGTGCCGGAACTCGTCGCGGACCACCGACAGCCCGTCGGCCCGTTCCGGGCCGAGCCACTCGGCGTTCAGCAGCCGGTCGAAGTCGGCGGCCTGCTCCCGTACGTCGCCGGGGTCGAGCCCGTACCCGGCAGGGTCGTTGAGCTCGGGCAGCAGGCTGCTCAGGAACGGACTGGCCGGATCGACCGCCTGGGCGAGGATGCCGGCCACCGCCTCCTCGTACGAGCGCACCCCGAACAGGTGGAGCCGGAACGGGTGTTCGCCCGCAGCGCCGCTGTCCCGGGCCCGCAGCACGGTGGCCGCGACCCGCTGGAACCCGAACGAGTCGAACGCGTACGACTGCGGGACGACCACCTCGCGGCCGAGCGCCAGCGTCATCAGCACCTCGGTGAAGATCTGCAGGTGCAGCTCGTCCTGGTACCCCTGCTGAAGCCCGTCCGGCCCGGGCCAGGCCAGCCGGGTCGAGTCGAGCGACTCCAGGTACTGGTACCGCGTGCCGTCGTCGTACGCCATGTCGTGCCCCCCCAGGACGAACCGTCGCACCGGGGACGCTACCTGTGGCGTCCGGTGCTGAACAGCCCCGGGCCGACGGGTCGTCAGAACAGCGTCGGATCCTCGTCCTGGGCGGGCAGGCCGGGCAGCGCGTCCTGCCACAGGGCGGCGTCGCTGAGCGGGAGCTGGCGCATGCTGCCGTCGCACAGCACCAGCGAGCGGCGGTCGCGCTTGTGGTCGTGGATGACGCCGTAGCCGGTGCGGCGGGTGGGCATGAGGGCGACCGGGCGGCCGCAGGCGGGGCACTGGACACGGGGTGCGCGCATGGGTACCAGGGTGCCCGAACCGACCGACAGCCCGACAGGGGCCGGCGACGCTTGCCGGGGGCGGGGCGGGGGAGGAGAGTGCGGGCGGAACGAGTGGAGGTTGTCGTGGGTGAGTTGGTCGAGCGGCTGAGCAAGGGGCTGCCGGACGGCGCCGTCGCGGTGGACCCGGACGTCACGGGCGCGTACGCCCGCGACATGGCGGGCTTCTGCGACGCGGGCGAGCCGGCCGTGCTGGTCTTCCCGGAGACCGTCGAACAGGTGCAGTTCGTGATGCGCACCGCGACCGAACTGCGGGTGCCGGTGGTGCCGCAGGGCGCGCGCACCGGCCTGTCCGGCGGCGCGAACGCCGTTGACGGCTGCATCCTGCTCTCGCTGACCAGGATGAACCGGATCCTGCACCTGGACCCGGTCGACCGGATCGCGATCGTGCAGCCCGGCGTGGTCAACGCCGAACTCTCCCGGGCCGCCGAAGCCCAGCAGCTGGCCTACCCGCCGGACCCGTCGAGCTGGGAGTCCTGCACCATCGGCGGCAACATCGGCACCGGCGCCGGCGGCCTGTGCTGCGTGAAGTACGGCGTGACCAGCGAGTACGTGCTCGGCCTGGACGTGGTGCTGGCCGACGGCCGACTGCTGCGGACCGGCCGGCGCACGGCCAAGGGCGTGGCCGGCTACGACCTGACCCGGCTGCTGGTCGGCTCCGAGGGCACCCTCGGCGTGGTGGTCGAGGCGGTGCTCGCGCTGCGCCCCGCGCCCGGCCCGCAGCTGGTGCTGGCGGCCGAGTTCGACTCGGTGGACGCCGCCGGGCAGGCGGTGTGCGAGGTGATGGCCGCCGGGTTCACGCCCTCGCTGATGGAGCTGATGGACGCCGCCACCGTCCGCGCGGTCAACGAGATGGCGCAGATGGGCCTGCCGGAGTCGACCCGGGCGCTGCTGCTGGTGGCCTTCGACGGCCCGGACCAGCGCGCGTTGCTGGACGCGGTCGGTGCGCTGTGCACGGCCGCCGGGGCCACCGAGGTGGTGCCGGCCGAGGACCGGGCGGAGTCCGAACTGCTGCTCCAGGCCCGCCGGTTGGCGCTGCCCGCGCTGGAGCGGATGGGTACCACGATGATCGACGACGTGGCGGTGCCGCGCAGCGCGCTGGCGGCGATGCTGAACGGCGTCGCGGAGATCGCCGAGCGGCACCGGCTGACCATCGGCGTGGTCTCGCACGCCGGCGACGGCAACACCCACCCGGTGGTGATCTTCGACGCCCGGGATCCGGAGCAGGTGGAGCGGGCCCGGACCTCCTTCGACGAGATCATGGCGCTCGGCCTGGAGCTGGGCGGCACGGTGACGGGCGAGCACGGCATCGGGCTGCTGAAGCGCGAGTGGCTGGCCCGGGAGCTGGGATCGGTCGGGTTGGAGTTGCAGCGGCAGATCAAGGCGGTCTTCGATCCGCTGGGTCTGCTCAATCCAGGAAAGATGATCTGAGAACCGGGAAAGATGATCTGAGAATCGTTCTGAATTCGGATCGGATTTCCCTCGCATCCCTTGGGCGGATGAATATCGACATTTGACGGTCACCGCACCGGAACGGGGCGCGGGCGCACCGTTCGTGCGCCCGCAGGGTGGCGCGACTCGCCGGGAACCGGGGGCCTGACCGGCGCCACCAGCCTCGGCCGGCCCGGGCAGAAGTGCAGCTCAACGGCGTTGCGGCCGACGGCCGGTGGTCCCCGGCGGGCCAATCCGCGGGGCCGGCGTATCACGCGAACGAGGGAAAATGCCCAGCGGCGCTGGTGCTTTGTCGATTTGTTGCGGAATTCTGTTCCCAGGAAGTGCAGGACAGCAATTCACGGTCATCAGCGGTGACCATCGGCAGTGGACAGGCAGTGGACAGGCAGCGGACATCGGCAGCACGGAGGAAATCCATGGCGCGCTACTGACCTCCCGGCGGGAGGTGCGGACGGATCGGCGGGGGCGCCGAGCCGGCCCGAGCACCGACCGCCGGAGTACCCGGGAGTGGAAAGGGTCACCCGCCTCGGGGCGTACGAGGAGCAGAAACCCCTCGGTGGCGCGGCAGCCGCGAACGGCACCGCGCCCCCGAGGGGTGTCGGGCGAAAACCGGAGGACTACCGTCGAGCGGTGAGGGTGGCCCCGACGCTGGCCGCGACCACGCAGCAGATGCCGACCAGCTGCGGCAGGCCCAGTACCTGGCCGAGCACCAGCAGCCCGACCAGCGCACTGACCGCCGGGTCCAGGCTGACGATCACGCTGAACACCCGCTGCGACATCCGGCGCAGCGCGACCATCTCCAGCGCGTACGGCAGCACCGGGAAGAGCAGGGCGACACCGGCGATCGCGAGCAGCAGCAGGGCGGGGGAGTCGGAGCCGGACAGTCCGTGCATCGCCTCGGCGGCGCCGAACGGGGCGAGCACCACCATGCCGACGGTGAAGGAGACCGCCAGGCCCTCGAAGCCCTTGAACGCCGCGCCGACCTTGTCGGTGAACAGGATGTAGCCGGAGTAGCAGGCGGCCGCCCCGAAGGCGCAGGCCAGGCCGACCGGGTCCAGGCTGGAGCCGGACTCGCCGTGGCCGAACAGGGTGAGCAGCACCACGCCGGCGGCGGCGAGCATCGCCCACAGCACGTGTCCGGCGCGCCGGGCGAAGACCAGGGCGACGGCGAGCGGGCCGAGGAACTCGATGGTGGCGGCGGTGCCCATCGGCAGCCGGTCGACGGCCGCGGCGAACAGCAGGGTCATGCCGGCGGATGCCACGCCGAGCAGTCCGGCCATCGCCAGGTCGCGCGGGCTGCGGCCGCGCAGCCGGGGGCGGGTGAAGGCGAGCAGCACGACGGCGGCGAAGGAGATCCGCAGGAAGGTCGCGCCGGCCACTCCCAGCACCCCGAACAGCGGCTTGGAGGCCGCCACGCCGAGCTGCACCGCCAGCATCGAGACCATGCACAGCACCGGTGCCGGGATACCGCCCAGCCGTCGTCGCATTCCGCTCGCCCGAGCCCGGCCGGAGCTGGTGACCTTGGAAACGGAGGCGATGGTGGGGAGTTTGGTGGTGCTTTCGACGGTGAGGGAGGTGCCTGGCATGAGATCGAGTGTCTCGTAAGGAGTGCTTTTGGTCAAAGACAGTTACCGCCGGATGGTGCGGGGGCCCACCCGGGAGTGCTTCGGCGCCCACAGTGGTGGCCGGCGGGCACCGGCGACGCGTCCCGCCGCGCGAACCGACGACCGGGCGGCCACCTTGCCGCGCGACCATGAAAAGGCGGTGCCCCCCGCATTCCGAACACGCCACGGACCCGGACGGACACGGGCGGAGACGGAAAGCCGCGCAGGTCGGCGGCGTCGGTCTCATCTCGGTTGCGGCTACTGACAGCGCGGGTGTGCCGGGGAAACAATCGAGGCATCGCACTACCTGCGGGTAACAATCCGCCGGCCGGTCAAGGAGGACCCCTGGTGTACAGCACGATGCAGGACGTTCCACTCACTGTCGCCCGGATTCTGCAGCACGGGTCCACCATTCACAGCCGGTCGACCATCACCACCTGGACCGAGAACGGCCCCGTCGTGCGGACCTTCGCCGAGGTCGGCGGCCGCGCCGCGCAGCTCGCCCACGCGCTCCGGGACGAACTCGGGGTGACGGACGGCAGCGTGGTGGCCACGCTGATGTGGAACAACACCGAGCACCAGGAGGCGTACCTGGCGATCCCGGCCATGGGCGCGGTGCTGCACACCCTGAACCTGCGGCTGCCCGCCCAGCAGCTGGAGTACATCGTCCGGCACGCCGCGGACCGGGTGGTGATCGTCAACGGCTCGGTGCTGCCGCTGCTCGCCGCCGTCCTGCCGCGGCTCGGCGACGTGGTCCGGCACATCGTGGTGGCCGGCCCGTACGACCCGGCGCTGCTGGCGGGCTTCGAGGGGACGGTGCACGACTACGAGGCGCTGATCGCCGGCCGCCCGACCGACTACCCGTGGCAGACCGAGATCGACGAGAAGCAGGCCGCCGCGCTCTGCTACACGTCCGGCACCACCGGCGACCCCAAGGGCGTGGTGTACAGCCACCGGTCGATCTACCTGCACTCGATGCAGATCATCGCCGCCGACAGCTTCGGCCTGACCGCCCGCGACACCGTGCTGCCGGTGGTGCCGATGTTCCACGTGAACTCCTGGGGCATCCCGCACGCGGCGTTCATGACCGGCGCGAGCCTGCTGATGCCGGACCGCTTCCTGCAGCCCAAGCCGCTGGCCGAGATGATCGACCAGGTGAAGCCGACCTTCAGCGCCGCCGTCCCGACCATCTGGACCGGCCTGCTGGACGAGCTGGACGCCGGTGACTACGACACCTCCACCCTGAAGACCGTGGTGATCGGCGGTTCGGCCTGCCCGCCCGCGCTGATGAAGGCCTTCGAGGAGCGGCACGGGATCCGGGTCATCCACGCCTGGGGCATGACCGAGACCTCCCCGCTGGGCACCGTCGCCCACCCGCCGGCCGGCGTCAGCGGCGAGGACGAGTGGGCCTACCGGGTCACCCAGGGTGTCTTCCCCGCCTCCGTGGAGGCCCGGCTGATCGGCCCCGGCGGCGAGCCGATGCCGCACGACGGCGTCGCGGAGGGCGAGCTGGAGGTGCGCGGCCCGTGGATCGCCGGGGCGTACTTCGGCGGCGCGGACGGCGAGGCAATCCGGCCCGAGGACAAGTTCAGCCCCGACGGCTGGCTGCGCACCGGCGACGTCGGCACCATCACCGCCGACGGCTACCTGACCCTCACCGACCGGGCCAAGGACGTGATCAAGTCCGGTGGGGAGTGGATCAGTTCGGTCGCCCTGGAGAACCACCTGATGGCCCACCCCGAGGTGGCCGAGGCCGCCGTGGTGGCCGTCCCCGACGAGAAGTGGGGCGAGCGCCCGCTGGCCACCGTGGTGCTGCGCCCCGGCGCCACCGCCGGCCTGCCCGAGCTGCGGGCCTTCCTGGCCGAGCGGGTCGCCTCCTGGCAGCTGCCGGAGCGCTGGTCGGTGATCGAGTCGGTGCCGAAGACCTCGGTGGGCAAGTTCGACAAGAAGGTGATCCGGGCCGACTACGCCGCCGACCGGCTGGACGTGACGGTGGTCGGCAAGGAGTGACCGCCAACGGCCCCACGAGGGCCACGGCGACCACCACGGCACCACGGTCATGGCGGCGGCGGCAACAGCTGGGCCACCGCCGCCCGGACGACCGGCGTCGGCTTCGGCCTGCACAGCGGCGCCACCGCGGTGCTGCCGATCGCCCCGGCCTTCGTCCCCGGCCACGCAGTGACCGCGCGCGGCGTGCCGAAGGCCGGCCCGAGCGTCCGCGAGGCGACGAAGGCCGCGCAGACCGCCGACACCGCGTCGATCCTCGTGCTGGAGCTGATCGACAACGGTCTGATGGCCGCCCTCCCGGGGCAGCTGCTGTTCCGGGTCCGCCGGCTGATCGGCCACGCCGTCGTGCATGCCCACCACTGACCCCGGGCGGGCCACGAACGCCCGAAGGGCCCCGCCGCAGCTCTCGGTTCTGCGGCGCGGCCCTTCGGGCCCGGTCAGCGACCGTTCACGACGGTGTTGCCGGTGATCGACCCGTCGGTGCCGTCCACCATCACCAGGTGGCGGACGCCGTCCGTGCCGAGCACCTCGACCGCCCAGGAGCTACCGCCGCCCTCCCGGCCGACCACCGACAGCGCGCCCACCTTGCCGCCGGGCACCGCACCGGCCGCCTTGGCCAGCGCCTGATCGGCGGCCACGGCCGGCAGCGGCGCCGGCGCGAGCTTCGCCGCCCGACCACCCGGCTGCTCCGCCCCACTGCCCTGGGCACCGCGGTGCGCCGCCTTCCCGTTGCCCTCCCTGTCGCCCATCCAGCCGTCCATCCGGCCGTCCTGGTGGGCCCCCGGCCAGCCGTACGCACCGGGCGCACCGGGCGCCCCGGGTGCCTCGGGCGCACCCGGCACCCGGTGCCCGAACCCCCACTCGGCCATCGGCCGCCCGCGCTCGGGGTGGTGCAGCGCCACCCCGGCGGTGAGCGCGCCGACTCCCAGCACCAGTACGGCCGCCGCGCCCAGCGCCCAGCGGCTGCCCCGCCGCTTCGGCAGCCGGACCCAGCGCCGACGGAACGCCGGCCCGGCCGCCTTCCCGACCTCGGGCTCGAACGGCTCCGGCGACTGCGGCATTGGCGACTGCGGCTCGGACATCTGCGTCCCACTTCCCCTCGACGACCCGGCCGGGACCGAATCCGCCGGCCGGGCGCCCAGCATGCCGCCGCCCGCCTGAAGCCAAGCTGAAGCCGCCCCCACGGCCCGGCCCGGCGCCTGCCACGCTGGTTTCCATGCGCGTACTGGTGGTCGAGGACGAACGGCGGCTCGCCGCCGCACTGCAACGCGGCCTGCGGGCCGAGGGGTTCGCCGTCGATGTCGCCCACGACGGCGAGGACGGCCTCTGGCTGGCCACGGAGCACGACTACGACGTGATCGTGCTCGACATCATGCTGCCCCGGCTGAACGGCTACCGGGTCTGCGCCCGGCTGCGGGCCGCCGGCGACGACACCCCGATCCTGATGCTGACCGCCAAGGACGGCGAACTCGACGAGGCCGAGGCGCTGGACACCGGCGCCGACGACTTCCTGTCCAAGCCGTTCTCCTACGTGGTGCTGGTGGCCCGGCTGCGCGCCCTGGTCCGGCGGACCGGACGCCGCCTCCCGCAGACCCTGGAGTTCGGCGACCTGGCGATCGACCCGGCCCGCCGCACCTGCACCCGCGCGGGCACCGAAGTGCGGCTCACCACCCGCGAGTTCGCCGTCCTGGAGTGCCTGGCCCGGGCGGCCGGCGGGGTGGTCTCCAAGCGCGAGATCCTGGAGCGGGTCTGGGACTCGGCCTACGACGGCGACCCGGCCGTCGTCGAGGTCCACATCAGCGCCCTGCGCCGCAAGATCGACGCCCCTTTCGGCCGCAGCGCCGTCGGCACCGTCCGCGGCGCGGGCTACTGGCTGGCGGCGGACGGTGGTTGATCGCCTGCGCCGCCTCCGACCTCGCCTCCTGCGCCTCCTGCGCCGCCTGCGGCGGTTCGTGCCGCGCTCGGTCCGCGCCCGGGCGACCTTCGCCGCCACCGCGGTGGTGACGCTCGCGCTGGGCGGCAGCTCGGTCGCGCTGCTCGCCGTGCTGCACACCAACCTGCTCCGCACCGCCCGGGACTCCGCGGTCGAACAGGCCGGCAAGGTGGTCGAGCTGGCGTCCCGCGAACACCTGCCGCCGGTCCTCTCCCCGCGCGGCGGAGCCTCCGTCTGGGTGCTGGACGCCGACGGGAAACCGGTCGCCGCCACCCCGGACCTGCTGTTCCGCCCCCTCGCAGCGCCGCCCGCCCCGAAGCTCCCGGGCCCGCACGCCCCCGTCCCGGACACCCCCGTCCCGCACGCCCCCGGACCGGACAACGACCTGCTCCCGTACCTGTCCGGCGAACCGCCGTTGATGCTCGGACCGCGCATCCACGACCGCCGCCAGCAGGTGATCACCTTGTCCGTCACCGGACCGGACGGGCCGCTCACCGTGCATGCCGCCGCCTCGCTGCGCGACGTGGACGCCGCCGGGGACACCACCGGCACCGCCCTGGCCGTCGGCGTCCCGGTGCTGGTGCTGCTGGTCGCGGCCGTCACCTGGCGGGTCACCGGCCGGGCGCTGCGCCCGGTGGAGGCGATCCGCGCCGAGGTCGCCGAGATCACCGGCCACGACCTGCACCGCCGGGTCCCCGTCCCGCACACCGGCGACGAGGTGGCCCGGCTGGCCGTCACCGTCAACGCCACCCTGGACCGGCTGGAGGACGCGGGCCTGCGCCAGCGCCGCTTCATCGCCGACGCCTCGCACGAACTGCGCAGCCCCATCGCGGTGTTGCGCACCCAGCTGGAGGTGGCGCTGGCCCACCCGGACCCGGAACTGTGGCCCGAACTGCTCGCCGACGCGCTGGAGGACACCGTCCGCCTGCAGGACCTGGCCGCCGACCTGCTGCTGCTGGCCCGGCTGGACGCCGCCGACCCGGTCGCCGTCGAACTCCTCGACCTGACCGCCCTGTTCGCCGACGCGCTGGCCGCCCGCACCGCCGACCGGATCCCGGTCACGGCCCAACTTGCCGAGGGCGCCCAGGTGTTGGGCAACCGCACCTGGCTGACCAGGCTGCTCACCAACCTGGTCGACAACGCCCAGCGCTACGCCACGGGCCGGGTGGAGGTCCAACTCGCGCTCCAGGGAGCGTTGGTGGTGCTGGAGGTGTCCGACGACGGGCCGGGCATCCCGGCGGCCGACCGGGAGCGGGTGTTCGAGCGCTTCACCCGGCTCGACGACGCCCGCAGTCGCGAACTCGGCGGCGCCGGGCTGGGGTTGGCCATCGCCCGGGATCTCGCCGGGCACCACGGCGGCACCCTGTCCGCCGAGCCCGCCCGCACCGGCGCCCGCCTGGTCGCCCGCCTGCCGAAGGCGGGGGCCGAACAGGACTGACGTGCAGTCAGAACGAGGCGGCCGTCGCCACCTGCCCCAACGCGCCGACCCGGGCCAGCAGTTCGACGATCCGGCGCTGCACCTCGTCGGTGGTGGAGCGCTCAGCCAGGAACAGCACGTTCGCGCCGGTGCGCAGCCCGGCGCGGGCCTGCGGGTCCAGGTCGGCCGAGGTGTACACCACCAGCGGGGTGCGGTGCAGGCGGTCGTTGGCGCGCAGCCAGTCCAGCAGGCCGAGGTCGCCGCGTTCGATCCGCTGCAGGTCGAGCACCACCAGGTTGGGCTGGATGCTGCTGGCCCGGGCCACCGCCTCGTTCTCGTCGGCGGCGTGCTCCACCTGCATGCCGCGCCGCTCCAGGCTGGCGACCAGCGCGGCGGCGACGTCGGGGTCGGACTCCACCAGCAGGACCCGGGCGGCGTGGTTCTCGCTGTCCCGGGGGGCCAGTGCCCGCAGCAGCACGGCCGGGTCGGCCCCGTAGGCGGCGTCCCGGGTGGCCTGGCCGAGACCGGCGGCCAGCAGCACCGGGATCCGTCCGGCCAGTGCGGCGGTGCGCAGCGCCTGCAGGGCGGTGCGGGTGATCGGCCCGGTCAGCGGGTCGACGAAGAGGGCGGCGGGGGTCTGCGGCACCTGGGCGTCGACCTCCTCGCGGGAGGCCACGACGACCGGCCGGAAGCCCCGGTTCTGCAGCGCGCCGTGGGTGGACGGGTCGGGTTCGGGCCACACCAGCAGCGGCCGGGGGCCGTCGAACGCGGGCTCCTTGGCGGGGGCCAGTTCGGCGACCGGCCGGGGCGGCGTGCGCCCCTCGACCACGCCGGGCCCGGCGGGCAGCGCCAGCGCGCCGCCGCTCTCGCCCGAACCGGCGGGCAGTGCCTGCCCGTTGACGGCCTGCGGGGCCGTCTCGCCCGGGGCGGCGGGCAGTTCTTCGGCCTGCTGCGGCGTCCCGGGCGGCGGGAAGGCGCCCGGGAAGGCCAGCGGGCGCGGCGGGACGAGCCCGCCCAGGCCGGTGCCGACCGGCTGCGGCTGGCCGCTCTCGGCGGCGACCGGCTGCGTGGCGGGCACCTGGGGCACGGCCGGCGCGGCGGGCCGGACGGCGACCTCCAGCGCGGTGGACGGCTCCGGGGCGCCGGCGGGGACGGGCGGCAGTACCGTCGTCACCTCCTCCGCCCTCTCCGCGGTGTCGGCCGGCAGCGCCAGCCGCCGCCGTCGCCCGGTGGGCTGGGCCGGCGGCACGACGGGCTCCGGCGGGCTGGTGGGCAGCGCGTGCTCCAGCCCCGGGTAGACGGGCGTACCGGCGTCCGGGATTCCGGGCAGCTGCAGCGCCGGTGAGCTGTCGCCGGAGCCGGCGTGCGCCCGGCGGGCCCGCCGCCCGGTGCGGCTCGGCGGCTCGGCGCTCGGCAACTGTCCGTCCCCGGCGGACCCGGCGGCCCCGCTTTCGGCCGGTTCGGCGGCGGCCGGCCCGGGGCTGCCGGGAGCGGCCGGTTCGGGCGGGGCGTCGTCCTCGCGGGCCGGACGGGCCCGGCGGCGGCCGGAGCCCTGGGTGTCGTCGGCCCGGGCGGTGGCGGCGCCGTCCTTGGCCGGCTCGGGCTTTGACGCTTCGTCGCCCTTGGTCGCCTCCGGCTCGGCCGCGGGGGGCTGCCCGGGGAGGTCGGGCAGCATCGCGGTGTCGGAGTCCTTGGGGACGTGCTGCTGCTTGTCCGGCGTGTCCCCGTCGCCACCGTCGGGGTCGAGCGGCAGCTCCACCACGTAGGTGGCCCCGCCGCCGCCGGGCAGGTCGTGCCGCTGCAGGACGCCGCCGTGCCGCTGGACGGCGGCGCGGGCGATCGGCAGGTGGACGGCGCTGGCGCTCTGCGCGGGGCCGCGCACCTCGATCCGGGCGACCTGTCCGCGCTGGGCGGCGGCCAGCACCACCATCGGCGGCTGCCCGGGGTCGGGGGCCGGCCCGGCGAACGCCCCGCCGGTGGTGGCGGATTCGTCCTCGGCGCGGGCGGGTTCGGGTACGGGGGTGACGCCGCTGACGTCGGCGACCAGGTGGGCGAGCGCCTGGGCGAGGCGTTCGCGGTCGGCGAGCACCTTCACGGCGGCGGCGTGCACCGAGTAGCGGACCCGGCCGGGGCCGACCAGTTCGCCGGCCCGGTCGACGGCCAGCTGCACGACCTCGTCCAGGCCGATCCGTTCGCGGTCCAGGGCGGCCTTGCCGCGCTCGGCGGCGGCCTCGAAGCGCTGGTGCTCCAGCACGCCCTCGATCAGCCGGCCGAACCGGCGGCACTCGTCGGCGAGCCGGCGCAGCGTCCAGTTGGCCTCCGGCCAGAGCTGCCCGGCGGGGTCGGCGGCGAGCGCGTCGATCCGCCGGTGCAGGGCGCCGAGCGCGCCGCCGAGTTCGGACTCCAGCACGGCGGTGAGGTGCTCGTTGCGTGCGGTGAGCGCGAGTTCGTGGGTGCGGTCGGTGAACGTCATGACGGCGCCGACCAGTTGCTCGCCGTCCCGGACCGGTGCGGTGGTCAGATCGACGGTGACGGGGCTGCCGTCCTTGCGCCACAGCACGGTGTTGCGGATCCGGTGCTTGCGGCCGGAGTGCAGGGTGTCGTTCAGCGCCGAGCTCTCGGCGGCCAGCGGGCTGCCGTCGGGCTGCGAGTGCTGGATCAGCGGGTGCAGTTCGCGGCCGCCGAGTTCGCTGGCCCGGAAGTCCAGGATGTGCGCGGCGGCCGGGTTGACCAGCACCACGCGGCCTTCCAGGTCGACGCCGAGGACGCCCTCGGCGGCGGCCCGCAGGATCATCTCCGTCTGCTTGTGCTGGCGCCGCAGTTCGGACTCCACGCCGAGACGCGTCGACAGGTCACGGACCAGGATCAGCAGCAGGTCCTGGTCGGTGGTGGTGAAGGACAGGAAGCCGTGCGCCTCCCCGCCGCCCTCGTCGGTGAAGTCGTTGCCGGACACCTCGACGGCGAAGGTGGTGCCGTCGGTGCGTCGGGCGGTCATCCGGACCGGTGTTTCCAGGCTCTGGGTCTCGCTCGCCGGGGGCCGCATCGAACCGGGGATTCGGCTGGGGTCGAACTCCGGCAGCAGGTCCAGCACTCCCCGGCCGACCAACGAGGTGCCGGGGGCCTGCAGGCTCTCCACGGCGGCCTTGTTGACGTCGACCACCGTGCCGTTGGAGTTCACCAGCAGCAACGGATCGGGCAGTGCGTCGAGTATCGCGGCGAGGCGAGCAGCGCCTCGGGTCGGCCTGCTGCTCACGTCGACAGGTCTCCTCACGCCTTCGGGCCGCCGCTTCGACGGGCGGCTCTGGCTCTCCTCGGAGACTGGAGTATCTCATTCTTCTTTGCGCCGTGGACGACCCGGCCAGTATCGTTGTGGTGGTTGGTGCCGGAGCCTTCGGCTGTGGCATCATCGCAGTCGCACGGAGTGCGCCGGAGTCCCGGTCGCAGTCCGGGTGTTGGAGGCGTCGCCTAGTCCGGTCTATGGCGCCGCACTGCTAATGCGGTTTGGGCTTTACCGTCCATCGAGGGTTCAAATCCCTCCGCCTCCGCTTCACCGGGAGCCCCGTCGGTCACTGACCGGCGGGGCTCTCGCGTTGTCTGGCGTTGTTCGCCGAGCGGCCTCCGAGGCGGCCTTGACGGGGCCACCGGCAATCGATTTCGCCCCAGGTCGCCGGTCATGTAATGTTGTCCCCGCACCGCCCAGGAGGCCAAGGCCGACGGGGCGAGCGCTCATAGCTCAACGGATAGAGCACTTGACTACGGATCAAGAGGTTGCAGGTTCGAATCCTGCTGAGCGCACCAATCTCCGCTCGCGGTTCCGCAAGGGGCCGTCCGAGCGCTCATAGCTCAACGGATAGAGCACTTGACTACGGATCAAGAGGTTGCAGGTTCGAATCCTGCTGAGCGCACCAGCCGAAGGCCCCGGGTTCCCACCCGGGGCCTTCGCCGTTCCCGGGCCGGCCGAGCTCGCGTTCCGCGGGTGTTCGCGGGCGGCTGCGGTTGAACGTGGCGGTGACGGGTTGCGCGGGACGCGCTTGGGATCGGCGTGCCGGTCGAGGAGTTGGGCGGCGAACGCGGGCGCGCGGTCCGGGCGGCCGGACAGGTGGATGGCGCGGCGGGCGGATCCCGATGGAGCGGGGACGCGCCGGGCGCGGACGCCGAGAGTACGGCGTGCAGCCACGCGTGCGCCTTCACCAGGCGCGGCGGCCGGTCGTCCCGGGCGAGCTGTTCCAGCAGAGCCTTGATCCGGGCCCAGCCGGTGCCGTCGGCGATCACCAGCAGCGGCCGCTCGAAGCCCTCGCCGACCGGCGGTCCGAGCCGCAGGCGCTCTCCGGGCCGGACGTCATCGCCCCGGTCGGAGCTGACGGTCAGGTACCGGCCGGCGGTGACTGGGTACGGGTGGTCGGGCGCCACGGTGAGCACCGCCAGGTCGGTGGTGGCGCGGCGGACGGCCGGCGCGGGGTGCCGACGGGGACGGCCTGCTCGGCCCGGCGCTCGACGACGGCGTGGCCGACACCGGCCGACCGCAAGGCCGTAGGGCACCGGGGAGGACCCCAGCCTGCGGCGGCTTCGGTCGGAGCCCCGCCCGCGACCTCCGTGGCGACGCCGTACAGGGCCGCCCAGGACGCCGCGGCCACCGTTGTCCAGGCGTTCCCGAGGGCGGCCAGCTCGCGCCGACGACGGGGAAGTGCTCGGGGAGGGCGCCGTACCCCGCGTGCGGGCGGCCCAAGCCCTGCGGCAAGTCGACCACGGTGTCGGTGTCGTCGAGTTTGTTCGCGCACCCGGGTTGTGCTCGAACAAATGGGCGTAGAAGTATGCGGTGACATCGCCCCCGCAGGGCTCGGCGCGGGCGAAGCTGCTTTTGGTGAGCGTGGAATCAATAGTCACGCCAGCCGACTCAACCGATAAACACACCAATTCCAATCAAGCGATCTGACGGCCAGTCAAATAAGCGCAGCAGTGCCCGATTGATGCCTGCTTGGGCGAGTTGGTGCCCGGCCTGGCGGGTATCCCGATACTGCCGACCGATTGGCTGCTGAACGGGTGGAATCGGGCGATCGAGCAGGTGTCGCGGTACGACCGAAACCACATCGTGATTCCCTTTTGTCTGATCGTCATCACCATTCGGGTGTATGGCATCGGACCGCGAATTCGGCGGACGAAGACACCGAGAGGAGAGCCGGATGTGCCGACAGTTCCTCCACCGGGCCCCGGCCCCCGACGCCCGCCCGGCCGACCGTGACCGGCCCGGGCCCCGGATCGGCCGGACCACCACCGCCCTGATCGCCACCGGGCTGCTCACCGGTCTCGGCACCCCGCCGGTGGCCGCCCAGCAGACGCCCGACAGCTGGTCCGCCGAGCGGCGCGCCCAACTGCCCTCCGGGCTGGCCGTCCGGTTCGACTTCGAGGCCGTTCAGGGGGTGACGGTCGAGGCCGCGCCCGGCAAGCTCGCCGAACGGGCCGCCGGCGCCGGCGTCTACACCGACGGCATCCGCCCCGGCGACCCGGCCGAGACCTTCCGCGTCGCCGAGGACCACCCCCATGCGGACGGCTCCTGGCACCCCCTCGGCACGCTGCGGCTCTCCTTCTCCCGCCCCGTGCGCAACCCCCGCCTGCACCTCAGCGGCCTGACCGGCCTGGCCACCGGCCGGGGCGGTACCACCGGCACCAGTACCCGGCTGACGGTCGCCGGCGGCAGCCCCGCCGCCCCCACCCTGGTCGGTCGCACCGGCTGGCCGGGCTGGACGGTCGGCCCCGGCGAACTCGCCCCCGCCGCCGACGGCCCCCGTGACGGCGACGCCGGCGGCGACGGCACGCTCGAACTGTCCGGCACCGTCACCACCGTCGAGCTGCGTGTTGAACAGCGCTCCACCGCCCGTGGCGGCTCCACCACCCCGCCGATGACGCTCCGTCCGGCCTGGACGGTCTCCCTCGACGAGAGCCTCGGCAGCGCCCCGCAGAGCTACGGCAACGCCTCCCACCTGGTCTCCGACCTGTTCCTCGGCCAGGACGCCGCACCGGCCAACCGCTCCCGGCCCGGCCTCGCCCAGTCCGTCGAGAGGCCGCTGCTGCCCGCCCCGCCCGCCGCCGGCCCGGTCGCGCTCAGCGTGGAGACCGACGGCGGGGCGAGCCGCCGCAGCCCCTGGGCCAGCCCGCCGTCGCCGCCCCGGCTCCAGCCCGGCCGCGCCGACCACCAGGGCGCCGACCCGACCCTCGCCTTCCCCGCCGAGGCCACGCCCGGGCGCACCTACCGGATCGAGGTGCCGGTCGGCCCCGGCCCCGAGCCCGCGGTGCTGGCCGGCTGGATCGACTTCGACCACAACGGGCGGTTCGACCCGGCCGAGCGGGTGCAGGCCGAGGTCCCCGCAGGGGCGAGCAGCGCCGCGCTGGAGTGGATGGTCCCGGCCGGCGCCGCGAGCGGCGACACCTGGGCCCGGCTGCGGGTGGCCCGCGACGGCTCCCAACTCGTCACCGCCGACGGCTTCGCCGACTCCGGGCAGGTCGTCGACCAGCGGGTCGCCCCGGCCGTCCGCGCCGCCGAACCGGAGAGCGCCGCCGACGGGCCGGAGATCGGCCTGCCCGTCCCCGGCACCGTCACCGGCGAGGTACGCCCCGAGTTCCGCGGTGACGGCGCGCGGGCCGGAGCGGGCATCGCCGTCCAGGAGAACGGCGCCACCCTGTGCACCGCGCAGGTCGGCGAGGACGGCAGCTGGAACTGCCGCCCCGACAGCGCGCTCGGCGAGAGCACCCACGCCCTCGTCCTGGCGCAGACCCTGCCGGGCGGCACGGCCGTGCGCGGTGAGCCGTTCCGGCTGACCGTCAAAACCACGGCGCCGACCGCCCCCGTGCTCACCCTGCCCGCCTACAGCAACGATCCGGGCCTGCTGGTCACCGGCCTCGGCGAGCCCGCCTCCGCCGTCACCGTCACCGCGGACGGCGGGCCGGAGGACCTCGACCTGTGCACCACCGGCGTCGCCGCCGACGGCAGTTGGTCCTGCCTGCCGGTGGAGAACCTGGCCGACGGCGTCCACCGGCTCACCCCGCACGCCCGCGACGGCGCCGGCAACCACTCCGACGGCAAGTCCGTCGCGCTCACGGTGGACACCGTCGCGCCCGACAAGCCACGGCTGCTCTCGCCGACCGCCGGTGAACTCCTGCACACCGCCCGCCCCTTGATCAGCGGCCGCGCCGAGCCCGGCGCCACCGTCACCGTCACCGCCGGCCACGGCAACAGCGCACCCGCCACCGTGTGCAGCGCCGTCGCGGCCGCCGACGGCAGCTGGTCCTGCACCGCCACCCACGACCTGGCGGGCGGCGAGGTCACCCTGATCGCCACCGCCACCGACCCGGCGGGCAACGGCACCCCGGGCGACCCGGTCCGGGTCCCCGTCCCGGCCACGGCGGGCGGCAGCGCCGCACCGACACCGTCTCCGGCAACGGCCGTGTCCTCGTCGGCGGTGTCGGTCCCGCCGTCCGCCCACAGCCCGGCCGCGACGAGCCCATCCGCCCCGCCCTTCCCGGCCGGGATTCCGACAGGTGCGGCCCCCTGGGTGCCGGTCCTGTCGGACCTCCTGCCGATCGTGGTGCCGGTGGTGATCCCGGTGCTGACGCCCACGCAGGCACCACCGGTTCCGACGCCGGCGCCCATGCCGACCGGGGGCCAGAGCTCGCCCGCAGCGAGCCCGTCCGTCTCCGCCTCGGCCACCGCGTTCGCCTCTGGCACTGCCCCGGCTTCGGCCGGCGCCTCCGCCGCGGCCATGGCTTCCGCCTCTGCGTCCGTTTCCGCCGCCGTGCCGGTGCCCAGCACGGTCGCCGTGCCGCCGCCGCCGTTCCTGGCGCCGGGGGTGATGCCCGATCAGCCGGTGTTCGCGGCGCCGCACCCGGGGTCGCCGCAGGCCCCGGAGCCGCGGGTGCCGGACGGGACGGCCGCGCCGTCCGGGAGCCCGTCGCCGGTCATCGCGTCGCCCGCGGTGATGCCGTCGGCCGGGAGGCCGAGCGTGACCCGGCCCCCGTCGGCCGCTGCACCGGCCGTGCAGGCCGCACAGCCCAAGCAGCCCAAGCACGCCGCGCGGGCCGAGCAGACCGGTGCCGGCTCTGCGGACGAGGTCGCGAGGGGGCGGACGTTGCCGGCACCACCGCCGGGTGGGGCGGCGGTGGTGCATCGGGCGGCGGCCACCGGATGGCGCGGACTGGCCTGCGGGGCGCTGCTGATCACGGCGGGCTTCGGGCTGCTGGTGCGCCGGATGCTCGCCAGTCGTCGCGGTGGCGCCCGCCGCCACTGACGGTCGGCTCGGTACCGCCCGTCCCGCGATGTGCGGCGGGCGGTACTCCGGTCGAGCCATTTTCCGACATAGCGACACACCGAATGGCATACGTCGCATTTGATGATCAATCAGCCTAGCCTGGGTCCCCGGCACTGCCCGTCAGCTCCGGGCCGCCCGTTGCGCGACACTCTGAACCCTTAGGACACGTGCATGGACGTCACCCGCGACTCGTCGCCGCGACCCCGTACCTGGCCCTCCGCCGCCGAACCCCCCGCCGACCCCGTCGGCGCGACCCCACTGACCAAGGCGGTCGCCAAGGCGGTGAACAACCCGCTGATCAAGGCCACCGCCCCGGTCGAGGAGCAACCCGACCGCAGTGCGCCGACCCAGCTGCTCCCGACGGTCGAACCGGAGGACCGGCCGGACCGCTCCGAGTCCTCGGCCCACCCGACGGTCGCGGACGCCGCCACCCACCGGCGGCCGCCGCGCGCCGACCAGTCGCTGCGCGAGCGCCCGGCGTTCGCGCTGCCGGGCTGGCTGCCGCTGCTGGCGCTGCTCCTCGGCACGGCCGGTGTGCTGCTGGTGCTGGCCCGCGCCGGTGTGGTCCCGCACCTGTCCGGCCTGCCGGACGTCCGTACGGCGGCCGTGAAGGCCGACGGGGCCGCGGCCGACGACCGGACCATCGCCACCATCAGCGCGATCGGGCTGGCGATGATGGTGGCGCTGGCCGGACTGCTGTCCAACCCGGGCGGTGAGACCCGGGTGCTGACCCGCTGGGGCCGCTACCGGGGCACGGTGCGCCGCACCGGCCTGCTGTGGGTGAACCCGATGGTGCGCCGCCGCCGGGTGGACGTCCGGCTGCGGCACTGGCGCAGCGAGGCGGTGCACGTCACCGACCGGACCGGCACTCCGCTGCTGGTGCGGGTGCTGATCGTGTGGCGGGTCAAGGACACCGCGCGGGTCACCCTGGGCATCGCCGACCACGAGACGTATCTGCGCGAGCAGGTGCAGGCCGTTCTCACCCGAACCGCCTCGGCCCTGCCGTGCGACTCCAACTCCGCTCCCGGACCGGCGCTGCGCGACGGCCAGTGGTTCGCCGACGAGCTGACCCGGGCGCTGGCCGCGGAGACCGCCCCGGCGGGCATCGAGGTGTACTCGGTGCAGCCGCTGGCCCTGGACTACGCGCCGGAGGTCGCCGAGTCGATGCGGCGCCGCCGGCTCGCCGACCTGGACGCCGGGCTGCGGACCGTCCTGGTGGACGACGCGGTGGAGGCCGCGGCGCTCGCGGTGCGCCGCCTGGAGCGCGCCACCGCCCACGAGTTGGACGACAGCGCGCGCAGCGCCCTGATGGAGCAGCTGCTGGTCGCGTTCGTCGCCCCGGCCGGGGTGACCGCCTCGGTGCCCGCCCCGGCCGCCCGGCCGGGCCGCAAGGAAGGGAAACCCGCGTGACGACAGCGCTCGCCTCCATATCCACCGACCCCACCGATCTGCCCGACTGGTCGGGCGCCCCGCTCATGGGCTTCGCCGAAGCCGACGGGGCGGCCGCCTGCCGCTGCCCGCAGTGCACCCGCCCGGCCCCGCGCGCCGCCGCGCCCGACGTGGCCGACCGGGCGAGCCGAATACACCGGGCCGTGCGCTCGACCTGTCTGGCCACCACTGTTCTGGCCGGCGCGGGAGCCGTCGGTCTGGGCCTGGGTGCGAGCACCGCGCACGCCATGCCCGCACCGTCCGGCCCGGGCTGGGACGGCAGCGTCTACTGGTTCAAGAACGCGGCCGGGGAGTGGCGCTACACCAAGTGGCACAGCGTCTACCTGGAGCGCACCGGTGGCGCCAAGGGCCAGTCGTCGTCCTCGCAGAGTTCCGGCTCCGCGCAGTCCTCGGGCGGGATCCGCCAGGGCTGGGACGGCAAGGTCTACTGGTTCAGGAACGCGGCCGGTGAGTGGCGTTACACCAGCCACTACGACGTCTATCTGTCCCGCACCGGCGGGGGCGGGTCCTCCTCCTCCTCTTCCCACCAGCCCGGGCCCCCCGCGCCCGCCGCGAGCGGGGTGGAGGCGGCGGTGTCGTACGCGCTGGCGCAGGTCGGCAAGCCCTACGTGTGGGGCGGCAACGGGCCGAACGGCTTCGACTGCTCGGGCCTGGTCCAGCAGGCGTTCCGCCGGGCCGGGGTGTCCACGCCGCGGGTCGCCGACGACCAGTACCGGGCCAGCACGCCGATCACTTCGAAGCAGCTCCAGCGGGGCGACCTGATCTTCTGGTCGGGCAATGGCCGGGTCTCCGGCATCCACCACGTCGCGATCTATCTCGGGGACGGGACGTACGTGGAGGCCCCCCGCCCCGGCAAGAACGTCCGGGTCTCCCGGCTGAGCAGCGGGTACTACCCGGACTTCTTCGGCCGCCCCTGACCGGCCGCGGCCACGCCGACGGCGCCCCTTCCACGGCTGCGGGAGGGGCGCCGTCGGCGCGTTGACGCCAGGTCAGGCGGAGGCGGCGTCCAGCAGCTTCAGCTCGGTCTCGGTCAGCCGCAGCGCGGCGGCGGCCAGCAGCGGGGGCAGCTGCTCGACGGTGCGGGCGCTGGCCAGCGGCGCGGCGATCGTGGGCTGCGCGGCCAGCCAGGCCAGCGCGACGGTGGCGACCTCGGCGCCGTGGGCGGCGGCGACCTCGTCCAGCGCGGCCAGCACGCGCGGACCGCGCGGAGTCTCCAGGTGCCGGAACGCGCCCTGCGCCCGGGAGCTGTCCACCTGCGCGCCGGGGCGGTACTTGCCGGTCAGGAAGCCGGAGGCGAGGGCGTAGTACGGGACGGCGGACAGGCCGTGCGCGGCGACCACCTCGGCGAGCTCGCCCTCGTAGGTGTCGCGGGAGACCAGGTTGTAGTGCGGCTGCACCGACACGTACCGGGCCAGGCCCTCGCGGGCGGCGAACTCCAGCGAGGCGGCGAGCCGCTGCGCGCCGATGTTGGACGCGGCGAGCTCCCGCACCTTGCCCTCGCGGACCAGCTCGTCCAGCGTCGTGACGATCTCCTCGACCGGCGTGTCCAGGTCGTCCCGGTGGGTGTAGAACAGGTCGATCCGCTCGACGCCGAGCCGGCGCAGCGAGCCCTCGACGGCGCGCCGCACGGTGTCGCGCTTCAGGTTGTCCATGCCGGGCGCCATGCCGGCCTTGGTGGCGATCACGATCTGCTCGCGGTTGCCGCGGCTGCGCAGCCAGTTGCCGATCACCGTCTCGGACTCGCCGCCGGAGTTGCCCGGCGCCCACGAGGAGTAGCCGTCGGCGGTGTCGATGAAGTTGCCGCCCGCCGTGACGTACGCGTCGAGCACCGCGAAGGACTGTGCCTCGTCGGCCGTCCATCCGAACACGTTGCCGCCGAGGGCCAGTTGGGACACGGACAGGTCGGAGGTGCCAAGGGTCACCCGGGGTGCGTCAGTGGAAGTCATGCCCAGGGACAACCCGTTCGGGTCCTGCTTGATTCCGGTGCGCCCGGTTGTTCACCAGGGTGTCGTCCGAGGTGAGGGCTCCGTGCAGAGTGGGCCCGCAGTGGGGTCCGGGGTGTCGGCGGGCCGTCGGGGTTGGCTAGAGTCCCGTTCCATGGCTGACAACGACTACGACCCCGCCGGCTCCACCCAGATGTTCCGGGCGTTCGTCGACGAGGCCCCGGCCGCGCAGGCCCCGGGCACCGTCACCACTTACGGCAGCAACTCCTCGTCGAACCGCACCCCGATGATCGTCATCGGGGCCATCGTGGCCCTGGCGGTCGTGGTCGGCGTGATCTGGCTGGCCGTCAAGTAACCCGCGGAACCCGCCCGCCCGGGACCGGCCGGACGCCCCGGGCGGTCCCGCGCCGCGGCGCGCCTACACTGGCGGCAACCGTCGCAGCCCGCCAGGAGGCCCCGTGTCCGCGCCGTCCACCGAGACCGCCCGAAGCCTCGGCCTGACGGCTGCCGTCAACGCCCGCGACCTGGGCGGCTACCGCACCGCGAACGGCCGCACCGTCCGCCCGGGCCTGCTGCTGCGCACCGAGGCGCTGAGCCGGCTCGGCGAGCGCGACCGCGAACTGCTCGGCGCGCTCGGCCTGCGGCACGTCGTCGACCTGCGCAGCCTGGACGAGGTCCGCCACCTGGGCGCCGACCTGGTCCCCGGCCTGCCCACGGCGGTGCTGCCGATGGACGCCGCCGCGACCCTCAGCGTGCCCTCACCGGACGGCCTCGGCCCGGCCCTGCATCACCTGCCGGTGTTCTCCGCCGACTTCGACCTCTACGTGGACCTGCGGCAGGCCCTGGGCAGCGGCGAGCCGGAGGCGATGCACGCCGTGCTCGGCGACGGCCGGGGCACCGCGATGATGACCTCGATGTACCGCTGGTTCGTCACCGACCCACTCGCCCGTTCCCGCTTCGCCACCGTGCTGCGACTGATCGCCGAGGCGGAGGGCGGCCCGGTCCTGTTCCACTGCACCGCCGGCAAGGACCGCACCGGCTGGACGGCCGCCCTGCTCCTCACCGCCCTCGGCGTGGACCGCGACGCGGTCCTCACCGACTACCTGCTCACCAACGAACGCGCGGCGACCCGGATCGCCCGGGTGGACCCCTTGATGCGTCCGTTGGCCCGTGCCGAAACGATTTACCTCGACGCCGCTTTCGACGAACTCACCCGTGGCTGGCCCACTTTCGAGGACTTCTGGCACGACGGCCTCGGCCTGACGGACGATCACCTGTCGGTGCTCCGGACCACCTGCACCCTTTAGGTGCGCGATTCCAGGGGCTCGGGGAACGGCGAGGCCAGGTCTGCGAGTGATCAACAGGGCGCGAGAACGTCCCGAAGTTTCTGGCCCCTGTCTTTGACCCGCCGCCACGTGGCCATCCGCTGTCTTCGACCAGCCGCCGCCTTGGCCTCGCCGCTCTCCGCCGGCCCCGGCGGGCCGGGCGGCACCCCCACGGGCCCCTGGAACCGCACCCCCGGGCCACTGGCGGTCACCCCTCCGCCGTCAGGCCTTCCCGGAGGTGGGCGAGGGTCTTGGTGAGCAGTCGTGAGACGTGCATCTGCGAGATGCCGATCTCCTCGCCGATCTGCGACTGCGTCAGATTGCCGAAGAAGCGCAGCATGATGATCCGGCGCTCGCGCGGCGGGAGCTTGGCGAGCAGCGGCTTGAGCGACTCCCGGTACTCGACGCCTTCGAGCGCGAGGTCCTCGTAGCCGAGGCGGTCGGCGAGCGGGCCGTCGCCGCCGTCGTCCTCGGCGGGGGTGGAGTCGAGGGAGCTCGCGGTGTACGCGTTGCCGACGGCGAGGCCCTCGACCACGTCGTCCTCGGAGACGCCGAGGTAGGCGGCGAGTTCGGGGACGGTGGGGGAGCGGTCGAGCCGCTGGGAGAGTTCGTCGCCGGCCTTGGTGAGGGCCAGGCGCAGTTCCTGGAGGCGGCGCGGGACGCGCACCGACCAGCTGGTGTCGCGGAAGAAGCGCTTGATCTCGCCGACCACGGTGGGCATGGCGAAGGTGGGGAACTCGACGCCGCGCTCGGGGTCGAACCGGTCGATGGCCTTGATCAGGCCGATGGTGCCGACCTGGACGATGTCCTCCATCGGCTCGTTGCGGCTGCGGAAACGCGCGGACGCGTACCGGACCAGCGGCAGGTTGAGCTCGATCAGGGTGTCCCGGACGTAGCCGTGTTCGGCGCTGCCGGGCTCCAGGACGGCGAGCCTGCGGAACAGCGAGCGGGAGAGCGTACGGGTGTCGAGCGCCCGGTCGGGGGCCTCGGCGGGCCCGGCCTGGGCCGGGATCGGTACGACGACGGACTCGATGACCGCACTGCCCTGTTCTGTGAACACGCGCCCACCCCCTTGTGACTGCCTGTCGAACGGGTGCCGCCGTACGGCGGTTCCCGACTGCCGTGTCCTCCTGCTCAATACCGGATCACCGGGCCCGGCAAACCCGATCGTGACGAGTCGTCACCCGGCAGCTGACGGCGGGCGGCTCACTCCTCCCAGGAGTTCCCGGTGCGCAGCCGGGTGAGGATCCGGGACAGCAGCCGGGAGACGTGCATCTGGGACATGCCGAGTTCGGTGGAGATCTGCGACTGGGTGAGGTTGGCGAAGAACCGCAGCATGATGATCCGCCGTTCCCGTTCGGGGAGTTGGACCAGCAGGTGGCGGACCATGTCGCGGTGTTCGACGTCGGTGAGGGCGGAGTCCTCGTAGCCGAGCCGGTCCAGCAGGGCGAGCCCGCCCTCGTGTTCCTGGGCGGCTTCCAGCGAGGCGGCGTTGTAGGCGCGGCCGGCGTCCAGGCAGGCCCGGACGTCCTCCTCGGGGATGCGCAGGTTGGCGGCGATCTCGGGGACCTTGGGGGACCGGCCGTGGATGACCGTCAACTCCTCCATGGCGCCGCTGACTTGGACCCACAGCTCCTGGAGCCGGCGCGGCACGTGCATGGTCCGGACGTTGTCGCGGAAGTAGCGTTTGATCTCGCCGAGGATGGTGGGCAGCGCGTAGGTGGGGAACTGGACACCGCGCTCGGGGTCGAACCGGTCGATGGCGTTGATCAGGCCGATGGTGCCGACCTGGACGATGTCCTCCATGGGTTCGCTGCGGCTGCGGAAGCGGGTGGCGGCGTAGCGGACCAGCGGGATGTTGATCTCGATCAGGGCGGCTCGTACCCGGGCGCGTTCGGGGGCGCCGGGGGGCAGTTCGGCGAGCCGCTCGAACAGCACCCGGGTGAGCGTCCGGACGTCGATGGTGCCGCGGCCGCCGGGGCGGCGGGCGGCCAGTTCGACCGGGTCCGGCAGTTCCTCGGCCCGGTCCTCCGGCGCACTGCTGCCCTGCGTCCGCACGGACACGTCACCCCTCCCTCTGAACCACCTCGCCAAAATTTCCGGCAAAACCGGTCATAGCATCACAAGTCGCTCTGCGGCCGGGCAAGTACCCGGCCGAGGCGTGTTGACGGCCTGTGGAGCATTCGGCGGAGCGCGCCGCGACCCCCGGCCTGATCGGGAGGCCGGGGGTCGCGGCGGTGGTGCGGGTACGGCGGGGGTGGCGGGCGGTCAGACCTCCAGATCGGCGATCACCCAGGTGGCGAAGGTCTTCCACTGCCCGGCGGCGGCCTGATGGGCCGGGTGGCCGAGGTAGGCGGCCAGCGCCTCGCGGTCCTCGACCAGGCTGTTGATCGCGTAGTCGTAGGCGATGTCCCGCTCGGTGGTGTTCCAGCCGCACTCCCACTCGCGCAGCTCCGGGATCAGCGCACCCAGCTCCTCGAACGCCTTCGCGCCCGCCAGGGCCCGCGGGTCGTCCTTGCCGACGCCTTCGTTGAGCTTGAACAGGACCAGGTGCCGGATCACGATGCCGCTCCTCGCGGATCAGGAGGGCACGCCCCGGCCGGGGAGCGCCCCCGAAGGACGAACCCCGCAAACGGTACTAGCGGACCAGTCCGGTCATGAAAGAGCCGACCGCCTTCGCCGCGTCGGAGATCCCGACGAACCCGGACTGCACCAGCTCGGCGGCACGCACCGGCGAGGTGATGATCGTGTAGATGACGAAGATGACCACAATCCACATGGCCACCTTCTTCGCCTGAGCCATCGAACGGGCCTGCCTCCCTGAGTCGGGCCGCCGTCCTCTCCCCGCACGGCCCTGCCACCCGCAGCTTATCCACCGGACGGCGCAAGAGGTGAGGACCTTGTTCACCCGCCAGGACGAAGGTCCTGCTCGGACGGGGCTTTCTCCGGGTGTGCCCTCCCCGGTGGCGCGGCAGGATGGTTCATGTACCGAGGATCTGGCAGGAATCCCCGGTACGGCGATCCGGAGGTCCCCGCTGTGGGACCGGGCACCGCGGCTTCCCCCCGACGCGGACCCGGTTGTGGGACCTCCGCCCGGGGCAGCAGCTCGTTCCCCCGGAGCTGCTGCCCCCACCGCGGACCGAGAGGTTCGTCCCGGCTCCGCACTCCCCGAGGCACGGTGGTCAACCGCCCGGGAGTGCGGGGCCGTTCGCCGTCCACGGCGCCCCCGCCGCGCGCAGCGCCTCACCCAGCCGGGCAGCCTCCACCGCCACCGCCGGCAGCCGCTCGGCCCGCGCCCGGGCCGCCAGCAGCTCCATCGTCGGCGGCCCCGGGAAGGCGAACGCCAGCGCCCGCAGCGCCGCGATCCGGGTCTCCTCGTCGCCGTCCGCCACCGCCCGCAGCCGCAGGAACTCCGCCACCTCCGGGTCGGCAGCCAGCGCCCGCAGCGCCACCCGGCGCGGCAGCGGATCGGCGTCCGCCACCGCCCGCTCGCGCAGCAGACCGGCCGGCCCGGCCGCCCGGTCGCGGGCCAGCGCGTGCAGGGCGATCGCCCGGATCGGCGCCGAGGAGTCGGCCACCGCCCGCTCCCGCAGCAGCGCCCGCACCGCCGGATCGCCCGGACGGTGCGCCAGCAGCGCCCGCAGCACCGACAGCCGCACCGCCGCGTCCCGCAGGTGCGCGGCCCGCGCCAGCAGCAGCACCCCGGCCCGCTCCTCACCGTCGTAGCAGCGCACCACCGCGACCAGCGCCAGATCACGGGTGCGCGGATCCGGGTCCGCCACCGCCCGCTCCAGGAACAGCGCCCGGGCCTGCGCGCTCGGCGAGCGGCGGTCCGCCAGCGCGGTCAGCACCGCGCCCCGCACCAGCGGGTCCGGCGAGTGCACCGCCTCGTGCCGGACGAACGCGTCCAGCTCCGGGTTGTCCGCGAAGTGCGCCGCCAGCTCGCCAGTCGCCTGCGCCCGGCCGTGCCCGTCCGCCGCCCGGGCCCGCTCGAACAGGAACTCCGCCACCTCCGGGTCGCCCGCCCAGCCCTGGCCCAGCAGCGTCAGCGCGAACGCCCGCACCTCCGGCAGCCCCTCGCCGGTGACGAAGCCGCGCAACTGCTCGGCCACCTGCCGGTCGCCCGCCCAGCGGTGCGCCAGCACCGCGAGGGTGCGCCGGCGCACCATCGGATCCGGGTCCTGGGCGACCCGCAGCCGCAGGAACTCCGCCACCTCCGGATCGCCCGCCCAGCCGCGCGCCAGCCCGGCCAGCGCCACCACCCGCACCCGCGGATCCTTGTCCGCCCCGGCCAGCAGCCGCAGGAACGACGCGTTGCGCGGATCCTCGGCCGGCTGCAGGCAGATCGCCTGCAGCGCCAGCCCGCGCACCCCCGGATCCCGGTCGCTCCGCACCCGCTCGCGCAGGAACTCCGCCAGCGTGCCGCCCACCCGCTCGTTCACAGTCAGCGCGAACACCGCCAGCCCGCGCAGCTCCGGCTGCGGGTCGGCCGCCGCGAGCTCCCGCAGCAACTGCTGCGCCGGGCCGTCGCACGCCCACCCCTTGCCCAGCGCCAGCATCTCGTTCAGCCGGTTCTCGCCCCGGGTGCCCGCCACCCGGGCCCGCAGGAACGCCCCGCTCGCCGCCTCGCCCGCCCAGCCGTCCGCGAGCGCCGCCACCGCCGCCTCCTGGGTCAGCGGGTCCGGGTCCTCCTCTATCCGGCGGCGCACGAACGCCCCGACCCGCTGGTCGCCCGCCCAGCCCTCGGCGAGCGCCGCGAACGCTGCCGCCCGCTGCGCCGGCGACCAGCCGTGCTCGGCCCAGGCCCGCAGCACCGCCGGGCCGCGCGGATCGTTCAGCAGCAGCGCGCACGCCAGGCGGGCCGTCACCGCGCCCACCGCCGGCAGCGGCGACTCCCGCTGCGCGTGGTGCCCGTACACCAGGTACCAGCGCAGGAACCGCTCCCGCCCCACCCAGTGCGGCCCGAGCCCGGTCAGCACCGGCCGCAGCCCGTCCAGCGCCTCCACGGTGTCGCCCGGGAGCACCGTCGAACCCTCCGCGGCGTACGCCTCGAACAGCGCCACCAGGGCGTCCACCACCGCCTCGCTCTGCGCCGTCACCAGCCCGAGCTTGCGCACCTCGCCCAGGCAGCGCACCGCCAGCACCAGCCACTCCGGCACCGGGTCGCCCGCCCCCGGCAGGGCCGGCGCCGCCGCCAGCAGCCGTGACACCGCCTCGCCGACGAACCGCTCGTCCAGCTCGCCCGCCAGCAGCAGCAGTACCTCCCGCCACGCCGGGTCCCGCCAGCGGGCCGCGAACACCCCCTCCAGCAGCTGGTCCTCGGTCAGCGAGCGCTCCCGGTTGAACCGGTAGGCGATGTCGGACGCCGCCAGGTACTCCAGGAACGCCCGGTGCACGAAGCCGTACACCTCGCCGCCGAACCGGCTCAGGATGAAGTTCCGCTCCCGGAACTGCTGCAGCATCGCCCGCGCCACCGGCGCCGCCCGGTCGGCGGGCAGCTCGTAACGCTCCCGCAGATAGCTCTCGAAGGACGCCAGCAGCACCCGCCCCGGAATGTGGTTCCCGGCGATCCCGTCGCCGCCCTCCTGCATCCGCCGCGCCACCAGCCGCAGCAGCTCCAGCCGGTCCTCGGACGCCAGGTACGGCATCCCGCCGTCCACCCGCCGGTCCTGCAGGTACTTGCTCGGATCCCAGTGCTCCACCAGCACCGCCACCGCGTGCTCGTACACGGTGCGGCGGTCCCGGGGCAGCTCCCGGCGGCGGCCGATGATCGCCAGGATGGTCAGGATCAGCGGATTGCCCGCCAGCTCCCGCACCGGCACCGAGGACGCCACCGCCGCCGTCACCCGCCGGCGCAGCCGCTGCGCCTCCACCGGGTCGCCCGGGCAGGCGGTGGCGTACCAGCGGGCCGCGAAGGCGTCGATCTGCTGGGCGTCCAGGTCCTGCAGCATGTAGTGCCCGAACCCGGCGGCGTCCAGCGGCTCGCGCCGGTAGCCGATCACCCGGGACGTCACCAGCACCCGGACCTGCGGGTAGCGGGCGGCGAACGCGGCGATCCGGCGGCTCGCGGTCTCCCGGACCTGCGGGTCGAACAGCTCGTCCAGGCCGTCGAACACCACCAGGGTGGCCGCCGGATGTTCCGCCAGCTGACGCCCCAACAGGTCGGCGGGCAGGCCTAGGCCCTCGGTGCCGTGCAGATGGGCCAGGAAGTCCTCGAAGGTCCGCTCCCGCCACGCCGGGTCCGCGTACCGGCGCAGCTCCACGATCAGCGGCAGCCGGCCGGCCAGCGCCGCCACCTCCTCCGGGACGGCGGAATCCGGGTGCAGCAGCGGCTCGGTCAGCGCCAGGCCGAGAAACCGGGCCAGCGTCGACTTGCCCGACCCGGGGTCGCCCAGCAGCACCGCCCGGTGGCCGTCCGGTCCGGCGAGCAGGGGCAGGACCGGGACGGCCGGGCGGCGCCGGTAGGCCTCCCGGACCCGGCGCACCGTCTCCCGCTCCACGCCCGGCGGCAGCCGGCCCGGGTCCAGTTCGCCGGTCTCGGTGAGCCGTTTCAGCAGCTCCCGGGGCAGTTCGACGGGTGGCGGGTCGGCCCGCACCAGCTGCGGCACGAACACCTCGCGCAGGTGCACCGCCGGGTGCTCGTCCTGCTCCGACAGCGGGGTCAGCACCTCCAGGTCCAGCCGGTGGTAGCGCTCGCGC
The DNA here is from genome assembly GCF_055587065.1 of Kitasatospora sp. NPDC048662. Taxonomy (NCBI): domain Bacteria; kingdom Bacillati; phylum Actinomycetota; class Actinomycetes; order Kitasatosporales; family Streptomycetaceae; genus Kitasatospora; species Kitasatospora sp. NPDC048662. Next base: position 760,241 of record NZ_JBVJHA010000001.1, on the reverse strand, counting down.
AGCCGCACCGCGTGCCGGCGGCGCGCCCCGGCCAGGTCGCCGGGGGGCGGCGGCGCGGTGCCCACCGTGATCTGCACGCTCTGCGCGTGCTGGATCATCGTCAGGTCGCCGCCCGCGGTGGCGTGCTCCGCGGACTGGCCGCCGCCCGCCGCCGCGCCCTGCGCGCCGAACAGCCGGCGCCAGAAGCCGCTCACGGCTGCTGCTGCTCGCCGAACCGCACCGAACCCTCCACCCCGTCCACCAGGTTCACGTCGCCGCCCGCGCGGACCCCGCGCGCCGACTGCCCGTCACCCGCCGCGTCCGTGGCCGGCGCCGACGAGGCGTCCGGGACGGGGCCGGGCACGGCGGGGGCGCCCCCGATCACCACGTCGCCCTTCACATCGCGCACCATCCGTACCGACCCGCCGGCCGCCGCGCCGTCCGCGGACTGGCCGCCGCCGCGGCCGCGCACCCCGCCCGTCACCGACAGCACCAGGCCCGCCAGCCCGACGAACAGGCCCAGCACGCCCGCCCACTGATTCGCCCGGTCCAGCCCCTCCTCCCACAGGAAGAACGCCAGCCCCACCACCGAGATCCCGGCCCCGACCCACACCATCCAGCGCCACCGCGTACTCCCCATGCCGGCATCATCCCCTCAACTGCGGCCCCGGCAACCGGAAATGGGCCGCCGGTGCGCGACAGGCCCCGGGAAAACCGGGCGGACCGGGGTGCCACTCCGAAGGCCCCCGGTGGCTGGACCGGGCGGGTACTTACCGGCGGTCGCGCGCGTGTCCGAGCCCCGACCCGCCGTTCGGGCAGGTCGACTGCGAGGCGTCGACAGCAGACGCGGGCGTCCGCGACGGGGCAGTGGCCCGGCGGAACGCCGCAGGAAGGCGGAACGAGAAGTGCTGAACACCCTCCGGCCCAGCTGGACCGGCCGCAGACTCCTGGCAGGCGTGGCCTGCGCCCTGGCGGCCCTCGGTCCGGCCGCCCTGCCACTGGCCGCCGCCGCGCCGACCGCGCCCCGGGCCGGCGCCGGGACCCTGCTGGTGTCCGAGACCTTCACCGGCGCGACCGCCGACCCGGCGTTCGTCGCCACCTCGGGCGCCTGCCTGACCGGCGCCCCGGCCACCAGCACACCGCCGGTCGGCGACCCGCACCCGCTGGGCGGCTGCCCGCCCGTCCAGGTCGGCCCCGTCCCGCCGGCCGACGCCGCCCCGCACGGCTACCTGCAGCTGACCGACGCCGGCCACGACCGCACCGCCGCCGTGCTGTACGAGCGGGCGCTGCCCGCCCACGAGGGCATGCAGGTCACCTTCGAGCAGTGGCAGTACGGGGGCGACCCCGCCGAGCCGCGGCCTGCCGACGGCATCTCGTTCTTCCTGGTGGACGGCGCCGCCCCGCTGACCCGGCCCGGCGCGTACGGCGGCAGCCTCGGGTACGCCCAGAAGCTGCCCGACGACAACCCCGCCAACCCGTTCCTGCCGGGCGTCGAGGGCGGCTACCTCGGCGTCGGGCTCGACGTGCTCGGCAACTACTTCGGCGACTGGGAGCACCGCGGCAACGGGTGCCCCCCGGGTGAGCGTTCCCCGGCCGGCACCGGCTTCCACGTGCCCGCGCCCGGACCCAACATGATCACCCTGCGCGGGCCCGGCGACGGCACCACCGGGTACTGCTACCTGGCCGCGACCACCAGCAACACCACCACCACCGGTCCGTGGCCCTCCACCCTGCCCGGCGAGCTGCAGGGCCCCACCACCGCCGCCGACCTGCCGCCCGGCATCACCCCGGCGCAGGCCGAGGCCGCGCTGGTGCCCAGCAAGCGCACCGTCACCGTCACCGTCACGCCCACCCCCGACCCGCAGGTCGAGGTGGACGTCGACTTCGGCTCCGGCCCGGTCCGGGTGCTCAGCACGCCCGCGCCGCAACCGGTGCCCAGCACCTACAAGTTCGGCTTCGCCTCGTCCACCGGTGACTTCACCGACGTGCACCTGCTGCGCAACGTCGTCGCCCGCAGCGTCAACCCGCTGCCCCAGCTGGACCTGGTCAAGCAGATCGACCGCACCACGCCACTGCCCGACCCCGTCACCGCCGGCACCGTCGTGCCCTACCAGTTCGTGGTCACCAACGCGGGCGGCAGCGAGATCCGCGACCTCGTGGTCACCGACCCGCAGGTCGGCCTGATCACCTGCCCGACCACCACGCTGGCCGTGGACGAGACCGTCACCTGCACCGGCAGCTACACCGTCACCGAGGAGGACGTGCGGCGCGGCTTCATCACCAACGTGGCCGTCGCGGGCGGCGACTCGGACAGCGGGCGGGTCACCTCCCCGGAGGCCGACCACACCCTGCCGCTGAACGACACCTACGGCCTGCTGCTGGAGAAGCACGTCGACGACAGCCGGGAGTACCTGGCCGGTGAGACCGCGACCTACACGTACACCGTCACCAACACCACCGACCGGACCGTCTCCGACCTGGCCGTGCTCGACGACCGGCTGACCGACGTGAGGTGCGAATCCACCACGCTCACCCCGGCCGAGACGCCCGGCGCGGTCACCACCTGCACCGGTTCGTACACCGTCACCGAGGCCGACGCCAAGGCGGGCGTGGTCCGCAACACCGCGCACGCCACCGGCACCACGCCCGAACGGACCGTCACCTCGCCGCCCGCCCAGGAGGAGATCGCGGTCAGGGCCGAGGAGCCGAGCCCCAGTCCGTCGCCCTCGCCGTCGCACTCCGAGAAGCCGACCGAGCACCCGACCGAGCACCCGTCGGAGCAGCCGACCAAGAACCCCGGCGAGCACCCGATGCGCCCCGGCGAGCTGCCCAGGACCGGTAGCGGCTCCCCGCTGCTGCCGCTGCTGATCTCCGCCGGACTCGGCGTGGCCGGCCTGTTCACCCTCCGCTGGGCCCGCCGCCGCGGCTGACCCACCCGGCAACTGACGCCCGGGACACGCAGAAGGGCCCCGACCTGATGGTCGGGGCCCTTCTTTGCGAGCGGTAGCGGTGGGATTCGAACCCACGGTGGAGTTGCCCCCACACACGCTTTCGAGGCGTGCTCCTTTGGCCGCTCGGACACGCTACCGAGGGGAACTCTACCGGATGCGTGGTGACGGACGAAATCCGTATCTGCGGGGCTCGTGACCGGGGTCAGCGCTGGGTGTCGAAGAAGGCTCGCAGCTGGGCGGTGCACTCGTCGGCGAGGACGCCCGGGATGACCTCGGGGCGGTGGTTGAGCCGGTTGTCGCGCAGGACGTCGAAGAGTGAGCCGGCCGCGCCGGCCTTCGGGTCGAGGGCGCCGTAGACCACCCGGTCGAGTCGGGACAGCACGATCGCGCCCGCGCACATGGTGCACGGCTCCAGGGTGACCACCAGGGTGCAGCCGCTCAGCCGCCACTCTCCGACGGCGTTCGCCGCCTGACGGATCGCCACCACCTCGGCGTGCCCGGTCGGGTCGCCGATGGCCTCGCGGACGTTGTGGCCGCGGCCCAGCACCGACCCGTCCGGGCCGAGCACGAACGCCCCGACCGGGACGTCACCGGTCGCGGTGGCCAGTGCGGCCTCGTCGATGGCGAGGCGCATCAGGCCACGCCACCGGTCGCGGACCGGATCGGGGCGTTCGGGGGCGGGCAGCGGAGCGATCCGCGGCCGTTCGCCCAGGGTGCTGGAAGGGGCGGGGGCGTGCTGCATGGACCCAGTGTCGGGCACCGGGCCCGCCGCTAACGAACGGCCTCCAGGACCTCGCCGCAGCCGAGCGCCTCGGCGATCTCGCCGAGCGCGTCGCCGGGCGCCGCGCCCTCGCCGGCCAGCTCCAGCAGCGCGGCCTGGCCGAGGCCGAACTCGCTCAGCAGCTCCGAGTCGCCGATCGGCCCGACCGGGGTCGCGGCCCGCCCGACGGCCGGCTCGTCGTCCTCGTCGTCCGTCTCGTCCTCGTCGCTCGCGGCGTTCTCCTCGTCGAGTTCGGCCACCAGGCCGTCCAGGTCGTCGAAGTCGGCCTCTCCGTCCTGTTCGATCAGCTCGTCGGTGAGCACCGAGCCGTACGAACTGCGCGCCGCGGCGGCCGCGTCCGAGACGAAGATCCGCGGGTCGTCCTCACCGTCGATCCGCAGGACGGCGAACCAGGCGTCCTCCTGCTCGATGAAGACCAGCACCGTGTCGTCGTCCTCGGCCGTTTCGCGGGCCAGGTCGGTCAGGTCGGCCAGGGTCTCTACGTCGTCGAGTTCGGTCTCGCTCACATCCCACCCGGCACCGGTGCGAGCAAGCACTGCAGCGAAGTACGCCACCAGGGACACTCCCAAGATTGGTCTCGGCTGTCGGCGATCTCGGGCGGGTGCGGTCCGGCCGCCCCCGCGCCAGAAGAGCGGTCCGCTGTTCGGACCGTCCCACCGCATCGTGACAGAAAGCCCGCCGCTGCGGGGGGTGTTCGGCAGCGCGTCTTCGCAGGTCGTGTCGGAATGGCCTGCTTCCGGCCGCTCCAGGCGTGGATCATGCCCCTCGAACGCCCCCGGTGGGGGGCGGACGGGGGCTTGCGGGGCGTGATGGTGGTGCGGGCGCGTCCCCCGGCGGCTCAGATCCGGAAGGTCCGCATCCGCATGGCCTCGCGCATCCGCCGCTCCTTGGTGCGTCTGGGCTGCACCCGGGCCCGCAGCTCGCGGGCCTCGGCCAGCTCGCGGAGGAACACGGCCCGGCGCCTGCGCCGCTCCGCGTCGGTCTCCTCGGCGGTCTGGGTGTCGGTCTCCTCGTCGGTCGCTGACTCCGGACGGGACTCGTCTGTCGAGCCGGACCCGCCCGCGCCGGCGTTCGATGCCCGCGTCGGGTTGCTCTTCATAGGTTCCGACTTTCCCAGATGTCACCCGCCGATACCACAGCGGCGGCCGGGAATCGGTGATTCCGGTGGGACTCCAGGCAGGTCACGGCGGGTCCCCGAGGGCCATCCGGAGTCGTACAGATGTGCCGACGGCCGTTATCGTCGTTGTCATGCGCCTCCACGTCGTCGACCACCCGCTGGTCGCCCACAAGCTGTCCACCCTGCGCGACGAGCGCACGGACTCGCCGACCTTCCGGCGGCTCACCGACGAGTTGGTGACCCTGCTCGCGTACGAGGCGACCCGGGACGTCCGCACCGAAACGGTCGAGATCACCACCCCGGTCGCCGTCACCCAGGGCACCCGGCTGTCCTACCCGCGCCCGCTGGTGGTCCCGATCCTGCGGGCCGGCCTCGGCATGCTCGACGGCATGACCCGGCTGCTGCCCACCGCCGAGGTCGGCTTCCTCGGCATGGTCCGCAACGAGGAGACCCTGGAGGCCTCCACCTACGCGACCCGGATGCCGGACGACCTCTCCGGCCGGCAGGTCTACGTCCTCGACCCGATGCTCGCCACCGGCGGCACCCTGGTCGCGGCGATCCGGATGCTGCTCGACCGCGGCGCCACCGACGTGACCGCCGTGGTGCTGCTCGCCTCGCCCGAGGGCATCGCCGTGATGGAGCGCGAGCTGGCCGGCCAGCCCGTCACCGTGGTGACCGCCGCCGTGGACGAGCGCCTCAACGAGAACGGCTACATCGTCCCGGGCCTCGGCGACGCGGGCGACCGCCTGTACGGCACCGCCGGCTGAGACCTGGCAGGCGACCTGCGCGGCGCCCCGGAACACAGCACGATCCGGCCGGAAACGGAAGCCCCGTTTCCGGCCGGATCGTGTGGTCCGTGGGTCAGCAGTGGCCGGACGACTCCGGGCTGGGCGACGGCTTGGTGAGCTCGGCCAGCGTGGCCGCGGCCTGGGTCGGGTCGGCCAGCGCGCTGAAGGTGTCGCCGATGACCAGGTCCACGGTGGCGTCGGTGCGGCCGTCCTGGGTGCTGGTGGCGGAGGCCACCTGGGAGACCAGCAGGGTGGCCGCGCCCAGCCCGCCCGGGCCGCTCAGCACCTGCGCGGTGCCGGGGACCTTCTTGTCCAGTGCGGACGGCGCGTTGCCGACCTTGCCGACCTGGAAGCCGCGCTTCTTCAGCTCGTCGGCGGTCTTGGCCGCCAGACCGGACTTGTCGGTGGCGTTGTAGACGTTCACCGTGACGGCCGAGGGCTGCGGCACGGCCGTGTTGGCCGGGACCGCCCCCGGGGAGTCGGCGGCGCCGGCCGAGGGGGAGCCCTCCGGGGCGGCCAGCGACTTGCCGGACGGCTTGGCGGAGGCGCAGGCCTGCGCGGCGCTGTTCTTGTTCTTGCCGGTGAACACGTCGTAGAGCTGAACACCGCCGACCGAGACCAGACCGAGGGCGAGGATCCCGCCGACGGCGGCGACGACCTTGCGGCCGCGACGCGGGGGACGTCCGAGACGGGGGTAACTGTTGCCGGTGATCCGGTACTGCTTCCCCTTCAACCCCCGGGGAGTCAACATGCTCATGGTCTGTCTCCCCGTAGGTGCCGAGGTGGGGTGCCGGTGACCGCGGTGCGGCCGTGAGAAAAGGCCGCGTGTACCGCAGTAGTCAGCAGACTAATCCGACTGCAGCGGCACAGGTACTGGATGATCATCATCCGGGGGACGACGGCACTCGAAAGGACGTACCGACACCGACCATCGGTTGCAGCCGACGGCGGGTGGCGGTACGTCAGTCCATTTCCAGGACCCGGGCGTGCAGAACCTGCCGCTGCTGGAGGGCGGCCCGCACGGCTCGGTGCAGCCCGTCCTCCAGGTAGAGGTCACCGCGCCACTTCACCACGTGGGCGAAGAGGTCCCCGTAGAAGGTGGAGTCCTCGGCGAGGAGGGTCTCCAGGTCCAACTGGCCCTTGGTGGTCACCAACTGGTCGAGCCGCACCGGACGCGGCGCGACGTCCGCCCACTGGCGGGTGCTGGTCCGGCCGTGATCCGGGTACGGCCGCCCGTTACCGATGCGCTTGAAGATCACACGGAAAGCCTACCGTTTGGGACATGGCGGGCGCAGCAAGCGGGACCAACGGTGACCGACTTTCCACGTTGGTACAGCTCAGCGCAGTGCGGCGCCGATCCGGTCGAGTGAAGAGAGCCGCATCAGGCCGTAGTTGTAGAACTCGACCTCCGGGACGCCGAGCTCGCGGAGGGTGGTGATCTTGGCGGCGAGGTTGGCGGGGCCGTCGCAGTCGGAGGACATCGGGCGGAGGATGACGGCCAGGTCCTGGGGGCGGACGCCGTGCAGGGCGAAGGCGGCGACCTTCTCGCGGACGGCCTCGGGGGTCTTCGCGTAGCCGAGGGTCTCGATCTGGTGGGCGGCGCGGGCCAGGGCGGGGAGATCGATGCCGGAGAGCCAGCCGGTGCCGGGGCCGCCGCCGTCCATGAAGGTCAGACGCATGCCGTGGGCGGCGGCGGTGGCGGCGAGTTCGGCGGCGAGGGTGGTGACGGTGCGGGCACTGGCGTCGAGGTAGGCGGCGAGGGCGCCGCCGGCCAGTTCGTCGAGCGGGACGGGGGTGAGGGCGCGGTTCTCGTCGGCGAGGCGGGCGCGCAGTTCGGTGCGGACGGTGTCGCGGACGTGCTCGGCGGGGACGCCCGCGGCGGTGGCGGCGGCCAGGCAGTGCGGGCAGAAGCAGATCGACAGCAGGGCCTCGGTGACGGGGCCGAGCTGCTCGAAGTAGCGCTCGTGGTGGTAGCCGTGGGCCAGGCCGTGGAAGTGCAGGGACTCGGCGCGGATCGCGTCCACGCCGTAGCGGGCGAGTTCCTCGACCAGGGTGTGGCAGTAGGCGCGGACCTCGGGGTTGGCGGGGCAGAGCTCGGTGAGGTGGCGGTCGCCGAAGGCGTTGGCGGGGGCGCAGTCGGGGTGGGCGAAGCCGAGCCGGTCGTTGTGGCAGAAGACCGTCCAGGCGTGCAGTTTGAGGCCGCGTCGGCGGGTCTCCTCGGCGGCCTCGGCGAACGGGTCGCGGGTGCCGATCGCGGTGGAGGGCAGCGGGGCGAGGCGGTGGCCGGCCCAGTGGGCGGGGTCGGGGCGGAAGTAGGCGGCGCCGGGTTCGAGGTAGCGCAGCACGCGGTGCGGGTGGTGCGGGAAGACGTCGCGGGCCTCGTGGTAGACGGCGGCGAGCGTGACGCCGCCGACGCCGGCCCGGTCGGTAAGGTTGCCGAAGAAGGTGTCGGCCCCTTCGTCGAGCAGATCGGTGGCGAAGGCGAGGACGGACGTCTCCACGGGGCAACTCCGGAGAAGGAAGTACAGGGAGTGACCACGCTAACCGCGGGCTCCCGCATTGGTCTATACCTGGTTGGGTGAGGGGAGCGGCAAGGTGGCGGTCTACCGGGGCTTCGACCAGCGGGAACTCGACCGGGAGTATTCGCCCAGCAGCCTGGTGACGGACTTCGACGCGGAGATCGCCGCGTACACCCGGGAGAGCGGGCGGGCCCTGCGGGAGCTGCCCGGGCACCGGGAGCTGCGGTACGGGGCGGACGGGCCGGAGCTGATCGACTTCTTCCCGGCGGTGCCGGGCGCGCCACTGCACATCTTCGTGCACGGCGGCTACTGGCAGGAGCTCGGCAAGGAGGACTCGGCCTTCCCCGCACTGGACTTCGTCGCCCGGGGCACCGCGTACGCCGCCGTCGGCTACGGGCTGGCGCCCGCCTGGACGGTGGAGCAGATCGCCGGGCAGGTCACCGAGGCGGTGGTGTGGCTGGTCGAGCACGCCGCCGAACTGGACGTCGCCCCGGACCGGATCGTGCTCAGCGGCAGCTCGGCAGGCGCGCACCTGGCGGCCACCGCGCTGCTGGACGGGCGGCTGCGCGGGCGGATCGCCGGGGCGGCGCTGCTCAGCGGCGTCTACGACCTGGAGCCGATCGCCCTCAGCTACGTCAACCAGCCGCTCGGTCTGGACGCCGAGCGGGCCCGCAGGCTCAGCCCGCTGTTCGCCGACCTGACCGGTCTGCCCTCGCTGGTGGTGGCGCTCGGCGAGTACGAGACCGGTGAGTTCGCCCGCCAGCAGGTCGAGTTCGCGCACGCCGCGCGGGCCGCGGGGGTGCCGGTGCGGGAGTTGCTGGTCGGTGGCCGCAACCACTTCGACCTGGTCTTCGACCTCGGCCGGACCGACACGGTGCTCGGCTCGGCCGTCGAGGCGCTGGGTCGCGGCTGACGCTCCGTAGACTGCCCGGCGTACCCCGAACAGCTGCGAGAGGACACCGATGACCGGCCGCATCCCGCTTCCGTACGACTTCCTGCCGCCGGTGCCCAGGTTCGAGCTGCGCAGCGCCGACCTGGCGGACGGGGCGACCATGCCGGACGCGCATGTGTACGCGGCCGGGAACCAGTCGCCGCAGCTGTCCTGGTCGGGCTTCCCGGCGGGCACCCGGTCGTTCGCGGTGACCTGCTACGACCCGGACGCGCCCACCGGGGCCGGCTGGTGGCACTGGCTGGCCGTCGACCTGCCGGCCGACACCACCGAACTGCCGCGCGGCGCCGGGGCGCAGGACAGCGACCTGCCCGGCGGGGCGTTCCACGTCCGCACCGACTTTCCCGGGTACCGCTACGACGGCGCCGCCCCGCCGCCCGGGCCGGCCCACCGCTACGTGTTCGTGGTGCACGCCCTGGACGTGGCGAGCCTCGGCGTGGAGCGCGACACCCCCGCCGCGCAGGTCGGCTTCGCGCTGACCGCGCACGCGCTGGGCCGCGCCCTGCTCACCGTGGAGTACAAGTCCGCCTGACGGCCCGGCCTCAGGCCAGGATCTGGCGGAGGAACGCCTCCATGTTGGCGGCCGTCCGGGCGATCTGGTCCTCCAGCGGGAGCGACTCGTTCGGGCGGCTGACCGTCGCCGGGCGGCGGATGCCGCGCACGTACAGCGAGCAGGCCAGGTCGGCGCAGAGGTAGGTGCCGACCGAGTTGCCCTCGCGGCCGCGGGCGCCCGCCCGGGGCGCGGTGAGCAGCGAGACGCCGCTGCCCTGGTGGGCGGTGATGCACACCGAGCAGACGTTCGTCCTGGTCAGGCTGCGCCGGACGTTCGGGGAGCGGAGCGTCACCCCGACCAGGTCTCCGTCGAGCTCGGCGACCAGGTACGCCCGGTCGGGGGCGCCCAGATCCCGCCAGCCGAGGAAGTCCAGGTCGTCCCAGCGCTGTTCGGACAGCTCGCGCGGGACGGGCAGCCGCTTGGCCTCGCCCTTCGAGCAGTTGACGAAGGAGGCGCGGATCTCGGACTCGGTCAGGGCACGCATGGACGGGACGCTAGCCGAGACATCCCGGGCGTGTCGTCCGGTTTTCCCTCGGTATCAGCCCTTGGCGGCCTTCGCGGCACGCTTGGCCTCCTGCTTGGTGGCACGGACCTTCAGCAGCGACTCGGGGCCGGTGATGTCGGCGACCGAACGGTGGCAGCCCTCCTCGCCGTACGCGCCGGCCGCCTCGCGCCAGCCCGCCGGACGGACGCCGTACTGCTTGCCGAGCAGGGCCAGGAAGATCTGCGCTTTCTGCGGGCCGAAGCCGGGCAGCGCCTTCAGCCGGGCCAGCAGGTCCTTGCCGGTGGGGGCGTCGCGCCAGACCGCCTCGGCGTCGCCGTCGTAGTGCTCGACCAGGTGGGCGCAGAGCTGCTGGACCCGCTTGGCCATCGAGCCGGGGAAGCGGTGCACGGCCGGCTTCTCGGCGAACAGCGCGGCGAACGCCTCCGGGTCGGCGGCGGCGATGGCGTGCGCGTCCAGGTCGTCCGCGCCCATCCGCCGCGCGATCACCAGCGGGCCGCTGAACGCCTTCTCCATCGGCACCTGCTGGTCCAGCAGCATGCCCGTGAGGGCGGCCAGCGGGCTGCGGCCGAGCAGTTCGTCGGCGTCGTCCTGCTGGGCGAGGTGGACGGTGGGGGCCATGACGGGCTCCAGGGGTCGGGATTCCCATCCTGGCAGCCGCGGTTCGGCGGCGCGTCCCGCAACACACCACCGGCGGGGCGGGCCACACTGGGTGGATGACCCAACAGCGGCGGTTGATCGTGCTGCGGCACGCCAAGGCGGACTGGCCGGACGTTCCGGACGAGCTGCGCCCGCTGGCGGAGCGCGGCCGGGCCGACGCGGCGGCGGCCGGGCGCTGGCTGGCCGCGCACGCTCTGGTGCCGGACCGGGTGCTGTGCTCGACGGCGGTGCGCACCCGGCAGACCTGGGAGTTGGCCGAGCCGGCCCTCGGCGGCGTGCCCGAACTCGTCCTGGAGCCCCGGGCCTACCGCGGCGAGGTGGACGAACTGATCGGCCTGGTACGGGAGTTGCCGCCGGTGGTGCGCACCGCGATGCTGGTCGGGCACCGGCCGCAGGTGCAGGAGCTGGTGCTGGCGCTGGCCGGGGAGCGGGAGAGCGAACCGCTGGAGCGGCTGCGGGAGAAGTTCTCCACGGCCGGGATCGCGGTCCTCGCGGTGCCCGGGGAGTGGAGTCAACTCATCCCGGGAAGTGCCGAGTTGACCGAATTTGCGGTACCGCGTGGGTGAGTCGTGGGGCGTGATAGGCATGGGGCATGCGTTTCGACTCCGTGCCCAAGCCGCCCGCCGTGGCCGCCCGCCCGCGTGACGAGCGCGGCTATCCGGTCCCCGCGATCACGCCGTGGGAGGACGGGCATCCGCAGTTCGGGCTGACCGACTACGAGCGGTCCGCCACCTGTGCCCGCGAGCGCCTGTGCTCGGTGTGCAACACGCTGATGCCGCTCGGGCCGGTGTGGCGGGTGGTCGGCGGGGAGGAGGCGCTCGCGATCGGCGAGGCGCTGGCGGCCGGCCGCCCGTACCGGAACATGGCGCCCACCATGGAGGCCCCCGGCCACCGGGCGTGCATGCTGTACGCGTCGATGGTCTGCCCGTACCTGGGCCGCCCGAACGCCCGCCGCCAGGTGACGGCCGAGCAGGAGGCGGCCCCGGACGGCCTGACCGCGCACGTGGTGCGGGGGGCCGCCCGGGGCGAACTGGGCGCCGTGGTGGGCTTCGAGGAGTACGAGTTCGCGATCACTCCGAGCCGGGTGCTGTTCCGCTTCATCGACCCGATGGAGTGCCTGCCGCACGACCTGGCCGAGCAGCAACTCCCGAACCTCCAGGCCGAGTTGGCCCGGATGGCCCGGGGGGATCAGGAACGGTAGGCGGGCAGCCCGACCGTGTCGGTGATCTTGTCGGGCTTTCCGCCCTTGACCGGCACCGTGTAGATGCCGTCCGGGCCGCGGAACGCGACGGACTTGCCGTCGTGCGAGATCGCCGGCTCGGTGTAGTCCACCGAGGCGTCCGGCGTCAGGTCGACCTCCTTGGCGCCCTCCTCCTTCGCCTTGGCGAAGATGTGGGCGTGGCCGCTGACCGAGCGGACGAACACCACCTCGCCGTCGTCGGCGAGCGCGGGCTGCGAACCCTTGGTGATCACACCGCCGTTGGTGCGGGAGATCACGTCGTGGAAGTAGACCTGGCCGTCGGTCTTGTTGGCGTACACCGTCATACCGAACTTGCCGGCCGAGTTCGGCCACAGGTTCCCGGCCTCCGGGAGCGGCTTCTCGGCCTCGGAGTCGCCGACGTGCAGCGGCTCCGGCTTGGCGCCCGCCTTCGCCTCGACGGACAGCAGCTTCAGCGCCTTCTTGTCGTCCGCGGTGAACAGCAGGTAGGTGCCGGCGCCGTGCGGCTCGTCCGGGCCGTACACCTGCCAGGTCGGGTGCGACCAGGTCTCGCCGGACGGGGCCTTGGCGATGACGGTCTTGTGACCGCCGTCCGGGTCCGAGGTCTGCAGGTTGCCGCTGCCGTCGATGAACGCGGCGTGCTTGCCGTCCGGGGACCACGCCAGGTCGCGGACCACGGTGCCGAAGTCCACGGCCTTGCCGTCCATCAGCACGGTGTTGGTGCCGGTGCTGACGGTCAGCTTGGTGCCGGCGGTCTTGTTCAGCTTGCCGCCCGCGGCGGGCGCGGAGGAACCGGCGCTCCCGCCGCTGCTGCTGCTCGGGGTGTCGGCGGCCGGGCTGTTGGCGGCACTGCTGGGCGAGGTGGTCCCGGTGTCGCCGCCCTCCGGGTCGCAGGCGGTCAGCAGCAGGGCCGACCCGGTGGTGACCGCGGCCACCAGCAGGGCGGCGGCGGATCGGCGCAGACGGGTGCGTTCGCTCATCGGAAGAGTCCCCCCATGGAACGGATCTACGGACTGCGGCGGCCCGGCGGAAGACCGGGCCGCCGCCATCACAGGCATGTGCCTCGTACACATCCTGTCAGTAAGTGACAACAGTCCGGAAGGCAGGGGCCGTTCGAACTGTTGGGGTATCAGTTGCGTTCTGTGGTCCGCGCAGACGCGAACCGGGACGGGGTGGGGCATCGGCCGCGGAACGGCGGAGCGCGGACATGGATGGTTCCCCCGTGGAGCGGTGACAGGGGCGGGTGGTGCCCCCGGCGACGGCATCAGCTTGGCAGCCGCACGTCCGGGCCAGGTGCGGGTGCTGTCACCGCCGTGCAACGGGCGGCCGCGTTGCGCCTTTCGGCTGGTGACGGGCCGTCGGCCGGTGGCCGCGCGCGTCGCCGGGCAAGCGCGGGCGTCGCTGGTTAGCGTGGCAGCGCATGTGCTGTCCGCGGCCGGGCCTTTCGCCGGCCGTTTCGACCCCCCGATCCCCGACAGCGGAGCGAGAGACACCATGGCTGCGCAACCCGAAGGCACCCCGGTCTGGGCGGACGCGATGTTCACCGACCTGGAGGGCGCCAAGAAGTTCTACGGTGAGGTGCTGGGCTGGACGTTCGGCGAATCCTCCACCGAGTACGGCAACTACACGCAGGCGTACCGGGACGGCAAGGCGGTCGCCGCGATCGTCCCGCCGATGCCCGGACAGGGCCCGGGGCAGTCCGCCTGGGTGCTCTACCTGGCCTCGCTGGACGTCGAGGCCACCGCGGAGCGGATCCGGGCGGCCGGCGGCTCCCTGCTCCTGGAGCCGATGAAGGTCGGCACCTTCGGCTCGATGGCGCTCGCCAAGGACCCGGCCGGGGTGGTGTTCGGCCTCTGGCAGGGCGGTGAGCACGCCGGCTTCGAACTGCGCGACGCGCCCGGCAGCTACGGCTGGGCGGAGGTGTTCACCCGGGACCCGGCCGCAGCCAACGCCTTCTTCCCGAAGGTGTTCTCCTACGGGGTCCGGAAGCTCGTCGACGAGAAGGTCGAGTACTGGGTGTTCAGCATCGGCGACGTGCCGGTGCTCGGTTCGATGGGCATGACGCCCGAAGTGCCCGCGGAGGTACCGTCGTTCATCAGCGTGTACTTCGTGGTGGACGGCTGCGACGCCGCGGTCGAACGCGTCGCCAAGGCCGGCGGGCAGAAGGTGTTCGGGCCGATCACCACCCCGTTCGGGCGCTTCGCGTCCTTCGTGGACCCGCAGGGCGCGGCGTTCTCGCTGATCGACCCGGGCGCCGCCGAGGGCGAGATGCCGGCCACCGTGGAGGTGGCCTGAACCGATGGTTGTGCCACGACCCGAACTCACCGGCGAACGCGCCGACCTCCTGACCGCGCTCGACAAGCACCGCGGTTTCCTGCGCTACACCGTCCGCGGCCTGACCGACGAGCAGGCCGGGCAGCACACCACCGTCAGCGCACTCACCCTCGGCGGGCTGATCAAGCACGTCGCCGGGGTCGAGGAACGCTGGATGCGGTTCGCGGTCGGCGGCGCCGAGGCGATGCGCTCCGAGGGCGCGCCGCAGGACGCCGAGGCCTGGGCCCAGCAGTTCCGGATGCTGCCCGGCGAGACCCTGGACGTCCTGCTCGAACGCTACCGGGCCGTCGCAGAACACACCGACGGCCTGGTCACCACCCTCGACCTCGACAACGAGCACCCACTGCCGTCCGCGCCCTGGTTCGAACCCGGCGCGGTGTGGAGCGTCCGCCGGGTGCTGCTGCACGTCCTCGCGGAGACCGCGCAGCACGCCGGGCACGCCGACATCCTCCGCGAGAGCCTGGACGGCCAGCGCACCATGGGCTGACGGGGCCGGGGGGGGAGTTCTCAGCCGTCGGTGAGGATCTCCATCAGGGGCTGGCCGTGTTCCAGCCAGCGTTCCACGCCCATGCCGTCGACCAGGTGTATGGACAGATCCTTGGCAACCTTCCGGGTCTCCCGGCTGTACCTGCCGTTGGTGACGACGACCATGACATCGGCCTCGTGGAGGGTGAACGCGGCCGGTGCGGCGCGAATGGTCTCCGGGGGAACGGTCCGGCCGGTCGTGGTGTGCTTCACCTGGACGACGAACTTCTGCTTGATCGGCCAGATCGCGATGACGTCCGCCCCGTTGTCGCCGCTGAATCCCTGAGCCCGGTCGACCCGGAAGCCGTCCCGCTTCATCAGCGCGGCGACCAGCCGTTCGAAGGTGGTCGGCTTGATCTCCTCGGCCATCTTGATCGGGAGCGTGCTGACCGGCGAGAACAGGGCCGTCGGTTCCTTCCCCAGGACCTCGGCGAGGTTCTTCGTCTCCTGCGCCAGCTTGGTGCGGATCGACTCCAGGGCTTCCACGTCGTTTCCCGAGCCGGCGAACCGACTGGTTCCCGGCCGGGCCTTGACGCCCTTGACGCGCTGCCAGTAGCTGCTCTCCGACGCGGCGAAGGCGGCACGCTGTTTCAGCAGTTCGAACTCGGTGGTGGTCAGCCAGTAGCCCACGCGGTCCCGGTGGTTGTCGAGGTACTCGCTGGCGGCGGTCATCACGGAGGTCGCCTCCCGCCGGACCCGTTCCAAGTGGGCCCGGGTGTCGTCGATGATCGCGAAAGCCGTGTCGATCAGGCCTGCCAGGTCGTGGGCAACCACGCGGTACGGCCGACTGCTCGCGGGTGTGGAGGCCCTTTTGCTGATGTCGGTCAGGACACCGAGGATGCTCGGCAGGAACTCGTCGTACGGCTCGCCGGACCGGTGGGCCTTGGCCAGGTACCTGTCGTAGCTGCAGGTGCTTCCCAACGGGCCTGGGGTGGAGGGGAATTCGTCTTGGTCGTGAACCACGGGCGGCAGGGTAGCCCCTGATGCTGACAGCGGGCACACCGTTCGGTGGCGCGCACTGCGGACGGCCTTGGTGGCCGAACGGGTGGCCGGGGGTTGTCAGTTGGCATCGAGGAGGCTGCGGTACCAGTCGATCTTCGCGCGCAGGTGGGTGCGTTGGCGTTCCAGCAGGGCGATCCGGTCGTTGACGGCGGCATCGTGCTGTTCCAGCAGGCCGATCCGGTCGCGGAGGCTGTCCGGGCCCTCGGTGCGGGCGAGTTCGGCGTAGCGGCGCATGTCGGCGATCGGCATGCCGGTGTCGCGCAAGCAGCGCAGGATGCCGAGCCAGGCCAGGTCGTCGGGGGTGAAGCGGCGGTGGCCGCTGGTGGCGCGGGTGATGGCGGTGAGCAGGCCGATGCGCTCGTAGTAGCGCAGGGTGTCCAGGCTGAAGCCCGAGCGTTCGGCGGCCTCGGCGGGGGTGAGCAGCTGCTGAGTCGTCACGGAGCCGATTCTGCCCGCTCGTTGGGGAGGGCGCAGCGGGTGAAGCGTTCGCCCCAGGTGGCGAGCAGCGCGGCGAGTTCGGGCGGGGAGACGACCTGGAAATCGGCGTCCAGTGAGCCGATTGCCATCGCGGGCCAGTCCAGTGCTTCGGCGTTCATCAGGACCCGGCAACGGGCCTCGTCCAGCTCCTCGACCTCGGTCCAGGGGCCGATGCGCTGCCGGACCGTCCCCGCCGGGGCGTCGATCAGGACCTCGACCCGGTATGGGCGGGACTGGCCGGAGAGGCCGGCCCGGACGAATTCGGCGGCGTCGGCGGCCGGGAGGGCGCGCGGCAGGAAGTGGGCGCCGGTCGGTGCGGGCGCGGTGAGCCGGTCCAGGCGGAAGGTTCGCCAGTCGTGCCGGGTGAGGTCGTACGCCACCAGGTACCAGCGCCGTCCCAGCCGGACCAGGTGGTGCGGCTCGGTGTGGCGCTCGCCGGCGCGGCCGTCGGCGGTGCCGTACTGGAAGCGCAGCCGTTCGGTGTCGCGGCAGGCCAGGGCGACGGCGGTGAGGGTGTCCGGGTCGATCCGGGCGTCGTTGCCGCCGTTGCCGTGCCAGCCGGCCGGCACCGTGACGGTGCGCAGCGCCTCCACCCGGCGGCGCAGCCGGGACGGCATCACCTGCACCACCTTCGCCAGCGCCCGCACCGAGGCCTCGGCCAGGCCCTCCACCGCGCCGTCGGCCGCCGCCTGGAGCCCGACGGCCAGCGCGACCGCCTCCTCGTCGTCGATCACCAGCGGTGGCAGCGCGGCGCCCGCGGCCAGCTGGTAGCCGCCGTCCACGCCGCGGCGGGCCTCCACCGGGTAGCCGAGCTCGCGCAGCCGGTCGACGTCGCGCCGCAGGGTGCGGGCGGAGACGCCGAGCCGGGCGGAGAGATCCTCGCCGGGCCAGAAGCGGTGGGACTGGAGCAGGGTGAGCAACCGCAGGGTGCGGGCGCTGGTGTCGGCCATGCGATCGATCCTCCTCGAATTGCGGCCGGAAACTGACCGCAATGGTCCCTAGTGTGGAACACGAGCGAGCGAGACACCGCGAAGGTGGTGTTGAACTCCGTTGTGGCGAACCGCAGTTGCTATCGAGAGGCGAGACGATGACCGAGACCACCGTCGGCGAGTACCCCGCTGCCACCATCACGGACGAGCGGCTGACCGGGGAGAAGGCCGACCTGGTGGCGGCGCTTCGCGCGGCCCGGCACTTCCTGCGACTGACCGCCCGCGGCCTGACCGACGAGCAGGCCGGGCACCGCAGCACCGTCAGCGAGCTGTGCATCGGCGGCCTGATCAAGCACGTCACCTCGGGGGAGCGGCTCTGGGCCGGGTTCATCGAGTTCGGCCCGTCCGCGATGCCGGACTTCAACAACTTCACCGAGGCCGACTACGAGCGCCGCGCCCAGGAGTACCGCATGCTCCCCGGCGAGACCCTGGCCGGCGTGCTCGCCGCGTACGAGGCGGTGGCCGCCGCGACCGACGAGCTGGTGGCGGGCCTCGACGACCTGGGCGCCTCCCACCCGCTGCCCGCCGCCCCCTGGTTCGACTCCGACGAGCACTGGTCCGCCCGCCGCACCCTGATGCACATCATCGCCGAGACCGTCCAGCACGCCGGCCACGCCGACATCGTCCGGGAGGCCATCGACGGGGCGAAGAGCATGGGCTGAGGATTGGAGCGAGTCGAGGGGCCCGGCATGGCTGACGCGGCGTCAGTCGTACGGGCCCCGCGTCATGATCCCGGTGAGGGACCGGCCGCTGGGGGAGCGGGTGCTGCGCGCGCACTACGCCGACCTGGCCCGGACGGAGGGCGCGGTGCTGGCCGGCGGGCTCGACCGGACGGTGGTCCGGCCGCCCCGGCTCACCGACCAGGCGCTCATCCGGGACCACCGGATCGCGTACGGCCGGAACGTGCATGGTGGCTCGCCGTCTCCCGGGCCGACGTCGCGCACTGCATGCTGCGCGGCCTGGCGGATGCGGAGACGGTCGGGCGGACCCTCGGCATCGCCGACCGAGCGCGAGCGCGTGCCGGGCGCCGGTCGGGCGGCGCCTAGGCTGAAGGGGTGTCTGCTCCTCGTCTGCGCCGCGTGGCCGTCCTGGTCCTGGACGGTGCGAAGCCGCTCGATGTCGGGATTCCGGCGCAGGTGTTCTCCACCCGCGCGAGCATGCCGTACGAGGTGCGGGTGTGCGGGGCGGCGCCCGGGCTGGTGGCGGGCGGGGACGGGCTGTCGTACCACGTGGCGCACGGGCTGGAGGCCCTGGAGTGGGCGGAGTCGGTGTTCGTGCCCGGCTACCGGCATCCCGACCGGGACGACCCGCCGGCCGCCGTGGTCGAGGCGCTGTGCGCGGCGCACGCCGGCGGGGCCCGGCTGGCAGCGATCTCCACCGGGGCGTTCGCGCTGGCCGCCACCGGGCTGCTGGACGGCCGCCGGGCCACCACGCACTGGCACTACGCCCGGGCGCTGGCAGCGAAGTATCCGCGGGTGCGGGTGGACGAGAACGTGCTGTTCGTGGACGAGGGCAGCGTGCTCACCTCGGCGGGCGCGGCCTCCGGCATCGACCTGTGCCTGCACATGCTGCGCCGCGACCTCGGGGTGGCCGCGTCCAACCACACCGCGCGGCGGCTGGTGGCCGCGCCGTACCGCAGCGGCGGGCAGGCGCAGTACGTGCCGCGCAGCGTGCCCGAGCCGATCGGGCAGCGGTTCGCCGCCACCCGGGAGTGGGCGCTGCACCGGCTGGACGAGCCGCTGACGGTGCGGACGCTGGCCCGGCACGCCGCGGTCTCGCCGCGCACCTTCTCCCGGCGGTTCGTCGAGGACACCGGGTACACGCCGATGCAGTGGGTGCTGCGGGCCCGGGTGGACCTGGCCCGTGAGCTGCTGGAACGTTCCGAGCGGAGCGTGGAGCGGATCGCCGCCGAGACCGGGCTGGGCACCGGTGCGAATCTGCGCACGCACTTCCAGCAGATCCTCGGGACCACGCCGAGCGAGTACCGGCGAACGTTCACCAAGGGGGAGTGAAAGCGCTTTCCGGATGCGGAGGGAAAGCGTTTTCCCGTTGGGGCGGAGCATTGGCACGATCCTTTTGAACCATGGCACGGACGCCACTGCCACCGGCCCCGGGCGCGAGCGAAAGTGGAGGCGTTCACCCAGCGCACAGAAGGGCACCTGCCATGACCCGCATCGCCATCAACGGATTCGGCCGCATCGGACGCAACGTGCTGCGCGCCCTGCTGGAGCGCGACAGCAAGTTGGAGGTCGTCGCCGTCAACGACCTGACCGAGCCGACCGCGCTGGGCCGGCTGCTGGCGTACGACACCACCTCGGGCCGGCTCGGGCGCCCGGTGACCGTCGAGGGTGATGTGCTGGTGGTGGACGGCCGCCGGATCAAGGTGCTCGCCGAGCGCAACCCCGCCGACCTGCCCTGGGCCGAACTGGGCGTGGACATCGTGCTGGAGGCCACCGGCCGGTTCACCTCCGCGGAGGCGGCCCGGGCGCACCTGACCGCCGGGGCGAAGAAGGTTCTGGTGTCCGCGCCGTCCGCCGGTGCCGACGTCACCCTCGCCTACGGCGTCAACACCGAGGCGTACGACCCGGCCGCGCACACCATCGTCTCCAACGCGTCCTGCACCACCAACGCGCTGGCCCCGCTGGCCGCCGTCCTCGACGAACTGGCCGGTATCGAGCACGGTTTCATGACCACCGTGCACGCCTACACCCAGGAGCAGAACCTCCAGGACGGCCCGCACCGCGACCCGCGCCGGGCCCGCGCCGCCGCCGTCAACATCGTGCCGACCACCACCGGCGCCGCCAAGGCGATCGGCCTGGTGTTGCCGCAGCTGGACGGCAAGCTGTCCGGTGACTCGATCCGGGTGCCCGTCCCGGTCGGCTCGATCGTCGAGCTGAACACCACCGTCTCCCGCGACGTCACCCGCGAGGAGGTGCTCGCCGCCTACCGGGAGGCCGCCGGCGGCAGGCTCGCGGGCATCCTGGAATACTCCGAGGACCAGCTGGTCTCCTCCGACATCACCGGCAACCCGGCGTCCTCGATCTTCGATTCGGAGCTCACCCGGGTCGACGGCCGCCACATCAAGGTGGTCGCCTGGTACGACAACGAGTGGGGCTTCTCGCACCGGGTCATCGACACCCTGGAGCTGCTCGCCGCGAGCTGACGCCACGCCAGGGGCCCGCGCCGATCGGACGGTGCGGGCCCTTTCGTGTGTTGATCAGGCAGTCAGGCAGTCAGGCAGGCAGTCAGGCGGCCCGGTGGTCAGTTGGTCGGCAGGTCGAACGCGGCGGCGGCAACCCGGTACTGGGCCGAGAAGGGGGCGCCCGCGCGGGAGGTCGGGGTGAAGGAGTAGACGAGGTCACGGGAGCCGTCGCGGGTGGCGAAGACCGCGCTGGTGTACCCGGGGCGGCTGCCGGTCTTGCCCCAGAACTCGATGCCGGGGGCGGGGGAGAAACGCATCAGGCCGGTGCTGAAGCAGGCCCGGCCGGAAGTGGGGCCGATGTCGCAGTGGTCGTTCTGGTGGTTCGGGACATCGGGGACGGCGAACAGTTCGGCCTGCTGGGCGGGCGGCAGCAGCTTGCCGTGCAGCAGCGCGGACATGAAGCGCTCCAGGTCGGGCGCGTTGGAGATCATGCCGCCCTCGGCCCACGGCCAGGGGCTCTGCCGGGTGACGTCCGCCAGGCCGGTGCTGCCGTCCGGGCGGGTGACGGCGAGGACGGCGTGCGCGCTCGGGTTCGGCAGCGCGGTGTCGTCGGCGTCGGGTGCCCAGGTGTGGTGCAGGCCGAGCGGGCGCAGGATCCGGGCGTTGAGCTCCTGGGCGAAGCTGTGGCCGGTGACCTGTTCGATCACCATGCCCGCCAGGTAGTAGTTGATGCCGTTGTACTGCTGGGCGGTGCCCGGGTCGAACTGCTTCGGGTTGGCCATGATCCGCCTGACCACTTCCTGCGGGGTGAAGCTGTCGCTCGCGTGGGCGGCGAACCACTCCGGGGTGCCGTCGTCGGGGAACTGCCCCTGGCCGGTCGGCAGGCCGCTGGTGTGGTTGAGCAACTGCCGTACGGTGACCGCGGGGTAGTCCTTCGGCAGGGTGTTCGGCGGCAGGTACTGCTGGACGGCGCCGTCCAGGTCGACGCGGTGCTCGGCGACGAGCTGGAGCACCACGGTGGCGGTGAACACCTTGGAGATGCTGCCGATCCGGAACTCCCCGTCCGCCTTCACCGGCCGTCCGGTGGCCGGGTCGCCGGTGCCGGAGGTGCCCGACCAGCGGCCGTCCTCGCCGCCCACCAGCACGACGGCGCTGGTGAGTTGGGCGTTCGGCAGGCCTGCGATGGAGGCGCGCAGCGCGGCCGCGTTCGGCGGGGTGCTGTGGCCGGTGGCGGCCTGCGCCCCGCCGACCGCCCCGGCGGTGAGTCCGGCCACCATCGCCACCGTCATGGCCGTACCCGCCAGCTTGCGACCCATCGCCTTCACGGTCATCCCCCGTGCCCCCAACTTCGTGTCCCAGCCAGTGTTCTGACGTCGAGAAGTGTGGCGCGCGAGGCTGGTCGGGCGGATCCGGGCCGGACCCCGAGCTGCCCCTGATCCGTCCCGGGGAGCGGTCTCGGGGGCGGATCAGGGGCGGCGCTCCTCGGGGCGGGGGCGGCGCTCCTGGGGTCAGGTGGAGGGCCGGTCCATCAGGTGGTGCTGCCAGGCCCAGGCGGCGATCTCGACGCGGTTGCGGGCGCCGAGCTTCTGCTGGACGGCCGTCAGGTGGCTCTTGACGGTGCTGAGGGTGATGAACAGGTCGGCGGCGATCTCCTGGTTGGTGCGGCCCTTGGCGATGGCGCGGACCACCTCGGTCTCGCGGACGGAGAGCGGCCGGCCGGGTGGGTCGGCGGCGGGCGTGGCGGGGGCGGTGAGGCCGCGCAGCAGGCGGAGGGTGAGGGAGGGCGAGATCAGGGCGTCGCCGGCGTGCGCGGCGCGAACCGCCTCGATCAGCAGGGCCGGTGCGGCGCCCTTGAGGACGAACCCGACCGCGCCGGCGTGCAGCGCGCCGTGCACGTACTCGTCGAGGTCGAAGGTGGTCACGACGACCACCCGCAGCGGGTCCGGGACGCCGGGGCCGGCCAGCGCGCGGGTGACGTCGATGCCGTCCAGTCCGGGCATCCGGATGTCGACCAGGCAGACGTCGGGTTGCAGCCGGCGGGCGAGTTCGATCGCCTCGGGGCCGTCGGCGGCCTCGCCGACCACGGTGATGTCGTCCTGGTCCTCCAGGATCAGCCGCAGGCCGCCGCGGATCATCGCCTGGTCGTCGGCGAGCAGGACGCGGATGGTCATCGGGCACCACCGGAGGGGAGTTCGGTAAGGGCGGAGGCGAAGTCGGCTTTGGGGGGCCCGAGTTGGGTGGGCTGTCGGTCCGGGGCGTCGGTTGTGGTGGTCATCGGGCCGCGCCGGCCGGGACGGGGAGTTCGGCGTGGACGGTCCAGCCGCCGGTGGGGGCGGGGCCGGCGGTGAAGGTGCCGCCGAGGGCCTCGACGCGTTCGCGCATGCCGAGCAGGCCGAAGCCGCCGGGGCGCAGGTGGCGGGTGTGGGCGGGTGGGGCGTCGTCCTTGACGGTGACGGTGAGGGCGCCGGGCGGGTGGGCGACGGTGACTTCGGCGGTGCGGGCGTGGGTGGCGTGGCGGGCGACGTTGGTGAGCGACTCCTGGACGATCCGGTGCACGGTGGTGGCGACCTCCGGCGGCCAGGGTGCGGCGTCCCGGTCGGGGAGGTGCAGCTGGACGGCCGGGCCGTGGCCGTCGAACCGCCGTACCAGGGCGGTGAGTTCGGCCGCGCCAGGGGCGGTGGGGGCGGTGCCCGGGGTGTCGTCGGCGGCCCGCAGCAGGCCCACCACCCGGCGCATCGCGGACAGCGCGTCCGCGCCCGCCGTCTCGATGCCGGCGAGGGTCTCGTCCAGTTGCTCGGGGCGTTTGCGGGCGACGATCCGGGCGGCCTGGGTCTGCACCACCACGCCGGTGATGTGGTGGGCCACCAGGTCGTGCAACTCGCGTGCCAGCGCCAGGCGTTCGTCCCGGCGGACGGATTCCGCGGCGGCCCGGCGGCGGTGGTCCAGCAGCCGCAGGCCGAGGCCGGCGGCGAGTGCCAGCGCCCACACCTCGACGCCGATCCGGAACGAGGTGGCCGGGGCCGGGGCCGCCAGCAGGCCTGCCGTCATCAGGGCCAGTCCGGCCGCGCCGAGGGCCGCCGCGGGGCGCCACGGCAGCGTCCGCACCGCCGACCCGCCCAGCACCAGCAGCCCCAGCACCGCTGCCGCGCCCGGCTCGCCGGGCAATCCCGCCGCCCGTGCCACCAGCGCCGCCGCGCCGGCCACGGCCAGGCCCAGGGCGGCCGCCCAACCCCGGTGACGGTCACGCCCCAGCGCCAGCGCGCACACCACCGCACCGGTCGCCGCGTCGAGTGTCCACACCCGGCCCTGCGCCGTGTACTGCGCCGCCATCACCAGCAGCACCAGCGCGAATCCCGCGCCCAGCACCGCGTTTCCCACCATCGCCGTTCGTCTCACGGCCGCCACCGTAGGCGAATGCGCCGCCGCCGCGAACCGACCGAAAGTACGACCCCGTGCGGCCCGGACCGTACCTTCGGCCGCTGCGGGCGTCTGCCGCCGAACGGGAACGTGGGGCCCATGACCACACCCCTGGCCGGCGCCGCACTGCTCGCGGTGGCCGAGAAGACCGAACGCAGTCCGCTGCTCTACGCCTGGTGGGCGCTCCAACTGGCCGTGCTGATCGCCCTCGGCTGGGGCGGGTACCGCCTGGTGCGGGCCTGGCGGGCGCGGCGTGCCGAGCGGGACGCGGAGGACGGGCAGTGGTGACGCCGGTGCTGGAGACCGTCGGGCTCGGCAAGCGCTACGGGCGCCGACTGGCGCTCGCCGACGTCGAGTTGAGCATTCCGGCGGGCCGGGTGGTCGGCCTGGTCGGGCCCAACGGCGCGGGCAAGTCCACGCTGATGCAGCTCGCCTGCGGGCTGATCGGCCCGACCTCGGGCCGGATCCTGGTGCACGGCACCGAGCCCGGCACCCACCCCGACCACCTGGCCCGGGTCGGATACGTCGCCCAGGACACCCCCGTCTGTCCGGACCTCACCGTCGCCGAGCACCTGCGGCTCGGCGCCCGCCTCAACCCGCGCTGGGACGCCGCGCTCGCCGAACGCCGGCTGGCCCGTTCCGGGCTCGACCCCCGGCAGAAGGCCGGCCGGCTGTCCGGCGGGCAGCGTGCCCAGCTCGCCCTCACCGTGGCCGCCGCCAAGCGCCCCGACCTGCTGATCCTCGACGAGCCCGCCGCTGCCCTCGACCCGCTTGCCCGGCACGCCTTCCTCGACCACCTGATGGAGTCCGTCACCGAACTCGGCGCCACCGCCGTGCTCTCCTCGCACGCGCTGCCCGACGTCGCCCGGGTCTGCGACCACCTGGTGGTGCTCGCCCGTGGCCGCGTCCAACTGCACGGCGACATAGGGCCGTTGCTCGACCGGCACGCCCGGGTGACCGGACGTCCCGCCGACCTCGACGCGCTCCTGGCCGACGGCACCGTGCTCACCCGCACCGACCCGGCGGACGGCCCGGCCACCGCCCTGGTCCGCACCGAACGGCCGCTGCCCGCCGGGCCGTTCACCGTCACCGCGCCCGACCTGGAAGAACTCGTCCTCGCCCACCTCGCCCGCGCCGAACGGCCGGGCGGCCGCGGGCCCTCGACCGGCCGACCGGAGGCCCGCCGATGATCTGGCTGACTTGGCGCCAGTTCCGCACCCAGGCCCTGATCGGCCTGGCCGCGCTGCTCCTGCTGGGCGGCTACCTGCTGCTGCTCGGCCTCGACATCCACCACGCCCACCAGGACACCCTCGCGCACTGCGCGGCCCGCGCCGACTGCACCGGGCAACTCGCCGCGTTCGCCGACCGCTACCGGCTGCGCACCGACCTGCTCGGCCACCTGCTGCTGGTGCTGCCCGTCGTGTTCGGCGTGTTCTGCGGGGCGCCGCTGGTCGCCCGCGAGTTCGAGGCCGGCACCCACCGGCTGGTGTGGAACCAGAGCATCACCCGCCGCCACTGGCTGGCGGTCAAACTGGCCGTGGTGGGCGGCAGTTGCACGCTCGCGGCCGGGGCTGTCGCGCTGCTGCTCGGCTGGGCCACCGGCCCCGTCCTCGCCGTCGAGGGCGCGCGCTTCGAACCCCTCGCCTTCGCCGCGCACGGGCTCGTGCCCGCCGCGTACGCCGCCTTCGCGTCCGTGCTCGGGGCCACCCTCGGCCTCCACCTGCGCCGGACCGTCCCGGCGATGGCCGCCACCCTGGCGGTGTTCACCGTCGTCCAGCTGGCCGTTCCGGCCCTGGTCCGACCGCACTACCGGGCGCCCGAGCGGACCAGTGTGCAGCTGACCGCGCCGATCGTCGCCAAGCTCAGCAAGATCGGCACCTACGGCGACATCGGCGGCCTGCGCGTCCCCGGCGGCCCCTGGGTGATCGACACCAGCGCGATCCTCGACGAGACCGGCGCGACCGTCGGGCACAGCGACTGGTTCCAGGACTGCATGGATCACAGCTCGCTCGCCGAGCTGCCCCGCTGCCTCGCCGACCACCGGATCCACGTGGAGATCACCCAGCAGCCCGCCGACCGCTACTGGACCTTCCAGGCCGTGGAGAGCGCCCTGTTCGCGCTGCTCACCGCCGCCACCGCGCTCCTCGCGGTGCGACGGCTGCGCACCCGAGCCGACTGACCGGAGAATCGATCGGAAGACCTGACAACCTTTCGGATGGGCTCGGGCGTGTGGTCGGTGTGACCCGAGGAACCGAGGACGACCTCTACACGGCATTCGTCGCGGCCGCCTGGCCGCGACACCTACGGACGGCCACCCTGATCACGGGGGACCGGCTCCGCGGCGAGGAACTGCTCCAGGACTGCCTGGTCAAGCTCTATGTCCGCTGGCACCGGATGGCCACCGACGACCCGCACGCCTACCTGCGGCGGATGCTCGTCAACGGTCATGTCAGCTGGTGGCGCCGGCGACGACGGGAGACCCTCACCGCCGAGCTGCCGGACCTGCCAGGCACGCCCGGCGACGAGTACGGCGCGACGGACGAACTCCACCGCGCGCTGCGCTCGTTGCCCGCCCGGCAGCGTGCGGTGGTGGTGCTGCGGCACCTGGAGGACCTGTCCGAGAAGGACACCGCCGCCGTCCTCGGCTGCTCGGTCGGCACCGTCAAGAGCCAGCACTCCCGGGCCTTGGCCCGGCTGCGCACGGCGCTTCCGAAGAACCGCTCGAAGAACGAGGAGGCTGTCAGCCCATGAGCACCAACGAGCACGAGGACCTGTCGCAGGCGCTGGAGGTGCTGGCGGACCGCCAGCTCCCGCCCGGGTCCGCACCCACGGCGGACCTGCTGCGGCGGGGCCGCCGCAGCAAGCGGCTGCGCGCCGCCACCGTGTCCGGCACGGCCGTCGTCGTCGGCGCGGTCGCGATGGGGGCGCTGTTCATCGGCGGCCCGGCGGCCACCTCCTCCGGCATTGGGCCGGCCGCTGCGGCCGCGTCCGGTCCGGAAGCCTCGGGCAAGCCCTCCGGTACGCCGTCGGGCAAGCCCACCGAGTCCTCCAAGCCGTCCAGCCAGCCGTCGGGCAAGCCCACCGAGTCCTCCAAGCCGTCCAGCCAGCCGTCGACCAAGCCCTCGGGCTCGTCCAAGCCCTCCGGCACGCCGTCGACCAAGACCAGCAACAGCCCCGTCCTCAACCCGAGGGTGCAGGAGCTGCTGGCGGCGCGGAACCCGGCCGGCTACCGGATCGCCAGCAGCTACGACGACCCCGACCCGGAGCCCGGATCGGGCGTGCGGTACCGGGTCGCGACGACGGAGACGCTCGTCAACGACGCGACCAACCCCGTGCGGGTCGGTGATCTCCGCATCGAGATCACCCACGTGAAGGAAATGGCGCCCGGGACGACGTACCAGCCGAACCCGAGCTGCGACGCGACGTCCAACTGCACCATCACGCACCGCCCCGACGGCAGTGTGCTGATGGTCAAGCTTCCCCCGGCGGCGGGCGGCATTTACTGGTGGCAGGCCACCCTGTACCGCACCGACGGCAGCCTGGTCACCGCCATCTCGAACAACTCCCCGATGGCGCCGGACGGCCCGATCGATCCGCCGGCCCTCAACGGCGACCAGCTCACGACCCTCGTCCTGGACCCGGTCTGGTCGCACGTGATCGATCAGCTGGTGGCTCAGTTCGGCTGATCCCGTCGCGGGTCAGGGGCGCAGCAGTCCCCAGTACAGCGCCCACGGGACGAACGCCGCGCCCGAGAGCGCCAGGAGTCCGAGCCGCACCCGGACACCGTCCGCCGGGGGGTTGCGGACGGTGGTGGCGACGGTCGTTCCGGCCGCCACCACCGTTGCCACCGCCGCCAGTTGCAGCATCAGCCAGGCGACGGGCCGGCCGAGCAGGACCGGCCCGGGCAGCCCGGCCGCCGTGATCGCCATGAACAGCAGGTAGAGCGGGGTGCCGACGACCGCGAGCGTGCCGGTCAGCGCGGCCCAGCGGGCCGGGCGCGGCACTCCGGCGGGTACGGGGCGGCGGCGCAGCCGGCGGACGGCTCCGGTGGCCAGGTGACCGGCGAAGCCGACCAGGCAGACGGCCGTCAGTGCGGCCTGCAGCCAGGGCCGCTCGTACCAGTGGAGCGGGGCGAGCGGCCGGCTGGCGTACTCCTGCGCGGGGGCGGCGCCGACGGACACCGGCGGCAGGCCGCCGGCCAGGCCGGTGATCCAGCGGGACTCGAACTCGGCGTAGTCGTCCGGCAGTTGGCTCGGGCGGTCGAAGCCGTCGGCGAAGCTGCGCCGGAGGTTGTGGCGGACGTCGGGGACGGTGCGGATGGTGTAGTGCTGGTTGCCCGCGCGGTCCAGGGCGTCCCGGACGATCCGCTCGCTCTCGGCGGGCACGGCCTCCCGGTCCAGCGTTCCCCACTCGGCGAGCACCGGCAGGTGGAGCCGCTCCCAGGCGGGCACCGGGTCGTACTCCGCCTCGGGGAAGAGCCGGGCGGCGGCCAGCTCCCGGATCAGCGTGCTCTGCATGGTCGGGACCAGTGAGCCGGTGATCCCGGCGTGCCGCAGGTACTCCCCGTACGCCCAGGCCTGTTGGCGGGCCGGGCTGAGGCCGACCGCGCCCGCGGTCACCACGAAGGACACCTCGGAGGTCCGTCCGGCGGCCAGCGTGGCCACCCAGGCGCCCTCCGAAAGGCCCCACAGGCCGACCCGGTTCGGGTCGATCCCGGGCCGGGAGCGCAGGAGTTGGACGGCGGCGAGGGCGTCGTCGGCGAGGCGGTCGTAGTCGCGGCTGAGGGTCGAGTAGCCGGCGGTCCGTTTGTCCCAGATCAGCGTCGGGATGCCGTGCGCGGCGTACGCCTCGGCGGCGGGCCGGAGTTCGTCCATGGCGACCGGGCCGGCCCCGCCGACCATCACCAGTCCGGGGGCGCCGCTCGCGCCCGGTGCGGCGATCAGCTCGCCGTGCAGCCGGGTGCCGTCGGCGCTGGTGAACTCGACGGCGGTGTGGGCGAGTTGCTGTCCGGCCTCGGTCGGGGCGGCCGCCGCGGGGGTGGTGACCAGCAGGGCGAGCAGGAAGGCGATCAACCCCAGCAGCCGTGTTCTGTGCTTGTCCCGCATGGTGTGGTCTCCCCGTGGTCGAGCGCGATCGGTCGGACCCACCCTTTCCGATCGCGCGCCGCTGCGGGATGGGGGCGCCACCCGGGTCTGCACGGGGGACAACCCCCGGACATGACACCAGAGCTGACGAGACGTCAGCTCCGAGTCGAGTGCCGGGCGGCGATCACTTGGGCTCACGGTCGAACTGCGAGCGGGACCAGACGTAGCCGAGCACGGTGAGGGCGGCGCACCAGAGCAGCGCGATCCACCAGTTGTTGCCGATGTGGGTGCCGAGCAGCAGGCCGCGCAGCGTCTCGATGGCGGGGGTGAACGGCTGGTACTGGGCGATCGGCTGGAACCATCCGGGCATCGAGTGCAGCGGGACGAAGGCGCTGGAGATCAGCGGCAGCACGATCAGCGGCAGCGCGCTGTTGCTGGCGGCCTCCGCGTTGGGGCTGCCCAGGCCCATGCCGACGGCGATCCAGGTGAGGGCGAGCGCGACCAGCACCAGCAGGCCGAACGCGGCCAGCCACTCCAGCGTGGTGGCGTCGTGCGAACGGAAACCGATGGCCACGCCGACCGCGCCGACCAGCACCACGCTCAGCACCGACTGCAGCACGCTGCCGATCACCCGGCCGAACAGCACCGAGCCGCGGTGGATCGCCATGGTGCGGAACCGGGCGACGATGCCCTCGTTCATGTCCGTCGCCATCGAGACGGCGGTGCCGATCACGGTGGAGCCGATGGTCATCATCAGGATGCCGGGCACCAGGTAGGCGATGTAGGCGTCGCGGCCGGCCCCGCCGCTCATCGCGTCGCCGAAGATGTAGACGAACAGCAGGAGCAGCATCACCGGGGTGAGCAGCAGGTTCAGGGTGAGCGACGGGTAGCGCCGGGCGTGCAGCAGGTTGCGCCGCAGCATGGTGGACGAGTCGCGGACGGCGAGGGCGAACGAACTCATCGGGCAGCCTTCTTCGAGGAAGCGGCCTCGGCGGCCGGGGCGGTGGACGCGGTGGGCGCGGTGGGCGCGGTGGGCGCGGTGGGCGCGGTGGACGCGGTGGACGCGGTGGGCGCGGTGGCGGACGGGGCGTCGGGCTGGGCGGGGACGGCGGCGGGCGCGCCGGTCAGCGCGAAGAACACGTCGTCCAGGTCAGGGGTGTGCACGGTCAGCGAGTCGGCCTCGACGCCCGCCGCGTCGAGCCGGTCGAGCACCGAGCGCAGCGCGCGCTGGCTGCCGTCGCTGGGGACCAGCAGGGTCAGCGACTCGTCGTCGCGGGCGCTCTCGGCGAGTGCGTCGGCGGCGGACCGGTACCCGGTGGGGTCGGTGAAGCGGAGGCTGACGTGGCCGCCCGGGACGAGGCGCTTGAGCTCCTCGGCGGTGCCTTCGGCGGCGATCACGCCGTTGTGCAGGACGGCGATGCGGTCGGCGAGTTCGTCGGCCTCCTCCAGGTACTGGGTGGTGAGGAAGACGGTGACGCCGCCGGTGACGAGCTCCCGGATGATCTGCCACATGCTGTGCCGGCTGCGCGGGTCGAGGCCGGTGGTCGGCTCGTCCAGGAAGATGATCCGCGGGCTGCCGACCAGCGTCATCGCGATGTCGAGGCGGCGCTTCATGCCGCCGGAGTAGGTGGAGGCGGGCTTCTGCGCGGCCTCGGTGAGATCGAATCGGGCGAGGAGGTCGGCGGTGATCCGGCGGCCCTCCGCCCTGGGCAGGTGGTGCAGGTCGGCCATCAGCAGCATGTTCTCCTCGCCGGTGATCAGGCCGTCGACGGCGGAGAACTGGCCGGTGACGCCGATCGCGGCGCGCACCGCCTGCGGGGCGGCGGCCAGGTCGTGGCCGCCGATCCGGATCGGCCCGCTGCCCGGGCCGGCGGAGATGAGGGTGGAGAGGATCTTGACGGCGGTGGTCTTGCCGGCCCCGTTCGGGCCGAGCAGGGCGAAGACGGTCCCTTCCGGGACGGACAGGTCGATGCTGTCGAGGACGGTCTTGTCCCCGTAGGACTTGCGCAGCCCCTGTGCCGCGATGGCCAGGCCGGTCATGGGAGAGCTCCTTCTGCTGCTGTCGCTGGTGCTTGGTGGGTGTGGCCGGGGCGGTGCGTGGTGGTGGTCAGACGGTGCGGGCGCTGATGTCGCCGTTCTTGGTGGTGGCGCGAATGGTCAGCGCGGGCACGTCGTCGGCGTTGCGCAGCGCGTTGTGGATGCGGCCGTAGGAGGTGCCGGCGTCCAGCGAGGCGGAGACCCCGCGGGCGGCGCCGACGGTGATCGAACCGGACTGGGTGGTGAGCACCAGCTCGCCGCGCACCGCCTCGGCGACGGTGAGGTCGCCGCGCTGGGTGTCGAGCTGCGCGGACCCGGTGAGGCGGCCGACCTCGATGGCGCCGTCCTGGAGGACCAGCCGGCCGCCGGCCGTCTCGTCGAGCTTGGCCGCGCCGCGGGCGCTCTCGTAGGAGACCTCGCCGAGCCGTCCCACGCCGCGCAGTTCGGCGTCGGCGGCCTTCGCCTCGACCCGCGAACCGGACGGCAGCTGGACGGTCACCTCCACCGCTCCGCTCGGGCCGAGCAGGCGGTGGTTCGCGGAGGCGGTGACGATCCGCAGCACGCCGTCGGTGAGGACCGCCTCGGTCTGCTCGGCGGCCTGCACGTCGCGGCCCTTCGAGGGGTTCGCGGGGAGCACCTCGACGACGGTGTCGGTGCGGTCGGCGGCGATCAGGCGGAGGTGGCCGGCCGGGATGTCGATGACGGCGGTGATCGTGGCGGGGGTGTCGAACTTCTGCATCGTGGGCTCCGGCTTCGCGTCGTTTCTGATGATGGAAACGCTACGTTGCGTTCATGAAGTCGGCAAGACGGTTATTGCAATCAATCTGTATCTCTGCAGCTCAGGGATGGTAAATCGTTGCAATGGTTCGCGAGATAACGCAACGGAGGGATGGTTGGCGTTGCAATGACTTATAGGTGAACGCTATGCTGGGGCCGTACCGGGAAACCGACCGAGGAGACCGCGATGCCGGGAGGCAGGCTCACCCAGCAGGAACGCCAGCAGATCGCGCTGGGACTGGCCGACGACTTGGCGTACGCCGAGATCGCCCGCCGTCTGGACCGGCCGACCTCGACCATCACCCGCGAGGTCATGCGCAACGGCGGCCCGGGCAACTACCGGGCGGACCTCGCCCACCGCGCCACCGAGCACCGCGCCCAGCGCCGCACACTGCCCCGCGACCCGTACACCGACCGGCCCGCCGACGGGCGCGACCCGGAGGCCGTGCGCGCCTACGAGGAGACCGCCACCACGGTCTTCATGCACTCCGGCATGAGCCGGATGCCCGCCCGGGTGCTGGCCGCCCTGATGGTCACCGACGAAGGCGCCCTCTCCGCGGCCGAACTCGCCCAGCGCCTCCAGGTCAGCCCGGCGTCCATCTCCAAGGCGGTCGCCTTCCTGGACGAGCAGACCATGATCCGTCGTGAGCGCGACGACCGCCGGCGCGAGCGGTACCTGATCGACGGCGACATCTGGTACCAGGCCACCATCGCCAGCGCCCGTGCCAACGCCGCCGTGGTCGCCACCATCCGTGAGGGCATTCCCGTGCTCGGCCCGGGCACTCCGGCCGCCACCCGGCTGGAGAACATCGCGCGGTTCCTCGACTTCGTCTCGGACGGGTTGTTCCGGATGGCCGAGCAGGCCCGGGAAATCCTGTACGTCACGCCCGAGTCGGACACCGAGGCCACCGAGACCGCCGAAGCCGCCGAGACTTCCGAGGACAAGGGAGACGGCGGCAGGAGCTGAACGGCGGTGCCCGGTCAGGCCTTCCGTCCGGCCGGCCCCTTCGCCCGGTCAGGCCTGTCGCCCGGCCGGGCGCCCCAGGAAGGCGGCGACCACGGCCGCGCCGGCCAGCAGGGCGAGACCGGCGACCAGCAGGGCGAGCCGGGTGCCGGAGCCGTCCCGGGCGGTGT
Source organism: Kitasatospora sp. NPDC048662 (assembly GCF_055587065.1). Classification (NCBI taxonomy): domain Bacteria; kingdom Bacillati; phylum Actinomycetota; class Actinomycetes; order Kitasatosporales; family Streptomycetaceae; genus Kitasatospora; species Kitasatospora sp. NPDC048662. The sequence continues at coordinate 727,305 of NZ_JBVJHA010000001.1, read as the reverse complement.
CGGCCAGCGCGCCCAGCACGGCCACGCCGAGCACCGCACCGGTCTGCCGGGCCGAGTTCAGCGCGCCCGAGGCGATCCCGGACTGCTCCCTGGCGACCGCGCCGACCACCGCCGTCATCAGCGACGGGATCGCGAACGACACCCCGAAGCCCAGCACCAGCAGCCCGGCCGCCATCGCCACCCGCGCGGCCGTCGAGTCCGCGGTCGCCGCGGCGGCCACCAGCACCCCCGTGCCCATCAGCAGGAACCCGGCAACGGCCGGGCGGCGGGCCCCGATCCGGCCCACCAGCCGTCCCGTGAAGACCGGGTTGAAGGCGGTCGGCAGCATCAGTGGCAGAAACGCGACACCCGCGCCGAGCGCACTCAGGCCGTGCGCCCGCTGGAAGTGCAGCGAGAGCACGAACAGCACCCCCGACAGCCCGAAGTTCACCAGCAGCCCGGCGAACAGCCCGGAGGCCACCGTCCGTTCGCGCAGCAGGCCGAGCGGCAGCATCGGGGCACGCCGCGCGACCTCCCGCCGGCGTTCGACCGCAACGAACGACCCGCCCGCCACCGCGAACACCGCGAAGCCGCCGAGCACCGGCAGCGAGACCCAGCCCGCTTGCCCGCTCTCGACCAGCGCCCAGGTCAGCCCGGTCATCGCCGCCACCGCGCAGACCTGACCAGGAAGGTCCACACCCTTCGTCGGCCCGGGCCGGTCCACCGGGGCGTGGCGCGCCGTCAGGGCGACGGCGAGCAGCGCCACCGGCACGTTGACCAGGAAGATCGCCTGCCAGCCGAACCGGTCGGTGAGCACCCCGCCCACCAGCGGCCCGGCCGCCAGCGCGCTGCCGCTGATCGCCGCCCACACACCCATCGCCCGGGCCCGGGCCGCCGGTTCGGTCCAGGCGTGCGCGATCACCGCCAGCGAGGCGGGCAGCAGCAGCGCGCCCGCCGCGCCGAGCAGCACCCGCAGGGCGATCAGCGCGCCCATCGAGCCGGCCGGCGCACTCGCCCCGGAGCAGGCGCCGAACAGCCACAGCCCCGCCAGGAACACCCGCCGCCCGCCGTGGCGGTCGGCCAGCGCACCGGCGGTGAGCAGCAGCGCGGCAAAGCTGAGGGTGTATCCGTTCGAGACCCACTGCAGGCCGCCGAGCGAACCCGACAGGTCCGCGCCGATCGCGGGCAGGGCCACGGTCACCACCGTGGTGTCCAGCATCACCATGAAGTAGCCGAGCGAGAGTCCGAGCAGCAGCAGCCCGGTCCCGCGCCGGGCGTCGGCCTGTCGACCGGGCACAGTCGTCCCCCGAGGGTGTGAGAAGGAGTGGATGCGAAGGCGCGCCGGACGACGGCGGCACCGCGGTTCGCCGGGCCGGTTGTGAGCGGCGGGCGATCACTGAAATTCTTGTCGCGGCACGGTGGTTGAGGAAGCGGGAGGTTCCGATGACACCCATCGCCGGAGCCGATGAAGCCGGGCCGCCGACCGAGGACGCCGGACGGCCCGCCGAGGATGCCGGGCCGCCGGCCGACGAAGCCGGACGGCCGGCCGACGACGAGGAGCGGACACCGTGGAACTGCGCCACCTTCGGACCTTCCGCACCGTCGCCCGGACGCTCAACTTCACCCGGGCAGCAGCGGAGTTGAGCTATGCCCAGTCCAGCGTCACCGAGCAGGTGCAGGCCCTGGAGGCGGAACTCGCCACGAAGCTGTTCGACCGCAGCCACCGCCGGCTGGCCCTCACCCCGGCCGGGGAGCGGCTGCTCGAGTACGCGGACCGGATGCTGCTGCTCGCCCAGCAGGCCCGCACGGCCGTCGAGGAGGAGGACCGCCGGCCGGGCGGGCGGCTGGTGATCGGCGGCCTGGAGACGCTGTGCGCCCACCGCCTGCCCGCCGTCCTCGCCCCGTACCGCCGTGAGTGCCCCCAGGTGCAGGTGGCGGTCCGCCAGGGCAACCGGGGCGAGCTGTACGACTGGGTGCGGCGCGGCGAGATCGACGTGGCGCTGACCTTCGGCCGGGCGCCACGGGACGTGCTGACGTTCAGCGAGACGCTGGCCGGTGAACGGCTGATGGCGGTCGTCCCCGTGGGCCACCGGCTGGCCCAGTACCCGCAGCTCGGCGGGCCGGAACTGCGCGGCGAACCCTTCCTGGCCACCCCGCCCGGCTGCGGCTTCCGGGAGATGCTGGACGGCCTGATCGGGAGCCTCGGCCCGGACGCCCCCGTGATCGACACCGAGCTGGCCGGCATCGCGGCCCTGCGCGAGTGCGCCGCCGCCGGGCTGGGCTGCGCCCTGCTGCCCGAGCTCGCGGTGGCCGACGCGGCGGCCCGCGGCGAACTCGCGGCCGTTCCGGTGATCGGCGACGCCGCCCGGACCACGATCACCATGACCTGGCTGCGCAGCGCCGAACTCCGGCCCGCCGTCACGGCGTTCCTGGCCACCGCGCGGGCCGCGTTCGCCCGATTGGCTGCGGCCTGAGGCCCCGTCAGGGCGTGAACAGCCCGGCGCAGGTGACCAGTTGCGCGCGGGACGGCAGCAGCCGGTGCAGGACGAAGGCGTGCACCTTGGGGTCCGGGTCCGCGATGCCGTCGGACAGCACCCGGAGGCGGTAGTCGCGGTCGACCGCGTGCAGGACGGTGGACAGCACCGCGCCGCCGGTGCTGAGCCCGCCGACGATCAGGGTGTCGATGCCACGACCGCGCAGCCGCCGGTCGAGGTCGGTGGTGGACAGCGCGCCGAGGCGGGTCTTGCGGGCCACCAAGTCGCCTTCCTGCGGGGCGAGTCGAGGATGAAAGTCGGCGGCCGGGTCCTGGTGGTGCAGGGCGCGGTGCCGGGCCACGGCGGCGAACGTGGCGTTGGCGGCAGGGACGGCCGCCCAGTCGTCCTCGGTGAACGCGACCCGCACATGGGCCACCGCACCGCCCCTCGCGCGGACTTCGGCGGCGGCCCGCTCCAGCCGGTCGAGCAGCGGCCCGGCCTCCGGCAGTGCGGACAGGACGGCCGACTGACAGTCCAGCAGGAGCAGGGCGGTGTTCTTCACGGGGTGTCCTCGCTCTCGGTCTCGGTGAGGTTTTCGGTGAGGTTTTCGGTGAAGCCGGCGGTGGTTTCGCGGTGGAGTTCTCGGTGGAGCTGGGCCGGTCAGGCGCGGCTGTCGAGCAGCGCGGGCTCGTGCGGCGCCGCCGGCTCGCGGCGGGGGAGCAGTAGCGGGGTGCCCAGGGCGAGCAGGCCCGTGACGGCCAGCGTGGTGCGCGGGCCGGTCAGGTCGGCGAGCAGTCCGCCGAGCGCGGTGAGTGCGGCGATGGCGGCCTGCTGGCCGATCGACCAGGCCGACAGGGTGCGGGCGACCAGGTGTTGTGGGGTGCGTTCGAGCCGGTAGGTGGCGAGCACCGGCGTGAACAGGCTCATGTTGACGATGATCGCCAGTTCGACGGCCATCACCGTGACCAGGCCGATCACGCCAGGCCGGACGAAGGCCAGCCCGATCAGCCAGACGGCGCGCAGCGTGCCGACCGTCCGGAACACCCACGCCCGGCCGTACCGCGCCACCACCCGTGGGGCCAGCCGGGAGCCGACCAGCCCGCCGAGGCAGGGGGCGGCGAAGGCCAGGCCGTACTGCCAGGCGGGGAAGTGGAGTTGGCGCAGCAGCAGGACGGCGAGGACCGGTTCGGCGGCCATGATCAGGCCGGACACCAGCAGGTTGTTGAGGTACAGCGCGCGCAGCCCGGGGTCGCCCAGCAGGTGCCGCCAACCGTCCAGCAGTGAACCGGAGTTGGTGGCGCTCCGGGGCCCCGGGGCTTCCTCCCGGTCGCGGATCGCCGCCAGGCCCAGCGCCGAGAGCAGGTAGCTGCACGCGTCCGCCAGTACGGTGGTGACGGGCCCGAACGCGCCGATCGCCGCCCCGCCGAGCGGCGGCCCGATCGCGATCGAGCTCCAATTCGTCGACTCGAAGCGGGAGTTGGCTACCAGCAGGTGCTCCGGCCGGACCAGCGCCTTCAGGTAGGCGCCACTGGCCGCGCCGAACGCGATCTTTGCCGCGGCGACCACCGCCGACACCGCGAACAGCTGCCCGATGCCGAGCACCCCGCAGGCGTACCCGAGCGGGATCGACGCCATCGCGCCGAACCGGACCAGATCGGCCGCGATCATCACCGGCCGCTTGCGCCGGAACTCCACCCACGGCGCGAGTGGCACCGCCAGCAGCGCCCCCACCGCCGGGCCCACGGCCGACAGCGCCGACACCTCGGCCGGGCCGGCATGCAGCACCAGCACCGCGATCAGCGGCAGCGCGCCGAACCCCAGCCCCGACCCGTACGCGCTCACCGCGTACGCCGCCCACAGCCACCCGAACCGCCGCCCCAAGGACCGCCTGCCCACCGTCACCCCCGCCGACCGTACAAACCTGCGTTGACCGGGGAGAGCCAACCGGGCCGCACAACCGCAGGTCAAACAACCAGGAAGGTCCCACCGCACAACCACTGGTTGTTCACTAAGGTGGGGTGGCGTGGACCTCGAAGCCGTACGCACCTACCTCGCCGTCGCCGAGGCGGGCCAGTTCCAGAAGGCCGCCGCCGACCTGGCGATCACCCAGCAGGCCGTCTCCAAGCGCATCGCCGCCCTCGAACGCGAGCTCGGGGTGCGGCTGTTCACCCGCACCCCGCGCGGCGCCGAGACCACCATCGACGGCCAGGCGTTCCTGCCGCACGCCCGCGAACTGCTCCGGGTCGCCGAACGCGCCGTCGCCTCGGTGAACACCGCCCGCCGCCCGCTGCGGGTGGACGTGATCAACCTGCGCGGCGCGGCATCCGGCCTGCTGCGCGACTTCCACCGCGCCCACCCCGGGATCGAACTCGACGTGGTGAAGCTGCTCGACATCGACGAGGCCGTCCGCGCCGTCCGCTCCGGCACCATCGACGCCACCTTCCGCGCCGTCGCCGCCCCAGGCCGGCCGCTGCCCGACGACCTCGCCGCCGCCCGGGTGATCGACGAACAGCTCCACCTGCTCACGGGCCCCGGCCACGCCCTGGCGGGGGCCCGCTCGGTGACGCCGCGCCAGCTGGCCGGGCACCGGATCTGGATGCCCGGCATCCTCCCCGGCTCCGAGTGGGCGGCCTACTACGACGACCTGGTCGCCGAGTTCGGCCTCACCATCGAGGCCACCGGCCCCAACTTCGGCTCCGACGCCCTCCTCGACACCATCGCCGACACCCCGGCGCTGGCCACCTTCCTCAGCGACGGCACCCGACTGGTCTGGCCGGCCGGCCACGGCCTGCGCCGGATCCCGCTCACCGACCCGACGCCCGTCTACCCGCACTCGCTGCTGTGGCACCGCGACAACCCGCACCCGGCGCTGGCCGCCCTGCGCACCCACCTGGCCGCCACCAAGGCCGCCCACGACGCCCCCGGCACCTGGGTGCCCGCATGGGTGCAGCGCGACTGACGGCGGCTCAGAGCAGCGCGCGCAGGAAACGTTCGAACTCGTCCGGCGCCGACAGCATCGGGAAATGGTCCGCCTCCGGGAACTCCGTCAGCTCCGCATCCGGCGCCTGCGCGGCCAGCCGCCGGGCCCACAGCCGCGTCGCCTCCAGGTCGTGGCCACCGACCAGGACGCTGACCGGGACGGTGAGTTCGGCGAACCGGGTCTTGACGGGCGGGTCGAGCTCACGGCCGAGATACTCCTCGTCGGGCAGCGTCATCAGGTGGGAGTTCGCCACCTCCAGCCCGATCACCAGCCGCCGCTGGTCCGGCCCGAGCGCCGAACCCCACGCATCGATGTCCACCGCCGCCGAGGCGTGCATCCCCTCGGCCGACCTGGCCCGGACCAGCTTCAGCATCTCGCCACTGGAACAACTCCTCACCGGCTCGCTCGCCGTTGACAGCCGCCGCCGCACCGGCCCGAAAGGCCGCTGGTGGCGCGGCATCCGCTCGCGTATCCCGCGACGGGCCGCGCCCCTCCTCGACCTGCTCGCCGCCAGCCCCCGCGGCATCCCCGACTTCCTGCTCGCCGCCAGCACCGCCTACCTGCGCACCTCCGCCGACGAACTCGACAGCGTGCTCACCGCCGACGACGAACACATCCGCACCGAACTCGACCACTGCTACGACCACTGCGCACCACCCGTCGTCCAACGCCCGCGCGACGAAGGCGCCCGCGCGCTGCGCCCCGTGGTGAACGCCGCCGCCGCCCTCCACCGCGAATGCCTGGCCCCCGACTGGCGGGACCTGCACCGCACCCTCGACGCCGAAGTCCGGCGCCACGCACAGACGGTGGTGACGGACGGCCCTGCCGCGATGCTCGACCGCCTGCACCCCCGCCTCGGCTGGCGCGACACCGGCACCCTCACCGTCGAACGCCCCAGCCCGCCCCTCCGGCACCGACTCGCCGGCCGGGGGCTGCGCTCCACCGAACCTGTTCCTCGACAAGTGCGCCGTCCTGCACCCGCCCAACCGTCCCACTGCGCTCCTGCACCCAGTGACGCCCGCCACGCGCCCTGCCTCCACCGCTGACGGCCTGCACACACTGCTCGGCCCCGCCCGCGCCCGGGCGCTACGAGCGATCGCCCAAGGCCCTTCCCGCACCGGCGAGTTGGCAGTCACCCTCGGAATCGCCCCGCCATCGGTCTCCCCGCACACCAACGCGCTACGGGCCGCAGGACTGATCACCACCACCCGCCAGGGCCGCCACGTCCAGCATGCCCCCACACCGTTCGGCCGCGCCCTGGTCACCGTGCGGCCGGAGCGCGAGGACGCCCGGCCGATCCGTCGAGCGGCCACGATCAGCCCGCCGGGACGGGGTTGCCGAGAGCCGACTTGCCCGGTCGGGTGACCCACTGCATCGCCTCCCGGACCCGGGCCGCACCGGCCCGGGCGAACGCTGCGCCGCCACCGACGGCGGGCACGCGGCGGGCACCCAGGCCGGCGCACGGGCCGCAGATACCGGGCTGCGGGATCGGGTCGCAGCACTTGGCGCACTCCGGGCGGGGACCCGGTGCCGGGGGTGCGGGTTCCGGGACGGGAGGCAGCTTGTTCACCAGCCGGTAGCGGATCAGACCGGCCGGCGACGTGAGATTGGCGGGCATATCGCTCGTCACGGCCCGAACGAGATCGGCCTCCGGCAGGCCGCGCTCCAACCACGGCATGACCAGCGGCGCGAGCCTCCGCGCCTCGGCCTCACCGAGGCGCAGGCGCGGCTCGTTGCGAATCGCCCGGAACAGCGCGGCGACCGCCTCGCGGGTCTTCTCGTCCATGGCCGCCCGGGCTGCGCCCCGCGCGGCTCGCGGGCCCCGCTGTGTGCGCACAGCCCGTTCGGCGCGCTGCGGTGACTTGGCGCGCGTGCCGGGTTCGCCCGGCTCGGCGCGCCCAACCCGCTCGCCGGGCACGTCCGGCCCGCAGGGCTCACCGGGCGCTTGCGGCCGGCCCAGTCCATCGAGCCAGCCTAACCCGCCCAACTCGCAGAGCTGGCCCAGCGTTTCGAGCCCGCTCGGCTCGCGGGGTTCACCGGGCTGCTCGGGTTCGTCGGGCACGCCCGGGAGGTCCGGCGCCACGGGCTCACCAGGTTCGTCCGGCAGGCCCGGCAGGCCCGGCAGGCCCGGCAGGCCCGGCAGGCCCGGTCGGCCCGGACCGTCCGGCAGGTTCGGTTCATCGGGCTGGCTCGGTTCGCCCGGCTGGTCCGCTTCGTCCGGCTGGTTCGGTTCGGTCGGCAGACCTGGCCCATCGGGCTGGTCCGGCTCGCCCAGCAGGTCCGGTCCGCCGGGCAGGTCCAGCGCGCCCAGCTCGCCCAACTCGTCGGGCTGGCCCGGCTCGTCGAGCCCGCTCGCTCCGCCCGGCGTGAGCCGGCCACTCGCCGCGTCCGGCTCGCGCCGGCCGCTCGGCGCTGGGGGCGGTAGGGGGGTAGTTTCTTTTACCTGCTTTACCAGGGAACCGCCCGGCGCACCGACGCTCGCTGCACCGGCGCCCGGCTTCTCGGTCCCCGGTGTGTCGGTGTCTGACGGGAGTTGGGGGGTGTCATGGACGTGGATCTCGCTGACGATCCGGCCCGCCGGGAGACGCTTCTTCACCAGCCGGTAGTACCCGGCGGCCTTCAGCTCGTCCGTGGCCCTCTTGATGGTGGCGCGTCCCTCGATGCCGGTGTCGGCCAGGTTCTTGGCGCTCTCCCACGAGTCGTCCGGCAGCGAGAGGAGGTACGCGAGCACCCCTCGGGCGACGAACGAAAGGTCACAGTTCTGCAGAATGTCGTTGGCGATAGCCGTGGATTCGGCGCTCTGGGCGCTACGATGAATACGCATTGGGAGTTGAGTTCCTGGTGCCATGCCCCGGGACGTTGGCGCGTCGCCGGGGCGAAACTTTGCTGTCAGGCACGGAACTTAGCACCCGAACCGATCGGAGATCGGCGCAAGTGCCGGGCGACCGAAATATCGCTACATGGGCGCGAGTTCTGACCATCTCAGATCGCAAACGGTCAAAATCTGTCACACACCCGACCGCTTTTGTCCGTTTGCCTGAAGCATGCCCTCTCGCCACCCGCCCACACCTACGCGTTGAGGTGCGCGGGCACGGCCAGCACGCGACGGTTGCTGTCGCTGTCCGGCGGCAGCCGGAGCTTCGCGAAGATGTCCGAGATGTGCTTCGCCACCGTGCCGTCAGTGCCGAACAGCCGTTGCGTGATCGCGGTGTTGGAGCAACCCTCGGCCGGCTCCAGTGCCTCGCGCAGGTGACTGATCGTCAGCTGTGCGCCCACGGCCGGGCCCATCGCGGTGTGCCGGCACCGACCCGCCGGATCGCGCCGATGAACTGCTCGTTGTCGAAGGCACGTCGTGCCGAGCGACGACCACGACACGCCTGGCGCCGGAGTACTTGAGCACCTGCCCTGCCCCTGCACCGCAACCCCCCACCCTCTCGGCCACGCACCTCGCGCGCATACGTGACCAACGCCGGGAACGGCGGCGCCCGCCCGCCACACTGGCATCCCCTGGCGCCCGCGAAGGAGAACTTCCGCCACCCGCCCCTTCGTTCAGGCGAAGGCGGCCGCCCACCGCTCGATCCCGAACCCGCCGCCCGCCGTCCGCGCCCGCCGCCCGCCGCACCTCCAGTGCACCGGCCCCGCGAAGTGCGCCGGCACCACCAACTCCCGACGAGCCGAGGCCCGTTCGAGGATTCTCCGCCGACTCGCCGCCACCTGTTCCGGGTCCACACAGAAGCAGCTGCTGCACGACGGGGGCGAGGATCTGCACCGGGCTGTGCACCAGGTCGCCGACGAAGACGGCCCGATCGCCCCCGGACTCCAGCCGCAGCACCGCGGAGCCTGCTCAGCCGCCGCCGTAGGTGGCCTGGGTGACGGCGAAGACGTTGCGTCCGCCCGTGGTCTCCTGCAGCGACCACAGCAGGTCGGGGTTGGTGGCGTCCTCCCAGTAGGAGAGGCTCTCGCCGCCGCTCACCCAGGCGAAGGTGGACGGTCCGGCAGTCGGCGTCCAGTAGTAAAGCTGCGGTTCCCTCGAGGAGTTGAACCACCACCGGCCGTTGTGGGACGCCACGCCGTTCAGGTGGTACCAGGACAGCAAGAGTGCCTGACTGGCGGTCGTCGTCGCGGCGAACGTCGTCGCTCCCGGCGTGAACGGGAAGCGCACGGCCCGCGGCGCCCGCTTGGGGAAGTTGGGGCAGTTCGTGGCGCCCGCCGGGCAGGTGTACTCCGTCATCACGATCGACTGGCTGACCCGGTCCAGCGAGATCGTCGACCACACCAGGCCGTCGACACCGGTGGCCGTCCGCGAAGTGATCGTGCCGACCTGGGGCAGCACGTAGGCGTAATTGTGGGCGTAGTAGGCCCCGTTGGGCTGGCGGCCGATCTGATCGGCGGTGCCCCCGGTGTCGGTGTTGAGGATCTTGCGCATGTCGAAGACCCGCATGCCGTTCGCGGTGTCGGCGACATAGAGGTAGTCCCCGTACCAGGAGACGCCGCCGGCATGGATCGGGATGTCCTTGAAGTCCGGCGCCGCCGCCGTCCCGGTCGGCTCCACCAGCAGGATCTTGCGGTACGTGTTGGGGTAGGTCGCGTCCCAGTCCACCAGCGTGATCCGACTGCGCTGGTGATCCCCCTTGCAGGCGTCGGCGGTGTACCAGCTCACCAGCACCAGCTGATGCCCGTCGTAATTCCCGCTGTTCGCCGTCCCCACGGCATCCCGACTCGTCGTGATCCCCTGCGGCACATTCGGACAGTCCGCGTTGTCACCGTCGTCGAACCGGAACCCCGTGGACAGCCCCGCCACCGAGAACGACGTGGGCAGCGCCTGCCGGGTGTGGTTCGCGTTCTCCATCACCGTGTGCACGGCGGACGTCCCCAACGCGTTCACCAGCGCCGAGTCGAGCGCGTCGTACTTGTGATAGTCCGCGCTCAACGTGTAGTCGGACGCGGTCAGATCCACCGGTGCCACCACCGCCGCGGCCGGCCCCGCACTGACAAACCCTCCGGCGACCACCAGACTCGCCGCAATCACCGCCTGTGCCACAGCCCTGACTTGACGGAGCATCAAGGAAGCCTCTCCATGCGAACGGACCAGTGTCCGCCCACGCTAGGCTCGCACTGAGCATGTACGCAACACCCTCAAGTGGCCTCGTCACGAACGCTCCGGCGGCACGGCGGCATGGCGGCACGGTTCTGAAGCAGACCGGCCAACCATCGGCCAATTTCGATCAGATGCTTGATTCTGTGCCGGCTGCCTGCCCGGGAGCGTCCACCACATCGCGCGCGAGGATCGCCACCGAGGCCACCTCGTCACCCGCCCTGCCCCAAGGGCCGTCCTTCAGCAGGACGGTGCGCTCGCCGAGCAGGCGCAGGCTCTGCTTGTCGAAAATCCACTCATTGCGTTCGCCGCCGTGAACCCGGGCGACAGCGACACCGTGACGTCCGGCCGCATCGACCGCGTCGTCGATGGTCACCACCCCCGGGATGTGCTCCACGGCCCGGTACAGAGCGGCGCTGACCTGCGGAGGCGCGACCGAGGAACGCAGCAGGTCGCCGATGGTCACGAACGCCTCCTGGTCGGGGCCGGTCGTGGAACCGCTGCCGGCGCCGTGGTTCAGCCCGGCATCGGCGTAGATGCGCTTCAGCAGTGCCTCGGGGTCGGTCGGCAGCCCGGCCAGGAGCTTGTAGGTGGGGGAGTTGAGCGCACCGCCGCCCGGGGCCGGGATCTCCCTGTCACCCCCGGTCCCGCGCTGGAGGCCGGGCCGCAGGCCGTCCACCGCGATCCACTGCTCCCTGTTCTCGGTGATGACGTCGCGCTGCATCGTCCCGCCGCTGCCCTCACTGAGCGAAACGCTGTGTCCGACCGTCCTGACGTAGCTGTACTGGTCGTCACGGACCTGCGGCTGAGGCTCGCTGTAGGCAGCCTGCGCCACCCGGTCCAGGAGTTCGACCGAGGCCGCAGTGGCCGGCGGAGCCTTCTCCGCGGGCGCGTTGCCGCCCTGCGTGGCGAGCATCACGGCGACGGCGGCCACCGAGGTCGCCAGGGCGAGCCAACCCCGGCGCCGAGGTGCGGCGGTGGACGGACGGCGGTCCCGATCGATCTCGTTCAACAGGAACTCCTTGTTCGCGCGATGGCGGGCGGGTCCCATGTCCGGGTGGGACGGGGGCGGCAACAGACGCGCGAGTTCGCTGCGCGCACTGTGCTCGTCCGGCGCATGACGGTCCCCGGATCCGGTGATCACGGCTGCTGCCTCCCTTGGCGACTTCCCACGGAGAGATGGCTGTCATGGAGGTGGTGTCCGCGAGCGGGCCGGGGTTCCAACTTTCTTCGGGCCGACGGCTGCTCCGCAGAAACGATCTTGTGGAGTCTGTCCCGAGCGCGCGAGAGTCGGGAGCGTACGGTGCCAACCGGAATGCCGAGCGCCTGGGCCGCTTCCGCATACCCGAGGCCCGACCACACCACGAGCATGAACACCTCGCGCTCGCCCCGCCGCAGCCGACCCAGCGCCCGCACCGCCGCCGCAGCCGTCTCGGCATCGACGATCCGCCCCACCACCTCGTCGGCGAAGTCCGGCAACGGTTCCCGCGGCGGCACCCGAGCCATGGCCACCCGATGCCGCCGCGCCGCCCGTGCCGTATTGCGCAGCACATTGGTCGCGATCCCCAACAGCCACGCTCGCGGGTTGACCACCTCACCCCGCAGCTTCTCGCGCAGCCGCCACGCCTCGAGGAACGTCAGCGAGACCACATCGTCGGCCAGGTCCCGGTCCCCGGTCGCTCTGACCGCATGCAGATACACAGCCCTGGCGTGCTCGTCGAAGAGCAGGGCGAAGGCACGCCGGTCACCGGCCGAGCTCTGCTCATAGGGCAAGAAGGACTCCACACACTTGCCGTGTCCGCAGCAGCGCAGCGGTTCCCAGAAATTTTCGCTGGAGGCGGGGGCCGGCGCTGCACTCAAAGAAGACTGGATGTACATCTGCTACATTTGTTGCATGAGTGAGCCGGTGATCGAATCCATGGCCGAGGTCCGCAGCCACCTTGCGGACGTCCTCGATCGCGCGCGCAGGGACGAAACCCCGACGATCATCACGCGGCGCGGCAAGCAGGAAGCCGTAGTGATCGACATCCGCGAGTACCAGCGCCTGCGCGGACTCGCGGAGCAGGCTGAAGACGCATGGCTCAACCGGCTGGCCGACGAGGCGGAGACGGAAGGGCTCGACGGATCCGTGTCGCTGGAGGAGATGGCCGCCATGCTCCGCGACCACCACGCCTGAGCCATGGGCTACGTCACGCGGTTCACACCGCACGCCCAGCGGGACATGCTCAAGATTCCCCGGTCCGACGCGGTGCGTGTCCTGCATCGCCTCAATGGTCTTCAGAAGGCGCTGGACGACGGGGACACTGGGGCCTTCGATGTCAAAGCCCTTCAGGGGCACAGTGCACGCTGGCGACTGCGGGTCGGGGACTGTCGCGTCGTGTACACGGTTGAAGACAGCCAACTGGTCGTGTGGGTCCTGACCGTTGGCAACCGCCTCGACGTTTACCGCAGCCTGTAGGCGAGCTCGGCCGCCCAGCCGGAGGTCCCATGACAGGAGGCCGACGGCGGCGTTGGCTACCCGGGCATCACCCCGTGGATGCGCGAGATGGTGAACACGCGTTCGTCGTTTCGCAGATGGCACCAGGCCTGAAGGTAGGGCGCGTCGAGATCCAGACGGCTGAGGGTGCGGACGGTCTCGTTGCCGGAGGTGGCGAGGTACTCGATGGTGACCGCCAGGCCTTCGTTGACCGCGTGGGCCAGCTGGCGGACGTCGGTGAAGGACAGGTTGCGCGCGTGCCCGGCGATGATCTCCTCGGTGTCACTGCTGTAGGGGCGGCCGTCCCACGGGTCGGGCTCCGGGATGTCCTGCGGGCCGGCCAGCAGCCGGGCGGCGAGGGCGCTCAACTCGACGGTACGGTTCTCCGGTTGCTGCGGCCGGTGCCTGCCGCCGGGCCGGCGCGGGGACGGGACCGGGGCCGCCGCGCGGGGGCGCTCGGCTCGCTCGACGCGGACGGTGCCGTCGGGCTTCTCGGCGACGGGGGCATAGCCTGCGGATCGCAGTGCCGCGAGTGTCTTGTCCGGCGGGGTCCGGCTGATCAGGACGGTCGGTGCCAATTGCCGTAGACCGAGCTCGGCGAGCTGGCGGTGGGCAGCGAGTTCGGCCAGGAGGGCCGGCTCCTCGCCGTGGATCACACTGGCCGCGGAGACGACACGGACCCGGCCGTGGCGGCGCGCGGTGTCGTGGATCAGGTACGAGAGCGGCTGGGGAAGCGGTTCGACGGCGACGGCGGCCAGGTCGGCCGTGATCGCGTCGGGGGTCAGGCCCCCGTCGAGGGCGCGGCGGACGCTTCCCGGGCTGAACCGCCACACGGACGCCGTCCCGACTGTCTCCCGGTCTGCGGCGGAGTCCAGCAACGTGACGATGGCTGCCGACGGCGTACCGGCAACCATGGCCGTGAGATCGCTGCCGAAGCGGGCGGTCCCGCTGGCGGCGGGCAGTAGCTGCCGGCAGGCGTCCGCCAGCGCGGCGGTGTCACCGGCGAGCAGCGCCGTCCCGATGGGTGACAGCGCCCCGAGGGCGAGTGCGCCGAGCAGTTCCGCTTCACGGATCAGGGTGGCGAACGGCGTGGCGTCCTGGGGGAGTTCGTCGGCGAGCGGCCGGTGCCACACGACCAGCGCCCCCAACTCCGCTGGTTTCGCCGCGCCTTCGCCGACCGGGAGCTGTGACGCGGCCGAGAACAGTCCGTGCCGACCCTGTACGCAGCCCTCGCAGGCCGGTGGGCCGGCGAGGGCAGGCAGAGCCTTCCCGTCCTCGTCGCGGCTGCCGCCGGGGGACAGCGGGAGTGTCCACCACGCCTGGAGAAGTACGGCGAGTTGCTCGGCCGGCTCCTTTTCGGCCCAGACGTCGTAGCCGGCGGTCGCCGCGACCCGGTCGCCGTCCCGGGCGAGCAGCCCAGCCCCGTTCGCCGCCTCCAGCGCGATGCGGACCACGATCTCGTCGCACTGCGCCGCCTTGCCGATCCGGGACAACTCGCGTGCGCCGATCCCACCAGCCTTGAGCCGAGTCGGGGGAGTGGCGGCGCACACCCTGAGAACCGACGCGGCATGGGCGGCGAACGCCATCGAGGCGGCTGCGGCCTCCCGTTCGATCTGCGAAGCAGCGATGGACACCGATCGCACGACCGGCGGGACGGGCGTGAACGGAGCGAGCCAGTCGGGCCCGCGCACCGCGAGTGCCACCTCGGCCGGCATCCGGGCCGACCCGTACCGATGGCGGTCCTGGATCAGCAACCCCCGCTCCAGCGCCCACTGTTCGCCTGGCTCGGAGCCGGGCTGCGAACCGGTGAACATGATGAACGCCGGTTGCTTCGGAGGCCGGCTCGCACGCTGCTCAAGGAGCTTCCTCGTTGCTCCCGGAGCCTTGGCCACCAGCGCGGCGACCCTTTCCGGATCGCTGTGATGGTCGATCAGCGCCGCCAACCGCCGTGACTTGTTGTTGCCGGCCGGCTTGACGCCCAGCTTCGCCAGTACGCGGCCCAGTTCGTCGGAGCTCACGCCTGCGAGCAGATGCGCCAGCGGTGCGTCGAGCCCGAGGGGTGAGTCCCATGCGTGCCACAGCGGTGCTGCCATGTGCAGCACCCCGTCGTGGCCCGGCCACACCAGAGCGTGATCGGCCAGTGCCTCCAGGGCCACGTCCAACCCGCGGGTGCGCTCCCCGTCCGCCGCGTCCAGGAAGGCGGCCAGGTCGTCCCGGGACACGGACCCCAGCGCGGCGATGGCCTCCGCCACTTGCAGGCACGGCAGGGCGAGCCGGGGCAGGGCCAGTGCCACTGACGCCGGGCGCTGAAGACGGTCTGCCAGTTCACCGACCGACTGTGGCTCCGGTGCCGACACCACATCCGGGCGCGCCGCCAGGACCCGTTCCAACTCGGCTGCGTCGAGTCCGTGCAGCCACGCCGCCAGGGCCGAACCGTTCGTCTTGTTGCTTATGGGGAACACCTCGCCACGCAGGAGTACCGCCGTTCCGTCGCGGGACGGGCCGGGGCTCAAGGATGGCGCACGGAAAGGGTCGCGCGTCACACGAACGACTGGATGACGCCGGTGGGATACGAGATTCGAACTCATGAGTGGTTGCCCAACCACGCTTTCCAAATGTTCGTCCGACTGTCCGGGGACGGTCGCTGGGGTCCTGGCCTGCGGTGGAGTGGCCGGGCCGCCGGCTGCTGGACGGGCGCCGCACGTGCATGAACGCAACCAGAACTGCAACCGCGACGCAGCGTGTTCCGCTGGGTCGTGGGCGTGTGGTCGCAGGATCCAGGGCTCCGCATCCTTCTCCCGGTCGTGGCGCGGATCCATCGGCGTTCACTTGTCAGCCGCTGGCCCGTGCCATTGGAGGGCTTGTCCAGTGCCGTTCGCGACGCACTCGAAGTCGCGGTCCCGGTGCAGGAGGGGTCAGGCCCTGCAGCTCGGCTGTGGCGGCGACGACGAGGTCGACGGCTCCGGCGCTGCGATGCTGACCTCGTCTGGTCAGCAAGTCCTGGACCTGCCAGGCTCGGTCGTAGGCGCGATCACCGACCGGTACCCAGCTGAACAGCAATCGCATGTCCTCGATCCCCCGAGCACGGTCGGCGGACGTTCATGCGCGGTAGAAGAACTCGAGTTCGGTGATGGGGCAGGTTGCGATCAAGCCGGCCGCCGCAGCCTGGTCCCAGCCGTACTGCTCGGCGTCTGTGCGCATGAAACGCGCGAGCGCGCTGGTGTCGATCAGGAATTGCGCCGCGTTCACCGACGGTAGTTCCTCTTTCCGCATGGCCTTGGCCGAGCCGGTGGGATGGTGCGATCATCCACCGATCGTTCCCGGTCCACGACGACGTCTGGACCCGGGCCGGACAGGGGAGTTGGACGTGCCGAGCACCGAACTGAGCCACAGCTACGACATCGCGGCGACGCCCGCCGCCGTCCTTGCCCATCTGGCGGACCCCGAGAACTACATCGGGCTCTCTCCGCTCCTCGTGGACGTCCGGGACGTGCGGCGCGAGGGCGGGGTCACTCACTACGTGGCCGTCGAGCGCTTCCGGTTCCTCGGACTGGTCCGGCACGACAACGTCATCCGGGTCAGCCTGCGCACCGAGGGCGCCCGGCTGCCGGACGAGGCGACGATCAGCGGCGAGGTGGTCAGCCCTGGCGGCGTGCGGATGGACTACCGCTTCGCCGTCACCGCCCGAGGCGACGGCGGCTCCCTGGTGGTCGATCTACTGAGGCTCCACACGCCGGTCGGCCTGCTCCACTATGCGGCTGGCAAGGCCGCAGCAGTGCAGGCCGAGCGCGCCCGAGTACTGGCCCGGCGGCTGGGCCGCGGCAACTGAGGCGGGCCCGTGGAGACTGCGGTTGAGACTACGAACCCGAAGTCCCCAACGGGAAACCCGGTCAGGCCCTTCAACTGCCTTGCTGGGCAGAGGCAGAGGACACGAGATTCGAACCAACGGCCGTTCCGCTCGCCAACGACTCGCCGACCTGCTCCGGGGACGCCCCGGCGACGCTTCGGGGAAACCGGACGAGGACGCTGCCTGAGCGCTCCCGCCTGAGGCCAGAACGCGGCTTGCCCCGGCTGTGATTGCAGCCGGGGCAAGCGCCCTCGGTGATCGCCCGGCGGTGATCAGTCCGCCGCGTCATGCCGGTCGTGAATCCGGTGGCGGCGGTGCTTTGGCAGCGTGCTTGGCAAGCAGGCCGGCGAGCAGCATGAGGAGCAGAGCGATACCCGCGCCGCACGCGGTCCACAGCACCCGGTAGCCCTCGGCGGCGTAGTTGGACGGTTGAGGGAGGTCCACCATGATGAGCACTCCTGCCGCGATGGCCGCGCAGTAGAGCGCGTAGCTGTAGAAGCGAATCGACACCGCGTGCATGAGCAGTACGAGCGCGACCACCTCGAGTCCGCGCGCGACCGCGAACAGCCTGAGCCCGTGTTCACTAGCGGGAATCAGCAGCAGTAGCGCAGCCGCGACGGCGCCGATCACCGCACCGGAAAGGCGCTGCACGGCCACGAGCGTCGTCTGTTCCAGGCTCGGCTTCATCGCGACCACGGCCGCGATCGGCATCCAGTAGCCGTGCGACAGGTTCAGCCCGAACGCGAGCGCGACGGCGCCCGCCACGGCCACAGCACGGAGCACCGCGAACACGACCACCGGAGGGGTCAGCTTCTTCCGGGAGGTGTCGCCGGGGAGTTCCGCGATGGGCTGGGACCGGTCGCGTCGCCCGCGGATCAGCCAGCCGATGAATGCGCCGACGGCCCACAGCGCCGCCCCTCCTGTCCAGGCGAGTGTCTGGGCCCAGGTGTAGCTGGTGATACGGGCGGCGTGATGGAAGCTGGAGGCGAGCCCGAGGGTGACGACGAACCAGATGTTGAGAAGCATGGCGCTGACGAACCTGCGTACCCCGAACGTGACCGCCAGGCCGGCCGCCAGCGTGACCGCGAAGGCCGCAAGCGTGAGCCAACCCCAGGAGTCCGCTCCGATGCCGAACCCCAGGGCGGTCAGCCCTGCGCCGAACAGCGCGAAGACGGCGACGCGCGATACACGGTGCACGTAGCTGCCTCCCGGGTCGTCGAGCCATGCGAACAGCAGGCCGAACAGCGCGCTCAGGAGGTACTGCTGGTGCCCGATGGCCCAGAAGACGACCAACGGCACCAGTGCGATGTCCAGGAAGGTCACCGCTCGCGGCAAGTTGAGCCCCGCAGGGTTGAGCTCGAACACCTTCGACAGCCCATTCACGGCCCTTCTCGCGTGAATGGGCTGTCCTTCTCCGCTCGTGCTGGCCATGGCCGCTCCCATCCCCCGACTCGGTCGACAGGTATGCCGCTTGTGCCGCTCATTATTCGATTCCACCGTGATCGCTGCGAAGCGACCCGCAGGGCACGGTCACGGTCACCGGTCATACGGTGGAGCGAGTCACGACACCGAGCCGATGGTGCGGGCGCCTTGCGGGCGCCTCGCGAGCAAGGACGACACGGGGGACGATGAATACGGTCGCGGCCCCGCCCGGCAGCATGATCGCCGGGCGCCGCGTCGCTGATCCAGCCGCTCGAGCAGGTCTCCGATCTCCAGGCGAACAACGCCGGAGGGAGGAAGCATGAAAGTGCCCAAGGCCTTCGAGGTGCCGGCCCCATGAACGGCAGCACCAGGTCGGAGTACGGCCTCCGGCCCAGGAACCGGGTCCCGCCCGGCGTGGTCACCCGGATCGTGCTGCGGGTGCTCGGGTCGGTCGCCGCGCTGGCGGCCCTGTACTACGTGCTGCCGCTGGACCGCTCCTCCACGGCGATCACCGTCATGATGCTGGTCGCGGGGCTCGCGGGGGTTCGTCGTCCTGGTTGTCTTTCAGGTGCGCCAGATCGTCCGGTCGCCGTTACCGATCGTGCGCGCGGTCGAGGCACTGGCCGTCAGCATTCCGTTCTTCCTGCTGCTGTTCGCCAGTACCTACGTGGCCCCGGCCGGCCTGTCCTCCGGCAACTTCGGCGGGCACCTGTCGCACACCGACGGCCTGTACTTCAGCGTCACCGTGTTCTCCACTGTCGGCTTCGGCGACATCACCGCGAAGTCCCAGACGGCACGGCTGGTGGTCACCGCCCAGATGATTACCGACCTCGTCATCCTCGGCCTCGCGATCAGGATCGTCGTGAGTGCCGTCCGACGTGGCCGGCAGCGCAAGGCACCGCACCAGCGCCAGGAGTGACGATGAGCCGAGCCCGACCAGACGGCCGGAGCCGCACCGGACGACCCCGGTGACGTTCCTCGACCACGTGGGCCCGAAGGGGGTGATCGAGATCCCAACTGAGACCGCGGAACGACGAGGGCCCCGACCGCTCAGCGGTCGGGGCCCTCGTTCTGCCCTGGCGGGCAGAGGCGGAGGATACGAGATTCGAACTCGTGAGGGGTTACCCCCAACACGCTTTCCAATTCTCCGTGTCTTTCGGCCAGTCTCGGGTCCTAATTGCCGTAGTGGTAGCGGCACGCGACGATGCACAAGGCATCGGCCTGTTCGTTCAGCACATAGACCAGGCGGTGTTCTTGGTCGATTCGGCGGGACCAGGCCCCAGCGAGCTCGTGCCGCAGGGGTTCGGGTTTACCGATGCCCTCGTTGCCGTTTCGGCGGATGTCGTCGATCAGCAGGTTGATGCGTTTGAGGAGTCGGCGGTCGTCGGCCTGCCATGAAAGGTAGTCGGCCCAGCCGCGTTCGGTGAACTCGATCTTCATGCGCTCTGCTCGGCGAGGTCCCCGGGGTCGATCAGTTCGCGGGTCGTCGTACGGCCTTCCCGGTACTCCTGCAAGGACCGGCGAAGGTGGTCGGCATTGGCCGGAGAGCGCAGCAGGTAGTCGGTCTCGCGGAGCGAGGCGTACTCGGCCAGCGAGACGACGACCAGCGGCTCGTGGCCGGCGCGTGTGATGACGAGCTCTTCGGCGTCACTTTCGACGGCGTCCAGCGCGGCGGCGAGGTTGCCGCGGAGCTCGGTGGCACTCATCGTCTTCATGGCGTACAGAATAACGTACATCTATCGGGCCGACCAGGGGTGCGGCGAGAGCCCGAGGCGCTTTCGCATCATCCAGGCTCAGGGATGCGCCAGATGATTCGAACCTGCTCATCGAGGGGGAGCGATGGGCCGCCGATGTAGATCCGACGGATCAGGTAGAGCACCGCCAGCTGGAACGCTTCCGCCCGAGGTCTTCCATGGTCGAGCGGCTCAGCGAAGTGCAGGACGTGGTCCGCCGGATCGAACTCGAGGCTGAGGATGCCGAAGACCCGGACCGCTGTCGCGGTCCGGGCCTTCGATCAAGGCGGAGGATAGGAGATTCGAACTCGTGAGGGGTTGCCCCCAACATGCTTTCCAATTCCCCGTAGTGTCGTCCGCCAGGGTTCGCGGCCGTCTTGATCTGCGCTGGAGCGCATCGTCGGGCGGTGACCGAACCCGGCCGGACGGCGATGAATGAGACCAGAACTGAGACCACGCCGTTGGATGCCTACGGCTGGATCGCCAGTCTCGTCCTGGTCAGCTGTCCGTGTCTTTGGGATGCCGGGGCGAGGCGTAGACGAGATGGACGGTCCGTCCTGACTCGTCGACGAGGTAGCGCACGCGCCCGCCGGCGGTCACCTCGTACTCCCACTGCGGCAGCTCGTTCCCTCCGTGCCTCCGTGCAGAGGTCGCCCCAGCCTTTGGCGGCTTCGTTGGTGGCGAATCGCAGCCGCCACTCGTCACCGATCGGTGGCGGCGGGACGTCGTCTCCGCGCTTGGGGCTCATGGGGCGAGTACCTCGCCGTGGTCCTCGCCGGAGAGCGGTTCGGTGAGCTGCGCGCTCAGTTCGGGGTCCGCCAGGATCCTGGCTGTGGCACGCCATTCGACGATCACGCGGTGCAGGTTGGCGTGGACATCCAACTCCACCACGTCCCGGGTGGCGTTCACGAGGTCGACGACGAACTCCCGTACTTCCTCGGCCGAGAGGTGTCGGGTCCAGGGGAAGACCTGAGGGAGGGCGAGGAGGACCGCGCGCGCACCGTCGTCGCTGGTGATCAGGGCTGCGAACAGGCGCGCGGTGACATCAGCAGTCTCCTCACGCTGACGGTCGTGGCGCTCGGTGGTCAAGTACAGGTCCTCGCCGTCGCGGCGGGTGACGTGGACGCGCTGGGCCTGCTCGACAGTGTCCGCGACGCGCTTCGAGTTCTTCGACAGGTCGGAGAACGACACGGTGAGAGTCGACATGCAGTCACGCTACTTCGGAATACGTTCCGAAGTCAACGGCGGCGTGCCTGATTCGGGGACAGGCCTTCGCGCCGTGAGCCGGACACGAGGGTTGGAGCGTCCTGGGGCCTGGAGTGTGGAGATTCGCAACTGCGCGGAGCGGCACCGCGCTCACGGTCATGGCGTTCGTCGTTGCGGCTGCCCCGCTCGGCGCGGATGGTCCTGCGGCTGGCGGCCGACGTGGCGCGCTCCCGGCGCGACCTTCGGCAGGATCCCGACAGTGGCCCGCCGATGCCGTACGGCGTGGGCACCAGAATCGGTGGCTTGCTCTGGAGGACCGGAACGGCGGCGGACCGGTGAAGGGCGGTGAGTTCTGACCGGGCCGTGCCGATCAGGATTTCCTGTTTCGTCGGAGGAAGCCGGTCTTTCCCCGGGTCGTCTGCCAGCGTGACCGGGCCTGGTGCAGGACTGCGGCCCATTGGTCGCGCACCTCGTTGTCCGGCGGGCGTTCGCCGCGTCCGATCCGGGTGATCTCGGTGTGCACTTCGTTGCCGATCGCGGCCGAGGCGACGACCGTGAGCATGGCCCCGAAGAGGGCGGAGAGCATCGCGAAGACCGCCCCGACCGCGCCGTAGCGGTTCGCGTAGGAGTCGAACAGGCGGGGCAGGTAGACGGTCATGGCCACCGAGTAGCCGGACAGCGCGAGGGCACCGATGACGGCGAACGACATCAAGTCGCGTCTGGGGATCCGGCCGGCGGACAGCAGGCGGCCGCCCCAAAGGAGGAAGGCGAAAGTCAGGGGTGTCTCGACCAGAGCCGCTCCCAGTCCCAGCGGACGGCGGCTGAACGTCGCGTGGGCGAGGCCGATCAGTGCGACGTACGCGGCGAGCAGCAGGATCCATCTGAGCCCGTTGACGGTGTTGCGGACGCTCAGTGGTGGCAGGTCCCACCCCTGCTCGAAGAGCCGCTGTGCGGCGCGCGCGAAGCTCAGGACCGAGATCAGGAGGAAGGCGCCACCGAACAACCCCAGCGTGGCCCATTCGCTCGACTCGGGAAGGAGCCGGCGCACGGCCTCGGCACCCTCGCCGGTGAGGCCGTAACGGTCGACGATGCGTTCGGCGATGTCCTTGCCCCCGAAACGGGCTGCCAGACCGCCGCACAGCAGGGCCAGCGGGATCAGCGCTGTCAGAGCGGCGGAGGCCAGGGCCATCGAGCGGTCGAAACCGACGAGACGCTGGAACCGGTTGTAGACGCGCAGCGTGAACGCCGGGCGGAGCCAGAACGTCACCGACCGGACGATGGTGTGGCGGTTGACCCGGGACGTGTGCCCCTCCGGACGTAGTGCGCACGCGGCCATGCGCCAGACTGGAGTGGGACCACGCTATGCGGCCGGTCCGGGGTGCGGGGTTTCGGCACGCGAGGCGATGTCGAACTGCCGCCCCGGGCAGCAGAACCCCCCGAGGCCCTTGAAGGATCTCGGGAAGTTCCGTTGGGCTGGAACGCGGGCGAACCATCCCGAGGCCTTCGCCGTCCGTGCCGCCATCCCATTGTGGTCGAACGGGGCCCGCACCTGACTGCGACGACGACACGACGAAGGCCCGGGCCGCTGTGCGGTCCGGGCCTTCGATCAAGGCGGAGGATACGAGATTCGAACTCGTGAGGGGTTGCCCCCAACACGCTTTCCAAGCGTGCGCCCTAGGCCTCTAGGCGAATCCTCCGTGGGAGAGCTTAGTACATGTCGAGGGGTGGTTGCGACCACGGTCTCGCAGGTGGGTGGCGGGGGTGGCCTGCGGATCGGAGATCGGGGTGGGATCGGGGTGGGATTGGAGTGGGTGGGGGGAGTGGGGGCCGGGATCCGCTACTCTTGGGGGCAGCCCCTCGTGTGGCGTCATCTCTCTGAACCCCCCCAGGGCCGGAAGGCAGCAAGGGTAGGAGGGCTCTGGCGGGTACGCGAGGGGTCCTTGCGTTTCCGGGGTCGGTGGTGGTGGGGGGCCACGTTTGTCGGTTGGTCCCGATATCGTCGGTGGCGTGTCCCTAGCCCTGTACCGCCGCTACCGCCCCGAGACCTTCGCGGAGGTCATCGGGCAGGAGCACGTGACCGTCCCGCTCCAGCAGGCCCTGCGTAACAACCGGGTCAACCACGCGTACCTGTTCAGCGGGCCGCGCGGGTGTGGAAAGACGACCAGTGCCCGCATCCTGGCCCGCTGCCTGAACTGTGAGCAGGGGCCGACCCCGGAGCCGTGCGGGGAGTGCCAGTCGTGTCGCGACCTGGCGACCGGCGGGCCGGGTTCGATCGATGTGATCGAGATCGACGCGGCGTCGCACGGTGGTGTGGACGATGCGCGTGAGCTGCGGGAGCGGGCGTTCTTCGCGCCGGTGCACAGTCGCTACAAGATTTTCATCCTGGACGAGGCGCACATGGTGACCTCGGCCGGTTTCAACGCGCTGCTGAAGGTGGTGGAGGAGCCGCCGGAGCACCTGAAGTTCATCTTCGCCACCACCGAGCCGGAGAAGGTGATCGGGACGATCCGGTCCCGCACCCACCACTACCCGTTCCGGCTGGTTCCCCCGGGCACGCTGCGCGACTACCTGGCGCAGGTGTGCGGCCGTGAGGGCATCCAGGTGGAGGATTCGGTGTTCCCGCTGGTGGTGCGGGCCGGCGCCGGGTCGGTGCGTGACTCGATGTCGGTGATGGACCAGCTGCTGGCGGGTGCCGGTGAGGCCGGTGTGACGTACCAGATGGCCACCGCGCTCCTGGGGTACACCGATTCCTCGCTGCTGGACGAGGTGGTGGACGCGTTCGCGGCGCAGGACGGCGCGACGGTGTTCCAGGTGGTCGACCGGGTGGTCGAGGGCGGGCACGACCCGCGGCGTTTCGTCACGGACCTGCTGGAGCGGCTGCGCGACCTGGTGATCCTGGCCACCGTGCCGGACGCGGGGGAGAAGGGCCTGATCGACGCCCCGGCCGACCGGGTCGCGGTGATGCAGGCGCAGGCCGACCGCTTCGGCCGGGCCGAGCTGAGCCGCGCCGCGGACCTGGTCAACACCGGCCTGACCGAGATGCGCGGCAACGCCGCCCCCCGGCTGCAGCTGGAGCTGATCTGCGCCCGGGTGATGCTGCCCGGCGCGTACGGGGACGAGCTGTCGACGCAGGCCCGGCTGGACAAGCTGGAGCGCCGGGCCGCCACCGGCGGCTTCGCCGCGCCGATGGCGTTCCAGCCCGCGCCGGTGGAGGCGCCCGTGCAGCAGGCCCCGGCTCCGCAGCCGCAGGCCCAAGCCCCGGCGCCCGCGCCCGTGCCGGCCCCGGCCCCGGCCCCCGCGCCGTCGGGCCCGGCCCCGGGCGCCTGGCCGATCGCCCGCAGCTTCCCCCCGGCGGACCAGACCCCGCAGCCGCAGGCCCCACAGGCTCCGCAGCCGCAGGCCCCGGCACCGCAGCCACAGGCTCACGCGCCGCAGCCGTCCGCCGCCCAGCCCTCCGTGGCCGCGCAGCAGGGCGCGGCGCAGATCAGGCAGATGTGGCCGCAGATCCTGGAGGCGGTGAAGAACCGCCGCCGGTTCACCTGGATCCTGCTCAGCCAGAACGGCCAGGTGGCGGGCTTCGACGGCAGCACGCTGCAGGTGTCGTTCGTGAACGCGGGCGCCCGGGACAGCTTCGTCGGCAGCCACAGCGACGAGGTGCTGCGGCAGGCGCTGACGGACGCGCTGGGCGTGGACTGGCGGGTGGACTGCATCATCGACCCGTCGGGTGGCACGTCCTCGCCGTCCGGCCAGCCCGCCGCCTCGTACGCGCCCCCGGCGGCTCCGACGGCCCCGGCCCCGGCCGCGCCGGTCGTGCCGCCCGGCGGTGGCTGGGGCGGGACTCAGGCGCACGCCCCGCAGTCGGCCGCGCCCGCTCCGGTCGCACCGCCCGCGCAGCAGCCCCCGTCCGCCCCGCAGGCCCAGGTCCAGGCCCCGAGGCCGTCCGCCGCACCGCCCGTCCAGCAGCCCCCGGCCGCCCCGCCGGTGCAGGCGCCCCCCGCGGTGGCGCCGGAGGACGACATCCCGGAGGAGGACGACCCGGACCTGAACGAGGACGCGTTCTCCGCGCAGGAGCTGATCGTCCGGGAGCTGGGGGCGACGGTGCTGGAGGAGATCCACCACCGTCCGGGCTGAGCCGCCGCAGGCAGCGCGGGCCTTCGGAGCTGCCCGGGCCTGCGCGGGGTCCCGGAACTGACGTGGGGCCGACGAGCGGCCGCGTAGGCTCGGGGGCAGGTGTCGGCGCGGGTGCTCGTGGTGGTTCGCGTCGGCCGTGTGAGTGCCGATGGATCGAGGAGAGTGCCGTGTTCCCTGGTGGCCAGCCGAACATGCAGCAGTTGCTGAAGCAGGCGCAGAAGATGCAGGAAGAGCTCGGCCGGGCTCAGAAGGAGCTCGCCGAGACCGTGGTCCGCGGTTCGGCGGGCGGCGGTCTGGTGGAGGTGACGGTCACGGGCGCCGGCGAGCTGACGTCGGTGACGATCTCCCCGGAGGCGGTCGACCCGGAGGACACCGAGACCCTGGGCGACCTGGTGCTGGCCGCGGTGCGGGACGCCAACGCGGCGGCGCAGAAGCTCCAGGCGGAGCGGATGGGCCCGCTGACCCAGGGCCTGGGCGGCGGCATCCCCGGCCTCCCGTTCTGAACCACGCTGAACCGCTCTGAACCACGCACAGCAACCGAACCGCACGCGGCACTGCCGCCGCAGCATTGCGGCACTGCCGCCGCAGCACTGCGGCGCGTAGCCCCGAGCAGCACCGTGCAGCGCCCGGCGGTTCCTGCACGCTTCACTGGCAGCTTCACTGGCAGTGAGTTGTGTGATTTATGAGCCAGTAGGGCGTCGGGCGGTGTGTCCGGCGCCCGATTCGTTGGATGATGGCACCGGAGTGCGAACCCCGGTCGAAGGAAGGCGTGGCGGTGTACGAGGGCGTGGTGCAGGACCTGATCGACGAGCTGGGCAGGCTGCCCGGAGTCGGTCCGAAGAGCGCCCAACGGATCGCCTTCCACATCCTGCAGGCCGATCCGACGGACGTGCGCAGGCTGGCGTACGCGCTGCAGCAGGTGAAGGAGAAGGTGCGGTTCTGCGTGGTCTGCGGCAACGTCGCGGAGTCCGAGCAGTGCCGGGTCTGCCTGGATCCGCGCCGCGACCTCGCGGTGATCTGCGTGGTGGAGGAGCCCAAGGACGTGGTGGCGATCGAGCGGACGCGCGAGTTCCGCGGCCGCTACCACGTGCTGGGCGGGGCGATCAGCCCGATCGAGGGGGTCGGCCCGGACGATCTGCGGATCCGTGAGCTGATGACCAGGCTCGCGGACGGCACGGTCACCGAGCTGATCCTGGCCACCGACCCCAATCTGGAGGGGGAGGCGACCGCGACCTACCTGGCCCGGCTGTGCAAGCCGATGGGCCTCAAGGTCACCCGGCTGGCGAGCGGACTGCCCGTCGGCGGGGACTTGGAGTACGCCGACGAGGTCACCCTCGGCCGGGCGTTCGAAGGGAGACGACTGCTCGATGTCTGACCGAACCGACACCGCTCACCGGACTGACACCGCTCACCGGACCGACGCCGCCCACCGCGCCGACGCCGCCCACCGTGGCACCGAAAGCGCGTCCTGCAACAGCGCGCTCCACACCAGCGCGCCCTACAACAGCGCGTCCCCCCACGACACCGCCGACCGGCCCCACCCCTCGGACCCGGCCGCGCTCCTGGGCCGCACCGAGGCTCCGGACGACTTCGCGGTGCAGATCGCGGACTCGGTGGAGAGCTTCGTGCTGGCCGTCACCGAGGTCGCCAAGGGCGACGAGCCGGGCAGCGCGATCTCGCTGCTGCTGCTGGAGGTGTCGCAGCTGCTGCTGGCGGGCGGCCGGCTGGGCGCGATCGAGGACGTGCTGCCCGAGGACCGCTTCGAGCCGGACGCCGGCCCGGAGCCGGACGGGGTGGAGCTGCGCGAGCGGCTCGCCGAGCTGCTGGCGCCGATCGACGTCTACCACGAGGTGTTCGACCCGTACGGCCCGCCGGAGAAGCCGAGCGCGTTCCGGATCTCGGACGACCTGGCGGGGGTGGTCAGCGAGCTGAGCCACGGCCTGACGCACTACCGCGAGGGCCGGGTGTCGGAGGCGCTGTGGTGGTGGCAGTTCTCGTACCTGTCCAACTGGGGCTCGACCTGTACGGCGGTGCTGCGCG
This sequence comes from Kitasatospora sp. NPDC048662, assembly GCF_055587065.1. NCBI lineage: Bacteria > Bacillati > Actinomycetota > Actinomycetes > Kitasatosporales > Streptomycetaceae > Kitasatospora > Kitasatospora sp. NPDC048662. Next base: position 699,922 of record NZ_JBVJHA010000001.1, on the reverse strand, counting down.
CCCTGCAGTCGCTGATCGCGCACGTGCGGCTGGACTCGCCGCTGGGCGCGGTGCCGGACGGGGCGGACACCGACGACGACGGGTTGACGGACGAGCAGCTGGAGCAGCAGGCGGGCGACCTGATGGCGGCCGAGCTCGGGCTCTGAGGGCGAATCGCGGGGGAGTGTGACGCATCCGTCACCCGCGCGCCGGAGGCGAAGATTCCGGTACCGGGGTGGTGTGCGGGCGGCGATTCTTCGGGGCGGGTCGCCGGGGCCCGCAGACCTGACGGTCCGCGGTGATCAGATTTCGATATTCACATCTCACCATGTGGAAGTCGTCGGCCGGAACATCCCTGCTCGTTAGACTGACGGTGACCCAACACCCCAAGTCGAGGAGCCCCCGTGGGCCTTGTCGTGCAGAAGTACGGCGGCTCATCCGTCGCGGATGCCGAAGGCATCAAGCGCGTCGCCCGCCGAATCGTGGACACCCGGAAGGCCGGCCATGAGGTCGTCGTCGTGGTCTCCGCGATGGGTGACACCACGGACGAGCTCATCGAACTCGCGGAACAGGTGACGCCTATTCCGTCCGGCCGTGAGTTCGACATGCTGCTGACCGCCGGAGAGCGCATCTCCATGGCGCTGCTGGCGATGGCGATCAAGACGCTGGGCTTCGACGCCCAGTCGTTCACCGGCAGCCAGGCCGGTGTGATCACCGATGCGACGCACAACAAGGCGCGGATCATCGACGTGACGCCGGGCCGGATCCGCAACGCCCTCGACGAGGGCAACGTCGCGATCGTGGCCGGTTTCCAGGGCGTTTCGCAGGTCTCCAAGGACATCACCACGCTGGGCCGCGGCGGCTCCGACACCACCGCGGTGGCGCTGGCGGCCGCGCTGGGCGCCGAGGTGTGCGAGATCTACACCGATGTGGACGGCGTCTTCACCGCCGACCCGCGGGTGGTCAAGAAGGCCCGCAAGATCGACTGGATCGCCTTCGAGGACATGCTGGAGCTGGCCTCGTCCGGTACCAAGGTGCTGCTCGACCGCTGTGTGGAGTACGCGCGGCGCTACAACATCCCCATTCACGTACGATCGTCGTTCTCCGGCCTGCCGGGGACCATCGTCAGCGCCACCAACCCGAACCAGCCCGAAGGGGGCGAGATGGAGCAGGCCATCATCTCCGGAGTCGCCCACGACACGTCGGAGGCCAAGGTCACCGTCGTCGGCGTGCCGGACAAGCCGGGCGAGGCGGCACGGATCTTCCGCGCCATCGCCGACGCCGAGGTCAACATCGACATGGTGGTGCAGAACGTCTCCGCCGCCGCCACCGGCCTCACCGACATCTCCTTCACCCTGCCCAGCACCGAGGGCCAGAAGGCCATCGACGCGCTGAACCGGGTCAAGGCGGGCATCGGCTACGAGTCGCTGCGCTACGACGACGCGATCGGCAAGATCTCGCTGGTCGGCGCCGGCATGCGTTCCAACCCGGGCGTCACCGCGACCTTCTTCGAGGCGCTGTCCGAGGCGGGCGTGAACATCGAGCTGATCTCCACCTCCGAGATCCGGATCTCGGTGGTCACCCGCGCCGAGGACGTGCCGGAGGCGGTCCGCGCCGTGCACACCGCCTTCGGGCTGGACAGCTCCGGCGACGAGGCGGTCGTCTACGGCGGCACCGGCCGCTGAACCCCGCACCCGAGGCCGTGCACAGCGCAGAGGTTGTGTGCGGGACGGGTGAAGCGGACCCTGACCGTCCGCCGGGTCTGCCAGAATCCCCCTTCGGAGCGATGTGTTCCGAAGGGGGATTCCCTCTCTGCGGAAGAACTCCCCCGGCGCGGGGCAACCAGGACAGGGGATCGGGTGTCCAACCAGCGTGATGAACGTGACAGGGGCGGTGGTGGCGATCACCCTGCCCGGGGCGGCCCGGCGGGCCGGTAGTCGGATGGGCTTTGCTGCGGCGGCAGCGGACGCGACCGGGGCCAGCGTCGACCAGCTCACCGACACCTACCGGGCCCACTACCGTTCCCTGCTGCGGCTCGCCGCACTTCTGCTGGACGACCTGTCCTCCTGCGAGGACGTCGTGCAGGAGGCGTTCATCCGGGTGCACGCCGCCCGGCGCCGGGTCCGCGATCCCGAGAAGACCCTGGCGTACCTGCGGCAGACCGTGGTCAACCTGTCCCGCTCCACGCTGCGACGCCGACTGCTCGGCCTGCGCCTGCTGCCCAAGCCCATGCCTGACATGGCCAGTGCAGAAGAGGGGGCATACGATGCGCTGGAGCGCGATGAACTGAAGGCCGCGCTACGGGGGTTGCAACGCCGTCAGCGGGAGGTGCTGGTGCTGCGCTACTACGCCGACCTGACGGAGGCGCAGGTCGCGGAGGTGCTCGGCATCTCCATCGGCTCGGTCAAGGCCTACGGCTCGCGCGGACTGGCCGCCCTGCGGGTGCGGCTGGAGACCGGCGATGACTGACCCGCACCGGCCGCACCCGCCCCGCGAACTGACCGAGGACCAGCTCCGGGACCGGCTGCACCGCGCCGTCGCCGGTGTCCAGCCCGAACCCGGGGCGCTGCCCAGGCTGCGCGCCGCCGTCCCCCGCCGCCGGGCCGCCCGGCGGCGCGCCTGGGGCGGCGCCGCCGTGCTGGCCGCCGCCGTCGCCGGGCTGCCCGTGGTGCACGCCGCCCAGCCGTTCCACCTGTCCGGCGACCCCACCGGCGGCCAGGCCGTGCCCGGCGCCACCGCCGCCCCGGACCACTCGGTGGCCGCCCCCGGCCGCGCGCACAGCCCCGCCACCGCGACCGCCGCCGGGGCCGACGGCACCGGCCCCGGAACCACCGCCGACCCGAGCGCCGACAGCAGCCCGGGCGGCTCGCCCGCCGCCGCGCCGCTGTGCGGCCGTGCCGACCTCGGCCGGGGCGAGTCCCAGAAGACCGCCACCGCCACGGCCGACGGCCGGATCTACGGCTGGTTCCGGCTCACCAACACCGCCGACCACCCGTGCCGGATCACCGGCCCGGGCGCCGTCGACGTCGACCCCGGCACCACCGGCGTCCGCCTGCTCGCCCACACCGTCGGCGACCCGGCCGAGGCGCTGCCCGACCCGGCCGGGCTGCCCCGCGAACTGCTGCTCGCACCCGGCGGCTCCTATCTGGTCCGGTTCGCCTGGGTGCCCACCCGCTGCGCCACCACCTCGCCCACCCCCAGCGGCCCGCAGCCCAGCTCCACCCCCAGCAGCGCCGAAGTGCCCGGCAGCGACACCCCGGCCGGCGGCACCCCCGCGGCCGACCCCAGCCCCACCGGTGGGTACTCCGGCGCCGTCCAGGTCGGCCGCAAGTCGGCGAACGACATCTTCCGGCTCGGCTACACCCCCGACGCGGCCACCGCCTTCGCCGCCACCACGGTCCTCCCCGCGGGCTGCGGCGGCACCGTCTACCACACGGCCCCCGAACCGGCCCCCGCCACCGACGGCCCGTCCCCCTCCCAGAGCCCCGCTCCCTGACGGTCCGCCCAGGCCTGCCGGGCCGGCAGCACCACGAGGTGCCGGCGGGCGGCCGCACGCTGCTGCCGCACCTGGGGGAGGGCGAGCCGGCCCCCCCGGGCTCCAGCCGGTCGTCTGCGCCGCGGAGCCCGGCTCGTCCACCGCGGCAGCGTCGGCACTGCCGGCGGGCGCCGCCCGGATCTGCTGCCGGGTGTCAGATGCCCAGCGACTCGGCGCGGGTCTCGGCGCGCAGCAGCAGGGCGTGCACCTCGGCCTGGCGGCGGCCCGGGCGGTCGTTCCAGGCGTCGGGGGAGGGGGCCGGGCGGCCGGTGGCGTGCAGGACCTCCATGACCTGGGTGCGGGCCCGGCGCACCGTGTACGCGGTGCCGTAGCCGTGCGCGAGGACGGCGGTCTGCGCGCCGAGCAGGCAGACCCGGCCGGCCGCGTCCCACATCGCGCCCTGGATCCAGCCCGCCTCGGCGAGGTAGCGGGAGGTCAGCCGCAGGTGCCCGGCGACGGTGACCGCCACCGGGCGGGCGGGGCGGCGGACCAGCCGGTCCAGCAGGGTGCGGCGCGGCAGCGGGTACCCGAAGTTCCACGGCTGCTGGACGGACCCGTACGGTCCGCCGTCGCAGCCGGGCTCCACCGGCGGTGGTGCGGGCAGTGGCAGCAGGGGCAGCCGGTCGGGGGCGGGGAGTCCGGCCAGGTACTGCTCGATCTCCTCGACCAGGCCCAGGTGCTGGGCGAGGACGGGCAGGTCGAGTCGGTCGAGCCGGTCGAAGGGCGGCGCTGAAGCGGGCATAGTACAACTCCTCCGGTCGTTATGTCGTATTTGTACCTCTTCCGCTGATCGTCCATCAGGAGCCGCACCGCAGCCGTTTCGTGTCCCCACCGTTCGCTGCCCGCCGTTCCGATCACCGCCCGGAATCGGGTTGGATGAGGGTATGAACGAGCAGACGAACGTCGTGCCGGCGTGGGAGCAGCGGTTCCGGGCAGCGCGGGTCTCGCTGCCCGACTGGGCGGACGAGGCACCCGACCGGGCGCTGTACGTGTCCAACGCGACGGGCACCTACGAGGTCTACGCGTGGGACCGCGCCACCGACGAGCACCGCCGGGTCACCGACCGTCCGCACGGCACCACGGACGCCGAACTCAGCCCGGACGGCCAGTGGATCTGGTGGTTCGACGACACCGACGGCGACGAGTTCGGCGTCTGGCGCCGCCAGCCGTTCGCCGGCGGCCCCGACCAGGAGGCCGTGCCGGGCGTGCCCGCCGCCTACGAGGCGGGCCTGGCGCTCGGCCGCGACGGCACCGTGGTGGTCGGCACCTCCACCGACGACGAGGGCACCACCCTGTACCTGCGCCGCCCCGGCGCCACCGAGCCCGAGGTGGTCTACCACCACGCCGAGTACGGCGGCGTCGGCGACCTGTCCCACGACAGCACCCTGCTGGCCGTCGACCACACCGAGCACGGCGACGCCATGCACGGGGCGATCCGGGTGCTGCGGCTGTCCGACGGCGCCACCGTCGCCCAGCTCGACGAGGTCACCGGCCACGCCGAGCCGCGCGGCGTGTCCTGCCTGGGCTTCGCGCCCGCCGCCGGCGACACCCGGCTGCTGGTCGCCCACCAGCGCACCGGCCGCTGGGAGCCGATGCTGTGGGACGTCGCCACCGGCACCGAGACCGAGCTGACCCTGCGCGACGAGCAGGGCCGGCCGTTCCCCGGCGACCTGTCCGCGCAGTGGCGGCCCGACGCCCGCTCGCTGCTCATCGAGCACGAGTACGAGGCCCGCTCCGAGCTGTTCTCCTACCAGCTGGAGACCGGCGAGCTGACCCGGCTGGACACCCCGCGCGGCACCGTCGCCGGGGCCACCGCCCGGCCCGACGGCACCGTGGAGTTCCTGTGGTCCTCGGCCGCCGAACCGTCGGCGGTGCGCTCCACGGCCGGCACCGTGGTGCTGCGCGCGCCCGGCCCGGTGCCGCCCGGCTCGGTGGCGGTCGAGGACGTCTGGGTGGACGGCCCGGGTGGCCGGGTGCACGCCCTGGTGCAGCGGCCCACCGGCGAGGGCCCGTTCCCGACGGTGTTCGAGGTGCACGGCGGCCCCACCCACCACGACAGCGACTCCTTCGCGGCCGGCCCCGCCGCCTGGCTCGACCACGGCTTCGCGGTGGTCCGGGTCAACTACCGGGGTTCCACCGGCTACGGTCAGGCCTGGACCGACGCGCTCACCGAACGCGTCGGCCTGATCGAGCTGGAGGACATCGGCGCGGTCCGCGACTGGGCGGTCTCCTCCGGCCTGGCCGACCCGGACCGGCTGGTGCTGTCCGGCGGCTCCTGGGGCGGCTACCTGACCCTGCTCGGCCTCGGCACCCAGCCCGACCGGTGGACGCTCGGCCTGGCCGCCGTCCCGGTCGCCGACTACCTCACCGCGTACGCGGACGAGATGGAGGCGCTGAAGTCGCTGGACCGCACGCTGTTCGGCGGCACCCCCGAGGACGTCCCCGAGCGCTGGCACGCCTCCTCGCCGCTGTCGTACGTCGAGCAGGTCAAGGCCCCGGTCTACATCAGTGCCGGCGTCAACGACCCGCGCTGCCCGATCCGGCAGATCGACAACTACGTGCAGCGGCTGGAGGAGCTCGGCAAGGTCCACGAGGTGTACCGCTACGATGCCGGGCACGGTTCGCTGGTCGTCGACGAGCGGATCAAGCAGCTTCGCTTGGAGATCGACTTCGTCCGGCGACACCTGGCCCCCGGCACTGTCCGGTGACCCGGTAGACCCGGCCGACCGGGGGGACAACCGATGGGTGGACGCGCCGCGCTGGCCGCTGCCGCGGTCGGCACGATCGTGCTGACCTTGGCCGGCTGCTCGTCGAACAATCAGAAGTACGACTGCGTGGAGGCCGCCGCCCCCGCCAAGGCGGACACCGGCCTCGACCTGCGGGTCCTCGCCAAGGGCAAGAGCGGCAGCCGCGGCTCCAAGGGCTCCAGCGGGTCGAGCGGGTCCGGCGGGTCGAGCGGCTCCAGCGGGTCGAGCGGGTCCGGCGGGTCGAGCGGCTCCAGCGGGTCGAGCGGGTCCGGCGGGTCGAGCGGCTCCAAGAAGGGGTCCGGCATCTCGCCGTACTCGGGGGGCGGCGGCACCAAGGTGGTGCACCACTACCACCACCGGCCGGGCTCCAGCCGCAGCGACGACTACGTCGACGAGTGCGGAAACCCGTCGCCCGCGCCGGGCTTCGGCGACTTCGGCGCCGACTGCGCCACCCCGAACGCGCTGCCGCCCGCGAGCCCCGTCGGCGGCTCGCCCTCGGCCTCGCCGAGCGGGTCCGCCGCGCCGAGCGCCGCCGCCCCGCCGGTGCCCTGTCCGAGCGGGTCGCCGTCCGCCGGGGCCTCGGCCTCGCCGTCCGCGCTCTCCTCGCCCTCGGCCCCGGCCTCGGCCTCGCCGAGCGCGTCGCGGTCGGGGGCGCGCTGACGGGGCGCCAGTAGCCGGTCGGCGGTCAGTCCAGGGCCGGGTCCAGTCCGAGGGCCCGGTCCTGGGCGGCCTCCGCCTCGCGGCGCACCAGCCGGAACCACATGAAGACCACGAACCCGGCGAAGACGAACCACTCCAAGGTGTAGCCCAGGTTCTGGAACGCCCGCAGGCTCAGCCCGTCGCCGCCCTGCGGCTGCACCGTCGGCACCGCCGTCAGCCCCGCCGGGACGTCGTCCGCCGCCACCCAGCCGTCGTACAGCGGGTACGGCAGCACGTTCACCAGCGTCGCCGGGCTGATCGTGCCCAGCTGCCCGGCCGGCAGACCGCCCGCCACCGCGCCGCCGCTGCCGCTGTTCTCCGGCGCCTGCAGCCGACCCGTCACGCTGACCTGCCCGGACGGAACCTCCGGCGCCGCCTTCGGGGAGCCCTCCGCCCAGCCGCGCACCACCGGTACCGCCCGGCCGCCGTCGGTGAGCAGCGGGGTGAGCACGTAGTAGCCCAGCCGGCCGTCCACCGTGCGGTTCGGCACCAGCAGCTGGTGCGCGGCGTCGTACGAGCCCGTGACGTTCACCGTCCGCCCGAGGGTGTCGGTGCCGACCTTCGAGGCGGCCTCCGGCAGCACCTCCGCCAGCGGACTGGGCTGCGCCTGGGCCGCCGAGGCGGCCGCCTTGTCGATCTCCTTGTGCGTCGAGACCCGGTTCTCGAACCGGCCCAACTGCCAGGAGCCCAGCATCAGACAGACCCCGATCGCCGCCACCGCGACGACCGTGCCGACGAGCCACCGCGGGCTGAACAGGAACCGGTACACCCCACCACGGTAACCATTCCTGACACCCGCCCCGACCGCCGGGTGCCGCCGCACCGTAGGGTGACCGCCGTGATCAGCCCACTGACCGCCGACAACCTCCCCGCCCACTGCGAGGCGCTCGCCGATCTGCTGCTGGACGCCGTGGACGACGGCGCCTCGGTCGGCTTCCTGGCCGGCACCCGCCGCGAGGAGGCGGTCGCCTGGTGGCGCACCCTGTGCCCGTCCGTCGCGGACGGCACCCGGCTGCTGTGGACGGCGACCGGCCCCGGCGGCCGCGTGCTGGGCACCGTGGCCCTGGTCCGCGAAAGTCGGCCGAACGGCTCGCACCGCGCCGAGGTCTCCAAGCTGCTGGTGCACCGCGACGCCCGTGGCGCGGGCCTGGGGCGGCGGCTGCTGGCCACCGCCGAGCAGGCCGCCCGCGACACCGGCGTCACCCTGCTGCTGCTTGACACCCAGACCGGCAGCGCCGCCGAACACCTCTACCGCTCCGCCGGCTGGACGGCCTTCGGCACCGTCCCCGGCCACGCCGCCACGCCGGACGGCGTCCTGGCCGACACCACGTACTACTACAAGCAGCTCATCGCCTGAACGGGCCGCTGCTTGCTCAGGCGTCGGCGCCCGGCCGGAGGAACTCGGGCTGGTCGAGCAGCCGCAGCCAGCTGCCGTCCGGCTGCCGCCGCACCACCTGGGCGCGGGCCCCGGCGCCGTCCTTCGGCGGGGTGGCGGTCAGCGCGATGCCGTCCGCGGCCAGCGTCGGCAGCGGCGGCTCCGGGGTGAACCGCGGGCGGTGCGCCAGCACCCGCTCCCACAGCGCCCGGATCGCCTCCCGGCCGACCGTGAACTGCCCCGGCGGGTACGCCATCACGGCGTGCTCCTCGTACAGCGCGGCGACCCCGGCGGCGTCGCCCGCGTTGGAGCGCTCCACGAACAGCCGGGTCAGGTCCTCGGGGCGCATCGCCTTCTCGTACTCGCTCATCACAGCCTCCTCGTCCTCGTGCTCCCAGCCTCCCGTTCGGCCGATCAGAAGTCCAACAGCTGGTTCTGCTCAGAACTAGAATCTGTGGTCATGGAACTGAGGCAGCTGGAGTACTTCCTCGCCGTCGCCGAGGAGCGCAACTTCACCCGCGCCGCCGAGCGGGTGCACATCAGCCAGTCCGGGGTCAGCGCCCAGATCCGGCAACTGGAACGCGAACTCGGCGCCGAACTCTTCGACCGCTCGGCCCGCACCGTCACCCTCACCGTGGCCGGCAAAGCCGCCCTCGAACACGCCCGGCAGGCGGTGGCCGCCGCCCGCGCCGTCGGCCAGGCGGTCGGCGAGGTCAGCGACCTGATCCGGGGCAGCCTCACCGTCGGCATGGTGGCCGGCTGCACCCTCACCCCGCTCTTCGACGGCCTCGCCGCCTTTCACCGGGCCCACCCCGGCGTCGAACTCGCCCTGCTGGAAGCCGACTCCGACCACCTCGCCGAAGCCGTCCGGGCCGGCGCCCTCGACCTCGCACTGATCGGCTGCGCCGGCACCACCCCCGACGGCCTGGACGCACACACCCTGATCAGCGAACCCCTGGTCGCCGCCGTCCCGCCCGGCCACCCACTGGCCGGCCGCGACGTCACACTTGCCGAACTGCTCGCCCACCCGCTGATCTGCCTGCCACCCGGCACCGGCGTGCGCACCGTCCTCGACCGCGACTGCGCCGCCGCCGGCCTCACCCCACGGATCGCCCTGCAGGCCTCCGCCGCCCCCGCGATCGCCGACCTCGCCACCCGCGGCCTCGGCGTCGCCGTGCTCAGCCGGTCCATGGCCGAGGCCTTCCCCGCTCTGCTGCCGGTCGCCGTCACCGACCTCACCACCCCGGGCCTGCTCGCCCTGGTCTCCCGCCCCGGCCCCGCCCCGGCGCTGCGCGCGCTGCTCGCCGAGCTGCGCCGGGCGTTCAGCCGCTGACGGCGGCCGGCCGCGCCCCGCCGGGCGTTCAGCCGCTGACCGTTCGCCGAGCTGCGCCGGGCGTTCAACCGCTGAACGCCCGGCGGGCGGCCGTCAGTTCACGAACGCCAGCTCGTGCGGCGTCCCGTTGAACCGCAGGCCACCGGTCTCCGTGACCGTCACGATGTCCTCGATCCGGACGCCGAACCGGCCCGGCAGGTAGACGCCCGGCTCGATGGAGAAGCACATCCCCGGCACCAGCGGCCGGGTCTCGCCCTCGATCATGTACGGCGGCTCGTGCGTGGTCAGCCCGATGCCGTGCCCGGTGCGGTGGATGAAGTACTCGCCGTACCCGCCCTCGGTGATCACCGCCCGGGCCACCCGGTCGATCTCCTGGCAGCTCACCCCGGGCGCCACCGCGTCGAACGCGGCCTGCTGGGCCCGCCGCACCAGGTCGTGGACCTTCTGCACCTCCTCGGGCGGCTCGGTGCCGACGAACACCGTGCGGGTGGTGTCCGAGCCGTAGCCGTCCTTCAGCCCGCCGAAGTCCAGCACCACCGTGTCACCGCGCTCGATCACCCGCTCCCCGGCCTCGTGGTGCGGATTCGCCCCGTTCGGGCCGGAACCCACCACCGTGAAATCCACCTGGCTGTGCCCGTGCTTGAGCAGCAACGCCGCCAGGTCGGAGGCCACCTCGCGCTCGGTGCGCCCCGCGAACGGCACGCCCAGGATCGCCCCGTACGTCAGGTCCGCCGCCGCACCCGCCGCCGCCAGCCGGGCCAGCTCGTCCGGCTCCTTCACCGCCCGCAGCATCGGCAGCACCGCCGTCAGCGAGGCGTACGAGGTACCCGGCAGCGCCTCCTGGAGGCCCAGCAGGTGCATCGCCCAGGCGTTGTCCGAGATCCCGTACCGGCCGGCCGGGTCCATGCTCGGCGCCAGCACCGCGAACGGGTCCTGGCCGTCGATCCAGTCGGCCATCCGGACGGCCTCCGCACCCGCCGCCCGCTCCGCGTCCGGACGCTCCAGCCTCGGCACCAGCAGCACCGGCTCGGCACCCGGCGCCACCACCAGCGCGGTCAGCCGCTCGGTGTTCACCGGGAGATACCCCGTCAGGTACGTCAGGTCCGGGCCGGGCGTGACGACCAGCCCCGCCAGGCCCGCATCGGCGGCGGCCGTCGCGGCACGGGCCATCCGGGCCTGGAAATCGGCCGTGGTGAACGGCTCGGGCATCAGGATCCCCTCCCTCGGGGTCAGCGGCCGGCGGCCGCGTAGTGACGCAGGAACAGCGCCTCGACCAGGGCCATGTGCTCGATCTCGCCCGGGTCGACGCTCTCGTTGGGCGCGTGGATGAGCGAACGCGGCTCCTCCACACCCATCAGGATGATCTCCGACTCCGGGTACTGCGCGGCAAGAGCACTGCACAGCGGAATCGAACCGCCCTGCCCGAGGAACGACAACGGCCGGCCGTACGCCTCCCGCGCCGCCCGGTCCAGCGCCGCGTACGCCTTCCCGTCCGTCGCGGCCCGGAACGGCGAACCCTTCGACTCGGGCTCCACCGACACCCGCGCACCCCACGGCGCGGCCTTCACCAGATGCGCCGTGAGCGCCTGCTGCGCCGCCTCCGGATCCATCCCCGGCGGCACCCGCAGACTCACCCGGGCCCGCGCCTCAGCGGGCACCGCCGAAGCCGAACCCACCACCGGCGGACAGTCGATGCCCAGCACCGTCACCGCCGGACGGGCCCACAGCCGGTCCGCGACCGTCCCCGACCCCATCAGCGCGACCCCGTCCAGCACCCCCGCGTCCGACCGGAACTGCTGCTCGTCGAACCCCGCGCCCTCCCAGACGCCGTCCGCCGACAGGCCCTCCACCCGCGTCCCGCCGTCGGCGTCGCGCAAGGAGTCCAGGATCCGGATCAGCGCCGCCAGGGCGTCCGGGGCCGGGCCGCCGAACATCCCCGAGTGCAGATCCGACTCCAGCGTCCGCACCGTCACCACCACGTTCGCCATCCCGCGCAACGAGACGGTCGCCGTCGGCACCCCCACCGCCGCGTTGCCGGTGTCGCAGATCAGCAGCGCATCGGCGTGCAACTCCTCCGGATGCTGCGCCAGATACGCCTCCAGGCCGCCCGTCCCCTGCTCCTCCGACCCCTCGACCACCAGCTTCAGCCCCACCGGCAACTCGTCCCCGAGCGCCCGCAACGCGGTCAGGTTCATCACCACATTGCCCTTGCAGTCCGCCGCCCCCCGTCCATACCACCGCCCGTCCCGCTCCGTCAGCTCGAACGGCGGCGACACCCACGCCTCGTCGCCCAGTGGCGGCTGCACGTCGTAATGGCAGTACAGGAGCACCGTCGGAGCCCCCGGCGGCGGCGGACGGTGCCCCAGCACCGCGAAACTCCCGTCCGGCGTCTCCACCAGCCGCACATCCCGCAGCCCCACCCCCGCGAACGCCGCGGCCACCCACTCCGCGGCCTCCCGGCAGCGTTCCGGCGGCTGCTGCCGCGGATCCGCCACCGAGGGAATCGCCACCAGCTCCGCCAGATCCTCCCGGGCCCGCCCCATCAAAGCGGCCACCCGCTCGCCCAACTCACCCACCACGCACGTCCCTTCTCCGCAGCACCGGCACAACCCCACCGATCATGCCCCGCCACGCGGCCCCGCGCGCGAGATCACGCCTTCCCTTGTTCATCTGCACGCCCGCGCGCGAGATCACGCCGTCGCGCCGCCCAGGATGCGCACCCACCACTCCAACTTCTCGACCTCGTCCCGCCGGTACACCCGCGCCCGCAAGCCCCGGTACGCGGCGACCAGCCGCTCGGCGGTCAACCTGGTCAGCACGGGCACCCGATGGTCGAGGATCCGCTCCCACTCCGGCGCCGACGGATCCGCCGGGTCGCGGTGCAGCGCGCCGAGCGGGAGCTCGCGGGCGACCGCCCACACCACCAGATCCGGCGCATCCGCCAACAGATGCCAATGATGCGCCGACCGCTCGCCGAACAACCCCTCCAACTCCCGCAGGATCGCCCGCCGGAACGTGATCGCGATCCGCACCCCCGTCGCCTCCGTGTGCGCGCCGAACAACGCCCGGAACTTCGGCCCCGACGGATCCCGCCAGATCTCCTCCCGGCCCTCCGGCGTCAACGTCTGGAAGGCGAGCGCCGGTTCGCCCCCGGCCAGGAAGAACGCCAACGCGGTGGTCGCCTCGTCCACCGCGTACCCCTCCCGGCTGGGACCTCGCCGCTCACCGCGCCGCAACCGGAACGGAATACCGTCGCGCTCGAACTGCCGCACCAGCCTGCGCATCACCGGATGACGCAGCAGCAGATCCTGCGCGGCCGTCGGATTGTGATGCCGGTGCGCCTGGTCGTGCGCCGCCCGGGCGAGATCGCGCGCCGCACCACTGACGACCCGGACATCCAGCACAGCCCGGTCCAGATGCTCGACCGACAGCTCGGCCGCACCCTGCGCGAGCAGCCCCAGCGTCTGGAACCCGTCGATGCACTCGATCCCCGACAGCTCGACACTGCACCCGCCCCAGTCCGGCTCCGCCCGCCACAGCCGCTCATCCACCCCGAGCACCACCCGCCCGACGATCCCGAACAACTCCGGACACTCCCGCAACAGATGCGCCCGCGCCGCATTCTGCGGACTCACCAGCAACTCCCGCCGCGCCCCCAACCGCTCAGCCGCATCCACCGCCCCACCCAGCCCCGCCAACTGCCCGGCCGGCACCCGCAGATCCCACTGCTCGTCGTCCACCCGCTGCATGTACCCGGGCCTGAGCCAGTACCCCGAACAGAACACCGGAACGCTGATCGGCCCCGGCCCGCCTGGGAACGGCTGTGTCATCGCAAACACACTCATGCCATCACAACGGCCCGACCCGACACAGGTGACGCCCGAACCCCCAGAGCCCCACAACGAGTGAGGGCCGCACCGGATTTCTCCGATGCGGCCCTCACTGCTCGGTCGGGGTAGCGGGATTTGAACCCACGGCCTCTTCGTCCCGAACGAAGCGCGCTACCAAGCTGCGCTATACCCCGGTCCTGCTTTGTTGCTTTCCGTTCCCGGTGCAACGAGTAGAACTCTACAGGAGGTGGGGCCAGACGCGAAATCCGGTTTAGCGGCTGGTCAGCGAGGGGTGGGGGTGAGGGTGAGGAGGGTGGCCTCGGGGGGGCAGGCGAAGCGGATGGGGGTGTAGCGGTTGGTGCCGCAGCCGGCGGAGACGTGGAGGTGGGAGCGGTGGCCGGCGGCGGTGTGGGTGGAGAGGCCCTTGACGCGGTCGGTGTCGAGGTCGCAGTTGGTGACGAGGGCGCCGTAGAAGGGGATGCAGAGCTGGCCGCCGTGGGTGTGGCCGGCCAGGATCAGGGGGTAGCCGTCGGCGGTGAAGGCGTCGAGGACGCGCAGGTAGGGGGCGTGGACGACGGCGAGGGAGAGGTCGGCCTCGGGGGAGGGGCCGCCGGCCACCGCGGCGTAGTCGTCCTGGCGGATGTGCGGGTCGTCGAGGCCGGTGAACTCGATGTCGAGGCCGGCCACCGTGAGGCGGCCGCGGGCGTTGTTGAGGTCGAGCCAGCCGGCCCGGTCGAAGCCGTCGCGGAGCTTCTGCCAGGGGTTGTGGACGGCGCCGGTGATGCCGCGGCGGCCGGTGCCGTCGGGGTTGTTGAGGCCGTGGACGCCGCTGCGCAGGGCCTTGAGGTAGCGGGTGGGCGACTTGCGGGCGGGGCCGTAGTAGTCGTTGGAGCCGAAGACGTAGACGCCGGGGAAGTCCATCAGCGGGCCGAGCGCGTCCAGCGTGGCGGGGACGCCGAGCGGGTCGGAGAGGTTGTCGCCGGTGTTGACGACCAGGTCGGGGTGGAGCCCGGCGAGGCTCTGCAGCCAGCGCTGCTTCTTGGCCTGCCCGGTGACCATGTGGATGTCGGACACCTGGAGGATCCGGATCGGCCGCGCGCCGGCGGGCAGGATCGGAACCTCGACGCGCCGCAGCCGGAACGAGCGGACCTCGTACCCGGCGGCGTAGACGAGACAGGCGGCGCCGGTGGCGGCGACACCGAGCGGGACGGAGTACAGCGGTCGCATCGGTCCATGGTCGCAGACCGTTCGAAAAGACGGACAAGCACCCGGGGTTCGGCGGAGGATGACGGGCCGTCAGCACGAACCGGCAGGTAAAGGGGCGGCGGCGGGGCGGGACAGGTGTCAGAATCGGCGGCATGACGACGCTCAAGGAGCAGCTGCACGAGGACCTCACGGCTGCCATCAAGGCACGGGACGAGCTGCGCTCGTCCACCCTCCGGCTGACGCTGGCCTCGGTGACCGGCGCGGAGGTGGCGGGCAAGCAGAAGCGCGAGCTGTCCGACGCCGAGGTGCTTCAGGTGATCGGCAAGGAGGCGAAGAAGCGGCGGGAGGCCGCGGAGGCGTTCGAGGGTGCCGGCCGGACGGAGCAGGCGGCGCGCGAGCGGGCCGAGGGCGAGGTGCTGGCGGCGTACCTGCCCAAGCAGCTCACGGACGAGGAGCTGGCCGCGATCGTGGCCGCCGCGGTGGCGGAGTCCGGGGCGAGCGGCCCGCAGGGCATGGGCGCCGTGATGAAGCTGGTGCGTCCGCAGGTCGAGGGCAAGGCGGAGGGCGGCCGGGTGGCCGCCGCGGTGAAGGCCGCGCTGGCCGGCTGACCTGCGACAACCCCTGCAACTGCTGAAGCCGCCCGCCCGGAGGTGATCTCCGGGCGGGCGGCTTCCGTGTGTAAGGCGTGCGGGGTGGGGTCAGTGGTGGCCGGGCTTTCCGGTGGTGCCGCCGGTGGTCGGCGGGAAGGAGAAGCCGCCGGTGGTCAGGCCGCCGGTGGTCAGGCCGCCGGTCGTCAAGCCCGTGGTGCCGCCGTTGGTGCCGCCGCCATTGCCGTTGCCGCCACCGTTGCCACCGCCGTTGCCGCCACCATTGCCACCGCCGTTGTTGCCACCGCCGGTGGTCGCGCCGGCGGTGTCGCCGGACGGGGTGTCGGTGGCGGGCGGGTTGCTGGTCGCCGGCGGGGTGGTGACGAGGTTCTTGAAGGTGGAGATCGGAGTGCCGTCCAGGGCGTCGTTCATGGCCATCTGCCAGATCGGGCCGGGGCCGTCGGCGCCGTAGACCGCCCCGAAGGACTTGCCGCCGATGGTGATGTTCTTCATCGAGACGTTGCCGCCGACACCGCCGAGCCAGACCGAGGTGGAGAGGTCGGGGGTGTAGCCGGTGAACCAGGCGGCGTACCGCTCGTCGGTGGTACCGGTCTTGCCGGCGATCGGGCGGCCGTCGTCGAGGCCGAGGGAGGAACCGGTGCCCTTCTCGGTCACGCCGAGCAGCAGGCTGTTGACGTTGTCCGCGGTGGACTGGCTCATCGCCTGGTTGCAGTTGGCCTTCGGCACGTCGAGCTTCTTGCCGTCGCTGGCGACCACGGAGGTCAGCGCGATCGGGGCGCAGTAGACGCCGCGGGAGGCGAAGGCCGCGTAGACCGAGGCCATCTGGAGCGGGCTGACCTCCTGGGTGCCGAGCACCATGGAGGGGACCTCCTGCAGGGGCTTGCCGTTGGCCAGGGTGCCGACGCCGAGCTTGTCGGCCATCTGCTTCATCGGGCACAGGCCGGTCTGCTGCTCCAGCTGCACGAAGTAGGTGTTGACCGACTTCTGCATGGCGACCGTCATGTTGTACGGGCCGATTTCCCGCTCGGACTCGTTCGACACGGTGGGCTTGGAGGTGTCGTTCCAGGTGCCCTGGCAGGTGGAGACCCGCGGGTACTCCATCTTCGGCGGCGAGGACAGTTCCTGGCTGATCGGCACCCCGCTCTCCAGGGCGGCCGCGGCCAGGATCGGCTTGAAGGTCGAGCCGGGGGAGAAGCCGTTGCCGCCGCCCATGGACGCGCCGGCGTTCAGGTTGAGGACGGTCTGCTTCTTGGCCTCGTCCAGGCCGTACGGGCGGGTCTGCGCCATCGCGAGGATCTCGCCGGTGCCGGGCTTGACCATGGTGCCGGCGGCGGACACCTTGTCGGTCACGTAGACCTTCTTGGTGACCGCGTTGTACATCGCCTGCTGCTTTTCCGGGTCGATGGTGGTGTTGATCTTCAGGCCGCCCTGCGACCAGAGCTTCTGCCGGTCGGCGGCGGTCTTGCCGAACACCGGGTCCTGCTTGATCACGTGGCGCACGTAGTCGCAGAAGAAGCCCATGCCGTTCCCGGCGGTGATGCAGCCGTTCTGCGGCTCGGTGTAGGTGATGCCGAGCGGGGCGGCGAGGGCGGCCTTGGCCTCCTCCGGCGAGATGTGCTTGTACTCCAGCAGCTTGTTGATCACCGTGTTGCGGCGGGTCTGCGCGGCCTGCGGGTGGGTGATCGGGTCGTACGCCGAGGGGTTCTGCACCAGGCCGGCCAGCATCGCGGCCTGGGGGATGTCGAGGTCCTTGGCGCTCTTGTTGAAGTAGCGCTTGGCGGCGGACTCGATGCCGTACGCCTGGTGGCCGTAGAAGGTGATGTTCAGGTAGTTGGTGAGGATCTGGTCCTTGCTCAGGTCCTCTTCCAGCTTGATGGCGTACTTGAGCTCCTGGATCTTGCGACCCATGCTCTTCTTGGTGGCTTCCAGGAACGCCTGCTGGTCGTCGCCGGCCTGCTCGACGAAGACGTTCTTCACGTACTGCTGGGTGAGTGTCGAGGCGCCCTGGGCGGTGGTGCCGGACTCGGCGTTCTTGGTGGCGGCGCGCAGCACGCCCTTGAGGTCGACGGCGCCGTGCTCGTAGAAGCGGTTGTCCTCGATGTCGACCTGGGCCTGGCGCATGATCGGCGCCATCTGCTCCTTGGTGAGGATGGTGCGGTCGCGGTCGTAGACCTTGGCGATCAGGCCGCCCTTGGCGTCGTAGATCATCGACACCTGGGAGAGTGTGGGCGTCTTGAAGTCGTCCGGGATGTTGTCGAACGACTCGGCGGTGTCCTTGGCGGTCAGGCCGAACGCGCCGACGGCAGGCAGGGCCATGCCGGCGACCAGGATGCCTGCGAGCACGGCGCTGCCCAGGAACTTGACGCCGAGCCCTGCCTTGTCCAGTGCGGTGCCCGTGGATCGCGTAGCTGCCATGGGGAGAACCCTACGTTGCGGAATCCCGTACAGGGGGGCAGGTGTTCGCCTACGCTTGTCACAGAACTGCGACAGCTTCGCTCTGCTCATCATCATCACTCTTGTGAGTGATGAGCTTTGTCCGATTCCGGGCATTCTGGGCCCATTTCAGGCGGCTGCACGGCGGGCCGCTGTTGCACACCGTGACGAAAACGCACCATTCGGCCCCCGCAAGGCCCGCGACCTGCAATCACTCCAACGAGTGAGCTGTCGGACACCCATAGTCCGATCGGGTCATTCGAGATTGGGCCGACAGGGGCTGTTGCGTTGTGTCGTTCTTCCGTAACGTCCTCAACTGGCAACGGTGAATATGCCGTTGCCGCCGTGGGGGAGCCCCGAATCGGGAGAGGACGGCGCCGGGATGGGCTGGGTGGACGACTGGAGCGTGCAGGCCGCGTGCCGCACGAGCGATCCGGATGAACTGTTCGTGCAGGGGGCGGCGCAGAATCGCGCCAAGGCGGTGTGCAGCGGCTGTCCGGTGCGCACCGAGTGCCTCGCGGACGCACTCGACAACCGTGTCGAGTTCGGCGTGTGGGGCGGAATGACGGAGCGCGAGCGTCGGGCGCTGCTGCGCCGGCGCCCGACTGTGGGGTCCTGGCGCAGGCTGCTGGAGACCGCGCGCACCGAGTACGAGGAGTCGCTGGCCACCGGGGTGGTCCTGCGGGACTACGCCCAGGCGGGCTGAGGCTCCGTCAAGCAGGGCGGTGGGGCGGGCCGTTGGCTCACTCGGCGGGGGAACCGAGTCGGTCGCCGATGGCCCGCAGTCCGTCCAGGTCGTGGACGTCTCCGGGCAGTGCGGGCACTTCGACGATCGGCACGTCCGGGTAGACCGAGGCGAAACGGTCGCGGGTGCGCCGTTCCCGGGTCATGACCTGCATGCGTTCGGCGTGCAGGCGCAGCAGTCCGGCGGCCAGGGTCTCGGCCTCGACGGTCGAGGTGGCGGTGCCGTTCTCCTCCAGCGCCTCGGCGGCGGCCAGGGCGCGTTCCGAGGTGAGCTGCGGGGCGCCGCTGGTGTGCACCCGGTTGAGCACCAGGCCGGCCAGCGGCATGGTGTCGGCGGCGAGCCGGTCGACGAAGTACGCGGCCTCGCGCAGCGCGTCGCGTTCCGGCGCGGCGACCACCAGGAACGCGGTGCCCTCAGCCTTCAGCAGCTGGTAGGTGCGGTCGGCGCGCTCCCGGAAACCGCCGAACATCGAGTCCATCGCGGAGACGAACGTCTGGACGTCGGTGAGCAGTTGGGCCCCGAAGATCTTGCCGAGGGTGCCGGTGATCAGCCCCATGCCGACGTTCAGGAACTTCATCGCGGAGCGGCCGCCGACCTTGGCGGGGGCGGTGAGCAGCCGGATCACCTTGCCGTCCAGGAAGGACCCGAGCCGGGTGGGGGCGTCCAGGAAGTCCAGCGCGGAGCGGGACGGCGGAGTGTCGACGACGATCAGGTCCCAGCGGTCCTCGGCGCGGAGCTGGCCGAGCTTCTCCATCGCCATGTACTCCTGGGTGCCCGCGAAACCGGCCGACAGCGACTGGTAGAACGGGTTCTCCATGATGGCCCGGGCCCGGTCGGGTTCGGCGTGGGCGAGCACGACCTCGTCGAAGGTCCGCTTCATGTCCAGCATCATCGCCTGGAGCTCGCCCTCGCCCCGGGTGCCCTTGACCACCCGCGGGGTGTTGTCGAGCTCGGTCAGGCCCATCGACTGGGCGAGCCGGCGGGCCGGGTCGATGGTCAATACCACGACGCGGCGGCCGCGTTCGGCGGCGCGCAGGCCGATCGCCGCGGCGGTGGTGGTCTTGCCGACCCCGCCGGAGCCGCAGCAGACCACGATCCGGGTCGCCGGGTCGTCGATCAGGGTGTCGATGTCCAGCCCGGTCATGCCGCTCCCTGCCGCTTCAGTTCGCCCGCCAGCCGGTACAGGCCGGCCAGGTCCATGCCCTCGCCGAGCAGTGGCAACTCGTAACTGGGCAGACGCAGTTGTTGAAGGTCGATGCGCTGGGTGCGTTCCAGTTCGACCCGTTCGGCGTGCTCCCGGGCCTGTTCCAGCAGCGGGTCGAGCAGCGGCTCCACGGCGGCCCGCACGGTCTCCGGCTTGCGCGAGCGCCCGCCGAGGCCGGCCTCGCCGAGGGCCAGCGCCACCTCCTCGCGGTGGTCGCCGTGGGCGGCCTCCACCGCCGCCGCGTCCAGTATCGGCGGGCGCACCATGTTCACCAGGACACCGCCGACCGGCAGCCCGGCCTCGCGCAGGTCGGCGATCCCGTCCACCGTCTCCTGCACCGGCATCTCCTCCAGCAGGGTGGTGAAGTGCACCGCCGTCTCCGCGGAACGCAGCACCCGCATCACGGCCTGCGCCTGGGTGTGGATCGGGCCGAACCTGGCCAGGCCCGCCACCTCGGAGTTGACGTTCAGGAAACGGGTGAGCCGACCGGTCGGCGGGGCGTCCATCACCACCGCGTCGTAGGCCCGCCGGCCGTCCGGGCCCTTGCGGCGGGCCGCCTCGCAGGCCTTGCCGGTGAGCAGCACGTCGCGCACGCCCGGGGCGATGGTGGTGGCGAAGTCCACGAAGCCGACCTTCTGCAGGGCCTTCCCGGCCCGGCCCAGCTTGTAGAACATCTCCAGGTACTCCAGCAGCGCCTGCTCGGTGTCGATGGCCAGCGCGTGCACCTCGCCGTGGCCCTTGCCGGGCAGCCCCAGCTGAGCCGGCGTCACCGTGGCCACCCGGCGCTCCTCGTACGGCAGCGCGGCGATCTGGAACAGCTCCGCGATGCCCTGCCGGCCCTCCACCTCGATCAGCAGGGTGCGGCCGCCCTCGGCGGCCAGCGCCAGCGCGAGCGCCGCCGCCAGCGTGGTCTTGCCGGTGCCGCCCTTGCCGCTGACCACGTGCAGCCTGACGCCCTCCCAGTCCGGCTCCCGCGGCGACGTCTGCCCGGTCGGCCCCGCCGTACCGCTGCTGCCCGCCACGCCCGCTCTCCGTCCGTCGCCGCCTGCTTCTGCCGAGGGGTCCCCCGCGGGCATCCCTCACCGCGAGGGTAACGAGCGCGCGCTCCGGATGACGGGAGCATCCCGGCCACCCCGGCGTTTGATGCCCGCTTTGTGTCCCACCTCACACCGGGCGGGGCGGCTAGAGTCACCCCATGACCAAGTGGGAATACGCAACCGTGCCGCTTCTTGTGCACGCCACCAAGCAGATCCTCGACACCTGGGGCCAGGACGGCTGGGAGCTCGTCCAGGTCGTTCCCGGGCCGAACCCGGAGCAGCTGGTGGCGTACCTGAAGCGCGAGAAGGAGTAGTCATGGGTCAGGTAGAGCAGAAGCTCGCCGAGCTCGGGCTGACCCTGCCCGAGGTGGCGGCCCCCGTCGCCGCGTACGTCCCGGCGCTGCGCACCGGTCACTACGTGATGACCTCCGGGCAGCTGCCGATGGTCGGCGGCAAGCTCCCGCTGACCGGCAAGGTCGGCGCCGAGGTCACCGCGGAGGACGCCAAGGACCTGGCGCGGATCTGCGCGCTGAACGCGCTGGCCGCCGTCAAGTCGGTGATCGGCGACCTGGACAAGGTCGAGCAGGTCGTCAAGGTGGTCGGCTTCGTCGCCTCCGCCCCCGACTTCACCGGCCAGCCCGGCGTGGTCAACGGCACCAGCGAACTGCTGGGCGAGGTCCTCGGCGACAAGGGCGTGCACGCCCGCAGCGCCGTCGGCGTCGCGGTGCTGCCGCTGGACGCGCCGGTCGAGGTCGAGCTGATGGTCCGCGTCCGCGACTGACCGCCTGTGCGGAAGGGCCCGTTGCCGCACCGCGGTGGCGGGCCCTCGCATTGGGGCCTGTCGGCCCGGGGCGACGGCGGTTAACATCCGTGAACATGCCCGAGATGCCGCCGTCCTGGCCCGCCCGAATCCGCGCCCTGGCCACCGGGGAACTCACCCCCGCCGCGCCCCGGCCCGCCGCCACCGTGGTGCTGCTGCGCGACGGCGCCACCGGCCCCGAGGCGTACCTGCTGCGCCGGCGCACCACGATGGCCTTCGCCGGCGGCATGTACGCCTA
The DNA here is from genome assembly GCF_055587065.1 of Kitasatospora sp. NPDC048662. Taxonomy (NCBI): domain Bacteria; kingdom Bacillati; phylum Actinomycetota; class Actinomycetes; order Kitasatosporales; family Streptomycetaceae; genus Kitasatospora; species Kitasatospora sp. NPDC048662. Next base: position 678,133 of record NZ_JBVJHA010000001.1, on the reverse strand, counting down.
CCCCGGCGGCAGCGTCGACCCGCGCGACCGCGAGGTGCGCCCGCCGTGGGCCGGCCCGTCCACCGAGGAGTGGGCCGAACGTCTGGGCGTGGACGAGCCGACCGCCTGCGCGGTGGTCTGCGCCGCCGTCCGGGAGACCTTCGAGGAGGCCGGCGTGCTGCTGGCCGGCCCCGACGACCGGACCCTGGTCGAACCCACCGACCGGTCCGCCGAACGCGCCGCGCTGGAGTCCCACCAGCTGTCCCTCGCCGAGTTCCTGACCCGGCACAACCTGGTGCTGCGCAGCGACCTGCTGGCCGCCTGGGCCCGCTGGGTCACCCCCGAGTTCGAGGAACGCCGCTTCGACACCTGGTTCTTCGTCGCCGCGCTGCCGGCCGGGCAGACCGCCGCGGACACCGTCGGCGAGGCCGACCGGGTCACCTGGATGACCCCCGCCGACGCGGTGGCCGGCTTCCACGAGGGCCGATTCGGGATGATGCCGCCGACCGTCACCGTGCTGCGCGAGCTGACGCCGGTGCGCAGCGCCACCGAGGCGCTGACCGCCGCCGCGGACCGCAAGGTGACCCCCGTGCTGGGGCAGGCCGAGGTGCGCGGGGACCGCATGACGGTGCGCTGGCCCGGGTATGACGAACTGACCGTCGACGGCGTGTTCCCGGCGTGAGAGCCTTCCCCCGGGAAGCTCGGCAGCAGCCGCGCCGACCAGCGGCTTTCCACTGCGACAGCACCGACCGCGTACACCCCGGAAGGAGACCTCCGATGACTCACAACGACGTGGCTCGCCGGACCTCGGCCACGCCCGCCCGCACCGTCACCCCCCGTGCCGCCGCCTGCGACGCACCGGCGCCCGCGGCCACCACCGCCCGCCTGCTGGTCCGCGAGCTGCCCGCCCGGGCACTGGTGCGGACGCTCCCGCTGCGGCAGCTCAGTCGGGCCGAGGCGGACGCCGCGTGAGCGGTCTGCTTCCGGGCGACCCCGCCGACGTGGTCGGCGGGGCCGCCACCGCGCGCGCCCAGTGCGTGCTCGCACCCAACCCGTCCCCGATGACGCTGGACGGCACCAACACCTGGCTGCTCTCCGAACCCGGCTCCGACCTCGCCGTCGTGGTCGACCCCGGCCCGCTCGACGAGACCCACCTGCGACGGGTCGTCAGCACCGCCGAACAGCAGGGCAAACGGATCGCCCTCACCCTGCTCACCCACGGACACCCCGACCACGCCGAAGGCGCCGCCCGGTTCGCCGAACTCACCGGCACCGCCGTGCGCGCCCTCGACCCGGCACTGCGACTCGGCGAAGAAGGCCTGCACGGCGGCCAGCGGCTGGAGATCGGCGGCCTCGACCTGCGGGTGGTCGCCACCCCCGGGCACACCTCCGACTCGCTGACCTTCCACCTGCCCGCCGACGGCGCGATCCTCACCGGCGACACCGTCCTCGGCCGCGGCACCACCATGGTCGCCCACCCCGACGGCCGGCTCGGCGACTACCTGGCCTCGCTGCGCCACCTGCACGCGATGGCCGCCGAGCACGGCGTCCGCACCGTCCTGCCCGGCCACGGCCCGGTCCTCGCGGACGCGCTCGGCGCCGTCGACTACTACCTCGCCCACCGGGCCGGCCGGCTCGCCCAGGTCGAGACCGCGGTCGAGACGGGATGCCGCACGGCGGCCGAGGTGGTCGCCCGGGTGTACGCGGACGTGGACCGCGCGCTGTGGCCTGCGGCGGAACTGTCGGTGCGGGCGCAGCTCACGTACCTGGAGGAGCACGGGCTCATCTGAGAACGGCAGCGGGTGCGCAAACAGGGGCGCGGGGAACTGCGCGAAGCGGAAGGCACTCAACCGCAAGATCGCGACGCAGGACAATCACTTGCACTTGATCGCGACCTTGCGGATGAGGCTTGCGCTTGTCGCGCAGTTCTCCCCCAGCCCTGGCGGGCCGGGAGGTACCCCCACGCGCCCCTGTTTGCGCGTCCCCTGGGCGGAGCCCCTTAGCGTGAGCGGCGCGAGAGGCGTTCGACGTCCAGCAGGACGACCGCGCGGGCCTCCAGCTTCAGCCAGCCGCGGCCGGCGAAATCGGCGAGGGCCTTGTTGACCGTTTCGCGGGAGGCGCCGACCAGCTGGGCCAGTTCCTCCTGGGTGAGGTCGTGGGCGACGTGGATGCCCTCGTCGGACTGGACGCCGAAGCGGCGGGACAGGTCGAGCAGGGCCTTGGCGACGCGGCCGGGCACGTCGGAGAAGACCAGGTCGCTCATCACGTCGTTGGTGCGGCGCAGGCGGCGGGCGATCGCGCGGAGCAGCGCGATGGAGACCTCGGGGCGGGCGTGCAGCAGCGGGAGCAGGTCGCCGTGGCCGAGGCCGAGGAGCTTGACCTCGGTGAGGGCGGTGGCGGTGGCGGTGCGCGGGCCCGGGTCGAACAGCGAGAGCTCGCCGATCATCTCGGAGGGGCCGAGCACGGCGAGCATGTTCTCGCGGCCGTCCGGCGAGGCGCGGTGCAGCTTGACCTTGCCCTCGACCACGACGTACAGCCGGTCGCCCGGGTCGCCCTCGTGGAACAGCGACTCGCCGCGGGCGAGCGTCACCTCGGTCATGGAAGCGCGGAGCTCGGCAGCCTGGTCGTCGTCGAGTGCCGCGAACAGCGCGGCGCGCCGCAGAACGTCGTCCACGAGCTTCCTCCTGCTGGTGTCATGGGCAGTGCTATTCACCACCAAGGATGACGCATGTCGCTCCGATCATATGAGGAGGGGGGTGGGCCGGGTGCGGCCCACGCGGCCATTCGCGCACTTCGGGTGACGGCCCACGACGGCGCCCGTCCGGCGGCGTGTCGTCGAACGGGCGCGCGGCGCGGGCCGGTGGGTGCTCAGACGGTCAGCCCCAGGCCGGACGGCGGAGCGGTGACGGTCAGCACCGGGCACGGGGCGTGACTGCGGCAGTGCCGGGCGGTGCGGTCGCCGTGCGGGTGCGCCCAGCGGCGGTGCGGGGTACCGAGCAGCAGCAGGTCGGCGGGGCCGGTGACCGCCGCGACCAGGGCCGGACCGGCGGCTCCGGTGACCACGGTGGGGCGGACCAGGACATTGCCCGGCCAGCCGCCGAGCGCGGTGTCGAAGGCGGCGTCCAACAGCAGCCCGGCGGCGCGGGCGGGCACCTCGTCGGACGGGCGCCGGACGAGCACCGGGACCAGCACGGCGCCGCGCACCGCCGCCTCCATCGCGGCCCGGCGCAGCGCCGCCAGGCTGTCCGGCGAGCCGTCCACACCGACCACCACATGGGTTTCGCCGTGTTCCATGACCGGCCTCCTCGTCCCTCTCCTTCAGTGAACGCCGTCGGCGGCGGCCCGGGCGTCAGGGCGGCGTTGGGAAACCGGCCGTGGGCGTCAGGGAGCCGTCAAGGACGGCCGGAGGTGGGGCGGCGACGCGATCTGCTGGGTGGTGCGGGCCCCGCCGGGGTCCGCGAGTTCCTGGACGGAGGACGCGTGATGGAGCAGCGGCCGCGCATCGTGGTCGGGGTCAGCGGATCGCTCGGCAGCCTGGCGGCCGTGCACCGTGCGGTGGCCGAGGCCCGGCGGTTGGGCGGCGAGGTGCTGGCCCTGCACGCCTGGGAGCCGCCGAACGGGGAGTTCGGCCACCGCCGCTCGCCGTGCCCGCCGCTGCTGTCGGCGGTGCGCGAGCTGGCCGCGACGACGCTGGCGGAGGCGATGGCGGAGGCGTTCGGCGGCACCGACCCGGGCGTTCCGCTCACCGCCCGCACCGTCCGGGGACAGACCGCCCCGACCCTGCTGGCCGCCGCCGACCGGCCGCGCGACCTGCTGGTCCTCGGCCCGTCCGGCTCCTGGCTGCACCGCGGCCTGCGCGGCTCCGTCCCGGCGTACTGCGTGCGCCGGGCGAGCTGCCCGGTGCTGGTCGTGCCGCGCTCCGAACTCGCGACCACCCTCGACGAGGTGAGCAGCCGCCTGTTCGCCGCCCGGGCCCTGGACGCGGAGCTGCGCGACCTGGTCGCGGTGTCCGACGGTGCCTGAACGGCTGCCGGTCGCCCTGTCGGGCGCGGCGGCACTGCTGCTGGGCGCGGCGACCGCGCTGGCACTCGCGCCGCTCGGCGAACTGCGCGCCGGCTGGTTCGCCCTCACCGCGTTCGCCGCCGGGTGCGCCGCCCTCGGCAGCCGCTCGCGGCCGGCCGCCGCACCGTTCGTCGGCCTGGCGGCATGGCTGTTCCACAACGGCTTCGCCGAACACCGCTACGCCGAGCTCAGCTGGTCCGGCCCGGGCACCGAGGCCGGCCACCTGGCACTGTTCACCGCGGCGGCACTGCTCGCCGCCCTCCCGTGGGCCCGGATGCGCCCCCGGAAGTGAGCGCAAGTACAAAAGAGACGGCGGCAGTTCGGGCTGTGGGGGCCGGGGCTGCCGCGAACGGGAGCGGCCCGGGTGGTGCGTGGGGGCACCGTCCGGGCCGCGTTCCTTCCCGGGCGTCCACAATGGACGGTATGACTGCGCACGAGGACGGCCTGTCCGCGCTGGTCCGGCTGCTGGCCGGGGGCGGGGTGGCGGTGCTGAGCGGCGCCGGGCTGTCGACCGAGTCCGGGATCCCGGACTACCGGGGGCCGGACGGGATCCGGCGGCACCGGGCGCCGATGACGTACCAGGAGTTCCTGGCGGGGGAGCCGGCCCGCCGCCGCTACTGGGCACGCAGCCACGCCGGGCGCGCCGTGATCGCCGGGGCCCGCCCGAACGCCGGCCACCTCGCGGTCGCCCGGCTGCGCGCCGCCGGGCCGGTCTCGGCGGTGATCACCCAGAACGTCGACGGCCTGCACCGTGCCGCGGGCACCACCGACGCCGTCGAACTGCACGGCGGCCTCGACCGGGTGGTCTGCCTCTCCTGCGCCGCGATCAGCCCCCGCGCCGAACTCGACGAACGCCTCGCCGCCCTCAACCCGGCCTTCCGGGACGCCGGTTCACGCATCAACCCGGACGGCGACACCGAACTGACCGACGACCTGGTGGCGTCCTTCACCCTCGCCGACTGCGCCCGCTGCGGCGGCATCCTCAAACCCGACGTGGTGTTCTTCGGCGAGAGCGTCCCCAAGGACCGCGTCGAGCACTGCTACCGCCTGGTCGACGCCTCCCGCGCCCTGCTCGTCCTCGGCTCCTCGCTGGCCGTCATGTCCGGCCTGCGCTTCGTCCGCCACACCGCGAAGTCCGGCAAGCCGGTCGCCATCGTCAACCGCGGCACCACCCGCGCCGACGACCTCGCCACCCTCCGCCTCGACGGCCCCCTCGGCGAAACCCTGACAGCCCTGGCCGCCCAACTCGGCGCCTAGCCCTGGCCCGACCCGGGCTCACGCCGCCGGTGGCGCGGTGAGCTGGCAGATCGCGACGAGTTCCAGTCGTGGCACGACGTAGTAGGTGAGCAGCCCGCCCGCGACGTCGAGGTGGCGCATCGGCTCGCCGGGGCCTTCGTACGACGTGCCGTCGAGGTACCGGGCCTCGGCGGCCCGGACCGGTTCGGCGGCACGGAGCTCAACGGCGGCGAGGAAGCCTGCGGGAAATCCGCCGGCGATGTGTTCCGCGTCGGGCAGATACTCCCAGCCCCAGCTCACCCGTTCACCGCCGCGAACGCGGCCCGGTACAACTCGGCGACCGCGATGGCGTGCCGACGGCACTCCTCGATGCTCGCCGCGTGATTGGCGAGGTAGTTCGACCGGTGGTACGTCCGGGCGGTCGCCGGGAAACGCTCGATCTCCAGCACCGCGGCCCATGTTGTGAGGCCACCGGGCCGGACCCGCGCCCAGGGGCCGGGAGGCGGGGCGTCAAGGAGGCGTCAAGGTCGGGGAACCACCCGTATGGGGGGCGTCAGGAACCGTAATGGCGGATGGATGCGCTGGTTGGCTCAGGGTGCCGGCGAAATACGCAGGCCGTTGTCCCGAGCCACCTTGGTGGATGCCATGTCGGATCTGATCTATGTCGGTGTCACGGTCGCCGTGTTCGCCGTCATCGCCCTGATCGCGCGGGGGGTGGAGAAGCTGTGACCGTGGAGAACCTCGTCGGTCTCATCGTCGCCGCCGCGCTGGTCGGTTACCTCGTTCTCGCGTTGATCCACCCGGAGAAGTTCTGACATGAGTGCCACTCTTGCCGGCTGGCTCCAGGCGCTCGCCCTGGTCGGTGCGCTGGCCCTGTGCTACCGGCCGCTGGGCGACTACATCGCGCGGCTGCTGACGTCCGCGAGACACCTCAGAGCCGAGAAGGCCCTGTACCGACTGGTCGGCGTCGATGGCGACGCCGACCAGCGCTGGCCGGTGTACCTGCGGTCGGTGCTGGCGTTCTCGATGCTCTCGGTGCTGTTCCTGTACGGGCTGATCCGCCTTCAGACGCATCTGCTGCTGAGCCTGGGCGTGCCCGAGATGGAGGCGCACCAGGCGTGGAACACCGCGATCTCCTTCACCACCAACACCAACTGGCAGTCGTACAGCGGCGAGTCCGCGATGGGCCACCTGGTGCAGATGATGGGCCTGGCGGTGCAGAACTTCGTCTCCGCGGCCGTCGGTATCGCCGTGGTGGCGGCGCTGATCCGCGGCTTCACCCGCAACCGCACCGACCGGGTCGGCAACTTCTGGGTGGACCTGACCCGGATCTCGCTGCGCCTGCTGCTGCCGATCGCGATCCTGTTCGCGCTGGTGCTGGCCGCGAACGGCGTGGTGCAGAACTTCCACGGCTTCCACGAGGTGACCACCCTGACGGGCGGTCAGCAGGCCGTCCCCGGCGGGCCGGTGGCCTCGCAGGAGGTCATCAAGCTGCTCGGCACCAACGGCGGCGGCTTCTACAACGCCAACTCGGCGCACCCGTTCGAGAACCCGACCGGCTTCACCAACCTGGTCGAGGTGTTCCTGCTGCTGGTGATCGCGTTCTCGCTGCCGCGCACCTTCGGCCGGATGGTCGGCGACAACCGGCAGGGCTACGCGATCGTCGCCGTGATGGCCATGTTCTGGGTGGCCTCGGCGTCGCTGATCACCTTCTTCGAGCACCAGCACGCCGGCAGCGCCCTGCAGGCGGCCGGCGCGGCGATGGAGGGCAAGGAACAGCGGTTCGGCATCGCCGGCTCCAGCCTGTTCGCGGCGTCCACCACGCTCACCTCGACCGGTGCGGTGGACTCCTTCCACGACTCGTACTCGCCGCTCGGCGGCGGTCTGACGATCTTCAACATGATGCTCGGTGAGATCGCGCCCGGCGGTACCGGCTCCGGCCTGTACGGCATGCTGATCCTGGCGATCGTCGCGGTCTTCGTGGCCGGTCTGATGGTCGGCCGCACCCCCGAGTACCTGGGCAAGAAGCTCGGCGGCCGGGAGATGAAGTTCGCCTCGCTGTACATCCTCACCACCCCGGCGATCGTGCTGATCGGCGCCGGCATCGCGATCGCCCTGCCCGGGGAGCGCGCCGGGATGCTCAACTCCGGGGCGCACGGCTTCTCCGAGGTGCTGTACGCGTTCACCTCCGCCGCGAACAACAACGGCTCGGCGTTCGCCGGCATCACCGTGAACACCACCTGGTACGACACGGCGCTGGGCCTGGCGATGGTGTGCGGACGGTTCCTGCCGATGGTGTTCGTGCTGGCGCTGGCCGGCTCGCTGGCCCGCCAGCAGCCCGTCCCGGCGAGCGCGGGCACCCTGCCCACCCACAAGCCGCTGTTCGTCGGACTGCTCTCCGGTGTGGTGCTGATCGTCGTCGGCCTCACCTACTTCCCGGCCCTGGCCCTCGGGCCGATCGCAGAAGGTCTCCACTGATGTCCACCACCCTTGAACCGGCGGCCCCCGAACAGGCGCCGCACAGAGTCTCCGCGGGCCTGCTCGATCCGAAGCTGCTGCTCGCCTCGCTGCCCGACGCGGTGAAGAAGCTCGACCCCCGGGTGATGGTGAAGAACCCGGTGATGTTCGTGGTCGAGGTCGGCTCGGTGGTCACCACCGTCGCCGCGATCGCCGACCCGTCGGTGTTCGCCTGGGCGATCACCGCCTGGCTCTGGCTGACCACGGTGTTCGCCAACCTGGCCGAGGCGGTCGCCGAGGGCCGCGGCAAGGCACAGGCCGACACGCTGCGCCGCACCAAGTCCGACACGGTGGCCCGACGGCTCGTCAACTGGCCGTCCGAGAAGGCCGAGGAGGAGGTGCCGGGCACCGCGCTGCGGCTCGGCGACCACGTGGTGGTCGAGGCCGGGCAGATCATCCCCGGCGACGGCGACGTGGTCGAGGGCATCGCCAGCGTCGACGAGTCGGCGATCACCGGCGAGTCCGCGCCGGTGATCCGCGAGTCCGGCGGCGACCGCTCGGCCGTCACCGGCGGCACCAAGGTGCTGTCCGACCGGATCGTGGTGAAGATCAGCTCCGAGCCGGGCAAGACCTTCATCGACCGGATGATCGCCCTGGTGGAGGGCGCGGCCCGGCAGAAGACGCCGAACGAGATCGCGCTGAACATCCTGCTGGCCTCGCTGACCATCGTGTTCCTGATCGCCGTGGTCACCCTGCAGCCGATGGCGACGTACGCGGGCGCCCCGCAGCCCACCGTGGTGCTGGTCGCGCTGATCGTGGCGCTGATCCCGACCACCATCGGCGCGCTGCTCTCCGCGATCGGCATCGCCGGCATGGACCGGCTGGTCCAGCGCAACGTGCTGGCCATGTCGGGCCGGGCCGTGGAGGCCGCCGGCGACGTCAACACCCTGCTGCTCGACAAGACCGGCACCATCACGCTCGGCAACCGGCAGGCCGCCGAGTTCCAGCCCGCGGAGGGCGTCACCGTCGAGGAACTGGCGGACGCCGCCCAGCTGTCCTCGCTGGCCGACGAGACTCCCGAGGGCCGCTCCATCGTGGTGCTCGCCAAGACCGCCTACGGCCTGCGGGCCCGCGCCCAGGGCGAGTTGGCGCACGCCGAATGGGTGCCGTTCACCGCGCAGACCCGAATGTCGGGCGTCAACGTGGACGGCCGCGAGGTCCGCAAGGGCGCGGCCGCCTCGGTCTCCAACTGGGTGACGGGCAACGGCGGTTCGGTCGGCTCCGAGGTGGCGCAGCTGGTCGACGGCATCTCCGCCGCCGGTGGCACCCCGCTGGTGGTCGCCGACCGCGAGGGCGGACGGCCGCCCCGGGTGCTCGGCGTGATCCACCTCAAGGACGTGGTCAAGGAGGGCATGCGCGAGCGCTTCGCGGAGCTGCGCCGGATGGGCATCAAGACCGTGATGATCACCGGCGACAACCCGCTGACCGCCCGGGCGATCGCCGAGGAGGCGGGCGTCGACGACTTCCTCGCCGAGGCCACCCCCGAGGACAAGATGGCCCTGATCCGCAAGGAGCAGGAGGGCGGCAAGCTGGTCGCGATGACCGGCGACGGCACCAACGACGCCCCGGCGCTCGCCCAGGCCGACGTCGGCGTGGCGATGAACACCGGCACCATGGCCGCCAAGGAGGCCGGCAACATGGTGGACCTGGACTCCAACCCGACCAAGCTGATCGAGATCGTCGAGATCGGCAAGCAACTGCTGATCACCCGCGGCGCGTTGACGACCTTCTCGATCGCCAACGACGTGGCCAAGTACTTCGCGATCATCCCGGCGATGTTCGCCGGCGTGTACCCCGGCCTCAGCCACCTGAACATCATGGGCCTGCACAGCCCGACCTCCGCGATCACCTCGGCGATCATCTTCAACGCCCTGGTCATCATCGGCCTCATCCCGCTCGCCCTGCGTGGCGTCAAGTACCGCCCGTCCGACGCGAGTTCGCTGCTCTCCCGGAACATCGGGATCTACGGCATAGGCGGACTGGTGGTGCCGTTCGTCGGCATCAAACTGATCGACCTGATCGTCCAGTTCGTCCCCGGCCTCAACTGACCAGAGAGGAGAACGAGACATGCCCGTCTTCCTGCGCACCCACCTCACCGCGCTGCGGATGCTGCTGGTGATGACCGTGATCCTCGGCATCGCCTACCCGCTGCTGATCACCGGCATCAGCCAACTCGCGTTCCCCGCCAAGGCCAACGGCTCCCTCGTCAAGAGCGACGGCAAGGAGATCGGCTCCAGCCTGCTCGGCCAGAGCTTCGACCTGCCCAAGCAGAACCCCGACGACCCGGACGAGCAGGCGCAGCCCGACCCCAAGTGGTTCCAGCCGCGCCCGTCCGCCGGCAGCTACGACCCGACGTCCTCCGGCGCCTCCAATCTCGGCCCGAACAGCGAAGAGCTGCTGAAGGCCGTCGAGGAACGCCGCGCCGCCGTCGCCGCGTTCGACGGCGTCGACCCGGCGAGCGTCCCCCCGGACGCGCTGACCGCCTCCGGCTCCGGACTCGACCCGCTGATCTCCGTCGCGTACGCCAAGGAACAGGTCCAGCGCGTCGCCAAGGCCCGCGGCGTCAGCCCCGAACAACTCGACCAGCTGATCGGCACGTACACCGACGGCCGCTCGCTCGGCATCTTCGGCCAGGGCGGCGTCAATGTGGTACTGCTCAACCGTGCGGTCGCCGACCTGAAGTGACGATGCGTCCCTTACCGAAGCAGGCCGACCCGGGCGCTCCCACGCCCGGGTCGGCCGGCCGCGTCCCCGCCCCTACCGACCCGACCGTGAGACGAGCCGCCATGCCAGTTGACCTCGGAGCCCAGATGCCCGCCCACCGGCGGGGCCGGCTACGGGTCTACCTCGGCGCGGCCCCCGGCGTCGGCAAGACCTACCGGATGCTCGACGAGGCGCACCGCCGCCAGGAACGCGGCACCGACGTGGTCGTCGGCTTCCTGGAGACCCACAACCGGCCCCGCACCGCCCGACTCCTCGACGGCCTCGAACAACTCCCGCGCACCGTACGGCGCTACCGCGACACCGAGTTCGCCGAACTCGACCTGGACGCACTGCTGGCCCGCCGCCCCGAACTCGCCCTGGTCGACGAACTCGCCCACACCAACGTCCCCGGCGGGCGGCACGCCAAACGCTGGCAGGACGTCGAAGAACTGCTCGCCGCCGGCATCGACGTCATCACCACCGTCAACATCCAGCACCTCGAATCACTCAACGACGTGGTGCAGAAGATCACCGGCGTGCCACAGCGCGAAACCGTCCCCGACGACGTGGTGCGCCGCGCCGACCAGATCGAACTGGTCGACATGGCCCCGCAGGCCCTGCGCCGGCGCCTCGCCCACGGCAACGTCTACCAGGCCGAAAAGGTCGACGCCGCACTCGCCAACTACTTCCGGGTCGGCAACCTCACCGCACTGCGCGAACTCGCCCTGCTCTGGCTGGCCGGCCGGGTCGACGAAGGACTGCGCGACTACCGGGCCGTGCACAACATCGACCGGGTGTGGGAGACCCGCGAACGCGTCGTCGTCGCCCTCACCGGCGGACCCGAAGGCCCCACCCTGATCCGCCGCGCCGCCCGGATCTGCGACCGCACCGCCGGCGGCGAACTCCTCGCCGTGCACGTCACCCGCAGCGACGGCCTGGCCGGCGCCTCGCCCGGCCGGCTCGCCGAACAGCGCAGCCTGGTCGAATCCCTCGGCGGCAGCTACCACGTGGTCGTCGGCGACGACATCCCCGAGACACTGCTGACCTTCGCCCGCGCCCGCGACGCCACCCAACTCGTCCTCGGCACCAGCCGGCGCGGCCGCACCAACCGCTTCCTCACCGGACCCGGCATCGGCGAAACCACCGTCGACCGGTCCGAGGACATCGACGTCCACATGGTCACCCACGCGTTCACCGGCCGCGGCCGCCTCCCCTCGCTCGGCCGCCGCCACTCCCGCCGCCGCACCCTCGCCGGATACGCCGCCGGACTCGCCGTCCCCTGGGTGCTGACCGCCATCCTCTCCCAGTCCCACCACACGCTGAACCTCACCACCGACGCGCTGATCTTCCAACTCGGCGTCGTCGCCGTCGCCTTGCTCGGCGGCGCGACCTCGGCCCTGCTCGCCTCGGTGGTCGCCTCACTGCTGCTGAACTACTACTTCATCCCGCCCGTCCACACCTTCACCGTCGGCGAGGCCAACAACTTCATCGCCCTCGCCGTGTTCGCCGCCGTCGCCCTGTGCGTGTCCACCGTCGTCGACCACGCCACCCGGCAGACCGCCCGCGCCGCCCGCGCCACCGCCGAAGCCGAAACCCTCTCCACCCTCGCCGGCTCCGTCCTGCGCGGCGCCGACGCCGTCCCCGCCCTGCTGGAACGCACCCGCACCTCCTTCGGCCTCGACACCGCCGCCCTGCTCGACCCCGCCACCGGCGAAGTCCTCGCCCGCACCGACACCCCCGCCGCCGCCGACCAGCACCCCGAAACCACCGAACTGCCCGTCGGCGCCGACGCCTTGCTCGTCCTCACCGGACGCCGCCTGCCCGACACCGACCACCGGGTACTCGCCGCGTTCGCCGCCCACCTCGCCGCCGCCCTCGAACGCGACCGCCTCGCCACCGTCGCCGCCGAGGTCGAACCCATCCGCGCCGCCGACCGGATGCGCACCGCCCTGCTCGCCGCCGTCAGCCACGACCTGCGCACCCCACTCGCCACCGCCCTCGCCTCCGTCGGCTCCCTGCGCAGCCCCGACGTCGAATTCTCCGCCGACGACCGGAACGAACTGCTCGCCCTCGCCGACGAATCCCTCGTCGAACTCACCCGACTCGTCGACAACCTGCTCGACCTCAGCCGCCTCCAGGCCGGCGCCCTCACCCTGCACCTGCAAACCACCCACCTCGACGAGATCCTGCCGCGCGCCCTCGACTCACTGCCCGACCCCGACGCACCCGTCCAACCCCTCGACCTCGACACCGCCCCGCCCGTCCTCGCCGACCCGCCCCTGCTGGAACGCGTCCTCGCCAACGTCGTCACCAACGCGCTCCGGCACAACGCCCCCGGCGCACCCGTCCTGGTCACCGCCTCCACCCACGCCGACCGCGTCGAAATCCGCATCGTCGACCGCGGACCCGGCATCCCGCCCGAGGACCGAGACCGCGTCTTCCTACCGTTCCAACGCCTCGGCGACACCGACAACACCACCGGCCTCGGCCTCGGCCTCGCCCTCTCCCGCGGCCTCGCCGAAGCCATGGGCGGCAGCCTCGACGTCGAGGACACCCCCGGCGGCGGCACCACCATGCTGCTCACCCTGCCCGCCGCCACCGAAGCACCCCACGAGGAAACCCCATGACCCGCGTCCTGGCCGTCGACGACGAACCCCGCCTGCTGCGCACCCTGCGCCTCAACCTGCTCGCCCGCCAGTACGCCGCCCTCACCGCCGGCACCGCCCGACAGGCCCTCCAACTCGCCGAACAGACCCCGCCCGACGCCGTCCTGCTCGACCTCGGCCTGCCCGACCAGGACGGCATGGACGTCCTGCGCGCACTGCGCCGCCACAGCGCCGCACCCGTCATCGTGCTGTCCGGCCGCACCGACCCCGCCGACCGCATCCACGCCCTCGACGGCGGCGCCGACGACTACCTCACCAAACCCTTCGTCATGGACGAACTCTTCGCCCGCCTCCGCGCCGTCCTGCGCCGCCCCGCACCCGCCACCGCCCCGCCACTCGCCCGGATCGGCGACCACGACATCGACCCCGCCGCCGCCCGCGCCACCGGACCCGACGGCCCCGTCCGGCTCACCCCCATCGAATGGAAACTGCTCTCCGTCCTGCTCGCCGCCCCCGGCCGGCTCGTCGGCCGCCAACAACTCCTCACCGCCGTCTGGGGACCGGGCCACGAAGAACACAGCAACTACCTGCGAGTCCACTTCGCGGCCCTGCGCCGCAAACTCGAACGCGACCCGCACCGCCCCCGTCACCTGGTCACCGAACCCGGCCTCGGCTACCGCTACCTCCCCTGACGGACCGTCAACAACGCTGTGACAGAATCCGCCGGGTGACCATCCGGGTACTGCTCGCCGACGACCAGGAGATGGTGCGACGGGGACTGCGCCGCATCCTGGAGACCCAGCCCGACCTCCAGGTGGTCGGCGAGGCCGCCGACGGCATCGCCACCGTCGAAGCCGCCCGCGCCCTGCGCCCCGACGTCGCCCTCGTCGACGTCCGGATGCCCCGGATGGACGGCCTCGAAGTCGTCCGGCAACTCTGCGGGCCCACCGCCGACCCGCAGGTCAAAGTGGTCGTGGTGACCACCTTCGACCTCGACGAGTACGTGTACCCGGCGCTGCGCGGCGGCGCCTCCGGATTCCTGCTCAAACGCTCCGGACCGGCCCTGCTGATCGAAGCCGTCCGCGCCGCCATGGCCGGCGACAGCCTGATCAGCCCGTCCGTCACCGTCCGCCTGCTCCAGCACGTCACCGGCCGCCGCGCCGAGAGCACGCCGCTCACCGAACCGCTCACCACCCGCGAACAGGAGATCACCCGCGAAGTCGCCGCCGGCCGCACCAACGCCGACATCGCCGCCGCCCTGTTCATCTCACCCGGCACCGTGAAAACCCACGTCGCGCACATCCAGCGCAAATTCGGCGTCCGCAACCGGGTCGGCATCGCCATGCGCGCCTTCGAACTCGGCTACCTCACCGACCTGCCCGCATGACCGCGCGCACTCCAGTCCGTACGGCCGCCGGCACTTTCGTCCGCACGACGGTCCGTACGACCGTCCGCCGGGTCCTGACCGTCCGCCGGGTTCTGACCGCCCGCCGAGTGCTCACCGCCGTCGCGGCCGTCCTGCTGCTCCTGCCCGCGGCGGCCGCCCCGTGGACGGCCTGGCTCCCCGCCACCGCCGCCGCCCTGGTGCTCGCCCTCACCACGCTCCGCCCGCCGCCCGTCCTGGCACCCGTCGCCGCCGCCCTGCTCTCGCTCGCCGTCGACGTCGGCTACCTGGGCGACCACGGGCTGACACTGCTCTGGATGCCCGTCGAATTCGCCGCCCTGCTGGTCCTGGTGGTGCGCTCCGTACGACGGCTGACGGACCGTCGGGCCTGGGCGGTCGGCACGCTCACCGCCACAGCCGCCCTGGTGCTGCCGCTGCGCTTCACCCTGCGCCAGCCGCGCCCTGCGGACGCCTCGGTGGCCGGCCTGCTGCTCGCCGCCGTCCCCGTCGCCGCCGGCCTGGGCGCCGCCCTCTACCTGCGCGGCCAGGACGACCGCCGGGCCCGCGCCGTCCGCGACGCCCGCCACCAGCAGCGCCTCACCGTCGCCCGCGACCTGCACGACTACGTCGCCCACGAGCTCACCGGCATCCTGCTCGAAGTGCAGGCCGCCCAGGTCAGCGGCTACGACGCGGACGAGAACGCCCGGCTGCTGACCCGCCTGGAAGCGGCCGGACAGCGCGCCCTCGCCTCCATGGACCACACCCTCGACACCCTGCGCGCCCCCGACGGCGCCGGCCCGCGCCGCCACACCCTCACCGAACTGCCCGCCCTGCTCGACCACTTCCCCGACCGGCCCACGTTGCAGCGCCCGGCCGAGCTGCCCCCGCTGCCGCCTGCCGTCGAGGACGCCGCCTACCGGGTCGCGCTGGAAGCCCTCACCAACATCCGCCGCCACGCACCCGCCGCCGACCGGATCACCGTCGCCCTCGCCCACCACCCCGGCACCGGCCTCACCGTCACCATCACCGACACCGGCCCCGCCCACCCCCGCGCCCGCCCCGGCGGCGGCACCGGCCTGGCCGCGCTGCGCGCCCGGATCGCCGACCTCGGCGGCGAGCTGACGGCCGGCCCGCACGGCACCGGCTGGCAGGTGGCAGCGACACTGCCCACCGGGGGCTGAACGTGGTGACGGCGCGTGGACGTACTGACGGCGCGTGAACGCGCTGACGTTGCGTGAACGCGCTGACCTTGCGTAAACGCGCTGACGGCGCGTGGCCGCCCCTGGTGCCGGGGGCGGCCACGCGCCGTTAATTCGCCTGTTCTTCCCCGGGGGGTCTACTCCTCGACCGGGGTGCCGTCGGCGGCGATCCGGGCGAAGCCGAGGTACTTGTGCAGCGCCGTCGGCAGCAGCACCGAACCGTCGGCCTGCTGGTGCTGCTCCAGCACCGCCGCGATGGTGCGGCCCAGCGGCAGACCCGAACCGTTCACGGTCGCGGCCGGGGTCGGCTTGCCGTTCTCGTCCCGGGTGCGGATGCCGGCCCGGCGGCCCTGGAAGGTGCCGAAGTCCGACACCGAGGAGATCTCCCGGTAGGTGTCCTGGCTGGGCAGCCACACCTCCAGGTCGTACGTCAGCTGCGAGGAGAACCCGGTGTCGCCGGCCGCCAGGGTGACCACCCGGTAGGCGAGTTCCAGCTCCTGCAGGCACGCCTCGGCGTGCGACACCATCAGCAGCATCTGCTCCCGCGCCTGCTCGGCGGCGCAGATCCGCACCATCTCCACCTTCGAGAACTGGTGCAGCCGGATCAGCCCGCGGGTGTCCCGCCCGTACGAACCGGCCTCCGAACGGAAGCACGGCGTGTGCGCGGTGAGCGCCAGCGGCAGCTCGGCCGGCGCGACGATCTCGTCCGCGTACAGGTTGGTGAGCGGCACCTCGGCGGTCGGGATCAGGAACAGGTCCCGGTCCGCGACACCCGTCCTGAACAGGTCCTCCTCGAACTTCGGCAGCTGCCCGGTGCCCGTCATGGTGCGCCGGTTCACCAGGTACGGCACCGCGTGTTCGACGTAGTCGTGCCGGCGGGTGTGCAGGTCCAGCAGCAGCGCGACGATCGCGCGCTCCAGCGCCGCACCGGTACCGCGCAGCACGCTGAACCGCGAACCCGACAGCTTGGTGGCCCGGCCGAAGTCCATGATGCCCATGGCCTCGCCCAGATCGACGTGGTCCTTGGGCACGAAGTCGAAGGCCTGCGGCTCGCCGACCCGGCGCACCTCGCGGGCGTCCTCGTCCGAGAAGCCGTCCGGCGCCTCGTCGGCGGGCAGGTTCGGGATCGTCAGCAGCAGCTCGGTCAACTCCTGCTGAACCGACTCCAGTTCGGCCTCGTTCTGCTGGATCTGCTCCTTCAGCGAACGGGCGCTCTCCTTCAGCTCCGAGACGTCCCCGCCCTGCTTCGCCGTCCGCTGCACCTCCTGCGCGACCTGCTTCGACCTGGCCCGCAGCTCGTCACCGGTCTGGATCCCCGCGTTCCGCCGGGACTGCAGGCTCTCCAGCGCGGACAGGTCGAGCCGGTAGCCGCGACGTGCGAGCCGCCGGACGGCTTCGTCCCCCAGGTCGATCAGGGCGCGGGCATCATGCATCGGAGTCTGCTCCTCGGGACAGCCAGGTGAGTGCCCCGACGGTAGCAGGGGGGCGGATCGGGGTGCACGGGCTTTGGGGGGCGGTCGGGGGAGTGGCGGGGGATGGTCTGGGGGCGGTCCGGGGGTGGCTTGGGGGCGGTCCGGGAGCGGTCCGGAGCGGTGGGGGTGGTCGGGTTCGGTCGGATTCGGTCAGGTGTGGTCACGCTTGCGAGTTGCTCTACGCGGAGATAATCTCTGCGTAGAGCAACTTGCTCCGACCGACTCTGCAGGGGGACCCACCATGTGGCAGCACGAGTACACCGCCGACACCACCGCCGCGCCGCACGCCGTCTGGGCCGTGCTCAGCGACTTGAACGCCTGGCCGAGTTGGGACACCTCGATGGAGTCGGTGACGCTGGACGGCCCGTTCGCCGTCGGCAGCAAGGTCGCGATGACGCCGACCGGTCAGGAGCCGATCGTCTCGGTGATCACCCAGATCGAGGAGAACCACGTCTACGCCGACGAGACCGAGTTCGGCGGCACGACGCTGCGCTTCTCGCACACCCTCACCGCCCTGCCCGAGGGTGGGACACGCGTCCTGCACCGCCTGGAGATCACCGGCCCGGACGCGGACGGGCTCGGCCCCGAGCTCGGCCCGATGATCACCGAGGACTTCCCTGAGGCGATGGCCGGCCTGCTGGCCCAGGCGGAGCGAGTGGCCCGATGAAGATTCACCCCGAGGACGCGGCGATCGTCGAGCAGGACCTGCTGGCCGACGGCCCGGTGCACAGCCCCGGCTTCTGGCTGTGGCACGCCACCATGCGCTGGCAGCGCGAAGTCGCCGCCGCGCTCGCCCCCTACGACCTGACGCACCCCCAGTTCGTCCTGCTCTCCTGTGCCTGGTGGCTCAACGAGCAGGGCAAGACCCCCAACCAGCAGGAGCTCTCCCGGCAGGCCGGCACCGATGTCCGCACCACCTCGCAGGTGGTGCGGAAGCTGGAGGCCAAGGGCCTGCTGACCCGCACCACCGACCCGGACGACACCCGGGCCCTGCGCCTGCGCATCACCTCGCAGGGCGTCGGCCTGGCCCGCGCCGCGATCCCCGACGTCGAGGCCGTCGACCGTGAGTTCTTCGCCCCCGCCGCCTTGGCCCTCCCCGGCCACCCGCCCATGGACGGAGTCGCCCTCAGCGCCCTGCTCCGCCACCTGGTCGACGCCCCCTGAGACAGCCGGCCTTCCGTCGGCGGCTGTCCCCAGCCGACCGTCCCCAGCCGACCGTCCCCAGCGGGTTCCCCTGCCGGGGCCCCCGCCGGCCCCCGCCCGGGGAAACGGCCCGGGGACCAGCCCCGTCAGCCCTTGGCGACGAACTCCGCGAGCACCGGCGCCAGCACCTCCGGTGCCACCTCATGGGTCTGACCCTCCAGCGTGCGGTACTCGGAGCCGGCGGCCGCGGCGGCGGTCGCCCGGGCCGCGTCCCGCAGCATCTCGGGGCTGAGGCCACCGTCCAGGACCAGCACCGGCACGGTCAGCGCGGCCAGTCGCTCGGTCGGCACCGGCGCACCGCCTTCGCCGTCCAGGGCCTCCGCGTCGGTGACCAGCGTCGGCGCGACGGACTCGAACACCGGCCAGACGGGGGAGTTGCGCATCCCGTCGATCATCGGCTCGGGCATGCCGACGAACGCCATGAAACGCGCGACCGCCGCGCCCCGCTCACCGGCGGCGATGTCCTGCGCCACGCCCGTCCGATAGTCCGTGAACCGGGCCCGCTGCTCGTCGCTGGTGCTGAACGGCGGCTCGTACACGGCAACCCGCTCGACCCCGATGCCCGCACCGGCTGCCCGCAGCGCGAGCGCCCCGCCGGAGGACAGGCCGAGCAGGGTCGCGGAGCCGCCCGCCATCGCGACGATCGCCGCCAAGTCCTCGATCTCCCGCTCGGCGGCGTATCCGTCGAGCGGCCCGCTCTCCCCGCGGCCGCGCCGGTCGTAGCTGAACACCCGGTGCCCGTCGGCCAGTTGGTCGGCGATCCCGGTGGACGGGCCGAACGCGCGGTGGCAGATCGCCCCGTCCACGATCACCACGGCGGGGCCCTCGCCCACCACCTGGTAGGCGATCCGGGTGCCGTCGGCGGAGGTCACGAACTCGGTCATGCAAGGCTCCTCGGGAGGGTGGGACGGGACGCTCAGGCGGCGAGCGTGTGGGCGACCAGCGCGTTGGCGTGGCCGTGGCCGATGCCATGCTCCGCCTTCAGCCAGGCGACCAGCTCCATGTGCTTGGTCAGCGGCGAGTTGCGGATCAGCTCCTGCCAGTCGGTGATCGGGCGCCCGTACTTCTGCTCGATCGAGGGGAAGTAGCTGGCCGGTCCCTTGACGCTCATCCCTGGTTCCTCCGTGCTCGTCGCGCTGCGTT
Organism: Kitasatospora sp. NPDC048662; assembly: GCF_055587065.1. NCBI lineage: Bacteria > Bacillati > Actinomycetota > Actinomycetes > Kitasatosporales > Streptomycetaceae > Kitasatospora > Kitasatospora sp. NPDC048662. Next base: position 658,629 of record NZ_JBVJHA010000001.1, on the reverse strand, counting down.
GTTGCCGTCGCTGTCGTTGCCGTCGTTGGTGGTCGTCGTTGGTGGTCGTCGTTGGTCGTCGTCGCCGTCGCCGTCGCCGTCGCCGTCGCCGTCGCCGTCGCCGTCGCCGTCGCCGTCACAGGTATGGACGACCGGCCCCGGCGGAACTCATCGTTCCCCGCGAAACTTTTTCCGCGCCACTTCGCGAACAGCGTCCGCGGCCCGCCGGTGCCACCTACGGTCGGGTCATGGCATGGATCGATGACAGCACGATCGAGCGCGCCGCCGACTACCTGTGGACCGCGGGCCGGGTTCTGGAACAGCGGCGCTTCACCCACCTGTTCGACGCCCCGGACCCGGCGGGCGTCCTCGCCGCCCTGGACGCCTACCGCACTCCGGACGGTGGCTGGGCGTACGGCCTGGAGCCCGACGTCCGCGGCCCGGCCGCCCAACCGCTGGCCGCCGGTACCGCTGCCCGCATTCTCGGCGAGGCCGGCGCGCTGACCGGCCCGCGCGGACGCGAACTCTGCGACTGGGTCGCCACCTTGACCACCCCGGACGGCGGCGTGCCCGCGGTGCTGCCCAGCCTGCGCCGCTACCCGCACCCACCGTTCCTGCCGATCGCCGACGACCCCCCGGCCGAGCTGCTCTCCACCGGCCAGATCGCCGCCCCGCTGCTGCGCCACGGCGTCCAGCACCCGTGGCTGACGGGCGCTCAGGCGTTCTGCCGCCGCGCCGTCGAGGCGATCGAGAAGACCCACCCGTACGAGGTGTTCACCGCCGTCGGAGTCCTGGACGCCTCGCCGGACCGCGACTGGGCCGCCGAACAGGCCGCCCGGCTCGGCGAGTTGGTGCGCCGCCAGCAGCTGGTGCTGCTGGACCCGGCCCACCCGGAGCAGGTCCGGATCGCCCCCGGGTACGCGCCCCGCGAGTACCACCTGCCGCACGACTTCGCGCCCCGCCCGGACAGCCTGGCCCGCGCCTGGTTCTCGGACGCCGAGCTGGAACGCGGACTCGTCCACCTGATGTCCGCCCAACTCCCGGACGGCGGCTGGCCGATCAACTGGGCCCGGTGGTCCGAGTCCACCGAGCACGAGGCCCGCCCGGGCGTCACCCTCGGCGCCCTGCTCACCCTGCGTGCGTACTCCTCCTGAATCGGCCGCTCAGCCGACGGCGCGCTTCACCAGCTCGGTGAGGCGCGCCGTCTCGGCCTCGCCCAAGTCGGCGACCGCGTAGGACGTCGGCCACAGGTCGCCGTCGTCGAGGCGCGCCTGGTCGCTGAAGCCGATGGTCGCGTATCGGGACTTGAACTTGGCGGCGCTCTGGAAGAAGCACACCGGCTTGCCGTCCTTGTTGTTGTACGCGGGCATCCCGTACCAGGTCTTCGGCGCCAGCTCCGGCGCGACCTCGGTGACGATCGCGTGGAAGCGCTCCGCCAGCACCCGGTCCTCGGGCGGCATCTCGGCGATCTTCTCCAGCAGGTCCCGCTCCGCCTCGGCAGCCTTGGCGGCGGCCGACACTCGCTTGGACTCCGCCTTCAGTTCCTTGGCGCGCTCCTTCATCGCCGCGCGCTCGTCCGCCGTGAAACCCTCGTGCTTCTCCGCCATGACCGGCTCTCCTGTCCCGTTCCCTGGTGACGTTCTTCATCGGTGACGTTTTTCATCGTAGGAACGGGGCCGCCACCCCGGCTTCTCGGAAACTGATCGGTCCGGGTACGCCGAAGTCCGGCCCGGGAGGCTCCCGAACCGGACTTCTTGGACGTGAGGCTCAGCGGGCCTTGAAGGTCCGCAGGCGCAGGCTGTTTCCGACCACGAAGACCGAGGAGAAGGCCATGGCGGCGCCCGCGATCATCGGGTTGAGCAGGCCGGTGGCGGCCAGTGGCAGGGCGGCGACGTTGTAGGCGAAGGCCCAGAACAGGTTGCCCTTGATGGTGGCCAGGGTGCGCCGGGACAGCCGGATGGCGTCGGCGGCGGAGCGGAGGTCGCCGCGGACCAGGGTGAGGTCGGCGGCCTCGATGGCGGCGTCGGTGCCGGTGCCGATGGCCAGGCCGAGGTCGGCCTGGGCGAGGGCGGCCGCGTCGTTGACGCCGTCGCCGACCATGGCGACGGTGCGGCCTTCGGCCTGCAGCCGCTGCACGGTGGCGACCTTGTCCTCGGGCAGCACCTCGGCGATCACGTCCTCGGCGGGGATGCCGACCTCGGCCGCCACCGACTCGGCGACCAGCCGGTTGTCACCGGTCAGCAGTACCGGGCGCAGGCCCAGGGCCCGCAGCTCGGCGATCGCCTCCGCGCTGGTCGGCTTCACGGCGTCCGCCACCTCCAGCACGGCCCGCGCCGCACCGTCCCAGCCGACCGCGATCGCGGTCCGGCCGGCCCGCTCGGCCTCGGCCTTGGCGACCAGCAGCTCCGCCGGCAGCCGCTGCGCCCAGTCGGCCAGCAGTGCCTCGCGTCCGGCGACCACCGCGTGGCCGTCGACCACGCCCTGCACGCCCAGCCCGGGGACGTTCTCGAAGCTCTCGACCGCCTCCAGCTCGCCGAACTTCTCCTGTGCGGCGGTGGCGACGGCCTGGGCGATCGGGTGTTCGGAGGCGTGCTCCAGCGCGCCGGCCAGCCGCAGTGCCTCGTCCTTGCTGGTGCCCTCGGCGGTGTGGACGCCGACCAGGGTCATCCTGCCGGTGGTCACGGTGCCGGTCTTGTCGAGGACGATGGTGTCGACCTTGCGGGTGTTCTCCAGAACCTCGGGGCCCTTGATCAGGATGCCGAGCTGGGCGCCGCGACCGGTGCCGACCAGCAGCGCGGTCGGGGTGGCCAGACCCAGGGCGCAGGGGCAGGCGATGATCAGCACCGCGACGGCGGCGGTGAACGCGGCGGTCCAGCCTTCGCCGGCGCCCAGCCAGTAGCCCAGGGTGGCGAGCGCCAGGGTGATCACGACCGGCACGAACACGCCGGAGATCCGGTCGGCGAGGCGCTGCGCGGCGGCCTTGCCGTTCTGCGCGTCCTCGACCAGCTTGGCCATCCGGGCCAGCTGGGTGTCCGCACCGACCCGGGTGGCCTCGATCACCAAGCGTCCGCCGGCGTTGACCGTCGCGCCGGTCACGGCGTCGCCCGGGCCGACCTCGACCGGCACCGACTCACCGGTCAGCATCGAGGCGTCCACGGCGGAGCTGCCCTCGATCACGGTGCCGTCGGTGGCGATCTTCTCGCCGGGACGGACCACGAACCGGTCCCCGACCGCGAGTTGGCCGATCGGCAGCCGCACCTCGCGGCCGTCCCGCAGCACCGTCACGTCCTTCGCGCCCAACTCCAGCAACGCCTTCAGCGCCGCGCCCGCCGTCCGCTTCGACCGGGCCTCGAAGTACCGGCCGGCCAGGATGAACGCGGTGACGCCGGCCGCCGCCTCCAGGTAGATGTTCGACGCGCCGTCGGAGCGGGCGATGGTGAACTCGAAGCCGTGCCGCATGCCCGGCATGCCCGCGTCGCCGAAGAACAGCGCCCACAGGGACCACAGGAACGCGGCGCCGGTGCCCAGCGAGACCAGGGTGTCCATGGTCGCGGCGCCGTGCTTGGCGTTGGTCCAGGCGGCGCGGTGGAACGGCCACGCCGCGTACGTCACGACCGGGGCGGCCAGCGTCAGCGACAGCCACTGCCAGTTGTCGAACTGCAGCGCCGGCACCATCGCCATCGCGATCACCGGCACGGCCAGCGTCAGCGAGGTGATCAGCCGCTGCCGCAGCGGGGCCAGCTCGTCGGCCGCGTCGGTGCCCTGCTCGCCCTTCTCCTCGGCCGGGGGCTCCGGCAGTGCGGCCGTGTAGCCGGTGGCTTCCACGGTGGCGATCAGGGCGGAGACCTCCACGGGCCCGTCGATGACCACCTTGGCCTTCTCGGTGGCGTAGTTGACGCTGGCCTGGACGCCGTCCATGCGGTTGAGCTTCTTCTCGATCCGCGCGGCGCAAGAGGCACAGGTCATGCCGCCGATGCGGAGTTCCACCTCGGTGGAGGCGGGTGCAGCCTGGGTGGTCATCAGGGGCTCCTCGTGGGTTTCGAACATCCCGGCCGGTGGCCGGGCTGCTGCCTTCCTCAGGCGCGGCCGGTCAGTTCGTAGCCCGCCTCGTGGACGGCGGCGCGCACCGTCTGGTCGTCGAGCTCGGCCGCCGAACCGACGGTGACCAGCCCGTTCTGCACGTCCACCTGCACGGTCTCGACGCCCTCCAGGGCCCCGATCGCCTTGCCGACGGCCTTCTCGCAGTGCCCGCAGGTCATCCCGGACACGGCGAACACGGTGGTGACGGCGGCCGGCGCGGTGATGGTCGCGGTGGTGGAGCAGGTGCCGTCGCTGGAGCAGCAGGACATGGGATCCTCCGTTGAAATTCTCGATACCGGGAGGGGGTATCCCTTCCGGCAAGAACATTTATACCCCTGGGGGGTATGCAGTGCAAGCGTTTCCCGCCTGAATCCGGGGCCGGCCCGGTCCTGTAGTGGGGTGTGGCTCCCCGCCGCGGCCGCCCGGCCCTCCGCTTCCGAAAAATTTCCGGCCCACGGCCCGCCCGAGGTCCGCACTGGCCCTGACCTCGCAACTTTCGCCCCATGCAGGCCTCGTCGGGGTCTTCCCGCGCCCCGGAATCCGGTTCCGAGGCGCTTGACACATACCCCTAGGGGGTATCTACTCCGGGGTGTCGCAGGGCACCGTCAACCGCCAAGGGAGTCCGCCATGAACACCGCACTCAAAGTCGCCGTCTTCGCGTCCGGTCTCGCCGTCGCGTTCGGCGCCGCCTTCGGGGTCGGCCACGCCGTCGGCGGCGCCCCGGCCCCGGCCCACACCTCGCACGAGGCCGGCAAGGCCAACGACGCGCACGGGGACCACGACGCCGCCGCCGGTCACGAGGAACGCGGCGGCAAGGACGACCACCCCGGCGGCCTGCAGATCTCCGAGGACGGCTACACCCTGAGCCTCGACCACTCGGTGGTCCCGGCCAGTGGCCCGACCGAGCTGAGCTTCCGGGTGCTGACCCCGGACGGGAAGCCGCTCACCGCGTACCGGCCGGCACACGAGAAGGAACTCCACCTGATCATCGCCAGCCGCGACCTGACGTCCTTCCAGCACCTGCACCCGGTCCGCGTGGCCGACGGCACCTGGAGCGTCCCGGCGAACATCGCCAAGGCCGGCGACTACCGGGTGTTCGCCGACTTCACCCCGGCCGCCGGGGGCGAGGCGCTGACACTCGGCGCGGACCTGCACGCCGGCGGCGACTACCAGCCGGCCGCCCTCCCGCAGACCGGCCGCGCGGTCACCGTCGACGGCTACACCGTGACCGTCACCGGCGACCTGACGGCCGGCCGGGCGGGCAAGCTGGCCTTCGCGGTGTCGAAGGACGGCAAGCCGGTCGCCGACCTCGACCCGTACCTCGCCGCCTACGGCCACCTCGTGGTGCTGCGCACCGGCGACCTCGGCTACCTGCACGTCCACCCGGACGGCGAGCCCGGCGACGGCGTCACCAAGCCCGGCCCGGAGGTCGACTTCACGGCCACCGCGCCCAGCGCGGGCGACTACCGCCTGTTCCTGGACTTCCAGCACGAGGGCACCGTCCACAGCGCGGTCTTCACCCTCGCCGCCGGCGCGAACGGCGCCTCCACCGCCGGGTCCCCGACCACCGCCACGACTGCGGCGCCGACCCCCATCGAATCGGCCCACCACCACTGACCGGCCACCACTGATCGGCCGCGACTGATCGGCACCACTGACCGGCCGCCCCTGATCGGTCGCCACGGACAGGCCGCCCTGATCGGCCGCCCCTGACCGGCCGCCCCTGATCGGTCGCCCCACCCCCGCGCGGATTCCAGGCCTGCGCACACCCACGTCGCCCACATACCCCCTCCCGGTATACCCCCGAAGGAGACCCGGCCATGTCCGACCTCAGCGCACCCCCCGCACCGCGTCGCTGGACAGCGCTCGCCTTAATTGCCCTCGCCCAGTTCATGGTCATCATGGACACCTCGATCATCGGCGTCGCCCTGCCGAAGATGCAGACCGCGCTCGGGTTCTCGCAGGAGAACCTGTCCTGGGTGTTCAACGCCTACGTGATCGCCTTCGGCGGTCTGCTGCTGCTCGGCGGACGCCTGTCCGACCTGCTCGGCGCCAAGCGCATCTTCGCCGCCGGCTGGATCGTCCTCGCTGCCGGCTCCCTGGTGGCCGGCCTGGCCGGCACCGCCTGGGTCGAACTGGTCGGCCGCGCCGCCCAGGGCGCCGGCTCGGCGCTGATCGCCCCGGCCGCGCTCACCCTGCTGATGACCCTGTTCGGCGGCCGTCCCACCGAACTGCCCAAGGCCTTCGCCCTGTACGGCGCGGCCGCCCCGGCCGGCGGCACCGCGGGCGTGTTCCTCGGCGGCCTGATCACCCAGTACGCCAGCTGGGAGTGGGTGTTCTGGATCAACCTCCCGGTCGCGCTGATCGTGCTCGCCGCCAGCCCCTCGGTGATGCCCGCCGCCGCCGCCCGTCGCGGATCGATCGACTGGCTGGGTGCGATCACCGTCACCGCCGGCCTCGCCGTCACCGTGTTCGCCATCGTCCGTGCCCCCGAGGTCGGCTGGGACTCCGCGCAGACCTGGCTGGTGCTGGCCGCCGGTCTCCTGCTGATCGCCGCGTTCCTCGGCATCCAGTCCCGCCGCCGCGAGCCGCTGATGCGCCTCGGCATCTGGCGCAGCCCGAACCTGGCGGGTGCCAACCTGGCGCAGCTGCTGATGGCGGCGGCCTGGATCCCGATGTGGTTCTTCCTCAACCTCTACCTGCAGCAGGTGCTCGGCCTGAAGGCGTTCGCCTCGGGTGCGGCGCTGCTGCCGATGACCGCCGCGATCATGCTGATGATGATCGTCCTGGCGCCCCGCCTGATCGCCCGCTTCGGCCCGAAGCCGCTGATCGTCGCCGGCCTGGCCGCGCTCGCCGCCGGCATGTACTGGCTGTCGCTGGCCCGCCCGGACGGCAGTTTCGCGGTCGATGTCCTGCCGGCCTCGCTGCTCGCCGCGATCGGCATGGCGCTCGCCTTCATCCCGTCGCTGGGCACCGCGCTCGCCGTCCCGAACCCCGCCGAGGGCGGCCTCGCCTCCGGCATCGTCAACACCTCCTACCAGGTGGGTTCGGCCCTGGGCCTGGCCGCCATGACTGCCGTCGCCGCCGCCAACGGCTCCCGTGAACTCGGCAACCCGGTCGCCCTGACCCACGGCTTCTCCGCCGCCTTCGTCGGCGCCGCCGCCCTGGCCCTGCTCGGCGCCCTGGCCTCCCTCCTCACCCTGCGCACCCCGGCCCCCGCCGCCGAGTCCGTGGAGGCCGCGGCCTGATCCGCCCGCACCGACTGCCCGACGCTCCCCGGCGGAGCGCCGGGCAGTGCGTCGTCCTCGGTGCAAAGCGGCCGTGGGCCCGGCGGATCGGCGTAGCCTTCGTGCATGGCAGAGAGCAAGGTCGCGAAGGCCGGGCGGAAGAAGCCCGAGACGCACCTGGGGATGGTGCGCCGGGCCCGGAAGATCAACCGTGAACTGGCGCAGCTGTACCCCTACGCGCACCCGGAGCTGGACTTCGACGGTCCGTTCCAACTTCTGGTGGCGACGGTGCTGTCGGCGCAGACCACGGACCTGAGGGTCAATCAGACCACCCCGGCGCTGTTCGCCAAGTACCCGACGCCGGAGGACCTCGCGGCGGCCGTCCCCGAGGAGCTGGAGGAGATCGTCCGCCCGACGGGGTTCTTCCGCGCCAAGGCGAAGTCGCTGATCGGCCTGTCGATCGCGCTCCGCGACCGCTACGACGGCGAGGTGCCGCGCAAGCTGGAGGATCTGGTCACCCTCCCCGGCGTGGGCCGCAAGACCGCCAACGTCGTCATCGGGAACGCGTTCGGTGGCGCCGGAATCACCGTGGACACGCACTTCGGACGCCTCGCCCGCCGCTTCGGCTGGACCACCGCCGAGGACCCGGAGCAGGTCGAGGCCGACGTCATGGCGATCTTCCCGAAGTCGGAGTGGACGATGCTCTCGCACCGGGTGGTGTTCCACGGCCGCCGGGTCTGCCACGCCCGCAAGCCCGCCTGCGGGGCGTGCCCGATCGCGCCGCTCTGCCCGTCGTACGGCACCGGCGAGACCGATCCCGAGCAGGCCCGCAAGCTGCTCAAGTACGAGCTCGCCGGACAGCCCGGCCAGCGCCTGCGCCCCCCGGCCGACTTCCCGGGCGAGGCGGCGGCCCGCGCCGAGGTCGCGGCCGGACACCCGTTGCCCGACACCGCCCCGGACGCGGTACGGGCGGCCCGAAAGAACGTGGGGGGCAAGGCATGACGGGGCCCGCGGTACTTCGGGACGGCCTGCCCGAGTGGCTGCTGCCGGTGCGCGACGCCGCCGAGCGGGCGGTGCCGGAGCAGCTGAGCCGGTTCCTGCCACCCGCCGAGGGCGGCCGGCCGTCGGCGGTGCTGATGCTGTTCGGCGAGGGCCCGACCGGCCCGGACCTGCTGATGATCGAACGGGCCCGCAGCCTGCGCTCGCACGCCGGCCAGCCGTCCTTCCCCGGCGGCGCGCTGGACCCGGAGGACGGCGACCCGGCCACCGCGGGCCCGTTGGCGGCGGCGCTGCGCGAGGCCACCGAGGAGACCGGGCTCGACCCGTCGGGTGTGCAGTTGTTCGCCCGGCTGCCCGCGCTGTACATCCCGGTCAGCGGCTTCGTGGTGACGCCGGTGCTCGGCTGGTGGCGGCGCGAGTCGCCGGTCGCGGTGGTGGACCCGGCGGAGACCGGCGCGGTGTTCCGGGTGCCGCTGGCGGAGCTGACCGAACCGGCGAACCGGGCCCGGCTGCGCCACCCGTCAGGTTTCACCGGCCCGGCGTTCCAGGTGGCCGGCCGCCTGGTGTGGGGCTTCACGGCGGGAGTGATCGACCGGGTGCTGCACTTCAGCGGCCTGGAGCGGCCCTGGGACGACAGGCGCACCGTCGAACTCTCCGAGGAGGCCGTGGCCCTGTCGCTGCGGCCCCGCTCCTGACCGCCCCTCAGCGTCCGACGCGCAGCGGGGCGAGCGTCGAGATCACGTCTCCGGTGTCGGGGTTCTTGTCCCCGGTGTGCCACTCGTCGGTCGCCGAGCCGACCGCCCACGAGGCCGCCCCGAGCACCAGGTAGATCACCAGCAGCGCCTTCGCGGCCCCGGTCAGCACCAGCGGCCGGGTCGCGGAGTGCTGCGGCTCGGTGTTCGGCGGGTCGCCGAACACGTCCTTGGGGTAGGCGGAGGTGAGCATCATCAGGTAGGCCTGGAACCGCATCCGGTAGCGCAGCACGGCGGCGGTGGCCTCGAACAGCGCCTGTGGCATCCGGCCCATGATCAGCACGATCAGCCAGTGGACGACGGACAGCGTCCACCAGCCGGCCTGCAGCAGGCCCTGGATGATCGCGGCCGGGATGGCCAGCAGCAGCCGGAAGAACACCGCGAGCCGGTTCAGCTCCTCGCCGGGCCGCACCTCGATCCGCACCGGATGCTCGGACGCGTCGAAGCTGAACGGCGGGTAGCGGTCGACCAGCAGCAGCATCGAGGCGTAGACCCTGGTGTCGTACGCCAGGAACCCCGACAGCCACTCCGCGGCGAACCGGGGGAGCCGCCCGGTGAACAGCGCGCCGAACCAGCCGATCACCGCGACCACGAAGGCCACGATCGACAGCAGCCACAGCACGATGAACTGCGGGATCAGCAGCAACAGACGCAGCAGTACGGTGAACCGGTTCTGGCGGGCGGACGGTGGGAGGTCGAGGGCCGGCTGGAATTCGGCGCGGTCCACGACGGGTACGTCCCACCTGGGCTGTTCCATGGCACGACTCCCTGGTCCCTCGTCAGCTGTCCGGATGATCAGACAGTCGCAACCAATCCGGGCGCGTTGCCCGCCGGGCTGACCCGATCGGGCGACCACCGGTGGCCGGTGTCCCCCGCCCGGTGGGACGTGGGAGGGTATCCGGGTGAACGTCCTGGATCTGCTGCTGATCGCCGCCGCACTGGGCTTCGCCGTCTCCGGCTATCGGCAGGGCTTCGTGGTCGGCGTGCTCTCGGTGCTCGGCTTCCTCGGCGGCGGCCTGATCGCAGTCCAGCTGCTCCCGCTGGTACTGCGCCACCTCTCCCCGGGCACCACCGCCTCGGTGGTGGCGGTCGTGGTGGTGATCGTGCTCGCCGCGATCGGCCAGGCGATCACCACCCACTTCGGCTGGAAGCTGCGCGGACGGCTCGGCCGCGGCAAGGTCAAGGCCCTGGACGCGGTCGGCGGCTCCCTGGTGAACGTGCTGTCGATGCTGCTGGTGGCCTGGCTGATCGGCTCGGCGCTGGCGGGCACCTCGCTGCCGACGGTCTCCAAGCAGGTGCGCACCTCCAAGGTGCTCGGCTCGGTGCAGTCGGCGCTGCCGTCCGACGCCCCGAACTGGTTCTCCGACTTCAGCAAGGAACTCGCCCGCAACGGCTTCCCGCAGGTGTTCAACCCGTTCGAACAGGAGCCGATCACCGAGGTGGAGCCGCCCGACCCGGCGCTGGCCGGCAGCGCCGGCGTGCAGAAGGCCAAGGGCTCACTGGTGAAGGTGCTGGGCACCGCCCCCTCCTGCGGCAAGACCTTGGAAGGCTCCGGCTTCGTGTTCGCCCCGCACCGGGTGATGACCAACGCGCACGTGGTCGGCGGCGTCGACGAGCCGACCGTGCAGATCGGCGGCACCGGCCAGCTCTACGACGCCACCGTGGTCCGCTACGACTGGCAGCGCGACATCGCCGTACTGGACGTCCCCCGGCTGAACGCCCCGCCGCTGACCTTCGCCGGCGAGGCGCGGACCAACGACTCGGCGATCGTCGCGGGCTTCCCCGAGAACGGCGCCTTCAACGTCCAGCCCGCCCGCATCCGCGGCCGCATCCAGGCCAACGGCCCGGACATCTACCACCGCGGCCAGGTGGTCCGCGACGTCTACTCGGTCCGCTCGCTGGTCCGCCAGGGCAACAGCGGCGGCCCGCTGCTCACCCCGGACGGCCAGGTGTACGGCGTGGTGTTCGCCAAGTCCCTGGACAGCTCCGACACCGGCTACGTGCTGACCGCCGCCGAGGTGAAGGAGGACGTCATCCAGGGCGCCACTGCCACCGGCAAGGTCGGCACCGAGGGCTGCGCGCTCTGACCGCGCGCCCGCCGCTCGTTCCCTGACGACCCGTCGGCCTGCCTGGTAGCGTCGGCCGAGCTCACCCGAACGGCCCAGCCGGGCCGCCCCGGCGGAGCCCGACGGGAGGTTCGACAGACGTCATGATGGGTCATTCGCACGCGGTCAGCGGCGCCCTGCTGTTCGCGGCCACCGCGCCGTTCGTCCCCCCGCTGATGGGCATGCACCTGACGCCGGCGGACGTGTTGATGGGCACCGTGCTGTGCGCCGGTGCGGCGCTGCTGCCGGACCTCGACCACCACGACGGGACGATCGCCAACTTCCTCGGCCCGGTCTCCAAGGCGCTGTGCCGCTTCGTCGCCTGGGCCTCCGGCGGCCACCGGCACGCCACCCACTCGCTGCTGTTCGTCGCGCTGATGGGCGGCGGAAGCTGGGCCGGCATCACCTTCCTGGGCCGCTGGTTCACCATCGGCCTGACCTTCTTCCTGCTCGCCATGGCGATCAAGGCGCTGCGCCTGCACCCGCCGGGCCACGGGCACGCGCCCTGGATCATCGTGGTCGGCCTGGCCGCGCTCGGTACCTTCGGCATGCTCACCTGGCTGCCCAACGCCCCGGGCTGGCTGCCGTACGCGGTGGCCCTGGGCACCCTGGCGCACCTGCTCGGCGACTGCCTGACCAAGCAGGGCTCGCCGCTGCTGTGGCCGCACAAGGAGCGCTACGAGGTGGTGCTGATCAAGCGCACCGGCAATGACATGGAGACCAAGATCCTGGTCCCGGTGATGTCGGTGGCGACCTTCGGGCTGCTGCTCTGGTCCACCGCGATCTCGCCGAGCGTGCTGGGCTGAGACTCTTCGCAGGCGCGAAACGCAGGCGCCCCTGATTTCGCGCCGCCTGCGTTTCGCGCCTGCCGGCCCTCAGCCCTCCCGGCGCAGCCTCGCGCCGACCCAGCGGGCGCGCCGTCCGATGATCTTCGGAATGCCGAGCCGGTATCCCGCGCTGCGTGGCGTCCGCTCGGTCGGCTCGTAGGGCCAGTCCGGCTGCGGAACGTGCTGCTGCGAGCTGCTGCTGCCACGGCGGCTTCGGCGCGGCTGGGCTTCTCGATCGGGCATCCAGGTCATACCGGAGGGATTCCCTGGGGCCGCCCGGAGTAACCGCTCCGATGCCATGCGGCTGGCGTATGCGTTTGTCATATGAACGCCGTCAACTCCGTGGCAGCGCGCCGGGGTTGGCGCCGGACGCTCAGCCGTCCTTGTGCTGCCGGACCCACCCGATCAGCTCCGCCGTGAACTCCTCCGGCACCTCCTCGTGCGGGAAGTGCCCGACCCCCGGCAGTAGCCGCCACCGGTACGGCGCGGAGACGAACTCGCCCGCCCCCAGCGCGGTGCGCGACAGCAGCACCGGGTCGGCGGCACCCTGCACGTGCAGCACCGGCGCGGTGACCTGCTTCTTCATCCGGCGCGCGAACTGGATGCCGTCCGGCCGGGCCATCGAGCGCATCAGCCAGCGGTACGGCTCGATCGAGCAGTGCGCGGTGCTGGGCACCTGGATCGCCTCGCGGTACGACGTCACCGCCTCCTCGGGCAGCGTGTTCGGCCCCGTCCAGGCCCGCAGGTAGTCGCCGACCAGCGCCCCGTCGTCCGCGACCAGCCGGCGTTCCGGGATCCACGGCCGCTGGAAGCCCAGCACGTGCTCGAACGCGGCGATCTGCCGACGGTCGGTGAGCAGCGCCCGCCGCAGGTGCCGCGGGTGCGCGGCCGACACCACCGTCAGGCTGCGGATCACCGAGGGACGCATCACCGCGGCCACCCAGGCCAGCGTGCCACCGGTGCCGTGGCCCACCAGGTGCGCCTGCCGCTCGCCGAGCGAACGGATCACGCCGGTGACGTCCAGCGCCAGGTTGCCGGGGTCGTAGCCGCGCGGGGTGCGGTCCGAACCGCCCATCCCGCGCAGGTCCAGCGCCACTGCCCGGAAGCCCGCCTCGGCGAGCGCCGTCAACTGGTGCCGCCACGCCCACCAGTACTCGGGCCAGCCGTGCACCAGCAGCACCAGCGGGCCCTCGCCGAGCTCGGCGATGTGGAAACGCGCGCCGTTCGCGGCCAGATCGCGGTGCGTCCACGGCCCCGCCGAGCGCACGCTCCACGGCTCCCCGGCACCCGGCCGGACGGGAACGGAGGCGGGCTCATCCACGGGCTTCTGGTCCAACGACATACCCGCAGCCTGTCATACCCGGGCCCTCCGTACCTGCCCGGCACTCACAGCCGGGCGCAAACCGTTACCGGCCGTCGGTCACTGGATCCGGCCCAGCGCCCGGTCGATCTCCTCCTTGGTGGCCGGCCGCGGCCGGGCGTTCTTCAGCACCTCCGCGGTGGCCTGCGCCCCGGCGATGGTGCGCTCCGGCTTCCGGACCTTCTTGAAGTACCGGATCATCATGAACGCCAGCAGCAGCGCGATCACCACGTACGCGCCACCGACGATGGCGAACGACCAGCCGGTGGTGATGCCCAGCGCCTGCAGGCCCCAGGCGAAGGCGAAGGAGAACATCGGGATCGACGCCAGTGCCACCACACCGGCCACCACCCCGGCCGCGGTGCCGATGCCGCCCCGCACCACGTCCGCCTTGATCTCGGCCTTGGCCAGCGCGATCTCGTCGTGCACCAGGCTGGAGAGCTCGGCGGAGGCGGCGGCGAACAGCTCGCCGACGGTACGCTCACCCTCGTGCGGGATGCGGCCGTTGCCGTTCGGGTTGGTGGCTCCTGCGGCCATCGGCGGTCTCCACTTCGCGGGCTGGGTGCGGCGCGCTGAGGGTGCGTCACGCACGGGTGTCAGCTCAGCATCATGCCCCTACCGGCGAGTCGGGCACCACTCCGGGTCCCCGCCGGACGGCGTGTCACCCCCGCTGTTGGTACACATCGGGGATGCCGTCGCCGTCCGAATCGCGCTCCTCGTCCTCGACCAACTGCCGGTAGTACCGGTTGCGGCGCTTGAGCAGCAGGGTGCCGACCACCGCGCAGGTCAGCGAGCCGACCAGGACGGCCTCCTTGCACAGCTCGGCCAGGTGCGGGTCGTCCACGAACGCCAGGTCGCTGATCAGCAGCGACACCGTGAAACCGATGCCCGCCACGGTGGCCAGCGCGAACATGTCGGACCAGGTCAGCTGCGGGTTCAGGGTGGCCCTGGTGTAGCGGGCGGCCAGCCAGGTGCCGCCGAAGATACCCACCGACTTGCCGACCAGCAGACCGATCACGATGCCCAGCGGCGCCGCCTCGGTGAACACCTCGCCCAGCACCTTCGCGGACACCGGCACCCCCGCCGCGAACAGCGCGAACATCGGCACCGCGAACCCCGCCGACAGCGGACGCACCAGGTGCTCGACGTGTTCGCCGGGGGAGTGCTCCTCGCCCTCCTCGCGGTGGCAGCGCAGGATCAGGCCCATCGCCACACCGGCCACCGTCGCGTGGATGCCGCTCTCGTGCATCAGCGCCCAGATCACCAGGCCCAGCGGCACCATCACCCACCAGCGGCCCAGCCCGTGCCGGTGCAGGAACCAGAACAGCACCAGCCCCGCCAGTGCCGCGCCCAGCGCCCAGAAGGTGATCCCGGCCGAGTAGAAGACCGCGATGATCAGGATCGCGATCAGGTCGTCCACCACCGCCAGGGTCAGCAGGAACGCCCGCAGCGCCGACGGCAGGTGGCTGCCCACCACGGCCAGCACGCCCAGCGCGAACGCGATGTCGGTGGCGGTCGGGATCGCCCAGCCCGCCGGGTGGCCGTCGCCGACCACGTTCACCACCGTGTACAGCACCGCGGGCAGCGCCACACCGCACACCGCCGCCACCACCGGCAGCAGCGCCGCGCTCGGCGTGCGCAGCTCCCCGGCCACGAACTCGCGTTTCAGCTCGATGCCCGCGACGAAGAAGAAGATCGTCAGCAGTCCGTCCTGCACCCAGGCCTCCAGCGGGAGGTTCAGATGCAGCGGCGCGGACGGGCCGAAGGTCAGTTCGCGGACCGTCTCGTAGGCGTGCGGCCAGACGTTCGCCCAGACCAGTGCGACCAGGGCGGCGCCCAGCAGCAGGATCCCGCCGACCGTCTCGGTGCGCAGCGCGTCGGCGAGAAATCGGCGTTCGGGCAGCGGGAGCAGACCGAGGAACTGGCGGCGCTCGTTGGACGGGCTGGCCAAGGGGGGACCTCCTGAGGCGGGCGGCATGCGGACACACGGGTGGTGCAGTGCCGACCAGACTTCCCGGCGCGCCTCAGAACTTTGATGATTCCTTGACATCCTACGGGGCGCGGCAAGGGGTATGTCGTTCTGTCTTACTTTATGAGTATTTGGTCCTCCAGGAACGACAACGGGCCGGGCCCGCCCCGAGATCTCACGGAGCGGGCCCGGCCCAGTGGCTGACGGTGGATCAGACCTGGGTGCCGCCCGGCAGCTGGGACTGGATCAGGTTCATCACCGCGGAGTCGGCCAGCGTGGTGGTGTCGCCCACCTCGCGGCCCTCGGCGATGTCGCGCAGCAGGCGGCGCATGATCTTGCCGGAGCGGGTCTTCGGCAGCTCGGAGACCACCTTGATCTGCTTCGGCTTGGCGATCGGGCCGAGCGTCCTGCCCACGTGGTTGCGCAGCTCCGCGATCAGGTCGGCGCTGTCGCTGGCGCTGCCGCGCAGGATCACGAACGCCACGATCGCCTGGCCGGTGGTGGGGTCGCTGGCGCCGACCACCGCGGACTCGGCCACCGCCGGGTGGCCGACCAGCGCCGACTCGACCTCGGTGGTCGAGATGTTGTGGCCGGACACCAGCATCACGTCGTCCACCCGGCCGAGCAGCCAGATGTCGCCGTCCTCGTCCTTCTTCGCACCGTCACCGGCGAAGTAGCGGCCCTCGAACCGCGACCAGTAGGTGTCGATGTAGCGCTGGTCGTCGCCCCAGATGGTGCGCAGCATGGACGGCCACGGCTCGGTCAGCACCAGGTAGCCGCCGGAGCCGTTGGGCACCTCGCGGGCCTCGTCGTCCACCACGGTGGCGGCGATGCCCGGCAGGGCGCGCTGGGCCGAGCCCGGCTTGGTCTCGGTGACACCCGGCAGCGGGCTGATCATGATCGCGCCGGTCTCGGTCTGCCACCAGGTGTCGACGATGGGGGTCTTGCCCGCGCCGATGTGCTCCCGGTACCAGACCCACGCCTCCGGGTTGATCGGCTCGCCGACCGAACCCAGCACCCGCAGGCTCGACAGGTCGAAGCGGGCCGGGATGTCGTCGCCCCACTTCATGAAGGTGCGGATCGCGGTGGGCGCGGTGTAGAGGATGGTGACGCCGTACTTCTGCACGATCTCCCAGAACCGGCCCTGGTGCGGGGTGTCCGGGGTGCCCTCGTAGATCACCTGGGTGGCGCCGTTGGAGAGCGGGCCGTAGACGATGTACGAGTGGCCGGTGACCCAGCCGATGTCGGCGGTGCACCAGTAGACGTCGGTCTCCGGCTTCAGGTCGAACACCGCGTGGTGGGTGTAGCTCGCCTGGGTCAGGTAGCCGCCGGAGGTGTGCAGGATGCCCTTGGGCTTACCGGTGGTGCCCGAGGTGTACAGGATGAACAGCGGCTGCTCGGCGTCGTGCGCCTCGGGGGTGTGCTCCGCGGACTGGCCGTCGACCAGCTCGTGCCACCAGACGTCGCGGCCCTCGGTCCAGGCCACCTCCTCGCCGGTGCGGCGCACGACCAGGACCTTCTCCACGCCGTCGACCTTGGTCAGCGCCTCATCGATGGCCGGCTTCAGCGCGGACGGCTTGCCGCGGCGGTAGCCGCCGTCGGCGGTGATCACCACCTTGGCGTCGGCGTCCTGGATGCGGGAGGCGACCGCGTCGGCCGAGAAGCCGCCGAAGACCACCGAGTGGGCGGCGCCGATGCGGGCGCAGGCGAGCATCGAGACCACCGCCTCGGGGATCATCGGCAGGTAGACGGCGACCCGGTCGCCCTTGGCCACGCCCAGCTCCAGCAGGGCGTTGGCGGCCTTGGAGACCTCGTCCTTCAGCTGCGCGTAGGTGATGGCCCGGCTGTCGCCCGGCTCACCCTCGAAGTGGATCGCGACCCGGTCGCCGTTGCCGGCCTCCACGTGCCGGTCGACGCAGTTGTACGCCACGTTGAGCTTGCCGTCCGCGAACCACTTGGCGAACGGCGGGTTCGACCAGTCCAGGGTCTCGGTGGGCTCGACCGCCCAGCTCAGCCGGCGGGCCTGCTCGGCCCAGAAGGCCAGCCGGTCCTCGGAGGCCTGGGCGTAGGCGTCGGCGGTGACGTTGGCGGAGGCGGCGAGCTCCGCGGGCGGGGCGAAGCGCCGCTCCTCCTTGAGCAGGTTGGCCAGGCTCTCGTTGCTCAACGCGCACTCCTCATCGAGTCTCAAATACCGGGAACCCCGTGCGGAGGATGGTCCCGTGTGTCCCAGCGCACAGCTCACCAGGCCAAGTGCCGTGTTGACAAGAGGCTCCCGAAAATTGGTGTAGACCTTTGATCGACTGCAGGCCGCGCCCCTGATGGACACCTCCGACAACGCTCGGCCGGTCCTCCCGACGACTTCCCGCCCCCAGGGTCGATCAATCCCGCGCAGCACCTTGACGACCCCCGGCCCCGGTACTCCACTGTCAGTACGCAACCCATCACCGTACGCGACAGTGACGGGGGTTCTGCATGACCGACACCTCACCCCGGCCCGGCGACTTCGCGGTCGTCCGCATGGTCGGCCGCACCGGCCGCCTGATCCGGATCGGACAGTTCCTCAACGGCGACGGATTCTCCGACTACGAGCACGCCTTCGTCTTTGTCGGCGACGGCCTCGTGGTCGAAGCCCAACCCGGCGGAGCGGCGCTCGATCCGCTCAGCGACTACGACGGACAGCCCGTGCTCTGGTCCACCGGCCGCATACCGCTCACCGACGACCAGCGCACCGCCATCACCACCGCTGCCCGCTCCTACCTGGGCACCCCCTACTCCTTCGCCGACTACCTCGCCCTCGCCGCCGCCCGCCTGCACCTTCCCGCGGGCCCGCCGCTGCGCAAGTACGTGGCCTCCACCAAGCACATGATCTGCTCGCAACTCGTCGACCAGTGCTACCAGGACGCCGGCATCCACCTCTTCGACGACCACCGCTGGCCCGGCTACGTCACCCCCGCGGACCTGGCCAACCTGATCAAGCACCGCACCGGCGGTTGACGCACAATCAGGGGCGCTGGAGAAGTCTCCACGCGCCCCTGTCTTCTTCTGTGCGACCGGCAGTTGGCGGCCTGCGGCTGGTGGCCGGGTGGCCTGAATCCAGGTGCCTGCGTCCGGTGGCCGGTGGCCGGTGGCTGCGGGTCTGCGTCCGGCGGCCGGTGGCTGCGGGCCGGGGTTTGCTACGCGGCCAGCTCCGGTTCCGATGTGCGGTCGGCTGCCTGTTCGGTCTCCGCGTGCACCGGCGCGAAGCGGCCGGACTGACTGTCCATCACATAGGCCTGGGCGGTGGCGAGGTCGAAGAACATTCCGACCAGGCGCAGCGACCCGTTCGACACCCGGCGCTCAACGGCCGGGTTGGCCATCAACTGCTCGAGCTGCTGCACCACGTTGGTGATGCACAGCTGCTCGACCACATCCACCGCCGCGCGGCCCTCGAACTCCGCGGGGGCCCGCCGCAGTCGGGCCAGCGATCCGCGGCCGTTGCGCAGCCACCGGGCCAAGGCCGTGGGTGGCCCCGCCTGCTCCGTCACCCCGTCCAGCAGGGCCTTCATCGCGCCGCAGCCGGAGTGCCCGCAGACCGTGATCGAGGCGACCTCCAGCACCTCCACGGCGTACTGGACGGCCGCGGCCACCGAATCGTCGGCCGCGCCCGGCTCGTACGGGGCGGGCACCAGGTTGCCGACATTGCGGACGGTGAAGAGATCGCCCGGGCCGGAGCTGGTGATCATGCTGGTGACCATCCGGGAGTCCGCGCAGGTGAGGAAGAGCTGCGAGGGAGCCTGGCCGTCGCGGGCCAGCCGGGCCAGCTCCTGGCGGACCAGCGGGGCGGTGTGCTGCTGGAAGCCGCGTACGCCGTGCAGCAGCCGGACGTGCGGATCGTCCTCGTTCTGCTCGATGCAGTGATGGCCCACCCAGGGCGTCCAGGCGCTGCAGCGGTGCCCGCCCGGGGCGTCGTCGACCAGGACGGTGCCGTCGGGGTCGAGCACCTCCTGTGCCTGACGGTCGGTCAGCATCGAGACCTGGGCCCCCGTGGCCTGGTGGCCGACGCGCCAGGCGTGCAGTGCCTCGAACGCGGCGTGGTCGAGGAAGGAGCCGTCGTGCCGGACCGTCACCCAGGCGCCGGCAGGGACCCGGGCGAACGCCCGGCTCAGCCTGGGCACGGCCACGAACGTCAGCGGACCGTGGGTGCGGACGGTGCAGGAGCCGTCCGGTTCGGTGATCACCTCGACGTGCGCCCGCGTCAGCCGGTAGAGGGCGAGCAGCACGGCGACCGAGCCGCCGAGGACCACCCCGAGCGGGACGCCGAGCAGCACCACGCCGAGCACGGTGGCCAGGTAGACCGGGAACTCGCGGTGCCGGTGCACCCGGCGGATGTGCGCGAAACTCACCATCTGCACGCCGACCACCAGCACCAGCGCGGCGAGTGCGGCCAGCGGGATCCTGCGCAGCCCGGCGGTCAGTGCCAACGCGGCGACCAGCACCCAGCAGCCGTGCAGCACCGCCGACATCCGGGTAGCCGCCCCGGCCTGCACATTGGCGGTGGAGCGCACCGCGCCGCCGGCCACCGGGAGGCCGCCGAGCAGCCCGGAGAGCAGGTTGGACACGCCCTGGGCGCGCAGTTCGCGGTCCAGGTCGCCGGATCGGCGGGTCATCCGGTCTACGGCGACGGAGGACAGCAGGGACTCGACACCGGCCACGGCGGCGACCGTGAGCACCAGGCCGAGCAGGGCCGCCCAGTGGCCGACCAGCATTCCTGGCGATGGTGGCGCGAAGAACTGGTGGTGCTCCCAGACCGGGAGCTCGACCCGGGCCAGGCGCAGTTCGGCGATCAGCGAGAGCGTGGTGGCGGCGGCGACCGCGACCAGGGCGGCGGGCAGCCGGGCCAGTCCGGTGCCGATCCGGCCGGCCGCGCCCGGCAGCCGGCCGAGCCTCGGCCAGCCGTAGAGCACCGTGAGGGCGAGCAGGCCGACCACCAGCGCGGGTGGGTGCGCGCCGGCCAGCTCGCCGGGCAGCGAGCGCAGGTCGGCGAGGGCCGAACTCTGTGGCGAACCACCGAGGATGACGTGCAGTTGGGCGATCGCGATGGTGAGGCCCACTCCGGCCAGCAGGCCGTGCACCACGGCGGGGGAGACCGCGAGCGCGGCGCGGGCCACCCGCAGCGAGCCGAGCAGCAGTTGCAGCAGACCGGCGGAGACCGTCACCAGGCAGGCGATCTGCCAGCCGTACTGGGCGATCACCCCGGCGGTGACCACGGTGAGTGCGGCCGAGGGCCCGCTGACCTGCAGATGGGTGCCGCCGAGCAGGCCGGCCACCAGCCCGCCGACGGCGGCCGCGACCAGACCCGACGTCAGCGGCGCGCCGGTGGCCAGCGCGATACCGAGCGAGAACGGCACCGCGATCAGGAACACCGCGAGCGAGGCCGGCAGATCGTGCGCCAGCAGCGCGCGCACCCGCTGCCCGGCGGAGGTGCCCCCGGCCGAGGCGGCAGGGGTGCCCGGCGGGGCGTGGTCGGTGGTGTCGGAGGCGATGGGGGCGCTGGAAATGTCGAGGGTCATGTCTCTTCCCGTCTTCTTCCGGGGGAACGAACGCAGTCAGGTCCGGCGGTGGGGTCTCGGTCGGATCGGCTGTCGTGGGTCGCAGCGGGTGTGGCGGGGCGGCCGGGCGATGGGTGGCCGCGCGGGGCCCGGGGCGCGCGGCGAGGCCAGTGGCGACCCGGGTTCAAGACTTGGTAAACCGAGAGTAATGAGACCTTTGCACAGCGTGCGCGTTCGGTGGAAGCGCAAAAAGGGCTTTTCACCACATCGTGTGGTACCCGAACCAAGTGGGAATTCGTCGGAAACGCCCAGGGGCCGGTCCGTCCAGCAGGACGGACCGGCCCCTGGGCGGGTGGTTCAGACCCCGGCGGTCCGGGCCTGTTCGGCGCCCAGCACGTAGCCGGGGTCCACCTGGGTGGCCAGGTCCGCGCCGATCTTGGCGTTGCCCCAGCTCTCCGCGTTGCGCAGGTGGAAGCGGACTGCCTGGGCGCTGTAGCGGCCGCGGTCGCGCAGCTGGTGGGAGGCGTCCGCGGCGGTCCGGAGCCGGCCCAGCACCTCGCGGTTGGCCGGCTCCAGCTCGCGCAGCGGCGGCTCGTCCCCGCGCTCCAGCCGCCGCACCCAGTCGGAGTGCCCGAACGAGGCGTACAGGTCGTCGCCGACCTCGCGGCGCAGGAACTCGAGGTCGTCCGCGCTCTGCACCTTGTTGCCGATGACTCGCAGGTGCACGTCGAAGTCCTGGGCGTACTCCTTGTACTGGCGGTACACCGAGACGCCCTTGCGGGTGGGTTCGGCAACCAGGAAAGTCAGGTCGAAGCGGGTGAACAGGCCGGAGGCGAACGAGTCGGAGCCTGCCGTCATGTCGGTGACCAGATACTCGTCCGGGCCGTCCAGCAGGTGGTTGAGCAGCAGTTCCACCGCGCCGACCTTGGAGTGGTAGCAGGCCACTCCGAGGTCCTCCTCGGTGAATGCGCCGGTCGCCAGCAGCCGCACCGAGCCCTCGTCCAGGGCGACCGGCCGGGCGCAGGCCGCGTACACCGGGTTCTCCTCGACGATCCGCAGCAGCCGGGAGCCGGGGCCCGGCGGGGTGGTCTTGATCATCTCCTCGGCGGAGCGAATCAACGGGTTGGTGCCGCGCAGGTACTCCTTGATCTCCGGCAGGTGCGCGCCGAGCGAGGGCAGTGAGGCGGTCTGAGCATCCGTCAGGCCGAGGGCCTGGCCCAGATGTTGGTTGATGTCGGCATCGACGGCGACCACCGGGCAGCCGGCGGCGGCCAGGTGGCGGATGAACAGTGCGGACAGGGTGGTCTTGCCGCTGCCGCCCTTGCCGACGAAGGCGATCTTCATCTGAGTCTCCGGCTCTGTGGCTCTGTAGTGCTGTAGCTCTGGGGTGCTGTGGCGCTGTGTGCCACGGGCTGTCGTCGGGGTGCGATGGCATCGGGGTGCGATGGCACTGCCGCCACGACGGGCGCTTGTTGGAAATCGTTATCGTCACCGATTGCGGTCATGCTAGCGGTGGTTTGGGGTGTCGCACATGGGGGAAGGGCGGATTGCCACGAAAGGGTGACCCGGGGGTTGCTGCCCAGGAGTTCCGGCGATTCATTACTCTCGGGTAGGTGACCACAGGAACAGACCCGCTCGCCCCGCTGGCCCAGCTGGCCGGGGTCCCCGAGGCCGTCGCCGAGGTGCGCAAGAACGTCGACCGTCTCTACGGACACCGCGTGATGCGGCGCCGGGCGGGCGAGGTGACGTCCGAGTCGGCACTGCGCGGCGCCCGCGCCTCTGCCGCCCTGGAGGGCGCCGACTGGCCGCTGGAGGAGGTCCGCCGCCGCACCGACTTCGGCGCCGACCCCGAGGCCCGGACGGTCGGCGCGGCCCTGCGCCTCTCCGCCGAGACCGGCCAGCTGCTCAGCATCTGGCGCACCTCCCCGCTCCAAGTGCTGGCCCGCCTCCACCTGCTTGCCGTCGGCGACGCCGACCCGTCCGCCGGCCGCCCGCGCCGGGCCGGCGAGAGTGCCGCGCCGCTGTTCCCGCGCGAACTCGCCGCCACCGAAGGCGCCGCACTCGACGGACCGGTCGGCGAACTCCCGCCGCCGCCCCCGGCCGACGAGGCGGCCGCCCGCCTCGACCAGCTCGCCGGGTTGCTGGCCGCCCGCGCCGAACGCCCCACCGGCGGCGCGCCCGCCCTGGTGGTCGCCGCCGTCGTCCACGGTGAACTGCTCGCGCTGCGTCCCTTCGGCAGCTACAACGGCCTGGTCGCCCGGGCCGCCCAGCGGATCGTGCTGACCGCCGAGGGGCTCGACCCGAAGGCGATCTGCCCCGCCGAGGTCGGCCTCGCCGAACTCGGCACCGCCGCCTACCGGCAGGCCCTGCTGGGCTACCTGGAGGGCACCCCCGAGGGCATGGCCCGCTGGCTCACCCACTGCGCCGCCGGGCTCGGCCTCGGTGTCCGCGAGAGTACCGCGGTGTGCGAGGCGATGCAGCGCGGAATGGTCTGACTTTCTGATCAACTGGGCCGAGCGGAGCGGTGCGGCTCGAACGGGAAGGCCCAGCAGCGCAGTTGCGGCGACGTCCGAGACTTCCGGGCGTCGCCGCTGGCACGGAGACCGGGTTACCAGTGCATGCACCGTGCAATGCCCATCAGGCGGGGTCCTGTTGCCCTTCGCCTGGTGCGGCGGCCCGACAGCGGGTCGGCTGCATGTGGGTGCCCAGTTGTCCGTACGTGGGTCCGTGGGGCCTGAACTGCGTTGTCGGAACGACCCCTTTGGGGTCCTGACCGGGTCTCGCGGGCCTAACCCATTTCTACCGCAGATCGGACAAAAGGGGAACCCGAAAAGGGCTACTTTGACGGGTTCCCGTGCGGTTTGTCCGATATGGCGAACCGTCGCCCGACGCAAGGCCGTTCCTCCTCGCGTCGGGTCGTTCCACCTCGCGCAGGATCGTTCCGCCGGTGCGCGGCCGGTGGCGCGGCCTCAGGCCACTGGACGCCGGCGCCGGGCGCCGTACCAGAGCACCCCGGCCGTCAGCGCCGCCGCGCCGACCGCCACCGCGGCCAGCACCGAACGGCTGGGCGCGTGGAACTCCGGGAGTCTGCGCGTCAGTTCGACCGGTCGGCTGAACGCCAGCACCGGCCACTCGCGGGCCACCGCCTCCTTGCGCAGCGCCCGGTCCGGGTTCACCGCTGCCGGGTGGCCGACCGCCTCCAGCATCGGCAGATCGGTCGAGGAGTCGCTGTACGCATAGCAGTTGGCGAGGTCGTAGCCCTCCCGCTCGGCCAGCTCGCGGATCGCGATGGCCTTGTTGTCGGCGTACGCGTAGTACTCGATCTCGCCGGTGTAGCGGCCGTCCTCGACGTGCAGGCGGGTGGCGATCACGTGGTCGGCGCCCAGCAGTTGGCCGATCGGCTCGACCACCTCGGAGCCCGAACTGCTGACGATCACCACGTCCCGACCGGCCGCGTGGTGCTGCTCGATCAGCGAGGCCGCCTCGTCGTAGATGATCGGGTCGATCATGCCGTGCAGCGTCTCCGCGACGATCTCCCGCACCTGCTGGACGTTCCAGCCTCGGGTGAGCGCCGACAGGTAGGCCCGCATTTTCTCCATCTGGTCGTGGTCCGCGCCGCCGACCAGGAAGACGAACTGGGCATAGGCGCTCTTCACCACGGAGCGACGGTTGATCAGGCCGCCCTGGTAGAACGGCCGGCTGAAGGCGAGCGCACTGGACTTGGCGATGATCGTCTTGTCGAGGTCGAAGAAGGCGGCGGTCCGCGGCACGCCGTACCCGGGTCGGGTGGGCGCTGTGGTGTCCGTCACGGGCTCGGTGGAGTCCGGTGCGTCGGAGTCGGCACCGCGGTCGGCGAAGTCGGCGTTCTCGGTGGTGTCCACGGGAACCGAGGATAGAGGGATCGGCAAAACAGGCGGCCATTCGGTGGACCCACGGGCGTGCGGGTTTGTGTTTCTGGGCGGTCGGGTACACCATGGAAGTCACGGATCGTTCGCGCGACCGTGCTAACCCGGTCCGGCTCCTCCCCCCCGAGTCGGGCCGTGGATAGACGACCCCCGCTCTCCCCCCCGGCGGGGGTCGTCGCATGTCCGGGGCCATTTTCCTAGGCAATTGAGCCTCCAGGGAGTGGCGTGACGTGCGGTTCGGAGGGGGTGTTCCGGCGGTTTCCGAGCCGCTGTCGAGGGTTCTTCAGGTTCGCCCATTTGTCACTCTCCGTAGTGGATTGAGCGTCATATTGGTATCCCTGATGCGTCAATTCCGAACTGTTTAGGCCCCCGTCCGAGTGAGCTCGGTTATCCACAGGGGCGGGTTATCCACAGGCATTGCGAACTCGGCTGACGCATTCCGGGCCGTGCCTCACCGTGGTGTCCGCGCCGCCGCGCCGACCCGTCCGGGCCGCCGCGTCCGACGCGCCGTCAGACGATCCCGCACCACGCGGAGGCCCGCCTTGTCCGCATTTCTCACCGATCCGCACGCCACCGGCCCCGAGCCCCCGCCCGGGCCACTGATCATCACCGGCGACGAGACCCTCGCCGAACAGCTCACCCGCCTGTGCGCCGCCGCCGGAGCCGAACCGCGGCTGCTCAGCGGCGCCCCACCGCCCGCCCGGCTGTGGGAGAACGCCCCACTGGTGCTGGTCGGCGACGACCTCGCCGAGCAGTGCGCCGGCCTGCCCCGCCGACCCGGCGTGCTGCTGCTCGGGCTCGACCTCGACGACGGCGAGATCTGGGTCCGCGCCGTCCGGCTCGGCGCGGAGCACGTGCTGTTCCTGCCAGACGCACAGCCCTGGCTGCTCGACCGGATCGCCGACGCCACCGAAGGCGTCGGGCCACCCGCGCTCACGGTCGCCGTGCTCGGTGGACGCGGCGGCGCCGGGGCCTCCACGCTGGCCTGCGCGCTCGCGGTCCGCGCTGCCCGGGCTGGACACCGCACGATACTGATCGACGGAGACCCACTCGGCGGCGGACTCGATGTCCTGCTCGGCGCCGAACAGGCCGGCGGCCTGCGCTGGCCGGACTTGGCCGCCTCGCGCGGCCGGATCAGCGGCGCCGAGCTGGCCAGGGCGCTGCCCGAGCCGCACCGGCTCAGCGCCCTGTCCTGGGACCGCTCCGACACCCTGAGCATCCCCGCCGAAGCCATGTGCAGCGTCCTGGCCGCCGCCCGCAGACGCGGCGGGCTGGTCGTCCTCGACCTGCCCAGACACCTCGACGCGGCGGCCGCCCAGGCGCTCGAACAGTCCGACACCGGGCTGCTCGTGGTCCCCGCCGAACTGCGCGCGCTGGCTGCCGCCGACCGGGTCGCCGCGGCCGTCCGGATACGGCTCGCCGACCTGCGAGCCGTCGTCCGCACCCCCGGGCCGTCCGGCCTCACGGCCGCCGATGTCGCTCGCGGCCTGCACCTGCGCCTGGCCGGGGAACTCGCTCCCGAACCCGGCCTCGCCCTGGACGCCGAACGGGGCGCCCCGCCCGGCCTGCGGGACGGCGGGCCGCTGGCCCGGTTCTGCGGGCAATTCCTGACCGAAGCGATGCCGCCCGTCGTGGCGGCCTGAGGAGAACCCATGGCCAACCGCCTGCACGCCGTCAACACCCACCCCGAGCCCACCGACGGGCACACCAGGGAACCGAGGCCCGCCCGGCAGCCGATCACCCGCACCCACCGGCGCATCCCCGTACCCCGCGCCCGGGCCCTGCACGGTGCCCCGCCGG
Source organism: Kitasatospora sp. NPDC048662 (assembly GCF_055587065.1). Lineage (NCBI taxonomy): Bacteria > Bacillati > Actinomycetota > Actinomycetes > Kitasatosporales > Streptomycetaceae > Kitasatospora > Kitasatospora sp. NPDC048662. The sequence continues at coordinate 632,098 of NZ_JBVJHA010000001.1, read as the reverse complement.
GGCCCGCCGAGGACGTCGCCCCGGCCGAGGCCGGCCCGCGCACCGGCCCGCCGGTTCGCTATCTGGTCCGCCGACAGCCGCCGGCCGCGCCCGAACGGGACGGGCCGCCGCCCGGCGGCCTGCCCGCGGACGGGGCCGCCGAACTCGTCGATGTCGTCCGGCTCCGGCTCGCCGAGGCGGGCGCCGCACCCACCACGGGCTCGGTCGCCGCCGCCCTGCGCGCCGCCCGGCCGCCGCTCGGCGGGGCCGACGTGCTCAACACCGTCCGCAGCCTGCGCGCCGAGATCGTCGGCGCCGGGCCGCTCGATCCGCTGCTGGCCGAACCCGGCGTCACTGACGTTCTGGTCAACGGACCCGACCAGATCTGGATCGACCGCGGCAAGGGTCTGGAGCGCGCGCCCCAGGTGCGTTTCCCGAACACCGACGCAGTCCGCCGGCTCGCCCACCGGCTGGCCACCGCCGCCGGGCGCCGCCTGGACGACGCCCGGCCCTGGGTGGACGCCCGGCTGTCCGACGGCACCAGGTTGCACGCCGTCCTCCCGCCGATCGCCGCCGACTGCACCCACATTTCGCTGCGCACCTGCCGCAGCACACCCTTCACGCTTGCCGAACTGGTGGCCGCCGGGGCCCTGCCCCCGTCCGGCGCCGACCTGTTGGCCGCCGTGCTCCGGGCCCGGCTGTCGCTGCTGATCTCCGGTGGCACCGGCAGCGGCAAGACCACCCTGCTCGCCGCACTGCTCGGGCTCGTCCCGGTCAACGAACGCATCGTGCTGGCCGAGGACTCCGCCGAACTCCGGCCGGACCATCCGCACGTCGTCCGGCTCCAGTCCCGACCGCCCAACCAGGAGTCGCTGGGTGAACTGACCCTGCGCGACCTGGTCCGACAGGCCCTCCGGATGCGACCCGACCGGCTGGTGGTCGGCGAGGTCCGCGGCGCCGAAGTGGTCGACCTGCTGGCCGCCCTCAACACCGGCCACGAAGGCGGCTGCGGCACCGTCCACGCCAACACGGCGGCCGACGTGCCCGCCCGGCTGGAAGCCCTCGGCTCTCTCGCCGGACTCGACCGGCAGTCGTTGCACAGCCAGCTCCGGGCCGGACTCGACGCCGTCGTCCACCTCGGTCGCGACCGTGCCGACGGCCGCCGCCGGGTCACCGGCCTGCACCTGCTGGTCGCCGACCCGGACGGTTTGACCGGCACCACCGCCGCCGTCCATTTCGATCGCGACGGACGCAGCCGCCCCGGCCCCGGCTGGACCAGGCTGCGGGACCTCTGCGCCGAACGCGGCGTCGAGCTGCCCCCGCACCCCGAGGCGGTCTCCGCACCCGATTCGGCCGAGCAGGACGCCGGTTCGGTTGACGCACCCTCTTGCGAAACCCCGGTGGAGGTGACATGACGCTGCGTCAGATCGAGCTGATGTGGGTGATCGGGCTCTGCGTGATCGGGGTGGCCGCGTGGCGGCTGCTGCGCTCAGAGGTCAGGAGGTCGTGATGGCAGGGGAGTTCGGAGCCCTGGCGGCGATGCCGCCGGCCGACGGCATCGCCGGCGCGGCAGCCGTGCTCGGTGCGGTCGCCGGGCTCGGCGCGGCGCTGTTCGGGGCGGTCTGGCTGACGGCGGCCCGGCACCGGCAGCGCGGTGACGGGCGGCTGCGGCGGATACTGAACGGACATCGGGTACCGGACGGCCGGCTCGCCCGGATCCGGTCCGGGTGGCGGCGACGGCGGCCGCGCTGGCTGGTGCCCGAACTGCTGCTGCTCCCGGCCGGAGCGGCGGTCGGGCAGAACACCGCCTCGGTGCTTCCGTTGATCGGGGCGGCCTGTGCGGTGATTCCGATCCGCAAATGGCGTGCCCGGTACACCGCGGGTCGCGCGGCGCGGCGAAGGGCCGCGGCGGTGATCGACCTGTGTGCCGGCCTGGCGGCCGAACTGCGCAGCGGCGCGACACCTGAGCAGGCCATGCACTCCGTGCTCTCCCGGGCCGTCCCCGACTGGGCCCGTCGGCTCGGCCCCGAGCCGACGGCCCGGCTGGCGGCGGGCCGCTACGGGGCCGACCTGGCCGCAGCCCTCCGGCTGGTGGCCGAACTGCCCGGTGGGGAGGGCGCGGCGGCGGTCGCGGCCTGCTGGCGGGTCAGCACCGAGAGCGGCACGGGGCTGGCGTTCGGCCTGGAGCAGGTCGCGGACGCGCTGCGCGCCGAACGGGCGCTCGCCGAGGAGATCGCGGGCGAACTCGCGGGTCCACGCACCACTGTGATCGTGCTGGCCGCCCTGCCTGTCGTGGGCATGGGACTGGGCGGCGCGCTCGGCGCCCACCCGGCGCAGGTCCTGCTGCACACCCCGGCGGGCCTGCTCAGCCTGCTTGCCGGGGCCGCCCTGGAGGCCGCCGGCATCGTCTGGACCGCCCGGATCGTCCGGGCGGCCGAGGATGCCCCGGCCCAGTCCCGTCCGATCCGAGCCGAAGCCCAGCCCGAGGTTCTGCGCAAGGTTCGGCCCGACCCGGTCCGGGCGGTGGCCTCCGGTTGCGGGATCTCCCGCTCCCGGCAGGACCGGTGGCTTGCCGCCGCACCCTCCCTGGCGGGGGATCAACTGGCGGTCAGGGCGGACCGGTGGGAGTGAACGGATGTGGCGGCCCCCCGGGCCCGGGGCGACCCATCCGGCGGCGTGGGGAAACCGCTCCAACCGCAGGGCGAATGATCCGAGTTCGAGTCGGCGGAGGCATCGATGGAGGTTTCGGTGGAGGTGTTGATGGAGGTCTTGGTGGAGGTGCGGTGGGTGCCATGGTGATCCTGGTGCCGGTGGCCGCCGTGGGCCTGGCCGGCGAGGCGCTGGCAGCGGTGCGTGGGCGGGCGACCCGGCGCAGGGCCGGGCGCTGCGTCCCGGCGCTGGCGTCCGTTCCCGCGAGGGCCGGCCGGGGCGGGGCGGCCGCACGGCGGGCGATCCGCTGGGTGGCGGACGACCGGCCGCTGGCCGTGCTGCTCGGGGTGTCCGCCGCCGTTCTGGTCGGCGGCTGGGCCGGCCCGGCGGTCGGGTTGGTGGCGGGCTGGGCGGGGTGGCGGTTGCTGCCCCGGGTCAGGTCGCCCGGCGAGCGGCGACGGACCGCCGAGCGGGACTGGTTGGTTCGTCAACTGCCGCTGACCGCCGAGCTGCTGGCGGCTTGTCTCGGTTCGAGCGGCTCCCCGGCCGGAGCGGCCTTCGCGGTCGCGGACAGCGTCCCGTCCCCGATGCGGGACCGCCTGTCCGGCGTCGCGGCCCAGCTGGCCCTCGGCGCCTCCCCGGAGCGTTGCTGGGAGCAACTGGCCGCCGACTGCCCGCCGATGGCCCCACTCGCCCGCTGCCTGGCCCGCACCACACTCAGCGGCGCACCACCGGCCACCGCGCTCGCCGGCCTCGCCCAGTCCCAGCGGGCGGCGGCGGCACGAGCGGCGCACGCGAGGGTCCGCCGGGCCGGCGTCCTGGCGACCGCACCGCTCGGGCTCTGCTTCCTGCCCGCATTCGTGCTGATCGGCGTGGTGCCGGTGGTGATGGGCCTGACCAGCATCTTTTCCCAGCGGCTCTGAGTCACGAGCCGCTCGAATTTCCACGCCTACGAAGGGATTTCACCGATGACGACACTGTCCCTGCCGGTCCGACCGGCGCTCGCAGTACGCGTCACCCGCCGGATCGGCGGCTGGCTGCGCCACCGGTACCGAACGATGGCGGAGGGGCCGCCGGACGCCGGGATGAGCACCGCCGAGTACGCGATCGGCACGGTGGCGGCCTGTGCCTTCGCGGCGGTGCTCTACAAGGTGGTGACCAGCGACACGGTCTCCGGCGCGCTGTCGGAGATCCTCGGCCGGGCTCTGCATGCGGCGTGAGCGCCGGGCCGGCCGCACCGGGGCGCCGGACTCGGGGATGGTCACCGCCGAGACGGCGGTGGCCCTGCCTGCCCTGGTGCTGCTCGCGGCGATGCTGATCTGGGGAGTGGCTGCCGCCGGTGCCCAGATCCGCTGTGTGGACGCGGCCCGGGCCGGTGCCCGGGCCGCCGCCCGAGGGGACGGCGATGCGGCAGCGGTTGCCGCGGCAGCCGCTCCGGAGGGTGCGAAGGTTGCCGTCGCGCTGGACGCCACCACCGCCCGGGTCACCGTCGAGGCCCCCTGCCCTGGGCCTGGTCGCCTCGCCGTTCTCCTGTCGGTCCGCCTCACCGCCACCGCGGTGAGCGCCCGCGAGGACGTGCTGACCAACGAAAGCTGAGATTCCGAGAGGAGGTGACCGCCGTGCGAGAGCGACACCGGCGGCCCATTCGGGCCGCCGAGTCCGACTGCGGGTCGGCGACGGTATGGCTGGTCGCGCTGGGCCTGCTGGGCGTGGTGGTGTTCTCGGCCTGCCTGATGGTCGGCCAGGTGGTGGTCGCGCGCCATCGCGCCGAGTCGGCGGCCGATCTGGCCGCGCTGGCCGCAGCCGACCGACTGCTGCTCGACCCGGACGGCGGCTGCGGCCGGGCAGCCGAGCTGACTCGGGCTCAGGAGCGCGCCGAACTCGTCTCCTGCCACGCCCTGCCGGACCAGGACGCGGTGGAGGTGGTCGTCCAGGTCCCGATTCGCGGCCTGCCCGTCCCGCTCGGCCCGGCGCGAGCCCGCTCCCGGGCCGGCCCGCTGTGGGCCCTGGGGCGACAACGCCGGTGAAGCGGACGGACCGTCAATCAGCCGAGCCGGCCCCGTCGTCACCGGAAGCGCCGGGGGCATCGGATGCGTCGGACGCGTCGGAGGTGTCGGTGCTGCCCGGCCGGCTGGGGGCATGGGCGAGAAGGATGGTGAGCAGGCGGATGGCGGCGGCCTTGTCGAGGGGATCGTTGCCGTTTCCGCACTTGGGGGACTGGACGCAGGACGGACACCCGCGATCGCACTCGCACGCGGCGATGGCGTCCCGGGTCGCGGTCAGCCACTCCACGGCGCGGCGGAAGCCGCGTTCGGCGAAGCCCGCGCCGCCGGAGTGGCCGTCGTAGACGAAGACGGTGGGGAGGCCGGTGTCGGGGTGCAGTGGCACGGAGACACCGCCGATGTCCCAGCGGTCGCAGGTGGCGAACAGCGGAAGGAGCCCGATCGAGGCGTGTTCGGCGGCGTGGGCCGCGCCGGGAAGCTGGTCGAACGGGATGGTCGCGTCGAGGAGTTGGTCCTCGGTGACGGACCACCAGACGGCCCGGGTGCGCAGGGTGCGGGGCGGCAGGTCGAGCTTGCTCTCGCCGAGGATCTCGCCGGTGGAGATCTGCTTGCGCAGGTAGCCGACGACCTGGTTGACCACTTCCACCGAGCCGAAGCTGAGCTGGGCCTCGCCCCACTCCTCGGTGGTGTCGGTGGAGAGGATCGAGATCGAGGTGACGTCCCGCGCGGAGGTGGTGTACGGCGGATTCGCGGGGGAGACCAGTGCGACCGAGGACTCCAGGTCGAACTCCCGGACCAGGTAGGTGCGTCCCTGGTGCAGGTGGACGGCGCCGGTGTGCACGGTGGTGTGCGCGGCCTCGGCGTCCACGGTGCCGAGCAGCCGCCCGGTGTCCGCCTCGACGATCTGCACAGGGCTGCCGCCGCTGCCGCGCAGGTCGACGCCGTCCACGGCGCGTTCCCGGCGGGTCCAGTACCAGGAGCCGTCGCTCCGGCGGCGCAGCAGTCCGCGCCGCTCCAGCACCGGGAGCAGCGGCTCGCTGGACGGGCCGAAGAGCTCCAGGTCGGCGTCGGTGAGCGGCAGTTCCGCGGCGGCCGCGCACAGGTGCGGGGCGAGCACGTGCGGGTTGTCGGGGTCGAGGACGGTCGCCTCCACCGGGGTGGCGAACAGTGCGTCGGGGTGGTGGACGAGATAGGTGTCCAGCGGGTCGTCGCGGGCGATCAGCACCGCCAGTGCGCCCTGGCCCTCGCGTCCGGCGCGTCCGGCCTGCTGCCAGAGCGAGGCCCGGGTGCCGGGGTAGCCGGCCAGCAGGACGGCGTCCAGGCCGGAGACGTCCACGCCGAGTTCCAGCGCGGAGGTGGAGGCCAGGCCGAGCAGCCGGCCGGTGTGCAGGTCGCGCTCCAGGGCGCGTCGCTCCTCGGCCAGGTAGCCGCCGCGGTAGGCGGCCACCCGGGCGGCGAGCGGTTGGCCGAGCTGTTCCTGGGCCTGCAGGGCGACCAGTTCGGCGGCCCGGCGGGAGCGGACGAAGACCACCGTCCGGGTGCCGCCGTGGACGAGGTCGGTGAGCAGGTGGCCGGCCTCGGCGGTGGCGGAGCGACGGACGGGCGCGCCGTGCTCGCCGACGTTCTCGGTCAGTGGCGGTTCCCACAGCGCGAACACCAGCGGGCCGCGTGGCGAGCAGTCCTCGGTGACGGCGGTCGCGGGCAGGCCGGTGAGTCGCTGCGCGGTGACGGCCGGCTCGGCGGTGGTGGCGGAGGCCAGCAGGAAGGTCGGCGACGCGCCGTAACGGGCGCACAGCCGTCGCAGCCGGCGCAGTACCTGGGCGACGTGCGAGCCGAACACGCCGCGGTAGGTGTGGCACTCGTCGATCACCACGTACTTCAGCGCCTTCAGGAAGGACGACCAGCGCGGGTGGGCGGGGAGTATGCCCCGGTGCAGCATGTCGGGGTTGGTCAGCACGTACGACGCGTACTGGCGGACCCACTCGCGCTCCTGCGGCGGCGTGTCGCCGTCGTAGAGCGCCACCCGGACCCGGTCGGGGACAAGTTCGGCGGCGCGCCGGCGCTGGTCGGCGGCCAGCGCCTTGGTCGGGGCGAGGTACAACGCGGTGGCGCCGCGTCCGTTGCGGGCCTCGGTGCCGGTCAGCAGGTCGCTCAGCACGGGGGCCAGATAGCCCAGCGACTTGCCCGAGGCAGTACCGGTCGCGATCACCGTGGTCCGCCCGGCCGCGGCCAGGTCCATGGCCTCGGCCTGGTGCGCCCAGGGCAGCAGCACGCCCAGCCGGGCGGCGGACGCGACCACCTCCTGACGAATTCCTTCCGGCCAAGGGGCGTAGCGCGCCTCCCGTGCGGGCAATTGCTCCGTATGGGTGAGGCGATCCGACCTGCCGCGTTCGGTGGAAAGCGTCGCGAGCAGGGCCTCGGGCTGGTGGTGACGGGGCGGCATGAAGACCCAGTGTGTCACCGGCGTGACGGAGAATCGCTGTTAACCATCGTGCGCCCATGGTCGCAAGTGGTTGAATGAAGCCCGTGACGGCCGCATGGCCGAGGGCCGCAGAAACCGAGGCTCCGACCTGCCGGTCTGCCGCGCCCTGGGCCTGCGACCACGTGGTCGCAGCCACGGGGCTGAAGATCGCAATGACGTAGCAAGGCAAGGTGCTGGAGGTTCCGTGGACCTGTCCCTGTCGACCCGTACTGTCGGCGATCGCACGGTCGTCGAGGTTGGCGGCGAGATCGATGTGTACACCGCCCCCAAGCTGCGTGAGCAGCTTGTCGAGCTCGTCAACGACGGCAACTACCACTTGGTCGTGGACATGGAGGGCGTGGACTTCCTCGACTCCACCGGCCTCGGTGTGCTGGTCGGTGGCCTGAAGCGGGTGCGCGCGCACGAGGGCTCGCTGCGCCTGGTGTGCAACCAGGAGCGCATCCTGAAGATCTTCCGGATCACCGGTCTGACCAAGGTGTTCCCGATCCACAACTCGGTGGACGACGCCGTCGCGGCGACCGACTGATCCTTCCGTCGGTCCGCCGTTCCAACCGAATCTTCTCGATCGACCGCCGCCGGTCGGCCGGGCGCTGAGCCCTGCCCGGCCGGCGTGGTCGGTGTTCCCGCCGCCGCCGCGAGGGCCGGAGTGCCCTGCGGCGGGGAGCAACCCCGGAGGGGAGACATGGCAACCGTCGAACTTCGATTCAGCGCACTGCCCGAGCACGTGCGGACCGCCAGGCTGGTGGCCGCCGCGGTGGCCAGACGCGCCGGGGTGGACGAGTCGGTGCTCGACGAGTTGCGGCTCGCGGTGGGCGAGGCCTGCTCCCGCGCGGTGGCGCTGCACCAGCGCAACGGCGTGGACGGCGCGGTCCGGGTCGCGCTGATCGAGCAGGAGAAGCGTTTTCTCATCGAGGTCGCCGACGAGGCCGGCCCGGCGCAGGCCGCCGGTGCTGAAGGCGGCGGCTCGGAGGACGAGGACGCGCTCGGCCTGGCGGTCATCACCGGCCTGGTCGAGGACGTCGAGGTCGGCAACGGCGCCGACGGCGGGGTGATCCGGATGAGCTGGTCGGTCTCCCCGACCGACGCCGACGTGTGAGGCCCCCCTGCTCCCCGCGCACCGGTGGACCGGAGCCGGGCCCAGGCCGCTGAGCTGCCCGGATGCCTCTGGCTGAGGCCTTCCGCGCAGGCCGGGGCGGGCGGCCGTGTAGGTTCGCTGGTCGATGCCCGGGACCGGGTGTCAGCGACCGAAAGGGCCCCGGTGAAGAAGCGACTGGTCACCGTCTCCGCGCTCGGCGCGCTGCTCGCGCTCGCCGCTGTCGGCTGTTCCGCCGACGACTCGGCGAAGAAGCTCGACGGCTGGGCGAAGAACGTCTGTGATGCCGCGAGGGACCCGATCTCGCAGTCCCGGGCGGCGCTTGCCGACACCGGGAACGTCAAGGACGGCGAGTCCCCCGTCGACCTGCAGAAGCGGCTGTCCACCGACCTGGCCGCGCTGGCCACCACCAACCAGCAGCTGGCGGACGCCGTGCAGAAGGCCGGCGCGCCGAAGATCGACAACGGGGCGAAGGTCCAGCAGGACGCCGTCAACGAGCTGAAGCAGGTCGCCCAGGGCTATCTGGACGCGCAGAAGAAGCTGGACGGGCTGACCAACGCCGATCAGGCCAAGTTCGCGGACGGCCTGCGCAGCGTCGGCGACCAGGTGCAGCGCCTGTCCCAGGTCTCCACCGGCGCGCTCGCCACGCTGCAGAGCGGCGACCTCGGCGCCGCGCTCAAGAAGCAGCCCGGCTGCAAGGCGGCCTCCACCGGCGCACCCGCCGCCGATCCGTCCGGCGGCGCCAACCCGTCCGGGGGCGCGTCCCCGGACGCGTCCGCGTCGCCCGGCGGCAACGGGGCCCCGTCCTCCGGGGCACCCGGCCAGGGCTCCGGCTCGCCGTCGCCGAGCAAGAGCTGAGGTCCCGTCGGTCCGTCGCCGGGTGCGGTGGACGGGCCGGGCCGGTGGACGGGGGAGAATGGCGGGGTGACGAACAGCCCCGTTCTTGATACCGGCCGGACGGCGGAACTGCGGGAGGCGCTGCTGAAGGCCTCCTTCACCGCCGATGGATTGCTCGACCTGCTCGGCCCGGCCGCGTACGCGGCGCTGGCCCGCAGCGAGGCCGTCCCGGCGCTGCGGGCGACCCGTGGCGGCTCGCCGCTGGAGACCCTGGTGCGGCTGTTCCTGCTGCAACAGCCGGTGCCGGAGGCCGCCGCCGCGGCCGCCCTGCCCGTCGAGGGCCTACTGGCGGACGGCTGGCTGGTGCGCGACGGCGCAGAGCTGCGCGCCACCGTCGACGTGCGGCCGTACGCCGACGAGGTGGCCGGCCTGCCCAGCGCGGCCGCCTGGGTGGTGTCCGACCTCGGCTGCGCCGTCGGCGGCGCGGGCGGCATCGGCTCCGGGCGGACGGCGGCCGGCATCGAGCGCCGCGACCTGGTGCTCGGGGTGGGCGGCGCGTCCACCACGCTGGCCAACCTGACGGTGCGTCGCCCGGTCCGCGAGGTGCTGGACCTGGGCTCCGGTTCCGGCGTGCAGGCGCTGCACGCGGTCCGGCACGCCCAGCGGGTCACCGCCACCGACCTCAACCCGCGTGCCCTGCACTTCACCCGGCTGACCGCCGCGCTGTCCGGCTTCGACAACGTCACCACCGCCGAGGGCAGCCTGTACGAGCCGATCGGCGAGCGGCGCTTCGACCTGATCGTCTCCAACCCGCCGTTCGTGATCTCCCCGGCGGGCCGGTTCACCTACCGGGACGGCGGGATGGCCGGCGACGAGCTGTGCCGCAGCGTGGTGCGCGGCGCCGCCGACCACCTGGAGCCCGGCGGCTACTGCCAGCTGCTGGCGAACTGGCAGCACGTCAAGAGCGAGGACTGGCGCGACCGGCTGGCCGGCTGGGTGGCCGGCACCGGCCTGGACGCCTGGGTGGTGCAGCGCGAGGTGCAGGACATCGCCCAGTACGCCGAGCTGTGGCTGCGCGACGGTGGCGACCACCGCGGCGACGAGTACCGGGCCCGGTACGAGGAGTGGCTGGACAGCTTCGAGGCGGCCGGCGTGGAGGGCATCGGCTTCGGCTGGATCACCCTGCGGGCGTCCGGCGCGGCCGACCCGGTGGTCCGGATCGAGGAGTGGCCGCACCCGGTGGAGCAGCCGCTCGGCCCGCACATCGAGGAGTGGTTCGCCCGCCAGGACTTCCTGCGCGGCCACGACGACGCCGGGCTGCTGGCCGCCCGCTACCTGCTCGCCGACGAGGTGGTGCAGGAGCAGATCGGCGCGCCCGGCTCCGAGGACCCCGAGCACGTGGTGCTCCGGCACAACCGGGGCATGCGGCGCGCCACCAAGGTGGACACCGTCGGCGCGGGTTTCGTCGGCGTCTGCGACGGCACGCTGGCCGCCGGGGAGATCATCGACGCGATCGCCCAACTGCTCGGCGAGGACGCGGCGCAGTTGCGGGCCCGGGTACCCGAGTCGCTGCGGCTGCTCACCGAGCAGGGGTTCATCGAGCCGGTCCGCTGAGCCGGCCGGAGCCCGGGCCGGGCGGGCTGAGCCGACCGGAGCCGGGCGGGCAGAGCCGGCCGGTGCGCAGGCGGTGACATTGGTCACCCGGAGCCTCGACAGGGCGCGTTCCCGTGGTCGAAGCTCCGGGTGACCTGTGCGGCCCGGCCGCGTTGGACACCATCGGCCCCGGGCGGCCGCCGTGTTCACCCTGGCGTTTCCCGGGTGTGGTCCGTCGGACGCCGAGTGTCCGCCGCCGGTTGTCCACCGGGTGCCAGGGTGCTGTCCACAGGCTGTGGGCAGTGCGGGGGAGGACCGGGTGGAGACGCCGACGACGCTGGTGGGCGGGGCGGTCCTGGCGGTCTTCGGGAGCGCGCTGCTGCTGTGGTGCGCCGTGGAACTGCGCCTTCGCCACCACCTGCGCCGGTACGGCGTGCCCGCCACCGCCCAGGTGGTCGCCGACCCGGACCGGACCGAGGCGATGGACAGCAGCCCGCTGCTCTCCTACCCCGTGGACACCGCCGGCGGGCCCGCCGACGCCGGCCTCGGCACCGTCCACGAGCTGCGCCCCGACCCGCGGGGCCGCCTGGTGCTGGCCCGCCCGCGCGGGCACACCCCGCTGCGCCGCCCGCCGCAGCTGGCAGCCGGCGCGGCCGTTCAGGTCGCATACGACCCGAGGCGGCCGGACCGGGTGGTGCTGGCCGCGCACCAGGAACTGCCCTCGCTGCCCGCCGACCTGTTCTGGGCGCTGCTCGGCACCTCGGCGCTGGCGGGCGGCCTGTCCCTGCTCGCGCTCGCCCTGCGCTGAGCGAACCGGCCCCGCAGGCCCCGCGCCGAGCGAGCCGTCCCCGCAGGCCCCGCGCCGAGCGAACCGCCCGCCGACGCACGGTTGCCCGGAGCGAACCGGCCCCGCCAGGCTCCGCGCCGAGCGAACCGCCCGCCGACGCACGGTTGCCCGTTCCCGTTCGGGACGGCCCGGCCCGATTACGGAGCGCACTGTTCCGCTCTCCTTCCCCCGCCGTCCGGGATGCCGATAAACCCGCCCGGACCGCCCGTGGACGCGCCGGTCCGGGCCCGGTGGAAGGCCTGCTTGCCCCGGAAAGACATGCCCGAAGAGCGGCCATCGGGTTACCGTTCGAGTGGCGTCGGTCGGCCTTGCCGGTGAAAAAGCGGTATCCGTCCGTTTGACAAGGGTGGCCAGGGTACGGTCACACTCCGCTGGTGGGACCGTCGCTGGTGCGACAGCCCAGGAGCTTTGGTTACGACCGGGAGAGAAGAGCGAAGGTGTCCCCGAGCAGCGAGACCGCGCACGGCAAGCGACTCGTCATCGTCGAGTCGCCGGCCAAGGCCAAGACGATCAAGGGCTACCTCGGCCCCGGCTACATCGTCGAGGCCAGCGTCGGTCACATCCGCGATCTGCCCGGCACGGCCGCCGAGGTTCCGGACGAGTACACCGGCGAGGTGCGCCGCCTCGGAGTCGACGTGGACCACGACTTCGCGCCGATCTACGTGGTGAACCCGGACAAGAAGTCCCAGGTCACCAAGCTGAAGTCGCTGCTCAAGGAGTCCGACGAGCTCTTCCTGGCCACCGATGAGGACCGCGAGGGCGAGGCGATCGCCTGGCACCTGCAGGAGGTGCTGAAGCCCAAGGTGCCGGTGCACCGGATGGTCTTCCATGAGATCACCAAGGACGCCATCCAGGAGGCCGTGCGCAACCCGCGCCACCTGAACAAGCGCCTGGTCGACGCGCAGGAGACCCGCCGCATCCTGGACCGCCTCTACGGCTACGAGGTCTCCCCGGTGCTGTGGAAGAAGGTCATGCCGAAGCTGTCGGCGGGCCGGGTCCAGTCGGTCGCCACCCGCCTGGTGGTCGAGCGCGAGCGCGAGCGGATCGCCTTCACCTCCGCCTCCTACTGGGACTTGGTCGGCACCTTCGCCACCGGCCGCACCGCCGCCGACGCGGCCAACCCCGAGAGCTTCGGCGCCCGGCTGGTCACCGTGGACGGCAAGCGGGTGGCCACCGGCCGCGACTTCGGCACCGACGGTCGCCTGAAGAACGCCGCGAACACCCTGCACCTGGACGAGCAGGCCGCCCGCACGCTGGCCGCCGCGCTGGAGCAGACCGCGTTCAGCGTCCGCAGCGTCGAGTCCAAGCCGTACCGCCGCTCCCCGTACGCGCCGTTCCGCACCACCACGCTGCAGCAGGAGGCCAGCCGGAAGCTGGGCTTCGGCGCCAAGCGGACCATGCAGGTCGCGCAGAAGCTGTACGAGAACGGCTTCATCACCTATATGCGTACCGACTCGACCACGCTGTCGGAGACCGCGGTCGTCGCGGCCCGCGCGCAGGTCACCCAGCTGTACGGGGCCGACTACCTGCCGTCCGCGCCGCGCACCTACGCCTCCAAGGTGAAGAACGCGCAGGAGGCGCACGAGGCGATCCGCCCGTCCGGCGACCGGTTCCGCACGCCCGCCGAGACCGGGCTGGCCGGCGACGACTTCCGGCTGTACGAGCTGATCTGGATGCGCACCGTCGCCTCCCAGATGAAGGACGCGGTCGGCCAGTCCGTCACCGTCAAGGTCGGTGGCCGTTCCGCCGACGGCCGGGACGCCGAGTTCTCCGCCTCCGGCAAGATCATCACCTTCCACGGCTTCCTGAAGGCCTACGTCGAGGGCGCCGACGACCCGAACGCCGAGCTGGACGACCGCGAGCGCCGGCTGCCGCAGGTGGCCGAGGGCGACCCGCTGGCCGCCGAGCGGCTCACCCCGGAGGGTCACGCCACCAAGCCGCCGGCCCGGTACACCGAGGCCTCGCTGGTCAAGGAGCTGGAAGACCGCGAGATCGGCCGCCCGTCCACCTACGCGTCGATCATCGACACGATCATCAACCGGAAGTACGTCTTCAAGAAGGGCACCGCCCTGGTGCCGTCCTTCCTCTCCTTCGCCGTGGTCAACCTGCTGGAGAAGCACTTCGGCCGGCTGGTCGACTACGACTTCACCGCGAAGATGGAGGACGACCTCGACCGGATCGCGGCCGGCCAGGCCGAGTCCGTGCCGTGGCTCAAGCGCTTCTACTTCGGTGAGGGCGAGGCCGACGGATCGGCCGCCGCCGGCGCGGGCAACGGTGACGGCGACCACCTCGGCGGCCTGAAGGAACTGGTCACCGACCTCGGCGCGATCGACGCCCGGGAGATCAGCTCCTTCCCGATCGGCGACGGCATCGTGCTCCGGGTCGGCCGCTTCGGCCCGTACGTGACGCGCCCGGCCGCCGTCGAGGGCGAGCCCGAGCAGCGCGCCGACGTCCCCGACGAGCTGCCGCCGGACGAGCTGACCGTCGAGCTCGCCGAGGAACTGTTCGCCAAGCCCAGCGGCGAGCGCGAACTCGGCACCGACCCGATCAGCGGCAACCCGCTGGTCGCCAAGGCCGGCCGCTACGGCCCGTACGTCACCGAGGTGCTCCCCGAGGGCACCCCGAAGACCGGCAAGAACGCCGTCAAGCCGCGCACCGCCTCGCTGTTCAAGTCCATGGACCTGGACACCGTCACGCTCGATGACGCGCTGCGCCTGCTCTCGCTGCCCCGGGTGGTCGGCACCGACCCCGAGGGCAACGAGATCACCGCGCAGAACGGCCGCTACGGCCCGTACCTCAAGCGCGGCACCGACTCGCGGTCGCTGACCAGCGAGGACCAGCTGCTCAGCATCACCCTGGACGAGGCGCTGGCGATCTACGCCCAGCCCAAGCAGCGCGGCCGGGCCGCCGCGGCCGCCCCGCTGAAGGAGCTCGGCAACGACCCGGTCAGCGAGAAGCCCGTGGTGGTCAAGGACGGCCGGTTCGGGCCGTACGTCACCGACGGGGAGACCAACGCGACGCTCCGCAAGGACGACGAGGTGGAGACCATCACCCCGGAGCGGGCGTTCGAGCTGCTCGCCGAGAAGCGCGCCCGCGGACCGGTGAAGAAGGCCGCCAAGAAGGCCCCGGCGAAGAAGACCGCCACGGCCGCCAAGAAGACCACGGCGACCAAGACCGCAGCGACCAAGACCGCAGCGACCAAGACCGCCGCGGCCAAGAAGACGGCGGCGAAGAAGACCACCGCGGCGAAGACCACCGCGGCGAAGACCACCGCGGCCAAGAAAACGGCGGCGAAGACCGCGGCGAAGAAGTCCGCCACCGCGGAGAACACATCCGAGGAGAGCTGACGGACGCTGCGTAACGGGCCTGTTCGAATCCGGGCGGGCCCGTTAAGGTCAGGCCCGCGCACTCGCTACGCTGACGGTATGACGAGCGAGGAGCCGCCCCCCACCGCACGCGCCGCCGCCCGCGGCCTCCCCGAGGTCGCCCCCGCCGGGACGCCCGGCGAACGGGCCCGCGCGTTGCTCCGGCTGCGGCCCTACCGGAAGCTGTGGACCACCCAGCTGGTCGGCGGCACCGCCGACCGGCTGTCCGTTCTGGTGCTCGTCCCGCTCACCGTGGTCGCCGCCGTGCTCGGCGGGCAGTTCGGGCACGGCTACCGCTCGCTCGCGCTGGCCGTCGCCGCCCTGTTCGCGGCCCGGCTGCTCGCCTCCGGCCTGTTCGGGGCGGCCCTGCTCGGCCCGGTGCACGCCCTGGTCGGCGGCCGGATCGACCGGCGCTGGAGCCTGCTCGGCGCGGATCTGTTCCGCGCCCTGCTGATCGGCCTCGCCCCCTGGTGGGTGATCTGGTCGCCCGGCTCCGCCACCTGGGCGCTGCTCGGCTCGGTGTTCCTGGCCGGCGCCGCCGAACGGGTCTGGACCATCGGCAAGGACGCCGCCGTCCCCGGGCTGCTGGCCGTCCCCGAACAGGCGGGCCCGCCGGCCGCCGCCTCGCTGGACGCCGTCCGCACCCTCGACCTGCGCACCGGCTGGGCGTCGCTGCCGCTGGCCGCCACCGGACTGATCGGCTTCACGCTGCTCAACAACGTGCTCGCCGCAGTGGGCCTGCACTGGCTGCGCGACCACCAGCTCACCGCCGCCGCACTCGGCACCGCCGCGCTGTTCGCCGTCAACGCCGCACTGCTGTACTTCCAGGAGCTGCCCGCCGGGGCCACCGCCGCGCCGCGCTCCCCGCTGCAGGGTCTGCGCGCGCCCACGGACGCCACGCCCGGCCCGTCCCTGAAGAAGGGCCGCACCGGCTCCGCCCCGTACTTCACCTTCTCGATCGCCGCCGCCTACGCCTCGATGGCGGGCGTCGCCGCGCTCGGGCTGCTCACCGCCACCGAGCACCTGGCCGGCCCGATCGGCTACGGCCTGGTGGTGCTCGCCGCCGCCGGCGCGCCCGCCATCGGCATCCGGCTCAGCCGCGCCACCCTGCCCGGCCTGTCCCGCCGCCGGCTGCTCGCCCTCGGCCTGGTCACCGCCGGCGTGGCGCTGATCCTCGCCGGGCTGGTCCTCGACTTCGTCCTGGTGCTGCTGTTCACCATGCTGGCCGGCCTCGCCGCCGGCGTGGTCATCGCCACCGGGCGCGGACTGCTCGCCCAGGAGATCGAGGAGATCCGCCTCGGCAAGGTCACCGAGCACCTGTACGCCGTGCTGCGGGTGGTCGTCGCCGTCGCCCTGATCGGCATGCCGCTGCTGGCCGCCGCCTACGGCGAGGTCTCGCTCGGCCAGGTCCGCGCCGGCAGCTTCACCTTCATCCACGGCGGCGCCGCGCTCGCCGTGTCCACTGCCGGACTGCTCACCCTGGTGCTCGCCGCCGTCGTCCTGCTGAAGACCGACGACCAGCGCGGCGTGGTCCCGTTCGGCCGGGAGCTCGTCCAGGCCGTCCGCGGTGGTGCCGGGGCCGCACCGCACCGGGTGGCCGGCAAGGGCTACTTCATCGCCCTGGAGGGCGGCGACGGCGCCGGCAAGTCCACCCAGGCGCAGGCGCTCGCCGAATGGATCCGCGCCAAGGGCCACGAGGTCGTCGTCACCCGCGAACCCGGCGGCTCCCCGATCGGGCAGCGGCTGCGCGCCCTCGTCCTGGACGTCGGCAACACCGGCCTGTCGCACCGCGCCGAAGCGCTGATCTACGCCGCCGACCGGGCCGAGCACGTCGAGAACGTGATCCGGCCGGCCCTGGAGCGCGGAGCCGTCGTCATCACCGACCGCTACATGGACTCCTCCATCGCCTACCAGGGCGCGGGCCGCGACCTGGCGGCCACCGAGGTCGCCCGGATCTCCCGCTGGGCCACCGGCGGGCTGGTGCCCGATCTGACCGTCGTGCTCGACGTCGACCCGACCGCCGCGCGGGATCGTTTCACCGAGGCGCTCGACCGGCTGGAGTCCGAGCCCACCGAGTTCCACCAGCGGGTCCGCTCCGGGTTCCTCGCGCTGGCCGCCGCCGACCCGGCCCGCTACCTGGTCGTCGACGGCAGCCAGGCGCCCGCCGTTGTCACCACCGCCATCCGGCACCGGCTCGACCGCGAGCTGCCGCTCTCCGACCAGGAGAAGCTCGCCAAGGCCGAGCAGGAACGCAAGGCCCGCGAGGAGGCCGCCCGCAAGGCCGCCGAGGCCGAAGCCGCCCGCAAGGCCGCCGAGGAGGCCGAGCGCAAGCGGCTCGCGCTGCTGGAGGAACTGCGCGCCGAGCAGGCCGAGAAGGACCGGCTGGCCGCGGAGGAGGCCGCCCGCGTCAAGGCGGAGCAGGAACGCAAGGCCGCCGAGGAAGCCCGCCTCGCCGCCGAGGCGGAAGCCGCCCGCAAGGCCGCGGCGGAGGCCGAGCGGCAGGCAGCCGAGCAGGCCCGCCTCGCCGCCGAGGCCGCCGCTGCCCGCAAGGCCGCCGCCGAGGAGGCCGCCCGGGTCGAACTCCAGCGCCAGCGCGACCTGCAGCGGGAGGAGCAGCGGCGGCGCGCCGAAGAGGCGCTGCAGCGGGCGGAGGAGGCCCGGAAGGCCGCCGAGGCCGAGGCGGACCGGACCGCGGTGCTCCCCAGGATCGAGGAGCCGGCCGCCGAGTCCGACAGCGAGACCACCCGGGAGCTGCCGAAGCCGGTGATCGACGAGACGGCCGTGCTGCCGAAGGTCGAGGACGCCGAGACCGCGGTGCTGCCCAAGGCCGAGCCTGCGCCCAAGCCCAAGCCGGCGCCCGGGGCTCCGAAGCCCACGCCTGGGACGCAGAAGCCCGAGGCCGCCGCGCCGAAGCCCGAGGCCAAGCGGGTGCCGCCCGGGCTGTTCCGCGACGAGGACGACTCCTCCCGCACCCGCGAGCTGCGGCCCCGGCCGGACTGGGCGGAGGAGACCCCGCTCGACGACCTGCCCAGCCTGACCGACAGCCTGCTCGGCTCCCGCGAGGAGTGGGCCCGCTGGGAGGCCGAGGCCCCCGAGGCGGCGCAGGACGAGCAGCCGAAGCGGGGCTGGCGCCGCCGCAAGGACTGACAGTCGACGGCAGGACCAATCGCGGGGAGCCGCACGGCGCAGGACCGGCCGCGCGGCTCCCCGCGCCCGTCCGCTGCGCCGACTGTGTCTCCGTGCGGCGTTAGGCTCGTCGGGTCGGTGACGGCGAGGAGGAGCGCGGCGTGAGTGTGTGGGACGACCTGGTCGGACAGGACCGGGTGGTCGAACAGTTGCAGGCGGCCGCGCGGGCGGCCCGGGCCTCCGTACTGGCGGGCCGGGGCGAGGCCCCCGAGGGCAACGCCTCGCTGATGACGCACGCCTGGCTGTTCACCGGCCCGCCCGGCGCGGGGCAGGTGACGGCGGCCCGGGCCTTCGCGGCGGCGCTTCAGTGCACCAGCCCCGACCTGGACCTGGGCGGGACGCCCGGCTGCGGGTTCTGCGACGGCTGCCACACCGTGCTCTCCGGCAGCCACGCCGACGTCAAGCAGGTGCGCACCGACGGCCTGTCGATCGGCGTCGGCGACATGCGCGACCTGGTGCTGCGGGCATCGAGCTACCCGACCGGCGGCCGCTGGTCGGTGATCCTGGTGGACGCCGCGCACCGCCTCACCGAAGCGGCCGCGAACGCGCTGCTGAAGGGCGTCGAGGAGCCGTCGCCGCGGACGGTGTGGCTGCTGTGCGCGCCGTCCGTGCAGGACGTGCTGCCGACCATCCGCTCGCGCTGCCGGCTGCTGGTGCTGCGCACGCCCCCCGCGGAGGCCGTCGCCGACATGCTGGTCCGGCGCGACGGGGTGGAGCCCGAGGCGGCCCGGCTGGCCGCGCTGGCCGGGCAGGGCGACATCGACCGGTCCCGGCGGCTCGCGGTGGACGAGCAGGCCCGGGCCCGCCGCGCCGAGGTGCTGCGGATCCCGCTGGAGGTCGCGGACCTGGGCGGCTGCCTGGCCGCCGCGCAGCGGCTGGTCGACACCGCGAAGGCGGACGCCGAGGCGCTGGCCGAGACCCAGGACGCCAAGGAGACCGACGACCTGCGGGCCGCCTACGGCGCGGCCGAGGGCAGCCGGGCGCCGCGCGGCATGGCGGGCGCGGTGAAGGAACTGGAGAAGCGGCAGAAGAGCCGGGCGACCCGGACCCGCCGGGAGACGCTGAACGTGGCGCTGGGTGACCTGCTGGGCTTCTACCGGGACGTGCTGGCGGTCCAGCTGGGCGCGGGCGGGCCGCTGGCCAACGAGGACCAGCGGCCGGCCGTGCAGCGGGTGGCCGGCGAGGGCGCCGCCGAGAACACGCTGCGGCGGATCGAGGCGGTGCTGGCCTGCCGTCGGGCGCTGGAGCGGAACGTGGACCCGCTGCTGGCGGTCGAGGCGATGACGGTGGCGCTGCGGGCGGGCTGAGCGCTTGCTGTGACCGTGGGCTGAAGGCTTGAGGCGTCGTTGCCGTTAGCTCGTTCGAGTGAACGTGGGGAGACGCCCGTACCGCCCGGCGGTCCGCAGGCGCGCGGTCTTGCACCCTGTGCACTGGCCACGCGCCCGCGTCCGGCCGGTCCTTCCCCGAGGTGGTGCGTCCCCATGCCCCGATCGCTCCTCGTCCTGTTGTTGCTGGTGGCCGTGGTGGCGGGCGGTTGGCTGGCCCGGTCGGCGGTGTCGCGCTGGCGGGACCTGCGGGCCGCGCAGACGTACGAGCTGGCGGCGGAGGCGCGTCCGGTGCTGGTCCGGGCCGGGGCGGCGGTGCTGTGCCTGATGTGCGTGAGCGCGCTCGGGGTGGCGGCGCTGCTGGGGGCGGGCTTCGGTCGGGTGGCGGTACGGCAGGCGGGGGCGGTGGTCGGCGCGGAGCGGCCCGTCCCGGCGGCGCCCCCGGAGTCCGCTGCCGCGTCGTCGGCGGCGTTGTTCAGCAATGTGAGCCGGCCGGCGGGCGGCGAGTTGCTGCAGGGCGAGGTGCCCGGTCCGGACGGGCGGCCGCGCGCGGTGCGGGTGTGGCTGCCCGCCGAGTACCGGCAGGAGCCCGCGGCGAGGTTCCCGGTGATCGTGGTGCACTCCGGGACGGCCGGGCGGACCGCCGACGAGGACATGCCGGGCGTGTTCGACGGCGTGGCGTCGGCCGTCGAGCTGGGCAGGGCCCGCCCGTTCGTGCTGGTCGTCCCCGAGGCCCCGAGCGGCACCGGCCACCCCTGCGACCTGGTGACCGCTGCCCCGCAGGCGGTCGCGGACGACGAGGCGCTGCGCGCGGCCGTCGGCGCGGTCTTCCGCACCCGGCCGGCCGGCCCCGACAGCTGGGCCGTGCTGGGCGTGGACGACGGCGCCCCCTGCGCGGCCGCGGCCGGGCTGACCCGCCCCGACCTGTACGGGGCGGCCGCCGCGGTGTCCGGCCAGTACGACGGGCGGGCGCTGGCGAGTGCCGCGGGCGAGGCGCCGGCCGGGTCCTCGTCGGCGCGGCTGCTGCTGGCCGCGGCCAAGCGGGACACGGACGGGCTGGAGTCCGCCCGGGCGGTGCAGCAGGCGCTGCGGGAGGCCGGGGCGCGGGCGGAGGTGCGGATCTCCGACATCGTCCAGGACTTCTCGGCGGACCGGGAGCGGATGCGGCTGGTGCGGGTCGCGGTGCAGTACCTGGCGGAGCAGCTGCCGAAGCCCTGAGCGGCGCGCTCGATCCTGAGCGGCGCGCTCGGGCCTGAGCGGCGCGCCTGGTACTGAGCGGCGCGCTCGATGGTGTGACGATCGGATTTTGGGCAGGGTGGCCGCGCGAGGTGGCGGGCGGGTGGAGTCCCGGGTGCGGCGTTCGCGGCCGCTAGGCTCGGCCTTCCGGCGACGGCCGGGACGGTCGGCTTGCGGGTCGGCCCGCTTCCAGGGAGAGGACCCACGTTCATGAGAGTCGCCCGGCCCCGCCGGCTCCTGCCCGCCGCCGCGCTGGCCGCCGCCGCGTCCCTGCTGCTGGCGGGCTGCACCTCGGGCCACCCGGCGCCCACGGCGGGCGGCCCGCCCAGCCAGTCCGCCGCGGCTCCCGCGAACGGCGCCACCCCGCTGGAGCCGCTGCCCACCGACCTGCCGCCCGGCCTCGCGCCCTACTACGCGCAGCAGCTGAGCTGGAAGCCGTGCACCACGGACTTCGAGTGCGCCACCTTCAAGGTGCCGCTGGACTACGCCCACCCCGGCGACGGCCACGACGTGGAACTGTCCGCGATCCGCAAGCCCGCCACCGACAAGGCGCACCGGCTGGGCTCGCTGCTGCTCAACCCGGGCGGCCCCGGCGGCTCGGCGATCGAATACGTGCAGGCCGTCGCCTCGCGCTACGACCCCGGGGTGCGCGCGAGCTACGACCTGGTCGGCTTCGACCCGCGCGGCGTCGGCAAGTCCGCACCGGTGACCTGCCTGGCCGATGACCGGATGGACGCCTACGCCGCCGCCGACATCACCCCCGACGACCAGTCCGAGATCGACGCCCTGGTGGCCGTCGACAAGGAGTTCGCGGCGGGCTGCTCGGCTCGCGCCGGTGAGCTGCTCGCCCACGTCTCCACCGTCGAGGCGGCCCGGGACATGGACATGCTGCGGGCGCTGGTCGGCGACCAGAAGCTCCACTACGTCGGCAAGTCGTACGGCACCTTCCTCGGCGCGACGTACGCGGGCCTGTTCCCGGGCAAGGTCGGCAAGGTGGTGCTGGACGGCGCGATGGACCCGTCGCTGGACGCCCGGGCCGGCAACCTCACCCAGGCCGGCGGCTTCGAAACCGCGTGGACGGCCTTCGCCAAGGACTGCGTCAAGCGCGACGACTGCCCGGTCGGCCGCACCGAGCAGGAGGCCGGCGACAAGCTCGCCGCCCTGTTCAAGAAGCTCGACGCGCAGCCG
Source organism: Kitasatospora sp. NPDC048662 (assembly GCF_055587065.1). NCBI lineage: Bacteria > Bacillati > Actinomycetota > Actinomycetes > Kitasatosporales > Streptomycetaceae > Kitasatospora > Kitasatospora sp. NPDC048662. The sequence continues at coordinate 610,315 of NZ_JBVJHA010000001.1, read as the reverse complement.
ATGCCCACCGACACCAACCGGCCGCTCACCGAGGCCCAGGCGCTCACCGGCGTCGCCGAGGCGATGTACACCGAGGCCCTGTGGCCGCACCTGCGCGCCGCTCTGGCCACCGCCCAGGCGGGCAACGGCAGCGGGCTGCTGCGGCTCGCCGACGAGTACTACAGCCGCTCCGAGGACGGCACGTACGAAAACCTGATGTACGCCAACATGGCCGTCAACTGCCTCGACCTGCCGGCCTCGTTCGCCGACCCGGCGGCGGTCACCGCCGCACTCCCGGACTTCGAGAAGGCCGCGCCGCACTTCGGCCGCGACATGGCCTGGATGGCGCTCAGCTGCGCGTACTGGCCGGCCAAGCCCACCGGCGCCCCGCACACCGTCCGCGCGGCCGGCGCCGACCCGATCGTCGTGGTCGGCACCACCCGCGACCCCGCCACCCCCTACGCCTGGGCCAAGTCCCTGGCCGGGCAGCTGGAGTCCGGGCGGCTGCTCAGCTACGACGGCGACGGCCACACCGCGTACGGGCGGCACAACACCTGCGTCGACGACGCGGTGAACCGGTACCTGCTCGGCGGGGCGGCGCCCGACAACGGGAAGGTCTGCAAGGACTGACGCCCGCCATGGTCCGGATGACGGGACCATCTGTCAGGAGTGTTTGTGCGTGAAGGGGCTGGCGCTAGCATGGCGCAGCCCCTTCGGCGTTCCTGCCTCCCGGACCCCTTGGAGACCGCAGTGCTCGGAGTCCACGACCTGACCACCTACATCCTTGGCGCACTGGTCATCGTCCTGCTGCCCGGACCCAACTCCCTCTACGTGCTCTCCGTCGCCGCCCGCAAGGGCATCCGCACCGGCTACCGCGCCGCCTGCGGCGTCTTCCTCGGCGACCTCATCCTGATCAGCCTCACCTCCCTCGGTGCGGCCTCCCTGCTCCGGGCCAACCCCGCCGTCTTCGCCGTCGTCAAGTTCGGCGGCGCGGCCTACCTGCTGTGGATCGGCCTCGGCATGCTGCGCGCCGCCCGGCAGATGTGGCGCGAGCGGACGGTCGTCGCCACCGCCTCCTCCTCCGCCCCCGCCGACGAGGACACCGAGCGGCCGTTCCGCCGCGCGCTGGTGATAAGCCTGCTCAACCCCAAGGCGATCCTCTTCCTGCTCTCCTTCTTCACCCAGTTCGTCGACACCACCTACGGCGCCCCCGCCCTCTCCTTCGCCCTGCTCGGCACCGTCCTGCAGGCCTTCTCCTTCCTCTACCTCTCCCTCCTGATCTTCGCCGGCACCTCCCTCGCCAACGCCTTCCGCCGCCGCAAGCGCCTCTCCGCCGGCCTCACCTCCTCCGTCGCCGTCCTCTTCGCCGGCTTCGCCGCAAAGCTCGCCATCTCCTCCGCCTGACCCGTCGCCCCACCACCGCGTACGGACCACCCCCAGAAACTGTGTAGACTGACCCGCGTTGCCAATGCGACCCTGGGCCCACCAGCCCGGTCTCTCCGGGCAGCGGTGCCGCCTTAGCTCAGTTGGCCAGAGCAACGCACTCGTAATGCGTAGGTCGCGGGTTCGAATCCCGCAGGCGGCTCAGTGAAGGCCCAGGTCAGATAGCCTCTGACCTGGGTCTTTTGCCTTCCTGTGATCTTGACGTCGGGCGTGCGTGAGCGGAAATCGCTTCATGATCGCTTCCGGTGGACACTCGGTGGACATTCGTGCGGCGAGCGTGCACGCCGGTGGACACGGACCTGACCCCGGCCGCGCCGGAGCCGCGCGGCGGCATGTAGCAACCCGACAAGCGGACCGTGGCCAGTCCACGAGCCCCAGTTACCGGATCGGACCCCGCGGACGGGGCAGGGCGGCGGCGCGCTTCTCCTGAGCGATGCGCTGTTGGTCCCGCTGCCAGGCGTCCGCCTGGGCCTCTGGGGTGACGGGGCCGCTGAACGTGACGGCCGGCTCTGCGTCAATCGGCGCCAGGGAGTACCTGGCGGGTGGCCGGCTGGACCGTGCTGGCAGGCTCAGGCGGGCGACGCCGACCGGGAGTTCGGAGCGAATCGATCCGTGCCAGCGGAGCCACAACGCGGGGTGTCCGCGAAGGGCCTCGTCGCGGAGCTTGTCCACTGCTGTGCTGTCGTCCGTGCGATCGATCTCCACGGCGACCGGAGGACCGTCGTCGCGGAGTAGGCGCAGGTCCAGATAAGCCGACCAGGGAGGAGACCAGTAGGTGCGGCAGCCCCCGTTGCGCTGGCGAGGCGGGTCGATGTAGCGCATCGGGGCCTCCCACCTCGGTCTCCAACCGGACGACACCGCCCACTCCGTTACCGCGCGGGTGATGCGCCGGGTTGCCTGCTCCCCGGTCAGGCCGGTGAAGGCGAAACGAGTCAGGGACAGGTATGTGTGCAGGGCGGCGGCGAGCATCTCGGACTCGCCAGCTGCCGCTGGTTCGATGGCCACCCGCTGATTCTCGGCGCTCGCACTGACAAATCCGTGCCGAACTTCACAGCGGCACAACGGGTTTAGCCGAGACCACGTGTCGGGGTCGCTTGTGGCGGTGCTGTCGGGGCCGCACATACGGTCCTCGGCCCGCTGGATCGAACGCCAGGGGCTCGGTCGACCAGTTCGTGCCGTGCGCTGCGCCGTGCAAATGAAAATAGCGCGGCCGGGTGAGGACTCAGCGCCGTAGAGTTCACACTACGAGTGAGAAGTGAACGGTGGCATACGCGGCGAAGCCGGACTTCGAGCAGAACCTGGCGGATTTCGGGTCCGCGAGGTTCGCTCAGCTTCGGCCTGGTCAGCGCCAGGTTCTCGCGGCGTACGCAGAGCAGCACCTCGACACCACGGACCTGGCCATCGAGATGCCCACCGGCGAGGGCAAGACTCTGCTGGCGCTGCTGATCGCCGATCACGCCCTCACGCGCGGTGGTCTGTGGCCTACCTGACCGGCACTCGCCAACTCGCCGAGCGGGTCGAAGAGGAAGCCGAAGCGCTGGGACTGGATGCCGTCTGCTTTGCGTCGAAGGACTACGGCGGCGCCAAGCTCGACGACTACCACCAGGCCCGAGCCGTCGGTGTGATGAACTATTGGGTCTACTTCAATAGCAAGCCCGTCCCGCAGCCCGCCGACCTGGTCATCTTCGACGACGCCCACCATCGGGGGAGAAGCCGGACCACCGGTGCCAGCGGCCCGGCCAGCGTCGTTTGAAACGGTCGGCGTGTGATCGTGTAAGCTGACGCCCAGACTTCAGAGCTTGGCGCCGGTCTAGAACCTGTGCCGAACTTTCGGTGGTCATAGCGAGAGGGAAACGCCCGGTCACATTTCGAACCCGGAAGCTAAGCCTTTCAGCGCCGATGGTACTGCAGAGGGGACTCTGTGGGAGAGTAGGACGCCGCCGAATTCCTATTCAGTCCGCCCGGCACTCGAACGAGTGCCGGGCGGACTGCTTTGCATGACGCACTATCAGGCTACGCTTTCAGCTCGCCGACTCGCTCCATTCGAGTAGGCCCTTCTCCTCGTTTGCGAACCATGCGAACGAGCCGCTGGCGAGCCGGGGGAGGCACTTCTTTGCTTCGGATCCAGTGCGCGACTCAAATGCCGTAAGAAAGCGGCACTTCTCGGGAGGAAGGCCAGCCTCGGTTGCCCAGGCCAGGATGTCGGCTTTTCGTTTGTCATGCACTGGACCATCTGTGGCAACTACCTCGACGAACCAGAATTCACCACGAGCCGGGTCAGTGTCGGCAATGACGCAGTCAGGAAGAAGGATCTTGGGGTCCATCTCCATGCCGAGCTGTGCAAGCACCTCGGCGTCCGCAATGTCGACTTTCTTGCCGGACTGCGAGATGAAGAGAACGCTGGGCTCCGAGAGATACCGCTTCGCGAAACTCTCGATGACGCCCTTGAGAATCTCGTTACTCTTCCCCTTGAGGAGGTCTCGGGTGCCGGCGCCTGGCATCTTCACGGGGATGCTGGTGCTGTATTGGGACTTCTTCCGATTGAAGAGGGCTCGTGTCAGCCCGGCCATGGATAGGTTCTTGTTCTGCCACTCGATGATTGCATCGTCGAGGGCTTGCCCCTCAAGGGCTGGGTCGAGGAGCGCGGCGAACTCGGTAGTGAATGTGTACCGCGGGGATGAGGCTGTCGTATCCACCCCGGGCGTCTCTATTACGGCGCCGTTTTCACCAAGGATGCTAAGCGTGTCATCTCGAATCGACTCGCGGGTGTTTGCCTTATACCAGCTCTTCCCGCGCTCGAATCCCTCGGATTCGCAGTACTGGTCTACCGAGTCCTCTTTCTTGAGGGCGGCATGGTAGTAGCCAAGGCGCTGAGTATCTTCCCGCCGTTCTGCCACCGCGTCGCTCATCCAAACGACGGTCGATGGCCGAATGGGGTTCTTTCCGTTGATGGCACCGACATACATCATGACGAAGGCAGTCGCGGAGGCCGCAGGATTCGCCGTGTGCGTGCTGCCCGTCAGTGATGAGGGGACGATTTTCTCAAGGCGCTCCTGGTAGTCCTTCCTCGTGGGGAGGAGGGAAGGCAGGGGCGGCGGCGTGGCGTCGGGACTGGTCACGAAGGCAGACCATATACGCCCTCGATAGCTACATGCAGGTCTTCAGCCGAAAGTCCCGACCACCCCTGGAGCACGGACGCGCTTGGAAGTGGAAGTGCGTTCAGTTCGTAGGCCGAGACAGCGACGGAGCCCGTGAGGCACCGATAGAGGCGGTCAACAGCTTCGGAGTCGAGGAGCGCGGTCAGCAAGGCTGGGGTCAACGGGCTGTCGTCCTGGCTCGCCGTCAGTACGTTTACGTGGTTCTCGACGGCCACTCGGCCGCCCCAGCGAGCCAGGGCCTCCTGATCCAAGGCAGCAGCTAGCAGCCGACGTGGCTGTTCAGGGGCAGTCGTTCGCTGGACCAAGACGGCGGGGCGGTCCAGCACGAGGACGGCCTCGTCCTTCGGCCGGAGGGCCACGTAACGGAGATCATCACGATTGGGGTCCTGGTGCAGTTCACCGCCGTCCAGGTCACCAGCCCAGACGATCTTGATTGACGTGGCCTTGGGCTTGCTCGATAGCTGATCCTTGTGTCGGTTCCAGACCAGCGGGCCAGTTGAGACAGTCCAGTGATAGTCCGCCAAGCGGTGCGGCATCGTCTGCGCTGCCTTGATGAGGGAGTGGTCCTTGGGATCGCGAGGCAGAAGCCACGGTCCGTCGCCCTGCTCCGGGAGCCGTCCCTTGCCGACGCTCTCCCGTGTAATGGAGCCGTTGACGGTCAGGCGCTCGCATGTGGCTTCGTTCCTCGCACTGTTCCGCTGGAACGTGGCGAGCACGGTCTCCTGAAGGACGCCCGTGGAGAACACGCCGGTTCGATCCGTGACATGCGTCAGGTGCGTCAGCGGAGCCGTGGTGGACAGGTAGGAGCGAAGACGCTGGAAGTACGACCCGCCGAGCCAGCCGGCGGGGACCAGGGCGGACATCACACCGCCCGGAGCTAGGCATTCTGCGGCGGCAGCCATGAAGAGGCCGTAGCGGTTCGCATGCCCGTAAAGGACGTGACTCCACCTCTTGCGGTCCGCATCGGTGAGGCGGACGCGGCCATACGGGGGGTTGAGGATGCATACCTGCACGGAGCGCGGCGGCGGCGTCAGCCCGTCCCCGACTCCGATCAGCGCGGGCAGGGTGCTCCGCCGAGCTGCTGGGAGTTGCGCCCAGGCGGGAAGGAGCTCGGCTGCCAGGATGGCGTTGCCAAGCCAGACGGCAGCGGCGTCCAGGTCACGACCGCCTATTGCGGAAGTGACCTCGCGGAGGACTTCGGCAGGAGATCGGTCTGCCTGCGCGGCCAGCCAGTCACGGAGAGCTGGTAGCAGCAGCATCCCCGCTCCGCTCGCAGGATCCCAAACGAGACCAGCGGGCGTCTCGCCCAGGGTCGTGACGGCCTGGTCATAAAGCGCCGTGGCCAGTGCCGGCGGGGTGTAATGCCGCCCATCGGCGGTCCGGACAGAGCTGTCGAGAGCCGTGACGTAGGCGTTGGCAAGGGTCTCCGGCGAAGCGTCGAGGAGGTCTTCCCGCGGGGCGATACCGATCAAGAGACTCTGGTCGAAGCCGGATTGCTCGACTGCCTCTTCGAGTCGTAGCGCACGGGTCGCTCTGAGCCGTACGGCTGCCGCGCGTCGTTCCCACCAGGCCGGCACGGTGGCGAGAACCTGCAGCGCCTTCGGGGACAGGTCTTTGGTGCCGTTCGCTTCCATCACTGCGCGTTGGGCACGATTCGTCCTGGCCGCCGGAACCGGTGCTGCCTCGACGTCAGTCACCTGAGAGATCCTCCCGCTGTTATTGCTTGATCGTTGCTGCTCGGCTCGGCCTGCCGAGCTGCTCAGGTGTCCAGCCACAGGCCGCCGACCCGCCGTTTCTCCGGAGCGACCCGTTTCGGTACCTTGCGAGGATGCCACATCCGCCTCTTCGGGATGAGATGGTCTGCGCCTTCGCATGTCTGCGTCGACGGACCAGTGGGTTGGAAGAGAAGTGAGCAGCGTCCACCCTGTCTGGTGGATGGACGCCGCTGGGCGGTGACCAGGCGCCGCTATGCCGACTGCTCGTCGCTCGCTGGCTCAGCGGCCTTCCGCGGAGGCGCGAGCCTCGGGAGACGTAGATCACCGTTGTCGGAGACCACCGCCAGCGTCGGGCGGCGGCTGTGGGGGACAAGCTTGGCGACCTTCTCGGCTGCGTCCTTCGCCAGATCGTCGAGGACGGTCTGGTAAGTGTCGCGGGTGATCCGGGTGTCCGAGTGGCCGAGGGTCTCGGAGACGACCTTGATGTCGACCCCGGCGGTGAGCATGAGCGTGGCCGCTACGTGGCGAAGGTCGTGCAGGCGGATCGGGGGAAGGCCGGCGGCTTCGACGAGGCGCTCGAACAGGTCGGACATCTTGCCCGGGTGGATGATCGAGCCGTCCTCGTTGGTGAAGACGCGGCCGGTGTTCTGCCAGGCGTCGCCCCACTCCAGCTTCTCCTGCTGCTGACGCTCCCACTGGAGGTCGAGGAGCTGGTCGGTCTCGTCGTCGAGCGCGAGCCAACGGACGCCGGAGCTGGTCTTTGGGGCGCCTTCGTAGACGTCCCAGCCGTCCTGGATGAGCTGGGTCGCGATGGCGATGGCCTTCGCGGCCTTGTTGCGGTCCTCCCAGCGGAGGCCGCAGGTCTCGCCGCGTCGGGTGCCTCGGAAGGCGATGGTTCGGTAGTAGAGGTAGAAGCGGTGCTCGGCGATGAAGTCGAGGAATTCGGCGGTCTGGTCGGGGGTCCAGACCATGACCGGGCTCGGCTTCTCGCCCGTCTCCTTCCACCGGGCGATTCGCTCGGCGGTCCAGACGAGGGCCTTCGGCTTGGTGCCCGGCAGCAGCTCGACGTGCGCTGCCGGGTTGAAAGGCGGCATCTCCTGCTGGGCGATGGCCACGTTGATCGCCGCGCGCAGGGTGTCCCGAATGTGGGGTTGGGTGTTGAGACTGGTGGGGCGTCGGAACGGGGGCATCTGGTCGAGCTGGGCCTTCAACCACTTGCGGCGGGCCCGGTTCTCCGCGCCCTTCCACGGGGTGGCATCCAGCTCGGCCTTGACCGCGCGGCGCTGCTCGTTCTGTTCCTGGATCTCGATGTTCTGCTCGTTGATGTCGTCGAACATCTTGCTGACGTGGTGGACGCGGAGCTTGTCGAGCCGCAGGTGGCCGAGATGAGGCTTGAGGTGGTTGCGGATATCGCAGTCGTAGCGCTTCCAGCCGCCCCGGCTGAGCCGCTTGCGGCCGTCGAGCCAGGTGTCGAGCCACTCGGCCACGGTGATCTTGGTGTTGAGAGGCTGGCCCGTGGTGATCCGGCGACGGACCTCGTCGTAGTCCGGGACTGGCGTCTTCTCCTTGAGGCAGTTCTCCAGGAGGTCGCTCAGCTGGAGCTTGGCCCAGGCATCGTCTTCCTCGGGTATCGCGAGTAGGGTACGGACCTTGTCCAGTTCTTCCTGTGCCTTGGTGGAGCTCTCGAAGCCGCCCCGGCGGAAGCGGCGACGGCGGCCATCTTGGTCGGGCTCCAGCTCCTGGAAGACCGTCCAGACGCCGTGGCGGCGGGACGACTTGAGCTTGGGGCAGGCGGCCCCGTACTCCTTGCCGGTACCGGGATCAACGCACCGGCACCGGCGGGAGATTGTGCCCTTTTTCACTCTCTGTCCTCTGTGTGTACCTTCGCCCCGGGCTGGTCGACGACTGCCAGGTCGCCGGGGAGTGCGGGCGGGACGAGCCCCCGCTCACGCATCCGCTCCCGGAAGGAGGCCAGCTCCTTGCGGTCGGCGTCCGCGTACTCCTCATAACCGGCGGCCAGCTCCAGAAGGGCGGCCTTGCGATCCGGGGCCGGTGTCGTACTGGCCGTCCGGCGTCGGTCTGTCGCCAATGCGGCGGACGCTCTTGCGGCGGCGACGAGGTCGGCGTGCACCCGGAAGGTGTCCAGCACCTCACGGGCGCTTCCCGGCGGCGCCGGGTCTGTGGTCGGCGTCTCCCCGGTGAAGCCGGCGAGCGCGTCCCAGGTGGAGACCTTCCGGCCCGGCAGTGACTCGACCGACTCGCTCGTGCCGAGGGGGAACAGCAAGGTGATCGCCGGCACGCCGAGCACGTCCGCCAGCACCAGGAAGTCCGTGAGTGTGATGCTCGTCCGGCGGCCCGATTCCAGGTTCTTGATCGTCTGGTCGGTGATATCCGGCAGGCCGCGGTCGGCGCAGCCCTCTGCGACGGCCGCCATCGTGAGGCCGGCCGCCTTACGCGCGTCGCGCATGGAGCGCACGACCTGGGCGGTGAACGCCGCTGGCCAGGAGCTTGAGGTCATGAGTGCACTTTACGATCAGCAAAAGTGCTGCCGCAACTCCGTGATACAACTTTCGCGTCATGAGGGCACGAACATCAACTAGGAGAGCGTCATGACCGCACCTTCCTCTGCTGGCATGACCGCTGACGAGCTGCTCGCACTTCCAGTGGCCATCGACCTGGATACGGCGAACCGGGCGCTTGGGATTGGTCGCTCCACCGGATACGGACTGGCGAAGGCCGGCGACTACCCGGTCACGGTGTTGCGGCTGGGCAGTGCATATCGGGTGGTGACGTCTGATCTGCTGAAGCTGCTCGGGCTGGAGCGCCGAGAACATGCGGTGCCCAGGAGCAGCCAGGCTCCTACAGAGAAGAGCGGCGGCGGTGGCTCCTCCACAGTGACCGTAGAGCTCTGCGCTTGAGGGGGACGCGGTGCGAGCAACGGGGAGTGGCGGGTTGTGGTCGATCCTTTTGGCCGTCGGCCTCATGGCTGGCTTGGGGCTCTGGATGGTCTTCGCGACGGCAGCGGCGGGGTGGATCGACAGGATCGGGGGAGGTTGAGAACTGCCACACCGCCAGCATGGTTGGGGGCGGCGGTTTCTTCCCGGACGCATCGGTGGGTGACATTGCGGGCCCGTGGTGCTGGTTGGGGCGTTGGCGACCGAGGGCATCGTCCTGCGCGAAGGTTCACGGTGGGGGTGCTCCTCGGCGACCGGGACAGTCGGGTGGCCGGCCAGCTGCCGGGGCATAGTGGACGTCAATCGGACGGGTCAGCTCGGGGTGCCGTCCCCGCCCGGGCGGGGACGGCGCTTTGTGTGCCGAATCCGGGATGGCGGCGCGCGGGGAGGCGCCAATCCGGGGCACGAAATCGAGGTGAAAGAGCGTCGATCTCGTTCACTCTTTCGGCGGTATCGGCGCCCCGAATGAGCCCTTCTCTCGGGCGTATTGGCTGCGCCAAATGGGTCAATCTTTTGGCGGCTGTGCAGGCATCCTTCGCTCCAGCAGACTGGTCGCGGAGCGGCGCCGCCCATCACTCAGTCAGTGAGAGAGGGTGCTCTGTGGGAAGCATGGAACGGCGGCGGTTCGCATCGCCGAGGGGAAGCTGGACGCCGGAGTTGGTCATCGAGCTGATGCGCGCGGTGCTGATGGCCGGCGTGATGGTCGCGATCGTCGCGTGGCATCCGCAGCTTGATGGAAGCTCGGTTCCGTTGCTTGGCAGTGGGTTTGCCGCGATCGCGCTTCCAGCACGCCGGGTTGGGCGCCGGTAGGACGTGCAACGGCCCGTCACCGGCGGGAGGTGGCGGGCCGGGTGAGGGCGGCCAGCGCGTTGCGGACGGTGTGCTGGAGGGTGTCGGCGACGGGCAGCCACGGCAGCAGGCGGTTCAGCTGGGCGCGGTTGGCCTGCTGCTCGGCGTCGACTGGGTCGCAGCCGACGACCACGGTGGGGCCACCGCGCGCGCCGAACAGGTGGGCCTCGTGCAGGTCCTGGATGCGGCCGGTGCCGATCGGGTTCCAGACCAGGACGACATCGACGCGCCGGATGTTGCGGTCCTGCCAACCGAGGGGCCGCCACGCCTCGTACTGGCTCACGTCGGGATTGAGGGAGGGGCGGGGGTTGAGCACGGTGCCTGCCCAGCCCTCGTGGTCCAGCAGCCGGAGCGCTTCGAGCTGCCAGTCGGGGCAGCCGACCGTCCGGCCGTACAAGAAGATCGACTGGCTCGGGCCGGGGTCGAACGGCGCAGGGGCCTCGATGTAGCGCAGAGTGCGGGCTGTGTCCGGCTCGGCGGTGCCGGACTGTCGGTGCAGTTCGGCCGGGCGAGCGGCGGCGGCCGCAGGGTGTGGGGCGTTCACGCCGTCCTCACCGTGGGGCCTCGTCCGTCGGGCGGGTAGGGCCCGCGGGCCGGAATGGCCTCGTCGGGCACGGCGCCGATGGCGAGCGCGATGGCGCGGGCGTGGTTGGGGGTGAGAGCGCCCAGGGCCCGGATAGCGAAGCGTCGGCGGTGTATGACCGTTCCGACTGTCCGGCCGAAACGGCGGGCGACATCGGTCAGTTCGCTGCCGATGGTGGCGATGAGGAAGTCGAGGTCGGCCGGCTTGGGGGCGGTTGGCGGGCTGACGGCGGTGCGCAGTGCCAGGGCCGGGTCGAGGTAGCCGTCGACGATCGCCCGGGTGATTAGGTGCGCGGCGTTCACGCACCCCCGGATCCTGACGGAGCGGAAGGTGGTGTTGCTGATGAAGTGCCGCGGGTACCGGGACAGTTCGGTTATCTGGGCGTAGGTCCGGCCGATCATCAACTGCACGAACACGCCCTCGGCGTACGGCTGTAGCGGCACGGGATGCTGCGGCGGGCCGATCAACCGGCCGGCCACCGTGGGCAGCAGGCCCGGCACCGGCGTCAGGAACTGCGCCGCTTGTTCGGGCAGTACCGCCGTCACGTACGGCAGGTCGGGGGCGTGCTGGTGCTGTCCGGCGGGCAGGACCTCGGTCCACAGGTCGTGGAGACCGTGGCGCCCGTACTCGGCCCGCACCCGCCCATGGCGGTGCTCTCCGCGCAGCGCCACCGGCAGGCCGGCCTCACGCGCGCACACCAGGAGCCTGACCAGCGGCGGCAGCCGGTCGGGCGCGATGGCGGGGGCGGCGCTCAGCAGCGCCTCGGCGTCCACGACGACACCGGGATGGGTGGCCAGAAGGCGTTTGTACAGGCGGTCGGACTCGTAGGGCGAGGCCTCGACGGGAGGGAGTGTGGTGGTCATCGGCGAGGTGGTGTTCCGTTGTCTGCGGTGTCGGTGGTGCGGCCCGGACCCGGACGGCCGCCATCGGGGTGGTGCGGGGTGGTGAGGCTGGCTGCCGCCCTGCGGCGCATCAGCCAGTCGAAGCCCGCCGCCGCCGCGAGGGCGGGAGCGGCGGCCAGGGCGAGCCAGGCCGGCTGGGCGCGATCGCGGTGTTCGGCCAGGAACAGCAGCGCGGCCCCGGTGGGCAGGCCGAGCAGGAAACACAGCACGGCGGAGCCCGTCCGCGCCGCAACGCGACGGCCGCTCACCGGGCCGCTCTCCTCAGCCCGGGGGCTCGGACCAGCGGTTCGTCCGGCCAGTCGGGGTCGATGTCGCTCAGCAGGACGAGTCCGGCCAGGACCCCGACGACGACAGCCTGCTGCTGGCACCGGACATCCAGATCGGTGAGCAGGGTCTTGCAGTAGGCGCGGATCGTGGTCGAGGCGATGCCGAAGCCGTCGGCCAGATCGCGCGTGGTCTTCCCACCCGCCCAGCCGCGGAGGATCTGAAGCCGCCGCCGGGGCACGGCAGTCGTGACCTCCAGTGCCCCACTGGGCGCCACGGGCTCGGTGGCGATCCGCTGGGCGACGGCCCAGGCCGTCAGGTGCATCGGGGTACGGGTGTCGGTCGTGACGAGGAGGGAGTCGATCGCGCCGCGCACTTCGTGCGGCTTGAGTCGCGCCTCGGGGTCGGCGGCGATCTGCTCGAAGGACGCGCAGCCTGCTACCAGGGTGATCAACCGTCCGTCCTGGACGGTCAGTTGGGGTATGGGGTCGGCGGTCATGGCTTGCTGGTGTTCTGCGCGTCGGGCTCTCCGGCGAGGTGGTCCAGCAGGCGCGGGCCGAGATCGGCGGCCCGCGCGGGGCCGACGAGCAGCACCAGGTCGCCGGGGGCGGCGAGCGCGGAGGTTTGCCGCTCCGCGCTCAGCGCCTCGGGGCCGGTGCTCAGGCGGTGCACGGCGCCAGCTCCGAGGACCGCTTCGGCGGACCGGTGAAGGTCATCCAGTGGGTCGTAGGTGTCGAGGATCGGCAGCGGTGTGTGGACGGGCAGTAGCAGGGCACGACTACAACTGCTGAGAGCGGCGCCGAGTTCGGCAGCATGGGCGGTCGTTCGCGCGTGGCCGTCCGGCTCTAGGACGACGGTGAGCGAGCCCTCGGTCAGGTCCCGGGCGGCCTCCACATCCAGCAGGACCTCGCGAGGGTGCCGGGCGCGGGAGGCGGCCACGGTGACGCCCGCCGCCTGGCCGAGCACGGTGAGGGAGCGCTGCACGCCGCGGAAGGCGGTGGCTCGCTCGATGACGGTGTGCGGGTCCTCGCCGAGCACCAGGGCCGTCGCGATGGCCGAGCACACCGCCAGGGCGTGGTGGCGGCCGGCCAGGAGCGAGAGCGTGAAGGAGTGGCCCGTGTCCTGGTACCGCAGGACGACGCGGTAGTCCGTGCCGGTCCACGTAAGGTGCGTGATCGAGACCGTGGCATCGTGGTCGAGGCCGACGGTGACCACACACGGACCGGGCCGGTCGGTCAGGCGCTCGCGCAGGTTCGCGACGCCGGTCTCCCAGGTCGGCAGGACGGCGACGGCGCAGCGGCGTGCGAGGCGCTCTGTGGCGTCGAGCGCGGCGAGGTTGTCGGTGTAGTGCGGGGCGTTGACGCCGACGGAGGTGATCAGCGCGGCGGCGAACTCCGGCTGCGGTGCGGTGCGTTCGAAGTGCGGGGTGGGGAACTGCTGCCAGGCGTGCGGCGGTTGGGCCTCGTGTGTCGTGTTGTCCGGGGACCAGTCCGTGACAAGGCGGTGTCCGGCAGCATGCCCGGCAGCGGCACCGTGCGCTGGGGCGTTCAGGATCCAGCTGGTGTTTCCGTCGTCGAGGACCGCCGCGAGCGCGGCGGCCGCGGTGGCGGTGCTGTGGCTGCCTGACACCGCCACCACGCCGGATCCGGCCTGGACGGCGATCATCTGCAGAGTGACGGACCGCGCCAGGATCGGCGTCCGCAGCGCCCGGGCGCTGTCCAGCTCGGGATGCCCGACGACGGCCCCCGACCACACCACCGCCGTGCGGTCGGTGCTCACGTGCGCGGCGTCGTAGCCGACATGCACCCGGACGCCGGCCGCTTCGAGGACGGCCACGACGGGGTTGTCCCGGTCGGCCTCGGAGACGCTGCCGGTGACACGAGCCCCAGCCTCGGTCAGGTACAGGGCCAGCCCCTCCATACCGGACTCGGCCACGTTGACCATGTGCGGAGCCCCCAACAGGGCGGGCAGCTCGGGACGCGACGCGGTGTCGGCGGCGGTGCCGGGGCCGGAGGCGGTGTCCATGTGGTTCTCCAACAGGTAAGCAGCGTGCGGGGATTGGGCCGGGCCGGGGACGGTGAGCGAGGACGGAACCCGCCACCGGCCTGGGGCTCGGGGCCGGTGAGACGTGATCCGGGTCGGCGCAGCGACCCGGAGCATCCGGGCATCAGGACTGGCTAAAGCCCCGGGAGACCTCGCCGGTGGTCACCAGCGGTGCGTGGTGGGCGAGTTCGAGGCGGGCGACGGCCGCCAGATGGGCGACCTCAGCAGCGCCGAAAAGCGCGGTGGGCAGCGGGCTGGATTCGAACTCCCTCACCGCTTCGCCGAGATCACAGGGAAGACGGCGCGCCTTGGCGTCGAGGTACGAGTCGCCGATCGCAGGCTGAAGCGGGGCGAGGTCGTTGACGATGCCGTGGCGGATCCCGCCGAGTGCGGCGGCCACCGCGAGGTGGGGGTTGGCGTCCGCGCCGGCCACCCGCACCTCCAGGTGCCGGCCGCTGCCGTGTCCGACCACCCGTACCGCGCAGGACCGGTTGTCCCCGCCCCACGTCGTGCGGACCGGCGCGAAGCCGTGCTCGACCGCGAACCGGCGGTAGGAGTTGACCGCCGGCGCCCACATCGGCCCGGTCACCGGCAGCACGTCCAACAGCCCGGCGACCGCCTGCAGCCCGGTTTCGGACAGCAGCTCCTCGTGGCGGTCCGGCGCGAACACTGCGGCGCCACCATGCAGCCCGTGCAGCGAGAGGTGCAGGTGCAGACCGGAACCGGTGCTGGCGATCGGCGACGCCATGAACAGCGCGGACATGCCGTGCCGCTCCGCCACCACCCGCGCCGCCTGCTTGAACAGCAGGTGCTGCTCGCATGCTTCCTCGACCGGCCCGTACGGGAACGTCACCTCCACCTGTCCCGGCGCGCCCTCAAGTTTCACCGACTCCACCGGGCTGCCGGCTGCGGCCAGCGTCTGCCGCAGCTCGCGCAGGAACGCGGAGACGGGTGAGGGCACGTCGAGCGAGTAGTCGAGGTTGCCGGTCATGGCTGGCCGAAGCTTCCACCCGCTGCGCTCGGCGTCACGCTCGCTTCCTTCGACGAGGACGAACTCGATCTCCAGACCGACCATCGGCGTGAAGCCCAACCCGGCAAGATGCGTCAGCTGCTCGCCGAGGATCGTCACCGGGGACAACTGGTGGGGCCAGCCGCCGGCTTGCACCGGCCTTGCCCACACCAGCGCCGTCGTCGGTGCCCACGGCAGCAGCCGGGCACGCCCCAGCTCCAGCACCAATTCGACGTCCCCAAAGCCGGACTCCCAGGACCACGCACCCGCCCGAGCGGGCGTCATGCCCAGATCGGTGCCCAGCAGGTACCCGCACATCTCACTGGACACCAGCCCGCGCGCCAACCGGGCCCGCAGCACCGCTGCGTCGAACAGCTTGCCCTTCATCCGGCCCTGAAGGTCCACCAGCGCCACCACGACCGACTCGACTCCGCCGCCGTCGATCAGATCGATCAGCCGACCGGTCGACCGCAGCTCCACCGCGCCAGCGCGCCCACGGCCGCCGCGCCTGCGCCCGCTCACACAACCTCCTCGGTCAGTTCGATCAGCTCGGCGGACTGCTGGACCGGCGGGGCGTACGCGTCCCTGGCCCGCGCCCACCACCAGCCGGCCGCGATCAGCAACACCGCCACCAGCGCCGCTGGGGCGTAGTTGAAGGTGTCGACCGTCACCGGGTAGGTCTGCGGCAGGCACACCAGGACGCTCACCACAGCGACCCAGACCACCGCGATCCACCCGATCACCGGCCCCCGCCGGCCCAGGTTCCAAGGCCCGGGACGGAACCTGCGGCCCCTGCGCAGCCGCAGGTAGATCGGGATGGCGTACGCCGGGGTCATGCCGACCACATTCACTGCGGTGACCGCCCCGTACGCGGTCGCGCTGTACAGCGACGGCAGCGCGAGCACGCCCGCGGCACCGACCGACAGCCACACGCCGGCCACCGGAGTCCCGGTGCGCTCCGACACCCGGTACCACCACGACGAGAACGGCAGCCCGCCGTCCCTGGCGAACGCGAACACCATCCGACTGGCCGCCGCGGTCTCCGCATTGCCGCAGAAAAGCTGCGCGACGATGACCACCACGAGCAGCAGCACCGCCCCGTTCGGGCCGAGGGCATCGAGGAAGATCTGCGCCGGCGGTACGCCGGTGCTGCTGTGGAGCACCCCGTCGTAGTCGCCGATCGCGAACAACATGCCGCCCAGCAGCACCGCGCCGGCGATCCAGCTCACCCAGATCGCGCGGACGATCCCGCGGGGCGCCGACACCGACGCCTGGGTGGTCTCCTCGCTCATGTGAGCCGAAGCGTCGTAGCCCGAGAAGGTGTACTGGGCCAGCAGCAAGCCGACCGCGCTCACATAGAACGGGTTGCTCCACCCGGTGTTGTTGACGAAGTGGGTCATCACCCAGGTGACATCCTGGTGGTGGACGGGGGCGATGGCGAGCGCCCCGACGATCAACACGACGCCGCCGATGTGCCACCACACCGAGATCGAGTTGAGCACGGACACCAGCCGCACCCCGCGCAGGTTTAGCACCGCGTGGAGCAACAGGATCAGGCTGAAGACCATGAACAGGCCCAGCGGGGTCGGCTCGTAGCCGAACCGCATGTTCAGTACGGCGCCGACGAAGCTGGCCGCCCCGTAGTCAATGCCGCAGATCCCCCCGACCAGTCCCAACAAGTTGAACCAGCCGACCATGAACGCCCAACGCGGGCCGCCCAGCGCACCGGCCATGTGAATCAGCGCGCCGGAAGTCGGGTAGGCGGAGGTCACCTCCGCGAGCGCCAGGCCCACGAACAGCACCACTGCCCCGACGCCGATCCATCCCCAGAACATCACCGCCGGACCACCGGAGTTCAGCCCGAAAGCGAACATCGTCATGCAGCCGGACAAGATGCTGATCACGGAGAACGAGCTGCCGAAGTTTCCGAACTGGCCCATCCGGCGAGGCAGCTTGGGCTCGTAACCGAGCCGTCTGAGCTGCTCCTCGTCGGTCTCGTGCGGCGGTGCGGCGTGGGCGGGCATGAAGACCTCCGGTGAAGAGACGAAACAACGATGAGCGGGCACGGGAGCGAGGCGATCAGGCCAACGCGGTGGCGCGGCCGGCAAAGGCCTGCTGGCAGGCGGTCAGCAACACGGCCTCACCGTTCTGGGGTGAGTCCGCGACGTGGTTCCACGGGACGCGGGAGGCGAACGGGCCAAGGGCCTTGAACACATCGACGGCGGGGGGCATCTGCGCCGATGCCCACAGGGCGTGCGCGAGGTGGCTGAGGTCTGTGACCGTCCACGTCCCCGGTTCGGACTGTTGCCAACTCACGTAGGCGCGCCAGGCGTTCGAGCGGTTCGGTTCTCGCTGCCACTGCCGGCGCGTGATCGCGTCATGACGCCGCACCTGTCGGTACTGGTCAACCGACACGTACAGCGGCAGGGCCGTGATCGGCGACCCGTTCGGCACCGCGGCAGTGACACTGTGGACGAAGTCCACGGCCGCGCTGCGGCGGTTCACCAACTGCCAGTACCGATACATGCGGTGGTATCCCTCGCGGTTGCCGGGGTCGCGAAGCAGCACCTGGTCGAGCAGCCCCCACGGTCCCGCCGGCAGCATTGGGTCCGTCGCCGGCTGGCGGTGCTCGGGGAGGGACTGGCCGTGGTCGAGCGAGGCCAGGACGAGCAGGCACAACCAGGGGACAGGGTCACGTTGGTCGGCCTGTATCGCCGCGTAGCACGCCGAACGTGCCTCGTGCTCCAGCCGCCAGGCGTCCGGGCGGCCCCCTCGGGCCGCAGCTAGCGCGTGCTCGACCTTCGCCCGCAGCCGCAGCACGCCGAGACCCCGAGCGTCAGGATTCTCGCCGGCCCACCGATCGAGCACCGTCGACCGCGCGGCGACAACGGCCAGTACCTGCGTACGGGAGGTCCACTGACCCCACGTCACCGGTCCGGCCAGCAGCCGCTCCGTCGATAGCCACCGGCCAGCCGCGAGATCGTCCACCGCGGGCCGAAGCACACCGTCGAACCCGGCAGGGTGGTACACCGGCCGCGCAGACGACGAGGCGATCATGGGACCGTCCTTCTGGGAGTAGCCATGGGCATGGCATTGAGTCGGTGATGCCTGGTCCGGGGCGGTTGCCCAGACGAATCGCTCGCGGAGATCCCGCAAGGGGAGCGGCGAAGGCCGAGGGCGAATATGATCTTCCGCCGCACGGTGACTGCTTGCCGCAGTAAGGTGCCGGAGAGTGTTCACTGGTGACCATTCACCCGGTCATATTCACGAAGAAATATGACGGGGCTGGTCGCCTGCGGGGGGGCCGCCTCCCGAGGATGGGGGAGGGCACATGGGGGAGCGGTCGTGTGAACGCTGCGGGTGTGCGCTCAGCCGCTACAACAACAGCGGCAGCGTGTGCGACCCGTGCGCACGGGCGGTTGCCGCAGATCAACCTTCGAGCATTCCTTCGCGGGTATGGCGTGATCCAGTGGTGCTCGACAGCCTTGCTGAGCTGGACTTCGGCAGGCTGAGCAAGCGCATTCGGGAGATCGTTCCGCTGCGTCAGGACGACGTTGCGGAGATCACCGGGCTGACCCAGGGCTACCTCTCGCGGCTTGAGGCCGGGCGGGTACAGCTGACCCACATCGAGAGGATCATCGAGTTCCTCGATTCGATCGGCGTGCCTGCCGAACTCGTGAGGCTTCCCCTGCGGCAGGTGGTACCTCCCGCACCGCCCGTTGACACAAGTGCACTGCCCTTTCACGACGATGTCGCCGCGCCGTGGACGGCGCACCGTATGGTGGCGGCACTGCACGACGTGATGCGAGAGGAGCCAGACGCCATGCGTCCGAGTCGCCGCCGATTCCTGGTCCTCACCGGAACCGCTCTCTCTGCATACATTCACCAGTGGGGGATCGCGGACGCCGAACCCCTGGAACGCGCGCTCGGCGGTGCCCAGGTGACCCCAGGACTCGTCGCGAGTTTCCAGGGGACGATCGACAGCCTTCGCACGATGGACGCAAGTTCCGGCGGTACCTTGGTCGTTGACCTCGCCCGTGTCCATCTTCGGCTGGTCCAGCAGACCTTGAAGTCCGCCAGCTACGACGAGAAGACTGGACGGCGCCTGGCCGGCATCGCTGCCGACACCGCCACCCAGCTCGGGTGGTTCCACTTCGACGCAGGCAACCACCGGCTGGCCCAGCGGGCGCTCCTTGCGGCCCTTCGAGCGGCCCATGCGTCCGAGGACTCCCGCTACGGGGCAGGAGTCCTTTCCTACCTGGCGATCCAGAGCTATTCGGTGGGGAACCCCCGCGACGCTGTGATCGCGATGCAAGCCGCGAGGGAGAAGGTCCGAACGCTCAAGTCCCCCCATCTGGAAGCCATGCTCCTGACCCGACAGGCCCGCGGACACTCCATGCTGGGTGAGCAGCAGGCGTGTCTGCGCGCCCTCGGTCGCGCGACGGAACTCGCGGAACAGGGGCCGGCCGAGCAGGACCCCGGCTGGCTCTACTGGATGAACCGCGGGGAGATCCTGGGCCAGACCGCAAGCTGCTACCTCCAGCTCGGCGAGCACAAGGCGGCGGCCGATCACTTCGAGCAGGCCGCATCCACCCTGAATCCCACCGACCTGCGCACACGGGCGCTGTTTGCGTCACGGGCCGCCGCCGCGCACCTTCTCTCCGGGAACCGGGACGGCGGATTCGCCGCCGCCGAAACTGCGCTCACTTTGGCGCAGAACGTCCAGTCCGCCAGGCTCAACGAACACCTTCACCAGACGTTGGAGCATCTTCAGGCCGCCCCCGGCCCCCGGTCGGCCGAACTGGTGGAACGATCACGGCAGTTGCTGATAGCCAAGGATTTCTCCGCGTGACCACCGTGCTCATTCTGTGGGACGTCGACCGCACCCTCGTCTACGTCGGCGAGACCGACCGCGCCGTCTACCGCGACGCGTTCCGTACGGTCGTCGGCCGAGACGCGACAAGGCTTCCCGAACGGGGCACCGGCCGCACCATGCCCCTCGCAGTCCGTGAACTCCTCGCATCCAACGACATCGACGACCAAGACACAGAACGTTTCGCGGAGCAGATCATCGGCCTGCTGCCCGCACTCCTCACCGAGCGGGCTGAACAGTTGCGCTCCGCCGGACAGCTCATGCCCGGCGCCCTCGCAGCCCTCGAAGCAGTACACAACCATCCGGACCTGGTCCCCACCGTGGTAACCGGAAACCTCATGCAGAGTGCGGCGATCAAGCTCCGCGCCTTCGATCTGGCTCAGTACGTGGACCTAGCTGTTGGAGGCTACGCCTCTGACAACTCTCACCGGCCGGCTCTGGTCCACGTCGCCCAACAACGTGCCGCCGAGCGCTACGCGACGTCCTTCGACAGGTCGAACACGGTCATCATCGGGGACTCACTCGAAGACGTGCGAACGGGCGCAGAGGGCGGTGCCCGTGTGATCGCAATCGCCTCCGGTGTCACCTCGGCCGCCCAACTCGCAGCCGCCGGTGCGGACACAGTGCTTGAGAGTCTGCTCGACCCTCAAGCACTGCTCAGCGCCGTCACCGAACTCACCTACAGCCGCAGGTAGTCAGGCCGCGCGAATGGACTGTCGCCGAGCCGAAGTTGTGGTCGTGGCGACCGACTCGCCCGATCAGCCGACTCGGGCGTCGACCTGGTGGCGGGCAAACTGCCGTTGAGTGTCACAGCCCATCCACTTGATTCACGCGTGCGAGGGATAGTGCGGCACGGCGGGCCTTTCTACCGTTGGTGGGGACGTTGAAGGAGTCGTCTTGGACCAGAGGTTTGTGCTCGGGCTCGATGACCACGAGGCCGACGAGCGGGAACAGCTCGCGGCGATGCTTCGGGTCAGGTCCGCTCCCCCCGCCGGGTGCCTCCCGCTGGTTGACGAGCCGTTCGGCCTGATGTGTGAGCGGCCGGCGGAGACTCTGATTGAGGCTGTCGCGGACGTCGTTGGTGAGGTGCGGGCGCGCCACGGGCTATTTCTGAACGACTTGGGCGTGGAGAAGCTCTCCGAGTGGAGCAACGACGGCCTGAATGGGTTCGGAGCGGAGACGGTCGCGCAGCACTTGCTCCTGGCGGTCTACCGGGCCGAGCTGCTGGGCTACACCGCAGAAGATCTTGTGCAGTTCGTGCGTGCCGTGACCAGTGCGCCGTTGCAGGCAAATTCGCAGGGCTCGGAGGGTCACCAGGCCAAGGGCTCGCGCTCGTAGTAGAGCCCGCCGCTGGGCGAGCCGTCCGGGAGGGTGGCGAGCCAGACAGGTGTGTCTGCGGCTTCCTCGGGGGTGCGGTCGGTCTCGCCGTAGGCCATGCGCGTGTCCATGCGCCCGGGGGAGGCCGCGTTGACGAGGATTCCGGTGTCGGCGAGTTCGGCGGCGAGGATCTGGGTGAGGGCGTTGAGACCGGCTTTGGCGATGCGGTAACTCACGTTTCCGGTGCCCATGTTGCTCTGGGAGCCGAGGTGGCTGGTGATGTTGACGATGCGTCCGTAGCCGTTCTTCCGCATTTCGGGGATGGCTGCGGCAGCGAGCCGCCAGGCACCGAGCAGGTTGGTGTCGAGGGTCGAGCGGACGCGCTCGAAGTCCGGGGCGGAGGCGGCCTGTCCGCGGTCCACGGCGATCGCAGCGTTGTTGATCAGCACGTCCAGGCGGCCGAGGGGAGCTGCGACGTCGGCGACGGCGCGGGCGACGCTGGCGGGGTCGGTGACATCCAGTTGGTGGGTGTGGACGTAGAGCCCCTTACGGTCGAGTGCTTCTTCCGCCTCGCGGCCGGCGAGGCGGTCGCGAACGCCGAGAACGACGTGCATGCCCTGTTCGGCGAGCCGGGTGGCGATGGCGAGGCCGAGACCGCGGTTTCCGCCAGAGACCAGGGCGACGCGTCGGATCGTGTGTGTCGTCATGCGGACAGTGTGGCGAGCAACTGGTCGAGGTGCTGGACTTTCGAGTCCTTGGCGGTGAACGGGAGTTCGGAGCGGGCCGCAGCGGCGCGGGCAGCGTTCCGCTGAGAAGGGGCAGCGGTGATCATCGGGATGGCCGTCTCCAGGAGATGGACGGCGTGGTCGGCATTGCCGAGCGCAGTGTGGGTCCGGGCGGCCTGGATGGTGTAGGTGGCCAGGTCGCGCTGCTTGGCGTCCGGCATGTGGTCCAGCGCGGTCGCGTAGTGACGGTGGGCGAGGCGAGGGCGGTGCAGGTCGGCGTGGCAGGCGGCGGTCTGGGCGTGGAACTCCGCAGTGTCGAAGTAGCCGGTCCAAGCCGGGTCTTCGTCGCCGGTGTCGGCGCGGGCGAGTTGCGTCTCGGCGGAGGACAGCAGGCGATCGCACTCGGCGCGGTCGCCCAAGGCAGCCGCTGCTCGGGCCTGGCGCAGCAGCAGCATGCTCCGGGTCCGAGGGGTGACCTCGCCTGCGCCTTCGACGGCGGCTGCCGCGATCGCGCGGGAGTCGGCGAACAGCCCGTGGTCGTAGCACTGGAGGCTGAGCGACTTGAGGATGTTGGCGCCCAGCGCGCGGTCGCCGGCCGTGTGGGTGGCGCGCAGTCCGCTGGTCCAGTACCGCTGGGCCGCGGTGTGGAGTCCGGCGTCGAAGGAGGACCAGCCGGCAAGGCGCGCGAGCTCGGCACCGAGGCGCAGCAGCCGCTGTTCGATCCCCTCGGTGTAGGACGCCTCTCTGAGGATGCCGGTGACCGTGTCGAGTTCGGCGTCCAGGAGGTGGCGGGCCCGGGGCCCTCCGAGACGGGCCTCCAGCCGGCGCAGCCGGGGCAGGCCCTCCTCCAGGTCCGCGACGAGCTGCGTATCGATGCGGCCGCCGGTGAGCGCTGCGGCCACCGGGCCGGGGTCTGGAGCGAGCCACTGGTCGGCTAAGGCGGTCAGGGCCTGGCCGCCGAGCTTCATGAATCCGCGCCTGTCGAGCATGGCGTGCTCCAGGGTGTCGTCCAACGCCTGAAGCGTCCCCGTCCGGGTCCAGGGGAAACCGGTGCGGACCGGGCCGCCGTCCGGCAGCCAGTCGGGCCAGCCGAGCTGGTGAACGTGGCTCAGCGGAACGCCGAGTTCCTCGGCAAGGGCGGCCTGGCTGTCCGCGTCAGGCTCGACGGCCCAGTGCTCCCACCTCCACGCCTTGCGGCGGTCCGCCGAGCGGGGTGTGCGCTTGGCCACGATGTTCACGACGTCCTGGTAGGTCCAGCCCCGTTCGTCCCGCACGACGCTTAGCGGGTGCAACAGCCGTATTTGCATGCGTAAGCCCGCAGTTCGGCCCATTTCCAACCCCCCGAGATGTTCACCGGGCTGTAGCCGGTCCACCACTGTGTGCTGATGCTATCTCTGGGGCGGTTGGGGTCAGAAGACGACAGGAAGACGACAAGTCTGATCTGTTCAGCGGGAGTTGACCAGGGTTAGCTGGTGCTCCCCCGAAGGGCGCCTGGCTGGCTTGCGGCCGGGCACCCGGGGGCGGTCGGGGACCACTTCAGAGGGCCTGTTGCTGACCCGGCCGTGCAGCGAGAAGACGTCACGAGGACGGACCCCTCGCGCCGACCGTCAAGGCCCGGTCAGCCGACCGTGCCAGCACCCGCTCACTGCGTACCCCGAATCCGCCTGCCGTGCCTGCGCGCTGCCGGCGAGTCGGGCGTGCCCACCTCTGGAGGAGCCCTATGCCCCGAAGGACCGCTGTCGTGACCGGTGGAGCCGGTTTCATCGGCTCCCATTTGTGTGACGCGCTGATCCGCGACGACTTCGCCGTGGTCTGCGTGGACAACTTCCTGACCGGCAGTCGCGACAACATTGCGCACCTGCTCGGCGACGAACGCTTCGAGCTGGTCGAGCAGGACGTCACCGACAAGCTTGCCGTCGCGGACGACGTGGACGTGGTGTTCCACCTCGCCTCGCCCGCCTCTCCGGCGGACTACCTGCGCCACCCCATCCCGACGTTGCTGGTCGGCTCCGTCGGAACGCTGAACGCGCTGGAGCTGGCCAAGGAACATGGAGCCCGGTTCGTGCTGGCATCGACGTCCGAGGTGTACGGCGACCCGCTCCAGCACCCGCAGATCGAGGCCTACTGGGGCAACGTCAATCCGATCGGGCCGCGCAGTGTCTATGACGAGGCCAAGCGCTTCGGCGAGGCCGCAACTGCCGCCTACCGTCGCGGGAACGGTGTCGACACGGCGATCGTGCGAATCTTCAACACGTTCGGGCCGCGGATGCGTGTCGACGACGGCCGGGCGGTGCCGGCCTTCATCGGCCGGGCGCTGGCCGGGCAGCCGCTCCAGGTGGCCGGGGACGGTTCCCAGAGCCGTTCGCTGTGCTACGTCGAGGACACGGTGGCCGGGCTGATGGCGGTCGCCGCGAGCGGACATCCGGGACCGGTGAACCTGGGGACCGAGGACGAGCGCACGGTCCTGGCCCTCGCTCACCTTGTCCGGGACCTCACCGGGGCCACCGCGGGGATCGAGTTCGTCGCGCTGCCCGAGGACGACCCGGTGCGGCGCCGTCCCGACACCACCCTCGCCCGGGAGGTGTTCGGGTGGCAGCCCCGAATCCCGATCGAGAGGGGCCTCGCCACCACCGTCGCCTGGTTCACCCAGCAGCTCACCGCCGGAGCGGCCCGGTGAACGCCCCGGCCGCCGACACGATCGGCAGACTGCGGGCCGATGGGTTCACGGTCGTCCCCGCCGTAGTCGCCGAGCCGCTGCTGAAGCGGCTGCGCGTCGAGGCCGACGCCCTGGTGGCCGCCTTCCAAGACGGCCACCGCAGCGACGACTTCTGGCACTTCACCCGCGAGGGTACCAGCACACCGGTCCTGTTCCGCGTCCACAACCTCCAGCAGCAGCCGGGCGCTCCGCTCGCCGCCGGGCTGTTCGCCGCCGGGCCGCTCCACCACCTCGCCGAAACACTGCTCGGGTGCCCGGCGCGGGCACGGGTCATCGCGATGATCGTCAAGATGCCTCACGTGGCCGCTGCCGTGCCCTGGCATCGCGACCGCGTCGACGCCGACCCCGGCACCGCGATCAACCTGAGTCTGTTCCTCGACGATTCGGACGCCGACAACGGCTGCCTGGAGTTCGTCCCGGGCAGCCACCACTTCGCCAACGACGCCGAGGCGGACCAGGTCCGCGCCGTCGGGCCCGTCGTCCCGGTCGCTGCGACGGCCGGCGACGTCGCCGTGCATGACGTCCGGATCGTCCACGCCTCGCGCTCCAACCGCTCGCCGCGGCCCCGCCGCAGCCTCGTCATCGAATTCGTCCCCGCCACGGAGGCGCCGTGACCAGCACTGTCCCCGCCCGCCGCCCGAAGGTCGCCACCATCACGGTCGGCACCAACGAATCCCGCTGGCTGCCCGCCTGCCTCTCCACCCTGCTCGCCAGCAACACCCCCGACCTCGACCTCACCGTCTGGTACGTCGACAACGCCTCCACCGACAACAGCACCGCGCTGGTCCGCGACCGCTTTCCCGCGGCACGGATCATCCAGAACGACGCCAACCTCGGCTTCGCCCAAGCCAACAATGTGGGCATGCGCGCCGCCCTGGCCGATGGCGCCGACTTCGTCTTCCTCGTCAACCCCGACACCCGTACCCCGACGGACCTGATCCAGCAGCTGACCGCCTTCATGGAGCAGTGGCCGACCTACGGGGTCTGCGGCCCCATGCAGTACACCTACAGCGACGCCGACGACGCGGCCGTCGACCTGGCCGAGTACAACGACTGGTCGCGCACCGCGTTGCGCCTGGGTGAAGTCGACGGCTTCGTGGGCGATCGCCCGCACCGTCCGTCCCCGGCCGGCCCCACGCACGGCCGCGCCCCCGCCACCCTGGAGCACGCCTACGTCCAAGGCGCCGCTTTCTTCGTCCGCGCCGAACTCCTGCGCACCGTCGGCCTGTTCGACCGGGTCTTCCACACCTACTACGAGGAGACCGACCTGTGCCGCCGCGCCCGCTGGGCAGGCTGGCGGGTCGCCCTGAACCTGGACCTGGGCATCCAGCACTTCGGCGGCGGCGGAACAGGAGCGAGCACCTACCGGCGGGTGCAGATGCGCCGCAACCGGTACTACTTCCTGCTCACCGACATCACCTGGACGTGGCCCGCGATCCTTTCCCTGGCCGGGAGGTGGCTGCGCCAGGACCTGGCCGGCCGCTCGGTGGGCGGCAACACCACCCCGGCGCGCGGCTGGGCGGAGACGGCCGCCGCCGCGTGGTGGCTGCTGCGACTCGCCCCGACCGTCGCCCGCCGCCGCCGCGCCCACCGCCTCCTGCGCGCCGCCCGCCCGACCGCACGGACCGCCGAGGGCGCCCGGTGACCCGACTGCTGATCGCCGGCGACTTTCACTGGCAGGCCGGCTCCGCACACACGATCGCCGAATACGTGCGCGCCGCACCCGCCCTGGACTGCGAAGTCGCCCTCGCCGGGCCGCTGTGCCGCATGGACGACCAGGTCCCCGGCCTGCTCCCGGTTGTCGACGACCTCGCCTGGGGCACCCACCTCGTCCTGGTCTTCGAAGGCAGGCAGTTCCTCGACGAGCGGCGGCTGGAACTGTGCGAACGCTTCCCCCGCGAGCGCAGGATCGTCCTCGACCCGGACGCCCACTGGGGCGAACACACCGTCCTCGGCGACGACGACTCCGCCGGAACGTACGGCCACAAGCAGTGGCAGCAGCTGTACCGGCATCTCAGCTACCTCGTCCTCCAACCGCGCCTGGGCGAACTCCCGGACGGCGCACGGTTCTTCCCCTACTTCGGCATGCCCAAGCCGACGCGTCACCCTGAACACACCCCCGAACACCTGCCGTACGAGATGCAGTACGTCGGCGCGAACTGGTGGCGCTGGGACGCACTCGCGAACCTGGTCGAGGCCGCCCGATCGGCCAGGCCGCCGCTGACCCGGCTGCGGGTGGCCGGCCGTTGGTGGACCGGCGATCCTCACCCCGACCACCGCACCGCCACCGCCAACCGGCCGGGCTGGCTGGCCGAACGCGGTGTGAAGGTCACCGGCCCGGTGCCGTTCGGCCAGGTCCTCACCCAGATGGCCAAGGCGGAGATCACCCCGCTCCTGGCCCGGCCGCTGCTCGCCCGCCAACGTCTGCTCACCCCACGCATGTTCGAGACCGTCGCGGCCGGCACCATGCCCGTCCTGCCGCCCGAACTCGCCTACACCGCCGACCTCTACGGCGAGGAGATCACCCCGTTCCTCCTCGGTGAAAACCCCGCCAACGACGTCGCGCGGCTGCTGCGCGACGCCGCGACGAACCGCCCGCGTCTGGGCCGCATCCAGGACGATCTGCGTCGCCGCTTCAACTACCGCAGCGTTCTGGGCCAGCTCCTCGCCTTCACACACTGACCCCCGGAGACCGACGTGCCCACCATCCTGATCACCGGAATCACCAGCTGCGAAAGCCGTGGCGTCGAAGCCCTCGCCCGATCCCTGACCACCGCGCTGGCCGCGCCGGACACCGCGGTCACCGTTCTCACCCAAACGCCCGACCTCGACGCCCAGGCGCTGGCCGGCATCGGCGCCCACTGCACCGCCGACCCGTTCGTCGTCTCCCGCTCCTGGGCCACGATGCGACCGGTCGAGACCGCCCAGCACCTCCACGCCCGCGCCGAACGCCTCCTGCGGTACGCGGACCTGGTCCTCGCCACCGGCGGCGACCTGCACACCTCCGGCTACGGCGTCTCCACCCGCTACCTCGCCATCCTCGACCGCGCCCAGCAGCTCGGCATCCCCACCGCGATGATCGGCCAGTCCGTCGGACCGTTCACCGACCCGGCCGAACAGGCCGCGTTCACCGCCACCGCCGGCCGCCTCGACCTGCTGACCGTCCGCGAGACCAGCAGCAAGGACTACCTCACCGAACAACTCGGCCTGCCCGCCGACAAGGTACAGCTCGCCGCCGACCCCGCCTTCCTCCTCCGCTCCAACGGCCCCGACCGCGCACGGCAGCTGCTCACCGACGCCGGCCTCGCCGACGGACAGGAGTACGTGTGCCTCGCACCGAGCCGGGGCGTCACCCGCTACAGCAACACCACCGACGCCCAGCACCTGGACGCGCTGACCCGCCTCGCCGACACCTTGTGGAGGGTGCGCCGCCGCCCGCTGGTGCTCGCCCCCCACTGCCACGACTCTCGCGAGCACAACGACGACCGCATCCTGGCCAGGCAGATCGCCGATCGCCTGCCCGACGTCCCCGTGCACGTCCTGGACGCCGACGGCACCGGTGCCGGCGACTACAAGGCGGTGTTCGCCGGAGCCGAGCTGGTCGTCTCCGAACGTCTGCACGCCTCGATCGGGGCCCTCTCCAGCGGCACTCCCGCCGCCGCCATCGGCCACTCCCCGAAGTTCCAGGGCGTCCTCACCGACACCTACGGGCCCGAGATCCCGGCCGAGGACGTCCACCACGACGTCGCCGCGTTCGCCGCCGATCCCACCGCCGCCGAACGCCTCGCCCGCCTGGACAGCGACAAGCTCCGCGCGCACCTCGCCACCCGGCTCCCCGCCGTCACCGCCGAGGCCGCCGCCGACATCGCCCGCGTGCGCACCCTCCTTAACTCCTGACCCCGCCAACCCGATAGGAGCACAGCATGGCCCTGCACCTGGTGACCGGCGGAGCCGGATTCATCGGCTCCCACCTCGCCGACCGCCTCCTGGCCGTCGGACACGAGGTCGTTGTCCTCGACAACCTCGATGGCGGCAAGCGCGAGAACGTCCCCGACGGCGTGCCCCTCGTCGTCGGATCCATCGCCGATCGCAATACGGTGGACAAGCTGTTCGCCGCCTACGACTTCGACAGTGTCTTCCACCTGGCCGCGTTCGCGGCGGAGGGCATCAGCCACACCGTCAAGGCCCACAACTACGAGGTCAACGTCCTTGGCAGCATCAACCTGATCAACGCCGCCCTGCGCACCGGCGTCCGGTACTTCTCCTTCGCCTCCTCCGTCGCCGTGTACGGCGACGGCCAGGTCCCGATGCGCGAGAGCGACCACCCGCAGCCCGCCGACAGCTACGGCAACGCCAAGCTCACCATCGAGCGTGAACTCGCCATCACCGCCCGCCTCCAGAACCTGCCGTTCACCGCGCTGCGGATGCACAACGTTTACGGCGAACGCCAGAACATGGCCGACCCCCTGCGCAACGCGGTGGCGATCTTCCTCAACCAGGTCATGCGCGGCGAGCCGATCACCGTGTACGGCGACGGCAGCCAGCTCCGCTCCTTCACCTACGTCCACGACATCGCCGGCTGCTTCCTCGACGCCGCCGACAACCCCGACCACTGGAACCGGGCGATCAACGTCGGAAGCCAACAGCCCTGCACCGTCCTGGAGATGGCGCACGCCGTCCGCCAGGCGATGGGCGTTCCCGACCACCCGATCCGCCACCTGGACACCCGCGATGAAGTCCACGCCGCCTACACCAGCAGCGACCTCGCCCGCACCCTGCTCGGCGATTGGAAGGACACCCCGCTGGCCGACGGCCTCGCCGCCACCGCCGCCTGGGCCGCCGCCCACGGCCCGGTCCAGCCCCACAGCACCCTCACCCTCGAAACCCCGCCCGGCGATCAGCCCGAGTGGTACACCACCGCCACTTCCCGGACGGACCAGCCGTGACCAAGCCCCCCGTCTTCCACGCCCCGGACGTCTCCGCCATCGCCACCGACGTCGGCGGCGTCCTCTACTACGACGAGCCGTTCGAACTCGCCTGGCTCCAAGCCGTCCTGGAGTACGCCGGCAACGCCGACCCCCAGCTGACCATCGAACAGTTCACCACCGAGATGCGCCGCTTCTACCTCGCCCGGGCCAGGGCCACCGCCAGCCCCGGGCTCTACAGCCCCGCCGGCGCGCACGCCTGGTCCGACATCCGCCGCCGCTGGGACGACCTCGCGCAGCCGATCCCCGGCGCCGTCGCCGCCCTCGGCACGCTCGCCGAGCAGCGCCCGGTGTGCGTGGTCGCCAACCAGCCCCCCGAGTGCGAGGAAGTCCTGCGCTCCATCGGCGCCGCCGAACACCTGGTCCTGATCGCCCTCGACACCACGGTCGGCATCACCAAGCCCAACCCCGGCCTGCTCGGCTGGGCCATCGACCGGCTCGGCTGGAACCCGGCCACCACCCTGATGGTCGGCGACCGCCCCGACCACGACGCCGCACCCGCCCAGCGCCTCGGCGCCCACGCCGCCCTCGTCACCCCGCCCACCGGCTGGACCGCCCCGCCCGGCACCGACCCGGCACTCCTCGCCGCCTACCAGCAGGTGTGCACGGAACGCATCGAAGTCCGCCGACACCCCGCTGCCGACCACAGCCTGCACGTCCACGACCTCACGGACCTGGCCACCCGACTCGGCCGAACCCAGCGCCGACCGGCGGTGGCCCGGTGACCGTTCCCCTCACCGTGGCCGTGTGCAGCAACCGGCCCGACCAGCTCCAGTCCGCCCTCGACCGGCTGCCGGACGTCCTTGGCCCTGACGACCACCTCCTGGTCGTCGTCGACACACCAGTGCCGGCCGCCACCCGGCGAAAGCTCGACGGGCCCGCCGAACAGCGCACGGTGCTTTTCAACGACGCCACCATCGGGCTGTCCTACAGCCGCAACCTCGCGCTGAAGGAAGCACCCACCCGGTACGTCGCGTTCGTCGACGACGACATCGTCACCACCACCACCGCCGTCGAGGACCTGCGCACCGCCATGGCCAGCGGGGCACACGTGGCCGGCACACGGATCACCGCCGACCTCCAAGGCCGTCGAACGCCCTGGTGGCTGACTGCGGGACAACTGCACTACCTCGGCTCCCACCACCCCGGCCTGCCCGCCAGCATCTGGGGCGGCTGCTTCGCCCTCGACCGCGACCACGCCCGCCTGCTCGGCATCGACTTCGACAACCGACTCGGCCGCGTCGGCACCAACCTCGCCTCCGCCGAGGACACCACCCTGGTACGCCGGCTCACCGCGCTCGGCGCCACTGCCGCGGTCCTCCACGACGCACAGGTCCACCACCTGATCCCCGCCCACAGGCTCCGCCCCAGCTACCTCCTGCGCCGTGCCTACTGGCAAGGCCGCAGCGAAGTTCGCCGGAACACCGCCGGCAGCGGGCTGCGCAAGGAATGGAGGCGCAACCGCTCCGGCGGACCCGGCCTCCGGCCCACCGGGCTCGCCGTCCTCTACACCGGAGCGGTGCTGGCCGGCATCGGCCGCGAACTCCTCGACCAGCCCCGGAGCCACTCGTGAAGATCGCCATGCTCAACCCGCCCCACCGGTACGGACGGGACACCAGCCAGTGGATCACGGTTCCGCCGCAGGGCTACGGCGGCATCCAGTGGGTGGTCGCCACCCTCATCGACGCCTTGCTGGCCGCCGGGTGCGAGATCCTCCTGATCGGTGCACCTGGCAGCACCGCCAGGCCGGGCCTGACCGTCTCCGACGCCACCACCTTCGACAGCGCCCTGGCCGCGCTCCGCGAGTTCGGCCCAGACGTGGTGCACGACCACACCGACGGCCAGCTGCTGCCCGCCGAACCCGACTGGCCCGCCGTGCGCACCCACCACCTCAACAGCGTGCCCCAGCACACAGTGAACGGCGTCTACCTCTCCCACGCCCAGCGTCGCGCCGCCGGGTCCGCTGGCGCCCCGATCATCCGGCTGCCGGTCAACCCCGATCGCTACACCTACCGGGAGGAGAAGGAGGGCTTCCTGCTGTTCCTCGGCCGGGTCTCCGTCCACAAGGGGGCGAGGGACGCCGCCGCCTTCGCCCAGGCCGCCGGCCTCCCGCTGAAACTCGCCGGACCCGCCTGGGAGCCGGACTACCTTCGCCGCATCCTCTCCGACTTCCCCGGCACCGCTGAGTATGTCGGCGAGGTCGCAGGCAGCCGCCGCACCGAACTGCTCGCCGCCGCCCGTGCACTGCTCGTCCTCTCCCAGCCGTTCGGCGGCCCCTCCGGAGGTGGGTGGATCGAGCCCGGGGCCACCGTCGTCGCCGAGGCCGCCGTCAGCGGCACTGCAGTCATCGCCACCGACAACGGATGCCTCGCTGAGATCGCCCCGCACGTCGGCGTCGTCCTACCGGTCGAGCAGACGCCCACCAGGGAGGAGGCCGCCAAGATCCTGGCCGGCCTCCCGGCCCCGGAGTACCTGCGCGCCACCGCAGTCGAGCGCTGGGGTCACCACGTGATCGCCTCGAAGTACCAGGAGGTCTACCACCGCGCCGCTGCGGGCGGCATCTGGACCTGACCTGTGGTCAGCGCGAGCGCTTCCCGGCGGCGATCCGCTGCCGGGAAGCTTCGTACAGGACGGCCGTGGTGGCGTTCGCCGCGTTCAACGAACTTGCCGCGCCCGACATCGGGATGCTCACGGTGAAGTCGCACAGGTCCCGCCACGCGCTGGACAAGCCCGTCGTCTCGTTCCCCACCAACAGCAGCACCGGCTGGGTCAGGTCGAAGTCGAAGACATCCGCGTCGCCCTTCTCGTCCGTGCCCACCAGGACCAGGGGGCGGCCGGCCGCACGTTGCTGCTCCACCCACGCCATGACCTCGCCGGGCCCCGGCACCCGTACGGACGGCAGCGAGAACAAGCTGCCCGTGGTCGCCCGGACGCTCTTCGGGTCGTAGACGTCGGCAGCGTGCCCCGAGACGATCATCCCGTGCGCACCGAACGCATCCGCCGAGCGGATGATGCTCCCGATGTTTCCCGGCGTAGTCGGCCGGTCGAAGAGGACACCGAGGAAGTCCGGCCCGACCTCGATCCGGTTGAGATCGTCCGCCGGCATGCCGACCACCGCGATGACCTCGGGTGCGCCCTCGGTCTTCTCGCCCAGCTCCGCCAGCAGCTCCGGCGCCATCACGATCCGCTCAGCCCGGGTCGTCCGCAGCAACTCCTGCGCCCACCCCGACAGCTTCCGCCGGTCGTCGTAGAGCAGAGCGTTGATCGGCCAGCCGAACTCCACCGCCAACGAGATCGGCCGTACGCCCTGCACCAGGAACTCGCGGAGCTGGCTCCGCTTCTTCCTGTTGGTCAGCAGAGCCTCCCACTGCTGGAACCGGGCGTTGCGAGAGGTGACCCGCTGAACCGCTGGCACCTGTCCTCCAAGGTGAGTTGGCAACCACGATGCGTTCCGACTTCGGCGGAGTCCGCACCAGCGTAGCTAGAAACCCTACACGGGCAGAGCTCCATGACATTGCTCGCCAAGACGTGCCCTGGCGAGCGCCAATGATGCTCTACCGCAGGAGGGCGAAGGTCAGGGCGGCGGTCCCGCCCAAGGCTGTGCCGGCCAGGATCTGCGCGACCGTGTGGGCCTTGAGAATGATCCGGGACCAACCGATGGCGACGGCACCGAGCATCGCGGGCAGCGCCCAAGGGCCGAAGACCAGCAGGAGAATCATGGCGACGCCGCCGGCCACGGAGTTGTGGATCGAGATCTGCCACCCGACGGTGACCAACAGCGAGGAGACCAGGCCGACGAGCATGGCGACCACGAGTGCAGAGACATCGGCCGGAGCGTTCAGGACGTAGAGCAGGGTGACGCCGGTGACCACCGAGATGAGGCTGAGCGCCATCGGGGCGATCCGCTGGCGCCGCACCCGGATGTGTTTGTCGGTGAGCTTCGCACGCTTGACTCCGAGCAGCACGATGCTGATGGGGATGACGCCGCAGAAGAGAGCGGCGAGGAGACCCCAGCCCGCTCCGCCCCAGGAGTGGGTGCTGTGCCAGCCGACTACGAGCAGCAGGGCGATGACCAGGTTGGCCGGTGCGAGGACGTCCGTGATGACCCGGGCGGTCTTCTGGGCACGGGTGCTGTCCGCGAAAGCCGGCGGGGCAGGCGGGGCGAAGGTCACGGGGTAGCTCCTGAGTGGGCGGAACGGGTCTTGCCGAGCCGCTCGACGTGCTTCTGGGCGAACGTGATGGCGAGGTCGGAGAAGTAGATGTCGGAAAGGTTCCGCAATAGGCGCGCCTCGGTTTCGAGGTCCTTCCCGGCTTGGGCGGGCACCTCGGGGCTTCCTGCTCGCGCGCGGCCGGCCATGTGGGCTTCTCGGGATGCTCGCAGCCAACAGGCGTCAGCGGCTGTCGTGGCTGTTGGGCCAACGAGCCCGGCGTCCTCGACATGGTCCGCCGCCCGCAGGCGGACGGACATCGATGTGCTGCCCGCCAGGATGAGCATTGCGTCGCGTATCTCGATGGCCCGGCGGTACAGGCGGCCGCGTACATCGCGGACATCGAGAATCTCGCGCACCCGGTGCCGCTTGCGCCCGTACCTGATCTGAGGGGCGGCCTCGCTGAGGTGCTCCCACAGCGAGTAGAGCTTGATCAGATCGCGGTACTGGAGTACGGCGGAACGGAGCTGGGGATAGGCCGGCATGGTGCTTCCGGTACAGATCAGCAGCAGCGGCACCAGCGCCAGAAGAGCGTTCAGCGCTGCGTCTGCTTCCGCCGACACCGGGTGCACGTTGAACCGGGCGAAGAGCAGCATCGACGTGCGGTGCACCGTGTAGACGATGCCGATGCTCGTCCCGAGGCAGATCAGCAACAGGCCGCGGCGGAGGAGCATCGGGCCCGGCCGGCGGGACCACTTCCATGAAAGTCGCGAGGCGGTCAGCATGGCCCACCCGAAGTAGGTGGTCCAGATCACCACGTAGGTCAGCACCATTGAGTCGTTCGGGTATGCGGTCAGCAGGTCAACGGCCTCATGTGGACGCTCGGCCGCAGCGAACAGCGTGATCATGCCCACGAGTGTGGCCACCGGAATGACAACTCCACCACGCATCGGCCGCGGTCCGGATGCACTCCGGGTTGGCTCGGAGCTGGCCGCCGCGGCGGCCAGGAAATGGAGCACGAAAGCGGCAGCGCCGACCGCCGCAGTGTGCTTGAACAGCGCAGCGAAGCTGTTGACGCCGACGGCCGTGTCGAGCCACTGGGCAGCGGGATCCGCTGCAAAGCACATTTGCAGGGCGAGCACGAAGAAAGCTGCCCACAGGGGCCTCTTCTGCTTGTCCCGCCACGCTCCCGGCGCTCGCCAGAACGTGATTGCCCACAGAGCCCCGCAGACACTCAAATTTATTACGAGCATGGTGATCTACTCAGTCAGGGCGTTCAAGAGGTGATTCGAAAGAGGATCGGAGGGACGCTCGGCCGCTTCCTCCGACTGGCGGATCCGGCGGGCAAGCACGCCTGCGAGTCCCTCGGCCGCCTGCTCATCGGCATGCGTATAGCTCGTGCGGCCAAGGAGGCTGACGATTCGATTGATCGGGAAGCCGGCCCACTCCTCTACGGAGAGGACCTCCGCGAGACTGCGGCGCCGACCCGAGACGTCGACGGATGCCTCGTGTTCGTCGGTTGGTAGACACGAGTGCCCGAGCAGCATGTGACACAGCTCGTGAAGAATGATGTGGGAGCGATGCAGCGGGCTCGTCGCGTTTTCAACGAAGATGTGGTCGCTGTTTTCCAGGGCGATCCACGCGCCGCACGGCACGTCGTTCGACGACCCTTCATGATCTATCGCATGTATGCGAATAGGTCGCCCTCGCCTCGAAGCAATGCCATCACACAGCTTCTCGACAGTGAACGGGACCGGTATATCGAGGCTGGCCGCAATAGCAGAGAAGTCGCCGTCTTCTCTGCTGCCCCGGCTGCTCTTTCTGCGCCAGTTACGCATGATCCTTTTCCCGCTCTGTTTCCCCTTTGCCTCCCCCTCGGGTCGGATCAAAAGCATAGGCGAGCGATAGATCAATCAGGTGTGACCGGCGCAACTCCAGGGTCATCAGATTGCAGAGCGTTAGGGTGTGACCCCGTAGGTGCTGCGATTGTCAACGCGTAGGCGGCGGCGCGTCACGTAAAGTAGCGGGGCGCGTTATTGAAGTGAGATCTGACCGCAAATCAGTTGATCATGGAATGGTTAAGCCCTCAACCATTCGCTTCGTCTTCCTCGCCGAGATTCTCCACCGAGCGGGCATGCTCGATGAATCCCGCGAGCGCCGAGAGGGCCTTGTCGGACAAGCCGTCGGCCCGGAGGGCGAGATTCACGACGGCCTTGTCCTTGACCAGCTGTCCCAGATCCTGGTGGCCGGCGCGCGACGCGCGCTCCGCGGGGGCATCGGGCTCCTCGTCGTCGATGAAGTAGCTCGCCCGGACCTTGAAGACCGCAGCCAGCGCCTTGAGGGTCGAGGTGGTCGGGTTGCTCTTAGCCCCGGAGCGGAGCTTCTGGATCAGGCTGGCGCTGATGCTTCCGCCGCCATCGTCGACCTGGGACGCCCACTCTGCGGTCAGGTCGGCGACCTCCTGGTTCGTGAACGCCCTCCCGGTTCTCGGATTCGGGACGGTGTCGAACAGGTGGTTCAACCTGTGCTTGAAGTCTCCCATGGCGATGCTCCATCAAAGCGGCGATACGCACACTGTAGTGCGCCATCGGCCTGCCTGGGAAAGTGTGGCGCACTTTAGTCTGCCGACATCGCGCACTTTGGTGTACGTTGATGCCGTTCGGAAGGCGCACCAAAGTCCGTCCCTGCTGGTCAAGCGGTTGAAACGGGGTGGATGCGTGCGCCTCGGTCGCCCTATGGTTCTGGTCCCGCCGCAAACGCCGGCGGGCAAGGAGGGGGAGTAGATGCCGTAGGGCACAGCCGGAAATGCGACCGGCGCCCTGGAGTTACCAGCTCCTGGACGCCGGGCCAGCACCCCGAAGGGTGCAGATGCACTACCTCGCGAGCGGCGGGACTTCTTTTGCACGAGAGACCGCCGCGCGCGCTCCTACGAACCACGGAGTATCGCATGCCCACCCTGCCCAGGGAAACCGCTTACGCGGCACCTAGCCCGAGCCAGCAGCGACTCGGTGTCCAGCTCGCGGACATGATCCCCGGAGCGGTCACCATCCGCGTCAGCCTCGCCGACCCCAGCCGCCAGTGGCCCCACCCCTACACGGTGGCGATCGACGAGCATGGCGAGCAGATCCCGCTGAGCCGCAACACCACCAAGATCGCCGCCCGCTGGGTGCTGCGGACCTGGCCCGAAGCGGACTGGACGCGCCCGCACAGCCTCGACCTCGCCACCGGGCAGCTCGACGTCGCCGCGGTCCGGGGCCGCTGACATGGCGCGCATCCGACCCGTCAAGCCCGAGACCTGGGTGAGCGAGACGCTTGCCGAGGTGTCCATACCGGCGATGCTGACCTTCCTCGGCATGACCAACCACGCCGACGACAGCGGCCGGCACCGCGACAACGCGGCGGTCGTCTACGGCCTCATCTGGCCGATGCGCGACGAGATCAACCGCGCGGAGGTCGAGGACCACCTCCAGCAGCTCGCCTCGGTCGGCGCGATCTGCCGGTACACCGGCTGCGATGGCCGCCGGTACTTCCATTACCCGACCTGGCGCAAGCACCAGAAGATCGACAAGCCGAGCCTGTCCCGGCTGCCCGCGTGCCCGCACTGCGAGCCGGAGCGGTGCGGGGTCTGCAAGGGCCCCTGCATTCAGCGGGCCGCCCTCGCCGACACGCCGGGAACGGCCGCCGAGGACACCACGAACGCCCGCCGAGGGTTCGTCGAAACCTCGGCGAACCCTCCGGCAGCCCTCCCGCAGCCGAACGAGCCCTTCGCGGTACCCCCCGCGAAGACAGCTCCCGCCGCTGCTCCAACAGCGGACACGGCGGTCGGCATCGAGTGCAAGCCGGTCTCGACCCCCCGGAAAACCGCAGGTCAGGTCACCTTCGGCGAAGCCTCCCCGAAGGTTTGCCGAAGCCTCGACGAAGGCTCGGCGCCTGGATCTAGGATCTTGGATCCTGGATCTTCTTTCCCTACGGGGCGCCCTGCGCCCGGCGCGGACACCGTCTCGGCGAACCAGCTGATCGGCGAGTACGTCGCCGCCTGCGCCGAACGTCCGCCGGGCAGCGTGCTCGGCCACCTCGGCAAGGTCGTCAAGACCCTGCTGGACGAAGGCATCGGCGCCGACCACGTCCGCACCGGACTGCGCCGGTTCGCCGAGATCCAGGGCCACCCGTCCCGGCTGCCGAGCCTGGTCAACGACGCCATGAACGCACGAGCCACCGGTTTGGCCCGGCAGGGAATCCGCCCTAACCTGCCCGCTCACCAGGCGTGGACCAACCCGGTCGACGCCGTCGCCGCCTACGCCGAGGAGCTGTGATGCGCACCCACCGCGACCCGCAGACCCTCGCCGACGCCCCCTCGGTCCTCGACCGGATGGCCGAGATCCTCGCCGCCCGGGGCATCGACCGCGCCACGGTCGAAGCACTCCCGGACGAGCCGGAGCCGTTCTCTCCGGAGGACGCGCTGTCCACCGGGATGCCGCCCCGGTACCGCGACGCCGTCGCCGACCACCCGCTGGTCCTCGCCTGGACCCGGCAGGTCGCCGCCCAGGCCACCGCTCCCAGCACCGGAGCGCGCCGTCAGGTCACCACCGGCCCCAGCCTGCTGATGGCCGGCGTCACCGGCGCGGGCAAGACCCATCAGGCGTACGGCGCGGTCCGCGTGCTGGTGCAGGCCGGCATCG
This sequence comes from Kitasatospora sp. NPDC048662, assembly GCF_055587065.1. NCBI lineage: Bacteria > Bacillati > Actinomycetota > Actinomycetes > Kitasatosporales > Streptomycetaceae > Kitasatospora > Kitasatospora sp. NPDC048662. Next base: position 571,973 of record NZ_JBVJHA010000001.1, on the reverse strand, counting down.
GCGTGCGCTGGCGCGCCACCACCGCCGCCGACCTCTACGCCGAACTCCGCCCCAGCTCGGACACCGACGCCGAGCGGGTGCTCGCCGCTTACAGCCGGGTTCCTCTGCTGCTGCTCGACGACCTCGGCGCGGCCAAGACGTCCGAGTTCGTCGAGGAGCAGACGTACCGGCTGATCAACCGCCGGTACAACCACTGCCTGCCCACCTTGATCACCACCAACCTGGCGATCAAGGATCTCCGCACCTGCCTCGGTGACCGCGTCACCTCCCGGCTCGCAGAGATGACCACCCGGGTCTCCTTCGAGCCGGTCGACCGCAGACGCCTCCAGCGCGCCGCCTGAGCCGCCGCCGCGCCCGGCCGCCCTACGGCGAGCCGCCCAACTTCACCGACCCAGCGCACCTCTCCGCCGACGCCGACCTCGCGCGCGGAGAGCGATCGGAGCAACCCCGCATGACCACCACGACCAGCCCTGCCCGCCACCGCGCCCTCGGCGACCACACCTGGCAGGACCAGGCCGTCTGCACCCCGACCGAGTGCAACCCCGTCGACCCCGAGACCTTCTTCCCCGGACCGGAGGACGCCGACAAGATCGCCATCGCCAAGGCCCTGTGCGCCCAGTGCCCGGTCGCCCGCGCATGCCTGGACGCTGCCCTCGAAACCGGCGACACCCACGGCATCCGGGGCGGCCTCACCGAGCAGGAACGCGAACCTCTGCACGACAACGTCAACGAACGCCTCGACTACAGCCGCGTCAACGACACCCTCAACGGACGCGACATCCACCTCACCCGCACCGAACGTCGAGCCGTCGTCCTCGCCGGATACCGCCACGGTCTTCCCGTCGAACGCCTCGCCTGGCTCCTCAAGATCAGCCCGGAGCACGCCCTCAAGCTCTACCGCGAAACCCGGCGAGCCATCCGCCACCGGCAGATCGCAGAAGATGCAGTCCGCACGACCACGACCGACCACAGCGCCACCAGCACCGAGCAGCTGACCCGCGACGCCTTCGGGACGGCCGCGTGAGCACCACCGCCGCGACTACCCCGACCAGCGCCCACATCACCGGCTGGGACCGCACCGTCGTCATGGCCCTCGGCGCCGCGGGCTGCGCGCTTTCCTACGACGCGCTCCAGCAGATGGCCGTCGCCATTCACGTCCGAGGCTTTCTCACCTACCTTTTCCCGATCATCGTCGACGGCTTCATCGCCTACGGGGTGCGCGCCCTGCTGGTCCTTCGCGACGCCCCGCTGAGGGCCCGCGCCTACGTGTGGACGCTCTTCGGAGCGGCCACCGGGACGAGCCTGTGGGCCAACGCTCTGCACGCCGTCCGACTCAACGATCTGCACGCCACAACCGGGGGGCTGCGGCTGAGCGACATGGTGGTCGCGGTGCTGTCCACCATCGCCCCGCTCGCCCTGGCCGGCGCGGTCCACCTCTACATCCTCATTGCCCGCGGTCCGGTCAGCCCCGGTGACCGGAACGGTCACGGTGACCGACCGGCCGACGCCGACCGAGGCCAGGGCACCACTGACCTCGGTCAGGTCACCTCGGAACGGGCAGCGCTGACCGAGCGGCCGGCGACGCTGACCACCGGCCAGGACAGCGCCGGCCGTCCCGCCCCCGGCCAGCCGGTCAGCCGCCAGGTCACCGCATCGATGCCGCAGCCGCCGCTGACCTCGGTCAGCACTATCAGCCTGACCAAGGCCTCTGACCTGGGCGGTCACCCGGATACTGCCCGGCCGGTCACGAACCGACCGGCGGACAAGCCGCCGGTCACCACCAGGTCGGTCAGCCGCACCGCAGGCACCGGTCAGCCGGTCACTACCCCGCCCACTGCCCCGCCGGTCACTGACCGGGACGGCGCCCGCCGCCCCGACCCGGACACCGAGGACCTGCTGGAGATCGCCCGGCAGGCGGTCAGGGAGGAAGACAAGCTGACCCGCAAGGTGGTCGCCCAGGCGATCCGAGGTCAGCAGATACCGCTGTCCAGCGACACCCTGACCCGCCTGATGGCCCAGCTCCGAGAACAGCACGGCCAGCCGGTCACCGCCGACCGGAACTGACCCATCCCGACCGCCGGGGTGACCGAGGCAGGCCACCCCGGCGGTCACCCCACCCGCACCACCGTCGAACGGGAGCACCCGTCATGCGCACCACCCCCGCCACCTGGGCCGAGGCGGACTCCTGGCTCGCCGTCCTCGCCCAACGCGGCCACCTCTACCACGTCGAGACCGGCCCGGACGGAGCCCGCAGCGTGCAGAGCGGCCGGCACTCCTGCCCCTGGACCCTCCACCATCCCGTCCTCGCCCTCGACTTCGTCGAGAACCTCCTCCTCGACCTCCGCCAGCGCGACGCCGAGGCCAGCCGGTGACCGCCTCCGACCCGGGCGGCATCACGCAGGAACCGGTGCGTGACCGTGATCAGGCTCCTGGCGGAGCAAGTTGTGGGGTAAGCCATGCTTACCCCGCCCCCGCCCCGAAGGGGGCGGAGGCACCCCGGTCGGTGGCAGGCCCGGGGGTGCCTGCCACCGACCGGGGAGTCGGCCCAGGGGTGCCGACGGGGAAAGACAAGCCGCCCGCCACGGTGCTGCCCACCTCACGCCGGCGGCGACCGCGCCACGCAAGCCAGCGCCGCACCTGCGTCAGCCTGCGCTTCAGCGAAGCCGAGTGGGCAACGGTCCAGCACGCCGCTGCCCAAGCAGACCTCGCCCCAGGCGGATTCTCGGCCGCCGCCACCTTGGCCGCAGCCACCAGCACCGACCCGACCGCCGCCGTCGCCGACTACCGTCGCGGCATCCAGGAGCTCATGGAGTCCAACCGCCAACTCGGTTCTGTCGGCAACAACTTGAACCAGATAGCCCACTACCTCAACGCGGGCGGCCAGACCGCCGGCGACCTTCGCCAGCTCCTGCACCGCGTCGAAGCCTCCATCGCCGCGGTCGACGACGCGGTCGCCTGGATGGTCTGCCGGTGATCCCCAAGATCCGCACCGGCACCGGCGGCACCTACGGCCTCGTCCGGTACCTGTTCGGGCCAGGCAAGCGCGACGAGCACACCGACCAGCACGTCGTGGCGAGTTGGAACAGCTTCGCCCCCGACCCCGGCCGCAACCCCCACCACACCATCGCCCAGCTCGCAGCCCAACTCGACCAGCCGGTCAAGGCCGTCGGCGACCGCGCACCGGCGAACACCATCTGGCACTGCTCGGTGCGCGCCGCCGCCGGCGACCGTCACCTCGACGACAACGACTGGGCGAACATCGCCCGCCGCATCGTCCACGCCACCGGTATCGCCCCCGAAGGTGACATCGCCGCCTGCCGCTGGGTCGCCGTCCGACACGCCGACGACCACATCCACATCGCCGCCACCCTCGTCCGCCAGGACGGCCGCCTCGCCAGCCTCAGCTTCGACCGGCGCAAGGCCCAGGCGGAAGCCCGCCTCATCGAAAAGGACTACGGACTGCGCCAGCTCACCCCCGGCGACGGCACCGCAGCCAAGACCCCCACCAGCCAAGAACGCTTCAAGGCCGAACGCGCCGGCCGCACCGACACCCCGCGCGAGACCCTGCGTGAAGCCGTCCGCCAGGCCATTTCCGGAGCCGCGAGCGAAGAGGAGTTCTTCACCCGACTGCGCGAAGCCGGCCTGCGGGTGAAGCTCCGCCATGCCCCCTCCGGCGACACGCTCGGCTACAACGTCGCCCTGCCCGGCGACCGCAACCGCGACAGCGAGCCGGTTTGGTTCGCTGGCAGCACCCTCGCTCCCGACCTCTCCCTCCCGCAGATCCGACGCCGCCTCGACGCCGGCCCTGCCGCCGACAACCCCTTGGAGCCAGGCAACCGGACCGCCCGGCCCGACCGGTCCGCACCCGCGCGCCACCGTCGGGACGCCGCCCGCGTCGCCGAGCACACCATCGCGCTCCTCGACGGAGGGGATGACGAAGCCGCCGCCCACCTCGTTGGCGCCGGCGAACTTCTCGACGCCCTCGCCCAGACCTCCCCAGCCGCCACCCGCACCGAACTCCGCGACGCCGCCCGCGCCTTCGAGCGCGCCACCCGCAGCCAGGTCCGCGCGGAGAACGCTGACATCCGCGCCCTGCGCTCCGCCGCCCGCGGTATCGTCCACGCTGGCGGGGCACTGGGCCGGGGCGAAGACGGCGGCGCCACCGCCATGGTGCTGTCCACCCTTGTCCTCGTCGCCCTGGCTGCCGCCCGCTGGCACTCCGCCCGGGGCCACGCCCAGCAGGCAGCAGCCTCCCGCCAGACCGCCGACCACCTCCGTGCCGCCTACCAGCAGGCCGCAGCCACCCCGATGCGCACGATGCGCGAATCAGGGCGCGCCCTGCCCGCCGCCGAACGCCGCCACTACGACACCACCATCCGCACCGTTCTCGACAACGACCGGCGACCCGCAACATCGGTCCGCGAGTACGACGCCCTGGCAGCAGTCCTCGCTGAAGCCGAGAAGGCCGGCCACGACCCGAAGGCGCTGCTGGAGGAAGCCGTCTCCTGGCGCGAACTCGACACCGCCCGCAGCCACGACGACGTCCTGGTCTGGCGCATCCGCCGCATCGCCGACCTACCGGCCAACCCCCAGCCACCGCGCAAGGCTCCGGCCACCAGCGCACAGCGCCCGGCCCCGTCGGCACCCACCCAGCGCGTAATCGGCCCGAACCGCCCGACCCCACGCCGATGATCCCCAGCCCGGCGAGCACCTGCCCCACCTTGCCAGGCCCACAAGAACAAACCTCCTCGACACCCAGCCCCACCAGGTGTTACGCAAGAATCCGAGCATCGAACGGAGAGCCCGTGAGCAGAACCGACGAGCGCACCGCCACCACCCCGAACCCGACCACCATCCCGTCCCCGGCCGCCGATCCCCTCCTTCAGCTGGAGTACGACAGCCGGCCGCCGACCGGCCCCGACGCGGTGCGCCTCGTGAAGTGCCCCACCGAGCTGGCGCTCCGCGGAATGCCGGTCATCTGTCCCACCTGCCGAGCGCACCGGGACTGGCTGCTGATCAACCACCGCCGCCACGTCTGGATCGGCTGCCGCTGCGGTACGGAGTGGCTGGAGCCCGAGATCACCCGTCGGGACTTCGACGCGAGGATCGCCGACCCCACCTGTACGCACTACCGAGACCTCAACGAGGCCCGCACCGTCCTGGGGTTCGATGGGCTCTTCGCAGGGCTCTACCTGGAGTAACGAGCGGTATTGCGGCGGATGCAACATTCGGCATCCGATGCAACCGGCAGTGGCCAGCTGTTTCTCCGAGGGGAGCAATCCGGGTTGCTCCCCTCGCAGGGCGTGTGGCCAGGCGCGATGATGTGGGCGCAACGATGTTGTATTGAATGCAACATCGCAGTCCCGCTGTTGAAGGCGACCAGGCATCCGCTCAGGCCGCCTGACTGATCGGACGAATCCTCTACGCCAGTCGAAGCCCGCGTTGCGCTATACGGCGTTGCGCCAACCGCTACCTTCGCAGGTGTCGACAACAAGGAGACCAACCTGGCCTGGGGCGGCGGTGCTGTCGGCGCGGTGCGATCGCGGCTGACCCTGGGGAAGGCGGGGCTTGTTCATGCTGCCCGTGGCGAGGCGAGGGCGGGAGTATCGAAGAGCGGTGTGGCACAGGGGGCTTGCCTGTGCCACACCGCCCTCTTGGTCTCAGCGACCTGGCAGACCGGGGGCCTTACCTGGCCACTTGATCACTGTGTAGGTGGCTGCGGTTGGTCAGGCGCCTGGTCGCGATATCGGCGCAGTGAGGACAAGACGTGTTTCCGGTCGAGGTCAGGCGTTGCGAGCGTTGTCGTCAGGGGGAGTTGGATCGGGGCAGCCGCGATCTCGGCCGCGAGGTCAACCATGATGCGGTCGAGCCCGATGAGGACGTCGAACGTCTTGAGGTCCACGTCCTCCAGGATGGGCAGGCCGTGCAGGAGCTTCCGCGGCGAAAGGCTGACCAGAAGGTCCAGGAGTTCCCACTTCCCAGCATCGAGCTGTGCGCGGACCCATTCGGACGCTTGATCCGGGATGAGCATGGCCCATCCCCGAAGCAGTTCGCGTTGCGCCGGCGAGATCTTGTCAGCCCCTTGGTCCGCGGCAGAGCGAAGATGATCGGCTATCTGTGCGGCTAGGGGCGCGCGGGCGTTGCCAGCCCACTCCGGAATGCCGGGGTCTGTGGCGAGGTCGCTTGCGGGCTGCCCTGAGGGGTACACGGTGTTGTGGAGCGTGATGACTGCGAGCACACTGCCGTCCGCCGTGTGAGCCATTCTCACAAGGGTGTTGAGGCGCTGATCGTTCGGGATGTCCGCTAGGACACGACGGGAAAGAATCTCGACAGCCGCCTGGGGCCGGAGAAGCCCGAGTCCTTCAGCTGGGCCCTGGACGTTGGCGTACTCGTCTGCCAACAGCGCCAGTAGCGCTTGGCCTTGGGGACTCCTCGAGAGCGGAAGCCGTTGCTCGATGCGGCGCACGATACGGCGAGTGTCGGAGCGTAGATGCTCGATCAGGGAAGTGGCCGCATCGCCAGTTTGGCTGGCAAGGATCTGACGGAGGCCATGCTCGAACATCTCTTCGGGTAGGTCGTCCTCGGGAACGCCGAAGGTCGTGTAGCGGTCGAAGTAGTCGTCGCTCCCGACGCCGTGGCGTTCGTCGGCATTGGACGCCGCAGTGGCCTGCCAGCTCTCCAAGACGTCGGCCACGGGTGTGAACAGCATCCCGAGCACGCCCAGAATACCGTCGACGTGCTCGGCGGTCACGCCAGCGTGCTTCACTCGGGCCTGCCAAAGCTCGTGGGCATTGGCCGAGTTGCTCTGTGGGATGTGCGCGTTGCCGGTCAGTTCGCCTCGATGGCGTTTGACCATCGCGTACACGCCGGGCTCCATGGTGCGTAGAAAGGTCATCAGTAGGAAGTCGACGAAGTCGACGTCATTGACGACGGAGCCCAGGCTGGCATCGGCCTGTCCCATGAACCGCTTGATCGCCCGTGGGGTCTGGAGCCGTTCTTGCAGATACGCCGTGTACGCCTCGCCCAGCCGCGACTGGTCCGTTGACGTCAGTAGCTTCCCGTGACGGTTGAGAAGTTCACCGAGGTACCCGTTCATCAGCTCGCCTGCCTCTTTCTCACGGAAGGCCGGGAGGTCGAGACGGACCTGCACGATTTTTTCCAGGAATTCCCGGGCCCGGGACTCCTCCCCGCCGACCAGGTCGCTGCGAGTCAGGACGTCGAGCAGCGTGCGCTCGTCGTAGCTGAGTAGGTAGTGAATATTGGGCAGGCGTCCGGCCAGCCGTACGAGCTTGAAGACCAGGAGCAGCTCATCTGGCGTAAGGCGGTCCAGATCGTCCATGACGACCAGGATCGGAGTAGCCGCCTCGCGCAACGCGGCCTCGACCTCCCGCTTGGCGGCGTTCACGCTCATGTCGCCTGCGAGTCGCTCACCGATCCACTTCATGGGCCCTGAGGCGTTGACGCCGACGACACCAACCAGAGAGCCCAGAGGAGCAGTGGCCTTCGTGAACTCTCCCAGACTGCTTCGAGCTCTCTTCCACTTGCTTCCGTTCTTGGGGAGAACCGCCCGGATCTCGGCGAAGAGTCCAGTCGCCAGCGATTCCAGGTCCGGAAACAGCCACGGATTGATCTCCACGATGACCCAAGGCTCTGCACCCGACGAATCCTCGCGCAACACGTCCAGCGCCATCGCGAGCACAGAGGACTTCCCTGACCCCCACGCTCCGACAAGCGCGAGCACGCTCGACTCGCTCTGCACTCGTACCCTCCGCACGAGATCGGCAGCGGTCCTTGCATAGCGGCGGCGCCCCAGCAGATCAGGGGCAGACGACGACCCATCAACTGGGTCGTCGCTGAAGAAGGACATGGCAGACATGCGGACATCCTTGCGCATCCTGCCCCGGCTCTGCCTCTACTTCCGATCGGTCTGCATCCAGCAGGCCAAGCTGTGGGCGTGATGGCCGTAGGGAGTACAGCGCACCAGGAATAAGTGATCTCCGCCGGCATAGCGAGCGGGTGTTGCACCGAATGCCGTTCAGGGGAACCGATGCAGGCCGCTGACCTGCTGGTGCCCGAGTGGGCTGACTCTGCGTCAGTCCCCTCGCCAGCGCCAGCCCCGGCTAGCTGTGACTGGGCCCGTTTGTCAGAGGTGCCCAGTAGCATTCTGGCCCCAGTGGCCAAGGGGGGCAGACTCGTGGGAGATCACCAGCATTGGGACCGATGCCTGTATTGCGGCAGGCCGGTGAGGCTCACCGGAGATCGTGCTGACGGCTCCCGATACAGACTGGCTGGCGGTTGGGTAGGCACAGTTCACAACGGTGCTGCCCGCTGCGGCGAGTGGTTCGTGGCACGTGGAAAGCTCATTCCGACCAACGAGCTACGGCGGTACCAACTTGTGTTCAGGCCGGATGGAAGTCGGCGGTCGGTCGAAGCGGTCGGTGTTTTGGGGTCGACGTCGTTGCGAGGGATGGATTCAGCCTCGGACTTCGACTGTGCAGTCATCACCGAGGACGGCGATGCGACCCTGTGCCGCGACAACGACCTGTGGCTGCGGGCTCATTACGGCAAACCGCGCGACTTCCTCCCGCTGAGTATCGGGACGTTTGCGGACGTCTATAGGCTCGACCACACCCAGTTCGAGCACCTGATCGCGGACCTGCTCTATCTGGCGGGATGCAGCATCGTGCAGGAGAACGGCAAGGCCAATGACCGCGGTGCGGACGTGATCGCCGTGACTGGTGCTGGTCGGCGGCTTGTCGTGCAGTGCAAGCGCTGGACGAGCAAGGTGGGCTTCTCCGAGCTGACCAAAGTGGGTGGGACGGCTCGGCAACTTCACAAGGCCGATGACGTGTTGGTAGTCGCCCTCACCGGTTTCACGGCCCCTGCCTGGAACTACGCGGAGGAGGCGGCTATCACCTTGGTGGACGGGGATGGCCTCAAGCAGTGGCTGCGTGGCAAGGTGCCCGCCACTGCCGGTGGCAGAGAATGAGCAGCTCTTGCTGCTCCGGATGTGGCATCAGACTCCATGAGGGCCCAAACCGCCTACCCGAACAACGTGAAGGACCGTCACCTGTAGTGGTGGCGGTCCTTCACATTGTTTGGGTCAGAGTCTTGGTTCAGAGCCGTGGCGGTCTGACGGAAGTCGGTCGGCGGCCACCCGGCGGAGGCTGAGTCGCACAGCGGCTGGGCGCAGGACCAGGTCCGCTGCGATGGTGTCCGGGCCGAGGCCGGGGTCGGCGCGCAGACGGTCGAGGACGGCTTCATCGGTCCGGCGTTCGGCGACCAGCGCGGTGCGGTAGGCGGCCAGCGCGCTGCCGCCCAGTGCGAGCAGGCCAACGGCACACACTCCGTACTGCCCGTCCATCGCGGCGAGGATGGCGGTGACGGCGCCGGTGGCTGCGACGGCGCAGAGGGCGAGCAGCGGTCCGGGACGGCGGGTGGGGAGATCGGTCACGGGCGAGTGGTCCTTTCGTGCCGACGGGGGCGCGCGGCTACTGCCTGCCTCGGAAGTCGCAGCCGGGGCAGGCGTCTTCGCCTTCGATGTGGCCCTCGTACCAGCCATGGACGGCGGCGTGGAGGATCGCCTGCTCGACGGTGGCGTCGCCGGCGTGCACGGAGTTGACGGCGTTGGCGACGATCAGCTGGAGCACAGCGGAGTCCGGGGCCGGGAACGGGGGCGAGGGCATCGGGGCGCTGGTCATGGTGTCCTGTCGGTCATCCGACGGTCGGCTCGGCGGCGCGGTCGGTGTGGAGGTCGCTGCGGTAGCCCTGGCCTCGGGGCTTCCATTTCTGCAGGGTGGCGGGCTTCCAGCGCGGGCGGTCCGGGATGCTCTCGTCGTCCGGCGCGGGCAGTGCACCTCGGCTCTTGCGGCTGCGGGCGGCACCGACGGTGATCCCCAAGTGCTTGGCGACCTCGGTGTAGCCCCAGAGCGGCTGGTCGTCGGCCATGATGTTCCTCCTCGGTGTCCGGTGACGAGGGTACGCGGGACGGGCGGGCGAGCGTACGACAAGGCCGCCCCGCCGTATCGGCGCGGGGCGGCCTTCTTCGGTCGTAGTCAGCGGTCGGCGATCCGGTTTGCGAGTTCGAGCGCGGCGGTCGCCACGGAGAGGGCGGAGCACAGCGCGGTGACCTCGTGCAGGGTGGGACGGACGAGGCGGGGCCAGTCGTCTCCGGCGGAGGGCCAGGTGGCGAGGTGCACCTCGGTGGTGGAGAGGCCGAGATGGGCGGCGACGTCCCAGCCGGCCTTGGGGGCGGCCTCCCACCGCAGGCGGATGCGGCCGAAGGGGAGACGGGGCGCGGTGTCCGGGACCCAGAGGATCTCGATCGGGCGGTTGGTGCGGCCCGGGACGCTGTGGACGAGTGCTCCGCGCGCCCAGGTCGGCATGGGGCGGAGGGCGAAGCGGTCGAGCGGTCGGGGAAGGCCAGGGCGGTAGCCGGTGGGAATAGGGCGCTCCTTCGGTTGGCGGCGTGGGGTCAGGACCAGGCGAGCTGGTCGCGGACGGCGGAGGGGAGGTAGTCCTCCTGGCCGTCCTCGCTGATGTAGGCGATGCCGTTCTGGACGACGACGTCCGTGCCGACGAAGTGGGCGAACGGCCAGTCCGGGTTCACGGCGAGGCGCACCCGCAGTTTCGGGTCGAGGTTCTGGAGCTGGACGACCAGGTGGCCGACGGTGAGGTGCTGGGGCATGACGGGTCTCCGGGCAGGGGAAAGCAGGCTGGGCAAGCGAAGCGACAGCGATGGTGATCACGGAAGGTCGGGGTGGAGCATCGGTGCAGGCGCGTGAAGGCGGCGGAGGGGCAGGATGAGGACGGGGTCGTTGGCGGGCCACGGGTCGCAGGTGTCCCACGGGAAGCCGGCGGTGAGGACGACGGTGCCGTCGGGGCCTTGGACTTCCGGCAGGCCGCAGGCTCCGCAGCCACAGGTCGGGTCGTGCGGTCCGGGATCGGCGGGGTAGAGGCCGGAGGCGAAGTAGTCGGCCTTCGACAGGCGGCCAGCTCGGGGGGCTTGGAAGCTGGAGACGATCAGATCTCCCCGGACGACCTGATCGGCCCGGACGATCCGCAGCAGTGGACTGGCGAGGATGCGGCGGCTGGCGCGGTGCTCGGTGGTGGCGGTGACGATCACCGGGTGGAACTCGACGTGGTGAGTGCTCGTGGTCTTTCCCTCAGTTGATCGCTCTGCCTCTCCCCGGGCGAACGGCCCAGGGAGAGGCAGAGCGGGTTGGTGTCAGTCGGCCAGCCGGTAGGTGCGCATCGGCAGGGGCTCGTCCCCGGCTACGCGGATCAGGAAGCCGTCAGCGGTCAGCCGGTCGAGCGACGTGGCGACCGCGCGATCGGGAAGGCGCAGTGCGGTGCCGATCTGGTGGACGCGTGCGCCGGAAGGCTCCTTGCCGAGATGGGCGAGGACCCTCCGGTCGCGGCGCAGGCCCAGTTGGAAGGCGTCGGCGAACATCAAGGCCAGGCCGGTGAGGCACACACAGCAGCTCAGCCATCCGGCGAGGCGGTTGTCCGGCGAGACGGAGAAGCTGGTCAGCGTGCCCAGGAGGAGGACGGTCGGGGCGGTGATGCGGGTCGGGTCGACGGTGAGCTTCAGCGTTCGGCCTTTCGAGGAGCGGGAGTTCGGCCCGCCCGGTGTGCGAGTCGGCGACGCCGGGTGCCCGACATCGGCCGGGCACCCGGGCGAACCGGCGAGTCATGCCGGTGGGAGGACTCAGGTGGCCAAGGTGAAGGCGCTGGCGGCGGGAGCGGGGGCCATGGCGTCGAGGGTTCCGACCGGGGTGTCGGCTCGGCGGTTGGCGACCCAGCGGGCGACCGCGTCGGCGCAGGTGGCGCAGTCGTCCGCGAAGGAGAGGCTTCCGTCGCCGACGTAGATGTCCACCACCTCGTCTTCGTCGGCGTCGAAGGGCGATGCCGGGCGGGGGTAGAAGCAGGCGAGCCAGGCGTTGTGGAACTCAGTGGGGGACGTGATCTGCCCGTCGTCGTCGGTGACCAGGATCTCCCCGTCGGGCACCAGCAGGGACAGGGCGAAGTAGCCGCCACCGGTGTGCACGGGCTCGAAGGGGAGGCCGCGCTGCCGGAGGGCTCGGTGGACGGCTCGCCCGGCTATCGGGCTCTCCCCGTCGGGCAGGCGGTCGGTGAGGGCGGACTCAATGGTTCGAACGAAGGGCAAAGGGGCTTCTCCTGACGGTGGTTGAGCGGGGACGGGCCGGTCAGCGGCTGGGGACGGCGATGAGCGCGGAGAGGAACCCGGCGACGGTCTCGGAGGGGGTGTGGATGCCGAACTCCTGTGTCCAGGGCTCGGCGTCGGCGGGGCGGACCTGGACGCGCCAGACGATGCCGCGCCGCCAGGCGTCCGGGTCCTCCGGCAGCCAGCCGACGTACAGCCGTCCGTCCGGGCTGGTGCAGTGGACGTTCGCCTCCGGCGTGTCGACGATCGGCCAGCCGAGACCAGTCAGGAGCGCGAGCACGGGCTCTGCGCAGTGGTCGGAGGAGAGCCAGGACCGATCCTCGACGGCGGGGAAGACGGGGGCGGGCAGGAGGCTGCTGGGTGTGTTCATGGGGCCGGATCCCTTCGTTGACCTGCGGTTTCGGCGACATGATTACTTTGACATGCCGCATGCCGAGGTTCGTAGTCATTTCCGCAGGGTGCCGGTCTGCCGTGGGCGAACTGGGCTGGGAATGAACCGGCACACGCCGGTGCTGAAAAGGGGTTGCGGCGCGGGGCCGTACACAGGCCCGAAGGGGGGACGGCAGCGTTGGAGCAGAGCAGAGGTCGCGACATGGCGGCGCTGGAGCGCAAGATCCGCGGCACGGGCCGGGTATGGACGATGGGCGACATCGTCATGATCGCCGACGGTCAGTGGGCCGTGGGCACAGTGAACGGCGCAGAGCGGGTGCAGGACGAGGTGACGGAGGCTCGGCTGGCGGACGGACAGCGGGTGGAGCTGACGTTGGAGGAACTGGCCCGTGCGGTGGGCTCGGCCGACCCGGGTGCCCACCGCGATCAGGCCGTGGACTGACCGGCCGCTACCGCCGGTTGACCCTGGCAGTCCGGGAGCGCTGCCGCCCGGGCGGGCGGGCAGGCCGAGCGGGCGCGGGGACTGTGCGAGGGGCGGCGGTTAGCGGGAGCGCCCGGCGACATCGGCCGGGACGGACGGCGGGCGGGTGGTGGTGCTGTAGGCGAGCGCGGTGGGAGCGGCCCGGGGGACGGACAGCGAGCGCGATGTGGCGGCACGGACGCGCGCCACCTCCAGCGGACTCGGCGCGGTCGGCACTGCGGAGGCCGCGGTGGACAGGTGCTCCACGTCGATGCGTCGCATGTGCCGGTTGACCGGGGCCGGGTTGGTGACAGCGGTGGTGAGCGTCTGGAGCAGGTGCTCGGGCAGGTGCGAGGAGGCGGTGGCGTACCAGACGTCGTGAGGCGGGCCGACCTCGAACAGCCAGCGCTCGGTGTCGCCGGCCATCTCCGCAGAGTGCCGCAGGAGACTGTCGCGCTGGTGGAGACGGACAAGGTCGTCGGGCGACTGGTAGGTGAGGAACGGCGTGGCAGGGTTCAGACGCCAGCCGGAGGAAAGGAGTTGGAGGGTTGTGCCTGCGCCGTCGGGCCGCGGCCCGTTGTTCAGGTAGGTGCCGGGCCCCTGAGTGTAGGCGTCGGCGAGGGAGGCGGTGAAGTCTTCGACAACCTCGGGCGGCGTCTTGTGGTCGAAGGTGACCAGCCACTCGGGCGGCGCGAAGGCATCCCGGCCGGCGCTGATCTTCCAGTACGTGCAGTCGTCGCCCTCGGGTAGGAACGCCAGGCGGGCCCGCAGGTCGGGCGCGGTGACGTAGGTGTTGGCCAGCTCGTCGCGGCTGAGCGCCCAGCCCGCGTCCAGCAGCCGATCGATGGGCGGTGACACGTCGGCGTCGGAGTTGGCGAGGTAGCGGGGCGTGATCCGGTACTCGCGGTGCTTGTCAGGTGTGAAAGGCAAGGGGGTGTCCAGAGTCAACGGCGGCGCGCGGTGGCGGGCGCGGGCCGGGCGACGGGCGGGGTGGCGGAGGCTGCTGGTCGGCTGGGGTGTCGAACCGGCGGCTTCGGATGACGGCTGGGCGGCGAGGACGGGTGCGACGGAGTGCAGACTTGGCGGAAGTCGAGGCGCGGGAGGGAGTCTGGGCCGGGTGTTCGCGTGGTCACCGCCCGCGGGAGGGGTGAGAGGCAGCCGTGACCGCTGCGGGGACGCGCGGCTGCGGGGCGGCGGCGTGGCTGAACATGCCGACGGGCGCGGGGCTTCGCCGCAGCGCTGCCGCGGTCCGCACGGTGTCCGATCCGGTGATGAAGGTGTGGGTGGCGGCCGACACACGGGTCGGCGGGGCGGCCGAGTGCCGGGTGTCCCACTGCTGCACGGCGGCGTAGACGGGGACGAGGGCACGGCCTGCTTCGGTCAGGACGTAGGGGGCACCGTGCCTGGAGCCGGTACGGGCGACCAGGCCGTCGGCCTGCATCCGGTTGAGCCGGGTGGCGATGAGCTGCTCGTAGACGCCGACGCGCTCCGCCAGGTGGGTCACCCGCATCTGTCCGTGTTCCGAGAGCAGCCGGACCACCTCAGTGGTGTCCACGAGTTGAAGCCGGCGCAGGGCTTCTTCGATCCGGTCGGACCGTCCCTGCGGCGCGCGGCCGAGGTGTTCGGAGGACCACTGGGCCACCGCGCGGTACAGCGGTCCGAGCGTGCGCGCGCCGGCGCTGAGCCGGTACGGCGCCCAGCGGTCGAAGGTGGCATCGCGGTTCAACAGGGCGGCGTCCGCCATGCCGGCGAGGCGCTTGCTGACGTACGGCTGGGCGACCGTCGGATGGTAGTGGGAAACGTCGCGTACGCGCATTTCCGGGCCGTACTTGGCGATCGTGTGGACGAAGTGCGTGGTCCACTTCGGGGAGAGCCGGCGCAGGACGCTCTCCACGCGCGCCGCGTCGGCGGCGGTCATGGCGGTGGTCGGCTGGGCGGACATGGGTGGTGCTCCTGGTCAGCGGGTGCGGGGGGAGAGCGGCAGGCGCGTCGGGGAGGCGGGCGGCGTGGGAGTGGCGGCCGCAGCGAGGTGCCGGGCGAGGCCCGCCTCGGCGCTGTCCTGGGGGTGGTGCTTGAGCATGGTCCGGACGTCGTCCACGCCGAGCTGCTCGTAGACCCGGTGGGCGGGGGGCTTGACGAGTCGGTCGTGCGGGTTCACCGGTCCGTTCCCATCCGGGTGATGAGGGAGCGGACCAGCGTGGGCAGGCTGTCGGGACCCTCACCGCCGAGGCGGACGGAGCTGACGGACTCCTTGAGGAGGTCGTGGGCGTCCTCGGTCAGGGCACCGATGATCTCCATGCACGCCTCGGTGAAGTCCGAGGCGGCGAGCAGCGCCAGGCCCAGGATCTGGAGGTAGAGGCCGGGCGGCAGTGCGGCTTCGGCCGCCAGGTCGGCGACCGTCTCCTGGTCGCGCGGGGTGTAGCCAGAGAGGTCGAAGCCCTCCAGCTCGGCGGGGATGCTGGCGTCGGCACCGGAGCGCGGCGGAAGGCCGGCCATGGTGGCCAGGGCATCGACGGTTCGCGTCAGGTCGGAGAGCGACTCGGTGAGCCAGCCGAGGGCGGAAGCGTAGGAGGCCAGCGTGAACAGCGTGGCCGGGGTGGTCGGCAGCTCCTCGTCCAGCAGGTCCTCCATTCGGGTCGCGAGGGCCGTGAGGACCTCGGGCCCAGCGGCGAGCGGACCGAGGACGGGGTGGAGGTAGGAGCGGGACAACGGAGTGGAGTGCTGGGTGGTGACGATGCCGGAGATGGCCTCGGCGGCCTCGACGAGCCAGGTGGCGAGTTCGGCGTGGGTGGGGGCGATGGTCATCATCGGGCCTTTCGTGCAGGGGAGTTGGGGGTGTAGCCGGGGGAAGCGGTGGTGTAGGCGGGGCCGGTGGCCGCTGCGGGTGCCGGGCGAGCGGAGCGGGCACGGGCGGCGTGGACGCGGGCGTCCTCGGCGGGGCTGAGGCCTGTGGGGAGGTTGAGGCCGGTGCGGCCCAGGCGGTTCTGGGCGGAGCGGTAGACCGCGTAGTCCAGCCGCGGGCCGGCGGCGACGAGGTGGACCTCGCGTGCGTGCTTCGCGTCGGGCGGGGCGTCGCGGAACTGCACGACCAGGCGGTGGCTGGCCCACTGGTCGCCGACGCCGAGGTAGATCTTGTGGCAGCCCTCCAGCCGACCGTCGAGGCGCTTGGCGACGCGCTCGCCGTGGACGAGGTCCTGAAGGTGCAGCAGTGCCTGGTCGCGGATGGCGTCGGGGAGTTGACGCAGGTCGGCGATGGCGTCGGGATGGGCGGAGAAGCCGAACTTCGCGCGGGTCACAGCGACCGCCCCCGATCGGGCTGGGCGACGGTGGCAGCGGCGGGGGCGGAGGCCAGGACGGCGTCCGCGCTGATGGAGGGTGTGGTGCTGCGGGCGAGGGCGGCGCGGGTGCGGTCGGTCTCCGGATCGCGGTCCTCGGGCGCCAGCGGCAGCGGACCGAGATTCGTGCGGGTCCACCGCCACGCCGATTCCACGTCAGGGAAAGCGCCCTCGCGAAGCGTGTAAGTGCCGAGGTCGGGCTGGACCTCTTCGAGGAACAGGCGCGCCGGCAGTTCGGCGGCGGTCCGGTCGACAGCGATCGTCCACGCCTCGGTGGCATCGCCGTCCATGGCCAGCTGGTCGACGACCTCGTAGCGGTCGCCGGAGCGATGGATACGGTCCTCGATGCGTGTCGTCAGCTCGTCGCCGGGCCGCATCCAGGCCAGCTGGAGGGCGTCGGACGGGCACCCCCGCTCGATCAGCCACTTGCGGGCGAACGCGACGTTCGCGTGATGCGAGGCGCGCAGCCTGAACGACTCCTGCTCCCGGTGACGGACGACGTCGAAGGCGGCCAGATTCGGCTCGCCATAGAGCGCGCCCCAGGTCGCCGTGGTATCGAAGGCCAGGACGAGGGAGCGGTCGCCAACATTGTGCTGGGCGAGGACCTTGAACTCGTCCTGGTGCATTCCGACGTAGAGATCGGCGGACTTCTCGTCGGCGGGGTTCAGGCCGTTGACCTGGAGGTCGAGCGTGGGGGTCATACGGCGAGTCCCAGCTGGTCAGGGGTGGACAGGAGGCGGTGGGCGGGCCGGGACGGGCTGGTGGTGCACGCTGCGAACGGACCGTCGGGAGCGCGGAGTTGGAGGAGCGCGTGGTCCAGGTGGTCGCGGTGCCACGTGGAGGGGCCTGTGTGGCCGGCCTCGGCGGTGGTGAGCTGCTGCCAGGCCAGCCACAGGGCGTGGAGGCGGGCGACGGCCTCCGGGTGCTCGTGCCACTTCGCGCACCAGGGGCGGGTGGAGCCGATCTCCCGGCCGTAGACGGGCAGCAGGATGTGGGTGACCCAGAAGGACAGCTCGGCCAGTTCGGCGGCGTACTGCGCGCCGCCCATCGCGAGGATGAACAGCGGCGGCGCAGCTTCGGGTTCGTCTGTGGGCACGGGGTCCGGCTCGGTGGAGCCGGACCCCGGCTCGTCGTCGGTTTCGGAGCCGAGACGGTCGAGGATGACGCCGTGGTGGCGGACCTCGGCCATGGTGCGGTGAAGCGCGCTGACGAGGTCGTCCAGGTCCTCGTCGGGGATGCGGATCGGTTCGGGCTCGGCGGGGCCCGGCATCGGGTCGGACATGGCACATCCAGGTGGTTCGGGTGTACGGGGGCGGGGACGGCTGCGGGTCTTCTTCGGGTCATGGCGGGGCTCCGGTGAAGCGGTGGTGGACAGAGGATCCGCAGGATCGGCGTTTTGGTCCGGCCGCCAAGTCGTGCTAGACGCAGGCCGAATGGCGTTCAGTGGCCAGGCGCAGGCCGAGGGCGACGGCGTCGCGAGGGTGCCGGTGAGCGGGCGCCCTCACTCGGCACGGCAGCGCGGGCAGCGCGGCATCGGCGGAGCCAGCAACTCCAAGGCGCGGCGAGCCTGTTGAGGCACCACGCCGTTGCCGAGGGCGGTGAGCTGGGCGGGGCGGCCGAGCCCCGGCGTGGTGGTCACCCAGCCCGGCTCCAGCCCTTGCATCCACTCCACGAACTCCGGGCGAAGCCGGCCACCCGCGTCCGTGGGAGCCGGCGCGGGATGCGTGAGCATCTCCCAGCGGGCGATGGCGGAGGCGTACTGGCCCCACCGCCCGGAGTCTCCTGCTGCGTCGGGGACAACCAGAGCGGAAGGACCACCGCCGACAGCGGCGGGCGCCAGCCCCTGCCCGGCCGCCGACCCGGAGTGCCGGTATCGCTCGCCCTCGGGGTTGGCAGAAGTGACGCCGCGGCGGACGGCAGGGTCAGATCGCCGTTCCCGTGTCGCTGGTTCGGCGAACCCTTCGTCCCGTCGCTCGCCTTCGGCGTCGGCAGCAGCCACTCCACCTCGTCGGCCAGGTTCGGCCCGTGGCCGCCGCTCTTGCGTTTCGCCGGGTGCTGGCTGCCGCCGTTCTTCGCGATGTTGCTGGTCGGCGTCTTCAGTACCGTGCTCGGCGGGCCAGGCGGTGAGGAAGATCCGGGCCCGGTGATGTGGGGCGCCGACGTCGGAGGCGCGAAGAACGAGCCACCGCGCGTCGTACCGCAGGTCGGCCAGGGTCCCGAGTACGGCGCCAAGTGCCCGCAGAGCAGGCCGGGTTGGGTCGTCTCCCAGACACCACGGGCACCATTCCACGTCGCCAGGGGAACCGGCGGGGGAGGTGAGGAGTCCTCGTACATTCTCGACCACCAGGAGGTGCGGACGGAGGGCCTCGACAGCACGCGCCACGTGCAGCCAAAGCCCGGAGCGGGTTGCGGAGTTGAGTCCGGCGCGACGGCCGGCGACCGAGACGTCTTTGACAGGGGAAGCCAGCCGTGAGGACGCAAACCCGCGGAACGGAGGCCCAGTTGATCGTGCTGATGTCGCCCAGGTTCGGCACGTCCGGCCAGTGGCGGGCAAGGATCTTGGAAGCACCCGGGTCGACCTCGGCATGCCAGGCGACCCGACCGCCGAGCGCGCCCATGGCCCCGAGGTCGAGTCCCCCGTACCCCGAGCAGAGCGATCCGATCAGCGGACCGGCGACAGCCAGTCGGGATCCGGTGGTCGCGATGGGCGGCTTCGCCTCGTGCGCTTCCAGGCGGACGGCCGGGGATGGCAGGGCGCGGGATTCACCGGCGGGGGTGTTCACGTGGGGCTCCGTAGCAGTGGTTCGGGTGCGAGTGGTCGGGGCCGGGTCCGGGGCTCTGGGCGAGCGCGGAGACCGGGACCCGGCCCTGGCCGGGCGTCTTGCGTCCTGCGGGCTGGGCGGGGCTGCGGGCGAGCGCGGCGCTGACGCGGCTGGCCTGGTCGGCGTGCGGTTGCGGCTGGTGCAGGGACGGAGAGGTCGCGTTGAGCCAGCGGGTCCGCACCTCGTCGACCGGGCCGAGGGCATGTAGTGCTTGGCCGATGAGCTGACCGGGGGCGAGTCGGTCGTCGTGCGCCTGAGCAGCGATATGCCGTGCCGCGGCAGCTGCGGTGCGGTTCAGGGAACCGCGCAGGAGCTGTTCACCGAGCCACTCGGCCGAGCCGGCCGCCCCGGTGCCGAACACGGCGCAGAGGTGTTCCTCGGTGACGGCGCCGTCGGCGAGCAGGCCCCGTCGCTGCACTTCCCACAGCGTGGTGACCGGATCGATGGGCTCCCCCCGGTGGTGGAGCGCGCCAAGGCAGCGGTAGAGCTGGCCGTGGCCCGGGTCGGCGAAGTCGCCTGGCCGCAGCCAACCGAACACCTCTTCGATCGCCCGATCCTGATAGACGAGCAGGGACAGCAGGAACCGCTCGTCCTCGACCTGGCCCGGGGAGGTCACGGAGCCATTGGAGGTGGTCGGCGAGACCGGAGCCGTCGGCCGGGGCTGGGTCCCCCAACGCTGCGCGAGGTCGGTCAGGACGCCCGCCAGGACATCGGCTTGAGCGACAGCGCCCTCGACCTCGTGCTCGCGGGCGCCTTCCTCGGTGACCGCCAGAAGGCGGGCGGCGTGCTCGGCGACGGTGCGGTGGATGGAGCCCTCCAGCACCATCCGGCCGTAGACCGGGGCGTTGGCCGGCTGTGGGCAGGCGGCGATCAGAGTGTGGGGGTAGGAGGCGGTCAGCCCACGTACGTGCTTGTCGGCCTCCGCGAGGCTGTCGGTGATCCAGGCCAGCGGCACCTCTCCCGCAGCGGCGAGCGCTGGGTGGCCGGCGGCGCGCAGGGTGCGCAGGGCGGTGAACAGGGCCTGGTGGGCCGGGCGGTAGAAGTCGTGCGGCTCCAGCCAGTCCAGACGATCGAGCTGGTGCGGATCGAGCAGGACCGCGCCGAGTGCGGCCTGCTCGCCCTTGAGCAACGGATCCATCACGCTGCCCCGTCGCGCTGGGAGTGCAGGCGGGCTACCGCCTGGTCGGCGGCGGCCCTGGCGGCTGCGAAGCGGTCCAGCTCGCCGGTGAAGATCGGGTCGGTGGCGAGGAGCGAACCGCTGCTGGTGACGAGCCACCATTGGCTGCCGCGCCGGATGACCGGCGCGCCGACCAGTGGGGTGGAGACGCGCGATCGCAGGAGAGGCGGCAGGCTGCTCTGAACTCCGGCGCCGAGCGAGAGAACTCGCAGTGTGGAATAGGGCGTTGACGTCATTGCGATGTCCTTGGCGGGGCGGTGCGTGCGGAGCACGTGCGAAGCGGGGAGGGGGAGGCCGGGGCGGCACCGGTCGGGGCGACTCGGGCCGGTGCCGCCCGGCCGACTGGTCAGGCCGAGAGAGTGAAGTCGTCCTGGCCGTGGGTCTCGGCGGCCTTGGCGAGGGCGCGTTCGGTGATGGCCTTGGTGGCGCGGGCAGAGGCCGGGCCGATCTCCTTGGCGGAGCGCTCCTTGTACCAGGGCTTGAGGTCGAGCATCGCGACCCGCATGCCGGTGGCGAACAGCAGCACCTTGCCCTTGGGCAGGGCGCGGATCTCGTCCGGCGGCAGGATCCGCTCGGTGCGCATCGATACCGAAGTCGACTTTCCGCTGTCGGAGTTGGAGACGGAGACGGTCTGCACGTCGTGCTCGCCGATTTGCCTGCTCAGCTTGTCCGCGAAGTCGGCGTCATCGATACCCGACCCGATCACCTTGACGGTTGCAGCGGACCAGAGGGCGTCCATGCCGGCCTCGCCCCAGCAGCGCTGGCCCTGCCGGTAGCTCTGGAGGATGGTGATCGGGATGACGCCCCGACTGCCGAGGTGGGAGTACAAATCCGGCAAGTCGGAAATTTTGCACACGTTAGCGGCCTCGTCGAGCACGCACAGGGCGGGCGGGTCGAGTCGGCCGCCGTTGCGTTCGGCGACGATGACAGCCGCGCGCATCACCGCGTCGGCCGCAGCGGCGATGATCGCGCTGGCGGAGCCGCCACCGTCCTTGCTGAGCAGGAACAGGGTGTCGCGGGAACTGGCGAAGGCGAACGGCTTGAACTCCGGCACGCCCTCGGTGGGGGTGACCCAGGCGGCGATCTCCGGGTCCAGTAGGCAACTCGCGTACTGACGCGCCGTCTCGTAGATGCCGTCACGCGTCTCGGTCGCACCCGTGACGGTGCCCTGGAGCTGGGCGGCGACGGCGTGGTGGCCGGCGTCGCCAAGCAGGTCGACCGGGGTGCGGTCGGCCGGGGACGCGAGCCAGGCCAGGACGTCGGTGATCGGGCGGCGGTGGCTCGCGGCGGCCAGGAACAGCGCACCCAAGGTGTTGGCGGCTGCGGTGGACCAGAAGTCGGCGCCGCTGGACTCGTCGACGCTGGCGGTGACGAAGTGCCCGGCCAAGCGCTTGGCGCCGGCGAGATCGCGGGCGTCGGCGAGGATGTCCCACCACATCTCGCGCGGGTGGTGCGCGATCTGCTGCGGGTCGAGCGTCCAGACCTTGCCGACCTTCGCGCGGGCGTCGATGCACGCAGTGTAGGCGTCGTTGGCGGCCTTGTTCGAGGTAAGCAGGACCGGGCCGGGGGCGGCGAGGATTGCGGGGATCGCGATGCCGCTCGTCTTGCCGGAGCGGGGTGCCATGATCGCGACCATCACGTCCTCCCACGAAGCGCGGACCTGCGCCTTGCCGGGGGAGAGGGTGCCGATGGGGATGCCGCGGTCGTTCGGCTCGACCTCTTTGCACTCCCGGCCGTTCAGACTCGAACGAAGGCTGCGGGCCTTGGCGGTGACTTCCTTGTCCAACAGCGGCGCGATGTCCGCCTTGCGGGCCAGGCCGGTCTTCGAGCCGGCGCGGTGACGCAGCCACAGGACGAGCGTGGTCGTGCCGAGGGCGAGGGTGAGTGCGCCGGGAACGATGCGGGCACCGGCGAGGACGGCGACAGGGCCGAGGCGGGGCCACAGGCGGTCGGGGTGAAGTAGTGCGTCGGTGGCGCTGAACGGCGCCCACGGGCCGGAGCCGGCAAGGGCGTTGGTCAGATTGCCGGTCAGCCAGGCGAGGGAGCCGAAGGCGAGGGCCGCGCCGAGGACGCCGAACAGCAGGTGGAGCAGCGCGTCCGTACCGGTGGTGGTCGACGGCGCGCTTGTGCGCGGGGCGGGCAAAAGCGGTTCCTGAGAGGTGTGAGCGGGCGATTGGCGGGGCGCGCTCTGCTCTGGTGTGGATCACGGGCTGTACTCCTCGGGGAGGGATGGCGGACGTTTCAGCGAGTTCGGCCCGAGGCCCGGACCGATGCGGCCGGCACTGGCGGCAGCCGGGTGGCGGGGGCTGCGGCGGGTACCCCGGAGGTGCCGGCGGCGGGGACGCTGGTGCTGCGGGCGACGGCCGCGCGGGTGCGCAGGTCCTCGGAGGCCCGGACACCGGAGGTACCCGGTGCGGGGGACACGGCGCGCCGCACGTCCTCGACGGCCCCGGCCAGCTCGGCTTGTGCGGTGACGAGGTGGTCGGAGGCGGTGCCGAACCGGTCGGAGAGTTCGAACTGGTCGGGGTCGAGATCGGTGATCTGCTCGGAGGCGGTCTCCAGAGCCTCTTGGAGGCGGACGAGCATCCCATCGTCCGGGTCGAGTATCTGGTCGAGTTCCGCGCCGAGTTCGGCGAAGTCGGAGCTGCCGCGCAGCGCATCAGTGAGATCAAGGATCTGTCGACCGGCGGTGTCGAGCGGTTCGACGTCGAGTCGGGTATCGAGGTCGACTTTGTAGCGGGCGGCGCGCAGCATCCCGGCGGCGTGGGTGGCGATAGAGGCCGCGTCGGGGCGGGGCGTGGTAGTGGGCAGCCGGTGGCGGCGGCCGTGCCAGTCGTCGATCTGCTTGAAACCGGCGTGCCGCAGCAGGGTGGCCGACAGGTCGTCGCTGCTGCCGGTGGCGACGACGCTGCCGCTGGGCTCGGCGCTGATGGTGATGACGGGCATCCGGTGGTCCTTGACGGTGGTGACGGTGTGGGTGAGATGGCCGAGTTCGGCGGCGATGCGGGTGCACTCGGCCTGCACGTGGAAGGGGTCGCGGTAGGTGCTGTGGATATATCCGTCCTCGCGGACGACGGTGGCGACGACGTGCACCGACCGGTCACCGTTGCGGATCGCGGCCCACCGGCATCCGTCCGGGTCGCCAGCGGGAGCGAGTCCGGCCGCGGTGACCAGGCGCCGGGCGACGTCGGCCCACTGGGCGTCGCTCAGGTCCGGGTGTCGGGGGTCGGAACGCACCGAGCACATCCACACCGGCTGCTCGGGTGCCCGGGCTCCGATCCGCAAGGCGGGGGCGTCGAGCACGCCCCCGCCGAGGACCTCCTGCGGGTCACCGAACAGCGGCAACTGCTTGTCGGCACCGCGGTAGTCGGCACCGATCAGCCGGGGCCGCAGCCGCCCGCGTGGGTCGTCCAGGCCGTACAGGGTGGGGATCAACGCAGCCGTGGTGGCGGCCCGTTGGAGGTGGGCGATCACGGCGTCCCCTCTCGGATGGTCGGCGGGGCCCGGCGGGCGGGCTGGCAGGGAGAGGATCCGCAGATTCGGCGGTTTGGCCAGGCCGGAGAACGGTGATAGGCGGCCGCCCGGCCCGGCCGAGTTGCTCAGCGAGCGTCAGTGCGGTGCGGTGAGCTTGTGTGCAGAGGTGAACATTGCTTGCGAACCATCTTGCCAAGAAAGCGAGTTGGGGCACCCTGGTCGCGGGCAGGGTGCCTGCAAGTCACACGAACGGGTTCTCGGTCGGCCGGTCGCTGTCCAGAGCTGCGGCAAGCAGCTCGGGCAGGTCGCAGGGGTCCGAGGCGCGCTGGTCGATCCACCAGCCGGCGCGGGTGATCGTGCGAGCCTGGTCCTCGATCTGCTCCCACTGCGACTCCGGCATACCGGCTTCGAGGACGAGAGCGGTGTAGGCGGCGGCGAGGACCTGGTGGCGGCAGCGCACGCCCCAGGCGACGCCCTTCTCGGTGCCCTCCAGCGGCGGCATCCGGTACTGCTCGGACCAGGCTTCGGATTCGGCCTGCTCGGCGGCGCGCTTGGCCTCCAGCCACTGAGCCTTGCTCGCCTCGTCGCGGTCCTGGGTGGCGCGCCAGCAGTCGGTGCACTCCTGCTTCGCGAGCCAGTCGGCGAAGCCGGCTCGCCGGTCGGCCGGTCGGTTGCCGAGGTCCCTGTCGCTCTTGTGACCGCAGACGTGGGCGATCTTCCAGACCTTCTTCACAGCCATTGAATCTTCCTTGGTGCACGGGGAGTGGTCATCGGCCCGCGAGTGCTCCGCGACTGCGGAGGCGGGCACCGGGCCGACGGGCGGGCGTTGTGTCAGCGGGCGCGTGCGAACGCGATGCGCGGGTCAACCGCCGTAGGCGGGGAGGCCGGTGCGGTGGCCTTCACGGGGGGAGACGGCCGGACCATGGCGGTGGCTGTGGCCTGGCGCGCGCGGACGGCGGGTGCGGTGGGCCTGACGGTGGCCGACGTGCGGCGGGCGGCGACGGCTTCGGCGAGGTGCGGTTCCACGGCGACCTGGAAGCCGGAGCGTTGCAGGGCGAGCGTCGTCGCGGCGACCGTCCCCAGGGCGTCCGTCCGCTCGTCGGAAGGTGCGAGGTAGATGTCCAGCTCTGTGTGGTGGCGCCAGCCGTGGACTGCCATCACGACGTTGGCGTCCTGGGCCGGGCCGTCGCTGACGGCGGCCACCAGGCCCCAGCGGGCGCTTTCGGCGAACGCCACGTCGGGATTGCTGTCCGCCATCGGGGCCGGCGTGCGGTCGCTTCGCTGAATGTCGAGGGATGCCGTCGCCCGCCCGGGCTGGGTACCGGGGGCGAGGCTGTTCTCGACGGTGAAGCCCGCGCCGTTGAGGACTTTGACGGCCCATTCGAGTCGCTCCGGCAGTTCACGGTGCTGCTCGGTGAGCGCGTACAGGTTCGGGCGGTCGGCGACCGTCTGGAACTCCAGCCTCTCCACCATCCAGGCGGCTGCCGCGGATTGGGTCGGAAGGTCGACGACGACGCCGTGGTCGGGGTGAAGGCCGATGACGACCTCGGGCTGCTGAACGGGCATGACGGGAACTCCGCTGCGAAGAGGAACAACGACGGGTGGTGGCAGGCGGCGGATCTGAGACGAATGGGCATGACAGCGCGCGGAGTTGTGGCGGAGTTGGTCACGCGGCCATGCGGAAGTCGGTGTCGTAGAGCCGACGTTCGCTCGGGTGGAGGATGTGCTGGACGACGAAGCTGAGTCCGGCCACCTTCCACAGGCCCCGTCCGCGGGGTAGGGCGGCGATGGCTTGGGCTTCGACGCCGGTCAGGCCGAGCAGGGTCATGGACGTGGCGATCTGGTCGGGTTCCTGCCGGTAGATGACGCGGGTGCTGCAGTCGGCGAGGAGGCCCTCGGCGAGGACTCGGCCGCGTGATCCGGCGTCGCCTGCGGAGAGCAGGTCGGAGAGCCGGTGCAGGATCAGCAGGTTGGCGATGCCCAGGCCTCGGGAGAGCTTCCACTGCTGCTGCATGCGTTCCAGCAGGCCGACGTGCCGCATGATCCGCCACGCCTCGTCGTAGATCACCCAGCGTCGGCCGCCGTTCGGATCGGCGAGCGCGGCCTCCATCCAGGCGCTCGCGCAGGTCATGGCCAGCACGAGGGCGGTGTCGTCGCCGCTGGAGCCGAGGCGGGACAGGTCGATCGACAGCATCGGCGCGTCCGGATCGAAGCTGACGGTCGACGGCCCGTCGAACATGCCGGACAGGTCGCCGTGGACCAGGCGGCGAAGGGCGTGCGCCAGGTCGTCGACGGCCCGCCCGAGCCCGCTGCCCTCGCCGCCGAGCACGGCGTCCAGGCGCTCAGGATGGCCGAGGGCGTGGGCGATATCGCCGAGCAGCGGCACCGTGCCCGCCGCCTCGGCGTCGGCGACGGCCAGGTCGAGCGCGACGTCGAGGCCGGTGTGCTCCATAGGCAGCAGGTCGCGCTTGAGGACGGTGGCCGCGAGGCTCGCCAGCAGCAGGAGCCGGCGCTTGCGGACCTCGCCGGTCCAGTCGTCCTCGCTCACCCCGGCGGGCCGCGGCGGCGCGTCCAGCGGGTTCAGCTTGCCAGGCAGACCGGGGCCGAGCGCGATGGTCTGCCCGCCCAACTCCTGGGCGAGGGCGGACCATTCACCCTTCGGGTCGGACGGAATGTAGATCTTGTAGCCGTGGGCGATGGACCGGGTCGCGATGGACTTCGCGAGGGCGGACTTGCCCATGCCGATCACCCCGCACAGGACCGCGTTCGGGTTGGTGAATCCCTCTATTCGGCCGGAGTTGTAGAGGGTGAACGGGTCGAAGCAGAAGGAGCCCTCGGCGTGGAGGTCGCGGCCGACGAAGACCCCATCGGAGCCGAGCCCGGCCTCGGCGAGGAACGGATAGGCGCCGCCGGCGACAGCGGTGGTCATGCGGTGCTTGGGCAGACGGAGTTTGCCGCCGCGCGCGGAGGCGTGACCGGGACGGCCGGAAGCGGGGTAGGTGGGCTGCAGGTCGGGGTCGAGGCCCTGCGACTCGCGGCGCTTGGCGGGCGCCTCAGCGCGCCGCGCCTTGGTGCGCGCCTCGGCGAACTCGACTCGGGCGGCGCGCTGTTGGGCGCGGGAGAGCTTGCGGGGAACGAACAGGGGGCTGGCGGTGGCACGGTTCCTGGGCATGGTCACGGGATTCCGGAGTCAGTGGCGGACGAGGCCGGTGAACGGGGAGTGCAGGTCGGCGGGAGTGGTGCGGCGGCGGACCAGACGGGCTGTCTCCTGGTGGCGGCGACAGATGGTCAACTCCGGTGCGCCCTCGGGGAGTCGGGCGCGGCAGGCATCGGGCGTGGGGATTTCGCCGCTGCCCGGTCGGGGGGAGGAATGGTAGGCAGCGTGGAGGTGTTCGGCGGCCTGCCACAGGCGGGTGCGGGTGGCCTTGAGATGGTCGCCCTCGCCCGGCAGCAGCGAACCGGTGCGCTGGGTATGGGCGTCGAGGAGGCCGTGCAGCGCGACGAGGTGGGCGTGCAGGGAGTCCAACTCGGCGCGGGAGGCGACGAGCGGACCTGCGGGGACGTTCAGTGCGCGGTGGAAGTCGATCGCGGCGGTCGCGTACGGGACGAAGTCCTGCGCGACGGCGGTGGTGGCCGGCATCGGGGTGCTCTTTCAGCAGTGGTGGTGGCCGGCATCAGGCGGCAAGGGCGAACGGCAGAGCAGAGGCGGTGAACGCCTCGGCCTGCTGCCAGGTGAGCGGGCGCAGGTCCAACTGGGCGCCGACGGCGGCGGTCTCGACCACCGCGCACGCGGAGCGCAGCTCCTCCTCGGTGTCGGCGGAGACGGTCAGCAGGCCGGTCAGTGCGACGTCGGCGTGGCCGGCGATCAGCTGGCGTTCGCGGGCCTGGATGTCCTGGTACTCCACCGAGTCCGCCTCGCTGGCGACCTGGCCCTTGCGGGCGCGCTCCGCCGAGTCGGCGATCACGCTGGCCTTCTTGCGCTGCACGTCGCGCATCGCGGCGTCCAGGTCCTTCGGCTCGTAGGAGAGGGAGACGGTGCGGCGCACCCCCGAGGCGAACATCACCTGGTGCAGGAACCCGGGGTTGGTCTCGGTCCGAGGCCAGTTCTCCACCCAGTACGTAGTGTGGTGCGCGGAGTCGGTGGAGATGTGGTCGGCCTTCTCCACCACGACCACCGGGCCTGCCGCTGCCGGGTCGGCGGCCGGACGGCCGTCGGTGGACCAGCGGTCCAGCGCGGCACAGGACTTGGGGTCGTAGGCGGTGCGCGCGACGGCGGCGATCTCGGCGGCGGACAGCCATCCGCTCGGGTTGAGCCCGGCGGTGCGGGCCGCCTGCTCGAATGCGGAGGTCAGCTGGGCGAGGACCGAGAAACCGCCGGCGAGACCGCCGCCGGCCTGGCTGATTAGCCGACGGGCCTTCTTGAAGTCCAGCGCGATGGCGACGTAGGACTCGTGCGGGGCGGCGGCCGGGCCCGCGCCCCGGATCAGCTCGTCGTAGAGCGAGCCGGCCAGCGGGGCGTCGGGCTTGCCGTGCTCCTCCCAGTACCGGCGAAGGGAGTCGCCGGAGTCGGGGACGGTCCGCTCGATCACCTGGATGCGGGCGATGTGCCCGGTGCGGGCCAGCGCTGCCAGCGCGCGGCCCCAGCCGCCCACGTTGGCGCTCTGGGTGCCGGGGTCGAGCAGGGCGTAGGCGCGGGAGGAGACCTTGACGATCGCGGTGAGGGTGCCAGCGTGCGGGTCGTGGACGGCGCCGTAGCGGCGGTCCGGGGCGGTGACCACACGGAGGCTGGCTGCGCTGCCGGGCAGGTGCAGCAGGCCCTCACGCACCGGGCGGCTGGACGGGCGGGCGAGCCAGACGAGCTGGCCCCGGAAGCGGCGCAGGGCGTACCGGACGGTGATCGGTGCCCAGTCGGCCAGGGCACGGCCCCGGTAGCGGAGGAAGACGATCACGGCGACGGTGGCCCACAGCGGCAGGAGCTGGAGGGCGCCGACGACGCCGCGCGCGAGGAGGACAGCGAGCAGGAGCAGGCAGGTGGCAGCGGCGGTGACCAGTTGGGAAGCGCTGAGGCCGAGGAGGATGCCACGGCGGCTGCGGTGGGGGAACTTCACCGACGCCGGCGGGGCGTCGGGCTTCGGGTTCGGGGAGGACATCGAGGTTCCAGAGGGGTGAGCATGCGGGCGGCGGGCGGGGCGCGGCGCTCTTCTCGACGTCATCGCGGGGCTCCTTTGCGGGTTCGAGGTTGGGCGGTGAGGCCCGGGGTGGGCGGCGGGCTGCCGCCCACCCCGGGGAAGAGGTCGGTCAGGCTCCGGACTCGGGTGTTCGGCTCGGGTAGATGAACCGGACCGGGTCCGGGCCCCCGACCGCGTTCGGAGCGCCAGCGGCGGGTGCTGGCTGCGGGGGAACGGCGGGCCCAGCCGGAGCCGAGGGAGAAGGGATCGAGACTGGGTCTGTACCGGGAGACGGGGTGCTTCCGGCAGCGGGCGATGCGACGGAGCCGACCAGGCTGGCACCCTGGGCAACGGGGGCCGCCGGAGCCGGGGCTGCCTCGCTGTCGTCGGACTTCGACCCGTCGTTGTCGCCTCCGGCGGAGGGCCGGGTGATCAGGGCCGGGAGGCCAGGTCGGGTGACCAGGGATCGTCCGCGGTCTCCGGGCGCGTTCGGGTCCTCGCCGAAGCGGAACTTCGTCGCCTGCTGGGCGGGGCCGGCGTCGATGCCTTCCTTGCTGATGCGCCCGGTCGGGTCGATCCCGCTACCGCCGCCCATGCCGGGAACCTGGCCCGGACCCTGCGGAGCGGGCATGCCGGTGCCGGCCTGCATCGCGAGGCTGCCGGCGGTCTTCGCCGCTCCGGCCGCGACCGCCATGCCAGCGACGCCGGTGCGGTGGAGGTCGTCGTGGCCGCTGCCGTCGGTCGCCCAGTGGACGAATTTGTAGACGGCGTAGGGGCACAGCAGTACGAGCACCGTGATCACGATCCCGGCCATGGCGTCGGACAGTGCGCCGAGTCCGTCCTTGGCGTCCGATTCGCCGATCGCCGAGACGCCGACGAGGAACACCACGGTCATCAGCAGCTTGCTGACGATCAGGGTGGCGGTGGCCTCGATCCATCCGCGCCGCCAGCGCTTGGCGACCTCCCAGCCGCCGCCGGCCCCGGCGAACGCGGCGAGTGC
This sequence comes from Kitasatospora sp. NPDC048662, assembly GCF_055587065.1. NCBI lineage: Bacteria > Bacillati > Actinomycetota > Actinomycetes > Kitasatosporales > Streptomycetaceae > Kitasatospora > Kitasatospora sp. NPDC048662. The sequence continues at coordinate 541,960 of NZ_JBVJHA010000001.1, read as the reverse complement.
CACCAGGACCAGGACGCCGACCTTTCGGGCGACCATCACCCCCCAGTACAGGAACGCGCCGATCGCGCAGCCGATCGCGATGAGCGAGGGGATCGCCCAGCCGAGGGGGAACATCGCCCCCAGCTCGGACACCTTGACCAGGCGCCTGACCGCGTCCTCCACGCTGGTGTTCGCGGCTTTGAAGAGCCCGGCCGACAACGCGTCCACCACGGTGACGGCCACTGCGGTGAAGCTGATCGCGCCGAAGGAGAACAGGACACCGGTCATGGTGCCCCAGGCGGCCTGGGCGAGTGCGCGCTCGTCGCGCCGCCAGGCGGCCAGGATCAACTGCGCGCAGAACGTGCCCACGGTGAGAATCAGGCCGATGGGCAGGATCAGCTGGTAGTTGTCCCTGAACCAGGGTGCGCTGAGGTCGATGGCGGTGGTCTGGTCGACCGCCCGCGCGGCGAGGTCGGTGGCACTCGAGGCCAGCTCGCCCATGCTCTTGGCGATCCACGCGCCGATGCCGTCGGTGATGGACTTGCCAGGGTTGGCCACGAAGCTGACCGCGTCGACCGCGCCACAGACCTGGCTCATCAGAGGTATGTCACAGACGCCCACGAAGGCGACCTCCTTCGGAGTGTCAGAGCGCCACGGACGGCATCACGCCGACCAGCGCGCAGGGACGGTCGGGTCGGCACTGCACGGCGAGGGTGGCCGAGCGGTCCTCGGCGCCGCCCTGGGGCGAGCCGTTCCAGGAGATCGACTGCTTGCCGGAGACCGTGACGGCGTACACGTACGCCCGAGTGATCGCGCCCGGATCGGCCTGCAGCGCCCGGCTGAACGTCTCCGGGAAGTGCGCCTCGGTGGCGGTCGCGGTGGCGAACTGGCCGGAGTCGGCCATCCGCCCCCACAACAGCGGCGAGGGCACCTGGTGCTCGACCGACTCGGCGTCGACGTACTGCCCCTCGGCGGTCAGCCACCGGTGCAACGCGGCCACCAGCTCGGGTTGCGAGTACGACCGGGTGTCGTACGACCACAGCGCCACTGCCGCCGCTTTCCCGAACGCGATCGGGTCGCGGGTCTCGGGTGGCACCGGCAGCGCCGTACCACGCATGCTCGGTGCTGACGACGCCGTCGTCGAAGCGCCGGGCGACGGTGAACTCGCCGTCACGGCAGCCCGGTTGGGCGGTGTCCGGTTGTCGCGGGTGAGGTAGGAGAACAGGCCGCCCAGGGAGATCAGCCCGACCAGGACGGCAGTGCCCAGCAGCGCCCGGCGGCGCACGAGGGCGCCGCCGGAGATGCCGCTGCGAGAAGCAGAGGGGGAACGTTTCCGCATGATCACTTGACCTGGGTGCCGAGGGTGCTGAAGAAGGCCACCACGCCATTTGCCGCGCCGAGCAGCAGCGCCGCGCCGGCGCTGACGAGGACGCCCTTCTTGCCATTGGCCTCGGCCTGGTGGCCGCCCGAGTGGTGGCCCCAGGCCCACACGCCGGCGCTGACCGCGAGAGCGCCGACCACGGCGATGATGCCGAACAAATTGATCGAGCCCATGACCTGCTTGAGGACCGAAAGCCCGGGCAGGCCGCCCTCGTTGGGACTGATACCCGGGTCGTAGGCGAGCTGGGTGACCGCGTCGGCGAGGAACAAGACGAACTCCAAAGAGGGGGAATCCGGGCACGCGAAGGCGCACCACAGAGCAAGAGGGAGAAGAAGAGAGGGGGGAGAAGTGCCGGTCAGACGACTCGGCGGGCAGCGAGGATCTCCGGCTGCCAGGAGGCGAGGGTCGACACCTTGACCACGTCACCGGTCTTGGGTGCGTGCACGACGAGCCCGCCGCCGATGAACATCCCGACGTGCTCCGGGACGGCGGCCGTGCCGCGGGTGAACAGCAGATCGCCCGGCTTCAGCGCGGTGGCGGAGACGGCGGTGCCTTCGCCGACCTGCGTGTAGGTCGTCCGGGTCAGCGTGACCCCGGCCGCCTTGTAGGCCATCTGCATCAGCGAGGAGCAGTCGCAACGGCCCATCGGGTCGGTGCCGTGCGAGTCGGTGCAGGTGCCGCCCCACTGGTACGGGGTTCCGAGCTGGCCCAGCGCCCAGCGGATCGCGGTCTGCACCTGCGGCGGCGCGTCGGCCGGGATGGAGTACCCCTCCGGGAGGGTGCCCGGCGGGATTGTCCCGAAGTTGCTGCCGTCACCGCCTGCAGTCGAACACCCACCGCCCGTCGGCGGAGCGGCAGTGGGCGGGGTGGTCGGCGACGGGCTCGCGGTCGGCGGCGGTGACGCGGCCGATCCGGTGGCTGGGTCGGTCAGCAGCGGGGCGATGGCCTGCTGGAGCGCCGTCGCCAACGGCTCCCACTTGGCGTACGCGTCCGGGAAGCCGGAGCGCTGCACCGCTTGGGCGGCCTGAGCGACCGTCATCGACTGCCAGCCGGCCACCTTCTGCAGACCCTCGTAAAACTTCGTCGAGGCGTACACCGGCTGCATGATCTGCACCGCGGTGCCCCAGCCCTGCGACGGCCGCTGCTGGAACAGTCCCAAGCTGTCCCTGTCGCCGTAGTTGATGTTCCGCAGCCCGCTCTCCTGGAGCGCGGTCGCCAGCGCGACGACCTGCCCGCGGGCCGGGATGTGCATCGCGACGCCGGTGGCCTGGATCACCTTCGCGTTGGGGATCTGCTCGTCCGGCTTGTCCAGCCCGTTGATGTTCGGGGTGCCGGACGGGGCGGAGCCGTTCAGGATCGCCTCCACCTGACGGGCAACGGCTGCGGTGTCCACAGCCTGTGCCTCGCCGCCCGACGTGCATGCGGCGGCGCGTCCAGCGGCGACGACCACGATCGGCAGGGCCAGCAGCAGAGGGCCGGCGGCGACCAGGCCGACGAACGCGCCCGCCGACTTCTTCACCGTCGCCGCCGTACGCCGTAGCGAACGACCGGCTCGAACGGCGGCGGATCAGGGAAAGGCTGTGCCAGGGCATGCTGCATCGCAGCGGCTCCTCGGAACTCGTAGGAGAGCGCGATGCCGGCCTCTCGTGCGAAGAAGTCGCCGGCACCGCGCCGGTGGTGGATCCGCCTTCAAGGCGGGCCCGGGTCACGGGAGTTGGTAGCTCCCGGATGCCGGTCTCGGGTCACGCGCGGCAGCCGGCCGCGCTCGTAATCTCAGCCGGAACACGAACGTCTCCTGGAGGTCGGGAAAGGCGTGGGCACAGGTTCGCCCGGCGTCCCGGCGGACGGGACAGCACGGACCAACACGGGCCAGCCAGGGCCGAGTTGACCCCGTCGCCCGGTTGGCATGGCGAGACAGTAGACGCGAAGTCCGGCCGCACCAAACGAGCCCTGAACAGCTCCGATGCCGGGAGGCCGTCCGTTAGGCACGGCCGCCGATCGCGGCTACCTTCCCTGCATCACCGCTCCGAGCCGTAGCCCCGCCCGGAGCCATCCCTGCCCGAGGAAGGTCCCCGTGAACGACTTCACCCTGCACCGAGGCGACGCCCTCACCGTGCTGAAGAGCCTCCCCGACGAGTCCGTCAACGCCGTCATCACCGACCCGCCGTACAACTCCGGCGGCCGGACCAGCTCCGAGCGCACCAGCCGCGATGCCCGTGCCAAGTACGTGACCTCCAACTCCGCCCACGACCTGAAGACCTTCCCCGGCGAGAACCGCGACCAGCGCTCCTACCGCTCCTGGCTCACCGAACTTCTCACCGAGGCGTACCGGGCGAGCACCGAGCACTCGGTGGCGATGGTCTTCTCGGACTGGAGGCAGGAGCCGACGACGAGCGACGCGCTGCAGATGGCCGGCTGGACCTGGCAGGGCACCATCCCGTGGATCAAGCCCGCCAGCCGCCCGCGCAAGGGCGGCTTCAAGCAGTCCGCGGAGTTCATCACCTGGGGCGTCAAGGGCACCCTCGACAACAGCCACGCCCTCTACCTCCCCGGCCACTTCATCGCCAGCCAGCCCCGCAAGGACCGCGTCCACATCACCCAGAAGCCGTTGGAGATCATGCAGCAGCTCGTCCAGATCTGCCCCGAAGGCGGCACTGTCCTCGACCCCTTCACCGGCAGCGGCTCCACCGGAATCGCCGCCCTCCGCGAAGGCCGGCGCTTCGTCGGCGTCGAACTCTCCCCGCACTACGCCGATATCGCCGAGCAGCGCCTGCGCGCCGAACTCACCCAGGACAACTTCGTCCTCGCCGGACCGGAGGCGTGAGATGAGACCCACCAGGCCGACCGGCCCCAGACGCGAAAGGGCGGCCGGAGCACGAAGCTCCAGCCGCCCTTCCTCGTTCCGTCAGGACTCCTCGACCGCCCGCCGGATCAACGGCACCGCCTTCTCCACGTCCGCCGACGACGCGATCCGCACCTCCAGGTCACCCGTTCCCAGGTGACCGACGCCGCGCACGTTCCGCGTGAAGCCCTCCTCCAGCTCCACCGTGTCCGGGTCCAGCCGCAGGTACAGCAGAATCGCCCGGTGCGACACCGACGGGCGAAACACGACCGACGCCACATTCAGCAGCCGCTTGTAGGCGACATAGTGCTTCAGCACCACCACCTCCAGCTCGCCTGCCGCAGACAGGGCCTCGTCCAGCTCGCCGTACAGCTCCCGCAAGCACTCCGGCACCTCCACCTGCGAGACCTCCGCCGGCACCGCGACGACCTCCGGCTCGTCGATCGGTTCGTCGGCCGCACCGCTCGGCACCGGCGAGGAATCGGGAGCGAAGAAGCCCGGGACGGTCTCGACCAACTGCAGCGTCAGCAGGTCCGCCCCGTAGATGCGGTACCGCACCAGGTCCACGCGGTGATCGCGCCGATGGAGCGACGCCGCAGCCCGGTCGTGGCGCGAGAACTCGCCCGCGACACAGATCGCCCGGGGCCGCCGCCAATCGACGCTCTCCGCCACCTTGGCGCCCAGCCGTCTGCGCACCAGCGCCTCGAACTCGTGCCGGTGCGCCAGCAACCAGACCAGGTACGAGGCCGCCTGGGTGATCACCCCGGCATCGCGCCCGCGCTTGAACTCGATGATCACTGGCACGCCGTCCTCGTCCAGCCCCAGCGTGTCGATCCGCCCCTGGTGCCACGACCCCGTCGCGTACTCCGACGCCAGGAAGCGGACCCCAAGCATCGCCTCCAGCGCGCCCTCGACCCGTCGCTGCAGCTCCCGCTCCCGCGCCACCGTCGAACCCCGCAGCTCGACATCCCGGCCATCGGCACCACGCCGGAACACCTTCAGATCAGCCACCTTGCCCCCTTCGCGCGACGTACCCAGGGACAAATCCCCAAGAGGAACGTGGTATTCCCCCGGGGGTCCGATTTCTTGGGGGCGCACGTGCGTCAGCGCAGACCGAGCAACCTCAGCGAGAGATCGAGAAGGACGACGGGCAGCGACTGGCAGGCTGCACGGACGCCGGCCTCGGCCGCCGTGCGGAGAAGATCACCGCGACGGGCAGGTCGGTTGCGACATGAGCATGTTCGCCGCATTGCGCGACGACGCTTACGGTTGGACATATTGGCCCCTCCAGAGGGTGGTCGATGACTCCCCGCGTCGAAGATCCGGCCAGGACCAATGTCGGCGCGGGGGTGTGCAGTTGGCACCTCTTCACCATCCCGGTCCGACCTGTCTTATGTCGCGCCCTGAACGCTCGATCCCGGTGTACGTTCCAGAGCCATGGCTGGATTCGACGACGCGGCCGCCGGCACCGCGGACGACCTGGTGGCCGACGCACACGACCTGGGCGTCCGGCTACGCCCCCGAACGATCAAGGACTGGGTGGAGAACGGCCTCCTCGCTCCACCCGTCTTCCGCAAGACGACCCAGCGGGGCAGCGACGCTCGCCTGTTCCCACCCGAGCAGCGCGTTCTCTTCCGGAAGATCGTCGAGGCTAAGCAGCGCTCGCCGCTTCCGACTGTCCCGCACCACACGGTTGTGCCTGTGATCATCCAAATGTGGCTGGAGGACTCCGGAGTCGTCACCGACGAACAGGCGCGTAGAGCGATGCGGACGTACGCGCGGAGCACGGGCGTGACGACAGCAGCTGGCCGCAGAACCACGGCTCGGGAAGTCATCGCCCAGTTCGCGCACACCGATGCTCCGAGAACCACCCGGCGACTCGTCGAGCACCTGCTCATCGAGGCGGAGAAGACTCGCAACCCGCGGTGGGACCTCCTCGGGGCAGCGATGAAAGACCTGGCCGCTCCGTGGAGGGACGATGGGCAACCCCGCCTCGACGAACGGACCCTTGGGCTTCCCGAGATGCCCATGACCTTCGACTACGCCGTGCTCCTGTGGATGATCAAGGCCGAGGTCACGCGAGACCTCCAGGCGGAGAGCATCCAGCCCAAGGCGCTGCTGGCCGCCCGGAGAGAATTCCGCCAGGGCTGGGCGGACTACCAGCGCGACCGGCCCACCCTGATGGCGCGCGCCGAGGGCGACGCGCACTTGTTCGCCCAGCCAGAAGGATTGGAAGCCCAGGTGAGGGAGCACGTGGACGCGTTCGCCTCAACGATCGGCCGCATCGCCGGCCAGGCCGACATGATTATGCAGGGAGCCAAAGGGCGGTTCACTGGGCGGACCCAGGCTTTACCGGCGGTGCGGCGGTCCGGGGCGTCTGAACCTGGCTCGCCACGCGTCTCGTATGGTGTCGGCAGTGTCGACGGCCCGTAGCCACCAGCCCTCTACCCGATCCCGTACCGCCAGCCGGACCGAGGTCCACCGGAACCACCAAGGCAGCCGCCGGAACGGGACAAAGGTCAGCACGTCCTTGATCGCCGAATCCGCCATCCCCCCACCGGTGTGAACTGATAAACGTTCATCAGCAAGCCAACCCTCGCAGCGCGGCACTGGTCCAGCACGGCCGCGCCCAGCCCGAAAGCACCGGCATATGCCAGAAGCAACAGGCACCGTTACGTAAGCGTAATATAACTCTCCGAGGTCACTTCTTTGCAAAACCGCTGGGAGAGCAACACTCACTGCAATTATCAGTCACGCTCGGTAGCGACCTCGCGTCGGATTACGGGCGATATCGGGACGAAGATCGCTAACGTTCACGCTTGTCCAGATCGGCGGTATGCGGAAAGCTCTCCGTTGACCGAGCTCCGCCACACAGGCTCGCTCGGTCCAATCCGTGGGCTGGGGGGTCCGCGCTGGCACGCGGAACCCCCCTCCCCGCCATCCTGATGCGCTTGGGAGGACATCATGGCGAAGACCGCAACCCCGACGAGCGGGGCGCGTTCGAAGATAGTACGACTCGGAGTGACCGCGGTGCTGGCGGCTATGCCGCTCGTGACCGCCGTCAACGCACAGGCCGCCCCGGCCGACAAGGGCACCCACATGCCGCAGCCGAAGAGCGGTGGCGTGGCTGCCGAGATCAGTGACGGCTCCGTGACCTCCCCCGGCGGTACCAACGGGGTCGTGGGCACGGACCTGACCAGCGGCCGCCTGACCTTCTGGGGCGAGAACGGCTTCGCGTACGGCCAGAGCCAGTACTCGATGTACACCGGCATCCAGTACAAGAAGAACTCCGGCGGCCAGATCCGCGCCCAGTTCTTCTACCACGAGGGCGGCGTCGACCACCCGGACCAGGGTGCGTTCTACCAGAACGCCGGCGAGACCAAGAGCTACTTCTGGGGCTTCATGCCGCTGCCGGCGAACTGCAGCGCGTACGGCCAGATGAATGTCACCGGCCAGTCCAACTTCCAGACTCCGCCGGACCACCCCTGCTGAGTCTGACACAGTGATCATCCGGGGTGGGTGCGGGCCGTGCCCGTGCCCACCCCGCACTCTTGTCCGATCGCATCCCGGAAGACCGATGATCGAAGCGTCCATCTCCGCTGCTCCTGCTCTGTTCCCCGCCTTTGCCGTGCTGGGTCTCATATTCGGGTTCGTCGCCTTACGACTGGCCCGGCGCAAGCAGCGGCCACCGGCCGTGGCGGTGCTCTTCGGTGTGGCACTGGCCGGAGAGATCGCGGCGACGCTGACGCCGACCCTCAGCGGGTCATGGGGCAAGCCGATGTGCTCGATCGGGGCAGGGGTGTGGGACGCAGCCATCGGCCAGCAGGGACTGATGAACATCGCCCTGTATGTTCCGGTGGCTTTCCTCGGCGTGCTGGCCTTGCGACGGCCGCTGACCGTTTTCGCCGGGTGCGCAACACTCTCCGCCATGACCGAGATCTGCCAGACCCTGCTGGGAACCGGGCGCTCCTGCGATGCTACGGATCTTGTCGACAACGTCCTCGGCGCGCTCGTCGGCACGGTCATCGCCGTCACCTGGCTGTGGATCCGCAGGCACAGGCCGCCGTCGGGACGGAAGGACCTCTTCCACTCCCTGACCACGGCCGGCACCGGTTTTGCGCTGGTCACGGCCGCCATCTGGCTGTTTGTGCCGCTCCGTAACGACCTGTCCAATGTTGTCCCGATCAATCTAACGGAGCGACAGGAGGCGGCGGACCGGATAGCGACGCAACTGTTCGGCCCGGGCACATGGGTCACGTCATTCGGTGTGAACCCCGATCCCAAAGTTTCGTCCCAGCCGGTTTTCACTGTTGTCACTGATCGCGGCACGTTCAAGACCGAGTGGCCGAGCGGGCGTCTCCTCCTCAGCGCCGCAGCCAACAACCAGGTCGACCCGGGCTCCCTCACTCAGGATCAGGTCCTCAAAGCCGGCGCCGACTTTGCAGCCACCTGGTTCTCCGATCTGACACGGTCCGTCAGTCCCACCCTCGAACCTACCGGTGCACAAGGCGCTTACTCGGTCTCCTACCGGCGATACAACAGCGACAACGTTCTGATGCCCATGCGTCTCGACATCGCCGTCTCCACCTCCGGCCGAATCATGTCGTCATCTGCACGTTGGGACGCCGATCCCGAACTGCCGCACCCCACCGTCACCGCCGACACGGCCAAACAGCGAGCCGTCTCCACCCTCCCGGGTTCCCGCGCGGGCACCACGTTTCTCCTGGCGAAGCAGATCGACGGGCAGTGGCGACCGTGTTGGGTAGTCAACCTCGTGAAGCCAGGCGAGACCCAGAGCTCGGGCACGGTCGAGTTCATCGACGCCGTCACCGGACAATCTGCGGCACACCAGGGCTGAGAAGCCGTTGTCTTTCCGATAGTGGTGGGTGCGTTTCCGCTGGTCAGGCATAGTGTCGGTGTCTCGGTGGCAGAGTCGGGGTGTCGTGTCGTCTCTTCGGTGGAGGTGCCGGATACCGTCGGTGATGGGGCTGTTGGAGGAGCGAGCGTGCTGCCCGGCAGCGGGTGGAGGTTCTGCAGGTCGAGCTGCAGGAGGCGGAAGCCGTGTGGTAGCGGTTCGTGATCACCCGTCAGACGGTGGCCGAAGTCCTGGCAGCACCCCGTGCGGGCGAGGGGGTGCCGCCGGCCGGGGTGGCCGTTGAACGGCCTGCGCGGGTCGCCGCGGCGGTGCCCGGATCGGTGGTCCCCGCTTGGAGGAAGGGGCTCGCGCTCGACTCGCTGGCGCCGGACTGTCAGCGGCTCGTGGAGGTCCTGGCGGGGAGCGGGGAGGAGATGGACTGTCGGCAGCTCGCGGCGGCCTTGGGTCTGGAGGTGGTCGCGGCGAAGGTGGAGGGGGTGTGGTCGAAGGTGAAGCGCCTGGCCGCGCGGGGCTGGCTGGTCGAGGAACGGCCGGGGATGTTCAGCGTGCTCGCCGGGCGAGCCGGCGGCTCATGACCATGGTCATCGACCACCGGATCATCGCCTCGGAGGTGTCGGTGCGGGTCTCGTAGTCGCGGGCGAGGCGGCGTGAGTGCATCGGCCATGCGAACGTCCGCTCGACCAGCCACCTCTTGGGCAGCACCATGAAGCCCGTGGTGTCGTCGGTGCGTTTGACCACGGTCAGCGTGATCCGCAGGACGTCGCGGGCGAGGTCGACCAGGCGTCCGGTGTAGCCGCCGTCGGCCCACACCAGCGTGATGCGCCAGTGCCGCTCACGCAGCCGCTCGAGCAGCGTGTGCCCGGCCTCGCGGTCGGTGACGGATGCGGCGGTGACCAGCACGTCCAGCAGCAGGCCGAGGGTGTCCACGACGATGTGCCTCTTGCGGCCGTTGACCTTCTTCCTGCCGTCGAAGCCCCGGCTGGCGGCCGGCACCGACGCCGCCGCCTTCACCGACTGCGCGTCGATGATTCCGGCGGTCGGCTCCGGATCCCGCCCGGCGGACTCGCGGACCCGATCCCGCACCCGGTCGTGGAATTCGGAGGCCAGGCCCCTGTCCCGCCAGCGCCGGAAGAAGGCGTGGACGCGGTCCCGTGCGGGGAAGTCCGCGGGCACCGCCCTCCAGGCGATGCCGCCCGCAACCAGGTAGCGCACCGCGTCGACCAGTTGCCGGTGCAGTAGCCCTCCGGCTGCCCGCCGCGGCCCTCCAGCCAGGCGGGCACGGGCATCGCGTCGCGCACGACGGCCCACTCCGTGTCGGTCATGTCCGAGGGGTACCTCGGACGCCTGTACGGCCGATCCTCGGCGTTCCCGAACCGGTGAGCGAGGCAATCACACGACAGGGGCGCGGAGTTGGACGGTAACGCCACGGAGACGGAAAACTGCGGCAGCAGGGGCCTCCTGTTGCTCGGCTGGATTCGACACCCACGAGCTGTGCCGGAGGCCCCACTTTCATGCCCGATCAGCCAGAGGATCACCCAACCGAGTCGGCAGACTCGAACTCACGATCACCAAGCTCGATAGAGCAACGGCTAGTTAAGCGGCGGAGTGAGCGCGACTGGTGCCAGGGGCTGCGTCGCTGACCGTGGCCGGATGACAACGGGGGGCTGACCGGGTGGTGTAGGGAATCTACAACTGGCGTAAGGGGCCAGGATAGCCGTGCTCGGGGTGGTCCCGGTGGACAGCCGGTGGACGGACGCCTTTGGACCGTGCAGGACGGGGTGGCACAGGGCAACCTGGCGCACATGCTCTGATCAGGCAAGACGTCATGAGGCGTCACTAGGCGACACCATGCAACATGACTCCTGATGGTCTCGTAATGCGTAGGTCGCGGGTTCGAATCCCGCAGGCGGCTCGGACGAAACCTCAGGTCAGGGAGCTGACCTGAGGTTTTTTGTTTTTGTGGGCCGCGCGCCGTTGCCGCAAGGTTTGCTTAAGCCCCGCCTTCAGAAGCTTTCGCTACCGCAAGTGATCCGGTCCGGCCACGATCGGGGTGATGGCCGTTGGATGGGGGAGCGAGAGACGTGGGGATCCTGCCAGTTCGTAGGGGGAATCCGGGCCGGGGTCGGCTTTGGGTGAGTAGGGGGGCCGGGCAAGGGCGGGGTGGCCGGGTTGAGGCTGAGGCCGTGGTGGGGGCGGGGGATGTGGCGGCGGTGGGTTCTGGGGGACGGCCGCGGTCGTTGTTGGGGGGCCATGCGGACTTTCGGAGGTTGTTCACCGCGTACTGCTTGAGTCAGGTGGGTACTCAGGTCAGCTACGTGGCGGTGCCGGTGGTGGCGATCGAGGCGCTTGGTGCCGGGGCCTCTCAGGTCAGTGTGTTGGCGTTTCTGGGGTCGTTGCCGTTTCTGCTGGTCGGGCTGCAGGCCGGTGCGTGGCTCGAGCGGATGCCGCGGCGGCCGGTGCTGGTGGTCACCGATGTGGTGCGTGGTGTGTTGATGGCGTCGGTGCCGGTCGCCTGGGTCTTCGATGTGCTGACCAGCGCCCAGCTCTGTCTGGTGGTGCTGCTCGTCGGTGTCGCGACCGTCTTCTTCGAGGTGGCGTCGGGGGCCTATCTCCCGCGTCTCGTCGGTAGGGAACACCTGATGGAGGCGAATGCCAGGCTCGGCGGCATGTTCGCGGGCGCGGAGGTCGCGGGTCGGAGCATCGGCGGTTTCCTCGTTCAGGTGCTGACCGCGCCGTTCGCGATTGTGGTCAACGCCGTGACGTACCTGTGGTCCGCCGTCTGGCTGGGCCTGATCCGCGAGCGGGAGCCGCGGTTGGAGAAGGCCGGCACGGCCAAGCCTCTGTGGCCGGAGGTCCGGGTCGGCCTCGGGTACGTGTTGGGTCATGGGGTGCTGCGGAGCGTCTCGTTGGAGGCGTCCTGGAGCAACTTCTGCCTGCGGATCGTCATCACGCTCGTCCCGGTGTTGTACGTCTCGGAGCTGCACCGTTCCGCCTCCCTGGTCGGTGCCTTCCTGACCTCGGGTGGTGTGGGGGTGTTCCTCGGGGTGGCGGTCGCCCGCCGGATCGGGCGCCGGCTCGGTTACGGCCGGGCGCTGTGGGTGGTGGGCGCCTGTTGCGGGCCGTTCGCGTTGGCGGTGCCGTTCGCCGTGGACGGGGCCGCGGTGTGGATCGGCATCGTCGCCTGGGCGGTGGTGGCGTTCAAGGTCGGTGTCGACAATGTGCTGAAGGCCGCGATCCGTCAGCACGTCACCTCGGACGGGATGATGGCCAGAATGGGGGCGACCTACCGTTTCCTGATCACCGGGGTGCTGGCGATCGGTTCGGCGGTCGCGGGTGTGCTGGCGGGCGCGACCGGGGTGCGGATGGCGATCCTGGTCGGCGCGGTGGGCCTGACCGGGAGCTGGCTGGTGCTGTTCTGCTCGCCGGTTCGCAGGATGCGGGAGCTGCCCGGCACCGAGTGAGTGCCCGGGCCGGCGCCGGCGATCCGGTCAGAGCGTTGCCTGCGCGGTCCTCGACAGTGCGGCGATCGTCGCGCGGATCGCCGGGCGACGATCGCCGCCGGCCCGCCAGACCGCGTAGACGTGCCGGCTCAGCAGCGGCCTCGCCCGGACGATCCTTACGCCTTCCGGGATCGGGTCCCGGCCGAGCCGTGGGATGATCGCGATGCCGAAGCCGGCCTGTACGAGCGCCAGTTGGGTGGCGTATTCGCCGGCCGTGTGGACGATCCGGGGCTCGATGCTGTACCCCCGCAGGGTGTGGAGCAGCCATTCGTAGCAGCCGGAGCCGGGGGTCCAGCTGATCCACCGGTCGCTGTGCAGTTCGACGAGGTCGACCGTTTCGCGCGCTGCCAGTGGATGGCTCGCGGGCAGCGCGATGTCGGCGACGTCGTCGAGCAGTTCCGTTCGGCTCAGCCCGGGCGGGAGGTTCAGCGGCACGTTGAACCAGTCCTGCAGCACTGCGATGTCGAGGTCGCCGCGGATCACCAGCGGTACCGACGCGTCGGGTTCCAGTTCGGAGATCCTGGGGCGCAGCGCCGGGAACTCGGCGGCGAGGCGGACGAGTGTGCCGGTCAGCAGGCCGCGAGCCGCTGTCGGGAACCCGGCTATCGACACCTGCCCGACCACCGCGCCGCGGTGCCCCTCCAGTTCGGCCTCGGTCTGGTCGACCAGGGCCAGGATCTCGTCGGCCCGTTCGACGAGCAGTTTCGCGGCGTCGGTCAGCAGCACGCCCCGGCTGTGGCGTTCGAGCAGGGTCTGCCCGACCTCGCGTTCGAGCTTCGCGAGCCGCTGGGACACTGCCGACGCGGTCAGGTGCAGGACTGCCGCGGCCGAGCTGATCGATCCGGTGGTGGACACCGCGTGCAAGGCCCGGATCCCGTTGAGCTCCAGCATGTGCGTCCTTCCGCGGGTGGTCGGTGTCGAAGCCGTTGAGGACGGACAGCTCCGGCGGACGATCACCGCTGTGTCCTGCCGCAGCATGCCACGGACCGGGCGGTCGAACACCGCCCGGGCCCGGCCGGGGGCCGCACACGAGGGTGCGGGGGAGTTCAGGCGCGGCGGGTGGCCAGGTAGTCGGACCAGGTGGCGGTGCCGTCGGGGTGGGTGGGGGTGGTGAGGTGGCCCTGGCGGAGGGCGGTGCCGAGGCGGCCGGGGAGGTGGACGGGGAGGACGCGGCGGCGGTGGGGGTGGGTGGTGCGGAGCCAGGTGGCGGCGAGGTGGGTGGAGGGGTGGATCTCGGGGCCGCCGAAGTCCGGGACGTGGCCGACGGGTTGGCCGAGGGCGAGGGTGAGCAGGCGGTCGGCGACCTCGGTGGGGTGGACGGGCTGGCAGGGGGTGTCGGCGAGCATGGGGAGGACGGGCAGGCGGGCGAGGGTGGTGAGCATGCCCTCGAGGAACTGGGGGAACTGGGTGGCGCGCAGGTTGGTCCAGCCGAGGCCGGATTCGGCGAGCAGCCGCTCGACTTCGAGTTTGACGCGGAAGTACTTCGTCGGGACCTGGTCGATGCCGACGATCGAGATGTTGACGAGGTGTCGGACGCCGGCCCGGCGGGCCGCGTCGAGGAGGTGGCGGAAGGCCGGCAGGTCGTCCTTGGGGTGGCGCGGGTCGCTGGCGCAGTGGATCACCGTGTCGACGCCGATCAGCGCGGCGTCCAGGCCGACGTTGGCGACGAGGTCGCCGGTGCGCCAGTCGGTGCCGGCCGTGCCGGGGAGGTCCGGCGGGGTGGTGCGGCGGGTCAGGGCGCGCACGGTGAGCTCGGTTTCGTGCGCCCGGCGCAGAATTTCGCGGCCGAGCACGCCGGTCGCGCCGGTCACCAGCAGGGTGCGGTCGTTCATGGTCGGTTCCTTCCCGGAGGGGATCTCGGAAGGAAGGAACCGGGCAGTCAGGCCTTCTGTGACAGCGGGCGGTGGCGGGCCGCGAAGTGGGCGAGTTTGTCGGGGTTGCGCAGGATCCGGACGGTGGTGACGCCGTCCGGTCCGGCGTCGATGGAGCCCAGCGTGGTGAGCCGGTCGCCCTCCCAACCGAGCACCGCCGGAAGGCCGTTGGCCTCGGCGGCCTCGAACCGGACGCCGGTGGTGAAGCGGGCGAACAGCCCGGCGAGGAAACGGGTGACGTTGTCGCGGCCGGTCACCGGGCGCAGCGCGGCCCGGACCTTGCCGCCGCCGTCCGCCCACACCACGACCTGTTCGGCGAGGAGTTGTTCGAGCCGGTCCAGGGCGCCGTCGGCGGCGGCGGAGAGGAAGCGTTGCAGCAGGGCGGCGTTCTGGGCCGGGTCGGGTGCGGGCTGCGGGGCGTTGTCGGTCAGGTGCCGGTGGCCGCGGTGGTAGAGCTGGCGGGCGGCGGGCTCGGAGCAGTCCAGGACGCCGGCGATCTCGCGGTGGCTGTAGGCGAAGGCGTCGCGCAGCACCACCGCGGCCCGCTCGGGCGGGGTGAGCCGCTCCATCAGCGTGAGGACGGCGAAGGACACCGCCTCGCGCTGCTCGGCGTGTTCCATCGGCCCGAGGGCGCCGCCGCCGGTGGCGACCGGTTCGGGCAGCCAGGTGCCCGGGTACTCCTCGCGCCGGGCCCGGGCGGAGGTGAGGCGGTTCAGGCACAGGTTGGTGAGCACCTTGTTCAGCCACGGCCCGGGTGCGGCGATCTGCCCCGGCAGCGCCCCGTGCCAGCGCAGGTAGGTGTCCTGCACGGCGTCCTCGGCCTCGGCGGCGGATCCGAGCATCCGGTACGCGAGCGAGAACAGCCGTGGCCGGTGGGTCTCGAACTCCTCTGCCGCGTTCATGACGCCCACGTTAGCGGGGCCGGACGGGACGGCCGTGCCGGGGCCCGCCGCGCGCGGGGCCCCGGCGGACGGATGCCGTCAGGCGGAAGTGGCAGTGGTGAAGCGGGTGGTGACGTCCCGCCAGTTGACGACGTCCCAGAGGCGGGTGACGTAGTCGGGGCGGACGTTCTTGTACTGGAGGTAGTAGGCGTGCTCCCAGGCGTCGAAGGCGAGCAGCGGGACGGTGCCCTGGCCGACGTTGCCGTGGTGGTCGTAGACCTGCTCGACGATCAGGCGCTTGCCGAGCGGCTCCCAGGAGAGGATGCCCCAGCCGGAGCCCTGGACACCGACGGTGGCGGTGGTCAGCTGCTGCTTGAACGCCTCGAAGCTGCCGAAGTGCTCGGTGATGGCGTCGGCGAGCGCGCCGTCCGGGCGGTCGCCGCCCTCGGGGGAGAGGTTCTGCCAGAACAGCGAGTGCAGGACGTGGCCGGACAGGTTGAAGGCGAGGGTCTTCTGCAGGCCGACCAGCGAGCCGAACTGCTCCTTGTCGCGGGCCTCGGCGAGCTGTTCCAGCGTCAGGTTGGCGCCGTTGACGTACGCCTGGTGGTGCTTGGAGTGGTGCAGCTCCAGGATTTCGGCGGACATCGCCCGCTCCAGGGCGGAGTAGTCGTAGGGCAGGTCAGGCAGCGTGTAGGCACCCATGGGTGAGCAGCCCCTCTCGGTCGACGGATGATCCGTTGCGAGGGCCACCCTATTGCAACTCTTTTGCAAGAGCGATGATGGGGCATTAACGCCGGGTGTCGGCCGATACGGGCTGAGCGGGCGTCAGGGAAGCAGCGCCGCCACCGACTCCACCGTGTCCGCCTCGGCGGCGCTCTTGTCCTCCCGGTAGCGCAGCACCCGGGCGAAGCGCAGCGTCACCCCGTCCGGGTAGCGGCTGGAGCGCTGGACCCCGTCGAAGGCGATCTCCACCACCAGCTCGGGCCGCACCACCACGCCCCAGCGCTCCTCGCTGACCGCCAGGTCGCGCAGCCGCTGCGTCTGCCACTCCAGCAGGCTGTCGGTGAGGCCCTTGAAGGTCTTGCCGAGCATCGCGAACGTGCCGTCCGGCCGCCGGGCCCCCAGGTGCAGGTTGGACAGCCGGCCGGTGCGCCGCCCGTGGCCCCACTCGGCGGCCAGGACCACCAGGTCGAGGGTGTGGACGGGCTTCACCTTCAGCCAGGACGAACCGCGCCGCCCCGCGCTGTACGGTGCGTCCAGCGACTTCACCACCACCCCCTCGTGCCGGTGCTCGGCGGTCGCGGCGCGGGTGAACTCCTGGGCCAGCCGCCGCTGTTCGGGATCGGACGGGTCGTCCACCCTGAGGTGCCGGACCCGGGCGGACTCCGGTACCAGCGCGGCGAGTTCGGCGTGGCGTTCGGCGGCGGGGGCGTCCAGCAGATCCCGGTCGCCGGTCAGCAGCAGGTCGAAGAAGACGGCGGACAACGGAAGTTCGGTGTGCTCGCCGTGCGAGCCGACCCGGCCGGAGGTCTGCTGGAACGGCCGCGGCAGCCCCTCCTCGTCCAGGGCCAGCACCTCGCCGTCCAGGATGAGCCGATCCTGCGGCAACTCCCGTACCAGAGCGACGACTTCGGGAAGCCGGGCGGTGATCTCGGCGAGCGTCCGGGTGTAGATGCGGACGGTGTCGCCCGCGCGGTGCGCCTGGATGCGGATCCCGTCCAGCTTCTCCTCCACCGCGCACGGGCCGAGCCGGTCCAGGGCCTCGTCCACGTCCTTGGCGCTCTGCGCCAGCATCGGCTGCACCGGGCGTTCGACGGTCAGCCGGAAGGCGTCCAGTGCGGCCGGGCCCTGCTCGATCAACCTGCCTGCCAGCGGCCCGAGTTCGCCCGACAGCATGAGCGCCCGGCGGACCGCTCCGGCCGGTGCGCCGACGGCTGCCGCCAGGCCCTCCACCGCCACCGCGTCCAGCGCGCCCTGACGCAGCTCGCCGGAGAGCAGCCCGAACAGGAAGTGCTGCTCCTGCTCGGTGGCCAGCGCCATCAACTCGTCCACCTGCCGCCGCCGTTCGCGCTGCGAGCCGGGACCGGCGAGGGCCGCGAGGGCGGACAGCCGGCGGTCAAGTTCCAGCACCCCGAGAGTCGCTTCGGCGGCCGGCGCGGGACGCTCCCGCAGGGTCTGCCAGCCCACCCCGACCTTCCGCTGCGGCAACCGCCCCGCCAGGTACGCCACCACCAGCGGCGCCTCCTCGGCCGAGACCCGCCCGAACAGCTCCGCCAGCACCCCCACCTTCTCCGACCGCGCCGCCGTCCCCGCCAGCCGCGCCGACGCCCCGGCCACCTCTGCCACCAGCATCCCGACCACCCTCCACCACACGGGCCCCACCCCACCGTACGAGCGCACCCCCGACCCTACCCGCGCCGGGCGCGCGCGGGCCCGGATGGCGGATCGGCCGTTCCAAAGATGACGGTTCCGGGGGGTTGCGCCGGATACTGGTGGTATGCGCCTGAATGCGGAGAACCCCGAGAACCCCGAGTACCCCGAGGACGACGACGAGCCGACCCCGACCGTGATGGAGGCGGGGGACGCGGAGCGGGAGGCGGTGGAGCCGGAGGTGGACGATCTGGAGGTGCTGCGGCGCCAGCGCGAGCTGGGGGCGGCGCCGGCCGACGAGGGGGATGCGGTGGATCAGGTCCGGGAGGTCGCGGTGGGGGACGAGGACCACCGGGGCGAGTGACCCGGTGCGGGGGTCAGATCGCCCGGCGGCGCTTCAGCCAGGTGAAGGCGACCCAGCCCGGCAGCACCGGCAGGACGAAGGTGAGCAGCCGGTACAGCACCACCGCGGCGAGCGCGGTGCCGTAGTTCGTGCCGGCGGTCGCGTTGAGCATGCCCGCGGTCAGGCCCTCCACTCCGCCCACACCGCCCGGCGTCGGCACCACGTTGCCGGCCGCGTTGCCGGCCAGGAAGCTCACCGCGACGGCGTTGAACCCCGGGTGCTGGCCGACCGCGCGGGTGCAGCAGTACAGGCAGACCACGAAGCACATCGACACCAGCAGCTGGCCGGCCACGCCGGTGGCGAGCCTGCCGGGCCGCTGGGCCAGGTCGAGCAGGCGCGGCAGCACCTCGGCGCGCAGCGGCCGCAGCAGGGTCTGGGCGCGCCGCCGCAGCGAAGGCACCGCGGCGATCGACACCGCGACGACCGCGGCGGCGACCCCGGCCAGCCACAGCACCCAGCCACTGGCCAGTGACGGGGAGTCGTCGCCGGACGTGGTGTCCGCGCCGACCAGGGCGCTGAACACGGCGAGCTGCAGCATGTGCAGCACCAGGCCGAACAGTTGGCTGACGCCGATGCTGGACATCGCCTGCGCGGTGGGGATGCCCGCGCACTGCAGGTAGCGGGTGTTCAGGGCGAGGCCGCCGACGCCGCCGGGGGCGGCCACCTTGACGAAGGCCCCGGCGACCTGGGCGGCGAGGGTGGAGCGGAACGACAGTTTCTCGGGGACGAAGCCGCTGAACGCGAAGCTCGCGACGGGGTAGCTGGCCGCGGCCCAGAGCGCCGCGCCGGTCAGCCACAGCGGGTCGGAGTCGGCGACCAGCGTGACCGGGTTGACGTCGGTGTTGAACAGGAAGTTCAGCAGCGCGTACCCGACCGCGATCCCGGCGACGATGCTGAGCAGCGTGCGCGGGCGCAGCCGTTCCAGCCGGACGGGTTCGGTGGCGGCCTGCGGCATCTGGCGCTGCACCTCGGCGCGCAGTTCGCCGGTCAGCTGCTTGTGCCGGGCGAGCGCGGCGCGGGTGTGGCGGGCCAGGGCGATCGGCTGGAGGAGTGGCAGTGCGCTGCCGACCGGTCCTCGGCCGAGTACGTCGATCGCGGCCCGCACCGCCCGTTCCGGTCCGGCGTGCACGGCGAGGACGGCGAGCATTCCGGCGACGTCCAGACGCAGCAGCAGGTCGCCGGCCGCGATCTCGCCGCGGGCCAGGCCGACCAGGTGGACCCGGCCTTCGGCGTCCAGCAGCACGGTGTGCGGGGAGAGCGAGCGGTGCGCGATCCGGCGGCGTTGCAGCAGGGCCAACTGCTGCCAGGCGTCGCGGAGTTCGGCATCGGTGGGGGTGTTGTCGGCGGGCTCGTCGCCGGACTGGTCCGGTGCCGGGGCGTACTCGGTGAACAGTTCGGCGAACGGCCGGGCGTCGATCCGCCGGTAGGCGACCAGCGCGGCGTCGGGGCTCAGCTCGACGGCGGCGACGGGCGTGCGGGTGCGGGCGCCGGCGGCGGACGCGGCGTGGCCGAGCAGGGTCTGGTGTTCGAGTCCGGCGCGCAGCGGGCGCAGGCCGAGCGGGCGGGGGGCGGTGCGCAGGCGCAGGGCCAGCCACAGGTGGCCGAGCAGTCCGCTGGCCTGGACGTGCCGGTCGAGCAGGTGGACGTCCAGCTCGGGGCGGCCGTCGCGCTGGGTGACCAGGTAGCGGGTCGGTCCGATGGCGAGCACCGCGTCGGGGCGTACCCCGCAGGCGGCCAGTGCGGCGCCGATCTGGTCCTCGGTGGGGGTGCCGACCGGCTCGCCGACGGCGTACCGGGTGGCGTGCGCGGCGGTCCAGCCGAGCAGCAGCGACAGCACCAGGGACAGCGGGGTGGCGTACCCGGTGATCAGCCCGGACAGGCCGGACATGGTCAGGGTGACGGCCAGCGCGGTGCGCCAGCGGCGCATGCCGGCGGTGCCGATCGCGGTCATGAACGCCACCACCGGCGCGAGGTGCCCGTACACCGGTGCGGTGCGGCCGTCGCCGCCGGACAGTGGGTGGGTGAGCGTGGTGAGGTCGCCGGCCAGCAGGTCCAGGGTGAGCGAGAGGCCGTACGCGAGGACGGCGGCGAGAACGCCGTCGGCGACCCGGCGGCCGTCGGCGTGCAGCAGGCGGTCGACCGCGTAGCCCAGCGGCACCAGCAGCAGGGCGCCGCCGCACAGTGCGGCCGCGAGCTGGACGGGCGGCCAGGGCACCTGGTCGGTGATCCGGGAGACGTCGGTGTCCAGGCCGAGCGCGGCGGATTGGGCGTAGCCCGCCAGCAGCAGCACCAGGGCGATCCAGCACAGCCCGGAGACCAGGCGGATCAGGGCGGCCGGGTGCCGGACCCGGTCCGTCTGCCCACCGCGCGGGGCGGGGTGTGCGGTGCGCTGTTCCTGGGATTCGTCGGCTTGTATCACCGTGGCCACGGGGCATGGTCCCACACTGCGAGACGCCTGAGCTGGCCTTTCGGTAAAGGGAGTTCGAGGCGTCGCACAGGATACGGGCCGATAATGGGCATATCGGGCCAGCGAAGGCCGATGAAGGGAGGCCGGTGATGACCAAGCGACCGACCGACAGAATGACCAGGCTCCGCAAGGGCAGCCAGCAGGTGCTGGAGCACCGCACCATGGCGGCGAACCCGGCACCCCTCGCACCGCAACTGCACACCGACACCACGCGCGCCGCCGAGACCGGCGGCTACCTGGGCGACGTCGCGTTCAGCCACGGCGGGCGCCGGACGCCCGCGATGGCGGGCCCGGCCGACGGGCCCGCCGCCCACACCGAACTGCCCGGGCACCGGCACCGCGGGGCGGAACGGCACTCCGAGCACTGAGCCGTCCGGCACCGGCGCACCGCATTCGACGGGGGTGGGAGAGTGGGGCCGCACGCCCCCACCCCGCCGAAGGAGTGACATGGCCGACGCCCCCGAATTCGCCACCCGTGAGGACTGGCTCGCCTCCCTGCACCGCGTGTACGCCGCCGCGGGCTGCCTGATCACCGACCCCGACGGGCGGGTCCTGATCGTCAAGGCCGGCTACCGGGACGCCTGGCAGTTCGTCGGCGGCACCGTCGACCTCGGGGAGAACGCGCAGCAGTGCGCCACCCGCGAGCTCTTCGAGGAGACCGGGCTGCGCCGCGAGGCGGGCGACCTGCTGGCCGTCGCCTGGACCCATCCCAGTGGCGAACTCGGCCACCCCGCTTGCCACTTCCTCTTCGACCTCGGCGTCCTCCCGGCCGACACGCCGATCGTGCTGCCGGCCGGCGAGCTCGACGCCTACCGGTGGGCGAGCGTCCCCGAGGCGATGGCCCTGCTCGGGCCGGCCCGCGCGCTGCGACTGGAAGCAGGGCTGGCTGCGAGGGCGGACGGGCGGACGCGGGTGGTGACGGCGCCGAACTCCGGTTTCTGAGGGGACTGCGCGACAAACGCACACCATGTCCGTGAGGTCGCGAGCACGGGCGAGTCGGTGTCCCGTGCCGCGACCCTGCGGTTGCGCGCGTTCCCCTTCGCGCAGTTCTCCCCCAGCCCTGGCGGGCCGGGAGGCCCCCCACGCGCCCCTGTCTTCGTACTCGCCCGCTCGCCTTCAGGCCTTGCGCCAGACGTACGCGGCCGAGACCGGTTGGCCCCGGTGGCGGGACCACTTGGGCTTGAGGGCGATCCACTCGTCGCCGACGGTCTGTTCGCGCATCTCGGCGAGCTGCCAGCCCGCGGCGAGGCCCGCGGTGAGGTGGTCGCTGACCAGGTGGACGTGGGTGGTGATGGCGATGGGGCCGTCGGGGCCGTCGTAGTGGGTGGGCATGCCGGCGGACATGATGAAGGCGGGGTGGAGGCCGACCAGGACGAACAGGCCACCCGGGCGGACCAGGCGATGGGCCTCGCGGTAGAGGGGGCCGAGGTCGGCGAGGTGCTCGTCGACCAGGGAGCAGGCCGCCAAGTCGTACGCGGCGGTGGGGAGTCCGGTGGCGGCGAGGTCGGCCTCGGTGAGGGTGCGGTGGGCGCCGCGGGTGCGGGCGCGGGCGAGCATCTCGGGGGTGAGGTCGACGCCGTCGATCGCGCCGACGCCGCGCTCGCGCAGCCAGGCGCCGGTGCGGCCGGTGCCGCAGCCGAGGTCGGCGGCGGTGGCGGCCTCGGACCAGGCGGGGACGGCGAGCCGGGCCAGGACGTCGAGGTCCATCGCGTCCTGAACCGTCCGTTCGTAGCTGTCGACCCACCCGGCGTAGCCGGTGCGGACATCGACGGTCGGGTAGCCGCGGGTGTCGAACAGGGCGAAGTCCACCATGCGGCGCAGTATGGTTCGCGCCCGGGGAGAGCGCGAACCATTTAACGGAGCGTCAGCTCGCGTCGAGGAGCCGGGTCCGGACGGCGGCGACCTCGGCGGCGGGCAGCCACTGCGCGGCGTCGAACTCGGTGAGCACCGCGTGCAGGGCGCCCTCGGCGGTGGTGCCGGCGTCGGCGAGGACGCGGGCGATGCCGGCCTCCTCGTCGGGGCGGTCGAGGATGGTCCACAGCGGCCGCAGGTTGGCGGCGGACAGCAGGTAGTCCTCGGCGATCGCGGCGGGTTCGACCCCGGCGAGGGCGAGCAGGACCAGCGCGGCCAGGCCGGTGCGGTCGCGGCCGGCGCCGCAGTGCACCACGATGCCGCCGCCCTGGGCGTGCGCGACGGCGGTGACCAGCTGGGCGACGGCGTCCCGGCAGTGGTCGAGGTAGGGGCGGAAGGACAGCGGGGTGCCGTCGAGGGCGCCGAAGCGGGCCCACCAGCCGGGGCCGGCCAGCGCGTCCAGCGGGACGCGGACCAGGTCGAGGGTGGCGGGCGTGGGCAGCAGCGGCCGGTACTCGACGGGGTCGCGCAGGTCGATCACCGTGCGCACGCCGTAGCCGAGCAGGGCGTTCTGGCCCTCGGCGGTGAGCCGGTCGAGGTTGTCGGCGCGGACGATCGCGCCGGTGCGGGTGCGCCGGCCGTCGCGGGTGGGCAGGCCGCCCAGGTCGCGGACGTTCAGGCAGCCGTCCCAGTCGAGCTGCCGCTGCTCGTGCGACAGTGCCGTCGCGGACGTGGTGGCGGTCCCCGTCATGTGCTTCCCCCCGGATGTGAAGTACCGGCGCGTGCCGGTACTGGAAGAGACTCAGTCCGCTTCGCCGTGGTTCCCGGACGGGAACTCCCACAGTGGGCGGTCGAGCGTGTCGAGCGCCCGGACCAGCCCGAAGCGCCGGTCGCGGGCGGACAGGAAGCCGCGGGCGGCGCCGGCCAGGACCTGCCGGGCGGCCGGGTCGTGGCGGCTCCACGCGCCGTGCAACTCCAGGACGCCGTCGGCGAGTTCGGCGCGCTGGATGCGGGCGACGCCGGCGATCGCGAGGGCGCTGTTGACGCCGTCGAGGGCGGCCTGCGGCAGGTAGGGCCCGCGGTCGTCGGAGCGCAGCCGGCGGCGCAGCTCGGGCAGCGCGTAGCCGCGGACGGCGGCCACCGAGTCCTCGACGGCGACCAGCCAGCGCGGGCCGGGCGCGACCTCCCACCAGACCTCGCCGCCGACCGGCATCACCTCGCCGATCGGGGCGCGCCAGCGTTCCAGCCCGGTGGGGGTGTTGGCGCAGGGACGGATGCTCCGCCGGTCCCAGACGGCCTTGTCGGTGACGGAGAGGTTGACGGTGTAACGCACCCGCCCGTCGGCGTGCACCGCCTGCACGCCGAGCACCGCCCACCGGTCGTCGTCCGGCAGCGAGAACGAGTGGCGCCAGCCCACCAGGCCCAGGGCGCGCAGGGCGGGCGCGAAGTGCTCGCGGATTCCCGTCGTGTACAGCTCCTGGGCGGTGCTCATGGCGTCTCCCGGTTCGATGACTCGTGCAGCGGAGCGGGCGGGCGGCCGCCGCGCTCCGGATCGGGACGGAATGTCCCTCTTTGCACGGTATGGCGGGAGATCGGGGGGAATCCGCAGGCGAACGACAGCACCCGACGGGACGAAGGTCGGCCCGGCGCGGGTCCTTGGTCCCGAAGCTGACGGCCCGTCTGCCTGCACCGCGCGCACACCGGGCGGCGCCCGGACAGGCCCTTGCCCCACACCGGGCAGCCACCGCTCCGTCACCGCCCGTGCCGCGCCCCGCCGGTGGGGCGGGGCACCCGGATGGCGCATCATGTGGCGGGTGCACAGTGCTGAACACCACGGGGCGGGCGACGGCGACCGGCGCGGCCGTCCCGACGTGCCGGACCACTTGGCGGGCCGGCGGGCGGATCTCGCCACCGCCGTCCGGGCCGCCCAGGACGGCGACGAGGAGGCGTTCCGGGTCCTGTTCCGGGCCGTCCAGCCCGGACTGCTGCGCTACCTGCGGGTCCTGGTCGGCGGCAAGGCCGAGGACGCCGAGGACATCGCGTCCGAGGCGTGGCTGCAGATCGCCCGTGACCTGCCGGGTTTCCGCGGTGACGCGGACGGTTTCCGCGGCTGGGCCGCGACCGTCGCCCGCAACCGGGCCATGGACCACCTGCGCCGGGTGCGCCGCCGACCGGTCGCCGACCTACCGGTGGAGTACCTGGCCGAACTGGCCGCCGCCGAGGACACCGCGGGCCAGGCGATGGCCACCGTCGCCACCTCCGACGCGCTCGCGCTGATCGCCTCGCTGCCGCCCGACCAGGCCGAGGCGGTGCTGCTGCGGGTGGTGCTCGGGCTGGACGCGGAGAGCGCCGCGAAGGTGCTGGGCAAGCGGGCCGGCAGCGTCCGGATGGCCGCGCACCGGGGGCTGCGGCGGCTCGCCAGGACTCTTGACCAGACCGGGGGAGCGGCCGCCGGGATACCCCGGTGGGCGGCCGGGAAAAAAATCTCCGCGCAGGGTGTGACACCGGCGCAGGTGCCGACGCTGAGGGATATGAGATGAGCACCAACCGATCCCGCCGGATCGATCGCGCCGCCGCGGAGCAGCTGCTCCGCGGTGCGACGGTCGGCCCGGAGGCCGGTCAGGACCCCTCCGCCGGGCAGCAGCCCGTGCCAGGGCGGCCCGAGCTCGCCGCCCTGCTCGCCGCTGCCGCGGCGACCGTGGCGGCGGAGGACGGCCCGCCGCCCGGCGAAGAGGGGGCCATGGCCGGGTTCCGGCTGGCTCGTCGCCAGCCGGCCCCCAGTCAGCACCGGAGACGAAAGATGGCGGACACCGCGCTCGCGCGGGCCCTCAGCGCGAAGGCCATGGCCGTCGCGCTGGGCGCGACCGCCGTCGGCGGAGTCGCCGTCGCCGCCGGGACGGGCCGGCTGCCCGAGGTCCTGGGCGGTCCCGCCCCGGCCCCGTCGGCCGCCGCCGCGCCCGCGTCCTCCTCGAACGCGTCCGACGGATCCGCGACGAGTACCGCACCGGGCCGCACCGCCAAGCCCTCCAGCGCCGCCACCCGGCCGGGCGGCGCGCCCGACCGGCCCTTGGACCCGGCGTCCGCCGATCCGGGGCAGGCGCCCGACCTGGCCGTCCTGTGCCGGGGCTTCGCGGCGCGGGTCTCGTCCGGCGCCAAGCCGAAGGAGGCCGCCGTCGATCCGGCGCTGGCCGACCTGCTGCAGGCGGCCGGCGCCCCGGAGAAGGTGACCGGGTACTGCGCGCAGCTCACCTCCCGCGGCGACCGGAACGACGGCCACCGGAACGACGGCGACCAGAACGGCGACCAGAACGACGGCGGCAAGTACGGCGAGGGCCGCGCCCGCCCGTCGGCCGGTCCGTCCGGGTCGCCGTCCGCGCCGGTGTCGGGGCGGCCCGGCCGTGGCACCAACCAGCAGTCCAGGGGCGGGGGCAACGACCAGGACTGACACCGACTCCGGACGGCCGGCGGGTTCCCCTGTGCCCGCCGGCCGGCCGGACCGCACTCCGGACGGGTGACTGGCTCCCCCGGGCCCCGCCCGTCCGGAAACACTCCGGTCGGCCCGATGGACTCCCCCGGGTCCGTGGCCGTCCGGAACCGCTCCGGACGGACGGGCTGAACTCCCCCCGGGTCCACCGTCCGTCCGGAGCCCACCCCCGGCGTCCCGCCCGAAACCTCTGGAGTCCCCGGTGACCGACCTGACGCACCGCCAGGCGAGCTGGCGATGAGCTTCCCGCGCACCTCACCCCGCGCCGAGCGCGCGGCCCGGCTGGCCGTGCAGGGCTCGCCTCGGACCCCCCGCGCCCTGCTCACCGCCGCGCTGGCCGCCCTGATCGCCGCACTGCTGGTGCAACGCCCCTAGCCGGAGCCGGTGCCGCCGCCTGTGGCCGGAGCCGGTGCAGCGCCCGCGGCACGGCGTGGGCAGGTGCCCGCTATGGTTCACGGGTGCCCGACCGAGGTGAGGGGAGTATCCGATGATCGGACGCGCGCTGAACGGGCGCTACGAGGTCGGCGAGATACTCGGCGTCGGGGGGATGGCCACCGTCTACCGGGCCGTGGACCACCAGTTGGGCCGCCCGGTGGCGGTGAAGGTGCTCAACGGCGGGCTCGCCGACGACCCCCGGTTCGCCGAGCGGTTCGCCCGCGAGGCCCGGCTGGCCGCGCTGCTGGTGCACCCGCGGATCGTCACGGTCTTCGACTCCGGCCTCGATCAGGGCTCCCCGTACCTGGTGATGGAGCTGGTGCACGGCGACACCCTGGGCCGGCTGATCGCCGAGCAGGGCACCCTGCCGGTGGAGCGCGCCGTCGGCATCGCCGCCGCCGTCCTGGACGCGCTGTCCGCCGCGCACGCCCAGGGCCTGGTGCACCGCGACATCAAGCCCGGCAACATCATGATCACCACCGACGGCGGGGTGAAGGTGGTGGACTTCGGCATCGCCCGGGCCGGCTCCTCCTCCGGCCAGCAGCTCACCCAGGCCGCCTCGGTGGTGGGCACCGCCGCCTACCTCTCCCCGGAGCAGGCCACCGCCGGCGAGGTCGATGCCCGCGCCGACCTGTACGCGGTCGGCTGCGTGCTGTTCGAAATGCTCACCGGCGCACCGCCGTTCACCGCCGACACCCCCGTCGCGATCGCCTTCAAGCACGTCACCGAGTACCCCGTGCCGGTTGTCGCCGTCCGCCCCGACGTGCCGCCCGCGCTGGACGCCGCGATCCTGCGGCTGCTCGCCAAGCACGCCGCCGAGCGCCCCGCCGACGCCAACGCGGCCGCCGCCGAACTGCTCGCCGCCGTCCCGGCCGCACCCGCCGACCGCACCGCCGAACTGCTCGGCGCCGCCACCCAGGTGCTGCCGCCCGCCCCCGCGACCGTGCCGCCGCCCCCGCAGCACCAGCCCTGGACCGAGCAGCAGCGCACCTCGGTGCTCCCGCCGATGCCGATGCCGATGTCGATGCCGATGCCCGTTCGCCAGGAGGAGGAGCGGCCCGCGCCCCGGCGCGGCCGCAACCCGCTGGTGTACGCGGGCGTCGGTGCCGGGGTGTTCGCCTGCGTGGTGGGCATCGCCGCGTTCTCGCTCAGCGGGGGCGGCGACTCCTCCACCTCGACGGCCCAGCCCACCACCTCGAGTTCGCCGCCCGCCGCGAGCAGCAGTTCCCCCGCCGCCTCCCCGTCCGCGAGCGCCTCGGCCCGCCCCAGCACCTCGGCCAAGCCGTCCACCAGCGCCAAGCCCACCGTGGCCGCCCAGATCGCCCAGCTGCGCGCCGACATCGCCCAGGCCACGTTCGCCCGCGACCGCGACCGTCAGGACACCCTGACGGCTCTCCTCGACCAGGCCACCCAGGCCGTCAACGACCACCGCGCCGACGACGCCGAGAGCGCCCTCAAGGACGCCCAGCGCGTCCTGCGCGACCTGGGGGGGAAGCACAAGGCCGTCGACAACTCCACGCTGAACGGCTGGAGCGGCCGCCTGAACACGCTGCTCTCCGCCGTGCACGCGCAGGCGGGCCGGGACGAGCAGTAGCGCGGGCTCAGTCCCGGTTGCGGGCCCGGCTGATGGCCCGGGTCCGCACCTGGCGGGACAGCGCCGTCACACCCGTGGTCAGGAACACCACGGTGTACAGCACTTGGATCATCACCACGACCCGGGCCACCTGTCCGGACGGGTGGATGTCGCCGTAGCCGACGGTCGCCATGGTGATCACCGTGAAGTACAGCGCGTCGACCTTGGTGGTCAGGCCGACCAGTTCGCCCGGCTGCTTGGACATCCCCAGGTACGCCGCGGAGAACACCACCAGCGCCCCGGACAGCAGCGTCAGGATCACCGGGACGGGCCGCCCCGGCCGGCCCAGCACCTGCCGCTGGGCCTCGCGCAGCAGGCCCGCCCCGACCAGGGTGAGCAGGGCGATGAAGGTCAGCCAGCTGACCAGTGGGTGGTGCGGCCCGAACCAGTCCAGCGGCACCGTGAAGAAGGCCGTCAGCAGCAGCACCGGACCGCCCAGCAGGGCGAGGTACATCCGGGCCAGCTCCTTCATGCCGGCGCGGCCTTCCCACCGTCGGAGGCGCCGGTCGTGCCCCCGGGCTCCTCGGCCGGGGTGTCGAGGAACTCCAGCACCGCCAGCGCGGCCAGCAGCACCACCGCGATCCACAGCACCACCGCCGCCGTCGGGTAGCCCCAGGTGAGCAGCACGATGGCGGCCACCACGACGGCGCCCCAGCCCAGCCAGGCCTTCCACCGGTGCACGAACCGGCCGACCGGGCCGAGCCGCATCCCGATCCCCTCGGCGGCCCGCCGGACGGAGCCCAGACCGGCCTGCCACAGCTGCCGCACCCAGCCGGCCCGCCGCCCGGAGCCGGTCAGCCAGGCCGCCAGGGCGATCACGATGCCCAGCGCCAGCAGCATCCGGACGGCTGCCCGCAGGTAGCGCACCAGGGTGTCGTAGACCGCCATCGCGGCGGCCTGGTCGACGTCGGCGGGCAGCTTGTCCAGGTAGATCGCCCGGAACACGCTCAGCCCGATGCCCAGCAGCCCCGCCGCGAAGGCCATGCCGAGCGCCGCCCCGACGGTGGCCCGGCGGTGGTGCACCGCCAGCAGGATGCCGCCGACCGCGCACAGCACCGCCAGCACCGGCACCCAGAACCCGGCCAGGTCGAGCAGCCGCAGCCCGGTCTGCGCCTTCTTCACGGCCTCCGACTGCACCAGGACGAAGTCGGTGTGCACCTCGGGGATCTTCGCCGCCAGCCCCAGCCCGTTCGCCACCAGCCGGTCCTTGACCTGGGCGATCACCGGTGC
Source organism: Kitasatospora sp. NPDC048662 (assembly GCF_055587065.1). Lineage (NCBI taxonomy): Bacteria > Bacillati > Actinomycetota > Actinomycetes > Kitasatosporales > Streptomycetaceae > Kitasatospora > Kitasatospora sp. NPDC048662. The sequence continues at coordinate 512,757 of NZ_JBVJHA010000001.1, read as the reverse complement.
CAGGTCGAGGGTGACGGTGTCGCCCTTGACCTGCACGGCGCCGCCGCCCTGCCCGGTCAGCACCTTGGTGAACGCGGCGTGCGCGTCGCGCAGGATGGTCTCCCAGATGCCCGCGAAGGCGTCCGACTGGACGACGTTCAGCACCTGGGTGTGGACGAACCCGGTCAGTCCGTCGGTCAGCGCCGGACCCACCTTGCCGAGCGCCGCGTTCAGGGCGGGCCGGTCGGTGGGCGCCACCTCGTTCAGCAGGTCGGAGACCGGCAGCTGGTCCATGATCGCGCTCGTCGCCCGGTTGGCGACCGCGCCCTGCACGGCCGGGTCGGAGGCCAGCGGGGCCATCGTCGAGACGAACCGGTTGGTGTCGGTGACCTGCGCCCGGCTCCAGGAGGCGACCACGGCCAGCGGGGTGAGCACCGCGGCCAGCACGATCAGCAGGATGGCGAAGAACGACCGGACCCGGTGCCGGGGGCGCGGCTCCCGCGACTCCAGGGAGGCGACCTTGGCCCGCAGTTCGGCGAGCTCGTGTTCGTCCGGGGACTCGGGCGTCATCAGTGCTCCCAGGTGATCCGCCATCAGGTGAATACCAGGAGATACCGGAACAAAACAGCCAGCCACTCGGGCTACGCCGGACACGCCGGAGCCCCCGCGCCGCCGAGGGGCGGTGCGGGGGCTCCGGAAGACCTGGTGACGCCTGGCCCGGGGGCCCGGCGGGTCGTCAGACCGTGGTCGACTTGGGCGTCTCGGTGGCCTTGGTGACGACGGTCGGCTCGACGGCCTGGCGGGGCTGCTCGGCCTGCGAGGCGGCGGTGCCGTTCTGCGCCTCGGCGGCGGCGGGGGCGTCGTCCTCGCGCAGGGCCTTGGTCTCGGCCTTCAGGATGCGCATCGACTTGCCGAGGCCGCGGGCCATCTCGGGCAGCTTCTTCGAGCCGAACAGCAGGACCAGCACCACCACCATGATGGCGATGTGCCAGGGCTCAAGACCGTTACGGAACATCCCTGACCACCGGTCCTTTCGTGGAAGTTCTCGCTGTGACGTCTGGGCCGGGCGGAACGCCCGACTCGGCCAGTATGCCTGGCCTTATTGGCGAACGTATACACCCGCCGGCAAACAGCGGCCGAAATGCGGGTGATCCGAGTCATGTGGTCTGTACCACCTGGGAGTTCTTCGGCGCTGGCTGTCCGGCGGCGCTCAGGTGGCGCATCAGCAGGTGGGCGGCGAGGGCGGCGCCGAGCATCACCAGGACCCCGACGGCCGCGGCGACGTGCATTCCGGCGGTGAAGGCCTCGCGGGCGGTGCCGAGCAGCTGCTCGGCGGCGTCGGCGGGCAGGTGGGCGGCGGTGGTGACGGCCCCGCCGAGGGTGTCACGGGCGGCGTCGGGGGCGGAGCCGTCCATCCGGGCCCGGTAGATCGCCGCGCCGGCCGCGCCGAGCACCGCGATGCCGAGCGAGCTGCCGAGTTCCTGGGCGGTCTCGGAGGTGGCCCCGGCGGCGCCGGCCCGTTCGGCGGGGGCGGCGGAGAGCACCATCTCGCCGGTGATGCTGACGGTGCCGACCGCGCCGGCGGCGATGATCCCGGCGGCGACCAGCGGCAGGGCCAGTGAGGAGCCGGGGGCGACGAAGGCCATCGCGGCGAAGCCGACGGCGCTGGCCAGGAAGCCGCTGGTGAGCAGGACCGCGGGCCGCACCTTGCCGGCCAGTGCGCCGAAGCCGCCGACGGCCGCGCCGACCCCGACGCTGGGCAGCAGCGCCCACAGCGAGGCGGCGAGCGGGCCGTAGCCCTTGACCAGTTGGAGGTACTGGGAGGTGAAGAGGCAGAAGCCCATCATGGCGAACATCGCGATGGTGTTGACGGTGATCGCCCCGCTGTAGGTGCGGATCCGGAACAGCGAGACGTCGAGCAGCGGGTGGGCGGCGGTGCGCAGCCGCACCGCGAGGCCGGCGCCGATCAGCAGCCCGGCGGCGAGGACCAGCGCCGGGCGCAGGCTCCAGCCGTCCACTGCGAGGGTCTTGATGCCGTGGACGATCGGCAGCACGGTGGCGATGGACAGGGCGGCGCCGGGCAGGTCGAAGCGGCCCTGCTGCGGGGCGCGGTACTCGGGGAGCAGGAACGGCGCGGCGGCCATCACCAGCAGCATCACGGGGACGGCGATCAGGAAGGCCGAGCCCCACCAGAAGTGCTCCAGCAGCACGCCGCCGACCACCGGCCCGAGGGTGGCGCCGGCCATCATGACGCCGCTCCAGGCGCCGATCGCGGCCTGCCGCTGCTTGGGGTCGGGGAACATGTTGCGCACCAGGGCCAGGGTGGAGGGCCCGAAGACCGCTCCGGCGATGCCCAGCAGGGCCCGGGCGGCGATCAGTTGGTTCGCCCCGTCGGCCCAAGCGGCCACCAGCGAGGCCGCGGCGAAGGCGGCGGTGCCGCCGATCAGCAGCCGGCGCCGGCCGATCCGGTCGCCCAGGGCGCCCATCGGGATCAGCAGCCCGGCCAGCAGGAACGAGTACATGTCCATGATCCACAGCTGCTGGGTGCCGCTGGGGCGCAGGTCGGTGGCGATGAACGGGACGGCGAAGAACAGCACGCCCATGTCCATGGCGAGGACGAGGGTCGGCAGCAGGAGGAGGGCGAGGCCCAGCCATTCGCGTCGGCCGGCGCGGCCGTGGTCGGTGGTCATGGCGAGGACTGTACGGACGTCTTGCACGACTGTCTAGTACAAGCGTCTAAATCAAATGTTCCAGACGTTCGAGCAAGACAAGCGTCTTGGACTGCCGTAGCATCGGCGCATGGGAAATCGCGAGGACCTGCTGGCCAGCGCCAAGCACTGCCTGTACGAGAAGGGCTACGGGCGCACCACCGCCCGGGACATCGCCACCGGGGCGGGCGTCAGCCTGGCCGCGATCGGCTACCACTACGGCTCCAAGGACGCGCTGCTGATCCAGGCGCTGGTGGAGGCGATGGGGGAGTGGGGCAGCGCGGTCGGCACGGCGCTGGCCTCCTCGGCGGACATCGCCGACCCGAAGGAGCGGTTCGTCCGCTCCTGGGACGCCATGCGGGACAGCTTCGCCACGCACCGGGGGCTGTGGACGGTGCAGTTCGAGATCCTCGGGCAGCTGGAGAGCCTGCCGAAGCTGCGCGAGCAGCTGGCCGAGGCGCAGAAGCTGGGCCGGCTCGGCCTGGCCGCGCTGTTCCAGGGGAAGGCCGAGCACGAGGACACCCCGGACGAGCTCGCCAAGGGCGTGTTCTACCAGTCGCTGCTGCTCGGCCAGGCCGCGCACTGGCTGATCGACCCGGCCGGGGTGCCCGGCGGCGAGGACTACCTGCGGGCGATGACGCTGGTCTCCGGCGAGGTGCTCGGCCGGTCCTGAGAGGCGGTCACGCGGTGACGGCGGTGAGCAGCACCACCGCGTCGGTGTGGGCGAGCAGGCCGTGCCGCTCCTGCGGGATGGAGTGCAGCTCGCCCGCCGAGGCGTCCTGCTGCCGGCCGGCCACGGTCAGCGCGACCCGGCCGCGCAGCACCTGGAGGCTGGCGGCGACCGGGGCGTTGTGCTCGTCCAGCGAGGCGCCGGCGCGCAGCGCGATCACGGTCTGCCGCAGGACGCCGTCGTGCAGCAGCAGGTGGGCGCTGCGGCCGTGCGGGTTGGCGGCGGCCTTGGCGGCGTGCTCCTCGGCCAGCGCGTTCAGGTCGATCCGGGCCGGCTGCTCGGTCATCGCGTTCTCCTCCTTCGGCCCCCGCGCCCGGGGGCTCGCCGTCCGAGCCCCACGTCGCCGACCCTAGGCGGGCTCGGGGCGGGTGTCGCGCGCTGGGCCACGCGCAGGGGTCAACGCGGGGTCCGTTCGGCGTGCGGGGCCAAGGAGGCGGCCCGATGGTGGACCTATGGCGACCAATCAGAAATTCATCAGCGGCTTCCAGGTGAACCGCGGCATGCTCACCCTCGGCGTGGCCCTCACCGGGCTCGGCGCCGTCGTCGGACTGACCGGCACGGCCCTGGTCTGCGTCGCCCTGGCGAACGCGGGCCGGGGCTGGTTCCAGCAGTTGGAGTCCCACCCCGCCGAGCTCGCGCAGCGCACCCTGCACCAGGCGAAGGCCGCGTCGGCGGCCGGACTGGAGGCCTGGCGCGCCAGCGCGAACTGACCGCGGACGCCGGCGGAGGCGGGCACCTGGCCGGGTGCCCGCCTCCGCCGCGTCCTGCTTACAGACCGAGCTGCTTACAGGCCGAGCGACTTCGCGATGATGGTGCGCATGACCTCGCTGGTGCCGCCGTAGATCCGGAACACCCGGTTGTCGGTGTAGAGGCGGGCGATCGGGTACTCCAGGATGTAGCCGTAACCGCCGTGCAGCTGGAGGCACTTGTCGATCACCTCGGAGGCCGACTCGGTGCAGAACAGCTTGGCCGCCGCGGCGTCCGCCACCGTCAGCTCGCCGTTCTGGTACAGCTCCAGCGCCTGGTCGACCATGGCCTGCTGGGCGAGCACCTGGGCCTGGCAGTCGGCCAGCGAGAACTTGGTGTTCTGGAACTCGGCGACGGCCTTGCCGAACACCTTGCGCTCCTTGACGTACTTCACCGCGAACTGCACCGCGGCGGCCGCCGAGGCGTACGCGCCGACCGCGATCGCCAGGCGCTCCTGCACCAGGTTGTGGGTCAGGTAGGAGAACGCCTTGCCCTCCTCGCCGAGCAGGTTCTCCACCGGGACCTTGACGTCGGTGAAGGCCAGTTCGGCGGTGTCCGAGGTGCGCAGGCCGATCTTCTGGAGCTTGCGGCCGACCGAGTAGCCCTCGGAGGTGGTGTCCACGCACAGGATGGACAGGCCCGCCCGGCGGTCCGCCGGGTCGTAGGGCGCGGTGCGGCAGACCACCAGGACCAGGTCGGCCAGCACGCCGCCGGTGATGAACGTCTTGGCGCCGTTGAGCACGTAGTGGGTGCCGTCGGCGGACAGCTTCGCGGTGGTGGCGATGCCGGCCAGGTCGGAGCCCGCGCCCGGCTCGGTCATCGCGATCGCGGTCATGATCTCGCCCGAGACGAAGCCCGGCAGCCAGCGCCGCTTCTGCTCCTCGGTCGCGTACTCCATCAGGTACGGCAGCACCAGGCCGGTGTGCACGCCGGAGGAGCCGAAGGTGACGCCCGCGCGGGCGGTCTCCTCGTAGATCACGGCCTGGTACTTGAAGCCGGTCTCGCCGGCGCCGCCGTACTCCTCCGGGACCTCGATGCCGTAGACGCCGAGCTCGCCCAGCTTGCGGTAGAAGTCGCGCGGCGGGTGGCCGGCCTCCTCCCAGCTCTCGTAGACCGGGACGACCTCGTTCGCGATGAAGTCCCGGATGGTCTCCCGGAACGCCTCGTGGTCCTCGTTGTACACGGTGCGGCGCACGGTGCGCTCCCTTCGGCGGCTGATCGGCGCAGACAAGTTAATCGCCGGTAGCTTGTGGTGTCCAGGGTCGGCGGCGGCCCGCCGGGCGGACATCGGCCGAGGTCAGCCGAACTGTTGACGGTCCTCCGGGCGCGGGTGTCGGAAGGGTCTGCTGGGATGGGCCCCGGGGGCACGCGTGCCTTGGCCGACTGCGACGGGAGCCGCATGAGCAACGAGAACACCGCGAAGCTGGCGGTGCTGATCGACGCCGACAACGCCCAGGCGTCGATCGTCGAGCACCTGCTGGCGGAGGTCGCCAAGTACGGGACGGCGCACGTCAAGCGGGCCTACGGGGACTGGACCGGCACCGCGCTGAAGGGCTGGAAGGCGCAGCTGCTGGAGCACTCGATCCAGCCGATGCAGCAGTTCGCGTACACCACCGGCAAGAACGCGACCGACGCCGCGATGGTGATCGACGCGATGGACCTGCTGTACACCGGCCGGTTCGACGGTTTCTGCCTGGTCTCCAGCGACAGCGACTTCACCAGGCTGGCGTCCCGGATCCGCGAGTCCGGGCTGACGGTGTACGGGTTCGGGGAGCGCAAGACGCCCCGGGCGTTCGTCGCCGCCTGCGACAAGTTCATCTACACCGAGAACCTGACCCCGATCGCGCACGCCGTCGCGCTGGCCGAGCCGGTCGAGCCCGGGCAGTTGGACGCGGCGATGGCGGGCCTGCTGCACAGCGTGCTGGAGGCGGCGTCCGGGGACGACGGGTGGGCGCACCTCGGCGAGGTCGGCAACCAGATCCGCAAGCGCAAGCCGGACTTCGACCCGCGCACCTACGGGTTCCCCAAGCTGATGCCGCTGCTGGAGGCGAACGGCCAGTTCGAGGTGGTCAAGCGCGACCACGGCGAGGGCAACCCGCCGGTCGCCTACGCCCGGACCCGTCGCTAGGCCTGTCCGGCCGCCCGGGAATTGGCAGTGGGGTGGTCTCCCTGCAAACTGCTGCGAAACTCGTGACGACGGGGGGCCACCCGTTTCCCCGGTGCTGGTAAATGGCTTGCGATTTCGGCGGGTTGGTGCGATCCGGGGTGATCGCCCGTGCCCCGGCCGGGAGTTGACCGAGTATCGACAGAAATCCAGGAAATCCGAAAACGCTGGTCGCCTGATTGTCGTACTGGCACACTGGGGCCTCATGTCTGATGGCCTTCCCCCCGCTTCCGGCGCCGACGGAAGTGGCGTCGAATTTCCCGCGTCCGAGAAGTCGGAGAATCTCCGCACCACGGAGGTCGACCTCGGCGGCCTGGTGGGCGTGCTCGCCACGCACCTCTACTCGACGCCACTGGTGGCGCTGCGCGAACTGGTGCAGAACGCCCACGACTCGCACACCCGGCGCAAGCTGGAGGACCCGGAGAGCACCTACCGGCCACTGATCCGGGTGACCGGCGACCCGGCGGCCCGGACGGTGGCGATCGAGGACAACGGGGCCGGGCTCACCGAACCGGAGATCCACGCCTACCTGGCCACCGTCGGCACCGGCTACACCCGGATGCTGCGCGACCTGACGGGCAACCAGGAACTCATCGGGGCGTTCGGACTGGGCTTCCTGTCGGCGTTCTCGGTCGCCGAGGAGGTGACCGTCACCACCGCCTCGCACCGCGAGGCGCACCTCGCGCACACCTACCGCAGCCGCGGCGGCGAGCAGTACAGCGTCGAGCCCGCCGCACCCCGCCCCGCGCCCGGCACCGTGGTGACCCTGCGGCTCAAACCCGAACACGCCCACCTCGCCGACCAGGAGGCGCTGCGCGAAGTCCTCGGCCGGTACTGCGTGCTGCTGCCCATCGAGGTGTACGTCGGCGAGGACGAGGAGGCCGTCAACAACGTCGCGGTGCCCTGGCGGCAGGACCTGCCCGGCTCGCCCTACCTGCACCGGATGCGCTTCGCCACCGCCTTCGCCCGCAGCTTCGAACCGCTGACCGCGTTCCCCGTCCAGCCCGCCGACGAGCGCACCGACGCCGTCGGTCTGCTCTGGGTGCAGGACGGCGGGACGTACGGCTCCACCGACAACCGCGACCTCGCCGTGTACCTGCGCGGCATGCTGCTCGCCGACGACGCCCGCGACCTGCTGCCCAGCTGGGCCGGCTTCATCGGCGGCGTGGTCGAGTCCACCCGGCTCACCCCCACCGCCAGCCGCGAGGACCTGCAGCGCGACGAGCACTACCGGGCCCTCCAGCAGGCCCTCACCGACGCCATCGTCGACGGCCTGTACGAGACCGCCCGGCTGCACCCCGCCGCCTGGCGGCGGATCCTCGCCCGGCACGGCCAGGAACTGCTCGGCGCCGCCCTCTGCGACGACCGGCTGTTCACCCTGCTCGCCGACGACGTCCCCGTCCCCACCTCGCAGGGCGAACTCACCGCCGGCGCCCTGCGCGCCGCCGGCTCCGGCGCCGTGCACGTCGCCCTCGGCAGCGGCGGCGGCTTCGAGGAGATGCTGTACCGCGCCATGCAGGTGCCGATCGCCCGCGGCGACCGGTACGCGGTACTGCCGTTCCTACGCCGCTACGCCCAGCTGCGGGACTGCCGGATCGTCGAACTCGGCAGCGAGAGCGGCAACCGCGAACTGTTCCGCGCCCCCGACCTGCCGCTGCCCGCCGAACAGCACGCCTGGCTGAGCGCCGCCCTCACCGACGACGGCGAACAGCTCGTCCCGGCCCGCTTCGACCCGCCCGGGCTGCCGCTGGTGCTGGTGCCCGACCGCGAGGCCGAGCTCAAGGCCCGGATCGAGGACGACCAGGCCGACGCCCGCATCCCGTCCGCCGCGCTGCGCCTGGCCCGGGCGTTCACCGCGCGCACCGACGGCACCGTCAAGGCCCGGCTCTACCTCAACCTGGCCTCGCCCGCCGTGCACGACCTGCTGGCCGCCTACCGGGCCGGGCACACCGGGGCGGCCACCGCCGCCGCGCTGCTGCGCTCGCTGAAGGTGATCATGGCGGCGGCCTCCGGCTCGGCCGGCGGCGACCTGACCGCCGCCCTCGGCGGCATCTCCACGGCGGTCGCCGCGCTCACCGCCGACCTCCCCGCCGACGGCCTGTCGGTGGTGCCCGACACCATCTCCGCAGACACTCCGCAGGGGGACGAGGAACGATGACCACCGACATCTGGTCCTGGGTGCACGACACCCACCGGCAGCTCGCCGAATCCGGGCAGCACCGGCTCGCCGACGCGCTCGCCGAGATCGCCGGCCACGCCGTCGAGGGCCGCAACGAGCAGCTCGACGCGATGTACCCCGAGGCGCTGGCCTCGGCCCGGGCCCTCGGCCTGCCCTGGGTGGAGGTCTTCCTGCGCCACTGGCGGCTGCAGAACCTGCTCAACAAGCGCTACCAGGGCGAGGCCGCGATGTCCGAGGCGGTGTCGCTGCTGGAGTTCGCGCACCGCGAGGAGACCGCCTCCTGCCCGCAGTCGGTGTGTGCCGTCCAGGACTTCACCATCTGCCACGCCAACATCGACGGCCCCGGCTACGTGCCCGAGCGGCTCGCCGTACTGGAAGAGACCCTGGAACGGGTCGAACCCGCCCGGGCCTGCTTCGACTGCCTGTCCCGCGAGTACGCCGACACCCTGGAGGACGACGGCCGCCCCGCCGACGCCCTCGGCCACCTCGACCGCGCGCAGACCCGGATCCAGGCCGCCGGCGAACAGGTCTCGCTGTCCTTCGCGCACAGCCGGGCCTCCGCCCTGCACCGGCTCGGCCGGCACCAGGACGCCCTCGACGCGTACGACACCGCCGAACACGCCTACGTCGCCGCCGGGCACCGCCTCGACGACGACGACCGCCGCAAGCTCGCCGTCGGCCGCGCCCTGCAGTTCGCCGCCCTCGGCCGCACCGGCCCCGCCCTCGAACTGCTGCCCGACGCCGAAGAGGCCGACCGCTACCCCGACATCCGGCACCGCTGGAGTGCCGCCGTCGAACTGCTCACCGCCGCAGGGGAGTTCCCCAACGACGCCGCCCTCGGCGCCCGGCTGGCCGGCTGGGCCGGCGAACTCGACGCCGCCGGCTCCCACCGCCCCTGCCTCAACCTGGTACTGACGGCCGGCCGGCTCGCCCTCGCCCGCGGCGCCCGCGAGGTCGCCCTGACCCTGGCCCGCACCGGCACCCGCAAGCTCGGCCAACTGCGCCGCACCGACGGCGTCGCCGAGCAGGTCGCCGTTCTGCGGGCCGCCGCCGAAGCCCTGCCCCACCCCGAACTGCCCGTACCCGCCGACGAGTTGCCGCAGTGGCTGGCCGAGCACCGCCCCGAACCGGAGACCGGCGCCGACCTGCTGGCCGCCGCCCTCGCCGGCGAGGCCGCGCCCGACACCGTCCTGGTGCTCAACCTGGCCGGCGCGCTCGGCGCCCTCGGCCACACCCGGGCCGTCACCGAACTGCTCTGGGCCCAGCTCGAACTCGACCCCGACAGCGACTACCTCACCGGCATGCTCGGCCAGCTGCTGATCGACGCCGAGGACGGCGACGGCATCGACCGGCTCGCCGACCGGCTCTCCGCCGACCCCGCCAACGCGCACTGGCTGCGCGCCCGCTGGGCCGCCGCGCAGGGCCGCTGGGCCGAGGTCGGCGAACAGTGCGCCGCCGTCCTCGCCCACGAACCGGACGCCCTCAACACCCGCCGCCTCGCCGCCACCGCCGCCACCCGGCGCGGCGACCACGCCGAGGCCCAGCGGCTCTACCAGGAACTGCTGGAACACGCCCTCGACCCCGCCGAGGCCGGCGAGGACCAGGAGCACCGCACCGTCCAGACCCCCGACCTGTGGCACCTGATCACCGCCGCCACCGCCAACCGCGACTGGCCGGCCGTCCGCGTCGCCGGTGCCCGCCTCGGCATCGAGTTCGACACCGACAGCGGCCCGGTCGACGAGGAGTGGCAGCTGATCGAACTGCGCGCCCCCCGTCACAACGGCACCACCGTCGACCTGCCCGCCCTGCGCACCGGCCCGGCCACCGCCCGGGTGTTGCCGGTGCTCGGCGACGAGCACGAGCTCAACCACGGCGATGTGGTGGTGTTCGCCCCCGCCGTCCTCAACGACCACCCCGAACCCGGCGCGGAGGACGACTGGCACCCGGTCTTCGAACACCTCACCCTGCTCGACCCGGCCGGCTTCACCACCTACTGGATCGACGGCGCCCGCCCCGACGAGGACACCTGGTACACCCTGCGCGGCGCCCTCCAGGAGGCCGGATACGCGGTCTGGGCCTACAGCGGCGACCACTACCGGATCACCGACCCGCACCAGGACGGCGAGACCCTGCCCGGCATCTACGCCGCCCTCGGCGTCCCGCCCACCGCCTCCGCCAAGGACGCCGACACCCTCCTCACCGACCTCACCGCCCACTGGCCCCGCCCCCTCGCCTGGCCCGCCCTCGCCGAAGCCGCCGGCGCCGACCTCGACCGGCACCGCAAGATCGTCGACGACTACGACCTGTAGACAGCCCAGCCGCCGCCCGCCCGCGGTCCGGTCCCCCGGAGCGCGGGCGGGCACAGCGCTGCCCCTGGAACGAGCCGGGCTGCCGGCCGGGACCGGTACGGTGGGAACTGCTCCGAGTCCGACGGCGACACCGACCGCGTCACCAAGCGCAAGCGCTACGCCCAGTACGGCGCGCCGCTGTACCTGCTCGCCGACCGGCAGAGCCGCGAGTGCACCCTGTTCGCCGAGCCCCACGACCTGGGCTACGCGGTGGTGGACGGCCCGCATCCGTTCGGCACGCCGGTCCGGCTGCCGGAGCCGTTCGGGCTGGCTCTGGACACCTCGGGATTCTGAGGTCGTTCCAGCTCGGCCCGGCGGGAGTGGGTACCCCTTGTTCGCACCGGCGGGGGCCATCGGGCAAGGTTGGAGCCAGTAGGCAGCCCGACCGGGCGGCTGCCGGGGTGGCGGAGGAAGCCGTGTCCGAACGCGAGCCGGAGGGCGCACCGGCGCAGGAGGCGCCGCCCACCGAAGGGCTGCTCGGGCCGGACGCGCCGCCCATTGAACGGCCCGTCAGTGTGCCGCACGCGCCGGAGCCCATACAGACCGAGGGGTTGCTCGGGCGCAGTGCCGCCCAGGAGACCGCCGAGGCCGTCCGGGCCCGCAACCCGCTCGCCCAGGACACGCTCACGCCCGAGGAGTGGAACGCCGCCGGGTACACCCCCGCGTACGGCCTGGACCTGACCGAGCTGCACAAGGGTGCCCCCGGCGACGCCCCCTGGCCGGACCGGATGCGGACCCTGCTGCGCACCCCCATGGCCGAGCGGCCGGCGTTCGAGCGCACCCCGCGCGAGCTGCACCCGGCCGCCGGGGCGCAGGCCCAGCGCAACGTGCCCCGGGTGCTGGACCTGTCGCTGCGGATCGGTGAGCTGCTGCTGGCCAGCGGCGAGGCCGCCGAGGACGTGGAGGCCGCGATGCTCGGCATCGCGCACGCCTACCGGCTCGACCACTGCGAACCGCAGGTCACCTTCACCCTGATCTCGATCTCCCACCAGCCCTCGCTGATCGACCCGCCGGTCACCGCGGACCGGGTGGTGCGCCGCCGCACCTCCGACTACACCCGGCTGGCCGCCGTGTACGAGCTGGTCGCCGACATCACGGCGGAGAAGGTCACCGTCAACGACGCCTACCGGCGCCTCGCGGGGATCCGCCGCAACCGGCACCCGTACCCGGTCTGGCTGCTGTCGCTGGCCACCGGGCTGCTGGCCGGGGCGGCGTCCTTCCTGGTCGGCGGGAAGATCGACGGCAAGGCCTGGCTGGTGTTCGGGGCCGCGTTCGTCGCCGCCGTGGTCGGCGACCGGCTGGCCTCGTTCGTCGCCCGCCGGGGGCTGCCGGAGTTCTACCAGTTCGTGATCGCCGCGATGCCCGCCGCGCTCTGCGGCATCCTGCTCTCCTTCAACGAGCTGCACCTGCGCGGCTCGGTGGTGATCACCGGTGGGCTGTTCGCGCTGCTGCCGGGGCGGGCCATGGTCGCCGCCGTGCAGGACGGCCTGACCGGCTTCTACATCACCGCCGCCGCCCGGCTGCTGGAGGTGGTGTACCTGGTCGCGGGCATCGTCATCGGCGTGATGCTGGTGCTGTACATCGGCGTCAACTACAACGCCAAGCTGCGGCCCGACGAGTCCATCGGCGGCACCAGCGCCTCCCCGCCCGTCCAGCTGATCGCCGCGATGGTGCTGGCGCTGGCCTTCGCGATGCTGTTGCAGACCGACCGGCGTTCGCTGCCGATGGTGGTGCTGAACGCCGGTATCGGCTGGTCCACGTACGGGGTGCTGGTCTACAACGCCGGGATCTCGGCGATCGTCGCGACCGGCCTGGCCGCCGGTCTGGTCGGCCTGTTCGGCCAGCTGCTGGCCCGCTACCAGGCGTCCTCCGCGCTGCCGTACGTGACCGCCGCGATGGGACCGCTGATGCCCGGTTCGGCGCTGTACCTGGGCATGCTGGCCTTCGCCCAGGGCCACCCCTCGAACGGGCTGGTGTCCGCCAGCCGGGCCGTGGCGCTCGCGATGGCGCTGGCCATCGGCGTGAACCTCGGTGGCGAGGTGGCCCGGCTGTTCCTGAAGAACCCGGGCGCCAGCGACCGCGACGCCCCGCACCTGCTGATCCCGCGCCGGGCCGCGAAACGCACCCGCGGCTTCTGACCCGCCGCAGGCCCGGCCGCCCGAACCGACCCGAAGGCACCACCCGATGCTCAGTGCACTGCTCGACGGCTACCACCAGCACATCGTGGAGGCCCACAAGCAGCCGCTGTTCCTGCTGCTGGTCGGGTTCATCACCTCCTTCGTGTGCATCCGCTTCAGCACCCGGATGATCCGCGCCCAGGTCCGCTGGTGGCCCGGCAACATCACCCCCGGCGGGCTGCACATCCACCACATGGTGTTCGGCCTGGGTTTCCTGCTGCTCGGCGGCATCGGCGTGTTCGCCACCGGCGGCGGCCACCCGTGGATCGACTGGTTCGGCCTGTCCTTCGGCATCGGCTGCGGCCTGGTGCTGGACGAGTTCGCGCTGATCCTGCACCTGGACGACGTGTACTGGAGCGAACAGGGCCGCAAGTCGGTGGACGCGGTGATCCTCGGCATCCTGATCACCGCGCTGCTGCTCACCGGGTACGTGCCGCTCGGCCTGGTGCCCGGGCAGAGCACCCGGTGGGGCGTGGTCGCGGTGATCGGCGGCAACGCGCTGATGAGCCTGGTCGCGCTGCTCAAGGGCAAGGTGTGGACGGGGCTGCTCGGCATCATGGTGCCCGGCCTGTCCTGGATCGGCGCGGTCCGGCTGGCCCGCCCGTCCAGCCCGTGGGCGCGCTGGCGCTACGCCGACCGCCCCCGGCGGATGGCCCGGGCGAACCGGCGCGAACGGCGGCTGCACGCCCGCACGGACCGGGCGCGCACCTGGCTGTTCGACCTGATCGCCGGGGCGCCCGACAAGGTGCCGGCCGGGCACCCCAAGGCGCACGCGGTGGCCGAGCGGATGGCCGCCCGGGCGCTGGCGCACCGCGACCTGCCGCGGCCGATCGGCGGGCGGCGGGCCCCCGCCCCGACCACCGACCCGGCCCGCCGGGCCCGCTCCCAGCGCCGCCGCCGCACCGTCCGGGCCGGGCGGCCGCGCACCACCGTGACGGGCAAGCCGCCGCAGCGGGCGCGCTGACGCTGCCGGATCGGGGACCCGCGGGCCACCGGCCGGTAGGGTTCGTGAGCGACCCGTTCCCTTCGCGCCACCACCGGTTCCGACAATCGGACATCTCACCCGGGTGGCCGCATTGCGGTGGCGTTGACGTTCCGCCAGGTCTGAGAATCTGACGGTGCGTGACCGGATTGTCACGTGATGGGACATTCGGTCGATTCCTTTGGCCGATCACCAGAACGCGCCGAGGAAGGACCCTCATGCCCCGCAGGCTCCTCCCCGCCCTCCTCCTCACCACCGCCGCACTGCTCACCCTGCTGCCCGCCGCGAGCGCCCCCGCCGCCCCCGTCCCCGCCGTCCGGCCCGCCGACGACCCGCCCGGCGACGAGGCGTACCCGTCCGCCGAGGAGGTCGCCCGGGCCAAGGCCGAGGCCGACACCAAGGCCGCCGACGCCACCGCCCTCGAAGCCCGGCTCGCCGCCGCCCGCACCGAACTCGACCGGATCGGGCAGGCCGCCGAACAGGCCGTCGAGGCGTACAACGGCGCCCTCGCCCGGCTCGCCAAGGCCCAGCAGGCCGCGAAGGCCGCCGCCGCCCGCGCCGCCACCGCCGAGGCCGCCCGCGCCCGGGCCGCCAACCGGGCCGCCGGGCTGGCCGCCGAGATGTACCGGCAGGGCGCCTCCCCGCAACTCGCCGCACTGGACGCCCTGCTGGGCTCCCAAGGCCCGGGCGAGCTGTCCGCCCAGGCCACCGCGGTCGGGGTGGCCGGCGCCCAGACCCGGCAGATCCTCGACGACGCCACCAGCACCGCCAAGGCCGCCGCCCGCGCCGCCGCCGACGCCCGCCGCGCCGAGGGCGCCGCCCGCACCGCCGCCGACACCGTCCGCACCGTCAAGGACGCCGCCCAGCAGCGGCTCACCGACCAGCAGCGCCAAGTCACCGAGATCGGCCGGCGCCAGGACACCCTGCTCGCCGAACTCGCCGCCGCCCGCGACACCAGCGTCGACCTCGAACGCCAACGCCAGGACGCGCTGGAGGAGATCGCCCGCCGCGAGGCCGAGGAAGCCGCCCGCCGCGCCGAACTCGAACGCGCCGCCGCCGACCACGCCCGGCTCCACCCCGCCCCGGAACGCGAACAGCCCTGGTCCGCCGAGGGCGCCGAGGCCGCCCTCGCCTTCGCCCGCTCCGTCATCGGCCTGCCCTACATCTGGGGCGGCGAAGGCCCGCAGGGCTACGACTGCTCCGGCCTGACCATGATGGCCTGGCGCCGGGGCGGCAAGAACCTCACCCACTTCGCCGCCGACCAGTACGCCGAGTCCACCCCCGTCACCTACGACCGGCTCCGCCCCGGCGACCTGATCTTCTGGACCAGGACCGGCCGGGCCGCCGACATCTACCACGTCGCCATCTACCTCGGCGACGACCAGATGATCGAGGCCCCCCGCCCCGGCACCGCGATCAAACAGGCCAGCCTCTGGATCATGGGCCGCCCCGACTTCTACGCCCGCCCCTGACGGCCCGCTCAGAGCCGTGTAGGTTCCCACTTCTCCTTGCGCTTTCCCACTGAATCTGCGCCCACCTTGCGCGTGCGCAAGATCAATGGGGTGATGAGTGGGCGGTTCGACAGGCGTGCCTACCGATTCCTCGATTCTTCACCATCACGGGTGACCTGAAGCCGGTTTGCCCCGTCCCGGTCCGTCGGGCGGGAGATGGTCGCGCCATGCTGCCGTACACGTCGGCATGTTCCTGATCTGCTGCTCGGCCGTGCGGACGGCTCGGTGGCCGTCGTGGACGTGAAGGCCGCGTACCGCCTCCGATCCGAAGGTGGCCAGGCAGTTCGCGTGGACTGAGCGCTTGGCCCACGCTCGGGGCTGGGACTTCGAGGTGTGGTCCTCAGCCGACCGGTGTTGCTGGAGAACGTGCGCTTCCTGGCCGGCTACCGCCACGATGCGATGATCGACCCGGAACTGGCCGAGGCGGTTATCGGTGCCGGCTCCGGATCACCGCCGCGATGCTCGCTCTGCTCAAGGACCTCATGACCCACAGCGACGAGGAATGCTACGGCGCGCTCGTCATCGGCCGGCTCAAGCGCGACCCGGAAACATCTACGAACAACTCCACCGCCTACAGGCGGCAGGTTGGATCACCAACCGAGTCGAGGACGACGAGTCATGGAATTCCAGAGCCACCCCAGGCCGCAGCCCCGGACGCCGCCGTACCTACTTCCGAGTCACCCCAGCCGGACGAGAGGCGATCCTTCACGAGACCGCCCGTTGGCCGATTCGTCGGCGCACGCGCGAACGTGCCCGATCGCGAACGGACGGATGAGCTCGTCGTTCCCTACTCGAAGTAGGAGCCGGTGTTGTTCCACATGAACGCGTCCTTCCAGGTCGGACCGTTCTTCGCCCAGCCGAGCACGGCGTCCACAACCTTCTCGCGCGACACCGTCCGCGTCTGATAGTGCTGGCTGGGTGTCCCGTCCCGGTACTCCATCTGGAACGTATTGTCCTGCCGCATGAGCACCTGCACGTACCAGTCACCAGGAGCCTGGCCGTCAGAGCGCTCCACGACGACCGCACGACCCGGTTGCAGGTTGGCTATCGCCGCACTCATCTGTGGCTTCGTCGTCCGTCGGAAGGGCGTCCCTGCCCCAGCACTCATCATCAGCATGCACGGATTATTGCGGCACCGGGCGACAGTGCCGCCGTGAGTGGCAAGGCTCGCGAACCCGCATCCGCATCGAGAAGAGCCGCGGTTCGGGGTAGTTTCCCCTCAAGCCTCCGGGTAGAGCGAATTTTCAAGCCGACGTACTGCCCCCGTGAAAGGCCGCCGTCATGGATGAAGCGTCGGACGATCAAGCCATACGGAGCTTTCTGTCAACGATCCACGTAGGCGACCTCTGCAGCGGGGTGGCAACCGAGATCACCCGTTCTCACGGGGTGGCGATGACGTTGGACGGACTCACCGCCAAACCGCTGGGTTCCATCCGGCCGCTCGACCTGCCTTGGGGACGGCCTCGGGCCGAAGCCGTGCAGGTCGGTCAGCGGATCACTGCCGAAGTGCTCGCCGTCGACCTGGAAGAAGGCCACGTCCGGCTGTCACTGGCCGCCACCGAGAACCCGGAACTCTGGACGTTTCTGAACCGACTCGACCGTGGCGAGATCCTCTCCGGCACGATCGCGGCCATCGAGCCGTTCGGCGTGTTCGTGGCGCTGGACGACGGCCCTGACCACCCGGTCTTCCCCGGCGTCGGATTCATCACGATCCCCGAACTCTCCTGGAGCCGTTTCGGAGCAGCATCGGACATCGTGCAGGTCGGGGAGCACGTCTCTTGCAAGTTCCTTCAGTTCGACACCTGGAACGGAGAGGCCCGGCTGTCCTTGCGAGCGATGCAGCCGGACCCCTTCCAGGTCTTCGCTGACGGTCATGCAGTGGGTCAGACATTGCGCGGAATCGTCACCAAGCTGATTCCATTCGGCGCTTTCGTCCAGGTGGCCGACGGGATCGAGGGACTGGTCCACCTCGACGAACTCGCATGGACGCCCGTGAAGACACCAGAGGACGTGATCCAGGTCGGCGACGCAGTCTCGGTCGTCGTCATCGACCTCGACCGCGAGCGGCGAAGACTGGCTCTCTCACGACGGCAGGCTGCTGTTCCGGCCCGGTGAACCTTCCCGCTCGCAGCACTGGATACAGCGAGGCGACAGGTTGTCTCGTCCCCGCGAGAAGCGTGCGCTGCGAGGGTCGGCCAGTTGCGTCGCCAGCTCTCGGTGCCTCAGCAGACCTGCCACCTGAGAGTCACCAGGATGAGCGCGATGTTCGGTACCTGCCTGGGCACTTCAACGAGTACCCAGGCGCGGCCCGACCACCTTGCCGGCGAGGAAAGCGCAAAGACGATGGGTCAAAACCCACGCAAGATCGCTGGGAAGCGTCTCATCGGCCCAGCTCATTCCGACACCGAACGAAGATCACGAATGGAACCTACAGCCGGTGCACCGGGGCCGTCCCGTCCGTCCAGAGCCAATTGACCGGCGCGTACGTCTTCTTGAGCGCGTTGCGGGCGCGGGCGAGACCGGCCAGGGCGGTCTCCACGGCGATGGGGAGGCCGGTCAGGTCGGTGGGGACGGGGACGCGGAGCAGCAGGTGCTGCTTGCGGTGGGCGAGCAGGAGTTCGCCGGCGGGGGTGCAGTCGAGCAGGGTGAAGTGGACCAGGGGCTTGAACGGTCTGTCGGCGGTGGACAGGCGGGCTCGGAGGGTGCCGTCGGCGCTCCAGGCGTACAGGCCGTAGCGGTTGAGGTGGAAGGCGCGGGCGCGGTGCGGGTCGGCGGCGACGGTGAGGTCGAAGCCGGTGAACGGGCTGTCGTGGTACAGATGCAGGCCGCCGAGCCGGCCCCGGACGGTGCCCTCGTCGTCGACCAGCGCGAAGCTGAACTCCTGGCCGCGGCTGCCGGAGCGGAAGGTGTGGCCGAAGACCGGGACGACGAACAGGTCCTCGGCGAGTGCCGAGGGGCGGCTCATGAACGAGTCCACGTAGCCGTGGAGCGAGCGGTGGGTGCCGGTGAGCTCGGTGAGCGCCTCGGTCAGCGAGGGCGAGGGCCGGTTGGCGCCCACCACCGGCGCGTCCTGGTACCGCACGTGCGGCTGGGCGTCGGCGTCGGTCTGACGGTGCGTCCGGGCGTCCAGCGTCGCGATGGCGCGCAGGTGCGGCTTGTGCCCGGGGGCGGGCAGGTCGCCGGGCTCGGTGACGGCGACCAGGTTCAGGATCAGGCCGGCCCAGTGGTTCACCTTGTGCTCGGCGGTCATGCACAGCAGCCGCCCGCCGGGTGTGACCGCGATCGACGAGGCGAACGGGTCGCCCGCCGCCGTGTCCCGCCGGGCCGGCCAGGCGGCCCGCACCTCGTCCAGCTCGGGGGAGAACAGGTGGGTGCTGCCGGGCCTGGTGCCGAGTATCAGGGGTCCGTCCGGGAGCACCGCCAGGTTCGCGTCACTGCCCCAGTCGACCGTCCGCACACTGCCGTACGACCGCTCGTCCAGCAGGGCGGTGGCGACGGGCGTCCCGGCGGCGTCGTACCGGGTGATCATCCGCTGGACGAAGCGCGGGGCGGCGGCGTCCGGCGGGTACGTGGCGTTCCGCCACAGGACGGCGAGGACGTAGGTCTCGCCCGCCGGGGTCGCCACCGCGTGCTCGGCCTTCAGCTTCCAGTCGTGCGCCTCGGGGTCGAGGCCGTGGAGCCGGATCAGCGAGGCGGGCGCGGTGACGGGCAGCAGAGTCATGACGGCATTGTTCCGGGCGCCGCGGACGGCCTCTGACGCATCGTCGGCGCGGCCGGAAAACCGGATGACGCGGTTCGGGGCCCGCCGTACCGTGGCCCGATGGGCAACGACGCACCGCACCGCACTGACCAGGGCATCGAGATCCGGCCGATCACCCGTGACGAACTCGCCGTGTGGGACCGGGCGATAGCCCGCGGCTTCATGCGTCCGCACGTCGCCCCGGCGGCGGAGTGGCGGGAGGTCCTGTTCGAGCCGGGGAGGATGCAGGCGGCGTTCGACCACACCGACCCGACGCCGGACGGGCCGCGCTGCGTGGCCACCTTCCGCAGCTTCGACACCGAACTGACCGTCCCCGGCGGCGCCCGGCTGGCGGTGGACGCGGTCACCGCCGTCACCGTCGGCTCCACCCATCGCCGGCGCGGCCTGCTCAGCGGCATGATGCGCCACGACCTCGCCGCCGCCCGCGAGCGCGGCCTGTCCGCCGCGATCCTGATCGCCGCCGAGTACAACATCTACGGCCGCTTCGGCTTCGGCCCCGCCACCCGCAGCACCGGCTGGCGGGTGGACGTGCTGCGCGCCTCGGGCCTGCGGAAGGATCTGCCCGTCCACGACGGGCACCGGATCGACTTCGTCACGCTGGAGGAGGTCCGCAAGCTCGGCCCCGAGCTGTACGAGCGCTGGCGGCTCACCCAGCCCGGCGCGATCGGCCGCCCGGAGCACTGGTGGCGGCTGCGCACCGGAGACATCGAGCTGCCCGGCTTCGACTGGAAGGAGGGCTTCACCGCCCTCCACCGCACCGCCGACGGCACCGTCACCGGCCTGATCAACTACACCGTGGACGAGAGGTTCGACGGCGCCTACCCCGACTGCCCGCTGAACGTCCGGGACTTCCTGGCCCTCGACCAGCAGACCGCCAACGCGCTGTGGGCGTACGCGTTCTCCGTCGACTGGGTGCGCCACGTGGTCGTCCCCACCCTGCGGCCCGACGACCCGCTGCCGCTGCTGCTGAACGACCCGCGCGCCGCCCGCCCGCACGAGGACGACGCCGACTTCACCTGGCTGCGCCTGCTCGACCTGCCCGCCGCGTTCGCCGCCCGCCAGTACACCGCCCCCGGCCGCCTGGTGCTGGAGGTCACCGACCCCGAGGGCTGGACGGCCGGCCGCTGGGCGCTGGAGACCGCCGCCGACGGCACCGGCCGGATCACCCCCACCGAGGGCGCGGCGGACCTCGCGCTCGGCGTCGGCGCCCTCGGCACCCTCTACCTGGGCGCCGACACCGCCACCCGGCTGGCCGCCGCCGCGCTGCTCACCGAACTCACCCCCGGAGCCGCCGGCCGGGCCGACACCCTGCTCCGTCCCGCCCGCACTCCCTGGAACCCCGACAGCTTCTGACGGCGCCTCAGGCAGTGGGTGGCTGCTTGACGGCGGTCTTTCCTATGGTGGGCAGGATGAAGTCCTGAATGAGCCCCTTGGCGTCCCGGACGATCGGTCGGAATATCCGATAGCGCGACAGGTTGATCACCCGGGCCGCCATGGGGGTGGACCGGCGGACGAACTCCCGGGTGCGCTCGGTGTCCTCGGTGCGGTCGAAGACCCAGTAGAGGACGACGACCATCAGGTGCAACCACAGGACGTCGGGCAGGAGTTCGACCAGCTCGGCGTCCAGCTTGGGGGCGAGTTCGGAGCCCTGCAGGACCTCGCGGAACAGCTCCACCGCGGTGGCCCGGGCCGGGTGCGACTCGTTGGAGAACGGGCTGAGCGAGCTGGTCGGATCGGCGGCGGTGCGGAAGAACTGCGCGGAGAACTCGTGGTACGGGGCGGCCGTGTCCAGCCAGGAGGTCAGGGCGATCTCCAGCCGCTCGGCGAAGTCCTTGGTGCCGGCCATCCGCCGGCGGGCGTCGGCGGCGTGGTCGTACGTCATCCGGTCGTAGAACCCCTGGATCAGGAATTCCTTTGCGGAGAAGTAGTAGTAGGCGTTGCCGACCGAGACGCCCGCCTCGGCGGCGATCGCCCGCATCGTGGTCTTCTCGTAGCCGCGCTCCTGGAACATCCGCATCGCGGTCTCCAGGATCAGGGCCCGGGTGGCCTCGCTCTTGTCGGTCTTCGGCTGGGCCCGGCCGCCCGCGAGTTCGCCGGCGGGCGCAGCGGTGCCCGGCTCGTTCCGGTCGCTCGCGCTCGCCACGTCGTCCGACTCAACGGGGCCCCGCTGGGGCCGTTCCCGGTCGTTCTCTGGCACCTTCGCCCCGCCTGCCGTTCGCTTCGCCCCAGTCGCCTGTGGACCAGTCAGCCTGTGGAACCGAGCCTAGCCCGGACCGGGACAACTCCGGACCGGGAGGGCGAAATGCCGCCCGACAGGCAGCCCCGGTGCCCCCCGGCACCGGGCGCGCCATCTCCGACCCGGCCATCCCCTCCACGGCCGGGGAACGTAGTTTCGAACGCGTTCAAAACTGTTCGGGACGACTGTAGGGCACCGGCTGAACGCGTTCAACCCTCGCGGTGTGGAAGGCTGGTGACATGCCCGCCACCCTGCGCGAAGGCGGCGCACCCGACGCCGCCGCCGTCGCCGCCCTGCTGACCGCCAGCCGCCGCAGCGCCTACGCCGGACTCGTCCCGGACGCGGCGCTCGCCGCCGACAGCTCACAACAACTGCTGTGGGAACTGCGGTTGAGCGCGGACTACGGACCGCCCGCCGACACCCCCACCCTGCTGCTCGCCGAGGACCCGGACGGCACCCTCGCCGGCTTCGCCTACCTGGTGCCCGACGGCGCCGTCGTCCGCCTGGAACAGCTGCACGTCCGCCCCGACCGCACCGGCGCCGGCCTCGGCACCCGCCTGCTGCACGCCGCGCTCGCCCGCCACCCGGACCGGCCCGTCCGCCTCGACGTGCTGGCCGCCAACCGCCGCGCGATCCGCTTCTACGAACGCCACGGCGCCCGCCGCGTCGGCCGCGGCACGGCGCACTTCCCGGACGGGACGGTGCTGGCGGAGTACGAGTACGGCTGGCGGTGAAGCAGGCGGGCGCGAAACCGGGGGCGCGTGGGGGCACCTCCCGGCCCGCCAGGGCTGGGGGAGAACTGCGCGACAGGCGCAGGCCCGTCCGCAAGGTCGCGATCAAGTGCAGGTCATTGTCCTGCGTCGCGATCTTGCGGTTGGGTGCCTTCCCTTCCGCTTCGCGCAGTTCCCCGCGCCCCTGTTTTCGCACCCACCTGCTTTCGCGCCCGCCGGCTTTCGTGCCCGGTCAGGGCTTGCGGAGGGCGGCCGGGAGGGCGGCCAGCAGGGCGAGGACGGCTGCGGCGAGGGGCAGCAGGTAGCCGGTGCCGGGGGAGGTGTGCTGGGCGACGGAGCCGCCGAGGGTCGCGCCGGCGGAGATGCCGATCAGGATCGCGGAGACGGCCAGCGCCATGGCCTCGTTCAGGCGGTGTGCGGGGAGGAGGTCCTGAACCATCGTCATTCCGGTGATCATGGTGGGCGCGGTGCCCGAGCCGGCGGCCAGCAGTGCCGCGCCCAGGACCGCCACGCCCGCCCCGGCCCGGCCGGCCGCCAGCGGGAGCAGCATCAGCACGGCCATCGCGCCCGTGCCGAACGCGAGCCGTACCGGAGCCGGTCGTCGCGGCCGGATCGCGCCGAACGCCAGCCCGGAGGCGCAGGACCCGGCCGCGACCAGCGCCAGCAGTACGCCGCCCGCCGACTGCCGGCCGAGCGCGTCGGTGTACGCGAGGGAGGTGACCTCCAGTGATCCGAACAGCACGCCCGCCGCGAGGAACCCGGCCAGCAGCGCCGGGAAGCCCGGGGTGCGGAGCAACCCCCGTGCGGCGGAGGCGTGTTGGGCGGGCGTGGCGAGTGGTGGCTCGGTGCCGCGCTGGGCGGCGAACAGCAGGGTGCCGGTGGTGCCCAGGGCCCAGGCGGCGAGCAGTCCGGCCTCGGGGGCGAGCGTCGTGCACAGCGCCATGCCGAGGACCGGTCCGGCCATGAAGCACAGCTCGTCCAGTGATTGTTCGAGCGCGTTGGCCCGGTGCAGCACGGTTGCGTCGGCGCGGTGCAGGTGCGCCCAGCGGGCCCGGGCCATGCCGCCGAGGTTGGGGCTGGTGCCGGACAGCGCCCAGCAGAGGAAGAGCGTCCAGTCGGGCGCGCCGGAGCGGACGCACAGCAGCAGCGCGCCCGTCGGCAGGGCGGTGGCGAGGACGGCGGGGACGGCGACCCGGGCCTGTCCGAGCCGGTCCACCAGTCGTCCGAGCGGGGGCATCAGCGCCGCCCCGGCCAGCACCCCGACCGCGGAGACCGCTCCGGCCAGCGCGTACGAGCCGCGGCGGTCGGCGATCAGCACCACGATCGAGACGCCGTACATCGCCAGGGCGAGCCGGCCGAGCAGACCGGCCAGGGTGAACGTGAGGCTGCCGGGCGCGGCGAACACCGGGCGGTAGCGGGCGAGGGGCAGGGACAACGCACAACTCCGGGGGAAGAAGGGGAGATGGTTCCACCCTCGGGTCGGGCCCGGGGTGGCGTCCAACACTTAATCCGCCCGATCGACCGGTTTCTGTTGTTAATCTCCCGCCGTGCCACGTGACGTCCACCCCCGCCTGCTGCGCAGCTTCGCCGCCGTCGCCGAGACCCTCCACTTCGGCCGCGCGGCCGAGCACTTGCACCTGGCTCAGCAGGCCGTCAGCCGGGACGTCCAGACGCTGGAGCGGGAGCTCGGCTGCGCGCTGTTCCAACGGTCCACCCGCAGTGTCGAGTTGACCGAGACGGGCGCGGCACTGCTGCCGAAGGCCCGCCAACTGCTGGAACTCCAGGGCGAGATCACCGCACTCGGCGACACCCGGACGCTGCTGGTGGACGTCAACAGCCCCGGCGGCGACCGCGAACTCACCGCCGAGCGTGTTCTCGCCGCCGCTCGCCGGCGCCGCCCGGAGACCGAGCTGCTGGCCCGCTACTGCGGTGGACTCACCGCTGCCGCACGGGAGTTGGCGGCGCACCGGCTGGACGCCTCGTTCGGGCGGTACGCCGGACTGCCGGCCGCCGTACGCTCCCGGCTGGCGCACGCGCCGGTGCGGCTGGAGCCGATGGCGGTGTTCCTGCCGCTCGGCCATCCACTGGCCGCGCTGCCCGCCGTGCCGTTGGCCGCGTTGGCCGGGCACCCGGTGGACGTGTTCGCGGGGCAGCCGGACACTGCCGAGTGGACCGACCTCGGCCTGCGCTTGCTCGCCGAGCACGGCCTGGCCGCCGCACCCGGCCGCACCCCGCCGGTCGGTGCCGCCGAGTTCGCCCGCTACCTGACCCGGCACGGCAGCCCGATCCTCACCACCACGGACGGGCCGGACATCCCCGGCGGGGTGGCCCGGCCACTGGTCGATCCGATGCCGCTCAGCCTGGTCGGCCTGGTGCACCGGCCCGGGTCGGGCCACCCCGGGCTGGCCGCGCTGCGCGAATCGGCGGCCGAACTCGCCGCTGCGGAAGGGTGGTTGGAGGGGCCGCCGGGGAGCTGGCTGCCGTCGGAGGACGCCGCGCTACTGCGCCGGTGAACGGCGGCCGAAGCGGTGGTTGGGGCAGGTGCTTGGAGCCGCGGCCGAAACGGCGGCGCCCCCGCCGAGTGGGATGGCGGGGGCGGTACCGGGGGCCGCGGGGCGGCCGGGACAGGCGGTCTCAGGAGGCTCGCACGGCGGAGATGTCCAGGGTCAGCTTGACCTTCTCGCCGATCAGCACGCCGCCGGTCTCCAGCGCGGCGTTGTAGGTCAGGCCCCAGGTGGTGCGGTCCACCGTGGTGCCGCCCTCGAAGCCGACCCGGTTGGCGCCGTACAGGTCGGTGGCCGCGCCGGTGAACTCCAGGTCGAGGACGACCGGGCGGCTGGTGCCCTTGATGGTCAGGTCGCCGTGCATGCGGTAGGTGTCGCCGTCGATCTGCTCGGCGGAGGTCGACTTGAAGGTGATCTCCGGGAAGGTGGTGGCGTCGAAGAAGTCGCCGGTGCGCAGGTGCTCGTCGCGCTGGGCCTGGTTGGTGTGGATCGAGGCGACCTTGATCACCAGCTCGGCGGTGGACGCGGTCGGGTTGGCGCCGTCCAGGTGCAGCTTGCCCTCGTACTCGGTGAACTCGCCGCGGACGTTGGTGACCATCGCGTGCCGGACCGCGAAGCCGATCTTCGAGTGGGTGGAGTCGATCGTGTAGTCGCCGGTCAGGTGGGCCAGGTCCGGGCCCTGGACGGTGGCGACCGGGGCGGCGGTGGCGGTGGTGTTCTTGCTGCGGTTGAAGATGCCCATGGCTTCTCTCCTTTGCGAGGGTCGAAGCCATTTTGTTGAGGCTTCAACTTGTTGGTGACTTCACCGTACCCCGGTCTGGTTCAAGTTTCAACCATGAAGTCCAAGATTGAACCAACTGGAGGGATCCCTCGGTTTTCCCCAGCCTGTGGAGAGCGGTGGAAAACCGGGTGACCCGCTCCCGGGGGTGCTCGCAACACCTATCGTGGAAGGCCCAGCCACTCCTGTCTCCGGAGGCCCCGTCCCGATGTACGTCCTGCACGCGCTGTGGCGGGCCGATGGCCGGCTCGCGGTGTGGGCGGAGGATGCGGCGGCGTTCACGGGGCGGGCCGTACAGGGGGCGCGGCACCCGTACGCGTGCTCGGCGAGCGAGGTGGCGGGGCTGCTCACCGCCACCGGCGCGGGGCCCGCGTACCTCGCGGAGCGGGGTGCCGAGCGGTGGGTGAGTCTGCGGTTGCCGACCCTGGGCTCGCGTCCGACGCCGTCCCCGGAGCTGCCGGTGGGGGCGACCGCGAAGGGCCTGGCGTTGCAGGCGTGGCGGGTGCCGGCGCTGCTGTTCGACCGGACCGAGGCGGCGCAGCTGCTGGGTGAGCTGTTCGACCCGTACTGGCCGGGGACCACCGTCGAGCTGCCTGGAGGCCGGACGGCTGAGCTCGCGTACGGGGCGTCGTTGCGATGGCTGACGGCGGTGCACGACCTGGCATGGCGGCTGGTCGGGCGGGGCCGGGTGCTGCCCGCGCTGGTGGCGGAGGCAGGCGGGTGGGCGGCGCGCTGGCGTCCCGCGCCCGATGGTCCGGCGCAGCGCGAGGCCGCCGTCCTCGCGGCGGGGTGCCCGCCGATCGCCCGCGCCGAGGACGGTGTCGAACGCACCGGCACGGCCCTGTTCACCACCATCCTGGACGCCCTCACCGACCACGAGACCCGCACCGCACTGAACTCCGAGACACCGCCCCGGCTCGGCTCCGAGACACCGCCCCGGCTGGGCTCCGACGCACCGCCCCGGCTGGGCGCCGGCCCGGAGGCCTGGCTCGCCGCCCTCCGCAGCGCCGACCCGCGCCTGCCCACCCCGCCCGACCCCGAGCCGGCGGCAAGGCTCGCGGCGTGGAGCGCGGGAACGGAGCCCGCCGGTGAGGTCCGCCTCGCGTTCCGGCTGGCAGAGCCGCTGGGTACCGCGCCGGGCGATCCGGACGGTGCCGCCCCGGACGAGAACTGGCGCCTGGACGTGCTGGCCGGGCCCGTGGACCGGCCTTCGCTGCTGCTTCCGGCGGCCGAACTCTGGTCGGACGGACCGGCGTTCGCCGCGCTGGCGCGCAGTCTCGGCGACCCGGTGGAGGCGTACCTCGCGGAGCTCGATCGCGCCGCCCGGCTCTGCCCCGACCTGCGCGCGGCGCTCCACCGCACCCGGCCCACCGGCGTCGATCTGGACCGGGCCGGCGCGCTCGCGTTCCTGCGGGACACCGCCCCGCTGCTGACCGCCGCCGGGTACGGCGTGCTGCTGCCCGCGTGGTGGCGTCGCCGGCCGCGCCTCGGCCTGGCCGCCACCGCGCACAGTGGCCCGGCGTCCGGTGCGGTGAAGCGTGCGGCGCAGGCCGACCGGGATGCCGTGCTGGACTTCCGCTGGCAGCTCGCGGTCGGTGAACAGCCGCTCACCAAGGAGGAGTTGGATGAGCTCGCCGGTGCCCAGCAAGGCCTGGTCCGGCTGCGCGGCCAGTGGGTGGAGGTGGACGCGGCTCAACTCGCCGCCGCCCTGCGATTCCTGGCCGCCCGCCGGGACGATCCGCAGCTGGACGCCGCGACGCTGCTGCGGCTCGCCCTGGACGACGACGCGGTGGTGGACGGCCTGCCGGTCACCGTGGTGCACGCCGACGGCCCGCTCGGCGACCTGCTCGCCGGCCGCCTCGGCCGTCTCCCCGGCGCTCACCGCACCCCGCCCCCGCCGGGCTTCGCGGGGTCCCTGCGCCCGTACCAGGAACGGGGGTTGGCCTGGCTGGACGCCCTCGGCCGACTCGGGCTCGGCGCGGTGCTGGCCGACGACATGGGCCTCGGCAAGACCGTGCAAACGCTCGCCCTGCTGGCCCTGGAGCACGCCCGCGGCGCCCGCGGCCCCGTCCTGCTGGTCTGCCCGACCTCGCTGGTCGGCAACTGGCAGCGCGAGGCGGCCCGGTTCGCGCCCGCCCTGCGCGTGCAACTGCACCACGGCCCCGACCGCACCGCCCCCGACCCGGCCGCCGACCTGGTGATCACCACGTACGGGGTGCTCCAGCGGGACGCCGCGGCGCTGCGCGCGATCCGCTGGCGGCGGGTGGTCGCGGACGAGGCCCAGCACATCAAGAACCGCTCGGCGCGGCAGTCCCGGGCGATCCGCTCGCTGCGCTCCGGCCCGCGGATCGCGCTCACCGGCACGCCCGTGGAGAACCGCCTCGCCGAACTGCACGCCGTCCTGGACTTCGCCAACCCCGGCCTGTTCGGCACCGCCGAGTCGTTCAAGGAGCGTTGGGCCGTCCCGGTCGAGCAGTCCGGCAACCGGGCGGTCGCCGCCCGACTCCAGCGGCTCACCGGCCCGTTCCTGCTGCGTCGCCTGAAGAGCGACCCTGAGATCGGTGAACAGCTGCCCGCCAAACAGGAGTTCACCGTCCGCTGCAACCTGACGCCGGAACAGGCCGGGCTCTACCAGGCGGTGGTCGCCGAACTGCTGCGCCGCCTGAACGGGGTGCGCGGGGTGGAGCGCAAGGGCGCGGTGCTGGCGGCCCTCGGCCGGCTCAAGCAGGTCTGCAACCACCCCGCCCAACTCCTGTACGACCACTCGCCGTTGGGCGGCCGCTCGGGCAAGGTCGAGCGGCTGGTCGCGCTGCTGGGGGAGGCCCTGGCGGAAGGCGACCGGACGCTGGTGTTCACCCAGTACGCCGAGTTCGGCGCGCTGCTCCAGCCGCACCTGCGCCGCCGGCTCGGCACCCAGGTGCTGCACCTGCACGGCGGGCTGTCCGCGCCGCGCCGGCAGGAACTCGTCGATCGCTTTCAATCCCCGGACGGGCCAGGGGTGTTCGTGCTGTCGCTGAAGGCCGGCGGGACGGGCCTCAATCTGACCGCCGCCAACCAGGTGATCCACCTCGACCGCTGGTGGAACCCCGCCGTCGAGGACCAGGCCACCGACCGCGCCCACCGGATCGGCCAGCACCGCGAGGTCCAGGTCCGCCGCCTGGTCTGCGTCGGTACCGTGGAGGAGCGGATCGCCGAACTCCTCCAGGCGAAGCGCGAGTTGGCGGACGCCGTGGTCGGCGTCGGCGAACAGTGGCTGACCGAACTGCCCGCCGAGCAGCTGCGCGAACTGCTCACCCTCTCCGCCGACGCCGTGGGGGAGTGACCGCCGTGACCGACAGCCCTGGCTCCGACCGCCCCGGCGACTCCGACCGCCCCCTCGACCAGTGCCTGAACGCCTTCTGGCAGGGCGAGTTCACGCTCCGCCCGCCCGACGCGCCGACCGAACGTCCGGACCCGGCCCTCGACCACCTCGGCCCGAGCGGCCTGACCGTCCGCGGCCGCGACCTGGCGGAGCTGCTGGCCCCCGACTATCGCCGCCTGGTGGAAGGCAGTTGACGCCTCAGCCCAGGAACTCGCCCACCAGCCGGGCGAATTCGGCGGGCGTCTCGACCCAGGGACGGTGCCCCACGCCCTCCAGCACCTCCAGCCGGGCCGCCGGATGGAGCGCGGCCGCCAGCCGGGCCGGAGCGGTACCGATCATCCCGTCCAGCTGCCCCGCCACCACCAGCACCGGCACGTTCACCGGGGCGGCCCCACCCGCACCCGCGTAGAACGCCGCCGCATCCACGGCGCGACCGGCGCCAGCCCCGGAGCGAACGCCTCCGCGCGCGCCCGATCGTCCCAACTCCCCGGAAGAACGGGGTGATGCGCGCCATCAGCTCCGCCGGATCGCCCTCCCCGGCGGCCGGCAGTGCCGCCGCCCGAGCCGCGTCCTCGTACCAGGGCTGATCGACGCGGGCCGCCCGGATCGCCGCCGGCTCCGCCTCGTCCGGCTCCCGGGCACCCCGCCCGACCGGCGTCACCAGCACCAAGGACCGTACCCGGTACGGGAATTCGGCGGCGTAGCGCTGCGCGGTGAGGGCGCCCGCGGAGTGGCCGAGCAGGTCGAAGGACTCCAGCCCAAGGTGCTCGCGCAGCGCCTCCACGTCCTTCACCTGCTCGCCGAACGCGCAGCTCGCCCGGTCGGCGGGCTCGGCGGAGCGGCCGCTACCGCGCGGGTCGAGCCGGATCAGCCGCCGCTGCGCGTCCAGACCGCCGAGGCGGCCCAGGTAGCGGGCGTCCGCGCCCGGACCGCCGGGGATCGCCACCAGCGGTGCGCCGTCGCCGAGTTGCTCGTGGTGCAGGGCCGTTCCGTCGCGCGCCTGAAAGATCGCCATCCGGCGGATCGTGCCGCGCGTCGAACCGGGCCCGCCCGGAATTCCGCGCCTCGGTCAAATCAGCCCGTGACCGCGCAGCGCCACCCGCAGCCCGGTCGCTCCCCGGTAGTGGTGGCCGTGCATCCCGAGGGCCTCGGCGGCGGCCGTGTTGCCGGTGCTGTCGTCCACGAACAAGCATGCGGTGAACGGCACTTGGGCCCGCTCGGCCGCTGCCAGATAGACCCGCTCGTCAGGCTTGGCGGCACCCAGGCGCGCGGTGTTGACCACCGCGTCGAACGCGGCGTCCAACCCGAGCGCGGCCAGGTCCGCCTCCAGCCGGGTGGTCCCGTTGGACACCAGCACCACCGGCACGCCACGCCGCACTTCGGCGAGCAGCCCCAACACCTCCGCATCCACCCAGGACGCCTGCCGCCCCCACGCCGCGACCACCTCGCCCGCCCGCGCCACCGACCCGCACACCCCGGCCAGGTCTCCCGCGACGGCAGCCCGCCACTGCTCGTCGGTGACCTGCCCGGTGACGGCGGGCAACAGCCGCCCCGCCCGGAACGCCGCCCCCGCGACGGTGCCCGACGGCAGACCGTACGCCGCGTCCACCCCGGCCAGGTCGGCCCAGATCCGCAGCACCCCGTCCAGATCGCACAGCACCGCACCGATCGTCCGTTCCACCATCCTCAACCCCTCCCCGCAGATGGCAACAGCTCTCCTGTTTCGACAGTACCGGCGGCAGAGCGACAGGCGAGGCGGTCGATAGGTCAAGAGCCCGTGCCCGCCAACTTCGGCGGTACACAGGCTCCTTGGCACTCCGGCGGTGGTGATCAGGCCTGGCCGAAGCGGTCCTGCTTGATCCCGGCGATGAAGGCTGCCCAGGCGCCCGGGGCGAAGTGGAGTTGGGGGCCGTGGGGGTCTTTGGAGTCGCGGACGGTGCCGGGTCGGGCGTCGTTGACCTCGATGCAGTCCCCGT
>NZ_JBVJHA010000001.1:441375-481787 GCF_055587065.1 Kitasatospora sp. NPDC048662 | reverse complement strand
CCCGGGGCGAAGTGGAGTTGGGGGCCGTGGGGGTCTTTGGAGTCGCGGACGGTGCCGGGTCGGGCGTCGTTGACCTCGATGCAGTCCCCGTCGTTGCCGCCGCTGTAGGACGACTTCCGCCACCGCTCGGGCCGGCCTTGCTGGTCAGTCCTGGCCATTCGCGTACTCCTCCGCTGCCGACTCGATCAGGGTCAGGGACGCCTCCGGAGAAAGCGCGGCGGCCCTCACGAGATCGAAGGATAGCGCGCACTTGGAAGTCGCGGACGGGTCGTCAATTAGTGTGCCTACATGGGGCCCTTCGATGTATGCCACGGGAGGGGCGTCGGCGAAGGTCATGAGGAGCAGAGTCCCTTCGAGGAGCGCATGGGCGCCCGCCGAGAACGGCAGAACCTGCACGATGATGCGGTTCTCCCGGATCAGGCCGGAAATGAAGGAGAGCTGCTCGGCCATCACGGCCGCGCCACCGACCGGTCGGCGGATCGTGGTTTCGTCCATGACCACCCACAACAGCGGGCTGGTTGGACCGTCCAAGATCTGCGCCCGGTCCATTCGCAGGCTGACGCGCTCGGAGATGTCCGATGCTGAGCGCAGGGGCTGAGCCGAGCGGAAGATGGTTCGCGCATACTCCGGTGTCTGAAGTAGCCCGGGCACGATGGCCGATGCGTAGGTGCTGATCGTCTTCGCCAACGGCTCAAGTTCGAGGGCTGCCGTGAAGTATTCGGCGAAGCGCGAACGACTGGCCAGCCGGTACAGGCGGGTGAAGTGTCCGTCCGTCCCGAGCGCGGCATCGAGCCGCTCCGACAGGTCTTCTTGCGGTCGGCGGATGGCCGACTCGATCTGGCCGATGTACGCGCCGGAGAAGAACAGCATCTCGCCCAGCGCCTCCTGGCTGAGGCCCCGGGCCTCGCGAAGGCGGCGGACCTCCGCGCCGTAGAACGCTCTGGGCGATTCGGACGGGTCGAGCGGCTTGGGGCTGGCCATGCGTCAGTTCCTCTGGCGTGCAAGGTGGTTGTTGGGCTCCGAGATCTGTTCAGCGTACGGCCGGGTGCCGAGTCTTAATGGCAGAACGCAGCCAAGCAGGAACGGAGAGTGCGCCGATGAACGTCTGCGTCGGGACCGGCGGGGGTGGCGGCAGGTGAGCAACCCGTTCTTCCGGCTCAGTGGTGACGAGCCGACGGAACTCCGCCCGAAGGGCTGGAAGTTGGGCAGGTGCTGGGTCTGCCGCCGCGACGGTGTGGTTTCCCCGGCGCTGAGCTTCGACCAGGGGGTCGGCGAGGGGCCCGTGTCGCTGCCGATCTGCCCGGACTGCGTGGGCCGCGCGGCCCGTCACGTGCACCGTGCGTGCTTGCGGGCGAACCTCGTGCGAACCGACACCGAGGGCCCGAAGCCGGATGACTCATGACCCACGACATGGCCGATCGCGACCTGGCTGCGCGGGCTCGGCAGCTGGCCCACGCGCTTCGGGAGCTGACGGGCGGGCAGGCGGCGATCACCCCGTCCCGGAGGGGTGGACTGCGCGTGACGCTCCGGGTGACGGCGCAGCTTGACCAAGCCCTCGCCGAGGCAGTGGCCCGGGTGCTCGCCCGGGGTGATCGGTTCGGGCACAGCAGGAGTCGGCGGTGGGAGCGGTTGTGGGCGGAGATCGACCCGCTGCCGGAGAGGGGAGTGGCGCAATGAGTCTGATCGAGTTCTATCCTGCCGGATTTCTCGGCCTGGACTGGAAGGCGGCGAGCGAGGACGTCGAAGGCGTTCTGCTCGCCGAGACGGGCGACGGCGTCGCCATCGCCCGGGCGACCGACCCGCGCAAGGTGCTGGTCCTCGACCCGGACGAGTGGGACGACCTGCTGCGCGCGGCCAAGTCCGGCCGGTTCGACGGCTTCCTGGGTGGCGGAGTGCTCTGCAAGTCCCCCCGGAGTCACCGCACGGGCTGCCCGCCGGAAGGCGAGGGGCGCGCGGCACTGCGCCCCAAGCCCGAGCTGTGACGCCCGCACACCTGCACGGCCTTGTCCTGCCCGGGCGAGGGTCCGCTTCAATGCCTGGGTGGTGAACTGGGCGGAAATGTATGACTGTTGCTTCGAGACCGATCGCGTCCCCGAGCTTCTGGAGCGCGTGGAGCGCGTGGAGCGCGAGAATGGCGACGCCGATGCGTGGAAGGAGCTGGGGTATCGGCTGGTCCTCGAACACGACTTGGTGTCGCCCGCCGGCTTCGCAGCGCTGCCACGTCTCGTGGGCCTCGCGTCCAGCAGCGACTCGGCGCGCTGTCTGGCCGGCGAGATCCTCGAACGCGCGGCCGGACACCACGGCTGCGACGATCTGTTCGCGTCCTGCGCGGATGCGGTCCTGGAGTTCCGGCTGCTGCTGGACCGGCACCTTCGGTCGCGACCGGCCGACTACCTCGTGGCCTTCCGTGCGCTGCTCGCCGCCGAGGAGCAGTACCACTGGGCGGCCGTCCTGGGCGACTTCACGGATGACTTCTACTGCGTGGACTGCCCCCACTGTGCTGTGGAGGTGGTGATCGCGATCGGCGACCACGGGCGTTACTCGGCGATCCGGGACTGGCACCTGGGAGATGTGAACAGGCGCGACCTGCGCCCGGCGTCCCCCGAGGATCTTTCGGGCGTCGGTCGCCGGATGCACGGCCTCGCTGCCCGCGACGGGGAGGACGTGATCGCTGCGGGGATCGTCCACCTGTTCGGCGATGCGGAGTGTCCGAGCTGCGCCTGCGTGTTCGACGTCGCGGACGAGTACACCTGCGCCAACCGCCCGACCGCTCCCGACCCGGCCGCATGCGGCCGCTAGCGATGTGCTTGCAATAGCAAGCGTTGGGGTGCAGACTGCCCGTATGGCATCACTGAACGTGGGCTCGCTCGGCGAGTACATCCGGGAGCAGCGGCGGAACGCGCAGTACTCACTGCGGCAGCTGGCCGAGGTCGCCGGGGTGTCCAACCCGTATCTGAGCCAGATCGAGCGCGGGCTGCGCAAGCCCAGCGCGGAGATCCTTCAGCAGATCGCCAAGGCGTTGCGGATCTCGGCGGAGACGCTGTACGTACAGGCCGGGATTCTGGAGGAGCGGGACGAGCAGGGGCCGGGGCTGCGGGCCGCGATCCTCGCCGACCCGCAGATCAACGAGCGGCAGAAGCAGGCCCTGCTGGCGGTGTACGAGGCCTTCCTGAAGGAGAACCAGGCCGCCGCCGCTCACCCGACCGACCCCGCGTGACCCGACCGCACGGGCGCACCCCGACCTGAAGGATTCGACATGCCGATCAGCGACGAACTCAAGAAGACCCTCACCGACCCCACCCCGCTGTACGCCCTGGCCGGCGCCGGCGACCTGGCCTACGAGAAGCTGCGTGAAGTCCCCGGCCAGCTGGAGGCGCTCGCCGCCGACCGCAAGGGCACCCAGGACAAGGCCGCCGCCGCCCTGCAGGACGCCGGCAGCAAGCTGGTCGAGGCGCAGGCGAAGGTCACCGGCGCGGTCACCGCGCTGCCCACCGACGTGAAGGAACTCCAGGCCAAGGCCCAGGAGTTCGCGATGCAGCAGGTCGGCCGGGCGCTGGAGTTCGCGGTCAAGGCCAAGGAGGTCTACGACGAGCTCGCGGTCCGCGGCCGCACCGTGGTGGACGCCGCGAGCACCCGCCAGCAGGGCACCGGCCCGGTCGTCGAGGCCGAGGTCGAGGAGCTCGTGCTGACCGAGGTCGTGGTGGACGAGCCCGCCGCCGAGTCCAAGCCCGCCGCGAGTAAGCCCGCCCGCGCCCGCAAGGTCCCCGCCGACTCCCAGTGACGAGCGGCCGGCGGCAAACTGCGGGGAACGGCACATCGCCGAAGGCCGTTGATCCGGGCAGTGTCCGTGCCAGGATGAGAGCGAGAGTGAGGAGCACCAGGTGCAGATCTTGTACATCGATCTCCTGAACCCCTTCTGGTGGCTGGCCACGGCGATCATCGGCTACAAGGTGTTCGCGTTCGCGGACGCGGCGATCCGCCGTGACGACGCGTACCGTGCCGCCGACAAGAAGACCAAGGGGTTCTGGCTGGTCGTGCTCGGCCTGGCCCTCGGCGCCGACCTGCTGTTCGGCGCCAACCCGCTCACCGGCCTGCTCACGCTGGCCGGCCTGGTCGCGGCGATCGTCTACGTGGTGGACGTCCGCCCCGCGATCAAGCTGCTCACCGACGGCCGCGGTCGCGGCCGCAACCCCGGGCCCTACGGCCCCTGGTGAGTCACCGGGCACAGGACTGAAGCAACAGGAAGGGGCGGCCCCGTACGGGGCCGCCCCTTCCTGCATGTCCGGCAGGCCGTCAGCCCATGATCACCGGGACGGGGTTGCGCTCCAGCAGCAGCACCGCGACATCGTCGGTCAGCGCCCCGCCGTTCAGCTCCTCGACCTCGGCGATCGCCGAGTCCACCAGCCGGCCCCGGGTCAGCCCGGCGGCCTGGTGGTCGGCGATCAGCTCGATCAGGCCCTCCTGACCCAGCCGCGGCGAACCCGCCCCGACCTTCCCCTCGACCAGCCCGTCGGTGTACAGCAGCAGCCGCCAGCCCGGGCCGAGCTCCAGCCGCAGCGCCGGCCAGACGGACTGGGTGGCGTCGCACGGCAGCAGGCCCAGCGCGGGGCCGGCCTGCTCGGACGGCAGCAGCACGGGGGCGGCGTCCGGCCCGAGCAGCAGCGGCGCGGGGTGCCCGGCCAGGAACAGCTCCGCGGACTCCGGCGCACCCTCCGCGCCGGGCCCGTCCAGCACCACCATGCAGAGCGTCGCGAAGATCTCGTCGCTGCGCCGCTCGTGCTCCAGCACGTGCTGCAGGGTGGTCAGCAGGTGCTGGCCGCTGAGCCCGGCGAACACCAGGGTCCGCCACGCTATCCGCAGCGCCACGCCGAGCGCGGCCTCGTCCGGGCCGTGGCCGCAGACGTCGCCGATCACCACGTGCACCCGGCCGTCCTTGGTGCGGACGGCGTCGTAGAAGTCGCCGCCGAGCAGGGCGCGGCGGCGGCCCGGCCGGTAGCGGCGGGTGAAAGCCAGGCCGGCGCCGTCCAGCAGCGGGGTGGGCAGCAGGTGGCGCTGGAGGCGGGCGTTCTCCTGGCCGCGGATCTCCGCCTCCACCAGGCGGCGCTGCGACTCGTCGGCGCGCTTGCGTTCCACCGCGTAGCGCAGCGCGCGGGCCAGCAACGGTCCGGCGGTGTCCTGCCGGACCAGGAAGTCCTGGGCGCCGGCGGCCACCGCGGCCGCGCCGAGTTCGGCGCCCGCGGTGTCGGTGAGCACCACCACGGCGGTGTGCGGGGCGCGCTGCAGCAGTTCGCGCAGCCCGTCCAGGCCGTCGTTGCCGGACGGCAGTTCGGCGGGCGCGCCGAGGTCGAGCAGCACGCACTGGAACTCGGGGTGGCGCATGCCGCGCCGGCCGTTGCCGGGCGGCGGCAGCACGGACAGCGCCTCGCGGATGCCGTCCACCCGGTGCAGTTCGGCGTGTCCGCCGAGTTCCCCGGCCAGCGACTCGAACAGCCGGTGCTCCGGCCCGTCGCCCTCGATCACCAGCACCCGGAAGTTCGCGGCCGAGGCCCGGGCCGGCTCGGCGCCGCCCTGAACGCCGCCGCCCTGAAAGCCGCCGCGCGGATGCGGTATCGGCGCGGATCCGGTGGTTCGGTGACGGCGCTGCTGCGCGCCGCGCCGGCTCTGACTGCGCTCGGCGGCCCCGGCGTCATTGGTCGCGTCGGGTGCCCGCCCGTCTCCCGTAGCGGGCATCGGTCGGTCCTTCCTTTCCCCGACAGGCCAACGGCCGGTGTCCGTCCACGGTGCCCGTGTGG
Source organism: Kitasatospora sp. NPDC048662 (assembly GCF_055587065.1). Lineage (NCBI taxonomy): Bacteria > Bacillati > Actinomycetota > Actinomycetes > Kitasatosporales > Streptomycetaceae > Kitasatospora > Kitasatospora sp. NPDC048662. The sequence goes on along the minus strand of NZ_JBVJHA010000001.1, from coordinate 475,995 downwards.
CACCGGGCATCGGGGAGCTTCCCGCGACCATAACGTGATCTCCGAGGATTTCTTCGCCTGAGCGGCGCCGATGTGGTTATTGCCACGCTTCCGGTGGCCTTGTTCCGTAGGGTTTCCGCCACTGCAGAACCGGAGTTGACGGGAGTTGAGCAGCGGTGACGCGGATCACGCTGGTGCAGGGTGACATCACGGATCAGCTGGTGGACGCGGTGGTGAACGCCGCCAACAGTTCACTGCTGGGCGGCGGCGGGGTGGACGGGGCGATCCACCGCAAGGGCGGGCCGGAGATCCTCGCCGAGTGCCGGAAGCTGCGCGCCTCGCACTACGGAAAGGGCCTGCCGACCGGCCGGGCGGTGGCGACCACGGCGGGCCGGCTCCCGGCGCGCTGGGTGGTGCACACGGTGGGGCCGGTCTTCCGGGCGGAGGACCGCGAGCAGCGCACCGAGCTGCTGGCCTCGTGCTATCGGGAATCCCTTCGGGTGGCGACGGAACTGGGGGCGCGGACGGTGGCCTTCCCGGCGATCTCCGCCGGGATCTTCGGCTGGCCGCCGGACGATGCCGCTCGGATCGCCCTGACGACCGTGGCCGAGCAGGAGCCCGACCTGGACGAGGTGCGTTTCGTGCTGTTCGGTGCCGAGATGTACGAGGTGTTCGCGCGAGTGCGGGACGAGCTGGCGGGGTAGTTCGAAGCAGGGGGCGCTGAGTGGCGCTCGGGGGGCGCGCGACGGCGCATTCGAGCGCTCCCATGGTGACCCGCCCTGCCGTCAACACGCCAGGGGTATTCGATAACTCGTTCGAGTGAACTGCTGAACTGATGCCCGGATCGGCCGCGCCGACCGGGTACGGCGCCCGAACAGGCCGGCTCAGCGCGGCGCCAGCGCCGCCCAGTCCACCGTCAGCTCGCCCTGCCGCCGCCGGGCCGGCACGTCCCGCAGCGGCCAGTCCGCGGCCAGCGCCGCGCACGCCGCCACCCAGCGCTGCCGCGCCCCGAACGCCCCCAGCGGCGCGGCCGCCGCCCACGCCCGGTCGAAGTCCCGCAGGAAGGAGTGCACCGGCCGCCCCGGCACGTTGTGGTGGATCAGCGCCTTCGGCAGCCGCTCCGCCAGGTCCGAGGGCCGCTCCAGACTCCCCAGCCGGGCCGCGAAGGTCACCGTCCGCGGCCCCTCCGGGCCCAGCGCCACCCACACGTGCCGCCGCCCGATCTCGTCGCAGGTGCCCTCCACCAGCAGCCCGTCCGGAGCCAGCCGCCCGCACAGCCGCGACCACACCTCGGCGACCTGGTCCTCGTCGTACTGCCGCAGCACGTTCGCCGCCCGGATCAGCTGGGCCCGCGCCCCGCCGGGCAGCGGCACCTCGAAGCCGCCGCGCCGGAACTCCAGCAGCGGCGGGTCGGCCATCGGCAGCGCCGCCGCCACCCGGGCCGGGTCGATCTCGATCCCCACCACCCGGACGTCCGCCCGCACCGCCCGCAGCCGCGCCGCCAGTTCCACCGCCGTCCACGGCGCCGCCCCGTACCCCAGGTCCACCGCGATCGGCGGCTGCACCGCCGCGCGCAGCGCCCGCCCCGTCGTGTACGCGATCCAGCGGTCCATCCGCCGCAGCCGGTTGGTGTTCGTCGTCCCCCGAGTGATCGTCCCCACCGGCCGGCTCGACCGGCCCCGGGACAACGGCATGTCGCTTGCGGCCATGGTCACCAAGCCTACGCAGCGCCCGCCGGGCTCCCGGACGCCCGGTCCGGGCCGCTTGTCCCCCACCGGGAAGGTCGCCGGGAAGGTCGCCGGGAATACGGGGACGCGACGATGCGGTTGGCATGCTTGACGTGACTACCGCCCGCAGCTCCCGGCCGCGGGCGGCGGTGCGTGAACAGACCGAAACCGGTGCGGACGCAGCAGCGCCGCCGACGCAGCGACGGGCAGTGCCCAGGGAGGCTTCCGCAGGTGACCCACCACCTCGTCCGCACGCCCCGCGGGGAGTCGCGGTCGGCCGCAGCCCTTCCGCACCCGCGCCGTCCCCGCCGGATCGCGATGCTGAGCGTCCACACCTCGCCGCTGCACCAGCCGGGCACCGGCGACGCCGGCGGGATGAACGTGTACATCGTCGAGCTGGCCAAGCGCCTCGCCGACCTGGACATCGAGGTCGAGGTGTTCACCCGGGCGATCAGCTCGGACGACGCGCCGACCGTGCAGCTCGCCCCCGGCGTGCTGGTGCGGCACGTCACGGCCGGCCCGTTCGAGGGCCTGCTCAAGGAGGACCTCCCCGCCCAGCTGTGCGCGTTCACCCACGGCGTGCTGCGCACCGAGGCCGGCCACCGCCCCGGGTACTACGACCTGGTGCACTCGCACTACTGGCTGTCCGGCCAGGTCGGCTGGCTGGCGGCCGAGCGCTGGGGCGTGCCGCTGGTGCACACCATGCACACCATGGCGAAGGTGAAGAACGCGGCGCTCGCCGCGGGCGACACCCCGGAGCCGGCCGCGCGGGTGATCGGCGAGACCCAGGTGGTCGGCGCGGCCGACCGGCTGATCGCCAACACCGCGGAGGAGGCCGCCGAGCTGGCCCACCACTACGCGGCGCGCCCCGAGCAGCTGGCCGTGGTGCACCCGGGGGTGAACCTGGAGGTGTTCCGGCCGGGCGACCGCGCGGCGGCCCGCCACCGGCTCGGCCTGCCGCAGGACGCCGCGGTGCTGCTGTTCGCCGGCCGGATACAGCCGCTGAAGGCGCCCGACGTGCTGCTCAAGGCGGTCGCCCGGCTGCTGGAGCGCCGCCCGGAGCTGCGCGAGCGGCTGGTGGTACCGGTGGTCGGCGGCCCGTCCGGCACCGGCCTGGCCCGCCCCGAGAGCCTGCACAAGCTGGCCGCCCAGCTCGGCATCAACGACGTGGTGCGGTTCCGCCCGCCGGTCGGCCAGCGGCAGCTCGCCGACTGGTACCGCGCGGCGACCGCCCTGGTGATGCCCTCGTACAGCGAGTCGTTCGGCCTGGTCGCGCTGGAGGCGCAGGCCTGCGGCACCCCCGTGGTGGCGGCCGCCGTCGGCGGCCTGCCGGTCGCGGTCCGCGACGGCCTGACGGGCACCCTGGTCCCCGGGCACGACCCGGACGCCTGGGCGCAGGCGCTGCTGCCGTACGTCACCGACCCGGCGCTCGCCCGCGCCCGCGGTGAGCAGGCCGCCCGGCACGCGGCGGCGTTCGGCTGGCTGACGGCGGCCGGCTCCACCGCCGACGTGTACGCGGACGCGATGGCCGCGGCCCGCCCGGCGCACCGCCTCTGACGGCAGCTCACCGCGGAGCGCACCGTGACGGGGGCGACACCCCACCGCGGCGGGCGGCCGGTTAGCGTGGGGGCATGGCCGCCAAGGACGACGCACTTCCCCTCCTCCGTGCCGCGCTCGACGAGGCCGGTGTGGCCTGGGAGCCGGCCGCCACCGACCCGTACACGCTGGTCGCCACGCTGCCCGGCACCCGCAAGCTGTCCACCGCCTGCGCGCTGCGGGTCGGCGACCACACCCTGTCGGTGAACGCCTTCGTGATCCGCCGCCCGGACGAGAACCACGAGGGCGTGTACCGCTGGCTGCTGGAGCGCAACACCCGGCTGTACGGGGTGGCGTACGCGATCGACCGGCTCGGCGACATCTACCTGGTGGGGCGGCTGCCGCTGGAGGCACTGACCGCCGAGGCGGTGGACCGGCTGCTGGGCACCGTGCTGGAGAACGCCGACGAGCCGTTCAACACCCTGCTGGAGCTGGGCTTCGCCACCGCGATCCGCCGCGAGTGGGAGTGGCGCACCAAGCGCGGCGAGTCCACCTGCAACCTCACCGCCTTCGCACATCTGGCGAGCGAGAACCCGCCCACCGGCAGCTGAGCCCGGTATCCTCCCGCCCGGGGAGGAAACCGATGGATGCTGAACATGCTGCCGCACAACGGAAGTTGGAGTGGCTGGGGGTAGAACTCGACAGGGAGCTGGTGGAGCGCCGCCGCCGCCGGGACTGGGACCGCCGGCGGGCGCTGAGCCTGCAACTGGCCACCGTCAGCCTGTCCGCGCTGGTCACCGTGCTGCTCGGCCTCAAGGTCGGCGAGCCGCTGGCGAGCCAGCTGGCCGACGTGGCGCTGATGTGCGGAGCGCTGGTGACGGTGCTGGCCGCCTGGGCGGCCTTCTTCGGCTACCGGACGCTGTGGATCCAGCGCTCCGACACGGTGCACCGGCTGACCTCGCTGCGCCGCCGCCTCGCCCTGATGAGGGCCGAGTACGGGGACGCCGCCCCCGAGCCGGTGCGGGTGACGCTGCTGGTGGACGAGTACCAGGTGATCCTGGAGGACGACCACGACTCGTGGGTGCGGCTGCGGCGGAACGGCAACGGCGAGGCGGTGACCTGACGGCCGGACAGGCCCTGGTCAGACCTCCGCGCCGACCGGCTCGACGGCGGGTGCCACCGCTTCGGCGGGCTGCGGCCGACGGCGGCCGATCGGCACGAACGCGAGCGCCGCCAGCGTCCCTGCGGCGGCGCACGCGCCCCACAGCGCCCGGCTGCCCGCGTACTGCAGCAGCAGGCCGCCCGCCGCCGGGCCGAGGAAGGACGCCAGCGACCAGGACAGCGAGTACACGCCCTGGTAGCGGCCGCGGGCCCGGGCCGGGGAGTGCTCGGCGACCAGCGCCATCATGGTCGGCGCGTTCACGATTTCGCCGATCGTCCAGATCGCCACCGTCAGCGCGTACAGCCCGGCGGACGAGCCGGCCACCGCCGTCAGACCGAAGCCCCAGCCGGTCAGCAGCGCGCTCGCCACCAGCAGCGCGGTGCGGTTGCGGCCCTCCATCAGCCTGGTCAGCGGCAGCTGGAGCAGCACGATCAGTACGCCGTTGAGGCTGACCAGCAGGCCGTACTGGGCGGTCGTGATGCCGTGCTGCTCCATGTCGACCGCCAGCGTGGTCGAGCCCTGCTGGTAGATCAGCGCCAGCAGCAGGTTCACCCCGACCACCATCATGAACGGGCCGTCCCGGAACACCGCGCCCAGGCCCACCGTCGGGCCCGACGGCTCCTCGGCCGCCTCCTGCTCGGCGTGCGACAGTGTCTCGGGGACCTTCGCGAACACCACCACCGCGCACAGCAGGGTGGTCAGCGCGTCCAGCAGGAACAGCGTCAGATAGCCGTAACTCGCGATCAGTCCGGCCACCGCGGCGGAGGCGCCGAAGCCGATGTTGATCGCCCAGTAGTTCAGCGAGTACGCCCGCGCCCGGTCGGCGGCCGGCACCAGGTCGGCGATCATCGCCGAGACCGCCGGGCGGGAGGCGTTGTTCGCCAGACCCACCAGGAACGCCACCACCGCGATCGCCACCTGGCCGTGCGTGAAGCCCAGCACCGCCGTGAACACCGCCGTGGACACCTGCGCCACCAGCAGCGTGGGCCGCCGCCCGAGCCGGTCGGTCAGCACCCCCGCACCGAGCGCCGCGATCGCCGAACCCAGCCCGAACAGGCCCGCCACCAGGCCCGCGTAGGACGGCGAATAGCCGCGGTCGGCCGTCAGGTAGATCGCCAGGAACGTCACCACGAAGCCGCCCAGCCGGTTCACCAGCGTGGACGTCCACAGCCACCAGAACTGCCGCGGCAACCCGCCCGCCGCCCTGCGCGCTTCGGACACCAGACGGGCGGAGAGGGGCATGCGGGCTCCCGGAGCGGCGAAAACGGTAAGTTGCAAACCTGTTGATGGCACATTACGGCTGGCATGGACGCCCCGGCCATCGAATTTCCCCCTCCACTAAGCTGGCCCCATGGCTGACACGACCTACCGCTTGATCCTGCTCCGCCACGGCGAGAGCCAGTGGAACCAGAAGAACCTGTTCACGGGATGGGTCGACGTCGACCTCAACGAGAAGGGCGAGAAGGAAGCGGCCCGTGGCGGCGAACTGCTGCTCGCCGAGGACCTGCTGCCGGACGTGCTGCACACCTCGCTGCTGCGCCGCGCCATCCGCACCTCGCAGATCGCCCTGGACAAGGCCGACCGCCACTGGATCCCGGTCCGCCGCAGCTGGCGCCTGAACGAGCGCCACTACGGCGCCCTGCAGGGCAAGGACAAGGCCCAGACCCTCGCCGAGTTCGGCGAGGAGCAGTTCCAGCTCTGGCGCCGCTCCTACGACACCCCGCCGCCGGCCCTCTCCGACGACTCCGAGTACTCGCAGGCCGAGGACGCGCGCTACGCGGAGATCCCCTCCGAGCTGCGCCCGCGCACCGAGTGCCTGCAGGACGTCGTCCGCCGCATGCTCCCCTACTGGTACGACGCCATCGTGCCGGACCTCGCCGCCGGCCGCACCGTCCTGGTCACCGCCCACGGCAACAGCCTGCGCGCCCTGGTCAAGCACCTCGACGGCATCTCCGACGAGGCCATCGCCGGCCTCAACATCCCCACCGGCATCCCGCTCGTCTACGAGCTCGACGCCGACTTCAAGCCGGTCACCCCCGGTGGCCGCTACCTCGACCCCGAGGCCGCCGCGGCCGCCATCGAGGCGGTCAAGAACCAGGGCAAGAAGAAGTAGGACTTCCTCTCCCGATCGGCCCCCTGCCCGGTGCGACGAAGCTCCGGCCCAGGGGGCTGTTCCGTGTCCGGGTTGCCGGGGCGTCAACCGGCGGGCGGGGCAGGGTGGTTCAGACCACCGAGAATGGTTCAGACCATTGACGGCGGTCGGTGGGGCTTCTAGCGTGGGGGCCAATGCCAGCGCGGGCATGCCCAGGCCGGCCGCACCCCCACGCGGCCCCGCGCGTGTCCGCGTTCATGTACTCCATCCACCCCCACGGAGGAGCACCATGCGCAAGCGCAACATCCTGGCGGTCGGCCTCACGGCCGCCGCGGCGATCCTGGCGACGGCGATCCCCGCCGGCTCGCACGGGTACATCACCACCCCGCCGAGCCGGGCCGGCCTGTGCGGGGCGGGCGTGGTGAAGAAGTGCGGCCAGATCCAGTGGGAGCCGCAGAGCGTCGAGGGCCCGAAGGGCTTCCCGGCGGCCGGCCCGGCCGACGGCACGCTGTGCGCGGGCGCGGACCCGCGCTGGGCGCCGCTGGACGACCCGCGGGCCGGCGCCTGGCCGACCACCAAGGTCACGGCCGGTCAGCAGCTGACCCTGACCTGGAGCATCGAGGCGCGGCACGCCACCACGTCGTTCCGGTACTTCCTCACCAAGCCGGGCTACGACGCCACCACGAAGATCACCCGGGCGAACCTCGACCCGACCCCGTTCCTGACCGTGCCGATGGGCGGCAAGCAGCCCCCGGCCACGCTCAGCCACACCGCTACGCTGCCCTCCGGCCGGACCGGCCACCAGGTGATCCTGGCGGTCTGGGACATCGCGGACACCGGCAACGCGTTCTACCAGTGCATGGACGTCACCTTCTGACGCACCGCACGAAGGCATGAGCGAGGGCCGGGCACCAGGTGGTGCCCGGCCCTCGGCCGTGCCGTCAGTGGCCGCCGCCGCAGCAGTCGCCGGTCGCGCCGCCGCACTGGCAGGGTGCGCCGGACTGGCAGCCGCAGCCGCAGCCCGGACCGCAGCCGCAGCCCGCGGCGAGGACCGGTAGCAGCTTCGCCGCGGCCGGGGCGAGCGGGCTCGGCGGGGGAGTGGTCGGGTTGCCGGTCGTCTTCATCGCGCTGAAGCCTCCTCGTCCGGGCGGAGCCGGGCAGCCCGGTGGACGCCCGTCCCTTCGAGTGAAACGCCGCCCCGGCGCGCCGTCAACGGGCGCGCGGAGGCGGGGAGTTCGCGCGGCGTGCGCCCCCAGGAGGGCGCGCTGCGGAAACGATTGCTCGGCGGAGTCCCTTACTCGGCCGAGTCCGCGGTGGCGATGAACTCGTCCACGTGCTCGCCGGTGACCAGGAACACCACGCGCTTGGCGACCGAGACCGCGTGGTCGGCGAAGCGCTCGTAGTAGCGGCCGACCAGGGTGACGTCCACCGCGGTCTCGATGCCGTGGTGCCAGCGGTCGTCCAGCAGGTGCGAGAACAGCTCGCGGTGCAGCGCGTCGATCGCGTCGTCGTCCGCCTCCAGCTCCAGCGCCTTGTCCACGTCCTTGGTGGCGATCACCAGGCCGGCCTTGGCCACCAGACGCTGGGCGAGCTGCCCCATCTCCAGCACGATCGGGTGCAGGTCGTTGGGAACGGCGGTCTCCGGGTAGCGCAGCCGGGCCACCTTGGCGACGTGCCGGGCCAGGTCGCCGCAGCGCTCCAGGTCGGCGCTCATCCGCAGCGAGGTGACCACGATCCGCAGGTCGGTGGCGACCGGCTGCTGGCGGGCCAGCAGGTCGATGGCCCGGTTCTCCAGGTCGTGGTGCAGGTTGTTGATCTTCTCGTCGGCGGCGATCACGCTCTCCGCCAGCTCCAGATCCGCGTCCAGCAGTGCGGTGGTGGCCCGTCCCATCGCCGAGCCGACCAGGCGGGCCATCTCGACCAGTCCGTCGCTGATCGAGTCGAGTTCCTCGTGGTACGCGTCGCGCATTGCGCTCTTCTCCTCCAGTACCGGTGTCGGTGGCGGTGCCGACCGGACGCCCCGCACCGGGCGGCCCGACGCGGGGCCGACCGAACGGACGGCCGCTGCTGGTGGCGCGAATGGTAGCCGCGTCACCGCCCACACGGGCTTGCACGGCCCAGACTGAGCCGTTCCGGCGACCCCCCGCGGCACCGGCGGTGAATCGGCAGCATCGTGAAGGTGAATTCTCGGCAACGCGCGGCCGATGCCTTGATCGCACCCTTACGGAGCCCGCCCGGCCACCATTTACGCTGGCAGACATGGACGTGAACGTGGCCGCCGCCGCTGCCTGCGCCATAGCCGGGCTCGGCGTCGGTCTCACCGCCTCCATCGCCTTCCGCTGGAGCGAGCGCGAACAGGGCCGGGGCAAGGGCAGCAGCAGCGGCAGGAACCCCGGGCCGGAACCCCTCCAGGAACCGGCCCTGCCGCCCGGCGTGGACACCGTGCTCTCGGTGCTGCGCTCCTGCGCGATCGTGCTCGGCGAGGGCGACGAGGTGGTCAAGGCCTCCTCCGCCGCCTATTCGATGGGCCTGGTGCGCGGCGGCCGGGTGGCCGTGGACCAGATGCTCTCGCTGGCCCGCTCCACCCGCCGGGACGGCGAGATCCGGCAGATCGAACTGGAACTCACCCGCCCCGGGGCCGCCGCCCGGGCCGCCGAACCGCTGGCGGTCTCGGTCCGGGTCGCCCCGCTGGGCTCCCGGCTGGTGCTGGTGCTGGTCGAGGACCGCACCGAGCGCCGCCGGATCGAGGCGATCCGCCGCGACTTCGTGGCCAACGTCTCGCACGAGCTGAAGACCCCGGTCGGCGCGCTCTCCCTGCTCTCCGAGGCCGTCGCGGACGCCTCCGACGACCCGGAGGCGGTGCAGCGCTTCGCCGGCCGGATGCAGGTCGAGGCCACCCGGCTGGCCAGCCTGGTCCAGGAGATCATCGACCTCTCCCGGGTCCAGGACGACCAGTTGAAGGTCGACCCGGAGCCGGTCGCGGTGGACGAACTGATCGCCGAGGCGATCGACCGCTGCCGGCAGACCGCCGCCGCCAAGCAGATCGTCATCGCCGCGGGCGGCACCACCGGCCTGTACCTGGTCGGCAACCGCGGCCAACTGGCCGCCGCACTCGGCAACCTGGTGGAGAACGCGGTGAACTACAGTCCGCCGCGCACCAGGGTGGCGATCGCCACCCGCCGGATCTCCAGCGCCGCGGCGCTGGGCGAGGCGGACGGCGAACTGATCGAGATCTCGGTGACCGACCAGGGCATCGGCATCTCGGAGAAGGACCGCGAGCGGATCTTCGAACGCTTCTACCGGGTGGACCCCGCCCGCTCCCGCCTCACCGGTGGCACCGGCCTCGGCCTGTCCATCGTCAAGCACGTCGCCGCCTCGCACCGCGGAACCGTGTCGGTGTGGAGCGTCGAGGGCCAGGGTTCCACCTTCACACTGCGGCTCCCCGCCGGGCAGGCCCCGGCCGAGGACCGCGCATCCTCAGCAGCACCCACACTTCCTGCCCCGGAGGCCCGATCGTGACCCGTGTACTGGTGGTCGAGGACGAGGAGTCGTTCAGCGACGCCCTGTCGTACATGCTCCGCAAGGAGGGCTTCGAGGTGGCGGTCGCCGCCACCGGGCCCGACGCGCTGGAGCAGTTCGAGCGCAACGGAGCCGACCTCGTCCTGCTCGACCTGATGCTGCCCGGCCTGCCCGGAACCGAGGTCTGCCGCCAGCTGCGGGTCCGCTCCAACGTCCCGGTGATCATGGTCACCGCCAAGGACAGCGAGATCGACAAGGTCGTCGGGCTGGAGATAGGAGCCGACGACTACGTCACCAAGCCCTACTCCACCCGCGAGCTGGTCGCCCGGATCCGCGCGGTGCTCCGCCGCCGCGGCGAGGACGCGAACGGCGACGGCGCCGCCGCCCCCGGCGCGCTGGAGGCCGGCCCGGTCCGGATGGACGTCGACCGGCACGTGGTGACGGTGGACGGCGCCAAGGTCGACCTGCCGCTGAAGGAGTTCGACCTGCTGGAGATGCTGCTGCGCAACGCCGGCCGGGTGCTCACCCGGATGCAGCTGATCGACCGGGTGTGGGGCGCGGACTACGTCGGCGACACCAAGACCCTGGACGTCCACGTCAAGCGCCTGCGGGCGAAGATCGAGCCCGACCCGGGCGCGCCGCGCTACCTGGTCACCGTGCGCGGCCTGGGCTACAAGTTCGAGCCGTAAACCGTCCTTGCGACAGACCGGCGAAGGGGCCCCGCATCGGCGGGGCCCCTTCGTGTGTTGCCCGGTGTCAGTGCGCGGAAGCCGACGGGCTGCCCGCCGGGGCGCTCGGCGAGCCGCTCGCACCGGCGCCGGCGGACGGCGAGGACGCCGCGCCCGGGGAGGCGCTGCCGCTCGGGGAGGCGGGAGCCGAGGACGACGAGGTCTTGGCCTGCGGGCCGAAGCCCTGGTAGTAGCCGACGGCCGGCTGCACGTTGGCGTTGGCGGAGACGTCGCCGGCGCTCTTGAAGCTGAAGGTGGTGTCGGTGTAGCCACCGACCGAGACCTTGGCGTTCGGCACCTGGGCCAGCGCGGCGCCGCCCTTGCCGCCCAGCAGCACCGACTCACCGGCGTGGATGACGATCTGCGAGACCTGCGCGCCGTTCTCGTCGGTCAGCGTGGCAGCGGTGCCGCCGACCTTGACCCCGGTCAGCACCACGTCGCCCTTGGGCGCGGGGTTGGCGATGTTCACGGTGACGGCGACCGGGCCCGTGTACTCGCCGGCCGAACCCTCGGGGGCGACCACGACGATGTTGTTGAGCTTGACCGCGTTGTCGATCGAGGTCGCCGCGTTGTCCGGCTTGATCTGCAGCGTGTCGGCGTCGTTGCCCGCCGCGCAGGCGGACAGCGGGACGATCGCGGCGAGGACGATTGCGGCGGCAGCGCCGCGTCGAAGGCTCCGGCTCACGGCGGCGACTTCTCCTTGGAGGGGACGATCCCACGGAAAAGGGATCACGGTCGGTGGTCGAGGGCCAGACTACCGACCACACATATCCGGGAATCACGGGGTGGCCCCGTGTCGCGGTCCGATCACGATCCGGGCCGCTCGGCGAGTCGGAGGCAAAAACTCAAGATCCAATCATGGTTTCGGGAGCGTGACCAGAGGTTTCGCTGCCCAGGTCAGACCGCCTCCGACCTGCGAGAAGCCCCTGTCGAACACCGGTCGCAGCATGCGACGGGGGTGGTTGTCAAGCCCTGGAACCCGCCCTGACCTGCGAAAACGCCCTTCGGGTCAGCCGAAAAGCGTGTTATTCTGGAAAGCCACGGAAGGGGTCCTGTCACATGACGTTCAAGGTTGGCGACACGGTGGTCTACCCCCATCACGGGGCTGCGCTGATCGAGGCCATCGAAACTCGCCAGATCAAGGGTGTGGACAAGACCTACCTGGTGCTGAAGGTGCAGCAGGGAGATCTGACTCTCCGCGTTCCGGCGGAGAACGCCGAGTTCGTCGGTGTCCGCGACGTGGTGGGCCAGGAAGGCCTGGACCGCGTCTTCGAGGTGCTTCGCGCGCCCTACACCGAAGAACCCACCAACTGGTCGCGCCGTTACAAGGCGAACCTGGAGAAGCTCGCGTCCGGCGACGTGATCAAGGTCGCCGAGGTGGTCCGCGACCTGTGGCGCCGCGAGCGTGAGCGCGGCCTGTCGGCCGGCGAGAAGCGCATGCTCGCCAAGGCCCGCCAGATCCTGGTGAGCGAGCTCGCGCTCGCCGAGAACACCAACGAGGACAAGGCCGAGACGCTGCTCGACGAGGTCCTCGCCTCCTGAGGCTGGACAGCGTCTGGCCCAACTCGGCTTGATGCAGCGCCCGATGGTGCCCGCAAGGGCGCCTCGGGCGCTTCGCCGTGCCCGGAACGTGCGGTGAACGTGCCTGGAAGGGGGAGGCACGGCGGAGCGGTGGCGGAAGGGACGGCGCGGTTCCACTAACGTGCAGTCAGGAAGGGGGCCTGCCCGCTCGCGAATCCGCGCTCGGCACGGGCCATACCCATCGCGACCAAGGAGCCAAACCTGAACGCCTCAGCACAGCTCGCGGCAGCGGTCGTTCCGGCCGCCGGCCGCGGCGAGCGACTCGGCCCCGGCGCCCCCAAGGCGCTGCGCGAACTCGGCGGCGTCCCGCTGCTGGTGCACGCGGTCCGGGCGCTGGCCCGCAGCCGGGCGGTCGGCCTGGTGGTGGTGTGCGCACCGCCGGACGGCGTGGCGGAGGTCGTCGCGCTGCTGGACAGCCACGGCCTGGACGGCAAGGACGTCCGGGTGGTGCCCGGCGGTGCCAGCCGGCAGGAGTCGGTGCGGCTCGGCCTGGCCGCGATCCCGGCCGGCACCCCGGTGGTGCTGGTGCACGACGCGGCCCGCCCGCTGGTGCCCGTCGAGGTGGTGGACGCGGTGGCCGCCGCCGTCCGGGCCGGCGCCGGGGCGGTGGTGCCGGCGGTGCCGCTGGCCGACACCGTCAAGCGGGTCGAGCCGCAGCCGGCCGGCCCCGAGCCGGTGCTGGACACCCCCGACCGCTCCACGCTGCGCGCCGTGCAGACCCCGCAGGGCTTCGACCTGGCGGGCCTGCTCGCGGCGCACGAGAAGGCCGCCGCCGAGGGCGTCGAGGTGACCGACGACGCCGGGCTGATCGAGCGCTTCGGCGGCCGGGTGGTCGTGGTGCCCGGCCACGAGGAGGCGTTCAAGGTCACCCGCCCGCTGGACCTCGTCCTCGCCGAGGCCGTACTCGCCCGCCGGAGGGCCACCGATGCCTACTGAGAAGACCGCCCCGATCCTGCCGCGGATCGGCATCGGCACCGACGTGCACGCCTTCGAGGCCGGCCGGCCGCTGCGGGTGGCCGGGCTGGACTGGCCGGGCGAGACCGGCCTGGCCGGGCACTCGGACGCCGACGTGGCCGCACACGCCGCCTGCGACGCGCTGTTCTCCGCGGCCGGGATCGGCGACCTGGGCGCGCACTTCGGCACCGACCGCCCCGAGTGGGCGGGCGCGGCCGGCGTGGCGCTGCTCGGCGAGGCCGCCCGGCTGGTGCGGGAGGCCGGGTTCGAGATCGGCAACGTGGCGATCCAGGTGATCGGCGTCCGCCCGAAGATCGGCAAGCGCCGCGCCGAGGCGCAGGCCGCGCTGTCCGCGGCGGTCGGCGCGCCGGTGTCGGTCTCCGGCACCACCACCGACGGCCTGGGCCTGACCGGCCGGGCCGAGGGACTCGCCGCGATCGCCACGGCGCTGGTCTACGAACGGCCCGCCGCCTAGCCTGAACTGACGGACAGTCAATTCGCTGGTGCGGGAGGAAACATGGGCGTCGGGCTCGACGACAACGTGAGGAAGCTGCTGGACGCGAAGAGCTTCGCGGTGGTCTCCACCGTGCAGCCGGACGGCAGCCCGCAGTCCTCGGTGGTGTGGGTGAAGCGGGACGGCGACGACATCCTGTTCTCCACCGTCCAGGGGCGGCGCAAGCACCTGAACCTGGTGCGGGACCCGCGAATCAGCGTGCTGATCAACCCGGCGGACAGCCCGTACCAGTACTTCGAGGCGCGCGGCGAGGTCACCATGACCACCGAGGGCGGCCGGGAACTGATCGACGAACTGTCCCGCAAGTACCGCGGCCAGGACTACGCGTGGGACGGGCCGGACGCGGTGCGGGTGGTGGTGCGGCTCAGCCCGCGCAAGGTGGTCGCCAACTTCTGAGCGGGGCGCGCCAAGTGGCCGGAAGGTGGCGGGGCACCCCCCGCCGCCCACTACTCTGGACGGTGTGAGCCTTCGCCTGTACGACACCATGACCCGCCAGGTACGCGACTTCGTCCCGCTGGTGCCGGGCTGTGTCTCGATCTACCTGTGCGGTGCCACCGTTCAGGCGCCCCCGCACATCGGGCACATCCGGTCCGGACTCAACTTCGACGTGATGCAGCGGTGGTTCCGCTACCGCGGCTACGAGGTCACCTTCGTCCGCAATGTCACCGACATCGACGACAAGGTGATCGCCAAGGGGCGCGAGCAGTCCACCGAGTGGTGGAAGATCGCGCACGCCAACGAGCGTGCGTTCAACGAGGGTTACGACGCCCTCGGCTGCCTGCCGCCGAGCGCGGAGCCGCGGGCCACCGGCCACGTGCCGGAGATGATCGAGATGATGCAGGGGCTGATCGAACGCGGCCACGCGTACGAGGCCGACGGCAACGTCTACTTCGCGGTCACCACGTACCCGGAGTACCTGGCGCTCTCCAACCAGGAGTTGGAGAACCTGCGGCAGCCCTCCGGTGACAACGAGACCGGCAAGCGCGACCCGCGCGACTTCGCGATGTGGAAGGCCGCCAAGCCCGGCGAGCCGAGCTGGGACACCCCGTGGGGCCGCGGCCGCCCCGGCTGGCACCTGGAGTGCTCGGCGATGGTGCACAAGTACCTGGGCAGCTCCTTCGACATCCACGGCGGCGGGCTGGACCTGATCTTCCCGCACCACGAGAACGAGATCGCCCAGTCCAAGGCGTACGGCGACGAGTTCGCCAACTTCTGGGTGCACAACGCCTGGGTCACCATGAGCGGCGAGAAGATGTCCAAGTCGCTGGGCAACTCGGTGCTGGTCTCCGAGATGGTGCAGCGCTGGCGGCCGATCGTGCTGCGCTACTACCTGGCCGGCCCGCACTACCGCTCGATGATCGAGTACAGCGAGGAGTCGCTGCGCGACGCCGAGACCGCGTTCGCCCGGATCGAGGGCTTCATCGAGCGCGCCGTCGAGCGCTGCGGCATGGTCGACGCCGCGCCCGAGGTGCCGCTGGCGTTCGCCGAGGCGATGGACGACGACCTGGGCGTGCCGCAGGCGCTGGCCGTGGTGCACACCGCCGTCCGGCAGGGCAACAGCGCGCTCGGCGCGGACGACAAGGAGTCCACCGCCGCCCGTCTCGCCGAGGTCCGGGCGATGCTCGGCGTGCTCGGCCTGGACCCGCTGGACGACTTCTGGGCCGGCAGCGGCAGCCAGGGCGAGGAACTCACTGGCGTGGTCGACTCGCTGGTCAAGCTGGTGCTGGAGCAGCGCCAGGCGGCCCGCGCCCGCAAGGACTTCGCCACCGCGGACGCCATCCGCGACCAGCTCGGCCAGGCCGGGCTGGCGATCGAGGACACCCCGTCCGGCCCGCGCTGGACGATCAACCAGTAGCCCCTCGGGGCGCGTGGGGGCCGTACCTTTGTATGGGTGCGGCCCCCACGCACGAAGCAGACGCAGAGACAGGAAGTACAGCCATGGCCGGCAACAGCCAGCGCAGGAACCGCCGCAACCCCGGGTCGAAGAAGGGCGCGAGTGTCGGTACCGGCGGCCACAGCCGGAAGGCACTGCAGGGCAAGGGCCCGACGCCGCCCGGCGAGGCCCGCAAGGGGCACCCCAAGCAGCGTGCCGCCAACGCGGCGCTGAAGCGCGAGCGCGACGCCAAGTCCCGGGCCGGCATGCGCCGGGCCGGTGCCGGTTCGCGCAGCGGCCGCGGCGGCGCGGGCGCGGCCGAGCTGGTGGTGGGCCGCAACTCGGTGGTCGAGGCGTTGCAGGGCGGCGTGCCCGCGAACGCGCTGTACGTGCAGCAGTTCATCGACACCGACGACCGCGTCCGCGACGCCTTCCAGGCCGCCAACGAGCGCGGCGTCCCGCTGATGGAGGCCCCGCGCCCGCAGCTGGACCAGATGACCGGCGGCCTGAACCACCAGGGCCTGGTGCTCCAGGTCCCGCCGTACGAGTACGCGCACCCCGAGGACCTGCTGGACGAGGCCGCCAACCTCGGGCAGGACGCGCTGATCATGGCGCTGGACGGCGTCACCGACTCCCGCAACCTGGGTGCCGTGGTCCGTTCCGCCGCCGCGTTCGGCGCGCACGGCGTGGTGATCCCCGAGCGCCGCGCGGCCGGTATGACCGCCGGTGCCTGGAAGACCTCGTCCGGTGCGGCGGCCCGACTGCCCGTGGCCCGCGCCACCAACCTGACCCGCGCGCTGGAGGCCTACCAGAAGGCCGGTCTGATGGTGGTCGGCCTGGCCGCCGACGGCGAGGCCGAGATCGGTGACCTCGACGCGCTGACCGGCCCCGTGGTGATCGTGGCCGGCTCCGAGGGCAAGGGCCTGTCCCGGCTGGTGTCGGAGACCTGCGACCTGCGGGTGCGGATCCCGATGCCCGGCCAGACCGAGTCGCTGAACGCCGGTGTCGCCGCCGGCATCGTGCTGTACGAAGCGGCCCGGCTGCGCGCCAAGCGCTGACGGACCGTCGCGGCGCGTCGTTTTTGTGCGTCAACCGGTCGGGTCCGGTCGGACCCGACCGGATTTTTCATGATCACTTCAAAGCCCCGCCCGGAATCCACCCGGGAGAGTGTCCTCAAGGCCCGTCACCCGGTTAGAGGGGTGTGGACACCAGAACACCTCGGCGTTTCGGGCAGCGCTCCGCGGGGATAGACGACGGCCCGGGCCTCAACACGGTCCGGGTTCCGTCCGACCCGGCGAAGCTCAGCAGCACCCAGGCCAGTTTCCGGGTCAGGCTCTCCGGCCCGGTGACCGCATTGATCGACCGCCCGGCCGGTGCCGCCTTCGGCGACCCGTACAACCTGCAGCACGGCACCCGTCCGCTGGTCACCCCGCAGGTCGTGGTGCCCGCGGCGGCGGTGCCCACGCTGGCCGGGATCACCGCGGCCTCGGTCACCGGCACCGCGCCCCGCCGCAAGCCCCGGGTGGTCACCTGGAGCGGCCAGGCCGCGCCCGGCGACACCGCCGCCACCCAACTGCTCGAAGCCGTCCGGCTGAACACCGTCCCCGCCCCGGCGAAGGCCTTCGCCGAACAGGACACCCAGCAACTGCAGGCCGTCCCCCGGCAGTACGGGGCGGGCGCGGGCTCCGGGGCGGGCGCGGGCTCGGAGGAGTCCTCGCGGGTCGGTGTCGCCGAGCTGCTGGACGAGTCGGTGCGGGTCGGCGGGCACAGCTGGCAGCCCGAGGGCGAGCTGCCCGAGACACCGTCGCTCGGCGAGGGCTCCAAGCACGCCTGGTACCCCGGCCGCCGGGTCGACCTCGGCCTGGTGCTGCTGCCGCTGCGGGTGCTGCTCGGCTCGCTGTCGGTCTACGCCGGGTTCAGCAAGCTGTGCGACCCGGTGTACTTCGACGGCGGCGAGCGCGGCTCGATGATGCGCTGGCTGTCCTCGCTGCACCCCTGGGGGGTCGCCCGGCCGCTGCTGGACTTCGCCATGGCCCACCCGGTCGGAGCGGGCCTCGCGGTCTCCTTCGCGGAAATCGTGATCGGCGTGCTGTCCATCCTGGGCCTGTGGCAGCGGCTCGCCGCAGGCGGTGCGATGGCGCTGTCGGCGGCGCTGCTGTTCACCGTCAGCTGGAAGGCGGTGCCGGCCTACGACACCCCCGACCTGATCTTCCTCGCGGCCTGGAGCCCGCTGCTGATGGCCGGCGCCCCGTTCGCCTCGCTGGACGGCCGGATCGCCCTGGAGGCGTTCCGCCGCCACGGGCCCACCGAACCCGGCGCGGTCCGGCGACGGATGCTGCGCCGCCGCTCGGTGGTCACCGCCGTGGTGGTCGGCCTGACCCTGCTGACCGGCTCGCTGCTGGGCGCCGCCGTCCGTACCGGCCGCACCCAGACACCCGTGCACCCGCCGACGGACTACGGCTCCCCGGTCTGGCCGAGCAACGGACCGTCGCCCTCCCCGGCCGCCTCGACCTCGGCGCCGTCCCAGGGCCCCACCAAGGTCTCGCCCTCTCCCTCGCCCAGCCGCAGCAGCAGCGGCAAGCCCAAGCCGAGTGCCGGCACGTCCGGCAGCTCCAGCCCGGCGCCGCACGCCGGGGCCGGGGCGGGGGGCAGCACCGGCGGCACGAGCGGTTCCGGCGGCGGCACGGGCACCGGCGGCGCCGGAACGGGCGGTGCACCCAGCAGCCCGCGCTCGCAGCCCTCGCACGGGGTGATCGGCGGCCTCCTGGGCAGTGGGCCGCCGCTGCTGGAGCTCGGCATGCGGCCGACGGGCGCCGGCGGGACGGCCTGACGGCGGGCCGACGTACGGCGGGGCCCCTTCCGGGAGATCTTCCCGGAAGGGGCCCTTTCGTCGGTCTGGCGGGTGGGCGCGACACCGTGGGCGCGAAACCGGGGGGCGCGAAGCTGGGGCGCGGGGACTGCGCGACAAGCCAAGCACCCGTCAGCGAGGTCGCGATCAAGCGCAGGTCATTGCCCTGCGTCGCGAGCTTGCTGACGGGTGCCTTCCGTCTCGCGCGGTTCTCTGTGCCCCGGCTGTCAGCCGACCACGCCTGCTGCGAAGGAACCGTCGCAGACCGGGCGGGCGAAGGAGCGGGCGCGCTGGACGTCGCCCTGGTACTTCTTCACCGCGGCGCGGCCGAGTTCGCCGGCCAGGGCGCTGCAGTACGGGGTGAGGGAGGGCTTCTCGCGCATGGTGCGCTCCAGCAGGTCGAGCGCGGTGCCCGGGTTGTGGTTCTTCAGCTCCTCCATCAGATCGACCCGGAGCGCGTCCTGCGCGGCCAGGCCCTGGGTGTTGGGGGAGGTGGAGGTCCGGCCGATGGTGCCGTCCCCGCTGGATGCCGCGACCACCTGCTGATCCAGGCCCGTCGGCGGGGCCCACGGGACCCGGGTGACGGCGAGAGTGCCGGTGGTCACCAGGATCACCGGCAGGGTGAGGGCAACGGTCTGGCCGATTCGGCGAACGAGCTGTTTCACGCACAGGAGAGTAGCGGTGCGTGGCGGAATGGGCGCGCCGCGTTACCCCAACGAGTGACCGCTGTCCTGTTTTGTTCCGCCATCAGGTTGACGCGGGGCCCCGGCCCGGGAATGGCGGAACCCCCTGCCGACCGCGTGGGCAGGGGGTTCCGGTGCGCTCGTCGGTGACGGCGGCGAAGGGTCAGCGGCTGAGGCGCTCGCCGGTGGTGGCGAAGACGTGGGTCTCGTTGCCGACCGGGACGACGTGGATGGTCTCGCCGCGCTGCGGGATCTCACGGCTGTGCACGCGCACCACGATGTCCTTGTCCTGGCCCGACACCTGGGTGGTGCCGTACACGAAGCCGTCCGCTCCGAGCTCCTCGACCACGTTGACGGTGACCGCGACGCCCTCGACGCCGCCGGCCGGGACCACCTGGAAGTGCTCGGGGCGGATGCCCACCACGACGTTCTTCGCCTGGCCGGCCTTCGACAGGTCCTCGCGGTCGATGTTGATCACCGAGCCGCCGAACTTGACGCCGCCGTCCACCAGCGGAACCTCGACCAGGTTCATCGCCGGGGAGCCGATGAAGCCGGCCACGAACAGGTTGGCGGGCTTGTCGTACATGGCACGCGGGGCGTCGACCTGCTGGAGCACGCCCTTGTCGAGCACCGCGACGCGGTCGCCCATGGTCATGGCCTCGGTCTGGTCGTGGGTGACGTAGACCGTGGTGATGCCCAGGCGGCGCTGCAGGCCGGCGATCTGGGTGCGGGTGGAGACGCGGAGCTTGGCGTCCAGGTTCGACAGCGGCTCGTCCATCAGGAAGACCTGCGGCTGGCGGACGATCGCGCGGCCCATCGCGACACGCTGGCGCTGACCGCCGGAGAGCGCCTTCGGCTTGCGGTCCAGGTACTCGGTCAGGTCGAGGATCTTGGCGGCCTCCTCGACCTTGGTGCGGATGTCCGCCTTGTTGACGCCGGCGATCTTCAGGGCGAAGCCCATGTTCTCGGCGACGGTCATGTGCGGGTACAGCGCGTAGTTCTGGAACACCATCGCGATGTCCCGGTCCTTCGGCGGCAGGTGGGTCACGTCGCGGTCGCCGATGCGGATGGCGCCGTCGTTCACGTCCTCCAGGCCGGCCAGCATGCGCAGGGAGGTGGACTTGCCACAGCCGGAGGGGCCGACCAGGACGAGGAACTCGCCGTCGCCGATCTCCAGGTCGAGCGCGTCGACCGACGGCTTGTCGGCACCCGGGTAGACACGGGTGGCCTTGTCGTACGTCACAGAAGCCATGCTGCTTCGCTCCTTCACCGGCAGGAACGTGCCGGACGATCCGAGTAAAGGTGGAGTTGTCCCGGCCGCCCCGAGTGGTCTGGACCACCGACCCCGGCGCGGCTCCTCGTGACGGTACCTGCCGACTCCTTCTTTTGTCAGCCCTCGCCCGCCCCCGACTTCCGCATCGATCCGGTCACGACCCCCACCGCCCGCACCCGCCCCCGTCCCGGCAACCGCCCGCATCCCCCCGCCCCCGCCCGGTACACTGCCCACTGGTGCCGACGCGTATCCCGCGGACGGCCACCACGCCTCCTTAGCTCAGCTGGCCAGAGCACCGCTCTTGTAAAGCGGGGGTCGTCGGTTCGAACCCGACAGGGGGCTCTCGTTTCCACCTCGGATGAGCTGCAGGTTTGGCCTTCTGGGGGCTTCATCGCCGGCCTCGGACTTCTCGTCCGAGGCCGTTTGCGTGAGCGATGCGTGAGCGGATGACCCGGTGGGCTGGGGGTTTGCCGTGGACTGGACAGCCTTGCGCGGCCTGTTGGCCCGGGGGACGAGCTGCGCTGCGGCTTCGGCGATCGCCCGGTCGACCTGGGGGAGCAGGGTCGTGTAGGTGTCCGAGGTGATGCCGATCGAGGAGTGGCCGAGCATCTCCTTGATCGAGTGCAGGTCCGCGCCCGCCGCGTGAGCGAGGCTCGCCGCGCCGTGCCGGAGGTCGTGCAGCCGGATCGGCGGCAGGCCGGCCCCCTCGGCCAGCTCGCGGAACCGGTCGGTCACGGCGGTCGGGTGCAGCCACTCGCCGTTCTCCTTGGTGAAGACCCGGCCGGTCTCGACCCAGGCGTCGCACCACTGCTCGCGATCGGCCCGCTGCCGCTCGCGGTGCGCCGCCAGGACGGCCACCGTCTCGGAGTCGAGGGCGATCGTGCGGGCGCCCGCGTCGGTCTTGGGATCGTCCTCGTAGACCGCCCAGCCGTCCACGACGAGTTGCTTGGCCACCGTGAGGAGCCCGGCCTTCAGGTTGGTGTCGGCCCACCGCTGGCCGCACGCCTCGCCACGCCGGAGCCCCCGGAAGGTGATCAGGTGGAACAGCGCGTAGAGGCGGTCGCTGGCGGCTTGGTCGAGGAAGGCGCCGGTCTGCTCCGGCGTCCAGACCATCACCGAGGACGGCCGCTCGCCGGTGAGTTCCCACTGCTCGATCCGCTCCTCGGTCCACACGAGGGGCTTGGGGCGCTTCGCGGACTCCAGCTCGACGTGGGAGGCCGGGTTGAAGGTGATGATCTGCCGTCGGATCGCGGCGTTGAGGCCGGCGCGGAGGGTGGACCGGATCCGCTGGCAGGTCGCTGCGCTGACGGTCCGGCGGAACGGCTCCATCTCGGCGATGGCAGCCTTGAGGGCCTTGCGTTGGGCCCGGAACTCACGGCCCTTCCACGGGATCTGGGCCAGTTCGTCGATGGCGGTTCGGCGTTGGGCGTTCGCTTCGGCGATCTCAATGTTCGCGTCTTCGATGGCCGCGAACATCTCCTCCAAGTGCCGGACCCGGAGGCGGTCGAGCCTGATGTGGCCGATCCGCGGCTTGAGGTGCAGCCGGATGCTGCTCTCGTCGCGGCTGATCGCGGTCTGGCGGCCGCGCTTGCCAGCCAGCCACTGATCGAGCCACTCACCGACCGTCAGGCGGTTCTGGAGGTCCTGCCCGGAGGAGAGCCGGCGCCGGGTCTCGTCCACGTCGGGCAGTGGGGCCTTCTCGTGGGCGATCTTCTCCAGCAGGTCGGCTATCTGTGCGAGGCCGTCAGGGTCGTCCGCGTCTGGGATGTGCAGCAGCTCGCGAACCTGGTCGAGATCGGCCTGGGCGGTCTTCCGGGACTCATATCCGGAGCGGTTGAAGGACCGGCGTGAGCCGTCCTCGCGGTTGGGCAGCTCCTGGCGGACCGCGTAGGAACCGTGCTTGCGGCTGCCGAGCTTCGGGCAGGCCTTGCCAAGCGGCTTGCCGGTGTCGGCGTCCCGGCAGTAGCAGCGGTGGTAGGTGGAGCCCTTCACGGGGTTCCCTCCTTCATCCGGTCGTCCTTGTGGTCGGTGTCGAGGAATGCGAGGTGGCTGGGGAGCGGAGGGGGAGTCAGCCCCAGCTCGCGCATGCGGTGTCGGATCGGCACGAGCTCCGAGCGAACGGCCTTCACGAGGCGGCCGAACTCGGCTTCGGCACCGTGCGGCCAGTCCTCCCGCGCGCCGGAGAACTGGAGCTGCCAGGCGTCGTGGTGCCCGGTCCGGATGCGGTGCTCGACGCCCGCGTACTCGCGAAACACGGCCGCGTCGCCGAAGTCCAGGTCCTCGCCGGTGAACCAGCTGAACGCCGTCCACGGGTCTCGGCTCTCGTGCGGGAGGCAGTCCACGTTGGTACTCCCGCCGAGCGGGAAGACCAGGGCGGCCGGCGGCGCGTCGACTGCCTTGGCGAGCACGAGCAGCTCCGGGACGGTGAGGGTCAGTCGGCGCCCGGACTCCCAGTTCGCGATGACGTTGCGCGGGATGGGGTGGCCCAGCTCTTCACAGGCGTCGGCCAGGTCCTGCGCGGTCATGCCCAGCTCCTTCCGGCACCTACGAACCTCGGTGATCACGGTTCTCGTGACCTGCGCCGACCAAGATTCCACTTCGTCGTGTGTCATATCGACACTTTATTGCGGTGCAAGCTGCTCCTCGATCCCGGACTTGCCGGGGCCGCCGACCGGGGCTCGCCCCCTGTGAATGGAGACAGCTGTGCGAACTGAGACGGGCAACCAGGAGCTCACGGGCATGAGCCGGGCGGAGCTGCTCGCGTTGCCGGCCGCCATCGACCTGGATACCGCCAACCGCGCGATCGGCCTTGGCCGCAGCAAGGGCTACGAACTGGCGCGGCGGGACGCCTACCCGTGCCGCGTGCTGCGGCTGGGCAAGAAGTACCGGGTGATCACCGCAGACCTCCTGCGGCTGCTGGGCATCGACGTCGCGCCGGACGGTGCGGCTGCGTGACGACAAGGCCGC
This sequence comes from Kitasatospora sp. NPDC048662, assembly GCF_055587065.1. Classification (NCBI taxonomy): domain Bacteria; kingdom Bacillati; phylum Actinomycetota; class Actinomycetes; order Kitasatosporales; family Streptomycetaceae; genus Kitasatospora; species Kitasatospora sp. NPDC048662. Next base: position 452,559 of record NZ_JBVJHA010000001.1, on the reverse strand, counting down.
AGGTCGGGCCACGAGCTTGTCTGCCGTGAGAGGACTGCCACCGGAGCAGTGGATCTTCCGTCAGGGCGGCCGTATCGTCGCGTCGCCCGCCGGTCGCAAACCGGCGCAACGGACTCCACCAGCCTGCGAGTTGAGTCAAGTCGGCTCGTCGGCTCGGCAGGCCGGGAACGCGATGGCCCTCGGTGCTACGAACACCGAGGGCCGGGCGAAGTCCCCAGATCAGCGAATCAATTCAACCGGTGGCAGCGCGACGGTCGAGGTCGTGCGCACCAGCGAGGAGCTTCACCGTGAACTCTACTTCCCGCCAGCCTGCGTCGGGAGATCCGGCGGAGGGCTGGCCCGCCGTTGCCGTCCCCGGTCAACCCGGTCACTACCGACCGGCGGTCGGTCAGAACGACGTACTGACCGACCGGACTGACCGGGAGCCCGGTGCCTTGACCGGTCAGGTCACCGCTGACCCGGTCAGTGCCCCGGCGGGACAGGTCGGTGACCCGGACGTCTTCGGCGGGATGACCGGAAGCGGCGACCTGCCGGTCACTCCGTCATCGCCGGGAGCCGAGCTGCTCTGCGAACTCCGATCCGCCATAGCTCGCTTCGTGATCTTCCCGTCCGAGCAAGCTCTGGATGCCGTGACGCTGTGGGTTGCCGCCACCCATCTACAGCCCGCTTGGCAGCATGCCCCGCGTCTTGCCGTGATCGGCCCGGCCAAGCGCTGTGGGAAGTCTCGGCTGCTCGACATCGTCACCGAGACCGTGCACGACCCGCTCATCACGGTCAACGCGTCCTCGGCGGCCATCTTCCGGTCGATCACCGACCAGCCGCCGACCCTGCTCGTGGACGAGGCCGACACCATGTTCGGCACCGTCAAGGCGGCCGAGAAGAACGAAGACCTTCGGGGCCTGCTGAACGCCGGTCACCAGCGCAATCGCCCCACCCTGCGGGTGACCGGCCCGGACCACAAGGTGGTCAAGTTCCCCACCTTCGCCATGGCAGCCCTGGCCGGCATCGGCGACCTTCCGGACACGATCATGGACCGGTCAGTGGTCATCCGCATGCGCCGCCGCGCACCGGGCGAGCGCGTCTCCTCGTACCGCTCCGACCGGGACAACCCGGGCCTGCGCGAGCTGCGCGACGGCCTTCACGCCTGGCTGGTGCCGCTGACCGACGCGGCGACCGACATGGAGCCGCCCATGCCGGTCGACGACCGTGCCGCTGACACCTGGGAGCCCTTGGTGACGGTCGCGGACCTCGCCGGAGGTGAGTGGCCGGTGCGGGCTCGCGCGGCCTGCCGTGCCATGACCGCGTTCGAGTCCGGGCAGGACGAGGACGGCGGCCTGAGGACGAGGATCCTGGTCGACATCCGCCGCGTCTTCGCCGCCGGTGGCAACCCGGACGCCCTGTCCACCGAGCACCTCCTGACCGCCCTGAAGGCCGACTATGAGGCGCCGTGGGCCGAGTACGGACCGACGGGGCTGAGCGCCCGTGGCCTGCAGCTCCTGCTCAAGGACTACGGCATCGGCTCGATGAACATCCGCTTCCCGGATGGCGTGCAGCTCAAGGGTTTCACCCGCAACGGTTTCCTCGACGCCTGGAGCCGCTACTGCCCCGAGCCCGCTGAGCCGCATGCCGCTAACGGCAGCTGACTTGCCGCCAGTCGTACCACCCGTCCCCGCCCAGCTCAGGGCGGGGACGGGTTCGTTCTCCGCAACGGGTGCTGTCGTCCCGGGAGCGCCACCCGTACCGCCCTGACCAGGTGTGTAACGCGTGGGACGAGTGCAACCCGGTGGGCAGCGGACGGATTCTCAGTCGATCTGCTCGATGACATGGGCGACAGCGCCAACGGCGCGAAGAGCGCTGGCAGCTGCCCGAGCTGCGTCTTCGGGTTGGTCTTCGAGAACCGTCGTTGGAAGCTGGCCGAGGAGGAGTTTGCCGTGCCACAGACTGAGCCCGGTGAGTCGGCGGATCTCCTTCAGCACGTCCATGGTGCGGGCGCCAGGATCGGCCAACACGACGCTGTACGGCACGTCGTCACAGACCAGCGTGAAGTACCTGACTTCGCCGCCCATGCCCCCTCCAACTGCCGGTCCTTGAGAGCCTAGCCCCACACCGTCGAAGGCGGAGAGGGCCGCACGCGGAGCAAGTTGTGCGGTAAGCGCTGCTTACCGCGAGCCCCGGCCAGCCGGAGCAAGTTGTGGGGTAAGGAGTCCTTACCCCAGCCCCGCCCTGAGGGCGGAGCAAGTTGTCGCGTACGACGGTCCTACGGCCTCGCGCTATCTGCCCTGGTTGGTGGCTGCGCGAGGGCGCACAGCCACCAACCAGGCTCTTCGCCATTAGCCCCATGGGTTGGCTCGGCGATTGGGTGTCGCACGGTCGGCTCTTTGCGCGGCCGGGCTACGGGCGAATGACGATCGTGCTGATGGTGCCGTTGCCCCAGACGGTGGTGTTCATCATCATTCGGCCGTCCAGGGAAGCCGCAGTGAACTCTGGGACGAAGCGAGTGGTGAAGAGCGTTGCGAACCCGCTCCTCAGGAGATCCGCCTCGCTCCCCACCAAGTCCCACTGATCGAGTAGCCGCACTCGAAGCCACACCGTGTACGGCTCTTCGTCCGGATCCTCCCCAAGGCGCGCGCGGCCGACTGCGAGCAGGAACTCGCGGTTCCCGTCGAACAGCCCGTACTGCGTCGCCATCCGGTGCCAGCTCGCGTTGACCTTCTCGGCCATGTCCGAAGCGTCCAGATCGGCAACCTCGTGCTCGTGCGAGTCGAACCGCCCGTGCTCGGGTCCGGCGCTTGCGGGCGAGTGGCCCGGCGGGAGAGACGGCAGTTGGACCTCTCCATGGACCCGTTCGAGGAAGAGAAGCCCAGCGGGTGCGAGCAGGTTGTCTATCTCGGCATCGGTGAGAGTCACAGCGGCACGGTAGTCGCAGAGCACGGCCTCCTGGTCAGAATTTTCAGGAGGCGCGGAGTTGTAGTCAGTTGTCGAACCAGACGACGAGCCGGACATTCTCTCCGCCATGGGCATCGGCGAGGGCGCTCATGGCCTTCCACACCGGTGCCCACTCGCCGTCCTCCGGCACGGCGTCCCGGCGCACCATTCGCACGACGCGGAGCAGCCTCCCGTCCTCGATCCACTCGGCGCCTTCCGACCTGCCTTGACTGTCGCGGAACGACTTGCCCGTCCGTACCCAACCCCGGTCCGGCGTGCGCGTGTACTCGTGAACGCGCTCGTCCACGGCGTCGGCGGGTTCGTCCCAGTCGACCGTGGCCAGTTCGGCCCAGCTGATCCAGGACGGGCTGTGCCCATCGGGGGCCCATTCCTCGTACGCCTGTCGGGTCTGGGGCGACACGTCGGCGGGTATGCCTCGATCTCCGGCCAGTGGGCGGAAGCCGGCATGGTTCCGCACGCCGAACAGGCAGCCGAAGGCGTCGTAGCTCCGCCCGCCGTACAGCAGGTCCAGGTCTATCGCCGCGTGCCAGCGCGCCTTGTCCTCGTCGAGCGTGCCGTAAGTGGCCCGGCACTCGACGAACCCGTGTATGTCGGCTCCCATGAGATCGGATTCTCCGGGCCGGACGGACAGACCGCCAGGAGTTTTCAGGCTGTCCGTCCTGGTCGGACGCGTCGAAGCGGACGGTTGGCTGAGTGGGGGCGACACGGCAGTTGCTGTGCCCCGGGAGGAGCAAGTTGTCGCGTTGGATATCCCAAGGGCTACCCGGCGCCGGTCCCTCGAACGGCGGGCTGGGCGCTGGTGATCTCGGAGAGCCGCCTCCGCAGGGGCTTCTCCAGGTCGAGGTTGTCGTCCCGGGTGGTGGTCTGCAGGAGTTCAGTGATGACCACGAGTTCCGCGAACCTCCCTGCAGCCGTGTCGAGGATGTGGCCGAGCCGCCGCCGGATTTCGGCAGCGGTGTCCGGGACAAGGAGGCTGTAGGAGTACAGCAGTGCGGCGTCGTATCCGGCGGGCGCGATGCCCCAGCCTTCCCAGTCGAGGACGGTGAGGGTCGGGCCGGTGAGGTTGGCCCAGTGCAGGTCGCCGTGGGCGGTGGTCCAGGCGGGTGCCTTGGTGTCGATCGCCATGCCGAGGTACTGCGGCATGGCGCGGTCGAGGTATTCCTGGCGGACTGCCACTCGTTCGCTGGGGACGGTGACGATGGCGTCGAGGGCGGTGCTGAGTGCGTCCCACCAGGCGTCGTCCAGGTCGGGAGCCTTCCGGAGGGTCGGCTCGTGGGTGGTGATGGTGGGGACGGTGATCCTGTCGTACAGCTCGGCCAGGTAGCCGTGCTCACCGTTGGTCCAGGTGTGTCGGCCCCTCAGATGCGGCCTGGGGACCGCAGGGGGCATGAGCCGTTCTGCCTCCTGCGGTCCCTCCCAGAGCTTTCCTCCTGCCTTGTCGGCCGGGGCGGACACCAGGCGAAGCCATCCCTCGCCGGACGCCGTGGCAACCGGGCGGCTGAGGGTACGTCCACGCCAGCCCCATGCGTCGCGCGAGCCGATCGGCGTCGCGTCGAGCGCCGCTGCGGCTGTGGCGTGCATCCCGCGCATCCGCTCGGCGATGTCCGGCTCAGGTTCCGAGTACATCAACGACCCTTCGCAGCACGTCCGGAGACAACGGCGGACGGCCGACGGCATCGGCGGCCTGCGTCCAGTGTTCCGGATTCCCCGTCGACAGAAGCACGCGTTTCACTCCGGTGGTCGAGGCGACGACGGCGAGGGCAGCCTGCGCGGGCGTGCTGCCAGGGCTGATCAGGTCGATCAGCTCACGGGTCACGATGCCGGGGATCTCGCCACCGTGGAGCGGGGCGGAGGCGAACACTTCCAGTCCCGCATCCAAGGCATCGACCAGCGGGCCGTGTCCGTCGAGGGCCTGGGCGACAGCGCCGAGGTGGACGAGGGAGATGGGGAGTTGGATCGCCCGCAGGTGGTGCTGCGGGCCGCCGGCCTTGGTCGCGAGTTCGAGCAGGGCAGACACGTCGAAGAGCCCGCTGCTGAAACCACGCCAGGTAGCCACTCCGTAGGAACTGATGACGCGCTGGCTGCACGCCTCCTCCAAGGCGAGGAACGCGGAGTAGAGCCGGTCGGCGATCTCGTCTTCCTGGCAGTCGTGTTCCGGGTTGTGCAGGAACACCACGTCGGGGATGCGGCCGAGCATGCGCCTGCTACGGGCGACCTGCCACGCGATGTAGTCAGGTGCCAGGCAGTGCCCGCGCTTGGCATCACCGGCGGACAGTGCACCAGCGCGCACTCCGATCCGCCTGGCACTGGGAGGGACGAAACCCACCTTCGTGGAGACGTGAAGATCCGGATACGCCGCCAGAACCAGGGCCAGTGCCGCCTCCGCCCGACCACCCTCGTAGTTGGGCGCGGTATCCACCCAGTCGGCACCCCGGGAAGCGGCCCTCACTGCGGCCTCGGCCACATCGTGACAGCGGTAAGTGCCGAGGCCCAGCCGGGCGGTCATTGTGGGCCTCCGATCGCAGCGGCCTGGCCGTCGACCAGCTCCGTCACGACACCAGCCGCTTGGCCGAGAGTGATGCCTGCGGCCTGAGCGAGATCGGCCAGCCGGTAAGGTTCCCCGTCGGCGAGGAGCGCGAGCATCGGCTCGGCCTTGGCGGCGAAGGTCCACTCCTCGCCTCCGGCGGTAAGCCGGACTGTGCCGTCGGGCATGGCCGCGAGCGCGGGCCGCGTGGTGACCAGGCGTACCTGCAGGTCGGCATCCGGTGGGGCCGCCGTGATGTGGGGCAACGACGGTGCGAGCCGGGCTCGCTCGGTGGCGTCGCGGGCGGAGGAGAAGCGGGCGATCAGGTCGTCGCTCTCCAGCTCGGTCTCGATGAGCTTGCCGATCGTGTCGAGGAAGGCGCGTTGCTCCTCGGCGGCCCCGAAACGCGGGACATCCGCTCGGATGGCCTGGTGAGCACGCAACATCTCCGACAGCCAGGTGATCAAGTCGGCACCCGTCGTGCTCTGCAGCCCGCACGTGACGTGCAGCGAGTGCTGGCCCTCGGAGGCGGCGACGGCGTGCCACCAGCCCCGAGGCAGATAGAGCACATCGCCGGCGGTGAGGACCAGATCGGCGACGGGCTCCTCGGGCGGTGGCTCAGGCGTCTCGACGTCGCGGTGCATCGGCAATGCGCGGGTGGGGCCGTAGATGCGCCAGCGCTTCGCGCCGTCGAGCTGGACGACGACCACGTCGTGATCGTCCCAGTGGACGCCGAAGCCCTCGGTGCCGGTCCAGGAGGCGTACAGGTTGACCTGTGCGCCGGTTCGCAGCCAGCGCTCCAGCTGGCCGGCCAGAGCGCCGATTCCGGCGTGGAGTTCGTCGACGGCGTCCAGGACCAGCGTGGCACCCGCGGCGAGACGCTGGTGCAACTCGGAGGGCTGGAGCTGGTGCCAGACGGTGCTCCGCCGGGTGGTGATCGGCCGGGAGTAGGTGTGCGCGGGCACCTGCTCCCCGTTGGCGGCGAGGCGGAAGCGAGGGGGTTCGAACCGGTGGTGGGTCAGTATGGCGTTGAGGTCATCCCAGCTCATCAACCCGGCGAGTGACGCGGCTTCGCCGCGCGCGACCTTGAAGCTGCGGCTGAGCGTCTGGGCGAGGAAGTCATCCCCGCCCAGACGCTCAACCACCGAGAAGTGCTCGGCGGTCATCGTGATGCAGCCGTCAGTCGTTGGTGTCGGTTCGGCCGGTGGAGCCGCCGTCCGACGGCTGCTCGCCACGCGAGCGGGCCGCGGCCACCTTGGTGCGGGCGACCAGAAGGCCGTCGCCCTCCAGCTCGGCGCTGCTCGTCAGGTTCTCGGGCATGAAGCCCTCCTTCGGAATTATTGGGGCGGACCGACTGCCCGGCCCCGTCGTGGGTGCAGCGATGTATCGGTGCCAGGCGAACCTGGCATCGAACGTCAGGTGGCTTGGCTGCGCCGCTTGGCTGTCGACCGGCGCGGCCACCTGTATTCCTCCCAACCCGAGTTGGACGGGGAGGAAGCTCTGTCAGGCGCTGGCCGGCATGGTGTCCCGAGCCCTGGGGGCAGCAGCTCTCACGAGCGCGGTGAGTCGCGGGCACCCGACACCGCCGCAGCAGTGCCGACCTCGAACCAGAGCCGCTTGCCCGCTGGGTCCGGCTCCGCGCCCCAGTCCGTCGCAAGTGCCGCCACCAAGAACAGCCCTCGCCCGCCGGTGGCATCGAGATCCTCCCCACCTGCGTCCGGCAGCTCGCGGCTGACGTCCGTCACCGAAACGCGCAGCCGCTCACCGTTCCAGGACACGCACACGGCGCACGGGGCCTCCGTGTGGATTACGGCGTTGGTGATCAACTCGCTGGACAGCAACTCGACGTCGCGAAGCGCGTCCTCGGCCAGTGGCAGGTCCCACCGACGCACCGCCGCTATGACCTTCCGTCGAGCGTCCGGCACGGCCTCGGCACTGGGCTGCAGACGAAAGCCGAACGGTGCTGGTACGGGGGCATTGAGAGTGGCGACGGACATGAGTGCGGACCTTTCACCGGAACGAGGTCGGCAGCGGGCCGATTCGCGCCGGGAATTCACCCGGCAGGTCTCTACAGAACCGCCTCTAACGCCGGTGAACCAGAGCAGAATTGATGCAGCGATGAGGTATCCATGCCGCAAACCCGGCCATGACCTGGCGTGTTACGGCTACGGACGAACTGGCGCATCACGAGAGGGCAGGGATGGCACCCAAGCGGCACCAGCTCATCCAGCGCAGGGAGGCCGTCGGCCACACCCAGGAGTCCCTGGCCGAAGCCCTCCAGGTGGACCGTACGACCGTGGGGCGCTGGGAGAGCGGCAGAGGCACCCCGCAGCCCTGGATGCGACCGAAGCTCGCCCATGCCCTGAAGGTCTCGGTCGACCAGTTGGCCGAGATGCTGCCAGCACCGCCGGCAAACCGCGCAGCAATTCCGCGCCCCGGCGATGGCAGAGAAGACCACCCGCCCGCACTGCCAGGACGGCGTACGGACCCGGACAACGACATCGTTGCGGCGGTGGCGGCCGATTCCGCGGAGTCGGCCCTCTTCCTGCACTTCGCGAGCGCCTCCAACGTAGACGACACGCTTCTGGAGCAGATCGACGCGGACATCGCCAGGCTGGCAGCGGACTACGTCAGCAAGCCCCTGTCCGAGCTCTTCCAGGAAATCGGAGCGCTGCGGCGCGGCGTGTTCGAGTTACTCCAGGGGCGCCAGCATCCCTACCAGGCAAGCCACCTGTACCTGCAGGCCGGGCGTCTGTGCGGCCTGGCCACTCACGTGGCCCTCGACCTTGGCCAGTACACAGCTGCGGCCACCCACTCACGAACAGCGTGGCGCTGCGCAGAGTCAGCCGGCCACAACGGCCTTCGGGCCTGGATCAGATCCGTCCAGTCCCTGATCGCCTACTGGCAGCAGGACCACCGCCAAGCCGCCGAGCTGGCCCGAGCCGGACTGCCCTACACCAACGGCGGGACCGTCGCAGCCCGCCTTCTCAGCCTCGAAGCCCGAGCCACCGCCGCACTGGGTGACAGTGCGAACGCGCTACGAGCCGTATCGGCAGCGGAGGCCGCACGGAGTGCAGCAGTCGGCGTCGTGGATTCTCCTGGCGTGTTCACCTTCCCCGAGGCCAAGCAGTGGACCTACGCCGGCACGGCCCTCCTGACCCTGGGCAGTCGGCCGCACGTGAACCGCGCTATCGAGGCGTCGTCCAAGGCCATCGACTTGTATGAGTCTGCTCCGCAGCAGGAGCGGTCCTCCGGCGACTTGCTGGCCGCGCGCCTCGACCTCTCCAACGCCCACCTGGCCCACGGCGATCTTGACGGCGTGCAGGCGAACCTCTCGATCGTCCTGGATGCCGCACCGGGCCGGAGAACAGCGAGCATCTCGACGCGACTCCAAACGCTGAGCAGCCGCCTCGCCGACCCCGCCTACACCGGCTCCCCCCTCGTCCGGAGTCTCCGTGAGAATGTCCGAGAAGCCTGCTCTCGACCCGCACTCACGAACCCTCCGGAGCTGCCCAAGTGACGAGCAACACCGCACAGCAGGACGCCGCAGTCGCTGACAAGACGATCCTCGCGAACAGCGCCTACGCCGACGGACGCCATCTGGCCGCTCGCCAGTCGATCTACCGCTGGCAGCAGCCGCAGTATGACCTGCCGGGGATCGTCCTAGAGGAGTTGGCCGGCACGAGCGGTACTGTGCTCGACATCGGCTGCGGCAACGGCAAGTTCGTTAGCCGCCTGCACAAGGACCGCCTCGACCTCCAGGTCGTCGGGATAGACATCTCGGCAGGTATTCTCGCCGACGTCCCAAAGCCGGTTCTGGTGGCCGACGCCCAAGCTCTGCCCTTCGCTGACGACAGCGCCGACGCGGTGCTGGCCCTGCACATGCTCTATCACGTGGGGAATATCCAGGGGACGATCCAGGAACTGGCCCGAGTGCTCCGCCCCGGTGGTGTCCTCATCGCCTCGACTAACAGCGACACCGACAAGCGCGAGCTCGACGAGCTCTGGGTCAGGGCCGCAGGCGAGGTTCTGGGTATGCCCGAGGGGCCAGCGCGGTTGTCTCTGAGCTCGCGCTTTTCGTTGGAGAAGGCCGCAGTCTTCCTTGGGACTGCGTTCCACGAGATCCAGCGTCGGGACCTTCCCGGTACCATCGCGGTCACCGATCCAGTCCCCGTCGTTGCCCACCTCGCGTCCTACGAAGCGTGGGCTGAGCAATGTGGCGTCCCCTTTCGGGAGACTGTCAGTCGGGCGGCTGATATTGCCGCTGCAACCATCAAGGCCGAAGGTTCGTTCAATATCACGTGCCTCGGTGGAATTCTTGTATGTCGGCGGTAGCCTACGAAAAAATATGGCCGATGATCTCCGTGTTTCGGATATGGCCTCGCTGCCAAGACCAAGGCTAACGGGTGTGCCGGAGGAGGGCTGGGTCGAGGCTCAACGCGAGCAGTCCAGCATCCAGCCCGGCAATCAGATTTGTCCCAGAAGAGGTTAGCGCTGACACACGCCGATAGACCGGTATTTCAAGAACGCATCGGGCGGTCCCTATGTGCCATAGGCGAACTATGCGGTCGTCGCCAGCCGTGGCGATGAGGTCGTCGCCGTTGATTCGTATCGTGCAAAGAGCGGTAATCCATGGAACATTGAAGCCCAGCCAGGGGAGTCTCTGTCCAGTTATGGGATCCCACAATTCTACTGAGCCGTCATCCGCTGATGTGACGATCAGATCTTCACCGTCAAGTCGCAGGTTGGAGATCGCCGTAATCCAGCGAGTATCACCCTCCAAGTGAAGGCGGGCGCGGCCGCTCGCAGGATCCCACAACCACACTGAACCATCCACAATGGCGAGCAAGTCATGCCCATTTACCTTCACGGAGCCGACTGCTCGGACGGAACCAGTGTGGGCTGGCGTGTGGCATAGGAGACCTGTAACCGGATCCCATAGCTGTACCGATTCACTGGCGATGGCGAGTAGGTCATGACCTTTCACCCGGATTGAGCACATCGCTGTTATTGATGTAGCGTAGTCCCCCAAAGTGTCATAGAGGCTTCCAGTGGCAGGATCCAGCAGCTGCGTCTCCTGGCCATCTGCCGCAGCTGCAAGAATTTGGTGCCCGCCAACATAGATGGCGCATAGTGCAACAGTCGCTCGCGCGCGGTCCTCTTGTTGGGTCACTTGAGCATTCTGCGATACGGGATTCCAGAGTCGTATAGTTCCGTAGTTTGCGTAGGCATCCTCACCGTTGTCCGCAACGGCAAGGAGGTTCTGGCCTTCCATTTGCACCGAGCACGCCGCAGTGGCCTCGCTTGAGTGTCCCATCAGCGTATACGCAGGAAGCTGGGTCGAGAGATTCCAAAGTTGCGCGACCTTATCGTCATCTCTATCGTCGTAGATCGTGGCAAGGAGGTCGCGGCCCTCGACTCTAGCCGAGCAAAGCGTGTTCACGGGGCGTGCATCTAGAGTAAGGAACAGGCTCCCGGTCTCCGGATTTAGCAGGTTGACTCCTGCTGACGAGGCGCTAGCAATCAATTCGATGTCGCCAGCACGGACCGTGCACATCGTATAAATTGAGCGACCCTGAATCGTATGGTGTGCACTGGCCGTTGCTAGGTCCCAGATCATGAGCGTGCCGTCGGTGCTGGCGCTGGCAAGCATCTCGCGGTTCCCGACATGCACTGCACACAATGCGGTAACCCAGCCCGTATGGCCTTCCAAA
>NZ_JBVJHA010000001.1:340098-441277 GCF_055587065.1 Kitasatospora sp. NPDC048662 | reverse complement strand
CATGAGCGTGCCGTCGGTGCTGGCGCTGGCAAGCATCTCGCGGTTCCCGACATGCACTGCACACAATGCGGTAACCCAGCCCGTATGGCCTTCCAATGTCAGATAGGAACGGCCTGTTGTCGGTTCCCAGATTCGTACTGCGCCGTCAGCACCGGCGCTGGCAAGCATCTCGCGGTTCCCGACATGCACTGCACACAATGCGGTAACCCAGCCCGTATGGCCTTCCAAAATTCGCAGTGCGTGCCCGGTGGCGGGATCCCACAGACGAAGTGTGCCCGCGCTTGTATCGCTATAAATGTAGGACTCAGAGTCGCCGCCGTCGGCAGTGGCGAGGAGACTGCGGCCCCCCGCCTGGATCGCGCAAAGCGCAACGACCGAGTCCGTGTGACCCTCTAGCGTGTGCTGGGGACGTCCTGTTGCGGGGTCCCATAGTCGTACGGTGCTGTCGGCGCTGGCGCTGGCAAGCATCTGGCGGTTCCCGACATGCACTGCACACAATGCCGTAACAGAGTCAGTGTGGCCTTCAAACACGGCGTTCTCGGGCGTTGGAGGCAGTGTGGACCATGCTGCTCGATATGGTGTGCGATAGTCTGCGGCTCGGTAAGATCCACCTAGCCTTTGCTGTGCTTCAGTCACGCTAAAGAGTGCTACACGCAGACTTGCCGTCGCGTTTAGCGCGCGTGGTGTGAGTCTCAGTAGCCGTGCTCGGGGCCGGGTATTGGCTGACGCATGGAGATCTGCTAGCGGAATTAGACGATGCAGGTCAGCATGAAGCAGGTAGCTGTCGTCACTCAGCAACTTATCCAGGCATCCCCCGCGGGCCGCGTGACCTGCCAATGACCGCAGTAGATAAGTCGGGCATTGGTTCCATCCGGTGGCTCGGCCCAGTGTCTGCAGTGCATCAAACAATGCACGCTCGTCGGTTATACGGGTGCGCTCGATTATTAGCGCTTCATTGAGTGCTTGGTGGAAGAGTCGATATGTATCGGTGCGTGCGTGGTCGCTGGTTTCAATAAGGAAATTTGCGGCCGGGCCGCGAGCAAAACTTCTTAGCTTTTGTTCGGGAATCTCGATACCGCTAATTGCGAAGATAGCAGTCTGCCACAGCGTGGACGAGAATCCCGGAGAATCGGCGTATGCAAGGGCAGTGAGAACGGCCTCTGCGGAAGCGCCGTCGATCGGTGGAAGGCGGCGAAGGTAATCGCGCAGGGTTGACTCAACGGTCGGGGTGAAGGAAACCTGCTCTGCAGTAATGGCTTCCCGGTCGTGCATCCCGTGGGTCCGTGCAACCAGGCCGGCGATCAGGAAATTACCATCTGCAATTTGGGCGATTCGGTTGGCGACTGGATGTGCAACTTGATCATCTGTGTAGGGGTTTCCTTGTCGCTCATCGCCAAAGAGCTGCAGTGTGGCCTGCGCATAAGCCGCGAGGTCGGCACGCTCGAAGTATTGAGGAGAGTCGAGATCCACGATGTAAGCGGCTGGCCCGAACGCTGCCACTAGTTCGCCGGCTTCATCGCGTCGGCGACTTCCTATGACTACTCGAACTCCGATGTCTGCGCAAGTCTCCGTCAATGGCTGAACGATTCGAGAAATGATGGTGCGTGCCTCTTCTGGGGTCGTAGCCTCATCGAGTGCGTCAATCACCACGTTGAATGTCCGGCCATTTTGCTTACTTAGTGCAGCGCGCAAATCCCCAGGAAGATCTTCTGGGCTTGAAGGAAGGGCCGCTGACGCGGCTCGTGCAATCTCAGTGGCTACTTCGAGAGCCGTTTTGCCCTTTGAGTGTACGGCGCATGCCACTGAGTCGATTGGGGCTCTGACGACAGCATCTTCAGGGGGAAGCGCCGCTGCGATACGCGCATCGGCGGTGGTCACAATTCGGCCGAGTACCGCAGACTTGCCTACACCGGGAGAGCCGGTGACTACCAGTGCACGGCGTTCTCCGTCCCGCGCAAACCAGTTCACAATTTCCGTAAGTGCTGCTGTGCGGCCGCGAAAACGAAACCCCCGCTCTGTGTCTATGCTCACGCCGCGGGCGCGCGGGCGCCAGTGTCGACCTGCTTCCGGGTCGCGTTCCAGCGTCCAGCCCCAAGAGGCCACTGCATCCTGGCCGGCATCCTCAACGCGCCATCGACTGGCAAGGGCTGACACCTTTTCGCTGTCGCCCAGGCAGCGGTCAATCCACGACAGCGAAAGCGCCGTTGCTGTATTGGTGGCGGGACTAGCCTTCCCGATCATTCCGACAATTGCCCCATATGAGGGGCACCACAGTCCGGCCCCGCTGTAGCCGGGCTCCACCGGAAAGCGAGATTCGGTGTCCAGGCGGAGTGCGCCGTAACCGAGTTCTTCGCCGACAGTGCCCAAGGAAGAGTTGCCTTCCCATGCCAACTGTTGGGGGAACCCGAATGACCACCAGCCGTGGCCGCGCAGGTCGCCTCGATCGGGACAGCGCAATTGGGCTACCAAGTCGTCAGGCACGGCCTGCTCAAGGTGGAGCATCGCGACATCGTCGTCCCTGGCCTGGGGAGGTACGACGACTTTAGTTACTCGGATCCGATCCTCGACCAGCTCCCAAGCATGCGGAAACGCTACCCAGAGCGTTCCCCCCTGCTCGAGAGTTCTGTCCACGACATGCTTGCACGTGAGGACACGGGTGGTGTCCACCACGAACCCGGACCCCTTGGGAGTTCGGTCGTCCGGACTGCTGTGAACTGCAGCAACCCACAATGACGAGTCAGGTGTCGGCCCACCCGGCTCAGCCAGCGTCATGAGGTTGCCGTAGCTCCGGGCGCCTCGTCACTTGAGCGCCAAGTGAGCGTAACTTCGAAGTTGGCTTCACTGGCTGCCTTGGCAACTAGCCAGTTTGCAGTCCCATTGACCTTGATGCCGAACTTAACCTCAACCTCGTCCGGCTTCATCTCAGTGACTTGGCCCAGGACGGCGCGTGCCGCATCCACCGCCGGTCTCACGGCCTCCCGGACTCGGCCAGCGATCTGGTCAGCACCCACCGGCTGGAAGTCGCCGGTCGACTCGATCTCGAACCGCACCACACTCGTGTCGTCCAGCTCGTACGACACCACCTGAGATGACAAGCTCGTATCCCCCTTCGGCTCGGGCTTAGCCTAGAGCGACCGATGCCCGCGCGTGTGTAGATCGGCGAAAGTCTGGGCCGCGATACGGGTCCCCCACGACCCACTCAACGTTGGGAAGCTTTGCTGCGCGCCTGCATGCCAACTCGCTCACCACGCGGCTGCTGATCATCCCGCGCCGGTCAGCTCGCTCGGGCGTCTTGACTGCGTGAGCGATGCGTGAGCGGATGGGGTGGCAGAAGCCGTCCGGAGCTGGATTATGAAACCCACCGCGTGGTGCTGACCTGCGGGTTCAGCGCCACACGGCATCAGGCGTCACGTACCGTCATGATCCGGGTTCGTCTTGTAAAGCGGGGGTCGTCGGTTCGAACCCGACAGGGGGCTCCCCGCGTCACCCCGGATGAGCTGCAGCTTTGGTCTTCTGGGGGCTTGATCACCGGCCTCGGACGACTCGTCCGGGGCCGTTTGCGTGAGCGGGGGGATGGCGCGCAGGGGGGTATCGCGTCGGCCTGCCCGCGTTCGGGGTGGTCGGTATGATGACTGGTATGGCAACGAAGAAGTACACGGTGACGCTGCCGGAGGAGCTGGCGGAGGAGATCCGCGCCGAGGTGGGGTCGGGCGGGTTCAGCCGGTACGTCGCGCAGGCCATAGAGCGTCAGCGCGAGCGAGACCACCTGCACGAGTTCGTCGGCTGGTGGGAGGGTGAGCACGGTGAGGTGACTGACGCGGAGCTGGCGCTCGCTGAGGCCGAAAGGCTCGCGCTGCAACGGCAGCACGCGGAGCGCAAGGCTCGTTCTGTGCCGCATCGCAAGGCGGGTTGATGTCCGAGCTCGTCTACCTGCTCGATAGTGAGGGCTTGTCTCAAGCCGTTCTCGGGCACCGCGCGATGGGTGCCCGGTTGAAGGATGCGGATCGCTCCGGCATCCGGGTCGTGACCACGTCGATGACGCTCATCGAGGCCTATCACGGGCGCGTCAAGAAGGCCGCCTGGACATGGACCCTCTCCAAGATCGCCATCGAGCCGGTGACCAGGGAGATCGCAGGGGAGGCGATCGAGCTGCTGGAGACCGCCGGTCTGCACGGGCACAAGTACGCCATCGACGCAGCTCTTGCCGCTGTGGCGCTGCGTCAGCGTGGCGATGTCACGATCTTCACATCCGACGAGGAGGACATGAGACTTCTCTGCGGAGATCGTGTCGTGGTCAGAGGGATCTGACGTCGGAGTGACCTGGATGCGGGCTGGGCGGGGGAGCGGCTGTCGGGCGGCTCTGTTGCGTGAGCGATGCGTGAGCGGACGGTGCGACAGCAAACCGGGGTGGGCTCGCCTGCCCAGGACTGCCGCACACGGGCGACCTGCGGGTTCACCACCACGTGGCAGCGAATGTCATGTGCCGTCAGAATTCGGGCGGTGCTTGTAAAGCGGGGGTCGTCGGTTCGAACCCGACAGGGGGCTCCAGGTACGGAGGTTGACGGAGGGCCGGTCGCCGGGAGGAATCCCGCGGCCGGCCCTTCGGGGTTGGTGGGGTCAGGCGCTTTCGGTGGCGGCGATCAGGGCGTGGATCTCGGCGATCTGTTTGACGTTGGCGTTGGCGAGGCTGGCCAGGGCGGTGTGCCAGGCGGCGACGGCTTCGCGGTGGCGGCCGAGATCGCGCAGGACGAGGCCGTGGATGTGTTCGGCGAGGCCGGTGCCGTAGCCCTCGGAGATGGAGGTGGTCCAGTCGAGGAGCTCGTGGCAGGCCGTCAGGGCTTCGGCGAGGCGGCCCTGTCGGCGGAGGGCGTCGATGCGGCCCTTCTGGGCTTCGAGGCGGAAGTCCCAGGGGGCGGTGCCGGGCGGGAAGGCGAGGGCGGCGTCGAAGTAGTGGATGGCCTCGTCGTGGGCATCGAGTCGGAGGTAGGCGTAGCCGATGTTGGCCAGGCCGGAGACTTCGGCCGCGGTCATGCCGACGCTGCGGCCGGCCTCGATGCTGCGGCGGTGGTAGGCGATGGCCAGGTGCGGGTCGGTGGCCTCGACCAGGTTGCCGAGGTTGCAGTAGACGGTGGCCGCGCCGGAGGCGTCGCCGTACTCCTCGGCGAGTCCGGCGACGTGTTCCAGGACGGCCCGGGCCTCTTCGGTGCGGCCCAGGGAGGAGAGCAGCGCGCCGCGGTTGGCGGCGGCGTTGCGTTCCCGGTGCCGGTCGCCGAGCTGCCGCCACAGCGTCTCGCTCTGCTCGATCAGGTCGAGCGCGGGCAGGTAGTGGCCGACGTCGAAGTGCGCGCCGGCCAGGTCGCCGAGTGCGTACGCTTCGGCGGGGGAGTCGCCCGCTTGCCTGGCCACCCGCAGGGCGGTGCGGTTGAGCTGGGCGAGTTCCGGGTGGCGGCCGCGGGTGCGGAGATAGGGGAAGAGCCCCCGCACCAGCGGGAGCAGGTGTCCGGCGGCCCACGCTTCGTCGGCCAGCCGGTCCACCAGGACCAGCAGGTTGCCGTACTCGGTGTCGCCGAAGGCCAGCGCGGCGTCCCGGTCGAGTTCCGCGCCGGGGGCGACGGCAGGCAGGTTTCGGTCCGGGTGCTTGGACGCGTCCAGGGCCAGCGTCACGGCGGACGCCGCGGCCAGGTACCAGTCGAGTGCGGCGCGGGTGAGCCGGATGCGCTGCTCGGGGTCGGCGGTGAGTTCGCGGGCGTAGTCGCGGACCAGGTCGTGCGGCACGTAGCGGTCGAGTCGCGGCTCGTCGAGCAGGGCGACCTCGGTGAGGCGGTCGAGGGCGGCGGCGGCCTGGGCGGGGGTGAGGCCGAGGACGCCGGCCAGCAGGGGGGCGGTGTATTCGGGCAGGTCGAGGGCGCCGACGGCGAGCAGGGCGTCGGCGGCGCGCCGGTCGGGCCGGCGGGTGGAGTCGCGCAGCGAGTCGTGGGTCAGGGCGAGCGACTGGCGGATGCTCAGGTCGTCGAGTTCGAGTTCGTCGAGGCGGTCCGTGCCTTCCTCCAGCCGGCCGACCAGGCCGCGGACCGGCAGGGTGCGGCGGGCGGCCAGCCGGGCGCCGACGATCCGCAGGGCGAGCGGGAGACGGCCGCACAGGTGGACCAGCCGGGCCAGGTCGGCCTGTTCGATGGCGACCACGGCGCGGTCGGCGGTGGCGCGGCCCGCGGTGCGTTCGACCAGGGCGATGCTCTCGCGTTCGGAGAGGGTGTCCAGGCGCAGGTGGAGGGCGCCGTCCAGGGCGAGCATCGGGGTGCGGCCGGTGATCAGTACGGCGCAGCCAGGCCCGGCCGGTAGCAGGGGCCGGACCTGGGTGAGGTCGGCGGCGTCGTCCAGCAGCAGCAGGGTGCGGGTGCCGGAGAGGGTGGTGCGCAGCAGCGCGGCGGCGGTGTCCGGGTCCTCGGGCAGCGCGGAGGATTCGATGCCGAGGCCGCGCAGCAGGGCGGTGAGCGCGGGCAGGGCGCCCAGTGGGGTCAGGCCGGGGGTGGCGCCGCGCAGGTTCAGGAACAGCTGCCCGTCCGGGAATTCCTCGCGCAGCGCGTTGGCGCAGGCCAGGGCGAGGGCGGACTTGCCGACGCCGGCCATGCCGCTCAGGACGGCCACGGCGGGCCGGCCGGTGCGGGTCAGCAGGGCGCTGCGCAGGGTGGCGAGCTGGTCCTCGCGGCCGAGGAAGTGCGCGGGCGGGGAGGGGAGTTGGGCCGGTCTCGGGCGGCTTCCGGAGGGCTCGGCGGCCGGGGCCTGCGGGTCGGCGAGGATGCGCCGGTGCACCTCCTGGACGGCGGGGCCGGGCTCGATGCCCAGTTCGTCGACCAGGGTGCGGCGCAGCCGCTGGTACACGGCGAGGGCCTGGGCGCGCCGTCCGGTCTGGTCGAGGGCCTGCATGAGCTGGCCGTGGAAGGCCTCGCGCAGCGGGAGTTCGCCGACCAGGCCGGTGAGTTCGGCGATCAGGCCGTGCGGGCGGCCCTGGCGCAGTTCGGCGTCGAAGCGCCACTCCAGGGCCTGCAGTCGCTTCTCGCGCCACTGTTCGAGTTGGGCGGCGTGGTCGGCGGCCGGTTCCGGGACGTCGGCGAGCGGTTCGCCGCGCCACAGGTCCAGGGCGGCGGCGGTTTCGGCCAGGACTTGCGGGAGGTCCCCGGCCTGGTGGGCGGTGTGGGCCCGGTGTACCGCCCGTTCGAAGCGGAGGGTGTCCAGTTCGTCCTCGGCGACGTCCAGCCGGTAGCCGCCGGGGACGGCCCGCAGGCGTTGTCCGGGTTCGTCGCCGAGTGCGCGGCGCAGCCGGGCGACCAGGTTGCGGAGCGAGGCTTCGGCGGTGGCGGGGGCGTGGGCGCCCCACAGGGTGTCGATCAGGCGATCGAGCGAGACCGGCCGGTTGGCGTGCAGCAGCAGGACGGCGAGCAGGGCGCGGGCCTTGGGGCCGCGGACCGGGCAGTCCTGCCCGCCGTCCTGCGCCAGCAGACTGCCGAGCAATCCGAACCGCACCCGTGTGCTCCCCGTGCCGCGTGCAGGTCCCGCCGGCTGCCCACCGGTGCACGTGAGGGAGATGTTAGCTGCCGGTTATCGGCCCACCGCAGGCTGTTCTCATCGGAACGCGACCGGGACGAGGTACTCGGACCGACGACCGAGTCGTGGACCGTCCACCCGCCGGCGGCCGGCCCACGGGCCCGCCGTTCTCCTGGCTGTACCGAGCTGCTCCGGTACGGCACGGGGGTTGACGGAAGGGGGTGGCACGGCGGCAGGGGGGCCGTCGTGCTTGGGGGGCTTCGAAGCGGTACCCGCGGGGGGGGCGGGTACCGCTCCGACGCGCGTTCAGGACAGGAGCAGCGGCATGTCCCAGTCGTGCGGGGTGCCGCCGGAGGCGTAGGAGTCCAGGGCGAGTGCGACGCCGGCGGCGCCGTCCAGGTAGCCGGAGACGTCGGAGGCGAACGGCTTGGCGGTCATGCTGAAGCGCAGGCCGAACGGGGCGTCCGGGTCGAAGGCGTCGATCAGTCGGGCGGCGATCAGGTCGCGCCGCTGTTCGATCTGCGGATCCGCGAAGTGCTCGTTCAGACGGCCCAGTTGGTGCAGGGTGCCGGCCCAGCCGTGGCACAGGGCGTGGTCGGTGATGCCCCAGTCGTCGAGCGGGAGGGTGAGCAGTCGTTCCACCGAGTCGCGGGCGGTCGCCGTCCAGTCGGGGCGGTCGAGGACGGCCCCGGCGACCTGCAGGGCGCGGGAGACGCCGGGCGCCCCGTAGCACCAGGACGGCCAGCTGGCGGGCTTCCGGTAGGCGTCGGGGCCGGCCAGGTACTCGGTGAGGTTCAGGAAGCCCGGCCAGTACGGGCCGTGTTCGTCCCGCACCGCCCAGCGGACCAGCAGGTCGGCGGCGCTCTCCAGTGCCTCCTGGTGGCCGGGCAGCCGGATGCCGTCCCGCCAGGCCAGTGCGAGCAGCATCAGCGGGCCCGGGACGCCGTGCGACAGGCCCAGGTTGAGGTGGCCGTCGGGCAGTAGGTGTTCGGAGCCGATCCGCGGCGAGTCCAGCGCCCACCAGCGCGGGACGCGTACTCCGCGGTGCTCGGTCTCGCCGCGGGCCAGCTCGATCAGGTAGCCGAGGACGGTCTCCAGTTCCTCGCCGCAGGTCTCGGCGCGGGCCAGCAGGTACCGGCCGACGCCGGTCATCCCGCGCACCACCTCGTAGTGGCCGATGGTGGTCAGCGGCCCGTCCGGCACGGCGGGCATCGCGGTGTGCACCAACTGTCGCTGGTAGGCGTCCAGTCGGTGCAGGGCGGTGGTGTAGCCTCCGGTGGCCCGGTTGGCGATCAGCACGGCGAAGGCCAGTGCCCCGGGGCCCTTGAAGATTCCGCTGGGTGTGGTGCTGCCGTCGGCGGCGGCCCGGGTGGCGACGGCGAGCCAGCCGTGTGCCCGCGCCGTCCGGTCGGTGCCGGGCCGGGCGCCGCCGCTGAACGCCAGCGACAGGCCCGGGCTGCCGCTGCCGAGCGTCAGTTCCGCCCACACGCCCTCCGCCACCCCGTCGTCGGCGGCCTCGGCGGGGATTCGGGTGGCGGCGATGGTGGCGGCCGGGTCGGCGAGTCTGTCGAGGATCCGGTCGGACATCACCCCGGCCGCCTCGCGCAGCTCGGCCCGGTGCGTCGACGGTGCGGTGGGTTCGGTGACGGTCAACGGGGGCTCCGGGTGGTGGGGACGGTGACGGGACGGCGGTGGCGGGGCGTCACGAGGTGCCGCCCGCGTGGGCCCGGCGGCCCAGCAGGGCGCGGGCCGCGCCGCGCAGGACGGCGTAGCCGCGGGCCTCGGCGGCCGGGTCGGTGCCGAACAGGCGGTTGTGGCGCATGTGCAGCAGCGACATCAGTGCCTCGTCGCGGTCGGCCTCGGGCGCGGCCAGCAGCAGCCGGCCGAAGGCGCGCGGCGCGGGGGAGTCCGTCCAGAGTGTGCCCAGGGCGGGGACGCCGAGCAGTTCGGCGGCGTGCCGGGCGGCGTCGCCGGGGCGGATCAGCCGGTCGGTCAGGGCGCGGTGGCGCTGGTAGACCTGGTGGTCGGGGCCCTTGGTGAACAGGTGGTCGGCCCAGCCGCACCAGTCCCAGTCGCCGAGCGAGTCCAGCAGCACGGCGTGGCCGACGGCGGCCAGCACCTCGTCCGGCACGGCGGCCGCCCCGGCGCGGCGGGCCTGCAACTGGAGGACGGCGGACTGGCTGTCGGTCAGGAACAGCTCCTCGGCGGCCTGCTGGGCGTCCGGCCCGAGGTAGCGGTCGGTCTCCGGCCGGTACACGTCCAGCGCCATGGTGCGCAGCGCGCCGGTGCCGATCAGCTGCCGGACGCGGCGGCCGAGCGCGGGCAGCACCCGGCCGTTCAGGACGGTGGGGTCGCCGTGCAGGCGCAGCCGCAGGTGCGGTTCGGGGTCGCGGTAGCGCAGGAAGAACCAGCGGTCGATGTCCTCGCCGAAGTCGGCGAGCAGCGCGGGCAGATGGTCGGCGAGCAGCGTCTCGTGCGCCGACGGGTCGGCGTACAGCTTGACGAACAGCCAGTCCTCGCCGGGCAGATGGACGGCGGTCGGGGTGAGGCGCAGCGCCGACCTGGCGAGCGGCGGGCGCTCGTCGGCGGCGGGCTCCGGCGCGGGGGCGCGGAACAGCGGGACGACGATCTCGGTGCTGTGGCCGTGGTTCCAGCCGAGGCCGGCGCCGTCCGCGGTGAGGTCCTGGTAGAGCTGGAACCGCGGTTCGGGGGCGGTGAGTTCGGCGCGCAGCAGCTCGGCGTCCCAGGTCTCGCGCAGGTCGATCGGGAACATCCGGTCGTTGCTGGCGATCTGCAGCCGGTCGGGCACCCGGAAGCGTTCGCGCCACTCGCGCAGGCCCTGTGCCCAGGCGGCCGGCCCGGCGGTGCGGGCGGCGTCGCGCAGGCGGCGGCCGGGCAGCCAGCGGCGCGGGGTGGTGAGGACGCGGCCGTAACGGACGGCGGGCAGGTAGGGCAGGGTGTCCAGGCCCGCCCAGTCCCAGCCGGACCACACCCGGGGGCGGGCGGCGGCCAGGTCGGACAGGAAGCGGGCGACCGGCGGGGCCTGCCCGTCCAGGGCGAGCATGTGCGGGAAGACCGGGACGACCTGGCGGCCGGTCTCCGGGTGCAGCAGGCGCAGCCCGTCCTCGCCGGCGGCGACCAGCAGGGTGCGCCAGTCCAGGCAGTGCGGGTCGCCGCGGTCGGCGGGTACCCCGATCGGCAGGCGGTGCGGCAGCAGCTGCGGCACCTGGACGATGTTCAGCGAGCGCGGGTCGCGCGGGGCCAGTTCGACCTGGACGGGCAGCACTGCGTTCTCGGGGGACCCGGCGGACTCGTCGGGCCCGGCGGCGAGCGCGGCGAGGCCGTCCGTCAGCCCGGCCAGGTCGGCGAACCGGCCGGCGGTGGCGCCGGCCGTCCAGGAGCCGATGTGCGGGCTGCCGAGCAGCAGGAACTCGCCGCGGTCGAGGGCGTCGGTGGAGTCGGCGAGCAGCTGGAAGCAGAGTTCCAGGGTGCGCGGCGGGCGGCTGCTGCCCGGGGTGTGGCCGGCGGCGTCGGCGAGCCGGGCGATGTCGGCGTCGTCCAGCACCAGGTCCCGGCCGGACATGACGGCCTGCTGGACGAGCTCGGCGACGGCGTTGCGGCGCGAGCGGTCGGCGTCGTCGCCGGGCCCGGACCGCGAGTGCGTGGGCAGCGCGCCGCCGTACTCGGACGGCAGGCCGAGGCCGCGGTGCGGGTCGGCGAGGTCGCCGAGCGGGACGGCGCTCGCGGTGCCGTAGCGCTCCACGAACCGCTCCCGGTAGTCGCGCAGGTGCTCCAGCGAGGTCCACTCGGGCGTGATCGCCCAGATCGCGGCGGCGTACCGGCGCACCTCCTCGCCGATCGCCTCGGGCAGCACCAGATCGGTGGGCATCCGCAGATCCACCTGGACGGGCGGCCGCTCCCCGGCCCGGTCCTGCGGGTCGAGCGCCCGGACCTCGCGCAGCAGCGCCCGCCAGGACTCCAGCCCCTCGCCGGGCCGGTCGCGCTCATGGACGGCCGCAGCGGCGCGGACGGCGCGCAGCCCCTCGGCGGCGCCGGGCACCGCCCCTTCGACGGCGGACTCGATCCGGGTCAGCAGGGCGTCGTCGATCCGGTGCGGGGTCAGCGAGGTCAGCAGGAAACCGTGCTGGACGAGTCCGGCCAGCAGCGCGTCGATCCGTTCGGTGGGCAGCTGCGGGAAGCGCCCGGTCAGGTCGTCCAGCAGCGCGGCGTACCCGACCGGCCGGGCCGCCAGTTCGCGCACCCGGGCCACCAGCGCGTTGTCCCGCACCGAGAGCTCGCGTTCGCCGGTGTGCCGCAGCAGGCGGCCGTCACGCAGCACGGACAGGTCGTCCAGCACCACCTCGACCCGGCGGCGCACCTCCGGCACGGCCAGCCAGGCCAGCACCCGGCGGTGCAGCCAGCCGCCGTCCAGCCGCACCCGGACCTGGCCGGCCCCGGCGGGCGAGGACTTCGCGGCGGCCCCGAAGCTCGCCCGGCCGACGCCCGCGAACAGGCCGAACGGGGTGGGCCGGCCGCCCGAGCGGCGGGCGTAGCGGGTCAGGGTGCGGGCGGCGCTGACGGTCCGCTTGCGGCCGAGCGCGGCCGCGCCGTCGGGCTCGCCGAGGCGCTGCAGGCTGAGCGCGAGGCTGCCGCTGGCGACCTCGACGGCCTGCCGCAGCAGCGGGTTCGCGGCCAGTCGGCGCACCCCTGGGACAGGGTCGTCCGGGTCGATCCGGGCCTCGGCGCCGGTCCGGGGCGTGCTGGCCATCCGCACCAGCACCGGCTCGCGGATCTCGAACAGGTCCTGCTCAGGTCGCACGTTCGTGGTGTCCCTCACGGTCGGAAACGGCGGGCGTCCGCAGGCATCGGCGGGCACCGACGGGCACCGGCGGGAATCTGCGGGAATCTGCGGAAACGAAGAACGCGGGGCGGGCCGCAGCCCGCCCCGCGCAAGTGGTCTACCGACGTGACGTCAGCAGCAGGTGGGGCAGCGGGTGCCGATGGCGTAGCTGCTCGGGGAGGTGTAGGTGCCCTGGCCGAACGCCTGGGTCTCCTCCGAGACCTCCGCGATGCGAAGGTCGAGGTCGAGGTCGCTGTCCTGCTGCACGAGGATCTCGTTACGCATGTTCCCCTCCAGAGGGCTCGTCGGTTCGGCCGGAACGGTGTCCCGGCCGGAGCGCCGGCTGCGAACGGGGGTTCGCTTTCGGCGCCGAGGTCAACTTTTCCCGGCTTCCCACCATGTGGTGAGTGCTCTCCTGGCCAACCTGTCGGCGCCTGCCCGCCGGGCGGCCGCCGGCCGCCCTCACGGCCCGTGCCACCTGCGGTTCCTCGGCGATCGGCCGGTCGGCCGGGCCCGACCGGGCGGGTACGCACCTTGTCCATTTCCGACTTGTTCGCGAGCGGTCAGGTTTCAGTAGTGAAAACGATGAACACTCCTGCTCCCGGGTGGTGGGAGGGAGAGCGGTGTGGCCGGTGCGACAGGAGTCCATGACCGGTTCGACGAAGGTTCATCGTTTTGACTCAAACTTCGCCGCCCGGCGGCCGGCAACCGATCAGTCGGTCGCCCCGCCGGCCGCCCGCGACGAGTCCGACCGCCCCTGTGAAGCGTCCGCCGTCACCCGGTGCACGAACGACGCGGTGAGGAAGGACACCACCACGCAGACGATCACCAACGGCAGCGAATTCGCCGCCTGATCACCCAGCAGCGCCGCCGCCAGCACCGTGCTCGTCACCGGCAACCGGGTCACCGCCGCAGTGCTCGCCGCCAACCCCGCCGCCAGGCCCGCCGCCACCCCCAGCCCCGGCAACCCGCCCACCGCCACCCCGAGCGCCGCGCCCAGCAGCACCGCCGGAAAGATCGGCCCACCCCGCAGCGACCCCAGCGCCACCCCCCAGCCCAACCCCTTGAACACCACCAGCGCCAGCAACGCCCCCACCGACCACGCCTGCGGATCCGCCGCCAACTGCCCCAGCGTCGCCTGCCCCGACAACGCCGCCTCCTCCGGCGACCGGCCCGTCGTCACCGCGTACCCCGTCACACACAGACCCACCAGCACCGCACAGATCACCGTCCGCACCGCCGTGCGCTGCGCCGTGAACGCCGCGAACCGCTGGCCCAGCGTCTGCCCCGCGACCATCAGCACCGCGACCACCATCGCCAGCGGCACCCCCCACAGGAAATCCGCCGCATCCGGCAGCGACGCCTTCGGCACCTCCGGCAGCCGCAGCGCCCCGATCGTCAGCCCCGTCCAGTGCCCGAATCCGGTGAACACCAGCGCGCCCACCCCCGACGACAGCAGACACGGCAACAGCAGCAGCGTCAGCTGCGGCCCGCCCAGACCCGCCGCCTCGATCATCAGCACCGCCGCCACCAGCGGACTCCCGAAGATCGTCGAGATCGCCGCGGTCGAGCCGGCCGCACCCAGCATCGGCACCAGCAACGGACTCGCCTCCGGCCGCGCCCGGCCCACCGCCAGCAGCGCCAGGCCACTGCCCAGCGCCATCAGCGGCGCCTCCGGACCGAGCACCGCACCCAGCGGCAGCGCCGCCAGCGCCGCCAGCACCACCGAGGGCACCTCCACCGGCAGCGTCGGCGGCCCGCCCAGCCCGTGCACCGGCACGTGCCCGCCCCGCCCCGGCATCCGGGTCACGATCGGCGCCAGCAACAGACCCGCCAACGCCAAGGCCGGCAACGGCCACCACCACGGCGCCCGCCCGTACCCCAACGCCACCGGCGCCGACTCCCACACCCAGTGCTGCAACTCGTGCTCCAGGCTCACGAACCCGAACGCCGCCAGCGAGACCGGCACACCCACCAGCGCGGACACCAGCAGCAACCGCAGGTAACCGGGACTGCGGAGCAACTCACGGATCCCGGGCGTCGCCTGCTCTGCCATCTGCGCTCCCCTGCCTCACCCGCACACACCTCCTCCGACCGTCCTGCCGCCCGCCACCCCCGGCCATCCGGGCGCGCCGAACGGGCGAGCGGCGCTCGCGCGGGCCCACCGCACCGGTCGTACCGTGGACAAAAGGGGGCAGCCACCCGGGGGGACCGACCCGAGGAGAACCCGATGCCCGGCTCCATGACCATCGGCCACACCGACGCACTCGTGATGCTCAGCCACACCGACGCCGAACGGCTCGCCGGTGTCCTCTCCGGCCTTTCCCGCCTCGCCGCGACCGGCCAACTCCCCGCCCCCGCGACCGCCGCCCTCTCCGGCGGCGACCCCCCGGACCGCGCCGAACTCGCCACCTGGTGCCACAACCTGGCGGACTACCTCCGCGACCACCTCTGACCCGACGCCCACGGTGCGACAGCAGGTGGGCACGAACCCGGGGGCGCCGGGGGTGCTCCCGGGCGAAGCCGAAGGGGGTGGAACTCCCGCGCCCTGGTTTCGCACCCGCCGTTTCCTGAAGCCGGTAGGTTGGCGGCATGGAGCTGTCGTGGGTGACCGTTGCCACGCCCTTGCCGAGTGGGGCGATGAAGTTCGGGGTGACGGCGGACGGTGTGGCGGCGGTGACGTACGCGGGGGAGGTGTTCGCGGGGCGGCCGGTGGGGGTGCCGGAGTGCGGGGATCCGCGCAAGCGGGCGCTGGTGGAGGCCCGGGTGGGGGAGTACTTCGCGGGGCGGCGGCGGGAGTTGGAGCTGCCGATCGACTGGCGGTTCGCCAGCGGGCCCCAACTGACGGTGCTCCGTTGCCTGTTGACCGAGGTTGCCTACGGCCGCACCATCACGTACGGCGAACTCGCCACCCGTAGCGGGGTGTTCGAAGAACTGTCCGAGCCGGGGATCCCGGCCCGGACGGTCGGGCAGATGATGGGGGCCAACCCGCTGCCGCTGCTGGTGCCGTGCCATCGGGTGGTGGCGGCCGACGGGCTGGGCGGTTTCGGTGGGGCGTGGCACGGGGTGGAGGTGAAGCGGTGGCTGCTCACCCTGGAGGGCGTGCTGCCCCCGACCCTGGACTGGTCGGGGCCGGCGGACTGATCCGTGCGGCGCGGGCTATCGCAGCAGCGCCCCGTCGATCCGCTCCAGCGCGGGAGCCGCGGCCTGGCGCGGCAGGACCGCCTGAATGCCCGACACCAAGGTGTAGTCCCCGAGCGCGAGTTCGTCCACCGCAGGAAGCAACGGCCGTGAACCCAGCGCGAGTTCAAGGGCGGCCGAAGGCAAGTTGAGCCCGCAGAGCCGGAGTTGGTGCAGCCCGCCGGACGGCCGGGTGTTGATGTCGAGGATCACCGGCCGACCGCCCGCCTCGTGCCGGAACTGGACGTTGGACAGGTGCCCGACGCCGAACTGCTCGACCAGCCGGCGGGCCGGCTCCAGGTAGCGGGGCTCGGCGGTGAAGCTGCGCCGGCGGCCCTGCTTGGTGCGGCCGACGGCGGCCAGCAGCTGCCCGTCCTGGTCGGCGAGGCAGTCCACCGACACCTCGGGGCCGTTCAGGTAGGGCATCACCAGCAGGTCGGCGGGCGCGGTGGAGGACCTCAACGCGGCGAGTACCTGGTCGAGTTGGACCCGGGCATCGACGTACCCGGCGAGCCGGTGGAGGCCGAAGGGTTCGCGGGTGAGGATCCTGAAGCCCTCGCCGCCGGCACCGCTCGCGGGCTTCAGGCAGGCAGGGGCGCCGGTGGCCTCGATCTCCTCGACGGCGAGCAGCAGTTGGGCCGCGGTGTCGGCGTGCCGCCACAGCGGGGTGGGCAGTCCGGCGGCGTCGAGGGCGCGATAGCCCTCCGCCTTGCTGGCGAACAGGGCGATGGCGGGCGCGGGCGGGCAGATCAGCGCGGTGCCGAGCGCCTCGAATTCGCGGCGGCGCAGCGATATCGCCAACTGGTGCAGCCGGGGCAGGAATACGTCCACCTGGTGACGTGCGCAGAATTCCAGCGCGAATTCCACATAACTCTCGGCGGAGAGCCGGTCCGGTTCCAGCAGCCCGAGGTCGGCGGCGGCGAGCACCGGCGAGTCGGGGTCGACGTGGGTGGCCAGGACGTGCACCGGGCGCGGCGCGGACCGCAGCAGCTCGATGAAGAAGACGTTCTCGGCGTAGGTGCGGTTCAGCCAGACGCGGGCGGGCGCGGTCACGGAAGGTCTCCCCGGAGGAGGGCGTGCCAATGGGAGGTCACCGACCGGTCCGCCTGCGCTGTGGCGGCGGTCACCATGCGGTGTGGGGCCACCTTAGCGCTGTTCCGGAGCGACTCGAACAACGGGGCGGTGAGCTGTGCGGACGTCTCGAAATCCGCTGTCCCGAGGGGTAGTTCGGGGCGCGCGGAAGGGCGCCGGGAGGCTCGCGCGGATCGAACGATGATCGACCCAGTGCGCTGGTCGCACCATTCGGCTCGCACACCTGATTCACTCGCACGAGTGATTGCCGCGCGACCTGACCGACCGTCAGCATGGTTGCCGCAAACCGCCGTCGATGCGATCACGAGGCCCCTCGGACATGACGACCGAAACCACCGCCGAAATCACCCAGTCGAGGCCGCAGAGCAGCCTCTCGGTGGCGGCCGCGAAGAACCTCGCGTCGACCACCAAGTCGGCCCCGCAGATGCAGGAGATCAGCAACCGCTGGCTGCTGCGCGCCCTGCCCTGGGTGGAGGTCTCCGGCGGCACCTACCGGGTGAACCGGCGGCTGTCGTACGCGGTGGGCCGGGGCCGGGTGAGCTTCGTGCAGACCGGCCGGCAGGTGTCCGTCGTCCCGCCCACGCTCCGCGAGGTGCCGGTGCTGCGCGGCTTCGAGGATGACGGGCTGCTCACCGAGCTGGCCGGCCGGTTCGTTCAACGGGACTTCGCGGCAGGGGAGTTGCTGATCGAGCAGGGCCGCGAGATCGACGAGGTGTACCTGGTCGCGCACGGCAAGGTCGACAAGATCGGCACCGGCCGGTACGGCGACGCCACCGTGCTCGGCACCTTCGCCGACGGCGACCACATCGGCGACGAGGCGCTCACCGTCGCCGACCGCCGCTGGCCCTACAGCGTCAAGGCGGCCACCGCCGGAACGGTCATGGTGCTGTCCTGGCCGGCCTTCCAGGAACTCGCGGACCGTTCCCAGGCGCTGCGCGACCACATCCTCGCCCACGTCGCGGACTCCCGGCTCCCGCAGAACCGCAAGGGCGAGGCGGAGATCGGCATGTCGGCCGGCCACGAGGGCGAGTACGACCTGCCCACCGCCTTCGTGGACTACGAACTCGCGCCCCGCGAGTACGAGTTGAGCGTCGCCCAGACGGTGCTGCGGGTGCACAGCCGGGTCGCCGACCTCTACAACAAGCCGATGGACCAGACCGAGCACCAGCTGCGGCTGACCATCGAGGCGCTGCGCGAACGCCAGGAGCACGAGCTGGTCAACAACCCGGAGTTCGGCCTGCTGACCAACGCCGAGTACAGCCAGCGGATCCAGACCCACTCCGGCCCGCCCACCCCCGACGACATGGACGAGCTGCTCTGCCGCCGCCGCAGCACCAAGTTCTACCTCGCCCACCCGAAGGCGATCGCCGCCTTCGGCCGCGAGTGCAACCGCCGCGGCCTGTACCCGGAGACGGTGCAGGTGGACGGCAGGACGGTGCCCACCTGGCGCGGCGTCCCGATCTTCACCTGCAACAAGATCCCGGTGGTGAACGGCTCCACCTCGATCCTGGCGATGCGCGTCGGGGACGACAACCAAGGCGTGGTCGGCCTCCGCCCCAGCAAGCTGCCCGACGAGGTCGAGCCCGGGCTGAACGTCCGCTTCATGGGGATCGACGAGAAGGCGGTCATCTCCTACCTGGTCAGCGCCTACTACTCGGCCGCGATCCTCGTGCCGGACGCCATCGGCGTGCTGGAGAACGTGGACGTCGCCAACTGGCACGACTGACCGACCCGACCGACCGCGCGGCGGGCCCGCCGTTCCGGGCCGGCCCGCCGACCGCGCCGGCACTCGGCCGCCGCGGAGATCCGCCGCGCCCCGCACCCGGGGCGGGCCCAGGGGGAGGACTCACCATGGCCATCACCGTGTCCGAACGCGGACAGCACAGCGAGGACACCCTGCTCGTCGCGGACGCCTCGGCCACCGCCGAGGCGCTCGCCCTGCTCGGCCGGGCCCGCACCGCGGTGGACCCGGCCCTGCGCGACGCCGTGGACACCCTCCCGGACTCGATGCGGCAGATCGCCGGCTACCACTTCGGCTGGCTGGAGTCCGACGGCACCCCGAGCGCGGCCGGCGCCGGCAAGGCGATCCGTCCCGCCCTGGTGCTCGCCGCGACCCAGGCCGTCGGCGGCCGCCCGCAGGATGCCGTCCGGGCCGCCGCCGCCGTCGAACTCGTGCACAACTTCACCCTGCTGCACGACGACGTCCTCGACCGCGACCACACCCGCCGCCACCGCCCCACCGCCTGGCGGGTGTTCGGCACCACCGGCGCGATCCTGGCCGGCGACGCCATGCACTCGCTCGCCCTGCGGGTCCTTGCCGAGGACTCCCACCCCGCCGCCGCGGCCGCCGTCCGGCGCCTCGCCGACTGCGTGGTCGAACTCTGCGCCGGACAGCAGGCCGACTGCTCCTTCGAACAGCGCTCCGACGTCACCCTCGCCGAATGCCTCGCCATGGCCGAGAGCAAGACCGGCGCCCTGCTCGGCTGCGCGTGCGCACTCGGCGCCCTGTACGCGGGCGCGGACGCCGCCACCGCCGACGCGATGGACGCCTTCGGCCGCGAGATCGGCCTCGCCTTCCAGCTGATCGACGACCTGATCGGCATCTGGGGCGACCCCGCGGTCACCGGCAAGCCCGTCGGCGCGGACCTCGCCGCCCGCAAGAAGTCCCTGCCGGTCGTCCACGCGCTCTCCTCCGGCACCACGGCCGGCGCCGAACTCGCCGCGCTCTACGCCTCCGGCCGCCCCCTCAGCCCCACCGAACTCGAGGCCGCCGCCACCGCCGTCGACCACGCGGGCGGCCGCGCCTGGGCCCAGGGCGAGAGCTGCGAACGGATGGCCACCGCCATCAGCCACCTCGCCGCGGCCATCCCGGACCCGACCGCCACCGACGAACTCCTCGTCCTGGCAGAACTGGTGACCCGCCGCAGCTACTAGCAGGCGGGTGCGAAGACAGGGGCGCGTGGGGGTACCTCCCGGCCCGCCAGGGCTGGGGGGAGAACTGCGCGAAGCGGTAGGCACTCAACCGCGAGATCGCGACGCAGGACAATGACTTGCACGTGATCGCGACCCAGCCGGCGTGCACTCCTTGCCGCCCGCAAGTCCCCGCGCCCCCGGATGTTCATCCTCCCAACAGCGCCTCTTCCTTCGCCGGGTCGATCCCCAACGGCGTGTCCAGCTGCCGGTAGGCCACCTCCGCGCGCCCGCCGCCCTCCAGCCAGGCCCACGTGTCGCGAACCGTCTCCGCGAGCGGCCGGATCCGCAGCCCCGCCGCCATCGCCGTCGCCGGGTCCGCCTGCCAGGTGCCGTGCCAGCCGTCGGTCACGGGGGCCCAGAGCGGGAGCTCCACCCAGGGCGCGACCTCCGCGGCGAGCAGGGTGTCGTCGGCCGTCCAGACGAACTCCGCGTCCGATCCGGTCGCGGCGCGGCACGCCTCCAGGAACTCCCCCGTCGTCGCCGACCCGATCGGCGAGGTGGTCACGTACCGCCCCGTCGCCCCCGTCTCGGCGAGGTCGAGGCCGAACGCGGCGAAGTCCCGGGCGTCGATCAGGCTGAGCGGGTTCTCGGGGGCGCCGGGGGCGAGCACGCGGCCGCCGCGGGCGATCCGGTCGAGCCACCAGGGCAGGCGGCCGATCGGCTCGTGGGGGCCGATCAGCAGGCCGCAGTTGAGAATCGTCGCGGGGCCGAAGTTGTCGAGCAGGGCGCGTTCGCAGCCGGCCTTGAGGGCGTTGGCGAACGGCTGGTCCGGTCCGACGTCACCGGCGCATTCGAGGGTGGGGGAGCCGGCGTCCACCGGGAGGGCGGGCCAGTCGGCGAAGGCGTGGATGGAGGAGACGAAGCCGTAGTGGCCGGCCCGGTCGCGGAGCAGCCGGGCGGTGGTGGCGACGTCGTGCGGCTGCTGGCCGGAGGTGTCGATCACCGCGTCCCACTGTCGGCCGTCCACCAGCCGGTGCAGGTCGTCGAGCGAGGTGCGGTCGCCGTGGACGGCCTCGACGCCGGGCAGGTCGGTGCGGCTGACACCGCGGTTGAAGGTGGTGACGCGGTGGCCGCGGGCGAGTGCCTCGGCGGCGTAGGCGCGGCCGAGGAACTTGGAACCGCCGAGCAGAAGGATGTCCATGGGAAGAGCGTGTCCGCTCCGGCGGCCGGTCATCCGCACTCTTAGCTGCAGGCAGAGGAGAAAGCGTCGGAGGGTCGGGGCGCAGGTCGGGCGGCGGCCGCATAGCATCCCCGGTGTACCGGTATGTCTGAATGATCCCTTTTGCGGAAGATGGGTGGACGGCATGGGCGGCCCGGCCAGGCTGGATCCGGCGGCGGTCCGGCGGACGGCGGCGCAGGCGTGGATCCGGGGCTACCCGATGCTGGCGAACTACGCGACGCTGCACCCGCAGGCGATCGACGAGGCGGACCCCCGGTACATCGGGGGTTTCGGAGTGTTCCGGCACCACTCGCGTCCGTTCACCCCCGCCGACACGGACGTGGTGACGCCGAACAACGACACGCCGTACTCCTGGGCGTGGCTCGACCTGCGGGCCGAGCCGTGGGTACTGGAGGTGCCCGCCACCGACCGGTACCACGTGCTGCCGGTGCACGACCTGGACACCGTGTACGCGGGCTTCATCGGCACCCGGACCACCGGCAACGGCGGCGGCCGCCACCTGATCTCCGGCCCCGGCCACCGGGCCGATCCGCCGGCCGGCTTCGACGGGGTGGTGCGGACGGACACCAACCTGGTGGGCATCGTCGCCCGGACGTACCTGGCCGGGCCCGCCGACGTGCCGGCGCTGCAACGGGTGCAGGCCGGATACCGGCTGATGCCGCTCAGCGAGCACCTGGGCACCCCGCGGCCGGTGGCGGCCGAGCCGGTGTGGCCGGTGTGGCGCGGCGAGGAGGTGCTCGGAACGCTGGAGTTCTTCACCGTCCTGGACTTCCTGCTGGGCTTCGTCCCGGTCCTGCCCGCCGAAGCCGAACTGCGCGAGCAGCTGGCCGAACTCGGCGTGGGCTCCGGCGACTTCGAGCCCGCCGCGCTGTCCGCCGAGGTCCGGTCGGCGATGCTGGCGGGCGTGGCGGACGGCCGCGGGCAACTGGCCGCGGCGGCCCGGGGCGCGGCCGACGGCAGCTCTTTGTTCGGCACCCGGGAGCAGCTCGGCACCCGGTACCTGGACCGCGCGTGCGGCGCGCTCACCGGCCTGTACGGACTGCCCACCGAGGAGGCCTGGTACGGCGGTTGGGAGTCCGAGGCGGGCGGCCGGCTGCCGACCGTGCTGCGCTTCGGGCCCGGGCAGCTCCCGCCGGCCAAGTACTTCTGGTCGGCGACCATGTACCGCTTCCCGGAACGGCAGTTGGCGCCCAACGAGATCGACCGGTACTCGATCGGCGACCGCACCCCCGGCCTGGTGTACGGCCCCGACGGCTCGCTGACGCTGTACCTCCAGCACGAACGCCCCACGGACCCGGCCGAGTTGGCGAACTGGCTGCCCGCCCCGGCCGGCCCGTACCAGGTCGTGGTGCGCGCGTACGGGCCCGAGCCCGCGTTGCTGAACGGCAGTTGGCAGCTGCCGACCCCCACTCCCCGCTGAACCCGCCGAGCAGAAAAGGACGTTCGCCATGGTTGACGCCACGCCCGAGATGCTGGCCGCCGAGGCCTTCGTGTACGGCTACCCGCTGGTCGCCGACCTGACCATGGTGGACACCATCCACCGGCGGGGCATGGGCCCGGTCCCCCCGACCGCCTGGAACACCTTCGGGCACGGCACCGAACTGGCCACTCCCGACTCGCACTTCGTGTCGATCAACAACGACACGGTGTACTCGGTGGCCCTGCTCGACCTGTCCGGCGGCCCGCTGTTGCTGCACGTCCCGGACTCCGCCGGGGCCTACTACGTGCTGCAGTTCATCGACGCCTGGACCAACAACTTCGCCTACCTGGGCCGCCGTTCGTCCGGCACTGCCGAGCAGACCTGGCTGATCACCCCGCCGCACTGGCGGGGCACCCCGCCCGAGGGCGTGCCGGTGATCACCGCGCCGACCACCGTGGCGGCGATCGCGGCCCGCCACGCCTGCGCCGGCCCGGAGGACCTGCCCCGAGTGCGGGCGCTGCAAAGGGAGTTGACGCTCACCCCGGTCGAAACGGGACGGGAACTCGCCGGACTGCCCGAGCCGGCCACCGGCGTACCCGAGGAACTGGGCTTCCTGGAACGGCTGCGGGTGTGGACGGCGGCGTTCCCGCCCGCCCCCGCCGACGTCGAGTTCCAGCACCGCTTCGCCCCGATCGGCCTGCTCGACCGGGGCCGCTCCCCGTACCTGGACGGCCCCGCCGAGTGGACGCAGTCGCTCGCCAAGGGCCTGGCCGCGGGCCGCGAACGAGTCGAGGCCGCGAGCATCGGCACCGTCGAGCCCACCGGCGAATGGACCGTCAACCTGCACCTGTTCGACTACAACCTCGACCACCTCGGCCCCGGCACCCGCGACGAACCGCAGTGGAAGGTCGCCGACCGCCGGGCCACCTACCTCACCCGCGCCGTCGCCGCCCGCACCGCGCTGTGGGGCAACCACGCCTACGAGGCCGCCTACGCCACCACCTACCACGACGCCGACGGCCACCCGCTGGACGGCGCCCGCTCGTACACGCTGCGCTTCGAACAGCCGCCGCCGGTGAGCGCGTTCTGGTCGGTGACGATGTACGACACCCCCGAGTACCTGCTGGTCCCCAACGACATCGACCGGTACTCGATCGGCGACCGCACCCCCGGCCTGGTGTACGCCCCCGACGGCTCGCTGACCCTCTACCTCCAGCACCGACAGCCCACCGACGCCGCCGAGTTCGCCAACTGGCTGCCCACCCCGTCCTCCGGCTTCCGCCCGATGGTGCGGATGTACCAGCCGCAGGATGCGGTCCTCGACGGCAGCTACCGCCTCCCGGCGATCCGTCCGCGCTGACGCACGTCTTTTGGGGCCGGGAGACGGCAGCGGATGCGAACCGGGGGGCGCGGGGAACTGCGCGAAGCGGAAGGCACCCCCCAGCCAGATCGCGACGCAGGACAATGACCTGCACGTGATCGCGACCTTGCGGACGGGCCTTGCGCTTGTCGCGCAGTTCTCCCCCAGCCCCGCCGGGCCGGGAGGTACCCCCGCGCGCCCCGTCAGGACGGCGAAGCGGTGGGCGTGGCCGACGGACTCGGGCTCCCCGTGGAGGACGGCGTGGCGTCGGGCGTCGGTGTCGGCGTGGGTGTCGGCGTGGGTGTGGGTGTCGGCGTCGGCGTCCCGGGTGTGGGCATCCCACGAGTCTCGGTGCCGCCGCCTTCGAGGGTGACCACGGCGGTGGACGGCGGCAGTGCCAGGTGCGCCGTCCACTGGGACTGCGGGGCGCGGGCCCCGTCCACCGTCACGGTGACGGTGATCCGCTGGCCCGGTGCGAGGATGCCGTCGTCCCGGCTGAGCCGCAGCCAGTCCACGTCCAGCACGGCATGCCAGGCCAGCGCGGTGTCGCCGGAGTTGGTCAGGGTGAGCACCGTGCGGCTGCCGTACTCGCGGGCCTCGACGGTCAACTGCTCCCGGGCGGCGGACGGCGCGGCCGGGTCGGCGGTCGGTGCCGGGCCGGACAACCGGGACCCGCCGTGCCCGGGCGCCGCCAACGCCGGACCTTGAACCGGCGGCAGGGACGTTTCTGCGGCCACCGCGCCCGCCAGTTGCAGGGAGCTCACCGCCGGCGGCAGCGCCACGGCCGGCTGTGCCTCCTGGCGGTCCGCAGGCGCGTCCACCCGCACCGAGGACACGGCCGTTGCCCGGTCGTCCGGGCCGCCGCCCTGGTGCGCGCTCCACAGCGCCACCACCGGCGCGGCCAGCACCGCCGCCAGCACGCCCGTGGTCACCACCCGCTGGCGCACCGCCGAGCTGCGCTGCGGTACCACCACCCGGTGCCGGGGGAAGCCACGCCGGTCGAACTGCGGCTCGCCGCCGGCCAGGCCCTGCGCGGCCCGCCGACCGGCCGCCGCGCCGGACAGGAACGCGGTGCCGCCGGTCGGCGGGGCAGGGCGCAGCCGGGCCGGCGCCGTCAGCAGCGGCAGGCCCGGCAGCCCGGCCAGGCCATGCCCGAGTTGGCCCGCCACCCGCTCGGCGGTGCCCCGGCAGGTCGGGCAGTCCACCAGGTGCAGCACCAGCTCCCGGCGCAGCGCCGCGCCGAGCACCCAGCCCCGCCAGGACTCCGCGCCGACCCCGCCGAGTTGCGCCAGCTGCGGGCAGCAGCCCACGCCGAGCACCAGCAGCGCCGTCCTGGTCCGGCCGACCTCGGCGCCCGCGGCGTCCAGCAACGCGGTGGCGGCCTCGGGGGTGATGCCGAGCACCGCCGCGACCTCCCCGGTCTCCAGCCGGTGCCGGACCGCCAGTTCCAGTGCCTCGCGCTGCTCCGGGTCGGTGCCGGCCGCCTCCGGCCAGGCCAGCGAGGCGAGTTCGCGGCGCCGCTCGCGGAGCACGCCCGGTTCGGACGGCGTCTCCGCCGCGGGGGTGCCGGTGCCGTTCAGCCGGATCAGGCAGCGGTGCCGGGCCAGCGCGTACAGCCAGGCGCGCAGCAGCGCCGGTTCGGTGAGCCGCTCGCCGTGGCGACGGGCCAGGTCACGGACCTCCCGCACGGCCGCGGTGGCGGCGTCGTGGTCGCAGAGCACGGACAGGCAGTAGGTGAACAGCCCGTCGACGCAGGCGCCGTACGCCCGCAGGGCCGGGGACGGATCGACGGGGTGGAACTGGCCGGTGGTCACGTCATCGACCGTAGGCAGCCCAAACCCTCCGCCCGGTGGGTTTGGGCCGCTTGTCCTTCTTTCGGGTAACACCACCGCTCTCGTGTTCGCCCGGTTGACGCCGGCCGTTGACACCGCAGGTTGACGCCGCCCGCCGCCCGCCGCCCGCCGCCCGCCGCCCGCCGAACGCCGCCACCCACCGCCGCCCGCCGAACGCCGCCACCCACCGCCGCCCGCCGGACGCCGCCACCCACCGCCGCCCGCCGGACGCCGCCGCCCGCCGGGCACGGGCGGGTGCTGTCGGTGCGAGGCGCTACCGTGGCGCGCATGGCTGCCCGTACCAAGACCTCCGCCAAGCCGCGCCCGGCGTACCGCTGCACCGAGTGCGGCCACCAGCTGCCCAAGTGGGTCGGCCGCTGCCCCGAGTGCAACGCGTGGGGGACGGTCGAGGAGTACGGCGCGGTGCCGATCCGCACCACGGCGGCGGGCCCGGTCTCCGCGCCGGCCAAGCCGATCGCGCAGGTCGACGGCCAGGTGGCCACCGCCCGCTCCACCGGCGTGCCGGAGCTGGACCGGGTGCTCGGCGGCGGCCTGGTGCCAGGCGCCGTGGTGCTGCTGGCGGGCGAGCCGGGCGTCGGCAAGTCCACCCTGCTGCTGGACGTCGCGGCGAAGGCCGCCACCGACCGGCACCGCACCCTGTACGTCACCGGTGAGGAGTCCGCCGGGCAGGTCCGGCTGCGCGCCGACCGGATCAACGCGCTCTCCGAGCACCTGTACCTGGCCGCCGAGCAGGATCTCGGCGCGGTGCTCGGCCACATCGAGGCGGTCAACCCGGGCCTGCTGATCCTGGACTCGGTGCAGACCATCGCCTCCGCCGAACTCGACGGCGCCCCCGGCGGCCCCGCGCAGGTCCGCGAGGTGGCGGGCGCGCTGATCCGGGCGTCCAAGGAACGCGGCATGGCGACCCTGCTGGTCGGCCACGTCACCAAGGACGGCCAGATCGCCGGCCCCCGCCTGCTGGAGCACCTGGTGGACGTGGTGCTGTCCTTCGAGGGAGACCGGCACGCCCGGCTGCGGCTGATCCGCGGCGTGAAGAACCGCTACGGGGCGACCGACGAGGTCGGCTGCTTCGAGCTGCACGACGAGGGCATCGTGGGCCTCGCCGACCCGTCCGGCCTGTTCCTGACGCGCCGTGACAAGCCGGTGGCCGGCACCTGCCTGACCGTCACCCTGGAGGGCAAGCGGCCGCTGGTGGCCGAGGTGCAGGCGCTGATGGTCGACTCGCAGATCCCCTCGCCGCGGCGCACCACCTCGGGCCTGGAGTCGCCGCGGATCGCGATGATCCTGGCGGTGGTGGAGCGGCACGGCGGCGTGAAACTCGGCAAGCAGGACATCTACACCGCCACCGTCGGCGGCGTGAAGCTCACCGAGCCGTCGGCGGACCTGGCGATCGCCCTCGCGGTGGCGTCCTCCTCGACCGACACGCCGCTGCCGAACAACCTGGTGGCGATCGGCGAGGTCGGCCTGGCCGGCGAGGTGCGCAGGGTGACGGGCGTTCAGCGCCGGCTCGCCGAGGCGCACCGGCTCGGGTTCACGCACGCCCTGGTGCCGCCGGACCCGGGCAAGGTGCCGCCGGGCATGAAGGTGGTGGAGGTCTCCGACATCGGCGAGGCGCTGCGCGCGATCCCCGGCCGCCGCCCCCGTTCGAAGCCCCGTCAGGACGCCGCGCCGCAGGGCGTCCCGGCCGGCCGGGCCCCCGCCCGGGAGCGCGCCGCCGCGCCGGTTCCGGCGTACCCGGACGAGCTGATGGCGGGCTGGGAGCCGCTCGACTCGGACGAACTGGCCTGACCCTCGTCCCGCCGCTGCCGCACGCAGTTAGACTGCACCTGCTAATTGCCGTCAAGTGCAGTAATAACAGACAGACCGTCGGGCATCGTGGCCACACGGTCCGGGTCGGCCCAAGGAGTCACGTGGCAGCCATCGACCGGGCGGACAAGTCCCCCCGCGAGGAGGCCCTGCTGCGGGCTTCCCTGAGTGCGGTCGCGCCGGGCACGGCGCTGCGGGACGGGTTGGAGCGGGTGCTCCGGGCCAACACCGGAGGCCTGATCGTCCTCGGCTTCGACAAGAGCGTCGACGCGCTGTGCACCGGCGGTTTCGTGCTGGACGTCGAGTTCACCGCCACCCGGCTGCGCGAGCTGTGCAAGCTGGACGGCGCGGTGATCCTCGACAAGGACATCACCAAGATCCTGCGGGCCGGCGTGCACCTGATGCCGGACGCCAACATCCCCACCGACGAGACCGGCACCCGCCACCGCACCGCCGAGCGGGTCAACCGGCAGACCGGCTTCCCGGTGGTCGCGGTCTCGCACTCGATGCGGCTGATCGCCATGTATGTGAACGGCACCCGCCGGGTGCTGGAGGACTCCACCACCGTGCTGTCCCGCGCCAACCAGGCGCTGGCCACCCTGGAGCGCTACAAGCTGCGCCTCGACGAGGTGGCCGGCACGCTCTCCGCGCTGGAGATCGAGGACCTGGTCACCGTCCGGGACGTCTCGGCCGTGGTGCAGCGCCTGGAGATGGTCCGGCTGATCGCCGGCGAGATCGCCGGCTACGTGCTGGAACTCGGTACCGACGGCCGCCTTCTGTCGCTCCAGCTGGACGAGCTGATCGCCGGCGTCGAGCCGGAGCGCGAACTCGTGGTCCGCGACTACTTCCCGGACCGGGCCGCCAAGAAGGGCCGTACCGTCGCCGAGGTGCTGGACGACCTGGAGGCGCTCACCCACGCCGAGCTGCTGGACCTGCAGACCGTCGCCAAGGCGCTCGGCTACACCGGTACCCCCGAGTCGCTGGACTCCGCGGTCTCCCCGCGCGGCTACCGGCTGCTCGCCAAGGTGCCGCGGCTGCCGAACACCGTGATCGAGCGGCTGGTCGACCACTTCGGGGGCCTGCAGAAGCTGCTGGCCGCGTCCATCGACGACCTGCAGACCGTGGAGGGCGTCGGCGAGACCCGGGCCCGCTCGGTGCGCGAGGGGCTGTCCCGGCTCGCCGAGTCCTCCATCCTGGAACGCTACGTCTGAGCAGTCGTCAGTCCTTGGTGGGCAGGACGGCGTACATCAGCGCGAACAGGGTCACCTCGACCGCGTCGGGCTCGGCCGAGTCGTCCTCCGCGAACACCTCGTCCAGCAGCTCGTCCAGCCGGGAGCGCAGCCTGCGCAGCCGTTCCGGGGTGAGCCGGACGTTGGTGTGCGCGAACTTGTTCGGCAGCGGGTTGCCCTGGGCCGCCGGGGTCAGGTCGATCCGGCCGGCCAGGAAGTTGCGCCGGAAGTCGGCCCGCACCAGGTCCATCGTCGCCAGCACGGTGCCCAGCGCCTCCGGCGGCTGCTCGCCCTCCGCGAGGACCTGCGGCGAAAGCCGCAGTGACTGCTGCGCGGAGCGGTAGCGGCTCTCCACGATCCCGGACACCAGCCGGGTCTCCGCGACGTGCACCAGCCCGGTCTGCTCCAGCTGTTTGATGTGCCGGTAGAGCTTGGTCGGCGCCTCGTCCAGCTCGGCCGCGATCTCCTTCACCGACATCGGCTGCGGGTCCCGCTTCATCAGCGCACTGAGCACGGCCAGGCGCAGCGGGTCGGCCAGGGCCTTCAACGTCGCGACGTCGGTGACCTCGCGTTCCTTCATCTGATCAACCACGTTCACATTCAGCCACAGCGTTGGCCCTTGTGCAATCATTCGCGCCCGTGCAACCATTCACGCAGACGTGAATGGTTGCGCGATACGTGAACGGGGTGGAGTGATGACGGTGACCGAAAGCCCGACCAAGGCCGTGTCCGAGGCGGTGCCGCTGCGCCGCAACCGGCGGTTCCAGACGCTGTGGGCCGGCTCCGCGGCCGCGATGCTCGGCACCTGCGTCGCCGACACCGCGTACCCGCTGCTGCTGCTCGCCATGACCGGATCGCCCACCCTCGCCGGGGCGTTCGGTGCCGTCCAGTTCGGCGCGTCCGTGCTGTTCGGCCTGCACGGCGGCGCGGTCGCCGACCGGCACGACAAACGGCGGGTGTTGATCCTCGCCGACACCGTCCGGCTGGTCACCGCGCTCAGCGTGGCCGTCGCGCTGTTCACCCACCGGCTGACCGTCCCGCACACCCTGCTGGCCGCCGCCGCCATCGGCGCCACCATGGCCTACGGCGGCCCCGCCCGGATGCTCGCCCTGCGCGCCGTCGTCCCGCCCGAGCAGCTGCGCCAGGCGCTGTCCCAGGACGAACTGCGGGTCAACGGCGCGGCACTGGCCGGACCGCCACTGGCGGGCTTCCTGCTCGGCCTCGGCCGGGCCGTCCCCTTCCTCGCCACCGTGCTGGCCTCCGCGGCCGCGCTCGGCGCGTCGGTGGCCGTCCGCTTCGATCCCGAGCCGGCCGAGGGGCAGGCGGCGAGCGGCGGGAAGGAGAAGGGCGCGGTGTTCGCCGGGCTGCGGTACCTGTTCGCCGACCCGACGCTGCGTGCCACCGTGCTGGTCACCGTCGCGCTCAACCTGGCCGGCTCCGCGATGCTGCTGGCCGTCATGGTGCTGCTGCGCGACCACGGCACCTCCGAGGCCGGCACCGGCCTCGCCCTCACCGGCGAAGCCGTCGGTGGCCTGCTCGGCGCCCCGCTGGTCACCCGCCTGCACCGCACCCTCGCCCCCGGCGTGCTGCTGCTCGCCGTCGCCTGGACGGCCGCGCTGCTGTTCCTCGTCCCCGCCCTGGCCGGCGGCCCGGTGGTGGTGTTCGCCGCGCTCGCCGTGATGTCGCTGGGCGTGCCCGCCCTGCGCGTCATGCTCGACGTGCTGGTCTTCCAGCAGGTCCCCGAGGCGATGCGCGGCCGCGCGGTGGCCGCCACCATGACCCTGCTGATGGCCGGCCTGCCCGTCGGCACCATGACCGCGGGCCTGCTGCTCGACCGCCTCCCCGCCACCACCGTGCTGCCGCTGCTCGCCGCCCTGCTCGCCGGTGGCCTGCTCCCGCTCACCCTCGGCCGCTCGCTGCGCGGCACGAGCTGGCCGAAGGCGTGAGCTGCGGCTCCGGATCAGTACCCGGCGGTGAAGCGCCGCTGCACGTGACGGGGCAGTTCGGCCTCGTCGACCAGGACGATCGCGGCGTCCTCGGCGGAGATCCGGCTCTTGCCGTCGGCGTCCACGACGGGCTGGTCGCCGCCGAGGCGGAAGCGGCCGGTGCGCTCGCCGGGGCCGATCTGCTCGGCCGGGCTGAAGTACGTCCACAGCCGGTTGGAGGTGCGCAGCACGTCGAGCGCGTCCCGGTGGCCGCGGACGGCGGCGGCGTACTCGCGAGGCAGGCCGAGCTCGTCGAGCAGGGAATGCAGCAGCTCGTCGTGGTCGGCACGCACCACGCCCGGCTCCTGTTCCAGGCTGCCCGCCCCGCCGATCACGATCAGCCGGACCCGCGGGCGCGAGTCCAGTGCGGTGAGCAGCGAGCGGGCGGCCCGCGCGTAGACGCCCGGGTCGGCGATCGAGCGCCGGACGGTG
This sequence comes from Kitasatospora sp. NPDC048662, assembly GCF_055587065.1. Classification (NCBI taxonomy): domain Bacteria; kingdom Bacillati; phylum Actinomycetota; class Actinomycetes; order Kitasatosporales; family Streptomycetaceae; genus Kitasatospora; species Kitasatospora sp. NPDC048662. The sequence continues at coordinate 410,385 of NZ_JBVJHA010000001.1, read as the reverse complement.
TCGTGGAAGTCGAGCGAGGCGTTCCCCGGCTGGAAGCCGCTGATCAGCACGTCCAGCCCGGGCGGCAGCGCGGCGGCGACGCTCTCCGGGTCCAGGACGTCGATGCTCGCCCAGTCGAGGTTCTCCCGCCGGTCGGTGATCGCGGACGCGTCCCGGCTGAACGCCGTGACCCGGTGCCCGCGTCCGAGGGCTTCGGTGACGATCCGGCTGCCGATGGTGCCGGTGGCTCCGATGACGCCGATGTGCATGGTTCTCCCCTGATCTCATGCCTGCGGACAGCCGAGCGCTGCACGCCGTGCAGTGACTATACGGCGTGAAGTTTCTGCACGGCAATCAGAGCGGTGACGCTGTAGATTCGACCCGTGGCAGCCACCCCCAGCACCGGACGGCGCGAACGACTGCGCGCCGAGACCACCGCCGAGATCAAGCGCACCGCCCTGGAGCTGATGCGCTCCGGCGGCCCCGACGCGATCACCCTGCGGGCGATCGCCCGCGAGATGGGCATGACCGCGAACGCCATCTACGGCTACTTCGCGACCCGCGACGACCTGGTCACCGCCCTGATCTCCGACGTCTACACCGCGCTGGCCGACGCCGTGGACGCCGCCTGGGCCGACTCCGCGGCGGACACCCCGGCAGCGCGGATCCAGGCCTGGGCGGGCGCGTTCCGGGCCTGGGCACTGGCCAACCCCGAGGGCTTCCGGCTGGTCTACGGCGACCCCGTCCCCGGCTACCGGGCCCCCGAGGGCGGCGCCGCACCGGACGCCGCCCGCCGGGTCTGCGTCGGCATCGCGGCGCTCGCCGACGCCGCCTGGGCGCACGCCGAACCCGCGCACGGCGGCGCGGACTTCGACTGGGACGACTTCGACACCGGCCTGCTCGACAAGGTCCGCCCGGCCTTCCCCGCGCTGCCCCCGGCCGGCGTGGCCCTGGCCCTGCGGATCTGGGGCCACCTGCACGGCCTGGTCGCGCTGGAGGTCTACGGGCACCTGGGCGCGCAGACGACCTCGCCGGAGAAGCTGTTCCGGGTCGAACTCGCCCAGCTGGTCAGGTCCTTGGGCCTGTCAGGCTGAGCCGTCAGCCCTCCAGGCGGACCGCCGTCAGCCCTCCAGGCGGACCGAGGTGCGGGCCGACAGCGGGCCGCCGGCCGGGCCGGTCAGGTCGGCCTGGACCAGGTAGTTGCCGGGCTGGGCCGGCGTCGGGTCGGCGCTGGCGCACTGCGGCTTGGAGCGGCCGCGGTCCCAGCCGAAGGTCTCGGTGACACCGCTGTTGCCGGCGATCTGCGCCCAGGCGTCGACCTTCTCCGGGACGCAGTCGGCGGACGACCAGATCCGCTCATTGGTGCTGGAGGTGATGGTGAGCGCCGAGTTCTCGCGCGAGAGGTTGACCCGGCAGCCGGAGCCCGAGGAGTTGCGAATGGTCAGGGCGAGGCGCGGCTTGTCCTTGGCGGCGAAGGAGTTCTGCGCGGGGGCCAGCTCCAGCGACAGCTGAGAGGTGGCACAGACCGGGAGGGCCATCACCTCGGGCGTGTTGACGGCCGGCGAGGGGCCGGGCGAGGCGGCGCGCCCGCCGCTGCCGCCGGAGCCGTTCGAACTGCTGCCACCGCCGTTGCCCGTACCACCGCCGTTGCCGGAACCGCCGTTACTGCCCGAGCCGCCGCTGCCGCCGCCCGTCACGTTCAGCTCGCCGGCCGCGCCGCCGCCCGAGCCGCCGCCGTTGCCGCCGGGGCGGGTGGTGATGGCGGGGCCGCTGGGGGAGGCGCCGGGGGTGATGGACTGGGCGGGCGCGGGCTGTGCACCGGTGGCTTCGGAGGCCTTCTTCTGCTTCTCGCCGTCCCCGCCGGTGCCGAACGCGAGCCAGCCGACCAGCAGCAGAACGACGGCGAGGACAGCGAGGACCACGACGCGGCGCCGCCAGTAGATCGAGGCGGGCAGCGGTCCGACGGGCTGGCGCAGAGAAGGCACGGGCAAACTCTACGAGACCTTGTGCGTCTGTTGACGCATCAACACCGCAGCAGAGGCACTTCTTTCACATGATCCGCCATTTGCTCCGGTCGGGGGACTCGACACGACGGTGCGCCGCCCTATAGTCGCCCTCATGGCCTCCCCGCACGACTCCGCTCCCGGCACCGCGACCCTCGACCCCGCGCAGCTGATCGCCGAGGCGCGCAGGGCCTTCTTCACCATGTTCGGCTTCCTCTGCCTGATCTGGATCGTGCAGGTGGCGAACTGGGCGATGGACGAGCAGATCGCCCTGCAGCACGGCATCCGCTCGCACCAGCTGGACAGCCTGCCGAACCTGCTGACCGCGCCGTTCCTGCACCTGAACTGGCAGCACCTGGAAGGCAATTCGGGCCCGCTGTTCGTGTTCGGCTTCCTCGCCGCCTACCGCGGGGTGCGCAAGTTCCTCGCCCTGACGGCGCTGCTGGTGGTGACCAGCGGCATGGCGGTCTGGCTGTTCGAGCGGGACGACGTGGTGACCGTCGGCGCCAGCGGAGTGATCTTCGGGTACTTCGGCTACGTGGTGCTGCGCGGCCTGTTCGACCGCAACCTGATCGACACGCTGATCGGCCTGGTGATGGGCGCGTCCTTCGCGTACCTGCTGACCACGGCGATCCCGGGCACCCCCGGGGTGTCCTGGCTCGGGCACCTGGGCGGCCTGGTCGGCGGTCTGGCCGGCGCCTGGATATTCCGGGCGCGGGAGCCGAAGCGGACGGCGGCTCCCGCCGCAGGCGCCGTACCGGCCGTCGGTCCGGCCTCCGTTCCGGCCGCCGGCCCCTCCACCGCTCCCGCCGGTTCGCGGGCCGACCTGCTGAAGGAGCTGGACGACCTGGGGCTTTAAGCCCGCGCGGCACCTCGTGGCAGGATCGAGGGGCCATGGTTGCCACTGCTTCGACTCTCGCCCCCGTCGCCGTACAGGCGCTGCACTCCACCGTCATCGGCTGGTACGAGGCCCACGCCCGCGATCTGCCCTGGCGGACCCCGGACGCCTCGCCCTGGGCGGTGATGGTCAGCGAGTTCATGCTCCAGCAGACGCCCGTGAAGCGGGTGCTGCCCGCATACGCGGCCTGGCTGGAGCGCTGGCCCACCCCCGCCGACCTGGCCGCGGACGCGCCCGGCGAGGCGGTCCGGATGTGGGGCCGGCTCGGCTACCCGCGTCGCGCGCTGCGGCTGCACGCGGCGGCCACCGCGATCACCGAGCAGCACGACGGCGTGGTGCCGGACGACCACGCGGCGCTGCTGGCCCTGCCCGGGGTGGGCGAGTACACGGCGGCCGCGGTCGCCTCGTTCGCGTTCCGGCAGCGCCACGCGGTGCTGGACACCAACGTGCGCCGGGTGTTCGCCCGCGCCGTCACCGGCGTCGAGTACCCGGCGAACGCCACCACCGCCGCCGAGCGCCGCACCGCGCACGAGCTGCTGCCGGCCGGTGACGAGCGGGCCGCGACCTGGGCGGTCGCGGTGATGGAGCTGGGCGCCCTGGTGTGCACGGCGCGCGGCCCCGAGTGCGGAGGCTGCCCGCTGCTGGCCGAGTGCGCCTGGCAGCGGGCCGGCTGCCCGCCGTACCAGGGCCCGGCCCGGCGCGGCCAGACCTACGAGGGCACCGACCGGCAGGTGCGCGGCAAGCTGCTGGCGGTGCTGCGGGACGCCCACGGCCTGGTCACCCAGGGCCAGCTGGACGTGGTGTGGCCGGACGCGATCCAGCGCGCCCGGGCCCTGGACGGCCTGGTCGCCGACGGCCTGGTGGAGCCGGTCGGCCCCGGCACCTACCGGCTGCCCCAGTAGACGCGAAACGGCCCGGGACCAGTCGGTCCCGGGCCGTCCCTCAGGCCTCGCGGGCCGTCACATCGCGCCTTCCAGCGCGGCCTCGGCCTTCGCCTCGGCGGCGTCCGCGCCACCGCGCAGCTTGACCTCGCGGAGGAACAGCGCGGCGACGACGGCGACCAGGCTGATCACCGCGCCCCACAGGAAGACGGTGTGCATGCCGTTGGAGATGCCGTGCTGGTAGGCGTTCAGCACGTCGGGCGGCAGCTTGCTCAGGGTGGCCGGGTTCATCGCCGACATGCCCTCGCCGCCGCCGCCGGCCTGCTGCATGTGCTGCAGGACCTCCGGCGGGAGCTTCGCGACGCTCTTGTTGACCTGGTTGATGTACAGGGTGCCGAACAGGGCCACACCGAAGGAGCCGCCGATGGTGCGGAACAGCGTGGCGGAGGACGAGGCGACGCCCATGTCCTTCATCTCCACGCTGTTCTGCGCGACCAGCATGGTGACCTGCATCAGGAAGCCCATGCCGGCGCCGAGCACCACCATGTAGCAGGACGAGGCGAAGCTGGAGGTGTCCACGGACAGGGTGGACAGCAGCAGCGAGCCGCCGCCCATCACCACGGTGCCGATGATCGGGTAGATCCGGTACTTGCCGGTCTTGGTGATGGCCTGGCCGACCACCAGCGAGATCACCAGCATGCCGAACATCATCGGCATCAGCAGCAGGCCGGAGTTGGTCGCCGAGGCGCCCTGGACGATCTGCTGGTAGGTGGGCAGGAAGGTGACCGCGCCGAACATCGCGAAACCGACGATGAAGCCGATGATCGAGACCATGGTGAAGTTGCGGTTGCGGAACAGCCCCAGCGGGATGATCGGCTCGGCGACCCGCTGCTCGACGTAGCAGAAGCCGATCAGCGAGGCGACGGACAGCGCGCCCAGGCCGAGGATCTGCTTGGAGCTCCAGGCGTACTCGTGGCCGCCCCAAGTGGTGATCAGCACCATCGAGACGATGCCGATGGTGAGCAGCGCCGCGCCGAGATAGTCGATCTTGGCGTTGGAGCGGATCTTGGGCAGCTTCAGCACCACGACGATGAAGATCAGCGCGATCGCGCCCAGCGGAAGGTTGACGTAGAACGTCCAGCGCCAGTTCAGGTGGTCGGTGATGAAGCCGCCGATCAGCGGGCCGCCGATGGTGGCCAGCGCCATGACGGCGGCGAACATGCCCTGGTACTTGCCGCGGTCACGGGGAAGCACCAGCGCACCCATGATCGACATCACGCCGACCATCAGACCGCCGGCGCCCAGGCCCTGGACGGCGCGGAAGGCGATCAGCTGGGTCATGCTCTGCGACATGCCGGACAGCGCCGAGCCGAGCAGGAAGATCGCGATCGAGACCAGGAACGAGCCCTTGCGGCCGTACAGGTCGCCGACCTTGCCCCAGATCGGGGTGGAGGCGGCGGTCGCCAGGGTGTACGCCGTGACCACCCAGGACATGTGCTCGGCGCCGTTCAGCTCGCCGACGATGGTGGGCATCGCGGTGCCGACGATCAGGTTGTCGAGCATGGCGAGCAGCATGGTGATCACCAGGCCGATCATCACCAGGCGCACCTCGCGGTGCGGCCGCTGCTCGAATCCGTCGTCCTTCCCGAGGACGACGATCGGCTCCTCCGGAGCCGCCTCGGACTGCTGGGTTGTCATGGTGCGTCTCTCCCGGGGCGCAGGTGCCGCGGTGCTGTCCGCGACGGAACTTACTTGACGACCGGCTAGTTAATCGCCGTTCGGCACGGTAAGTTGTTCCCTAGCCGGTCGTCAAGCCAGTTTCGAAGCAGCCCCCCTGGGCAGGGAGAATGCGACCAAGAACCGGACCTTGACACCCGTCCGCACTTCACGAGGCAGGCCGCCAGCGATGACCACTCCCCAGAGCCCCCGCAGCGACACCAGAGCGCGGATCATCGACGTGGCACTGGAGTTGTTCGCCGAGCACGGCTACGAGAAGACCTCGCTGCGCGAGATCGCCGACCGCCTCGGCGTCACCAAGGCCGCCCTGTACTACCACTTCAAGACCAAGGACGACATCGTCCGCGGCATCGTCGAGAAGATGGCCGCCCCGCTGGACGACGCCATCGCGTTCGGCGAGGGCAAGGACTGGTCACCCGAACTGCGCGACGAACTGATCCGCCGGTTCGCCGCCGGCATGGGCGAGCGGGCGCCGCTGCTGCGCTTCTTCCACGAGAACCAGCCCGCGCTGCGGGAGTCCGCGGCCGGGCTGGCGTTCAAGGAGCGGATGATCAAGATGATCACCCTGCTGCACGGGCCGGAGCCGAGCTTCCGCGACAAGCTGCGCGCCACCGTCGCGCTGACGTCCATGCACTCGGCGATGTTCCTGCTCAAGGCCGACCTGTGCGAGCCCGGCCAGGAGCGCACCGGCCCGGTCACCGGCCTGGACGAGGCGATGGAGGCGGCCCTGGAGGTCGCCCTGGAGGTCGCCGCACACATCGAGCCGCCCACGCACTGACGCGGACGGCTCGACGGGGCAGGGCCCGGGTGGCGGATCAGAAGTTGTTCGCGCCGTGGCCCTTCAGGTAGCCGATCGGGTCGGTCACCTTCGCGTACTGGTTGACGGTACGGATCTCGAAGTGCAGGTGCGGACCGGTCGAGTTGCCGGTGTTGCCGGACTTGCCGATCCGGTCGCCCGCGTTCACGTGCTGCCCGGCCTTCACCTCCAGCTGCGACAGGTGCGCGTACTGGGCGAAGCGGCCGTCGGCCAGCTTCAGCACGACCTGGTTGCCGTACGCGCCGGCCCAGCCGGACGACACCACGGTCGAGTTGCCGACCGCCAGCAGCGGGGTTCCCACGGAGACCGCGAAGTCGGTGCCGGTGTGGTAGCCGGCCGCGTACGACGGGTTGGTCTTGTGGTACGGGTTGCTGATCCGAGCGCCCGGGGCGGGGGAGGACCAGTCCATCTTGACCGGCTCGGGCGCGGGTGCCGGCGCGGGCGCGGGAGCCGGCTCGGGTGCCGGAGCGGGCGCGGGAGCCGGCGCGGGCGCCGGGGCGGGGGCGGGAGCCGGGGCCGGCTGCTCGGCGGGAGCGGGCTGCTCGGCCGGGCCGGCGGGCTGCTCGGCCGGCTGCGCCTGGTCCTGGTGCTCGCTCGGGGCGTGCTCGACGGCCGGGTGCCCGTCGGCGGGGTGCTCGTCCGCCTGCTTCGCCAGGTGCTCCAGGTTGGCGGCGACCTTGGCCATCGGGCTGCTGTCGTCCTGGTGGCGAGCCGGAGCGGACAGCTCCAGGTCGCCGCTCTCCAGGTGGGTGTCCGCCGCGGCGAACGGGGAGCTGCCCAGGGCGGCCGGGACGGTCTGCGCGGAGGCGTGTCCGGCAGGGATCAGCACGGCGCCGAAGGCGGCCACAGCGGCGCCGGCGACGACCGCCTTGGTGGGGGTTCGGCGGGCCGGGGCCGCAGCGGCGGCAGCGCCGGAACCGGTGATGGCGTGGATGTGGCGGGTGCTGATCGCCTGGAGAATCCGGCGGCCGGTGGCGGGGAAAGAACGCATCGGGAGTCGGTACCTCACGGACGGGGCCAGAGCGGGGCCGAGCCGGGGGGCTCGCCGAACTGGTGGAACGACTCCGGTGTAAACGACCCCCCGGGGCAGGCCCAAGCGTGTGACGTACGACGGCGGGTAGTGGACGAAGCTCACGGAATACCGACCCGGAGCCTCCCGCGAACCGGCATATTCGCCCTCGAACCTCCTACTTCCGGTCGTAGGTCGCCGAGGCCCTGTGACCAGCGCCACCGGGAAGCGGCCGGTTTGACCCCGGAGCGCCCCGGGTAGAACCGGCTTTCGAACCAGCTGCGCCATCCGATCCACCCAGCCGTCGGAGATGATCAGCTGATGAATGACACCCCGGTGCAGGACCGCCGCTTCACCGCCCGCCGCCAGGCCCACCGCCTGCTGTCCGGCGGCCGCCCGCAGACCGTCCGCGAATCCCTCGCCGAGCTCGCCGCACTGGCCGACGGCCCCTACCCGCTGGACGAGCCCACCGACCTGTACGGCAACGGCATCGTCCGCACCCTGGAGCGCCGCACCGCCGAGCTGCTCGGCAAACCCGACGCCGCCTACTTCCCCACCGGCACGATGGCCCAGCAGGCCGCCCTGAAGACCTGGGCCGACACCCACGGCCCGGTGGTCGCGATGCACCCGCTCGCCCACCCCGAGGTGCACGAGCGCCGCGCCCACCAGGTGCTCAGCGGCCTGCGCTCCGTCCCGCAGGCCACCGGCCGGCAGCAGCCCACCGCCGCGGACCTGGCCGCCCTGGACGAGCCGTTCGACGTCCTGATGCTGGAACTCCCGCTGCGCGACGCCGGCTTCCTGCTGCCCAGCTGGGAGGAGCTGTCCGCGCTGTACGACTTCGCCGCCGACCGCGGCCTGCCGGTCCACCTGGACGGCGCCCGGCTGTGGGAGTCCGCCCCGCACCTGGGCCGGAGCCTGCCGGAGATCTGCGCCCGCGCCGGGTCGGTGTACGTCTCCTGCTACAAGTCGCTGGGCGGGCACAGCGGCGCGCTGGTCGCCGGCGAGGAGGAGTTCGTCCGCCGGATCAAGGTCTGGCGGCACCGCTACGGCGGCAAGCTGTGGCAGCAGTGGCCCGCGGTGCTGTCCGCGCTGGCCGGCCTGGACCGCGAGCTGCCCCGGCTGCCCGACTACGTGGCGCACGCCAAGGTGATCGCCGCCGCGCTCGCCGAGACCCCCGGCGCCCGGATCAACCCGGAGCCGCCGCACACCCACCAGTTCCAGCTCTGGCTGCCGTACCCGGCCGAGCGGCTGGTCGAGGCCGGCCACCGGCAGGCCGAGGAACAGGGCGTGTCGCTGTTCGGCGGCTGGTGGGAGCCCGGCCCGCAGCCCGGCGTGGCGCTGACCGAGGTGACGGTGGCCGCCGCCGCCCTGGAGTGGAGCGCCGAGGAGGTCAGCGCGGCGATGGCGGGTTTCCTCGCGCTGCTCCGATAGCCGAGGAGTTCAGGAACGGCGAAGAGCCCCGGCGGTCCGAAAACCGCCGGGGCCCTTCGTTCAGTACTGCCGTTCAGCCGTGCTCAGGCAAGCGTCACTTGGAGCGCTTGACCTGGATCAGGGCCTCCAGCTCGTTGTGCGACTGCCACAGCACCTGGATCTGGGTACCGGTGTTCGGCACCTGGACGGAGCTGTACTTGTTCGATGCGTCCCAGTAGCTGTTGGTGCGGTCGTTGAAGACCGTCACGCCGCGCTCGCTGGGGATCTTGGTGAGCGCGTCGGCCTTGTGCAGCTGCAGGCCGGTGGTGCGCTCGAAGCGGAAGGTGGAGTCGTACGCCTGGAAGCGCGGACGCATCAGGCTGCCGTCGTTCCACTTCAGCGGGGCCGGGTGGGCGTCGATCGGGAGGATCAGACCCTGGCCGGGGTGGTTGGCCACGTTGTTGTCCGACTGCGAGGAGTCCCACAGCCAGATCAGGATGCCGTTCTGGTTGGCGTAGTGCTCGACCCAGTCGGGGCGGGCGGCCGAACCGAAGTTGTACGGGCCGGTCTTCAGCGTGGTGTCGAAGGACACGTACTGGCGGTTCTCGACCAGGTAGTGCTGGTCGTAGTCCTTGTTGAACTTGCCGGAGATCCGGGAGAAGCCCGACGCGGTCCAGCCGTTGTCACCGTTCTCGGCACCATCGGTGAAGATGGCCGCACCGTTCGCGGTCACCGCGATCTCGTCCAGGGCCAGGCCCTTCATGTGGACGCCCGGGTCGGTGGTGTTGTGGAAGCGGACCTTGATCGCCTTGCCGGCGTACGCGTCCAGCGAGAACGCCAGGTCGCCCCAGCCGGCCGAGTTGCCGGTGATGGAGTTCTCCGGCAGCGCCTTGCCGTTGAAGGTGCCGGCCAGCGAGGACCAGTTCTTGCCGCCGTCGGTGGACACCTCGGCGTACGCGAAGTCGTAGTCCTGCTCCAGGTCGTACCAGGCCTTCGCGGTGAGCGAGGCCGAGGTCTTCCCGGTGAGGTCGACGTCACGGGTCAGGGCGACGTTCAGGTTGTCGGCGCTGCCGCTCCACCACTCGTTGCCACCCGCGAACGGGGTGTTGATCTCGGTGGTGACGGTCTTCGCCGGCAGGTCGACGATCAGACCCTGCTTGCGCTTGTTGTTGTACTCGGCCGGGCCGAGCAGGCTGACGGCGTTCTTGCCGGCCTTGGCGGTGTCGTAGTCCAGCCAGCCCAGCTTCAGCTTCGACCAGATGTCCAGGTCGTTCGGCATGTCGCCGATCTCGTTGCGGCCCTCGCCCAGCCAGGAACCCGAGGACATCAGGGACCAGAAGCCGACCGAGTTGTCGATGCCGGTGCCGGAGGTGTCGTACAGGTCCGGCAGGCCCAGGTCGTGGCCGTACTCGTGGGCGAACACGCCCAGGCCGCCGTTCTCCGGCTGCATGGTGTAGTCGCCGACCCACAGGCCGGTGCCGCCGATCGGGGTGCCGCCGAGCTTGTTGTTCTCCGGACCGGTCTTGCCGGCCTGGTTGGCGTACACGTACGAGCGGTGCGCCCACAGGGCGTCGGTGCCCTGGACGCCGCCGCCGGCCGACTGGTCCTCACCGGCGTGGACGATCTGGAAGTGGTCCAGGTAGCCATCCGGCTCGTTGAAGTTGCCGTTGCCGTTGAAGTCGTAACGGTCCCACTGGTCGTACTGCGCCAGGTCGGCCTTGATGTCCGCGTCGGTGCGGCCCTTGGCCTTCTGGTCGGCGACCCAGGCGTTGATGCCGTCGCGGATCAGGTCCTGCGCGTTGGCGCAGACGTGCTGGCCGCAGTAGTCCGAGCCGTAGCGGGCCTCGTTCCACGGGACCCGCACCCAGTCGGTGACCAGGCCGTCGACCGAGTAGCGGCCCGAGGACTGCTTCTCGTAGTAGGTCTTCAGCGACGGCTTGTTCGCCGCGAAGTACAGGTCCTGGTAGTGGGCCTGGTTGTAGTCCGCCTGCCAGGCAGTGGAGTTGTCCTTGGTGCGGTCCGGGGAGGCGATCTGGTTGTGCGCCGGGCCGGGGGTGCCGCCGTACTTCACCTTGCCGTCGGGGGTCTTGGTGGTGCTGTCCACCTGGTCGCCGAAGTCGACCAGGATGGTGAAGATCCGGTCGGTGCGCTCACGGGAGAGCTCGACGTACTTGTCGCGGCCCAGCTTGACCGCGCTGCTGCTGCCGTGCTTCTCGACCTTCGCGGTGCCGTTGACCAGCTGCTCTATCGCGGCCTTCTGCTCGGCCTGCACCTTGTCGGTCAGCGGGCTCTGCAGCTCGCGCGGCACCGTGTCGTTCTGAATGGCGTCGGCCGGGTCCTTGGCGACCGGCGTCGCCGGGGCGGCGGTGGCCGTACCCGGCAGCATGCCGACGCCGAGCGCGGCGGTCACCGCGATGGCGGCGGAGGCCGCGGCGACCTTCTTGGTCATCTTCAACGTGGGACGTCCTCCCCTTACCGGTGCGGCTGATGGCCGAGCCGGTGAACCAATGCAAGACAGGTGGACGACATTGGACCCAAGGTCGGGTAAAAAAGAAAGACCTTGACCGTGCCATGGCCACGCCGCTATGCTCCGGCAACTCAAATTATCTGACGATCCGTCAATCTACCTACGGTGTGGGCCGCTTGCGGATCGGTCGCACTCACACCGCGCCGGAGCCCACCCGTTCGGCCTCCACGGCCCCCGCATTCACAGCGCACGGAAACCTAAACAGTTTTTCAACTGAAAACCCGGACGCGAAAAAGCCACCGCCCCCGACCTGATCAGGTCGGAGGCGGCGGCTTGGAACGCGCTTTGTGGATCTATTACTTCGTCAGATCCGGACCGGTCGCCGAGACCGCCGCCGGAGTGTCCGCCACCGGGGACTTCTCCTCACCGCGGAAGGTGAACTTGGCTTCCTTGCCCTCACCCTCCACACCGACCACCACGATGTGGCCGGCCCGCAGCTCACCGAACAGGATCTTCTCGGACAGGTGGTCCTCGATCTCCCGCTGGATCGTGCGGCGCAGCGGACGGGCACCCAGGATCGGGTCGTAACCGCGCTTCGCCAGCAGCTTCTTGGCCTCGACACTGAGCTCGATGGCCATGTCGCGGTCCTTCAGGCGCTGGTCCACCTTCGCGATCATCAGGTCGACGATCTCGATGATGTTCGCCTCGGACAGCTGGTGGAACACCACGATGTCGTCGACACGGTTCAGGAACTCGGGGCGGAAGTGCTGCTTGAGCTCATCGCCGACCTTCGCCTTCATCCGCTCGTAGCCGGTCTGGACGTCACCCGTGGCCGCGAAGCCCAGGTTGAAGCCCTTGGAGATGTCCCGGGTGCCGAGGTTGGTGGTCATGATGATGACCGTGTTCTTGAAGTCCACGACCCGGCCCTGGGAGTCGGTCAGGCGACCGTCCTCCAGGATCTGCAGCAGCGAGTTGAAGATGTCCGGGTGGGCCTTCTCGACCTCGTCGAACAGCACCACCGAGAACGGCTTGCGGCGCACCTTCTCGGTGAGCTGGCCGCCCTCCTCGTAACCCACGTATCCGGGCGGGGAGCCGAACAGCCGCGACACGGTGTGCTTCTCCGAGAACTCGGACATGTCGAGCGCGATCAGCGCGTCCTCGTCCCCGAACAGGAACTCCGCCAGGGTCTTGGACAGCTCGGTCTTACCGACACCCGAGGGGCCGGCGAAGATGAACGAACCACCGGGGCGCTTCGGGTCCTTCAGACCGGCCCGGGTACGGCGGATCGCCTGGGAGAGCGCCTTGATGGCGTCCTCCTGGCCGATGACCCGCTTGTGCAGCTCGTCCTCCATGCGCAGCAGACGCGAGGACTCCTCCTCGGTCAGCTTGAAGACCGGGATACCGGTGGCGGTGGCCAGGACCTCGGCGATGAGCTCCTCGTCCACCTCGGCCACGACATCCATGTCGCCGGCCTTCCACTCCTTCTCCCGCTTGGCCTTCGCGGTCAGCAGCTGCTTCTCGCTGTCGCGCAGACCGGCGGCCTTCTCGAAGTCCTGCGCGTCGATCGCGGACTCCTTCTCGCGGCGCACCTCGGCGATCTTCTCGTCGAACTCGCGCAGGTCCGGCGGCGCGGTCATCCGGCGGATGCGCATCCGGGAACCGGCCTCGTCGATCAGGTCGATCGCCTTGTCCGGCAGGAAGCGGTCCGAGATGTACCGGTCGGCCAGGGTGGCGGCGGCGACCAGGGCCGAGTCGGTGATCGAGACGCGGTGGTGCGCCTCGTACCGGTCGCGCAGGCCCTTGAGGATCTCGATGGTGTGCGGGAGCGAGGGCTCGGCGACCTGGATCGGCTGGAAGCGGCGCTCCAGCGCGGCGTCCTTCTCCAGGTGCTTGCGGTACTCGTCCAGCGTGGTGGCGCCGATGGTCTGCAGCTCACCGCGGGCCAGCATCGGCTTCAGGATGGAGGCGGCGTCGATCGCGCCCTCGGCGGCGCCCGCGCCGACCAGGGTGTGCAGCTCGTCGATGAACAGGATGATGTCGCCGCGGGTGCGGATCTCCTTGAGCACCTTCTTCAGGCGCTCCTCGAAGTCACCGCGGTAGCGGGAGCCGGCCACCAGGGCGCCGAGGTCCAGCGTGTAGAGCTGCTTGTCCTTCAGCGTCTCCGGGACCTCGCCCTTGACGATCGCCTGGGCCAGGCCCTCGACGACGGCGGTCTTGCCGACGCCGGGCTCGCCGATCAGCACCGGGTTGTTCTTGGTGCGGCGGGACAGCACCTGCATGACCCGCTCGATCTCCTTCTCGCGCCCGATCACCGGGTCGAGCTTGGCCTCGCGGGCGGCCTGCGTCAGGTTGCGGCCGAACTGGTCGAGCACCAGGGAGGTGGACGGGGTGCCCTCGGCGGGGCCGCCGGCCGTGGCCGACTCCTTGCCGCTGCCGGTCGAGTAGCCGGACAGCAGCTGGATCACCTGCTGGCGCACCCGGTTCAGGTCGGCGCCGAGCTTCACCAGGACCTGGGCGGCGACGCCCTCGCCCTCGCGGATCAGGCCGAGCAGGATGTGCTCAGTGCCGATGTAGTTGTGGCCGAGCTGAAGGGCCTCGCGGAGCGACAGCTCCAGCACCTTCTTCGCCCGGGGAGTGAAGGGGATGTGGCCGGACGGGGCCTGCTGGCCCTGGCCGATGATCTCCTCGACCTGCTGGCGGACCGCCTCGAGCGAGATGCCGAGGCTCTCCAGCGCCTTGGCGGCGACACCCTCGCCCTCGTGGATCAGGCCCAGGAGGATGTGCTCGGTGCCGATGTAGTTGTGGTTGAGCATCCGGGCTTCTTCCTGTGCCAGGACGACAACCCGCCGCGCGCGGTCGGTGAACCTCTCGAACATCGTTAATCGCTCCTCAGAGCGGTCGGTCAGTTCGGGGGCCGTCCCCGCCCTGTCCTTCCGCATGCTAGTCCCGCTCAGCGGCGCGGCTACGGAACTCCCACCGGAGCGGGAGAAACATGCTGCGCGACCAGCCGACACCTTTCCCAACCTGATGCTGGGAGACGGTGTTCCCAGCGGCGGGCCCGATGCACCGGATACCGCTACGCCAACGGCGAACACAGTCCGGTGGAACCGGTGGACCGGCCCCGCGCAGTGCTGCGGCCGGGCTCCTGCGACCCCGTCCACCTGCATTCATACCCGGTTGGGCGGCGGGTTTCGCGCGGTTTCCGGGGGGTGCTTGTTCGCCTGGCGAGAAGTCGGCCGACCGGGCACCCGGAGTGACGGCCGGTCAGGCCGACCCCGCGTGACGTCCCGCCACACCGGCGGCGGTCGTGACCGGGTCGCTCACTCCAGCGTTGCACAGGTCGTGACCAGTTCGCCGCCGGCCGCCGCCCGTACCCCTTGGACGCCTCGGCCGACCGGGATCGGTCGGTCCGGAGCGGACCGGGTGATCGCACCGCTGCGGCCCGCACTGGCCGCCCTCGGCCGCCTCGACCGGCTCGGCCGCACCACCGGACCGGTGCTGCGACACGGCGGCCGGGCCGCCTTCCTGCTCGCCCCGGGGGCCGCCGAGCCGGTGCCCGACCTGTTGGGCTGGCTCGGCTGGGGCCCCGAACTGCGGCTGCCGATCGACGCCGTCACGGCGCACCCGGGAGAGCCCCGGGTGCCCGAACCGCGGACCGCCGACTGGCTGCGGGCCGGCTCCGAGCGGCCCGCACTGGACCTGCGCTCGCCCGACCTGCTGTGCCTGCTGGACGCCCTGGCGGACGCCTGTGCGCGGGAGCGGCTGGGGCTGCCGCCCGCGCGGTGGTGAACCGGACGCCTCAGGAGGCGTTGGCCTTCTCGTACGCCTCGCGCACGTTGCTCGGAACACGGCCGCGGTCGTTGACCGGGTAGCCGTTCTCCTTCGCCCAGTTACGGATCTTGGCGGTGTCGGCCCCACCGGCCGAGGAGGCGGAGCGCCCGGCGCCCCGGGTGCCGCCGCGCCGCGGGGCGGTCAGCCGACCGCTCTGCTTGCGGCCCTTCTCGACGTACGGGGCAAGCAGGCCGCGGAGCTTGTCCGCGTTGTCGCTCTTCAGGTCGATCTCGTAGGCCACGCCGTCCAGGGCGAACGTCACCGTCTCGTCCGCGGAGCCACCGTCGAGATCGTCTTCCAGAATGACCTGAACCCTCTGTGCCACGGGCTTCCCTTTCCGCGATAACGGTCCATTGCCTAGTGAAAGGAAAGCGCCTTTTCCCGGAAAACACAAACCCCTGTGCCGCCCGTCGTGCCCGCAGAGCTGGATCAGAGGTGCAGCAGCATGCGCGAGTTGCCCAGTGTGTTCGGCTTCACCCGCTCCAGGTCGAGGAACTCGGCGACACCTTCGTCGTACGAGCGCAGAAGTTCTTCATAGACTTCTGTGGCCACGACCGCCGGGTCTGCCGTACGATCGTCGTTTTCGCCGATCTCGACGAAGCCGTGTTTCGAGAAGAACGGCACCTCGAACGTCAGGCAGAAAATCCGACGGACGCCGAGCCAGCGTGCCGTCTCCAGCAGCTTGTCCAGCAGCTGGTGCCCGATGCCGAGGCCTTTGCAGATCGGATCGACCGCGAGGGTGCGCACCTCGGCCAGGTCCTCCCACATCACGTGCAGTGCGCCGCAGGCCACCACGCGGCCGTCCTCGTCGCGTTCGGCGACCCAGAACTCCTGGACGGATTCGAACAGTGTGACGGTCGGCTTGTCGAGCAGAATGCCGTCGCGGGCGTACGTGTCGATGAGCCGGCGAACGGCGCGTACGTCGGTGGTCCGCGCACGGCGGATGGTGACCTCCATGCCGGGGAACGTTATCGTGCCCCGGGCGGGCGGGTCTCCTCGGTATCGACACCGGACACTCGGAGAGCGTCGCGCAGCCACTCGCGCTGTTCCGGCGACATCATCCCGAAGAAGTGCACCAGGGCCGCGGCCGGATTGTCACTCGTCGCCCAGGCATCGTTCATCAGCGCGGCGGTGTAAGCCTCGCGCGAGGACACCGGCTCATATCGGTATGCGCGCCCCGCGCGCTCCCGGCGCACCCAGCCCTTTCGATAGAGCTTGTCGAGCACCGTCATCACCGTTGTGTACGCGATTTCACGTTCCGAACGCAGATCCTGCAGAACCTCTCGAACGGTGACCGGGCGGTTCCACTGCCACACCCGGGTCATGATGTCGTTCTCGAGTTCTCCGAGTTGCCGCACCATAGTGCGGCCCAGGATAGGACCGAATCGGACAAAGGGCGGCAAATGGCAAACAGACCGGCGCGCCGCTCCCCGAAAGAGGGAACGGCGCGCCGGCCGGTGATCGGACTATTCGGTGGAGGAGGTGGAGGAAGCCGTCACCATCGCCTCGGCGGCGGCGTCCTCCTTGGCCTTCTGGGCACCGCCCTGGCTGCGGATGATGGCCCGCACCAGGAAGGCGAAACCGATCGCCATGACCAGGGGCGGGACGAGCGCGCTGACGTACTCCATGGGTCTACTCCTCGGTGTCCTCGGTGTCCTCGTCGGCTTCGGCGGTCTTCTCCGCCTTCCCGGCCTTCTCGGGCTTCACCAGCGGGAACAGCACCGTCTCGCGGATGTTCTTGCCGGTCAGCAGCATGATCAGGCGGTCCACGCCCAGGCCGAGGCCGCCGGTGGGCGGCATCGCGTACTCCAGGGCGCGCAGGAAGTCCTCGTCCAGCTGCATCGCCTCGACGTCGCCACCGGCCGCCAGCAGGGACTGCGCGGTCAGGCGGGCGCGCTGCTCGACCGGGTCGATCAGTTCGGAGTAGGCGGTGCCGATCTCGGTACCGAAGATCACCAGGTCCCACTTCTCCGCGACACCCTCGATCGAGCGGTGCTGGCGGGTCAGCGGGGACACCTCGGTCGGGTAGTCCTTGATGAAGGTCGGCTTGATCGCGTGGTGCTCCAGCAGGCGCTCGACCATCTCCAGGACGATCTGGCCGTGGCCCCACTCCTTCTCGTACGGGATGCCGGCCGCGTCGGCGAGCTTGCGCAGCTCGTCCACCGAGGTGGCGGGGGTGACCTCGGTGCCCAGGTGGGCGGAGATGCCCGGGTAGACCGAGACCTCCTGCCAGGGCTCGGCCAGGTCGATCTCGTGCTCGGTGCCGTCCGGGCCCAGGCCCTTGACCACGGTGGTGCCCAGCGCGTCCCGCGCGGCGTTCACGATGATCGCCCGGATCAGCTCGGCCTGGGTGTCGTAGTCGCCGTACGCCTCGTACGACTCCAGGGCGGTGAACTCCGGGTTGTGGGTGGCGTCCGCGCCCTCGTTGCGGAAGTTCCGGTTGATCTCGAAGACCTTCTCGGCGCCGCCGACCACCAGGCGCTTCAGGTACAGCTCGGTCGCGATCCGCAGGTACAGCTCGATGTCGTACGCGTTGATGTGCGTCCTGAACGGACGGGCGTTGGCGCCGCCGTGGATCGGCTGCAGCATCGGGGTCTCGACCTCGAGGTAGCCGCGGTCCTCGTAGGTGCGGCGGATCGAGCGGATCACCCGGGTGCGCAGGTGCAGCATCTCGCGCGCCTCGGGGTTGACGATCAGGTCCACGTAGCGCTGGCGGACCCGGGCCTCCGGGTCGGTCAGGCCCTTGTGCTTGTCCGGCAGCGGGCGCAGGCACTTGGCGGTGAGCTCCCAGCGGTCCACCATCACGCTCAGCTCGCCGCGGCGGGAGGTGATCACCTCGCCCTCGACGCCGACCTGGTCGCCGAGGTCGATGTCGGCCTTCCAGGCGGCCAGCCGCTCCTCGCCCAGCTTGTCCAGGGACAGCATCACCTGGAGGTCGCCGGAGCCGTCGCGCAGGGTGGCGAAGCAGAGCTTGCCGCCGGTGCGGGCCAGGATGACCCGGCCGGTGATGCCCGCCCGTTCGCCGGTCGCGGTGTCCGGCGCCAGGTCCGGGTGCTTGTCGCGCAGCTCGGCGATGGTCGAGGTGCGGGGGAAGCCGACCGGGTACGGGTCGATGCCGGCGGCCCGCAGCCGGTCCAGCTTCTCGCGCCGGACGCGCATCTGCTCGGGAAGGTCGTCGGTCGCGGGGAGAGTGCTCTGATCGCTCACCCCACCAGGGTAGCCAGGCTCACGGGCACTTCCGCCACGGGATATCGCGCCGCACGCCCCCGCCCCCCGGCCACGGCGGACCCCCGGGCCGCCGACGGGGCGGCCCGGGGAGCCCTGACGTCGACTCAGCTGTGCGCGCCGGTCCTGCGCCGGCGGGCGACCACGGCGATCACGCCGCCGCCCACCACGATGGCGCCCAGGCCCAGCCCGAGCATGGTGCCGGTGCCCTCGCTGCCGGTGGACGCCAGGTCGCCGCTGGTGGCGGCGTGCGAGGAGGCGCTGCCACTGGCGGTCGGGGTCGCCCGGCCGGCCGAGGCCGAGGCCGAACCGGTCGGGCCGGAGCCGGCGGGCGGGGTGGACTGCCCGCCGCCCGACCCGGTGCTCGGGGAGCTCGGCTCGGCGGTGGTGGCGGCGGTGCCGAGCGCCAGCGTGATCGAGTTGTTGGCGTTATTGGTGTCGTACGGCAGCGGCTCGACCCTGTTCTCCGACCCGCCCTGCGCGGTGGTCAGCGCGATGGCGACCACCGGACCGGTGGCCGGGGCGGAGACCGCGAGCGGCACGTCGAAGACCTTGTCCTCGCCGACGGCCAGCCACTCCGGAAGGTTGCAGGCGACGACGTCCGGGTGCTGGTCGCGCACGAAGCAGCCGTCGGGCAGTTTGCCGGCGACGGTGACCCCGGAAGGCGGCGTCAGGAGGAACTCGGCGACGGGGCTGCCACTGCGCAGGTAGCCGACCGAGGCCGGGCCGTCGCTGTGCGCCCTGACCTTCAGGATGCCCTTCTTACCGCCGTCGGTGGGGACCCACACCGCCCAGGACGAGAGGTCCGCGTGGCTGTCGACCCGGTACTGGAGGATCACCGCGCTGCGCGAGTACGGGCCGACGTTCGGCGGGCCGGGCTTGGTGCCTTCCTGCTCCGGCACGTCCGTGACGAGGCGGGTGCCGCTGTTGGAGGCGGGCGTGAAGGTGTAGCCCCGGTGCAGGTACTGGAGTTCGCTGTCGTACTCGCCCGGCAGGGCCTGGTACTCGACGTCCGGGTAGAGCGCGTCGGCGCCGACAGCGATCTCCATCGGGGCGACCGTGACGGTCTGGCCGGGCTTGACCGAGGTGTTGATGGTGCAGATGGCCGCCTCGGTGAGGCCGAACGTTCCGCTGGTGTCGACGGGCTTGCCGTACGAGCAGTTGGCGTAGTGCTGCTTGAACTTGAGGCCCGGGGAGAGCTGGGCGGCGATCACCAGCCGGCCGCTGGCCAGGGTGCCGTTGTTGGTGAGCTCCAGCGGCTGCCTGATGGTGGAGCCGGGCTTGCCGCCGTCGAACTTGTGGCCCTGGTCCGCGCCGGTCTTGAACTCCAGCTTCGGGCCGCCCGCGTACACCGCGACGTCGGTGCTGGTGATCGGGCCGTCGACCCAGCCCTGACTGATCTTCAGGTGGCCGGCCGTCCCCTGCGGCGCGCCCTTGAGGGCCGTCAGCACGGGGTGGAACTGGTGGCTGAAGTCGGGGTGCTGCTGGGAGGGGTACTGGCGGTAGGTGCAGGTGAAGACCTGTCCCGCCGAAGTGCACTTCGCGCCCGACTCGGTGTCGGGCGCGAAGGCGGCGATGCCGGCCAGGCCGGTCGCGTCGTAGGTGTAGACGATGTCCCGGGCGCTGGAACCGGTGAACGTGCCGAGCGAGTTGAAGATCAGCTGGTACGCGGTGGCGTCGCCGCTGTCGGGGACGGCCGGGACGGAGACGGCGGACGGGACGTCGAACTGGAGCTCGTCCGCGGCGAGCGCGGGCGTCGAGGTGAGAGCCAGGATTGCGGCGGCGGCCACCGGTGCGGCGAGGGCGGCCGGACGCGTGATGCGCGAATTCCCCACGATGATCCTTCGATCTTTCGGATGCGATCGGCCCAGACGATAGGGGGGATTCCGGCCATCGGTGCGGTGTTATTTCGGACAGTTCGGGACGCGGCCGCCGCTATCGCTCGAACCTGTTGTCAAATCTTGACCCTTGTTCCTCCGTGGGCGCCTCACCATGTCGACACATCTCCAGCGGGCAACGCGAAGAGCCCCCTCCGGGGAGGGGGCTCAAGGCAGTTGACTGACCGTCAGCCGTCCGTGCCGGTGGCGAGTTCCGGCTGGTCGGTGTCGGTGGGCGGTTCGGGGGCGGGGCGGGTGCGGCGGCCGAAGAGTTCGGCGGGGGTGGGCATCCGGCGCGGCCGGGGGCGATCGGCGGGGGGCTGCGGGTGCTGGTCGCTCATCGGGAACCGTCCTCCAACTGGGATGGCGGGCTGGGGTTCGGACGCGGGGCTCGGTACGGCGGCGAGGTGCCGCTGCCCGGAGCCGAGGGAGAGTCGTTCGCGGACCTCCGCCTCGGCGAGTGCGTGGCAGCGTCCGGCGAGCCGGGAGCGGCGGGCGTGTTCGGGCGGGCCGCACGGCTGGCGGGACAAGGCGCGCAGGGCGGAGAGGTCCTCGGCGGTGGGCAGGTAGCCGTCGGTGACGGCCTCCTCCAGCCGTTCCAGGTAGCCGCCCGCGCTGCCGGGCAGGGCGGCGCGGTAGCGGCCCAGGTCGGCCAGCAGGAACGCGCGCAGCCGCCCGCCCTCCTGGACCGCCTCGTCGATGGCCTCGGTGAGCCGAAGCGCGTCCTGGACGTCCTCGGCCCACAGTTCGCCGCTGGCGGTGGGCATCGGGAGCCGGTCGGGCGCGGCCGGATAGAGGGCTTGGGCGAGGGCACGGCGCAGCACCCGGACTTCGTCGGCGCTGAAGGCCATGCCGCCGCGCGATCCGTGTGGCGTTGGCATGGCTCGACAGTACGTGCCGTACGTCCGACTTATGGCGATTGAGGACGTGTTTGTCCCGATTGGCCTATGAGATGGTGCATCTGACGTCCGGTCGGCGGTCCAATGGCGGCCGACCGGGCGTCAGCGGCCCTCAGGCGGTGGCCGGGCGGTTGCGCTCGAAGATCAGACGCAGGCCGATCAAGGTCAGCCACGGCTCGTGCACGTCGATCGAATCGGCCTCGCCGAGGACCAGCGGGGCCAGGCCGCCGGTGGCGATCACCTGGACGTCGTTCGGGTCCTTGGCCAGTTCCTTGGCCATCCGGTTGACCAGGCCGTCCACCTGCCCGGCGAAACCGTACAGGATGCCCGACTGCATGCCCTCGACGGTGTTCTTGCCGATCACGTTGCGCGGGCGGGCCAGCTCGATCTTGCGGAGCATCGCGGTGCGGCCGCCCAGGGCGTCGACCGAGATCTCGATGCCCGGGGCGATCGCGCCGCCCACGTAGTCGCCGCGCGCGTTGATCGCGTCGAAGGTGGTGGCGGTGCCGAAGTCGACCACGATGCACGGCCCGCCGTACAGGTGGTTGGCGGCCAGCGCGTTGACGATCCGGTCCGCGCCGACCTCCTTCGGGTTGTCCATCAGCACGTGCACGCCGGTCTTCACGCCCGGCTCCACGATCACCGCCGGCACGTCCCCGTAGTACCGGCGGGTCACCTCGCGCAGCTCGTGCAGCACCGCCGGCACCGAGGAACAGATCGCCAGGCCGGCCACCCGGTCGTCCGCCGAGACGATCGGGTGGGCGCCCATCAACCCCTGGAGCAGCACCGCCATTTCGTCGGCGGTACGGCGCGGGTCGGTGGAGATCCGCCAGTGCTCGACGATCTCCTCGCCGTCGAACAGGCCGAGCGTGGTCTGGGTGTTGCCGACGTCGATGGTGAGGAGCATGGGGCGCTTTCTGCTTGGAAGGGTCAGGAACTGCGGAGGTCCAGGCCGATGTCCAGGATCGGCGAGGAGTGCGTCAGGGCGCCGACGGCCAGGTAGTCGACACCAGTCTCCGCGACCTCGCGCGCGGTGGCCAGGGTCAGGCCGCCGGAAGCCTCCAGCTTCGCCCGGCCCGCGACCAGGGCGACTGCCTCGCGCAGCTGCTCGGTGCTGAAGTTGTCCAGCAGGATCAGGTCCGCGCCGGCCTCCAGCACCGGGGTGATCTGGTCGATGGTGTCCACCTCGACCTCGATCGGCAGCTCCGGGAACGCGGCCCGGACGGCGTTGAACGCCTCGGCGACGCCGCCGGCGGCGACCACGTGGTTGTCCTTGACCAGCGCCGCGTCCGAGAGCGCCATCCGGTGGTTGGCGCCGCCGCCCGCGCGGACCGCGAACTTCTCCAGCGCGCGCAGGCCCGGAGTGGTCTTGCGGGTGTCCCGGACCACCGCCTTGGTGCCCTCCAGGGTGTCCGCCCAGGCGCGGGTCGCGGTGGCGATGCCGGACAGGTGGCAGAGCAGGTTGAGCGCGGAACGCTCGGCGGTGAGCAGGTCGCGGGTACGGCTGCGCACCGAGAGCAGCACCTGGCCGGCCTCGACCGCCGCGCCGTCCTCGACGTGCCGCTCGACCTCGAACTCGTCCTCGCACACCAGCGAGACGACCGCCTCGGCGACCCGCAGGCCCGCGACGACGCCCGCCTGACGGGCCGTGAAGTCCGCGGTGGCGACGGCCTCGGCGGGGACGGTCGCCACCGAGGTGACGTCCTCGCCGCCGGCCAGGTCCTCGGACAGGGCCATCATCGCCACGTCCTCCACCTCGACCGGGTCCAGGCCGGCCGCCTCCAGCAGCTCGGCCAGCGCCGGGTCGAGCCCGGTCTCGTACACCTCGCCGTCACCGCAGGCACAGCCGTCGCCACAGCCGTCGGACTCGGTGGGCAGGAGGGGGAGTTCGTCGTGGGACATGGGTGAGGCTCCAAGAGGTGGGTGCGAAACCGGGGGCGCGAAAGAACGGGGCGGGCGGAACGTCAGCTGCTGACGGGGTGGGTGATGTGGCGGTGCCAGTGGGTGTCGTCGCGGTCGGGGAAGTCCTCGCGCCAGTGGCAGCCGCGGGTCTCCTCGCGGAGGGTGGCGGCGGCGGTGAGGGCGGTGGCGACCTGGTGGAGGTTGGTGGCTTCCCAGGTTTCGACGGAGGGGGAGGCGGGGTGGGCCGGGTCGGGCAGGGCCGCCAGGCCCTTCGCGGTGGCGGCCAGCGAGTCCGCGGAGCGGATCACGCCCGCGCCGGTGGACATCAGGTGCTGGATCGCGCCGCGGCTCTCCGCGGGCAGCAGCGGCACCGGCGTGGCGGCCTGGGCGGCGTCGGCGTCCACGGTGCGGGCGGGGAGCTGCCCGGCCTCGGCCAGTTCGGCCAGGTCGGCGGCGATCCGTTCGGCGAACACCAGGCCTTCGAGCAGCGAGTTGGAGGCGAGGCGGTTGGCCCCGTGCACGCCGGTGCAGGCGACCTCGCCGCACGCGTACAGGCCGGGGACGGTGGTGCGGCCGTGCAGGCCGGTGCGGATGCCGCCGGAGGCGTAGTGCGCGGCCGGGGCGACCGGTATCGGCTCGGTGACCGGGTCGATGCCGTGGCTGCGGCAGGCGGCCAGGATGGTGGGGAAGCGGTTCTCCCACATCTCGGCGCCGAAGTGCCGTCCGTCCAAGTACATGTGCCGGGTGTCGTGGGCGTTCATCCGGCGGGTGATGGCCTTGGCGACGATGTCGCGCGGGGCGAGTTCGGCGAGTTCGTGCTGGCCGATCATGAAGCGCACACCGTCGGCGTCCACCAGGTGCGCGCCCTCGCCGCGGACGGCTTCGGAGACCAGCGGCTGCTGGCCCTGCGCGTCCGGGCCGAGGAACAGCACGGTGGGGTGGAACTGGACGAACTCCAGGTCGGTGACCTCGGCGCCGGCCCGCAGGGCGAGTGCCACGCCGTCGCCGGTGGAGACCGCCGGGTTGGTGGTGGCCGAGAACACCTGGCCCATGCCGCCGGACGCCAGCACCACGGCGCGGGCCAGGATCGCGCCGACGCCGTCCCGCTGGCCCTCGCCCATCACGTGCAGGGTGACGCCGGAGGCGTGGCCGCCGGCGTCGGTGAGCAGGTCCAGGACGAGGGCGTGTTCGATGAGTTCGAGGCCCGGGTCGGCCTCGACGGCGGCGACCAGGGCGCGCTCGATCTCGGCGCCGGTGGCGTCGCCGCCGGCGTGCGCGATCCGGCGGCGGTGGTGGCCGCCCTCGCGGGTGAGGACGATCTCGCCGTCCTCGTCGAGGTCGAACTCGGCGCCCACCTCGATCAGTCGGCGCACCGCGTCCGGACCCTCGGTGACCAGCGTCCGGACGGCGTCCTCGTCGCACAGCCCGACCCCGGCGACCAGGGTGTCCTGGAGGTGCTGCTCCGGGGTGTCGCCCTCGCCCAGGGCGGCGGCGATGCCGCCCTGGGCCCAGCGGGTGGAGCCGTCGTCGAGCATCGCCTTGGTGACCACCATGGCCCGCAGGCCGGCCTTGCGGACGTTGAGCGCGACGGTGAGTCCGGCCACGCCGGAGCCGACCACGACCACGTCGGTGCTCGTGGTCCAGCCGGGGGCGGGGGCGGTCAGGCGGTGCGACATGGCTTCAGCTGCTCCTTCAGTGCGCGGCGGTGACGGCCGCGCCGTCCGCCCCACGGTACGCGGCGTCACCGCGCAGCAGTCCGCTGCCCTCGGGGGCGTCCGCGGGGTCGCCGCCCAGGCCGGTGATCCGGTTGTGCTCGTCCACGAACACCACCTTCGGCAGGTACGCCTTGGCCTCGGCGGTGTCCATCTGCCCGTAGGCGATCAGGATCACCAGGTCGCCGGGGTGGACCAGCCGGGCCGCGGCGCCGTTGATGCCGATGACGCCGGAGCCGCGCGGGCCCGCGATGGTGTAGGTCTCCAGCCGGGCGCCGTTGTTGATGTCGACGATGTGGACCAGCTCGCCGGGGAGCAGGTCCGCGGCGTCGAGCAGGTCCTCGTCGACCGTCACCGATCCCACGTAGTGCAGGTCGGCCTGGGTGACGGTGGCACGGTGGATCTTGGACTTGAGCATGGTGCGGAGCATGTGGTCACGCCTCTCTGAGTGCATGCCGGGGCTGCAGCCGTACTTGTCGGACGACGCAGTGCTTATCGGACGATGATGCTCACGTTGTCGATCAGCCGGGTCGAGCCGACCTTGGCCGCGAGCGCGAGCACCGCCTCGCCCCGGTAGTCGTCCGGCGCCTCGGTGAAGGACATCGGATCGATCAGGGCGAGGTAGTCGAGGGAGATGCCGTCCGCGCCGTCCAGCACGGCGGCGGCCGCCTCGCGGACGGCCTTGGCACCCTGGGCACCGGCGTCACGGCCGGCGAACAGGGCGCGGGAGAGGGCGAGCGCCTGGGCGCGCTCCTCGTCGGAGAGGAAACGGTTGCGGGAGGACAGCGCCAGGCCGTCCTCCTCGCGGACGGTCGGGACGCCGACGATCTCCACGTCGAAGTCCAGGTCCGCGACCATCCGGCGGATGATCGCCAGCTGCTGGGCGTCCTTCTCGCCGAAGACCGCGAAGTCGGGGTCGGTGATGTGCAGCAGCTTGGCGACCACGGTCAGCATGCCGTCGAAGTGGCCGGGGCGGGACGCGCCTTCGAAGCCCTCGCCCATCGGGCCCGCCGAGAGGCGCACCAGCGGCTCGCCGTTCGGGTACATCTCGTCCACGGACGGGGCGAACACCACGTCCGCGCCCATCTCCTCGGCGAGCGCGACGTCCGCGTCCAGGGTGCGCGGGTAGCGGTCGAGGTCCTCGCCGGCGCCGAACTGCAGCGGGTTCACGAACACCGTGACGGCCACCCGGCCGTCCTTGCCGACCTGGCGGCGGGCCTCCCGGACCAGCGCCGCGTGGCCCTGGTGCAGCGCGCCCATGGTCATCACCACGGCGTTGTCCACCGGCTGCTCGTCCGGCCAGAACGCGGCCTCGAACTCCTCCACGGTGCGGGTCAGCACCGCCTTGCGGACCTTCGCCGCCTTCGGGGCCTTCGCCGGGCGCCTGTCGCGTGCCATCAGTGCTTCTCCTCGTTCAGTACGTCCAGCAGCGCTGCCGCCGGTTCCGGCTTCAGCGATCCGTTGGCGACCGCCCGTTGCGCGGTCGCCTTCGCCATCGCCCGGTACGCCTGGCCGATGTCCGGGGTCACCGTAGCGAGTCGCTCCAGGTGCTTGCGCACCGTGCCCACGTCGCCCCGGGCGACCGGGCCGGTCAGCGCCAGGTCGCCGGAGCGCAGGGCGTTGTCCAGGGCCGCGCCGAGCAGCGGGCCGAGCATCTGGCCGGGCTCGGCGACACCCGCCGTGCGCAGCAGCTCCATTGCCTGCGCGACCAGCGTGACCAGGTGGTTCGCGCCGTGCGCGAGAGCCGTGTGGTACAGCGGCCGGACGTCCTCCGGGATCCAGGACGGCTCGCCGCCCATCTCCACCACCAGCGCCTCGGCGACCGGACGCAGCTCCTCGGGCGCGGTGACACCGAACGGGCAGCCGGCCAGCCGGGCCACGTCCACCGAGGTGCCGGTGAACGTCATCGCCGGGTGCAGCGCGAGCGGCAGCGCGCCCTTGCGGGTCGCGGGCTCCAGCACCGCCACGCCATGGGCACCCGAGGTGTGGACGAGTATCTGGCCCGGACGCACGGCGCCCGTCGCGGCCAGACCGCTCACCAGATCGGGCAGGGCGTCGTCCGGGACGGTCAGCAGCACCAGGTCGGCCGCCGCCATCACCTGCGGCGGCGTCACCAGACGGACGCCGGGCAGCAGGGCCTCGGCGCGACGCCGCGAGGCGGCGGACACACCGGACGCGGCGACCACCCGGTGGCCGGCCAGTTGCAGGGCCGCACCCAGGGCGGGGCCGACCCGGCCGGCCCCGACCACACCGACAGTGAGCCGGGCCGGGCGGTTACCGGGGTCGGAGGGGTCTCCGAAGTCGTGCAGCACTCTTCCGTTCCAGTCCTCGGCGGGTACCAGACGTACCGCTCAATGGTACGGGGCCGCCGCGCCCACCCTCCCGCCCGTGGCCCGGCAGGGAAGGGGAGGGGGCGGGGCTGCGGGTGTGCTGTTGGCGGTGGGTGGGTGGGCGCAGGGGAAGTCAGGGGGTTTCGCCGGCGCGGACGAGGCCGTTCTCGTAGGCGAGGACGACGGCCTGGACGCGGTCGCGGAGGCTGAGTTTGGCGAGGATGCGGCCGACGTGGGTCTTGACGGTGGCTTCGGAGAGGACCAGGCGGGCGGCGATCTCGCCGTTGGAGAGGCCCTGGGCGACCAGCAGGAAGACCTCGCGTTCGCGTTCGGTGAGCGGGCCGAGGACGGCGGAGCCGGGCGTCGCGGTGGGGGTGGGCAGCACCTCGGCGAAGCGGTCGATCATGCGGCGGGTGGTGGTGGGCGCGACCACCGCGTCGCCGCCGTTCACGGCGCGGATCGCGGCGACCAGTTCGGTCGGCGGCACGTCCTTGAGCAGGAACCCGGAGGCGCCCGCCTTGAGCGCGGCGAAGGCGTATTCGTCCAGGTCGAAGGTGGTGAGGATGAGGACTCGCGGCGCGCCCTCGATCGGGGTGCCGCGGTCGTCGAGGCAGATCCGGCGGGTGGCCTGGACGCCGTCGAGGCGGGGCATCCGGACGTCCATCAGGATCACGTCGACCTCGGCGGTGCGCAGCACGTCGAGTGCCTGCTGGCCGTCGCCGGCCTCGGCGGCGATCTCGATGTCGCCCTGCGACTGCAGCACCATCCGGAAGCCGGTTCGCAGCAGTTCCTGGTCGTCGACCAGCATCACGCGGATCGGCATCGCTCGGGTCTCCTTCATTTGGACACTTTGAGGGGGAGGACGGCCCTGATCCGGAAACCGCCGCCGGGCCGGGGCCCGACGTCCAGGCTTCCGCTGACCATGCCGACCCGTTCACGCATGCCGATCAGGCCGTGGCCGAGGCCGTCGGTGCCGCCGGCGGCGAGCTTTTCGTGGGTGCTGCCGCGGCCGTCGTCCTCGACCAGGACCTCCAGGTCGCCGTCCCGGAAGTCGACGGCGACCTTGGCGCTGGCGTCCGGGCCGCCGTGCTTGCGGACGTTGGTGAGGGCTTCCTGGACGATCCGATAGACCGTCAGCTCCAGGCCGCGGGGGAGTTCGCGGACCTCGCCGGTGGCGGTGTACTCGACCGGCAGGCCGGCGGTGCGGACCTGTTCGAGCAGGTCGGGGAGTTCCTCGACGCCGGGCTGCGGCACGTACTCGCCGGTGGTGTCGGCGGTGCGCAGCACGCCGAGCAGGCGGCGCATCTCGGCGAGCGCCTGGCGGCCGGTGGAGGCGATGGTGCTGAGCGCCTCCTTGGTCTGCTGCGGGGAGGAGTCCATGACGTACGCGGCGCCGTCGGCCTGGACGATCATCACGGAGACGTTGTGCGCGACCACGTCGTGCAGCTCGCGGGCGATCCGGGCGCGCTCGGCGGCGACCGCGACCTGCGCCTGGGCGTCCCGTTCGCGTTCCAGCCGGGCGGCCCGGTCCTCCAGTTCGACCAGGTAGGCGCGGCGGACCCGGGTCAGCCGGCCCCACGCCCAGCACAGCACGAACGGGGTGGTCATCAGCGCGGCCACCAGGACCTTCTTGGCGAAGGTGTCGTTCGGGCCGCCGTCGCCGGTCGGCATCAGCCGCCAGACCGTGAGCGGCCCGGCGATCAGGCTGGCGACCAGCGCAAGCCGGGCCGTCCAGCGCCGGCCGAAGGCCGCGCCGGTGTAGGCGAACACCAGGTAGGCCATGCTGGCCGCGCCGGGCTCGATCACGAGGGCGATCTGGCTGAGACCGATGGCGACGGCCGCCGCGGTGGTGACGTCGGGCCAGCGCCGCCGGACCACCATCAGCCCGGGCAGGACCATGGCGACCGCGACGGCCAGGAATTTCTCGGCCCCGGTGATCCGCATCCCGTCGGGCCCGACCTGGTCCAGCGCCACGAGTACGCCCGGGAACAGCACCATCAGTGCCCAGGCGGAATCGACCACCATGGGGTGTCGGCGGAGCCAGGCGTTGAGTCGATGCACAGGTCCAGCCTAGGGAGTCGGACGGCATGTTCAGGTCCGCCGGGAGAGCGATCCGGTGCTACTCCCCAGGGTGGAGATCCCTGCCTCCCGGTAACGTCGCCCGCTATGACATGGATGCGGTGGCGGCCCGCGATCGAACACGCGCTGTACCGGCCCGACGGCGGCTTCTACCGCAGGCCGGAGGGTCCGGCCGGGCACTTCCGCACCTCCGTGCACGCCTCCGCCCGGTTCGCCGGCGCGGTGGCCCGCCTGTTGGCAGGGGTCGACGCCGCGCTCGGCTCGCCGGCCCGGCTCTGCTTCGTGGACGTCGGCGCGGGCCGCGGCGAACTCACCGTCGCCGTCCGCGACGCGCTGCCCGCCGAGCTGCGCGCCCGGGTCGCGTTCCACGCCGTCGAACTCGCCGACCGCCCCGCCGGCCTGCCCGCCGGCATCGGCTGGGGCCCCGAACCGCCGTCCGGCGTCACCGGCCTGCTGTTCGCCAACGAGTGGCTCGACAACGTCCCCCTGGACCTCGCCGAACGCGACGAGGACGGCCGGCTCCGGTACATCGAGGTCGCCCCGGACGGCGAGGAACGGCTCGGCGAGCTGCTCGACGGGGACGACGCCGCGTGGGCCTCCCGGTGGTGGCCCGGGGAGCGGGTGGAGCTGGGCGGGCCCCGGGACGCCGCCTGGGCCGCGGCGGTCGGTGCCCTGGAGCGGGGCCTCGCGGTGGCCGTGGACTACGCGCACACCCGTGACACCCGCCCGCCGTTCGGCACCCTCACCGGCTTCCGGGACGGCCGCGAGACCACGCCCCTCCCCGACGGCAGCTGCGACCTGACCGCGCACGTCGCCCTCGACGCCGCCGCCGTCCCCGGTCACCCGACCGTCCTCACCACCCAGCGCGCCACCCTGCACGCACTCGGCGTCAGCGGCGCCCGCCCGCCGCTCGCGCTCGCCAGCACCGACCCGGCCGGCTACCTGCGGGCCCTGGGCGGGGCCGGGGAGGCCGCCGAACTCACCGACCCGGCCGGGCTCGGCGCGTTCCACTGGCTGGTCCAGGCCGTCCGCATGCCGGTACCGGACGAGCTCGCGGGACTGCCGGGATGGCAGACTCTCCCCTCATGAAGGAGTCGACGGCCATGACGGAGACCACGGTCGGCATCGGCCCGGGCGCGCAGACGCTCCCCGGGGAGCCCGGCAGCACCGACATGGTGCTCAACATAGGCCCCCAGCACCCGTCCACCCACGGCGTGCTGCGCCTGAAGCTCGTCCTCGACGGCGAGCGGATCAGCTCCGTCGAACCTGTGATCGGCTACATGCACCGCGGCGCGGAGAAGCTCTTCGAGGCCCGTGACTACCGGCAGATCATCATGCTGGCCAACCGGCACGACTGGCTGTCCGCCTTCGCCAACGAGCTCGGTGTGGTGCTCGCCGTCGAGCGGATGCTCGGCATGGAGGTCCCCGAGCGGGCCGTCTGGCTGCGGACCCTGCTGGCCGAGCTGAACCGGGTGCTCAACCACCTGATGTTCCTGGGCTCGTACCCCCTGGAGCTGGGCGGCATCACGCCGATCTTCCACTCCTTCAACGGCCGGGAAGAGCTCCAGCACGTGCTGGAGGAAGCCTCCGGCGGCCGCATGCACTACATGTTCAACCGGGTCGGCGGCCTGAAGGAGGACCTGCCGGCCGGCTGGCTCGGCCGGGTCCGGGCGGCCGTCGGCGTCGTTCGCTCGCAGTTGCCGGTCTTCGAGGACCTGGTGCTCGGCAACGAGATCTTCCGCGGCCGGACGGCCGGGATCGGCGTGCTCTCGCCCGAACACGTGCATGCCTACGGCGTCACCGGGCCGATCGCGCGGGCCAGCGGCGTCGACTTCGACCTGCGGCGGGACGAGCCGTACCTCGCGTACGGGGAACTGCAGGACGTCCTGCGGGTGCCGGTGCGGGAGGAAGGGGACTGCCTGGCCCGGTTCGAGTGCCTGCTCGACCAGACGGAGAACGCGCTCGCGCTGGCGGACGCGTGCCTGGACCGGCTGGCGGAAATGCCCTCCGGGCCGATCAACCTGCGGCTGCCCAAGGTGCTCAAGGCACCCGAGGGGGAGACGTACGCCTGGACCGAGAACCCGCTCGGGGTGAACGGGTACTACCTGGTGTCGCGCGGGGAGAAGACGCCTTGGCGGCTGAAGCTCCGGTCGGCCTCGTTCAACAACATCCAGGCGCTCACGGAACTGCTGCCGGGGACGCTGGTGGCGGACATGGTGGCGATTCTGGGGTCGATGTACTTCGTGGTCGGGGACATCGACAAGTAGAACTTTTCGGCAGGCGAAGGGGAACGGAAGGGGCTCCCGCCGTTCCCCCTCGATCAGTCGGCCGGGTGCGGCGCCAGTCGCGGGTTGTGGGCTTCGCAGAGGGTGACGAGAGTCGCGTACGCCTCGGGGCCCATGAGTTCGATGAGTTCGGGGCGGTAGGAGACGTAGACGGGCTTGGCGGCGTTGTGGGCCTCGGGGGAGCTGGTGCACCACCAGTGGAGGTCGTGGCCGCCGGGGCCCCAGCCGCGGCGGTCGTACTCGCCGATGGAGACCTGGAGGTAGCGGGTGTCGTCGGGGCGGTCGATCCAGTCGTAGGTGCGGCGGATCGGGAGCTGCCAGCAGACGTCGGGCTTGGTCTCCAGGGGTTCGAGACCCTCGCGGAGGGCGAGGACGTGCAGGGCGCAGCCGGCGCCGCCGGGGAAGCCGGGGCTGTTGAGGAAGAGGCAGGCGCCGTTGACGCGGCGGGTCTGGCGGTCGCCGTCCTCGTCGAGCATGGTGATGCCGCCGTCGCGGCGGATCCTGCCCTTGGCGTCGGTGCCTTCGGCGTGGTGTTCCCAGATGTCGGGGGTGAGGCGGGCGGCGTGTCCGGTGACGCGCTGTTCGTCGTCCTCGTCGGAGTAGTGGGCGCCGAGGGTGCAGCAGCCGTCGGAGGCGCCGCGGCCGGGCTGGATGCCGTGGCAGCCCTTGCCGAAGATGCAGCCCCACTTGGAGGTGAGCCAGGTGAGGTCGCAGCGGAACACCTGGTCCTCGTCGGTGGGGTCGGTGAACTCGACCCAGGCGCGCGGGAAGTCGAGGGCGACTTCGCGGACGGTGGGCATCGCCAGGTCGACGACCGGGGCCTTGGCCGCCCCGCCGGCCTTGCCTGCCTTGCCGGACTTCTTGGACTTCTTGTTCTTCGCGCTCTCAGCTGGTGCCACCCGGCAAGGGTATGGCCTGGGCCGGGGCGGGCGCGGTGCGGCATCGCCGCTTTTGGACGGGTTTGCCGGGATGGGGAGGTTTTCCGGGGCTCTCGGCGGGCGGCGTAGGTGAAACGGCTGTGAAAAGGGCCGCAGGCCGGGCGGCGGTGGCCGTGCGCGGCTCTAGGATGGCCCAGCCGGGGGTAGGTCGGGCGCACGAGCGCCCTTGCACGGGGGAGTGCACATGGGCGACAAGGTCGTCATCCGGTCGTGGGAACTCCACGGCGAGGCAAAGGAGTTCGAGACCGTCTCGAACGAGTTCGGCAGTGCGGCGAAGCAGTTGGAGAGCGGGCTGGCGGCACTGGGTGCGCCGTGGGGCAGTGACGCTCCGGGCAAGCCGTTCGGGGCCGCGTACGGCGAGGCCCGGGAGGGTGTGCTGGCCGGGCTGCAGGGCCTGTCGGAGCGGCTGGGCCGGATCGGCCAGGGCCTGCACAGCATGGCGGACCGCATGGAGCGCACCGACAGCGAGGTCAGCGCGGACTTCAACGCGCCGTCGTCGAACCACCCGACCGCAACCGGCCGGGCCTGAACCGCAGTCAGAGCACGCGGCGGGCGGCTGTGCACGCCGAACCGCACCACCCGAAGGGGGAGCACGTGTCCAGGAACCTGCCGGAGGAACTCGCCCCCGCGCTGGCACGGACCGGCCACGCGTGGCCGCAGGCGGACGAGGACAGGCTGCGCCAAGCCGCCGGCCTGTGGCGGGAGTTCGGTTCGGAGGCGGAGGCCCTGGTGCGGCGCGGCAACACGTCCGCGCAGCGGGTGTCCGGGGAGAACTCGGGCCCCGCGGTGGACGCGTTCACCACGCACTGGCAGCAGTTCAGCGGCGGCGGCCGCGGCCAGCTGGACGACGCCTCCGCGGCGGCGGGCCTGGTGGCCGCCGCGCTGGACAAGGCGGCCGGCGTGGTCGACCACAGCAAGGCCGAGATCATCGCGGTGCTCCAGGAGCTGACCGAGAAGATCCGGGCGGCGGACGCGGCCGAGGCGAAGGCCAAGGCGCAGATCGCCCAGGCCGGCAAGGACCTCACCTCCGGGGTCGGCGGCCTGGTCTCCGGGCTGGTGTCCGGCGCGGCCGGCCTGGTGAAGGAGGGCGTCGCCGAGGCCGAGGAGCTGGCCGCCGTCGAGCACGCCAAGCTGAAGATCGGCCAGCTGCTGGAGCAGCTGGAGCGGGACATGGCCGAGGCGGCGAAGTCGCTCGCCAAGGAGCCCGCCCTGATCGCCCTGGAGCGGATCGCCCAGGCCGACGGCCGCGGCCTGCACGGCGAGAAGCGCGAGAGCTCGATGGCCGCGCGGTCCGGGCAGGTCACCGGTGCGCTGGCGAAGTCCGGTGTGGCCCGCTCGGTGGAGGTCGCCGGCGTGGCCGGCGTGCACGCCGAGCTGAAGGCCGACGGCACCGTCAAGACCGACCGGCACGGCAACCCGGTGCTGGTCGGCGACGACGGCCAGCGGGTGAAGGGCGTCGAAGGCCTGAAGGTCACCCAGGGCGCCGACGGCACCCAGCAGCTGGTCGGCCCGGACGGCACCCCGGTCAGCGGCGTGGCGATGGGCCAGGACGGCAAGCCGCTGCTCGGCAAGGACGGCAAGCCACTGCTGGTCAGCCTGACCGGCGCGCTGGTCGGCACCGGCATCGTGCTGGCCCTCGGCCTGGACGGCCACCCCAAGCTCGACGACGACGGCCACCCGGTGATGATGGCCGCCAACGGCACCCCGGTCTCCGGCCTGGTCGCCGACCAGAAGGGCCACCTGCTGGTGGGCAGCAACGGCCAGGCCGTCACCGTCAATGCCGACATGCAGGCGGTCGGCCCGAACGGGCAGATCGTGCAGTTCGGCGCCGACGGCCGCCCGCTCGACCTGCTCGGCAAGGACGGGCAGCCGCTGCCGATCGCCGACGGGCAGAACAACGGCCCGTTCGGGGACGGTACGCGCAGCCACCACGGCCCGGGCCACGACAGCCAGGGCGACGGCAACGGCCAGGGCAACGGAAACGGCAACGGTAACGGCCAGGGCAACGGTCACGGCAACGGCCGCGGCGGCGACTCCCCGCTGAACGGGATCCCGAGCAAGGTCGACAGCGCGATCTTCGAGCAGCAGAGCGGCCAGGACCAGGGCGGCGGCCAGTCGCAGTCCGCCCCGGCGGGCGGCGGCGGGCGCCACGGTGGCGGCAACAACTCCGGCTACCAGAACAACTCGGCTCCCGTGTACGGCAGTTCGCACAGCGCCCCGGCCGGCGGTGGCGGTGGCGGTTCGTACGGCGGTGGCGGTGGCGGCGGTTCGTACGGGGGCGGTGGTGGCGGCTGGTCGCCGAGCGACTCGCCCGCGCCCTCCTCCTCGCACGGGCCGGTGTCGGTGCACGTCGACTCGGTGCTGGCGCCGCCCGCGCCGCACCTCCCGCCCTCGGTGGACAACGGTGACATCTGGTCGTCCGGCGGTGGTGGCGGTGCCGGTGGTGGCGGTGGTGGCGGTGTCCACCGCGGCGACTCCGGTTCGGTGTTCGGCGGCTCCGGCGGTTCGGGCGGCGGCTCCTCCATCCAGCTCGGCCCGGTCGGTGGCGGTGGCGCCCCGGCCGGTGGTGGCGGCATCCCGGTCGGCGGTCCGGTCGGTGCCGGCCCGGTGGCCGGCGCGGGCCCGGTCGGCGGCGCCCCCGCCGGTACGCCCGGCGCGGCCGGTACCCCCGGCGCCCCGGGTGCGGCGGCCGGTGCCCCTGGCGCCCCCGGCGCTGCGGCCGGCGCGGCAACCGGTACCCCCGGTGCGCCCGGTGCTGCGGCCGGTACGCCCGGTGCCGTCGGCGCGGGCGGGCAGGGCGGCGGTGCGGCGGCGGTGGTCGGCGTCGGCCAGCACACGGCGGACGGTCGCCCGGTGGCGGCCCGTCCGGTGACCGGCCCGGTCCCGCCCACGGGCGGCGGCGGCATCGGCCAGCAGGCCCCCGGCGGCCCCGTCCGGCACGACCCGCTGCCGGACGTCCGGCGGCACAACCCGGCCGACGAGTCCGGCGCGCCGCTGCACCAGGCGTCCGCGGCCTGGCTGGTGATCTCCGGCAGCGGGCAGGGCGGCGTGGTGCGGCCCGGCTCCGCCGAGCAGGTGGTGCGCACCCTCGCCGACAGCCGCCCGTACGGGCTGCCCGGCGGGCTCGGCCCGGTCGATCCCGCGCACCAGGCCGAGGTGGTGCGGCGCACCCCCGCGCCGTTCCCCGACCCGATGGTCGGCGAGTGGATCGAGGTCCTCAACGGCGGCGGCCCGACCGAGAGCGGACGCGCCAACAACTGTGTGGACGTGGCCCTTTCGGCCGTCGACACGCTCGGCGGCGCACCCACCTGCGCCGCGCCCCGACTGCCCGACGGCCCGGCCGGCGAGCGCGGCGGCCGCGACCGCGCCGAGCTCGAACTCGGCACCCGCTTCCTCGACCTCGGCGACGGCGACGAGGCGCACGGCAAGCTCGGCCAGGCGCTGCTCGCCCACGGCACCGGCACCCGCGCGGTGCTGCTGACCGTGGACGGCTTCGGCCGCTCGCACACCTGGAACGCCGTCAACCACAAGGGCGTGCTCAGCTACCTCGACCACCAGACCGGCTACGCCGCGCCGACCCCGCTCTACCCGGCCGACCACGGCCTGTGGGCGATCGCGGTGGACGCCGCCGACCGGCCGATCGACCTGTCCGCGCCGCTGCCCGTCACCGTCGCCGTTCCGTCCGGGAACCTCGACGCCGGGGCCGCCGAGCCGGCGCCGGTGCCCGCCATGGCCGGCGCCCCCGCCGAGGAACCGGCCGCGGACGTCCCGCCCGCGGCAGCGCCGCCGCGCTCCCGTCTCACCATCCACCGCACCACCGGGAGCACCAACCGATGATCAGCCGTGAACAGGCCCTCGCCACCGCCCACCGCTGGGTCAACGGCGACCTCCCGCAGGAGGCATCGCGGCCTGTCAGGTGCCACGAGTTCGACCTCGGCTGGGTGCTCTGGCCGGAGCCCGCGCCGATCCTCACCGACCCGCTCACCGGGGTGCGCCGCGCCCCGGAGGAGATCGGCGCGGCCTGCGCCGTGGTCGACCGGGTCAGCGGCGAACTCACCGTCTTCCCGTCCGTCCCGGTGCCCGAGGTGGAGCGGCTCTACCGCGACCGCCTCGGCGCCGGCAGCCACAACCCGGCGCTGCCGCCCGTCACCGGCCCCGGCACCCGGGCCGCGCTCAGCTACCGGGACGCCAAGGGCGTCACCCAGTCGCTCACCGTGCACTCCGCGCACGGCCACCCGCACCCCGCGCTGCGCGCCTGGCAGCAGCTGTCCGCGCAGGGCGTCGCCCTCGACGACCTGATCGCGCTCCGCACCGACCTGCGGCTGTCGATGCTCCCCGGCGGCTACTGGGAGCACGTCATCGCGGCCCGACTGCCCGGCGTCCGGATCGAGTTCGAGCAGCCGTACGGCCCGCGCCACGACCACCGGGCGGCCGCCGTCCGGGCGCTGGCCGCCCGCACCCGCCGGCCCTGGAACCGGGTGCCGTTCCCGCTCGCCGTGCCGCCCGCCCAGCCCGAGGACGAGAACGGCCTCGGGAAGCGGTTGGCCGCGCTGTTCGGCGAGGACGGCGCCCACCGCTTCGAACAGGCCGAGGTGCTCGCCGCCGACCTGCCCGAGCCCGCCGCCCGCGCCCTGCAGCGCACCGGCCTGCCGCGCGTGGTGGCCGGGTTCTTCACCCTCCACCTCCCCGAGGGTGACGGCATCGCCGAGCAGGCCGGACCAGTCCTGCCGGACCTCACCGAGTACCTCGCCGCGCTCGGCCGCGGCCGCCGCGCCACCGCCGCGGCCCGCACCGCGCTGCTCGGGCAGCGGCTGCTCGGCACCGACGGCTGGGCGCTGTTCACCGTCGACTCCGCGCAGGGCCGGATCCGCGCCATCGACCCCGACACCTGCGAGTCCCGCTACACCAACACCGACCTGACCGCCTTCACCCGCTGCCTCGCACTCCTCGCCGAGCGCTACCCGCGCCTGCGCGACCTGCCGCCCGAGCAGGCCGGCCCGGCCGTCGCCGAGTTCCAGTGGGCGCTGGCCGCGCTCGACCGGACCGCCCTGCGCGACCCCGAGAACTGGTGGGCGGTCATCGTCGAACAGCTCTGGGACGGGCTGCTGTGACCCGATCGGCACCCCGGCAGGTCACCGAACTGGGCTAGGTTTGACGGTCATGCGACTCGGTGTGCTCGACGTAGGCTCCAACACCGTCCACTTCCTCGTGGTGGACGCCCACCCCGGTGCGGCCCCCCTGCCCGCCTACTCCCACAAGGCGGACCTGCGCCTCGCCGAGCTGCTGGACGAGGACGGGGCGATCAGCCCGGTCGGCATCGAACGGCTGGTCTCCATGGTCGCCTCCTCGCTGCGGGTCGCCGAGGACAAGGGCGTCGTCGACCTGCTGCCGTTCGCCACCTCCGCCGTCCGGGAGGCCACCAACGGCGAGGAGGTGCTGCGCCGGGTCGAGGAGGAGACCGGCGTCGCCCTCACCGTGCTGTCCGGCCAGGACGAGGCCCGGCTGACCTTCCTCGCCGTCCGCCGCTGGTTCGGCTGGTCCTCCGGCCGGCTGCTCAACCTCGACATCGGCGGCGGCTCCCTGGAGATCGCCTGCGGCCTCGACGAACAGCCCGACGTCGCCGCTTCCCTGCCGCTGGGCGCCGGACGTCTCACCTCCCGCCTCCCCGGTGACGTCGCCGACCCCGTCGACATCCGCGAACTGCGGCGGCACATCCGCGCCGAGATCGCCGGCGCGGTCGGCGAGATCGCCCGCCTCGGCGCGCCCGACCACTCCGTCGCCACCTCCAAGACCTTCAAGCAGCTCGCCCGGATGACCGGCGCCGCCCCCGAGAGCGCCGGCGTCCGCGTCCCCCGCAAGCTCACCCGGGCCGGCCTGTCCGCCTGGCTGCCCCGCCTCGCCGCCATGACCCCCGCCGAACGCGCCCGGATCCCTGGCGTCTCGCTCGGCCGCGCCCGCCAGCTGCTGGCCGGCGCGCTGGTCGCCGACGCCGCGATGGACCTGTTCGGCCTGGACGAGCTGGACATCTGCCCGTGGGCGCTGCGCGAGGGCATCATCCTGCGCCGGCTCGACACCATGGACGGGCAGGACAGCCGGGTCGCCATCGAGGCGTGACCGGACGCCGGACACCAACTCGCCTTTCCCCTACGGGATTCGTGTGCGAGCGGCTAGGATCCCGGTGCTTGCAGGGGAACGCTCGCCGGGGGGATCGCGATGTCCGTGCCGTTCTTTTCCGACCGTCGAAGAGTGACGCGCCGGCTCGCCGCGATCGGCAGGCTGCCGGTGGTCGCCGCGCTGGTGTCGCTGGCCGTGCTGCTGCCGGGCGAGGGCCCGCAGCCGAGCGCGGCCGGGGCCGCTCCGGTCTCCGCACCACTGTCCGCCGTCTCGGCGCCGACGCCCGGCAACGCCGGCAACGCCGGCAACGCCGGTAACGCCGGTAACGCCGGTAACGCCGGTAACGCCGGTAACGGCGGCGGGCCGGTCCGGGCCGGCGATCCCGGTCCCACGCCCGGCACGACTCCGCCCTCCCTCCAGAGCCCGTTGGCGTCCGGCATCCCCACGCCGAGCCGGCCGCCGCGGCCGGTCTCGTATCCCATCGGGTCGCCCGGCTCGACCGGCCCGTGCCCGACTGGGCTGGCGCCCCAGCTGCTGGTGTACTGCGGTGCCGCCCCGAACACACCGACACAGTTCAAGTTCTACGTGACGGCGGACCGGGACATGGTGATCGTCCAGGTGGCCAGCACGCTGTACGGCCTGGTGCCGCAGCTGTTCGGTCCGGACGGCGCGCGGGTGCCGTGCGACGTGAAGGACGAGAGCTACACCTTCGGCGCGGTGCGGTGCGCCACCGACAAGGCCGGCACGTACACGCTGCGGCTGGACAACCGCCTCCAGGGAGTCCTGCCCATCGCGCTGTCGTACCTGCCGGTGTTCTCCACCGACAAGTGCGTGGCCATGCGCGGCACCGACACTTCGCTGGGCGATCCCACCGTCTACCCGGGCAGCGTGCCGTCGGGCATGGCGGGTGACTGCTGGACGACCGACTTCGCCACCGGCGACGTGGTGCGGCAGCTCAGCTCGAACCTGAGCCAGAGCGTGTTCGACGCCACCGGCCGGGAGGTCTGCGCTCCCGGCAGCCCGCAGGTGTCCGGGCCCGACTGCCGACTGACCGGCACGGCCCCCTACCGAGTGGTCGTCCAGCACGGGTACGAGTCCGACTACCCCGGCGAGCCCGGCACCCACGGCTACAAGATGGCCATGTCGCGGCTGTCCCGGCCGGAGGGCTGCCGGGTGGTCGAGCCGCAGACGTACGCGGTGGCCCCCGACCTGACGGACACCACCCGCTGCCGGATCCTGCGGGTGCCCGCCGACGGCCACTACAGCTTCCGCGGAACCCGCGACAACGGCCCCACGGGCGGCACCCTGTACCGCTTCGACCTCAGCACGCTCTGCCCGTCCGGGGACTGCGACCTCACCGCCGGCGACTACCTGTTCACGATTCCGCCGAGCGTCTACCGGGTGCC
Organism: Kitasatospora sp. NPDC048662; assembly: GCF_055587065.1. NCBI lineage: Bacteria > Bacillati > Actinomycetota > Actinomycetes > Kitasatosporales > Streptomycetaceae > Kitasatospora > Kitasatospora sp. NPDC048662. The sequence continues at coordinate 370,586 of NZ_JBVJHA010000001.1, read as the reverse complement.
GTACGCGATGGTGCTCCGCTCGGCCACCGAGACCCGCGGCTGCACCGCCGGCCGGGACGACCAGATGGCCTCCGGCGCGCCCGTCGAGACCTTCGACTCGGCCGGGCAGGACCGCTGCCGCACCCTGCCGACCGCGTCCGGCCGGGCCGTCTACGTGCTGAACGGGACGACCAACGGCGAGACGGCCCGCTACCGGGTGCTGGACGCCACCGGCGCCGAGCAGTGCCACGGCTTCACCGTGAACGACACCTACCAGGTGTGCCGACTGGCCGGCGCCGCCCCGTTCCGGCTGGTGGCGGAGGCCCAGGGCCCGTTCAACTACCGGCTGCTGGTCCAGCGGGTCGACGAGACCGCCGGCTGCACGCCGTGGGGTGCCGCCGAGTACGGCACCGGCAGCGGCCTGCGCACCGGCCTGTCCGGGAAGCCTGCCGACGGGGCGCTGGAGAGCTGCTTCGCCGTTCCGGCCGACCACCCGGCCACCGAGCTGGTCGGCTTCCGGCTGGCGGGGTCCCAGGTCGGTGCCGCCGTCCACCTGGTCGGCCCGTCCGGTGAGGAGTTCTGCGAGGTCGTCTCGGGCGGCGAGGGCACCTGTCGGCCGCCCGCCGGCAAGGCCTACACCGCCGTGCTGACCTACGGCCGCGGCCTGGGCGACTACACGCTGGTCCGCCGGGACGCCACCCCGTCCGCCGCCTGCGACCTGCCCGCCTCCTCGGGCCGGGTCGGCGGCCCGTCCACCGGCTTCGCCTTCGACAGCTCCATCGACGCGCACTGCACCACCTTCGACGCGGCCGCCGCCGACCTGCTGCAGGTGAACACCCACACCAACACCCACCAGGTGTCCGCCGTGATCAACGTGCTGGACGCCGACGGCAGGACGCTGTGCAGCGGCTGGGGCCGTGACTGCCGGGTCACCGGCTCGACCCGCTACCTCGCGGTGGTGGCCTCCCCCGACCCGCTCGGCCGGGCCGCCGAGCCCGGCGCGCTGGACGTCTGGCGGCTGGCCACCGCGGACGGGTGGGCGCCCGAGTGCGCCGCCCACCCGGTCTCGGCCGACGGCTTCGACCAGCGCAGCGGGGTGCTGACCGACGACGCCCCGCTGTACTGCGCGGTACTGGAGATGCGGCCCGGCCAGAAGATGGACGTCGCCTCCCTCACCGACGACGACCTCGCCCGGGCGCGGCTGACCGTCGCCGGCCGGGAGAACTGGGCCGACGGCGACACCGCCTACACGTGCACGCAGGACGACGGGATCACCGGCATCTCCACCGTGTGCACATACCGCGGCACCACCACCGGGCACGCCGTGCTGCTGTTCAGCCCGGGCTGGGCGCACCTCCCGCTGGCCTACACCCTGCAGGGGGCCCGGCCGGGCACCGGCATCGAACGCTCCGGCGTCCCGGAGTCGATCACCCCGTCCGTGCTGCCCACCGGCGGCTGGGCCGAGACGACCGTCCGCGGCACCGGGCTCAGCCTCAACACGCAGCTGCAGCTGTTCAACGGACCGGGCTGGTGCGGTTCCCTGGACTGGCGCCCGGTGCGGGTGAACGCGGAGGGCACCGAACTGGTCGTCCGGATCAACCTGGTCAGCGGCTGCACCGGCACCTACGACCTGCTGGTCCAGGGCGCCCCTCACCAGAACGGCGTCCCCTCGCCCGGCTACCTGCCCAAGGCGCTCAAGGTGATCGCCGGGTAGCCGCCGGGCTCCGAGTGCCGTATCGCACACCGATCGGGATCCCGGCGGGGCCGCGCGTTGCGCTTAACCTGGTTCGCGTGGCGGATTCAGCGGACCAGCGAAAGCCGAGGCGCGGCCCCCTGCCGTTGAAGGCGGCGCGGGCCGCCCGCGCGGCGCGCCGGAAGCTGGAGCGGCCACCGCTGCTGCGCACCACCGACCGGCTGGTGCTGCCGCCGCACCCGGCGCTGCACGTGCCGGACACCAAGGTGGCGCTGTCCACGGCCTCGGTGTACCCGTCGACCACCGAGACGGCGTTCGAGCTGGCCTCCCGGCTGGGCTACGACGGCGTCGAGGTGATGGTCTGGAACGACCCGGTGAGCCAGGACGTGGAGGCGCTGCGGCGGCTCTCCGACACCTACGAGGTGCCGATCCTCGCGGTGCACGCCCCCTGCCTGCTGATCACCCAGCGGGTCTGGAGCACCGACCCGTGGACCAAGCTGGTGCGGGCCCGGAAGGCGGCCGAGCGGCTGGGCGCGGACGCCGTGGTGGTGCACCCGCCGTTCCGCTGGCAGCGGCAGTACGCCAAGGCGTTCGTGGCGGGCATCGACCGGATGGCGGGGGAGACACCGGTCCGGTTCGCGGTGGAGAACATGTACCCGTGGCGCTACCGGGACCGCGAGATGCTGGCGTACGCGCCCGGCTGGGACGTCACCGAGGAGGCGTACCGGCACTTCACCGTCGACCTGTCGCACGCCGCGACCTCGCGGGTGGACGCGCTGGAACTGGTGGACCGGATGGGATCGCGGCTGGCGCACGTGCACCTGGCGGACGGCTCCGGGTCCGGCAAGGACGAGCACCTGATCCCCGGGCGCGGCAAGCAGCCGTGCGCGGAACTGCTGGAACGGCTGGCCCGGACCGGCTTCGACGGGCACGTGGTGCTGGAGGTCAACACCCGCAAGTCCGGCTCCCCGGCCGACCGGGAGGCCGACCTCGCGGAGGCGCTGGCCTTCACCCGCCTGCACCTGGCGGCGGTCCGGCCCGCGAGCTGAGGAGCCGTCAGTTCCCTGATCGGCGGACAGCCCGGCAGGCCCGCGCCTGGAGTCGCTACCATGATCAACCGGCAAATGATCAACCACCGAGCGGCGGCACCGGCGTGATCGGCCCCGCCACCCACGTCCGGCTGGCCGAGAGGACGAATCGATGAGTGACCTGCAGGCCCACGCGAGTTCCTTCGGCGCGGTCGCCGCCGAGTACAACGCCGCCCGGCCGTCCTACCCGGACGCGCTGTTCGACGAACTGGAGCGGCTGTCCGGCCGCCCGCTGAACGGCGCGGACGTGCTGGACGTCGGCGCCGGCACCGGCATCGCCACCCGGCTGATGGCCGGCCGCGGCGCCCGGGTGGTGGCGGTCGAACCCAGCGACGGCATGGCCGCGGTGCTCCGCGAGGTCAGCCCCGAACTGCCGGTGGTCAAGGCCGGCGGCGACGAACTGCCGTTCCACGACGCCTCGGTGGACCTCGTCACCTACGCGCAGGCGTTCCACTGGACCGACCCCGAGCGGTCGATCCCGGAGGCCCTGCGGGTGCTGCGCCCGGGCGGGGCGCTGGCGGTGTGGTGGAACATCAAGGACTACGAGACCCCGTGGCTGGCCGCCCACCAGGAACGGATGGCCGCCGCCCTGCCCGGCTACCACTACTACGGCGGAGTGATCGCCGGGCACGAGAATCTGACCGAGGCGGGCCTGGAAGTGCGCACGGCCACGGTGCACTGGGAGCGGCAGGTGACGGTCGATCAGGTGATCACCGACCTGACCTCCCGCTCGTACGTGGCGGTGCTGGACCCGGAGCTGCGCGCCCCGATCCTGGCGGCCGAACGGGAGGCGCTGCTCGCCGAATTCCCGGACGGGCAACTGATCGAGCCGTACCGGCTGGAGCTGTACGTCGCCCCGAAGCCGTAGCCCGCAGCCGCGCCCGCGCTGACCGTATCGCGGACATCCGGTCCGGATCGGGTCGGCGCGGGCGTAGGCTCGACGGACCCAGAAAACTCCCGAAGGAGCGGCTCCGATGCCCCAGCTGAGGTCCAACACGGTCACCCAAGGTCGCAACATGGCGGGCGCGCGCGCCCTTCTGCGCGCCGCGGGCGTAGCCCGCGAGGACTTCGGCAAGCCGATCATCGCGGTCGCCAACTCCTTCACCGAGTTCGTCCCCGGCCACACCCACCTGCAGCCGGTCGGCCGGATCGTCTCCGAGGCGATCAAGCAGGCCGGCGGCATCCCGCGCGAGTTCAACACGATCGCGGTGGACGACGGCATCGCCATGGGCCACAACGGCATGCTCTACTCGCTGCCGTCCCGCGACCTGATCGCCGACTCGGTCGAGTACATGGTCAACGCGCACTGCGCGGACGCGCTGATCTGCATCTCCAACTGCGACAAGATCACCCCCGGCATGCTGATGGCCGCCCTGCGCCTCAACATCCCCACCGTGTTCGTCTCCGGCGGCCCGATGGAGGCCGGCCAGGCCACCCTGGTGGACGGCACCGTCCGCAAGCTGGACCTGGTGGACGCGATCTCCCAGGCGGTGAACGAGAACGTCTCCGACGCGGACATCTCGATCATCGAGGAGAACGCCTGCCCGACCTGCGGCTCCTGCTCCGGCATGTTCACCGCCAACTCGATGAACTGCCTGACCGAGGCGATCGGCCTGTCGCTGCCCGGCAACGGCTCGGTGCTGGCCACCCACACTGCCCGCCGCGCGCTCTACGAGCAGGCCGGCCGCACCGTCGTCGAGATCACCAACCGCTACTACGGCGGCGACGACGCCTCCGTCCTGCCGCGCAACATCGCCACCCGCGCCGCCTTCGAGAACGCGATGGCGCTGGACATCGCCATGGGCGGCTCCACCAACACGATCCTGCACCTGCTGGCCGCCGCCCAGGAGGCCGAGGTCGACTTCGACATGCGGGCCATCGACGCGATCTCGCGCAAGGTGCCCTGCCTGTCCAAGGTCGCCCCGAACGGCAAGTACTACATGGAGGACGTGCACCGGGCCGGCGGCATCCCCGCCATCCTCGGCGAGCTGTACCGCGCCGGGCTGCTCAACGAGGAGGTGCACACCGTGCACTCCGACTCGCTGGACGAGTGGCTGAAGACCTGGGACGTGCGCGGCGGCTCGCCCTCCGAGCAGGCCGTCGAACTCTGGCACGCCGCCCCGGGCTGTGTCCGCTCCGCCGAGGCCTTCAGCCAGTCCGAGCGCTGGGAGACCCTGGACACCGACGCGGCCGGCGGCTGCATCCGCAGCGTCGAGCACGCCTACTCGGTCGAGGGCGGCCTCGCCGTGCTGTACGGCAACATCGCCGAGGACGGCTGCGTGGTGAAGACCGCGGGCGTGGACGAGTCGATCTGGCGCTTCCAGGGCAAGGCCGTGGTCTGCGAGTCCCAGGACGAGGCGGTGGAGAAGATCCTCGCCAAGCAGGTCACCGAGGGCGACGTGGTGGTCATCCGCTACGAAGGCCCCAAAGGCGGCCCGGGCATGCAGGAGATGCTCTACCCGACCTCCTTCCTGAAGGGCCGGGGCCTCGGCAAGGCCTGCGCGCTGATCACCGACGGCCGGTTCTCCGGCGGCACCTCCGGCCTGTCCATCGGCCACATCTCCCCGGAGGCGGCATCCGGCGGCGCCATCGCCCTGGTCGAGGACGGCGACCCGATCACCATCGACATCCCGGCCCGCACCATCAACCTCGACATCTCCTTCGAGGAACTGCACGAACGCCGGATCACGCTGGAGGCGGCGGGCGGCTACCGCCCGAAGACCCGCGACCGCCAGGTCTCGGCCGCCCTCAAGGCGTACGCCGCGATGGCCACCTCCGCCGACAAGGGCGCCGTCCGGGACGTCAGCAAGCTCGGCTGAGGCGCGCCGCCCGGGGGCGGGCCGCCCGTCGTGGCGATAATCGGGCCCGTGAGGACCACCACCACCGCCGACGGCGCGCCGGCCCCCGAACCGATCCGCTTCTTCGGCACCACCTGGGTCGAGCGCGGCGCCGCCTACTGGCTGCGCCGCGTCCTGGTGCCGCTCGGCGCCCTGGCGGCCACCGCCGCCGGGGCGCTGCTGCTGCGCCTGGGCGTCTCGGGCGTCCGGCTCTCCGGCGCCGCCCCGCTCACGGTGCTGCTGACGCTCGCCATCGGCCTCTGCACCGCCCTGGCCGGCCTGCGCACCTGGAAGATCCTCACCGAGGGCCGCGCCTCGCTCACCGGCTGGATGGCCGAGGACAGGTCACTGGCCGGCGTCTGGCTGGTCGGCTTCACCGGCGCGCTCGCCGCCTACTTCCTGCGCAGCCTGGTCGAGGCCCCCGGCGAGGGCCTGCGGCGCGCCGTCCACGACCAGCAGACCGCCACCTGGCAGCGCCGCCGGGCCGCCCGTGCGGAGCGCGAGGCCCGCAAGGCGGCCCGGCGGCGGGCCTGAACTCACCTCAACTGCGGCTGGCCGTCCCGCACTTGCCGTCACTGTTCAGCGGCTTGCTCCAGTCGTACGGGTCGCTGGTCGGGCCGCCCCCCGGCGAGGCGCTTGCGGCGCCCCGGTCGGCCCGGAAGGCCGGCCGCAGGAAGCCGCCGCCGAAGCTGCACAGCGTGTTGGCCCGCTCGCTGGTCCAACTGGCCAGCGACACCTTGTCCTTCTTCACCTGGAAGCGCGCCGGGTCGGCGAACCGGAAGTCGATCTTGCGGCGGACGATCTCCCGCTCCACCTCGACCGCGCCCGGCTCGGCCCGGACGAAGCCCACCGCCTTCGCCCCCGCGCTGCCGGACGGCTGACCCCCCGTGCCGCGGCCCGAGGGCGGCGAGGACGGCGAGGCCTGGCCGACCTTCGGGCCCGGCTTCAGCGCGTACACGAAGGTGACGTCGGCGTGCACCAGCAGGCCCTGCTCGCCGTCGCCCTCGAAGGTGATCAGGCCCTGCACCTTCACCTGGTCGGTCACCGGCACCGCCCACTGCGGGTCGAAGCGGCTCACCCAGTTCGCCGGGTCGTGCTCCTCGCTCGGGTGGGCCAGGTCCGAGGTCATGCGGTCGCCGGTCTCCCGGTTCGCCAGGTCGATCGCGTCCTGCGGGTACCCGCCCGCCACCACCTTCGGGTCCAGGTTGGTCGCGACCAGGTACGCCTTGGCCAGCTCCAGGTCCTTGGCCACCCGGTCCTGGTCGAACACCCCGACCGCGGTGGCCTGCGGCAGTTGCAGCCCGTCCGGACCGGCCGGCCACGCCTCGGCGGGCGAACCCGCCCACGGCCGGTCCACCGTCGCGGTCTCCGGCGCCACGCTCGGCGGCGCACTGCTGGGTGTCGTCGTCGCCGCCCCCACCGAGGGCAGCGCCGAGGACTTCGCCTCCGGCTGCTCCGCCTTCCGGTTGCCCACCGCCACCGCCGCCCCCACCAGGGCCAGCACCAGCAGCGCCAGCAGCGCGCCCCGCACCGGGCGCGACTTCTTCACCGGCTGTTCGTTCTGCACCGACCCCGCGAAGGGGTCCCCCTCTTGTCCGGGAACGCCGTTGTCCGGCCCCGGCCCGTCTATTCTCGGCACGGCCGGAAGTATGCCGACCGCGGCCGACACGCCCGACACCGGGGGCCGGTAACGGCTACTCCTTGCGGGCCGCCTTCACCGAGCCGACCACACCCGCCACCGCCAGCAGCAGACCCGCGGGCAGCAGCGAGGTGAACAGCGCCCCGAACAGGCCCCAGTCGCCCAGCAGCCACAGGTTCACGGTGTTCGCCAGCCACAGCGCCCCGGACGCCGGAACCGCCGACTGCCACGGGTGCTCGTCCGCCCACCGCCGCAGCCGCCGGTCCCCGGTCCTGCGCAGCCGCCCGCCGACCGTGCCCACCAGGAAGAAGAAGAACAGCCCGAGGCCCACCGGCCCCGCCAGGATGTCCATCGCCCAGTGCCCGGTCACCACATCGACGGCGAGCGCGGCACCACCGACCACCGCACCCACCGCCGTCGCCGTCCGCCACGGTCCGAGCGTCGCGGCGGCGACGGCGACCTGGCGGTTCTCACGTCCTGACAACTCTCCGTGTCCCATGTCTCCACGGTGCCCCTCGACCGCCCCGGAATCCAGCATCGGAACCCCTGAGATTCCCCCTACGGGCCAAAACCCGCACCGGCACGGCGACTTCGCCCACCAACCCCGACCGCAGGGTGGACGCCTGCGCCGCGGCGGAGGCGTTCCGGGGCAAGATGGCGGGCAGGAACCGCAGCGCACGGAGGGCCCCATGAGCAACACCACCACCGCCGGCCAGAAGATCGCCTTCCTCGGCACCGGCAAGATCGGCGAAGCCCTGCTCTCCGGACTGCTGCGGGCCGGCGCCGACCCGGCCGACGTGCTGATCACCGCCCGCCGCCCCGAGCGAGCCACCGAACTCGCCGATCGCTACGGCGTCGCCACCGCCACCAACGCCGAGGCCGCCAAGCTCGCCGACACCCTGATCCTCGCCGTCAAGCCGCAGGACATGGGCACCCTGCTCGACGAACTCGCCGAGCACGTCGCCGCCGACAAGCTGATCGTCTCCGCCGCCGCCGGCATCCCCACCGCCTGGTTCGAGGAACGTCTCGCCCCCGGCACCCCCGTGGTCCGCGTCATGCCCAACACCCCGGTGCTGGTGGACCAGGGCATGAGCGTGATCTCCGGCGGCTCGCACGCCACCGAGGCCCACCTGGAACGCACCGAGGCGATCTTCCGCTCGGTCGGCAAGGCGCTGCGCGTCCCCGAGAGCCAGCAGGACGCGGCCACCGCGCTGTCCGGCTCCGGCCCCGCCTACTTCTACTTCCTGGTCGAGGCGATGATCGACGCCGGCATCCTGCTCGGCCTGCCCCGCCAGGTCGCGCACGAGCTGATCGTGCAGTCCGCGATCGGCGCCTCGGTGATGCTCCGCGACTCCGGCGAGCACCCCGTCAAGCTCCGCGAGGCCGTCACCTCCCCGGCCGGCACCACCATCGCCGCCATCCGCGAACTGGAGAACCACGGCGTCCGGGCCGCCCTGCTCGGCGCCCTGGAAGCCGCCCGGGACCGCTCCCGGGAACTGGCCACCGGCGGAAAGTAGTCTGGAGCGACGTGAGTTACGACCTGCTGATTCTCGACAACGACGGCGTGCTGGTGGACAGCGAGCCGATAGCCAACCGGGTGCTCGCCGAGTACCTCACCGAACTCGGCTTCCCCACCACTGTCGAGGACTCCTACCGCGACTTCATGGGCACCGCCGCGCACCACGTCCACGACGTGATCGCGCAGCGGCACGGGGCCACCCTCCCCGAGGGCTTCGACGAGCTGTTCCACGACCGGGTGTTCACCGCCTTCGAAAGCGAACTGCGGCCCGTGCGCGGCGCCGAGAAGTTCCTCAACCACCTCCAGGAACACGGCGTCCGCTACTGCGTCGCCTCCTCCGCCCACCACTCCTGGATCCGCACCGCCCACCAACTCACCGGCCTGTCCAGGTACTTCACCGAAGAGCTGCTGTTCTCCGCCCAGGACGTCGGCATCGGCAAGCCCGCCCCCGACCTGTTCCTGCACGCCGCCCGCACCATGGGCGCCGACCCGGCCCGCTGCCTGGTCCTGGAGGACAGCGCCAACGGCGTCCTCGCCGCCCGCGCCGCTGGAATGGACGTGTACGGGTACACCGCGCTCACCGACCCCGAAAAGCTCAACTCCGCTGGAGCCACCGGCCTTTACGCCGACCTGCAGGGGGCGGTCGATCTTCTGAACTGATCGCGCGCGACCCCTCCCGCCGGCGCCGCCCACCGCCTACGCTCTGGCCCAACGTCCTTCGTACCGGCCGGTAGCGTCGGTGGTGAGCGAGGTTTTGATGCAGGCCGAACCGACCCCCCGGCTCCGCCAGGCCCGGGCCGCGCTCGCCGTCTCGTTCTTCCTCCAGGGCACCACCTTCGCGCTGCTGGTGGCCTGCATCCCCGAACTCCAGAAGCGCTACAGCCTCAGCGACGGCCTGCTGCCGGCCTTCCTGGCCGCCGTCCCGATCCTGGCCGGCATCGGCTCGATCGGCTCCGAGGCACTGGTCAAGCGCACCACCGCGCGCGGCGTGCTGCGCGTCGTCCAGCCCGCCGTCTGCCTCACCCTCGCGCTCACCGGCCTCGGCAACCAACTGTGGCAACTCGCCATCGCCCTCGGCCTGTTCGGCCTCCTGGTCGGCGCCCTCGACGCCTCCATGAACATGCTCGGCGTCGGCCTCCAGCACCGCTACGGCCGCAGCATCATGATCGGCTTCCACGCCGCGTTCAGCCTCGGCGGCATCCTCGGCGCCGCACTGGCCGGCCTCGGCGCCCACTGGGACGCCGGCCTGCCGCTGCTGTTCGGCGGCGCGGCCGCCCTGCTGATACCCGCCGCCCTCGTCGTCGGCCGCCAATTCGCCGGCCCCGCCGAACTCGGCGACGCCGTCCGGGAAGCCGCCGAACTCGCCGCCCGCCGCATCCCCTGGCGGCCGCTGCTGCCGCTGTGCGCCGCGATGGCCTTCGCCTACATCGCGGACGCCTCGGTCTCCAACTACAGCGTCAAGTACCTCACCGACGGCCTCGGCAGCCGCGAGGACCTCGCCAAGCTCTCCTACCTCGGCTACATGCTCGCCATGCTGCTCGGCCGCGCCGTCGGCGACCGCGCCGTCCAGCGCTTCGGCGCGACAGCCGTGGTCCGCGCCGGCGCGAGCCTGGCCGGCACCGGCTTCCTGATCGCCGCCACCGCCCCCGGCACCTCGGCCGGCATCCTCGGCTTCACCGTCCTCGGCTTCGGCATCTGCGCGATCATCCCCCAGGTCTTCGCCGCCGGCGGCCGCCTCCTCCCGCACGCGAGCGACGCCGCCGTCGCCCGCCTCAACCTCTTCAACTACGCCGGCTTCCTGATCGGCTCCCCCCTCGTCGGCACCCTCGCCGGACTCTCCGGCTACCGCTGGGCCTTCGGCGCCCCCATGCTCCTGATCCTCGCGATCATCCCGCTCGCCCCGCACTTCGCCCCGGCGGCCGCGCAGGCGGGTGCGAAACCGGGGGCGCGGGTGGGTGCGAATCCGGGGGCGCGGGGAACTGCGCGGAACGGAAGCTGACCGGCGGAAAGATCGCGTCACGGATCACCACCTGCACGCGCGTGCGCTCTCGTAGGACGCCTCCCGATACCGTGTGCCCATGGCAGATACTTGCGGACTGCACCTGTTCTGGGACGAAGCCGAAACCGGCTACGACTTCGGCCCGGGCCACCCCATGGACCCGACCCGTCTCGCCCTGACGATGCGTCTGATCGAGTCCCTCGGCCTCACCAAGCAGCCGTCCGTGACGTTGCGTTCGGCCCCCGCCGCAGGCGACTCCACGCTCCGCCTGGTGCACACCGCCGAGTATCTCGCCGCCGTGAGACGTGCCGCCGCCGACCCGTCCGCCACCGACCCCGTGCACGGTCTCGGCACCGACGACAACTGGTCGTTCCCCGCGCTGCACACCGCCTCGGCGCTGATCGCCGGCCAGTCGGTGGCCGCCGCCGAGGCGGTGTGGCGCGGACAGACCCCGCACGCCGTCAACTTCGCGGGCGGACTGCACCACGCGATGCCCGGCCAGGCGTCCGGCTTCTGCATCTACAACGACCCCGCCCTGGCCATCGCCCGCCTGCTGGAGCTGGGCGCGGAGCGGGTCGCCTACGTCGACGTGGACGTCCACCACGGCGACGGCGTCCAGCAGGCGTTCTGGAACGACCCCCGGGTGCTCACCGTCTCCGTGCACGAGAGCCCCAGCACCCTGTTCCCGCAGACCGGCTGGGCCACCGAGACCGGCGGCCCGGACGCCGAGGGCACCGCCGCCAACCTGGCGCTGCCCGCCGGCACCGGCGACGCCGGGTGGCTGCGCGCCTTCCACGCCGTCGTCCCCGACCTGCTGGCGTCGTTCCGCCCGCAGGTGATCGTCAGCCAGCACGGCGCGGACACCCACATCGAGGACCCGCTCGCCCATCTGGCCGTCACCGTCGATGCCCAGCGCCTGATGGCCGAGTCGGTGCACCGCCTGGCCCACCAGTACGCCGACGGCCGCTGGGTGGCCACCGGCGGCGGCGGGTACGCGGTGGTCGACGTGGTGCCCCGCACCTGGACCCACCTGGTGGCCACCGCCGCCGGGCACCCCGTCGACCCGGCCACCGAAACCCCCGAGGAGTGGCGCGCCGAGGTCTACCGGCTGACCCGCCGCCCCGCCCCGCTGCGGATGACCGACGGCGCCACCCCGCACTGGTCGGACTTCCACGACGGCGGCTACGACCCCGCCGACCGCCTCGACCAGGCCGTCCTGGCCACCCGCCGTGCCGTCCTCCCGCACCACGGACTGATCCCGTGACCGCCCGCGACAAACTCCGCGCCCACCTGCTGAAGCACCGGCTGGCCGGCCCGGACGTGCCCACGTCCCGGCAGAACAACCTCCGCCACTACCGGCTCTTCGCCCAGGGCGACCCCAAGGCGCTGATGGGCCTCGCACCGGAGCCCCGCCGCGACCAGGACGCGGTGCTGCGGCTGATGGCCGAACGCGTCGGCGTGCACCCCGACCCCCGGTACGCCGAGGGCCCCGACACCATCGACCCCGAACTCACCATCGCCGCCCTCGACCGCCTGGCCGCGCTGCTGCGCCGCACCGCCGACCGCCGCGGCAGCGTGCTGGCCGGCACCGGGCACCCGACCAAGCTGGCCGGGTTCCACGGGGCGCTCGTCACGGCGCTCGAAGCGGCGGGCTGCCCCGTGCACACCCCCGCGCGGGGCGCGCGCTTCCGTGAGCCCACCCCGGACGGTAACCGCCCCCGTTACCTCGACGTGGTCGACCGGGTGCTGGTGACGCGCGCCCTGGACGGCCCCGAACGCCCGGGCCGCCCCGGCCCCGGCGAGCCGGCCCACACGCACTCCCCGCTGCCCGTCCGCCTCGCCCTGACCGCCCTCGCCGACGCCGGGCACCGCCCGCCCGGCCTGGTCCTGGGCGACCACGGCTGGCTCTGCGGCGCCGGCCGCCTCGGCATCCCGGCGGGCGGGGTCGCCGACTGCAACGACGTCGCCCCGTTCGCCGCCGAGGCGGACGGCCTGGTCGCCGTGGTCGTCCCGCTGGAGGACGGTTCGGACCCGTCCTGCTACAGAGCGCTGAGTGACTACGTACTGCAACGAGCGGATCTCGCACCGTACAACAGTTGACGGCCACCCTCTTCCCACCCGTACCACCCATAACTACTCTGGGGATACACGTGTGCCGGTGGAGTCACCGGAGGGGAAGCCGGTGCCTTGCACACGGGTAAGGGTCGGGTGAGGGTCATGAGCGAGCGTCCCCTGCAGGATGTGGTCTTCCTGACCGTCGCCGAGGTCGCCTCGGTGATGCGGGTCTCGAAGATGACGGTCTACCGCCTCGTGCACAGCGGCGAACTTCCGGCCATCAGGGTCGGACGCTCGTTCCGGGTGCCCGAGCAGAAGGTGCACGAGTACCTCCAGGAGTCCTACGTGCGGCTGCAGAGCGCGTAGTCCGCAATAGCCGACGGACTCCGATTACGGCAAACGCGAGGTGGACGGTAGGCTAGGCCCTCCGTCAGTCGTATGGACTCCCGTTCCTCACGGGCGCGGGTCCGAGTGAGCGAGGAATGTTCCGTGGGCTCTGTCATCAAGAAGCGTCGCAAGCGTATGGCCAAGAAGAAGCACCGCAAGCTTCTGAAGCGCACTCGCGTGCAGCGTCGCAACAAGAAGTAGCACCGTTCGGCGCCATCCCCGTTCACACGGGGGTCAGCCCAGGACTCGCGCTCAGCGACGCAGGAAGAACTGGCGCCTTCGGTGCGCCACTGCCCGTCCCCGGATGATTTCCGGCGGCGGGCAGTGGCGTTTCCGCTCCCGCCTCCGTGGCGCGGTACGGTGCAGCTCAGGGGGAAGGCAGCACTGGCAGCCATGGGAGGTCGCGGCAACGTGGGCAAGGTCGTGCTCGTCACCGGCGTGTCGCACCGGCTCGGTGCACGTTTCGCCGGGCAGATCGTCGAACAGCCGGGCGTGGACCGGGTGGTGGGGGTGGACGCCGGTCCACCGCCGGCCGCGCTGCCGTTCGGCGTGGAGTACGTGCAGGTCGATCTGCGCCGGCCGGCGATCGCCCGGGTGATCGCCGAGCACGAGGTCGACACCGTGGTGCACCTGCACGTCACCGCCCTCGGCCACGGCGGCCGGGCGCTGGTGAAGGAGACCAACGTCATCGGCACCATGCAGCTGCTCGGCGCCTGCCAGAAGGCCCCCGGCGTGCGCCGCCTGGTGGTGAAGTCCACCACCGCCGTCTACGGCTCCGCGCCGCGCGACCCGGCGGTGTTCGGCGAGCGGATGCAGCCCAAGGCGCTGCCGCCCGGCGGCTTCGCCCGGGACGCCGCCGAAGTGGAGGGCTACGTACGGGGGTTCGCCCGCCGCCGCCCCGACGTCGCGGTCACGGTGCTGCGCTTCGCCAACATCCTCGGCCCGCACGGCGACACCCCGCTGACCGCGTACTTCCGGCTGCCGGTGCTGCCGACCGCGCTCGGCCACGACCCGCGCCTGCAGTTCGTCCACGAGGACGACGCGCTGGAGGTGCTGCGGATGGCCGCGCTGGACGCGCCGACCGGCACCTACAACGTGGCGGGCGACGGCGTGCTGCTGCTCTCCCAGTGCGCCCGCCGGCTCGGCCGGCCCACGGTGCCGCTGCTGCGGCCCGCGCTCGGCCTGGTCGCCCAGCTGGCCCGGCAGCTGACCGCCCCCGCGGACCGCGCGTTCTCCCCGGAGCAGCTCCAACTGCTCACCCACGGACGGGTGGTGGACACCGCGCTGCTGCGCGACACGTTCGGGTACACGCCCCGCTGGACCACTCCCGAGGCGTTCGCCGACTTCGCCGCGCACGTGGTGCCCGGCCCGTTGCCGTCGGCCCGGCTGACCGCCGTCACCGACCGGCTCACCGATCTGCTCACCGACCACCGTTCCAGCCAGCCCGAGGAGTTGAGGCCGCGATGACAGCCGCCCGGGAGCCCGCCGACCCGGCGGCCAAGGTCATCCCGATCGAGTCCGCGCCGAGCTGGTCCGGCCCTGGGCCGCGCCCGGCGCTCGCCGACCGGCTGGCCGACAGCGTCGGCGCCGCGCTCTCCGGCCGGCTCGGCGCGACCGCGACCCAGCTGTTCGGCAAAGGCTGGGAGCAGCGTGCCGCCGGCGGGCTCGGCTTCCTGCGCCGCCGGCTGACGGGCGATTACGAGGTCGACGACTTCGGCTTCGACCGGGAGCTGACCGAGGAGGTGTTCCTGGCGCTGCTGCGGCCGCTGGCGGAGAAGTACTTCCGGATCGAGGTCCGCGGCACCGAGCACATCCCGGCCGAGGGCGGCGTGCTGATCGTCGCCAACCACTCCGGCACCATTCCGCTGGACGCGCTGATGACCCAGGTCGCGGTGCACGACCACGCCGACCGGCACTTGCGGATGCTGGCCGCCGACCTGGTGTTCGTGCTGCCCGTGGTCAACGAACTGGCCCGCAAGGCGGGGCACACGCTGGCCTGCAACGAGGACGCGCAGACCTTGCTGGAACGCGGCGAGGTGGTCGGGGTCTGGCCGGAGGGCTTCAAGGGCATCGGCAAGCCGTTCGCCGACCGGTACAAGCTCCAGCGGTTCGGCCGCGGCGGCTTCGTGGCGTCCGCGCTGCGGGCCGGGGTGCCGATCGTGCCGTGTTCGATCGTCGGGGCGGAGGAGACCTACCCGATGATCGGCAACTTCAAGACGCTGGCCCGGCTGCTCGGCCTGCCGTACCTGCCGATCACGCCGACCTTCCCGTGGCTGGGCCCGCTCGGGGCGATCCCGCTGCCGACCAAGTGGACCATCCAGTTCGGCGAGCCGATCCCGACGGACAGTTACCCGAAGGACGCCGCCGACGACCCGATGCTGGTGTTCAACCTGACCGACCAGGTACGGGAGACCATTCAGCACACGCTGTACAAGCTGCTGGTGCAGCGCCGCTCGGTCTTCGGCTGACGCTCGGCCGGGGTCGTTCGCCCCGCGCCCCCGGTGCGGGGCGCGGGGCGAACGGGCTCAGTTGAGGGTCAGCCCGGGCAGCAGCCCCGGGAGGAGCGGCGGGAGGTTGAGTCCCTGGTTGCCGCCCGCGGGCGCGGACGGGGAGGCCGACGGGGCCGGGGCGCCGCCGTGGGTCGGTGTGGCGGTCGGCGAGGGAGTGGAGCCGGTGAGGCCACCCAGCAGGCTGCCCAGACCGGGCGCGGCGGACGGGCTGGCCGACGGGGTGGTGGCCCGGGCGGACGACCCGGCGGCCGGGCCCTGCCCGGTACCGCCGCCGGTGCTCTCGGTGTTGCTGCCGGGCTGCTGCTGACCGGCCCCGCTGCCGGAACCCGCGCCGGTTCCGCTGCCGTCGCTGCCCTGGCCGGAAGGCTGTACCAGCCGCAGGGGCGCGACGTCCTCGCTTATGTCGCTGAACAGGCGGTCCACCTTGTCGGCCTGGCCGGCCAGGCCGGACGGCAGCCGGGACTGCAGCGCCGACCAGCGCTCGTCCTGCCCGGCGAAGCCGGCGAGTTGACGCATCGGGGCGAGCGAGCCGTTGGAGCGGTAGACCGCGCGCAGCAGGTCGCGGCCGCGCAGCGCCTCGGCGTGCATGTCGTCGAGGGCGCGGCGGACCTGGTCGACCGTGGCGGGGCTGAGCGTGCTGCCGGGGTCGGTGCGGCCGATCAGCGACTGCGCCTCGTCGAGCCGGGTGGAGGCCTGCTGGAGGAGCAGGGCGCCGCGCTCGGAGTCGTTGTCGGCCCAGTCGAGGCGCAGCCCTTCGAGGCCGCGCTTCATGCCGTACAGGGCGTCCCCGGGCAGGGCGTTGGTGGAGGCCGCGGCGACCCCGCCGAGGGAGCCGACGGCGACGCCCGCGACCAGTCCGCCGATGGCCAGGCGGCGGCCCCAACGGGTGCGGCGGGTGCGCCTGCCGCGCTGGACGGGGAGGACCGCCGTGGGGGCACCGTCGGCCCACTGCTGCTCGAACGCGGCCATCAGCCGGGCGCGTTGGACCGTCCGCGTCTCGGCGGCGAGCCCGGGGGCGGGGAGCGCGCCGAGCGCGTCGGCCATGGTGAGCAGCTCGGTCATGGCGGCGGAGCCGGCCCGGTGCGCGCCGCTGCTCCGGTGGTCACTCTGGTGGGCCTCCAGCGCCTCGGCGAAGGACTTCGCCCGCCGGTGCTCCAGCACGTTTGCCGTCACGGGCCACACCTCCCTTCGTCGTTTTCGACACCGTGGCCCGTCGGTTGGTTGTCCCGACAGGCCGAAACCACACCATCGGGTGACAGCTCGAAATCCCACTTGACTGCGGGCCCGGTGGCGGGATGCACGCTGGCCAACGAGCGGTGTCGGGAGTCGGTTACGCACGACCCCCCTGGCGTATTAAGCAGAGCAGATGACCGTCCCATCACCCGGACGGGCAAGCGCCTGCGCGGAGTTGACGGCGCGTCATCGGCCGGGCGCGCTGCCAATGGGCGCGCCGGGCGCGCCTGTTCGCGCGGGGATCTGCCGGGCGAGGGTCTGCCGGACGAGGGTCTGTCGGGTGTCGCGTCCACAGCCCGCGGATCACCGGGCGTCCGGCGGCAGCAGGCGGGCCAGCGTGCGCACCGCCCGGTACTGCAGCGTCTTGATGGCGCCCTCGTTCTTGCCCATGATCCGGGCCGTCTCGGCGACCGAGAGCCCTTGCAGGAAGCGCAGCGTGACGCACTCCTGCTGCTGCGGGTTGAGCCGCCGCACCGCGTCGAGCAGGGCGGCGTTGGAGAGCGACTCCAGCACCGACTCCTCGGGGCTGCGCTCGCACTCGTTGGAGTCGAGCATCTCGCCGGTGGTGACCTCCAGCCGGAACCGGCTGGACTTGAAGTGGTCGGCCACCAGGTTGCGGGCGATGGTGACCAGCCAGGCCCCGAAGTCGCGGCCCTGCCAGGTGAAGGTGCCGATCCGGCGCAGCGCGCGCAGGAAGGTCTCGCTGGTGAGGTCCTCGGCGGTGGCCCGGCTGCCGACCCGGTAGTAGATGTACCGGTAGACGGTGTCGGCGTAGTGGTCGTAGAGCTGCCCGAAGGCCTCGCTCTCGCCGTTCTGGGCGCGTTCGACCAGATCGACGACGGGGTTGTGCTCGGTGTCGTAGCCGGGGCCGGCGGGTGCGGTGCGGGCCCGGCCGCGGGTGCCGGGGGAGGGGACGGTCCGGCTGCGCGGGGCGGCGGCGGGGCTGCCGGCGGCGGTGGAGCGCAGGAGCGGCGCGGCGAACGCGGCGGGGGCGGGTGCGGTGAACGTGGGGCCGGCCACCGCGGGCTGGGGGACCAGCAGCTCGAACTCGCGGATCGCGGCCCACAGTCGCTCCAGGCGCACACCGCGGCGCAGGCCGACGGTCGACGGGCGGGAGGTGGCTGGCGCGTCGTTCCGGACGGGTGGGTACACGGGACTCCCAGAGGCAGAACTGTGGACGGATCACCTCCGCCTGTGCGGAGAGGCACGCCGCATTGACCACCCGTCACGGGGACGTTCGGGGTGGCGTGCATCCAGGAGAGAATAACGCTTTGTGCAATGACAGCTACACCCCGTGGTCGAAGTGGTCGAAGGAAGTCCACTTCTCACGCAAATTCGGCTGCTGATGACCGGAGTTGACGTCATTTCTCCGGCTCATTGCGACCGGTTGTGCGCACCTGGTGACCGACTGGTGATGGAAGGCCGGGGTTTCCCCGGTCGGGGCGGTCCCAACCCATGACTTTGGCCGACTGCCGAACGATCAGTTCCGGTCATGGCTCAAGGGCCTGCTCGGGGCCGTCGGGGCGGGGGCGCGGGGCAGGTCAGGACCACCCGCAAGGGGGCGTGTCAGCGGCGGCGGATTGACGCCCGGTCAATGGCGGGGCGGGTGATACCGGATCAGGTCCGCTGCCGGCGGCGCATCGCCACCGCGGCGGCGGCCGCCCCGGCCGCCACGCCGAGCGCGGCCGCCGCGGGGATGCCGATCCGGGCGGCCTTGCGCCCGGTGCGGAAGTCCCGCACCCGCCAGCCCATCGCCCGGGCGTGCCGGCGCAGCGCCGCGTCCGGGTTGATCACGTACGGGTGGCCGACCAGGCTGAGCATCGGGATGTCGTTGGCGGAGTCGCTGAACGCGGCGCAGCGGGCCAGGTCGAGGTGTTCGCGGCGGGCCAGGGCCTGGACCGCGGCGGCCTTGGCGGGGCCGTGCAGCATGCCGCCGACCAGCCGTCCGGTGTACTCGCCGTCGCGGGTCTCGGCGACGGTGCCGAGGGCGCCGGTCATGCCGAGCCGGCGGGCGATCAGCCGGGCGACCTCCTGCGGGGCGGCGGTGACCAGCCAGGCCCGCTGTCCGGCGTCCAGGTGCATCTGGACCAGGGCGCGGGTGCCGGGCCAGACCTTCTCGGCCAGGACGGGCTCGAAGATCTCCTCGCAGATCCGTTCCAGGTCGGCGGTGCGCTTGCCCGCGACCAGGCTGAGCGCGCTGTCCCGGGCGTCGGCGATGTGGTCGGCGTTCTCGGCGCCGCGCAGCCGGAACGAGGCCTGCTGCCAGGCGAACCGGGCCAGGTCGCGGCGGGTGAAGAAGCGCCGCCGGTACAGGCCGACGCCGAGGTAGAAGATCGCGGCGCCGCGCAGGATGGTGTTGTCGCAGTCGAAGAACGCGGCGGCCCGGACGTCGCCGGGCACCGGGGTGTGGTCGCCCTCGGGGGCCTTGGGGCGGCCGGGCTCCGTGCCGTCGGGAGCGAGCTGTTCCTGGGCGGCGTCGGCCGCGGCCTCGCCCGCCAGGACGGTCCGTTCGTCGGTGGAACGCCTCGACCGGGTGAGCCTTCGCAGCGCTGCCATGCGACGAGCATAGTCAGCCGGGGCGCCCGACCCCGTGACCGAGGAGTGCCGCACCGGTGAACGAGGGGCATCCGGGGCGCCGCCGTGAGCGCCTGCACAATGAGTGGCGTGAGCCTGCTGCGACGTGCGAAGAAGAACCCGGCCGACACCACGGTGACGCTGATCGGCAAGCCCGGCTGCCATCTGTGCGAGGACGCCCGGGCGGTGATCCTCAAGGTGGTCGGCGAGCTCGGCGTCGGTTTCGAGGAGAAGGACATCCTGCAGGACGCGGCGCTGTACGAGCAGTACGCCGAGCAGATCCCGGTGACGCTGATCGACGGCCGGCAGCACGACTTCTGGCGGGTGGACGAGACGCGGCTGCGCAAGGCGCTGGCCTGACCGCCGGGCCGGTGTGACCCTCCTCGCACCCGCCTGTCCCGCCTTGCCTTCGCAGGCGTTCGGCGGTCTCGGCCCTGGGATTTCCACCGGCTTCCGGCTTACCATCGAATGGTTGTCCGCCGGGGGCTGTGCAAGAGGAGGGCGCGATGAACGGCTATGCCGTCGTCGACGTCGAGGCCACCGGTCGTAGCCCCTGGCGCCACCGGGTGGTCGAGGTCGCCGTGGTGCAGCTGGACGCCGCCCTGCGCACCGAGCGCGTGTTCGCCACGCTGCTCGATCCGGCCGGGCCGGTGGGGCCGACGCACGTGCACCGGATAGCGCAGGAGGACGTGGTCGGCGCGCCCCGGTTCCGGCAGATCGCGCCGTGGCTGCTGGAGCTGCTGGCCGGCCGGGTGCTGGTCGGACACCACGTGACCTGCGACCGGGCGTTCCTGGAGCGGGAGTTCGCGCGGATCGGCGTGGTGCTGCCGGTGCTGCCGGCGGTGTGCACGATGCGCCTGGCCCGCCGGGTGCTGCCGCAGGCGGGTGGTTTCGGACTGTCCGCGTGTGTGGAGGCGGCCGGGCTCGGCTGGTTCCCGGCGCACACCGCGCTCGGCGACGCCCGGGCCACCGTCGAGCTGCTGCGGCACTGCCTGCGGATCGGCTGCCCGGCGGAGGAGCTCGTTCCGGCCGTCGCGACGGTGCCGTGGCCGCGGCTGGCGGCGGCCCGTTCGGCGCGTTCCCCGGGGTCGGTCCGACTGCTGCGCCGGTGGGCTCCGCTGGGCCCGTGGCCGGCCGGAGTGGAGGGGGCGCGTCCGTTGGTCGGCGCGGCGGGTTACGAGTGATGCGTGTCACTGTTCGGGGACAAATCGGACACCATCTTTGTGCACACGTTCACAAACGCATAGCCTGGCGGTCCAAGCCCAGCTTCACCCACAGGAGCAACGTGGCAATCGGCCGACCCTCACCCAGCAGTTCGCAGACGCCCGACCCGGGCGCCGCGCGCCGGACCTCGCGTGCGCGAGGCATTCCGGAGGCGACGGTGGCCCGTCTCCCGCTCTACCTGCGGGCGCTGACCGCGCTGTCCGAGCGTTCCGTGCCGACCGTCTCCTCCGAGGAGCTGGCCGCCGCGGCCGGCGTGAACTCCGCCAAGCTCCGCAAGGACTTCTCCTACCTCGGGTCCTACGGCACCCGCGGCGTCGGCTACGACGTCGAGTACCTCGTCTACCAGATCTCCCGCGAGCTCGGCCTCACCCAGGACTGGCCGGTCGTCATCGTCGGCATCGGCAACCTCGGCCACGCGCTCGCCAACTACGGCGGCTTCGCCTCCCGCGGCTTCCGGGTGGCCGCCCTGCTGGACGCCGACCCCAACGTGGTCGGCAGCACCGCCGCCGGCCTGCCGGTACGGCACATGGACGAACTGGAGGACATCGTCGTCTCCCAGCACGTCTCCATCGGTGTGATCACCACCCCGCCCGGCGCCGCCCAGCTGGTCTGCGACCGCCTGGTCGAGGCCGGCGTCACCAGCATCCTGAACTTCGCGCCCACCGTGCTGACCGTCCCGGACGGCGTGGACGTACGCAAGGTCGACCTGTCGATCGAGCTGCAGATCCTCGCCTTCCACGAGCAGCGCAAGGCCGGCGACGAGCCCGCCGCCGGCGACTCGGTGCTCGACCGTGCCCCCGGGCCGGTCCGCGCCGCCGCCGCCAAGCTGCGCCGCGCCGCCGGCGGCGGCAAGGGCGAGCAGGCGAAGAACACCCCGGCCGCCAAGGGCGCCAAGGGCCCCGAGGACGACCTGTCCGCGGTGATGCCGGCGTGAGCACCAACATCCGTCACGACGAGGTGGGGGCATGAGTCTTCTGGTAGTCGGTCTGAGTCACCGGACCGCACCGGTCGGCGTACTGGAGCGCGCCGCGCTCACCGGCGAGAGCCCGACCCGGCTGCTGCACGACGCCGCCGCCTCGGCGACCGTCGCCGAAGCGGCCCTGGTCAACACCTGCAACCGGATCGAGCTGTACGCCGACGTGGACAAGTTCCACGCCGGCGTCGCCGAGCTGTCCCAGCTGCTCGCCGGGCACAGCGGCGTCGACCTCGACGAGCTCACCCCGCACCTGTACGTGCACTACGAGGACCGCGCCGTCCACCACCTGTTCTCGGTGGCCTGCGGCCTGGACTCGATGGTCGTCGGCGAGGGCCAGATCCTCGGCCAGCTGCGCGACGCCCTCGCCAAGGCCCAGGACGAGCACACCGCCGGCCGCGGCCTGAACGAGCTGTTCCAGCAGGCCCTGCGGGTCGGCAAGCGGGCGCACAGCGAGACCGGCATCGACAAGGCCGGCCAGTCGCTGGTCACCTTCGGCCTGGAGCAGGTCGCGCTCGGCGCCGGCCCGATCACCGGCAAGCGCGCCCTGGTGGTCGGCGCCGGCTCGATGAGCTCCCTGGCCGCCGCCACCCTGGTCCGGGTCGGCATCACCGACCTGCAGATCGCCAACCGCACCCCGGCCCGCGCCGAACGACTGGTGGAGATCCTCGGCAGCGCCGCCCGCACCCTGGACTTCGACAAGGTCCCGCAGGCCCTCGCCGACGTGGACCTGGTGATCTCCTGCACCGGCGCGGCCGGCACCGTCATCGACGCCGCCGAGGTGACCGCCGCCCTCGCCGCCCGCAGCGCCGAGCAGCCGCTCGCCTTCCTCGACCTCGCCATGCCCCGCGACGTCGACCACACCGTGCACCAGCTCGACGGCGCCCTGCTGGTCGACCTGGAGAGCCTCTCCCACGCGCACGCCGCCACCCCCGGTGCGGGCGACGTGGACGCCGTCTCCACCATCGTCAGCGACGAGGTCACCGCCTTCGGCCAGGCGCAGCGCGCCGCCCGGATCGCCCCCACCGTGGTCGCCCTGCGCGCCATGGCCTCCGAGGTGGTCCGCAGCGAACTCGCCCGGCTCACCTCCCGGCTGCCCGACCTGGACGAGCGCTCCAGCGCGGAGATCTCGCAGGCCGTGCGCCGGGTGGTCGACAAACTGCTGCACGCCCCGACCGTCAAGGTCAAGCAGCTCGCCGCCGAACCCGGCGGGGCCTCCTACGCGGAAGCCCTGCGCGAACTGTTCGACTTGGACCCCGCCGCAGTGCACGCTGTCTCCGGCACCCCGACCGGCGACCGGGCCGGGTCCTCGATCCCGGCCGGCGGTGTCCCCGCCGCCCAGGCCGCCGTCGCCCCGCCCGCCGGAGCACCCAGATGAACACCCCGTCAGCCCCCCAGCACGACCAGGACGATCACCTCATGAATGGTCCAGAGACAGTGACGCCGCTGCGCCTCGGTACCCGCCGCAGCGCCCTCGCCATGGCCCAGTCGGGCATGGTCGCCGAGGAGGTGGCCAAGATCACCGGCCGCCGGGTGGAGCTGGTCGAGATCACCACCTACGGGGACGTCTCCCGGGAGTCGCTGGCGCAGATCGGCGGCACCGGTGTGTTCGTCTCCGCGCTGCGCGACGCCCTGCTGGAGGGCCGCATCGACCTGGCCGTCCACTCGCTCAAGGACCTGCCGACCGCCGCCCCCGCCGGGCTGCTGCTGGCCGCCGTCCCCGAGCGCGAGGACGTCCGGGACGCCCTGGTCGCCCGCGACGGCCTCGGTCTGGCCGAGCTGGTCGGCAAGGCCGACGGCCGCACCGTCCGGATCGGCACCGGCTCCCCGCGCCGGATGGCCCAGCTCAACGCCTGGGCCCGGGCGCACGACGCGGACCTGGAGACCGTCGCGATCCGCGGCAACGTCGACACCCGCATCAACTACGTCACCTCCGGCGAACTCGACGCCGTGGTGCTGGCCACCGCCGGCCTGAACCGGCTCGGCCGCTCCGGTGAGATCACCGAGCACCTCGACACCGCGCTGATGCTGCCCGCCCCCGGGCAGGGCGCGCTCGCCGTCGAGTGCGTCGACCCGACCCTGGCCGCCGTGCTGTCCCGGCTCGACCACGTCCCCACCCGGGCCGCCGTGGTCGCCGAGCGCGCCCTGCTGGCCACCCTGGAGGCCGGCTGCTCCGCGCCGGTCGCCGCGCTGGCCACCTGGGCCGGCACCGAACTGCGCCTGGACGGCGCGGTCGGCACCACCGATGGCGCCGAACTGCTCAAGATGTCCGCCAACGGCCCGCTCGTCCTCGACGAAGCCGCCGAGGAGCAGGCCGCGGCCCTGGGCCGCGCCCTGGCCACCCGGCTGCTCGACGCCGGAGCGGCCAACCTGATGGGGGAGCGCGCCCGATGACCGCCGCCGGATTCCACCCGCCCGCAGGGCGCTGCACCTTCCTCGGCGCCGGCCCCGGCGACCCCGGGCTGCTCACCCTGCGCGCCGTCGACGTGCTCAGCACCGCCGACGTGCTGATCGCCGACCCGCTGACCGCCGCCGCCGTGCGCACCCACTGCCCCAGCGGCGTCCAGGTGCTCGACCCGGCCGACGCCGGCAAGGAGCTGAGCGACCTGGCCGCCGACGCCGTCCGGGCCGGCCGCCACCTGGTCCGCACCGTCGACGGCGACCCCGGCCTGGACGGCTGCGCCGCCCAGGAGATGCTGCGCTGCGCCAAGGCCGGCGTCCCGTTCGAGGTCGTCCCCGGCGTCGCCCAGTCGGTGGGCGTGCCCGCCTACGCGGGTGTGCCGCTCCGCAGCTCCCAGGGCGCGGACGTCCGGTTCGTGGACGGCGAGGCGCTGCTCGGCGGCCAGCTGGTCGACCTCGGCGCGCCCGAGACCACCCTGGTGGTGCGCACCACCCTGGGCCAGCTGCCCGCGACCGCCAACGCCCTGGTGGCGCACGGCCGCAAGCCCGACGCGGCGCTGTCGGCCACGCTGTCCGGCACCACCACCCGGCAGCGCACCTTCACCTCCACGCTGGCCGCCATCGCCGCCGACCTGAAGGCCGCCCGGGTGCTTCCCTCGCCGGTCTCCGCCCCGGTGGACCCGGCGACCTCGGTGATAGCCGTGGTGGGCGAGCAGGTCGCCCACCGCGCCTCGCACTCCTGGTTCGAGACGAAGCCGCTGTTCGGCTGGAACGTGCTGGTGCCGCGCACCAAGGAGCAGGCCCACGGCCTGTCCGAGCAGCTGCGCTCGTACGGCGCGGTGCCGCAGGAGGTGCCGACCATCGCGGTCGAGCCGCCGCGCACCCCGCAGCAGATGGAACGCGCGATCAAGGGCCTGGTCACCGGCCGCTACGAGTGGATCGCCTTCACCTCGGTGAACGCCGTCAAGGCCGTCCGGGAGAAGTTCGAGGAGTACGGGCTCGACGCCCGCGCGTTCGCCGGCATCAAGGTCGCGGCGGTCGGCGAGACCACCGCGCAGGCGCTGGTCGACTTCGGCGTGAAGCCGGACCTGGTGCCGTCCGGCGAGCAGTCCGCCGCCGGACTGCTGGAGGACTGGCCGCCGTACGACCCGGTGTTCGACCCGATCGACCGGGTGCTGCTGCCGCGCGCCGACATCGCCACCGAGACCCTGGTGGCGGGCCTGGTCGAGCTCGGCTGGGAGGTTGACGACGTGACGGCGTACCGCACGGTGCGCGCCTCGCCGCCGCCGGCCGAGACCCGCGAGGCGATCAAGGGCGGCGGCTTCGACGCGGTGCTGTTCACCTCGTCCTCGACCGTCCGCAACCTGGTCGGCATCGCCGGCAAGCCGCACAACGTGACCGTCATCGCCTGCATCGGCCCGGCCACCGCCAAGACGGCGGAGGAACACGGCCTGCGGGTCGACGTGATGGCCCCGGCCCCGTCCGCGTCCGCGCTCGCCCAGGCGCTGGCCGACTTCGGGGCCAACCGCCGGGACGCCGCCACCGCGGCAGGCGAGCCGGTCTACCGGCCGAGCGAACGCCGCCCCGGTTCGCGCCGCAAGGCGCGCTGACCCTCCGTCAGGGGGAGGCCAACCGAGCCTCCCCCTGACGGCTTTTCCGTGACTCAGGGAGCCTTCGAAGTGTCCGCCGAATTCCCGTCCGTCCGCCCGCGCCGCCTGCGCTCCACCCCCGCGATGCGCCGCCTGGTCGCCGAGACCCGGCTCCACCCGGCCGAGCTGATCCTGCCCGCGTTCGTCCGCGAGGGCATCACCGAGCCGAAGCCGATCACCTCGATGCCCGGCGTCGTCCAGCACACCCGCGACACCCTGCGCCGGGCCGCCGTCGAGGCCGCCGAGGCCGGGCTGGGCGGCATCATGCTGTTCGGCGTCCCCGAGGTGCAGGACGCGGTCGGCTCCGAGGGCACCAACCCCGACGGCATCCTGCAGGTCGCCATCCGCGACGTGGTCTCCGAGGTCGGCGACGCCCTGGTGGTGATGTCCGACCTGTGCCTGGACGAGTACACCGACCACGGCCACTGCGGCGTGCTCGCCGAGGACGGCTCGGTCGACAACGACGCCACCCTGGAGCGCTACGCCGAGATGGCCGTGGTGCAGGCCGAGGCGGGCGTCCACCTGGTCGGCCCGTCCGGGATGATGGACGGTCAGGTCGGCTTCATCCGCCGCGCCCTGGACGACGCCGGCTACCAGGACACCGGCATCCTCGCCTACACCGCGAAGTACGCCTCTGCCTTCTTCGGCCCGTTCCGGGAGGCCGTCGGCTCCTCGCTCAACGGCGACCGCAAGACCTACCAGCAGGACCCGGCCAACGCCCGCGAGTCGCTGCGCGAGCTGGAACAGGACCTCGCCGAGGGCGCGGACATGGTGATGGTCAAGCCCGCGATGGCCTACCTGGACATCCTGCGCCAGATCGCCGACGCCTCCCCGGTGCCGGTCTCCGCCTACCAGGTCTCCGGCGAGTACTCGATGGTCGAGGCCGCCGCCGCCAACGGCTGGATCGACCGCGAGCGCACCATCCTGGAGACCCTCACCTCGATCCGCCGGGCCGGCGCCGAGCAGATCCTCACCTACTGGGCCACCGAGGCCGCCCGCCTGCTGCGCTAGGGGTGCACGAAGAGGGGCGCGGGGAACTGCGCGAAGCGGAAGGCACTCAACCGCAAGATCGCGATGCAGGCCAATGACTGGCACGTGATCGCGACCTTGCGGATGTGCGCTCGTTGCTCGCGCAGGTCACCGCGCCCGCAGGCTTTCGTGGGGTCAGCCGATGGCGGCGATGCCGCCCCCGCCGCCGCCGACCGCCTCGTCGGTGGCCCAGCCGCCGCCACCGCCCATGGTGAAGATGTGGTCGGTCGCGGCGAAGCCGCCCTCGTGGCCCGCGATGAAGGGCTCGTGGGCGGTGATCACGCCCTCCTCACCGCCACCGGCGACGACGTGCGCACAGGCGGGGGAGGCGATGCCGGCCAGGGCGAGTGCGGCGACGGTGGTGATGACGGCCTTGCCCAGCTTGCTCTTCATGGAGAGTTCCTCTCTGCGTCGGGTGGTGTCCCTACGTCAACACGGGGGTGCGGCTGGCGGGCCGCTGCACGCGCCCGCCGGTGCTCCGATCACCCGATCGCGCCGCGAACGAACGGGTGGGGTAAGGCCGGAGACACGAAACCGCCGGGCCCGGGGCTGGCCCCGGACCCGGCGGTCGGCTGTGACCGGGGAAGATCAGCCGATCAGGTGGCTGACGCCACCGTCGCCGCTGCCCACGGTGTTCTGGCCCACGACGCAGGTCTGGGTCGGGTGGTTGTCCAGAACGTCGGCCTTGATCGGGACGGCGATGCCGATCAGGGCGGCGACGGCGACGTTGTCGATCTCGGGCAGGCAGATGTTCGGGTTGTCCAGCACGTGGTTGTTCGGGCTGTGGTTGCCTTCGGTGCCGGTGTGGTTGGTGCCGCCGTTGCCCTGGAGCGAGGTGGCGGAGCCGTCCGCGTCGCCGATGGCCATCGCGGGGGCGGCGGACATGGCGAGACCGGCGGCGACGACGCCGACGGCGGCGAGAGCCTTCTTGATCATGGGGTCATTCCTTTTCGGATCTGATGGAGTGGAGCAGCACCCCTGACGCGTGGCTCGCGCCGGGGCCACCGCCCGGCCGGGGGAACGGACCGGGCGGGTCGTGGGGCGCGGAGCTGGCGGCTCCGCGCCGGAGGGCGGTGACGGAGCGTCAGCCGACCAGGTGGGAGACGCCGCCGTCGCCGCTTCCGACGGTGCCCTGGCCGACCACACAGGTCTGCTTGGGCTGGTTGTTGAGCGCGTCGACCTCGACCGGGATGGCCACGCCCAGCACTGCCACGCCGATGTTGTGGATCTCCGGCAGGCAGATGTTCGGGTTGTCGGCGAAGTGGAAGTTCGGGCTGTGGTTGCCCCAGGTGCCGCTGGAGTTGGTGCCGCCATTGCCCTGGATGGTGGCGGCCGAACCGTCCGCGTCGCCGATCGCGACGGCAGGGGTGGACACCGCGGCCAGCGCGGCGGCGGCCAGGCCGACGGTGGCCAAAGACTTCTTGAGCATGGTCGAGATACCTCTCTGAAATACCGTTCGAGGGGTGCTGCCCCGTCGTCGTCGGGATCAAAGAATGGCGAACAGGAAAGTTACGGGGGCGGAGAAAATTCGTCGAGGATCACCGGTTTCTCCGCGCGCCAGTCGGATTATTAGGCCGTTCCGGTTAACTGCCGCTATCCGTGGGGGAGGTGGCTCGTTCGCCAGGGTGCGCGCGACGCACCCGAAGTACTTCACGGTTGCTGGCGGCATAAGAAGTCATACGGAATGACCGACGTACCGAATTACCGGATACCCGAACGGACGGCGAACACCATGAAGCTCTCGAAGCGGGCCACGGGCGCCCTGCTGCTGGCGGTCGGCGCCGGCGTGGCGGCGGCGCAGGGCGTGGCCCAGGCGGCGGCCAAGACCCCGGCCGAGGTGGCCGCGCTGGAGGACGGACTGGCCACCAGGGAGGTGCCGTTCAGCATTCCGCTCAGCACGCCGAACTCGCCGCTGCCGCTGCTCGCGGACGGCGGCGAGATCCACGGCGGCATCCCGAGCTCGCCGCTGCTGCCGCCGAGCGGGACGGGCCAGAGCCCGACCGAGCCGATCCCGGACCAGGTGCTGCCGGCCCTCAACGGCACCAAGCTGGGCCCGTCGCTGGGCGCCCGGCTGCCGCTGCCCGAGGTGGACAAGGGCGCCACGCTCGGCACCCTGGACCTGGACGCGCCGCCCGCGCCGCTGAACCTGGGCGGCCCGGCGGTGGGCCTGGGCCGGCCGGTCACCTTCGTGCAGGGCGAGAGCGGCCGGCTGACCGATGCCGCATTGAGCCTGGACAAGGTGGACCCGCACGTGGTGACCGCCCCCGTGCAGGCCGTACCGGGCGCCAAGGCCTCGCTCGGCGGCGAGCAGGACCAGATCTCGGTCACCGACTCGGTGAAGACGCTGGCCGCCACCACCACCGCCATCAGCGGCGAGATGCTCGACCAGGCCAACCCGGTGCGGACCCTCACCGGCGCGCTGGACCGGACGCAGGCCTGACGCGGCGACACCACACAGTCGTACGGCCCGGTTGCTCCTTGCGGAGGCCGGGCCGTACGACTGTCCGGGTGGGCGTCAGAGCGGCAGTGCGTTGAGCAGCGGGCCGGCCAGCGGGAGGTCCTTGGCCCCGCCGCCGGCGGACAGCGGCTTGGTGAGCGTGCCGGTGCCGATCGGGCCGAGACCGTTGTCGGGGACCACGGCGACGCCGTTGTTGAACACGTCCGCGCCGGAGTTGGCCCACGGGTCGAGCCGCAGGTCCTTGGCCGGGGCGATTGCGTAGCCGAGCGCGGAGGTGGTGCCGCCGAGGGCCTGCTGGGCGTCGGTGGGCTGCAGATGGGTGGCGGGCAGCGGGAGCCCGGCCGGCTGTTCGGTCTCGGCGTGCGCGGTCTGGGCGGTGACGGCGCCGAGCAGCAGCGCGGTGCCGAGCGCGGCCAGCGCTCCGGTGGTCTTCCGGGACATCGGCCATTCCTTCGGGGGAGGGGACTTCGGGAGGACAGGTACGTCGGGTTAACGAGTCTTCGGGGTGCTGGGTACTTCGACGTGCCGGGTACTTCGGGGTGACGCGCACTTCGAGGCGACGGGGACGAGCACTGCCCCCCGGCCGGTGGCCGAGGGGCAGTCTGCACGGGTCAGCGATCGGCCGGGTCCGGTCAGTCGCAGTCCTCGTCCGCCTGCTCGTGGTGGTGGTGCTCGTGCTCGTGCTCGTGCTCGGCCGGCGGCTGCGCGTGCTCGTGCTCGACCGGCTCCGCGGCCTCCTCGCGCTCGACACCCCCGTCGGCGTTGATGCAGGTGTTGCCGAAGGCCGGGTTCAGCAGGCCGACGACGTTGATCGAGTTGCCGCACAGGTTGATCGGGACGTGGACCGGGACCTGGATCAGGTTGCCGGAGAGCACGCCGGGGGAGTTGGCGGCGACGCCCTCGGCCTCGGCGGAGGCGTTGGCCAGGCCGGCCGAGCCGAGGACCAGGCCGGCGGCGGCGACGGTCAGGACCGCGGCCTTCTTGATGTTGCGCATGAGGGTTGATCTCCTAGATCGCAGCAGGGAGTTGGTGTGCCGTGTGGCGCGGTACGGCGTCGGGCGGTTCAGCCGGCGTTGACGCAGGTGTTGCCGAAGGCCGGGTTCAGCACGCCGATGAGGACGTCGATGGTGTTGCCGCAGACGTTGACCGGGACGTGGACCGGGACCTGGATCAGGTTGCCGGAGAGCACGCCGGGGGAGTTGGCGGCGACGCCCTCGGCCTCGGCGGAGGCGTTGGCCAGGC
>NZ_JBVJHA010000001.1:256401-339999 GCF_055587065.1 Kitasatospora sp. NPDC048662 | reverse complement strand
CCGGCCGAGCCGAGGACCAGGCCGGCGGCGGCGACGGTCAGGACCGCGGCCTTCTTGATGTTGCGCATGGTTCTTTTCTTCCTCACGTTCTGCCCGACTGTGGATGGTCGGGTGTCGGGCGATTCGCATCATCGCCCGCTGTTTTCCGGATGCGCCGTGAATGTCACTCACGCGGCTCAAGACCCGCGTGTCGCCCGTGGCTTGGGCGGTGCGCTCCACTTCGGGGGTGCGCCGGCGACTGCTCGCTCAGCAGCGTTTCGCCAGGAAGAACGAACCAGTGCGGCGGGGGAAACGGGCGAGTTCGCCGAACGTCCGGGCCGTTCACCCGAATGCTGCGGTTACGCCGGACGGGTGATTGTCCGAAGAGCATCGCAACTGATCCGGAGTGGCTTCGTTGGCTGAGTGCACGTCCCGTGTGCTTCCTTCCGGTAGCCCCGGCGCGGCAATTGGAAGATCTGATTTATCGAGGAGACTCAAATGAGCATCAAGAAGGCTGCCGCGGTCGGCGCCGCTGTCGTGGGCATCGTCGCCGCCGGTGCGGGCTCCGCCCTGGCGAGCAGCGAGGCCGAGGGTGTCGCCGCCGGTTCCCCCGGCGTGATCTCGGGCAACGAGATCCAGGTCCCGGTGCACGTGCCGATCAACCTGTGCGGCAACACGATCGACATCATCGCGCTGCTGAACCCGGCGTTCGGCAACACCTGCGTCAACGGCGGCTGACGGCTGCGGCTGGTCGGTCGAGCCGCCGCCCACACCCTCCTGCGGGGGTGTGGGCGGCGGCTCATCTGCGTTGGCGTGGAGTCGGCCTGACGGGCCGTCGCAGCCGCTGTGGCCGCATCGCTCCGCGAGTCTTGTTGTGTTACCTGTCAGTACCTAGCATGTGAGCCTGCCTCATGTTCGCCGGGCTCCGGCCCGGTTCCCCCATGCTCCGCGCCGCCCGGCGCCCGCCGGGCGTACCCCCACCCCCGCAAGGAGTCATGAGTGTCCAGGACACCTATGGTCCGCCGCAGGTCCCCCGCCCTGCTCGCCACCGCCGCGCTGCTGGCCGCCCTCGGCCTCGGCTCCGGCCTCGGCGGCGCGGCCACCGCCCAGGCCGCCTCACCCAGCGCGGGCAAGCCCGCCGCGATCGTCGCCCTCGGCGACAGCGCGATCTCCGGCGAGGGCGCCGGCACCGACACCAACGACGACTACGTCCCCGGCACCGACAGCCCCACCAACTACTGCCACCGCTCCACCAAGTCCGAGATCTTCGTGACCCAGCTCCCCGGCGTCACCCCGATCGACCTGGCCTGCTCCGGTGCGCAGACCGGTGACCTGGTCAGCGACCCCGAGCTGGCGAAGATCACCGGACCGGGCAGCGGCGACTTCGGCGAGGCCAAGCAGGACGTCCAACTGGCCGCCACCGCGGCCAACTACGACGTGAAGATGGTCGTCGTCACGATCGGCGCGAACGACGACTTCGAGTTCGCCGGCATCATGATGTCCTGCCTGGCCCAGTACTTCCCGATCCCGCAGTCCCAGGGCTGCCGGGACACCATCGGCAGCGCCGAGATCACCCGGCGCGCTGCCGGGGTCAAGCCCAAGGTGACGGCCGCGCTGACCAACATCCGCAACACCATGCGCAAGGCCGGCTACTCCGACGACTCCTACCAGCTCGTCTACCAGTCGTACTTCAACCCGATCACCCCCGACATCCGGCGCAACGACTACGTCGGCAAGGTCGCGGACGGCTGCCCGGCCTTCCCCGAGGACCTGGCCTGGGGCCACAACTGGGTCGTCCCCACCCTGAGCGACGCACTGCGTGAGGCCGCCGCCGGCGTGCCGGGCGTGCGCTACCTCGACCAGCGGCGGGTGGCCTTCGGGCACGAGGTCTGCGCGGAGTGGACCAGCTCGCCGTACGAGTACACCAACGGCGACGTGATCGACCTGTCGGAGAGCACCCGCAACGGCTGCGACAGCCCGATCTCCATCCCGGGCCTGTGCATGAACAACGTCCGCCAGTCGTACCACCTGCGGGTGGCCGGCTACGCCGCCGAGGCGGCCTGCCTGCGGCAGTTCTACCAGCAGGCCGGGCTCGGGCAGGCGTTCTGCTCGCTCAACCAGCAGAACACCACCTCGATCACCGCGCTCACCCCCGGCAAGCCGTTCCCGGACACCGCCGAGGACGGCGCCTGGTACCAGCTCACCAACCAGGCCAACGGCAAGGTGCTCGACCTGTCCGGCGGCGGCACCTACGGTGACTCCACCAACGGCCGCGTCGCGATCACCTATCCGGCCACCGGCGGGCTGAACCAGTCCTTCGTGTTCGAGGCCAAGGCCGGCGGCTCCTTCGAACTCGACTTCAGCGGCAACCGCAACATGTGCCTGGACGCCTCCGGCGCCTCCACCGCCCCTGGCACCCAGCTCCAGCAGTGGGGCTGCAACGGCGGCGGCAACCAGCACTGGATCCTCCAGCCGGTCGGCGACGGCACTTACAAGCTGGCCGACTCCCAGGACCCGACCAAGCTGGCCACCGCCTCCGCCAAGACCGATGCCCAGGGCAACCCGCTGGTCCAGCTGGCCGCCGACAACGGCTCCGCCGCGCAGCACTGGCAGCTGACCAAGCTCGGCATCGTCTACCTGCACGGCTGAGACCTGCACGGCTGATCGACGCGGGCTGACGGGCGCGCAGTGGCTCTCCGTCAGCCCGCACCCAGCCGGGCGGCCGCACCCGGTGGCATCGGGTACGGCCGCTCCGGCGGCAGCAGCGCGGCGTCCCTGGTGGCGTGCAACTCGCGGGCCAGCGGCGTCAGATCCTCGATCCGCACCAGCCACTCCCCGGCGTAACGGCGCACCAGCTCCCCGCTCAGCCCCAGTTGCAGCGAGCGGTAGGGCAGCGGTCGCAGCCGCAGATCCCGCTCCGGGTCCCACTGCACGCGGGCCGGGCTGCGTCGCAACGCCCGCTGCCACTCCGCCTTCGAGGCGTGCAGGCCCGGCTTGTAGCCGCTCAGCACCGCCGCCTCCAGTGCGGCGTCGAACCCCTGACGGGTGATCACCACGCCGAGGATCCGTTCCTGCCCCGCGCTCCGCGCCCAGTCGCTGCGGTACATCAGCCAGCGGAACGACGGCTTGATCCACGTCATCCGCTCCCGCGAGAACGCCTCCGGCCACCGCCC
Source organism: Kitasatospora sp. NPDC048662 (assembly GCF_055587065.1). Classification (NCBI taxonomy): domain Bacteria; kingdom Bacillati; phylum Actinomycetota; class Actinomycetes; order Kitasatosporales; family Streptomycetaceae; genus Kitasatospora; species Kitasatospora sp. NPDC048662. The sequence continues at coordinate 336,847 of NZ_JBVJHA010000001.1, read as the reverse complement.
GTCGGCCACCGCGGGGTCGGCGATCTCGGGCCGGAACGCCTGGTAGACCGTCACCGTTTTCGCGTCGTAACGGGCCCTGACCTGCCTCTTCGGCACCTCGTCCATCCGCCCATCCTGTCCCGGCCGGGGTGCCCCGCGCCCGCGATTTTCGCCTGTCCCGGGCCGGGAGGGAGTGACGATCGGCGCCATGGACCTGCTCGCCCAGTCCGTTCGAGTGTGCTGGGTCCGAACCCCCTGGTGGTGGACGGCTGATTCCCCGACTGGTCTAGTCCTGTCGTTGACAGCGGTGGCGGACCGGCCCGACCATGTGAGCCGTCCCACAGTGCTCTGCCTGGAGGTTCCCGTGCCCAGCCCCTCTGCGGCCGATTTCGTTGCCGCCGCCCATGCCGCCATCGACAAGGTCAGCAGCTCGCAGACCGAGGAGGTCGCGAAGGCCGCCGAGCTGATCGCGGACGCGCTGGCCGCGGACGGCATCGTGCAGGCGTTCGGCACCGGGCACTCCGAGGCGTTCGCGATGGAGATCGCCGGGCGGGCCGGCGGGCTGGTGCCCAGCAACCGGATCGCGCTGCGCGACGTGGTGCTGTTCGGCGGGCGGCCGGTGGAGATCCTGTCCGGCTCGGAGCTGGAGCGCGGCACCGAATCCGCGGCGATGCTCTGGGAGTTGACCGACCCGCACCCGGCGGACGTGTTCATCCTCGCGTCCAACTCCGGCGTCAACGGCTGCGTGGTCGAACTCGCCCGGCTGGCCAAGGAGAACGGCCACCCGCTGATCGTCGTCACCTCTGCCGAGCACACCGCGGGTGTTCAGCCCAAGCACCCGTCCGGCCTGCGGCTGCGCGACTACGCGGACGTGGTGCTGGACAACGGTGCGCCGTTCGGTGACGCCGTCCTGCCGATGGCGGGTGGCGGCCGGGCCTGTGGCATCTCCTCGATCACCGCCGCGCTGCTCGGTCAGCAGATCATCGCCGAGGTGATCCGCCGGATCGAGGAGAGCGGCGGCGTCCCGCCCGTCTACCTGTCGGCGAACATCCCCGGCGGCGACGAGCACAACAACAAGCTGGAAGCGCTGTACGCCGGCCGCATCCGCCGCACCGCGTGATGAGCGCGCCGTTGGTGCTCGGCCTCGACGTGGGCGGCACCAGCACCCGGGCGCTGGTCGCCACCCTGGACGGGCGGATCCTCGGTACCGCGCACGGTGCCGGGGGCAACCCCGTCGCGCACGGTGCGGAGGCCGCCGTCCGGGAGATCGGCGGGGCCGTCCGGGCCGCGCTGGCCGGGCTCGACCCGGCCCGGGTGGCGGCGGGCGTGATCGGCCTCGCGGGCGGCTCGCTCGCCCCGCCGGAGCTGCTGGCACTGTGGCCCGCCACCGGACTGACCGTCACCCCGCGCCTGGTCGGCGACGCCGAGCTCGCCCACGCGGCCGGGACCGCCGCCGCCGACGGCACCCTGCTGCTCAGCGGCACGGGCGCGATCGCCGCCGAGATCCGCGACCACGCGCTGCGCCGCACCGCCGACGGCCACGGCTGGCTGCTCGGCGACCGGGGCTCCGGCTTCTGGCTGGGCCGCGAGGCCGTCTCCGCCGCGCTCACCGCCGTGGACCGGGCGCTGCCGTTCGACGGGCCGTCACTCCAACTGCCGGGCCTGGCCGGTGCGATCGCCGACGCCCTGGTCGGACCGGACGGCCTGGGCCGCGAGCCGCGCTCCGCGCTGATCGCCGCCGCCCATGCCGAGGCCCCGGCCCGGCTGGCCCGGTTCGCCCCGATCGTCCTCGACCGCGCGGCGGCCGGTGACCCGTCGGCCCTCGCCCTGGTCGAACGCGCCGCCGACCATCTGATCGACACCCTCGCCCTGGTGCGCCAACCCGACTCGCCACTGCCGCTGGTGCTGGCCGGCGGCCTGCTCGCCTCCGCGACGCCGCTGGCCGCGCAGCTGCGCCCCCGGCTGGCCGCGCGCTGGCCCGACGCGGAGGTCTTCACCGCCCGTAACGGTGCCGGTGCCGCCGCCTGGCTCGCCGCCCGGACCCTGGGGCACGGAACGGAGAAGCTCCACCGTCGTCTTACCGCGTGAGCCGGCGCCGAGGTCAGTGGCAGGTCATGGCGCCGGGGCCGACCCGGTCGGCCGGGGCCTTCCGGGGGACGCTCTCCTCGGGGCCCCGGTGTTCCTTCGCGCTCCGGTTCCGGGCCGGCCACCACGGGCGGTCGGCCCGTTCGGTCGGGAGGGCGATCTCGGCCCACACCCATTTCCCCGCGCGCTTGCGGATCACTCCGTGGGCGAGGGCGAGTTCGGCGATGAGCAGGATGCCGCGGCCGGACTCGGAGTCCCGGTCGGGGCGGCCGGCCACCGGGACGGTGGGGGAAGTGTCGTAGACCTCGATCACGGCCCGGTGGTGCAGCGGGTCGGCGTGCACGCCGACGGTGACGACCGGGCCGGTCGCGTGGCGGACGGCGTTGCCGAGCAGTTCGGAGGTGACCAGATCGACGGTCAGCCGGGTGTCCTCGTCCAGGGGCGTGCCGCCCCAGGCGGTGATGAGCGCGCGGACCCGGCGGCGTCCGGCGGCGACGGTGGCGGGCTCGCGGGGCAGTGAGAACCATCGACGGTGCACGGACATGGCGGGCTCCTCACGCGGTTTCGTTCGATGAACGCTGGTGGAACGCCCACGAACGGGAGACTCGGCAGCCGATATGAGGGTATGTCAGAATGCAGCATCTCTAGACAAGCTGAAATCTCTAGAGATGTCAATGCATCGGGGGGCGCACCGTGCGTAGGATGTCTAGAGAAGGGAAGGAAGCCCGCCGCCATGACCAGTCACCCCCGCGCCACCCAGCCCAAGTACCAGCGGATCGCCGAGGACCTCAAGCGCGACATCGACTCAGGCCGCTACCGACCGGGTGACCGGCTGCCGGGCGAGAACGATCTGATGGTGACGTACGGCGTGGCCCGGATGACGGCCCGCCAGGCGCTCGGCGTGCTGCAGACCGAGGGGATCGCGGAGGCCCGCAAGGGGGTGGGGGTCTTCGTCCGGGAGTTCCGGCCGATAAGGCGCCGTGGCATCCAGCGGCTCTCCGACCGGAACTGGGGCGACGGCTTCTCGGTCTGGTCCACCGACATAGCGGCCCGCGAACTGACGGTGGACCAGCTGACCGTCACCGAACGCGAGGTGCCGGAGCAGATCGCCGCCGTCCTCGGCCTGAAGCCGGGCGAGTCGGCCTGCGTGCGCAGCCGCCGCTTCGTTCTGGACGGCAAGCCGGTGCTGCTCTCCGAGTCCTACCTGCCGGCCGCGCTGGTGGCGGGCAGCCGGATCACCGACCCGGACACCGGCCCCGGCGGCACCTACGCCCGGCTCGCCGAACTCGGCCACAAGCCGGTGCACTTCCAGGAGCAGATCCGCTCCCGGATGCCGGCCGGCAGCGAGGCCGAGCGGCTCGCCCTCGCCCCCGGCACGCCGGTCTTCCTGGTGAACCGCACCGCCTTCGCCGAGGACGGCCAGGTGGTGGAGTTCAACGAGATGGTGCTCGACTCGGCCTCGTACATCCTCGAATACGACTTCGACGCCTGACCGTCCACAGCCGGCGGGCGGCCTTGTCCACAGGCCTGTGGACAAGGCCGCCATCCGCGACTCCGGCGGAACTCGATCCCGGGCAAGCGCGACGAGGGGCTGTCGAGCAGCCGTGACGTCGGGCGCGCCAGTGTGTGGACGGGCGTACGGCGGTGCGGGTGCCGGGGTTCAGCGACAGGCCCGCCCCGAGCGCCGCCGCGACCCTCGGCGTGGTGCCCGGCGCTCGGGCGGGCGGGCCGGGCGCGCCGTCCGAGGTCAGCTCTCGTATTCGGCGATCACGGTGGCCCGGGCCAGCGCGTGGAAGCCGAGGGTGCCGCTGATCGCCGCCGCCGAGGTGTCCGCGTCCAGGCCGATCGAGTCGACGCCCAGCGCGTGCACGGTGAAGACGTACCGGTGCGGGCCGTGTCCGGGCGGCGGGGCCGCGCCGCCGAAGTCCCGGGTGCCGTAGTCGTTGCGGCCGTGCACCGCGCCCGCCGGCAGGCCGGGGAACTCGCCGCTGCCCGCGCCGGAAGCCAACTCGGTGACGTCCACCGGGAGGTCGAACAGCAGCCAGTGCCACCAGCCGGAGCCGGTCGGCGCGTCCGGGTCGAAGCAGGTCACCGCGAAGCTCTTGGTCTCCGCCGGGAACCCGGACCAGCTGAGCTGCGGCGAGCGGTTCCCGCCCTGGTGGACCTGCTCCTCGCCGAGCCGGCCCCCGTCCGTCACCTCCTCGCTGACCAGCGTGAACGTCGGGACGGGACGCAGGAAGGTGTGCGGCAGCGGCGGCCGGTCGGGTGCGGTCATGGGTGTCTCCCCGTGGTGGTGCGTCGATGGATGCCCCGCGACCTTAGTGGGCCGACGTCCGTTCGCCAAGATCCCTTCTGCGGGCGGCGGCCGATCGCCCATCGGGCCGGCAGGTTCGAAACTCGCTTGCACCGCAACGGGATTGGCGCCGGATCGTCGCCCTCGGTGCCGGTGGCCGTGTCGGCCGTGCTGGCGGGACGCGCCCGGGCGGGCCGCCTCGACCGAGGTCAGGCGGGCCGGGGGCGGTGGGTGGTGGCGATGGCGGAGAGGTCGTGTTCGGCGAGGGCGGGGTCGGCGAGGAGGGCGGTGCGGGCGGCTTCGAAGAGCGGGCCGCCACTGGCCAGGGTCAGATCCTTCGCGGCGAGGCGGATCGGGAAGTCGGCCTCGGTGCTCCCGGCTCGGGCCATGACGCCGGACAGCGGGCCGGCGGACAGTGCGCGTCGGGCCAACTCCTCGGGTACGCCCGGCTGTTCGGCGACAGAAAGCGCCTCGCCCACGACGGCCACCGAGGTGACGACCGCGCCGATCACCACCAGCTTGAGTGCTGAACCCGCGCCGGGGCCGCCGCAGCGGAGCATCCGCCCGAAGCGTTCCAGGACCGGCTGGGCCCGGTCCAGGTCCGCGTCCTCGCCGCTCGCGTACACCACCAGGTCGCCGGTCGCGGCGGGGCCGACGCTGCCCAGCACGGGCGCGTCCACCATCCCGACACCGTCCGGAAGTTGGGCGCGGAGCCCGGCCACCGCCTGCGGGCCGATCGAGGACATCTCGATCCACAGGGTGCCGGGTTCCAGCGCCGGGAGGAACTGCTCCGCGACCTCGGCCACCGCCGTCGGGTCGGACAGCATGGTGACGACCACCCCGGCGCCGCGGACAGGCCTCCGTCGGGGTCGCGGCCTCGGTGAGGCCCCCGGCCCGACCCGGCGTGCGGTTCCACACCGTCAACTCGCCTGCCGCGCCCGCGAGTCGGCGGGCCATCGGGAGGCCCATCCGGCCGAGTCCGAGAAAGGCTGTGCGCTCCGTGATCTCCATGGCCGCAACGCCAGGGACGGCTCGGACAGGCGAGAAGCGAATGTCTCGCATGGTAGCCATGCCCCATGGACATGGCTTGGCTCGAAGTCTTCCGCACCGCCGCCCGGCTCGGCTCGTTCACGGCGGCGGGGGAGCAGCTGGGTTCACCCAGTCCGCGATTTCGCGCCAAATCTCCACGCTGGAGGCCGAGTTCGGCGTCCCGCTGTTCGACCGACTGGCCCGAGGGGTGCGGCTCACCGAGCACGGGCAGGCCCTGCTGCCGCACGCCGAGGCGATGCTCGGCCGACTGGACGGCACCCGCCGCGAGCTCGCCGCGCTGACTCAACTCGCCGCCGGACACCTGCGGTTGGGCGCGTTCGACAGCGCCAACGCGGCGCTCGTCCCGGCCGCGCTGGCCGCGTTCCGGGCCGCCCACCCGGGCATCGCGCTGACCCTCACCGAGGGGCTGTCCGTCCAGCTGCTGGAGCTGCTCGCGGAGGGCGCGATCGATCTCGCGGTGGTCGCCGCGTACCCGCAACACCCGTACGACGCCGAGCAGTTCGAGCTGCACCGGATCGCCGACGACCCGGTGCTGGTGGCCCTGCCGCGCGGGCACCGGCTGGCCCGGCGCCGCCGCCTGCGGCTGGCCGACCTCGCCGAGGAGCCGTGGATCGCCGCCGGCCGCCGCATCGAGACCACCCTGCTCGCCGCCTGCGCCCGCAGCGGCTTCCAGCCCCGGGTCGAGTACGAGGTGGCCGGCTGGACGGCGAAACTCGGCCTGGTGGCAGCCGGGTTGGGCATCACCCTGATCCCGTCCCTGGCCGCCCGCGCGGCCCGCCCGGACCTCGTCCTGGTCCCGCTGCACCCGGACGACACCCCGGTCCGCCACGTCCACGCCGCCACCCGCCGAGGCCGCCGGCCCGCACCGGCGGTCACGGCCTTCCTGCCACACCTGCGCGCGGCCACGACCACCCCGCCGGGGTGAGGTCCGACCGGGGCGGCCCGTTCTCCACCCACGGGCCGGGTGCTCTCCGCACGGGGCACCCACAGCAGCGGCTGAACGGACCGGACGTACACGGCCGCACCGTCCTCCCACGGGAAGCGGCCCGCCCGGTCCGGCCGGAACAGCTGCGCCACCGGCCACGGCGGCCGCTGCTGGAAGTCGATGAGATCCGCTTCGCCCGGCAGCGCGACGGCGGCTGGGCGGTGTGCGAGATCAGCAACCTGTCCACCGGCCACTGGCCGAGCGAAGCGCCCCACCAGTGCGTGCCGTCGTGCCCGGCCGCCGACCTGGCGAGCTGTCAGGGCCAGACCAGGCAGTACAGCTGGTGCCCCGCCTCGTGCAGGCGGGAGGCGAAGTCCTGCCACTCGTGCAGCATCTGGTAGATGACGAAGGCGTCCCGCGGGCCGCGGCGGTCGGGGACGGTGGACCAGATGAAGGCGGCCGCGCCGAGCTCGGGTTCGTCGGCCTTGCGGAGCGGTTCGACGACGGTGTGCGGGAGTTGGACCACCGCGTAGTCGGGGTGCAGTACCACCAGTTCGAGCGGCGGGACGTGGTGCAGCGGGACGCCCTGAATGCCCGTGAGGACCATCGCGCTCATCGTCTCGGGCTTGATCTTGGTGGAGAGGTGGCCGTTGCCGGAGCCGCTGGTCTCCATCAGGTCGCCGAGCCGGCCGAGGGCGCCGAGCTCGCCGGCGTCGAGGCCGAGGCCGCCGGGGCCGAGGGCGGTGGGGACTCTGGCGGCGGTGGCGCGGTCCGGTGCGCCGAAGTACTTGTAGGTGACCCCCACTCTGCCCTCGCCCCTCCTTCCCCTGCCCGCTTCCGTACCCCCGCCGGTCTCGTCCGGCCTGCGGGTGCGCTCCGCGGCCTCGTCGAAACCGTCCTGCCTCTCGGACACTCGGACCATCCTCACCGGAACTCGCCGGAATCGACAGACCCCCGCATGTCCGACTTTCCCTCCGGACATGCCCCTTACCCGTCTGCTGGCGCGCTACACGAGCGCGCGCTACTCGACCTTACCTTCGCCACAGGCAGTGAGGGGAGCAGCACACGGATCATCGTTCCAGATGATCGGGCCCGACATGCAGAACGCAAAGACACGATTTGAGACCATGTTCGGGTAAGAGAGGCTCCAGGCCACCCCGCGGACCCAACGGATGAGCGAGCAGATGAGCTACCCGTACGAAGCACCCCAGTCCCAGTCGCTGTTCGAGCGCGCCTTGGCGGTCACCCCCGGCGGCGTCAACTCGCCGGTGCGGGCCTTCCGCGCGGTCGGCGGCACGCCCCGGTTCATGGTGTCGGGCAGCGGCCCGTACCTGACCGACGCCGATGGCCGCGAGTACGTGGACCTGGTGTGTTCCTGGGGCCCGATGCTGCTGGGCCACTCGCACCCGGCGGTGATCGAGGCGGTGCAGCAGGCGGTCTCCCGCGGCACCTCGTTCGGCACGCCCGGTCAGGGCGAGGTCGAGCTCGGCGAGGAGATCGTCGCCCGGATCGCCCCGGTCGAGCAGGTCCGCCTGGTGTCCAGCGGCACCGAGGCGACCATGTCGGCGATCCGGCTGGCCCGCGGCTTCACGGGCCGCGCCAAGGTGGTCAAGTTCGCGGGCTGCTACCACGGTCACGTGGACGCGCTGCTGGCCGCCGCCGGTTCCGGCGTCGCCACCTTCGGCCTGCCGGACACCCCGGGCGTCACCGGCGCGCAGGCCGGCGACACCATCGTGCTGCCGTACAACGACCTGGAGGCGGTGCGGGCCGCGTTCGCCGCGCACCCCGGCGAGATCGCCTGCGTGATCACCGAGGCCTCGCCCGGCAACATGGGCGTCGTGCCGCCGCTGCCCGGCTTCAACGGGGGCCTGGCCGAACTGTGCCGGGAGAACGGCGCGTTGTTCATCTCCGACGAGGTGATGACCGGCTTCCGCGTCTCCAAGGCCGGCTGGTACGGGCTGGAGGCCGCCCGCGAGGGCTGGGCGCCGGACCTGATGACCTTCGGCAAGGTGATGGGCGGCGGCTTCCCGGCCGCGGCGTTCGGCGGCCGCGCCGACGTGATGGCGCACCTCGCCCCGGCCGGCCCGGTCTACCAGGCGGGCACCCTGTCCGGTAACCCGATCGCCACCGCCGCCGGCCTGGCCCAGCTGCGGAACTGCACCGACGAGGTCTACGTCACCGTCGACAAGGTCGCCGCCGAGGTGTCCGGCCTGGTCACCGAGGCGCTGACGAAGGAGGGCGTGGCGCACCGCCTGCAGACCGCGGGCAACATGTTCTCGGTCTTCTTCACCGACCAGCAGGTCACCAACTACGACGAGGCCCGCCGCCAGCAGGCGTTCCGCTTCAACGGTTTCTTCCACTCGATGCTGAGTCAGGGCGTCTACCTGCCGCCGTCGGCGTTCGAGTCCTGGTTCGTCTCGGCCGCGCACGACGTCCGCGCGATCGAGCGGATCGCCGCCGCCCTGCCCGCCGCCGCCCGTGCCGCCGCCAAGGCCACCGAGGAGTCGAAGTGAGTGACAAGGACATCACCGTCGTCCATGTGATGCGGCACGGCGAGGTGCACAACCCGGAGGGCGTGCTGTACGGCCGGCTGCCGGGCTATCACCTCTCCGAGCTGGGGCGGCAGATGGCCGAGCGGGTGGCCGACCACCTGAAGGACCGTGACATCACCCACGTGGTGGCCTCCCCGCTGGAGCGCGCCCAGGAGACCGCCGAGCCGATCGCCAAGGCGCACGGCCTGACCGTCGCGGCCGACCCGCGGCTGATCGAGGCGGAGAACATCTTCGAGGGCAAGACCTTCGGCGTCGGTGACGGCTCGTTGCGCAACCCGGGGTACTGGAAGTACCTGACCAACCCGTTCAAGCCGTCCTGGGGCGAGCCGTACATCGACCAGGTGGTGCGGATGATGGGCGCGATCGCCGGTGCCCGGGACGCCGCCCGCGGGCACGAGGCGGTGTGCGTCAGCCACCAGCTGCCGATCTGGATCCTGCGCTCGTTCGCCGAGCGCCGCCGGCTGTGGCACGACCCGCGCCGCCGGCAGTGCTCGCTGGCCTCGTTGACCAGCTTCACCTACGAGGGTGACCGGATCGTCTCGATCGGCTACCGCGAGCCGGCCCGCGATCTGCTGCCGGCCCACCTGGTGGGCAAGGGCAAGAAGGGCGACAAGCCGGTCGGGAAGAGCTTCGGGGCGTAGCTCACACCGGTGGTACGCAGGTAAGCCTGGCCTGCCTGAAAAATGCCCGAATTAAGACGATCATAAGTGAAGTCTTCGCAGGTCAGCGGGGGTCCGGCCGGCAACGCCGGACCCCCCTAAAACGGACCGAAGAGCCATGCGAAACTTTTCACATGTCTTGGACGTCCAGCCGCCGCACCTGCCTCACCGCCGCCCTCGGCGCGGCCACCGCACTGGCCCTCGCCGGGTGTTCCAGCTCCGGCTCCGGCGGGGACGGCTCGGTGGGCTTCATCACCGGCAAGGGCGGCATCGACACCGCCGCCGCCGGCCACCGGGTGGACGCCCCGGACATCACCGGCACCGGGCTGGACGGCACCGGCACGCTCAAGCTCTCCGACTACCGCGGCAAGGTGGTCGTCCTCAACATCTGGGGCTCCTGGTGCAGCCCCTGCCGGGCCGAGGCCAAGGGCCTGCAGCAGAGCTCCGAGAAGTACGCCGACAAGGTGCAGTTCCTCGGCATCAACACCCGGGACACCGACCCCGCCAACGCGATCGCGTTCGAGAAGAACTTCGGGGTGACCTACCCGAGCATCTACGACCCGGACGGCACCCAGATCCTCAAGTTCCCCAAGGGCAGCCTCAACCCGCAGTCCATCCCGACCACCATCGTGATCGACAAGGACGGCAAGCTGGCCGCCCGCGCCATGCGCGCGATGTCCACCGAGGACCTCGACAAGATGATCGAACCGGTCCTCGCGGAGTCCAAGTGAGCGCCGCCCTGGCGGCTGCCGGGGTCGGCTACAACGAGACCGTGGGCAGCGGCGCCCTGCTGCTCGCCCTGCCGATCGCGCTGGCCGCCGGCCTGCTCTCGTTCTTCTCACCGTGCGTGCTGCCACTGGTGCCCGGCTACCTCAGCTACGTCACCGGCTTCTCCGCCGCCGACCTCTCCGACGCCCGCGGCGCCCGCCGCGGGCGGATGCTGGCCGGCTCGCTGCTGTTCGTGCTCGGCTTCGCGATGGTGTTCGTCTCCACCGGCCTGCTGTTCGGCTCCTTCGGCCAGACGCTGCAGGAGCACAAGCGGGTCATCTCGATCGTGATGGGCTCGCTCACGGTGCTGATGGGCCTGGCCTTCATGGGCCTGCTGCCCGGCTTCACCATGCGCGAGCTGCGCTCGCACCGCCGTCCCGCGGTCGGCCTGGCCGGCGCCCCGCTGCTCGGCGTGGTGTTCGGCCTGGGCTGGACGCCGTGCATCGGCCCGACCATGGGGGCCATCCAGTCGCTGGCGTTCAACCAGGCCAGCGCCGGGCGCGGCGCGCTGTTGATGGCCGTTTACTGCCTCGGCCTCGGCGTACCGTTCGTCCTGGCCGCGCTGGCCTTCCGCAAGGCGCTGGGTGCCTTCGGCTGGGTCAAGCGGCACTACCAGTGGGTGATGCGGATCGGCGGCGGCATGCTCGTCGCCGTCGGCCTGGCCCTGGTGACGGGGGCGTGGGACGCGCTGGTCAACCAGCTCCAGTACCTCACCCAGAACTTCTCGATCGGAATCTGACCCGTGAGCGACACCAAGACCAGCCCCCAGCCGGCCGATGCCGCGGACCCGGACGCCGCCGACATCGACGTCGAGCGCCTCAGCACCGCGCCCGAGGACAGTGACGCCCCGGTCGGGATGGGCATCCTCGGCTGGGGGCGCTGGTTCTGGCGGCAACTCACCTCGATGCGGGTCGCCCTGCTGCTGCTGTTCCTGCTGTCGCTGGCGGCCATCCCCGGCTCGCTGGTCCCGCAGGAGGGCCCCGACACGATGAAGCTCGTGGCGTGGAAGGAGGCCCACAAGGGCATCACGCCGCTGTTCGAGAAGCTCCAGGTCTTCCACGTCTACAGCTCGGTCTGGTTCTCGGCGATCTACATCCTGCTGTTCGTTTCGCTGGCCGGCTGCATCGTCCCGCGTACCTGGCAGTTCATCGGCGTGCTGCGCGCGCAGCCCCCGGCGGCCCCGCGCAACCTGACCCGGATGCCGGTCTACGCGGCCTGGCACAGCGACGCCGACCCGGACGCCGTGCACGCCGCCGCCCACGCGCTGCTGAAGAAGCGCGGCTTCCGGGCGGTCGTCGGCAACGGCTCGGTCGCCGCCGAGAAGGGCTACCTGCGCGAGGTCGGCAACCTGCTGTTCCACTTCTCACTGTTCGCGCTGCTGATCGGCGTCGCCTGGGCCGGCGTGGCCTCCGGCTCCGCCAGCAAGCTGGTGCTGGAGGGCCAGGGCTACTCCAACACCACCACCCAGATCGACGACTTCTACGGCTCGCGCTTCTACGGCGTCAACGACCTGGACAAGTTCGGCTTCAAGCTGGACGGCTTCACCGCCCGCTACCAGGAGAGCGGCCCGCAGACCGGTACGGCCCGGCAGTTCACCGCGAACGTCCGCTACTGGACCGGCGACGACGCGACCGAGCTGAAGAAGTCCACCATCGAGGTCAACCACCCGCTGGAGATCGGCGGCTCCAAGGTCTACCTGATCGGCCACGGCTACGCCCCGGTGGTGACGGTCAGGAACGCCAAGAAGGAGATCGTCTACCGCGGCCCGACGCCGTTCCTGCCGATCGACGCCAACATGACCTCGCGGGGCGTGGTCAAGGTCAACGACTACGGCACCGACGCCGACGGCAACAAGACTCAGCTGGCCTTCCAGGGCTTCTTCCTGCCCACCGCGCCGGAGAACTTCAACGTGACCGGCCCGCGGTCGATGTTCCCGGCCGCCGCCGACCCGATGCTGGTGATCAACGCCTACGCCGGCGACCTGCGCACCGACAGCGGCCTGCCGCAGAACGTGTACCAGCTGGACGACAAGGCGATGACCCAGCTGAAGGTGGACGGCAACATCGCCAAGGTCCGTCTCAAGGTCGGCCAGGAATGGGAGCTGCCCGACAACTACGGGACCATCAGCTTCGACGGCTACCAGCAGTGGGCGACGTTCACCATCTCGCACCATCCCGGCAACTCCGTCGCGCTGGTCGGCGCGGTCGCCGCGATCCTCGGTCTGGTCGGCTCGCTGTTCGTCCAGCGCCGCCGGATCTGGGTCCGGGCCGTCACCGGCGCCGACGGCCGCACCCTCGTGGAGGTGGCGGGCCTGGGCCGCAGCGAGTCCGCCCGCACCGCCGAGGAGCTCGCCGAGCTCGCCGTCGAGCTGCAGGGCGACGCCCCGGCGGTCGAGGAGCCCTCCGACGACGACGCCGACGATGCTGACGACGACGCACCGACTGCGGCCGACTCCCCGGCCGCAGCCGCCCCCACCGCCCCGGAAACCAAGGAGTAGACGGTGCTGCTCGCGCAGGTCAACCACCAGTTGGCCGATATCTCCAACAACCTGGTCTATTCGGCGATGGCCGTCTACACCCTGGCCATGTTCGCTCAAATGTTCGAGTGGACCTTCGGCGCCAAGGGCGGCGTCGCCGTCCGCTCCCGGCAGCAGGCCACCCTCGGGGAGTCGGTCAGCGACTCCGCCGAGGCGGCCAAGGGCGTGCGCAAGGTCAGCGTCACGGTGGCCTCGCAGGGCGGCGGTACCGCCACCCTGACCCGGACCGCGCTGGCCGACGCCGGCGCCACCACGGTGACCAGCGGCCGCGGCGACGACACCCCGGCCGACGGCCTCGGCCCGGCCGGCAGCAGCGAGAAGGCCGACGTGGCCGGCCGGATCGCGGTCTCGCTGACCGTACTCGGCATGCTGCTGCACACCGGCGGCGTCATCACCCGCGGCCTGTCGGTGATGCGCTGGCCGTGGGGCAACATGTACGAGTTCTCCGTCGCCTTCGCGCTGATGATGGTCGGCTCGTACGTCGTGCTGCTGGCCACCAAGAAGAACGTGCGCTGGCTCGGCCTGCCCGTGGTGATCGCGGTCCTGCTGATCCTCGGCGTCGCCGTCAGCGTGCTGTACACCGAGTCCGAGCAGCTCGTCCCGGCGCTGCACTCCTACTGGCTGGGCATCCACGTCTCCACCGCGACGGTGTGCGGCGGTGCCTTCTTCGCGGCGTTCGTCGCGACCGGCACCTACCTGATCAAGGACCGCTACGAGCACCGGGTCGCGGCCGGCCTGACCGTCCGGGCGGCCAACTTCATGGACCGCCTGCCCGCGGCGGGCACCCTGGACAAGCTGTCCTACCGGATCAACGCCCTGGTCTTCCCGCTGTGGACGTTCACCATCATCGCGGGCGCGATCTGGGCCGAGGCGGCCTGGGGCAAGTACTGGGAGTGGGACCCGAAGGAGACCTGGTCGTTCATCACCTGGGTCGCCTACGCCGCCTACCTGCACGCCCGGGCCACCGCCGGCTGGCGCGGACGCAAGGCCGCCTACCTGGCCCTGCTCGCCTTCGCCTGCTGGCTGTTCAACTTCTACGGCGTCAACATCTTCGTCACCGGCAAGCACTCGTACGCCGGTATCTGACGCCCCGTCGCACTGGCGCCATCCACCCCCCGAACCACCCCAGAGATCCACAAAGCCGCGAGGAGGGCCGCACCATGGAGTGCGACGAGGTCATCATGACCGTCCGAATCACCGCAGCGGAACGCACGCTGCTGCGACGGCTCGCCCAGGGCCACCACAGCGACGTCTCCGAGGTCGTCGCCGACGGCCTGCTGGACGTCCTGCCCACGCTGCACTGCCCGGCGGACGCCCACCGGCTGCTCGCCGCGCTCGCCACCCCGGCGCCCTGCGCGCTCACGGTGTGGCTGCCGACCGAGCTCGCCGATCTGCTCACCATCGCCACCGCGCGGATCGCCCACTCCACCGGCGTCCGCCTCGGCTCGTCCTGCATCATGCTCGGGGCCGCGGTGCGGCTCTGGCTGGCCCAGGACCCGCAGCGGCTGGCGGCCAACCTCACCACCATGCACGCCGGGCGCCCCGCGGCGCTGGCAGCGGCGTAGCAGCAGCACAAACGCGAGGGGCTCCGGAGGCAGTGCCTCCGGAGCCCCTCGCGTTTCTCACGCGGCCTGCTGCCAGCTGACCGGGGAGAAGTACGCCGGGCGGCGCTCGATCCGGGACCAGGTGGCGATCGGCTCGACGACGTGGGTGGCGGCGGCGGCCGCCGAGGCCTGCGCGGCGCGGGCGGCCAGCACGGCGGTCAGGGCGGCGAGCTCCTCGGCGGACAGCGAGCCCCGGACGATACGGACGAGAGGTTCGTTCATGGTTCCTGTTTCTCCCCCAGGCTGGCGGCTGAACGGTGGCGGCGGGCGCGTCGCACCGGTTACATCGGCGGGTTGCCGTGCTTGCGGCTCGGCAGGTCGGCGTGCTTGGTGCGGAGCATGGCCAGCGAGGAGGCCAGCACGGCCCGGGTCTCGGCGGGGTCGATGACGTCGTCGACGAGGCCGCGTTCGGCCGCGTAGTACGGGTGCATCAGCTCGCTCTTGTACTCCTTGATCTTCTGCGCGCGCATCGCATCGGGGTCGTCGGCCCCGTTGATGTCACGGCGGAAGATCACGTTGGCCGCGCCCTCGGCGCCCATCACGGCGATCTCGTTGGTCGGCCAGGCGAAGGACAGGTCCGCGCCGATCGAGCGGGAGTCCATCACGATGTACGCGCCGCCGTAGGCCTTGCGCAGGATCAGCTGGATCCGCGGCACGGTGGCGTTGCAGTACGCGTACAGCAGCTTCGCGCCGTGCCGGATGATGCCGTCGTGCTCCTGGTCCACGCCGGGCAGGAAGCCGGGCACGTCCAGCATGGTCACCAGCGGGATGTTGAACGCGTCGCACATCTGCACGAAGCGCGCGGACTTCTCGGAGGCGTTGATGTCCAGCACGCCGGCCAGCGACTGCGGCTGGTTGGCGATGATGCCGACCACGTGGCCGTCCACCCGGGCCAGCGCGCAGATCACGTTGGTCGCCCAGCGCTCGTGGACCTCCAGGTACTCGCCGTGGTCGACGATCTCCTCGATCACCTTGCGCATGTCGTACGGGCGGTTGCCGTCGGCCGGGACGAGGTCCAGCAGCGACTCGTTGCGGCGCTCCACCGGGTCGTCGTTGGCGACGGCGGGCGGCATCTCGCGGTTGTTCTGCGGCAGCAGCGAGAGCAGGTAGCGGACCTCTTCGATGCAGGACTGCTCGTCGTCGTAGACGAAGTGCGAGACACCGGAGACCGAGGAGTGGACGTCGGCGCCGCCGAGGCCGTTCTGGCTGATCTTCTCGCCGGTGACGGCCTGGACGACATCCGGGCCGGTGATGAACATCTGCGAGGTCTCGCGGACCATGAACACGAAGTCGGTCAGCGCGGGGGAGTACGCGGCGCCACCGGCGCACGGGCCGAGCATCACGGAGATCTGCGGGATCACACCGGAGGCGCGGGTGTTGCGCTGGAAGATGCCGCCGTAGCCGGCCAGCGCGGTGACACCCTCCTGGATGCGGGCGCCGGCGCCGTCGTTCAGCGAGACCAGCGGGGCACCGGCCGCGATGGCCATGTCCATGATCTTGTGGATCTTCTGCGCGTGGGCCTCGCCCAGCGCGCCGCCGAAGATCCGGAAGTCGTGGGCGTAGGTGAAGACGGTGCGGCCGTGGACGGTGCCCCAGCCGACGATCACGCCGTCGGTGTGCGGCTTCTTCGCCTCCAGGCCGAAACCCTGCGCGCGGTGCCGGCGCAGCGGCTCGACCTCGCGGAAGGAGCCCTCGTCCAGCAGCAGCTCGATCCGCTCGCGGGCGGTCAGCTTGCCCTTGGCGTGCTGCGCCTCGGTGGCCTTCTCGCTCGGGCCCCGGCGGACCTGCTCGCGCAGCTCGTGAAGTTCGGTGACCCGGCTACGGGCGTCGGCCGGAGCCTCGCCGCCGACCGGCGCGTCGTGCAGGACCGTCATCTCGAACCTCTCCAGGGTCACGTGAGCCAGCGAACACCTCTTCTGCTACGACAGTACGAGCCAGTGCGCCCGCGTTTCGGCGTCGGTTCCGTACAAGGTCGGGGGCCGATCGCTGTAGAGGGCGCACAGAAGGGGGTGCGCGGGCCTACCGCCGGGTCACTCCGGGAGGGTGCTCGGGGCTGTCTCCACCGGTGTCTCCGGAACCGGTGAATTGGCAGGTCAGCGGCAAGATGGAGGGCATACGAAGGCCGCCGGAACGAGGCCCCCCGAAAGGGGCGCGCGAAGGTCGGCGGCCGGGTGGAGCGGAACTGGAGAACGTCTGGATCGTAGGGATCCGCCAAAAGACGGGATCAGCTCCTGGGGCTGTCGCCGTCCTCGGGACGTTCGCCCTTTCGGCGGAGTTCCTCCTCGCGGCGGCGCAGGTCCGCCTCCCACTGTTCGAGCATCTGCTCGTGCTGCTGGTTGCCGCGCTTCAGCGAGGCCAGGAACTCCGGGTCGTCGTCCGGCGCGAGCGGCCGCTCGTACTCCCGGAACCCGGCGGTCGGGCCGGACGCCCACGGCACCCGGCGGCGGGCGGCGCGGTCCTTGCCGGCCACCAGCCAGGCGATCGAGCCGACCAGCGGGAACAGCAGCACGATGATCACCCACACCACCTTCGGCAGGTGGCGTATCTCGTCCTCCGGGGTGGTCAGGCAGTCGATGAACGCCCACACCCACAGGGCCAGCAGTGCCACCGTGGGGACGACTCGCAGAAGCACGCGCAGAACTCCGAACTACGTTCGAACAGGACCCTTGGCGGGCCCAGGTTAGCCCGTACCGGATACTGACAGGTATGGCATACGACGATCTCCGTTCCTTCCTCCGGGCCCTGGAACGCGACGGTGACCTGAAGCGGATCAAGGTGGAGGTCGACCCCCATCTGGAGGTCGGCGAGATCGTCGACCGGGTGCAGAAGGCCAAGGGCCCCGCGCTGCTCTTCGAGAACGTCAAGGGCTCGGCGATGCCGCTGGCCATGAACGTCTTCGGCACCGAGCGCCGGCTCTCCAAGGCCCTCGGCCTGAAGTCCCCCGACGACATCGCCGAGAAGATCGGCGGCCTGCTCAAGCCCGAACTTCCGCACAGCTTCACCGGCTTCCGCGAGGCCTTCGGCAAGCTCGCCTCGATGGCGCACGTCCCGCCGAAGAACGTGAAGTCCGCCGACGCGCCCGTGCACGAGGTCGTCCTCACCGGCGAGGACGTGGACCTGGAGCGGTTGCCGGCGCTGTTCACCTGGCCGCTGGACGGCGGCTCCTTCTTCAACCTCGGCCTGACCCACACCAAGGACCCGGACTCGGGCATCCGCAACCTCGGCCTGTACCGGCTGCAGCGGCACGACAAGCGCACCATCGGCATGCACTGGCAGATCCACAAGGACAGCCGCAACCACGCCGCGGTCGCCGCCAAGCGTGGCGAGAAGCTGCCCGTCGCGATCGCCTTCGGCTGCCCGCCCGCCGTCACCTACGCCGCCACCGCCCCGCTGCCCGGTGACATCGACGAGTACCTGTTCGCCGGCTTCGTCGCGGGCGAGCGGGTCCGGATGGTCGACTGCAAGACCGTCCCGCTGCAGGTCCCGGCGGACGCCGAGGTGGTGCTCGAAGGCTGGCTGGAGCCCGGGGAGATGCTGCCCGAGGGCCCGTTCGGCGACCACACCGGCTTCTACACGCCGCAGGAGCCGTTCCCGGCGCTCACCATCGACTGCGTCACCATGCGCCGCCGCCCGATCCTGCAGTCCATCGTGGTCGGCCGCCCGCCGACCGAGGACGGGCCGCTCGGCAAGTTCACCGAACGCTTCTTCCTGCCGCTGCTCAAGGTGATCATCCCGGACATCGTCGACTACGACCTGCCCGAGGCCGGCGGCTTCCACAACTGCGTGATCGTCTCGATCGACAAGAAGTACCCGAAGCACGCGCAGAAGGTCATGCACGCCATCTGGGGCGCCCACATGATGTCGCTGACCAAGCTGATCATCGTGGTGGACGCCGACTGCGACGTCCACGACTACCAGGAAGTCGCCTGGCGGGCCCTCGGCAACGTCGACTACAGCCGCGACCTGTCCGTCGTCGAAGGCCCCGTCGACCACCTCGACCACGCCTCCTACCAGCAGTTCTGGGGCGGCAAGGCCGGCATCGACGCCACCCGCAAGCTCCCCGAGGAGGGCTACACCCGCGACGGCGGCTGGCCCGAGATGGTCGCCTCCGACCCGGCGACCGCCGCCCGGGTCACCCGTCGCTGGAAGGAATACGGCCTGTGAGTACGGCCGCTTTTGAAGCTCCGCGGAGCAGGACCCGGGCCTTCCTGCGCCTGGTGATGATCGAGCACTCGGTCTTCGCCCTGCCGTTCGCCTACATCGCCGCCCTCACCGCGATGTTCCTCGCCGACAAGTCCGTGCACTGGGGCCAGCTGCTGCTGGTCACCATCTGCATGGTCGGCCTGCGCACCTTCGCGATGGCCGCCAACCGGATCATCGACCGCGAGATCGACGCCCGGAACCCGCGCACCGCGAACCGCGAACTCGTCACCGGCGCGGTTTCGGTGCGCACCGCGTACATCGGCTCCGCCATCGCCCTGGTGGTCTTCCTCGGCTCCGCCGCGCTGCTCAACACGCTGTGCCTGGTGCTGGCCCCGGTCGCGGTGATCCCGATGGTGGTCTACCCGTACGGCAAGCGGTTCACCGACTTCCCGCAGGCCATCCTCGGCATCGCCCAGGCGATGGGCCCGGTCGGCGCCTGGCTCGCCGTCACCGGCAGCTGGTCCTGGGACGCGGTCGTCCTCGGCCTCGCGGTCGGCATCTGGATCGGCGGCTTCGACCTCATCTACGCCTGCCAGGACGTCGCCGCCGACCGCGGCATGGGCGTCCGCTCCGTCCCCGCGCGGTTCGGCATCCCCGCGGCGATCAACGGCGCCCGGGTCTGCCACGTCCTCACCACCGCGCTGCTGGTCTGGTACGCCGTCCTCACCGACGCCGGCGCCTTCTTCTGGTGCGGCCTCGCGGTCGTCGCCGGTGCCTTCGTCTACGAGCACACCATCGTCAAGCCGCACGACCTCTCCCGCCTCAACCGGGCGTTCTTCTCCACCAACGGCTTCGTGGGCATCTCGCTGTTCGCCTTCGCCCTGATCGACCTGGTCGCCCGGGGCCTCACGGTGTGACGGGCACGCACCCCTGCTTTCGCCCGCCGCCCGGCACGGGGATGCGCCATGCTGGAGCGAGGGGCCCGACGAGATCCGGACGGGGATCACGATGATCGGCACACTGCAGTGCGTGGTGCTGGACTGCCACTACCCGGCGGGCCTGGCCCACTTCTACGCCGCGCTGCTCGGCGGCGAGGTCGACCGGCCCGATCCCCGCTGGACGCTCGACGAGGAGTGGTCCACCGTCCACCTGCCGAACGGCCAGGTGCTCGGGTTCCAGCGGGTCGAGGACTACCGCCCGCCGATCTGGCCCGACCCGGGCCACCCGCAGCAGCTCCACCTGGACATCGAGGTCGAGGACGTCTCCGCCGTCGAGCAGCGGGTGGTGGAGCTCGGCGCCGAGGTCAAGGACCGGGAGGCGGGCTGGACGGTGTTCGTCGACCCGGCCGGGCACCCGTTCTGCCTGATCCCCCGCCGGGCCGGCTGACCGATCGGAGCAGCGTCCGCGCGTCCCCGACCCGCAGCCGGCCGGGCCGGGCGACGGACGCCGGCGCGCCGAGTTCGCAGTCCCGCTCGTGCGCGACGGTCTTCAGGATCTCCGGCGCGTGCCGCAGCCCGGGCTGCGGCGCCCCGGCCATCACGCACCGGCCTGCCAGGATGGTCTGGACCAAGTCGCCGACGGCGCAGGCCCGTCAGCCGATTCGCGCCACCGCCCGCACCGGCGCCCCGTCCGCCGCCGTCAGCCGCAACGGGAACAGCGACACCTCCACCGGCACCCCCGCCGCCTGCGCCTCCAGCAGCGGCGACAGGTCCGTCAGGTTCTCCGCGATCACCCCGCCGCCCTCCGGGCCCAGCAGCACCCGGTGCGCGGCCAAGGTCGGCAGCTCCGGCGCCGGATCGTGCTCGTCCACCAACTCGGCCAGCAGACTGGCCACTTCGGGATCGGACGGCCCCGGATCCGGCGTCGGATCCACCGACAGCGCATCCACCCCGACGGTGCGTACGCCCGCCGCGACGATCGCTGCCGCGGCCTCCTCGGACAGGTACGGATGCGCGAAGTACCGGTCCGTCCCCCAGTACTTCGGCCACCCCGTCGCCAACAGCAGCACCGTGCCAGGCCCCGAGACCGCGAGCGCCGCCGCCAGGTGCTCCGCCGTCACCTCCCCGCGAGCCGGCAACCCGCGCAGATCCACCACCACCGCGGGCCCGGTGAACAGCTCCAACGGCAACCCGTCCAGCGTCGGCCACCGCACATCCAGGTGATACGGCGCATCCACATGCGTCCCCGTCTGCGACCCCAGATGCACCGCCAGCACATTCACCCCCTCCACCTCGGCCGTCAACGCCGCCCGCAACTCCACCCCGGGATCCCCCGGATACACCGGCATCCCGGACACCACCGGATGCGTCAGATCCACCAACACGGCTGCCATGGAGACCATTCTGACTTGGGCGAGTGCGCCCGGGGGCGCGTGGAGCTGCGCGCAGCGGAAGGCACGCAACCGCAAGATCGCGACGCAGGGCAGTGACTTGCACGCGGACGCGACAATGGCGGTATGAGCACTCCCCGCGAGCCCTGGGTCCTCGGCGTCTCCGGCGCCAGCGGCACCCCCTACGCCGCGTCCGTGATCCGCGCGCTGCTGGACGCCGGCGAGTCCGTCGACCTGATCGTGAGCCGGGCCGCCCGGCTGACCATCCTGGACGAGACCGGCATCTCGTTCCGGGACGCCCACTGGAAGGCCGATCTCGCGCAGTGGCTGGGCCGGGACGAGAAGGAGCTGGACGACGTCCGGTACTGGCCCGCAGGGGACTTCGCGGCGGGCCCGTCCTCCGGCTCGTACCCGGCGAAGGGAATGCTGGTCGTCCCGGCCACCACCGGTGCCGCGGCCGGCATCGCGCTGGGCCTGTCCAAGGACCTGCTCCAGCGCACCGCCTCGGTGACGCTCAAGGAGCGCCGCCCGCTGGTGCTCTGCCTGCGCGAGACCCCGCTCACCGGTTCCACCCTGCGGCACCTGGTGGCCCTCGACGCGCAGGGCGCGGTCGTGCTGCCGGCCTCGCCGGGGTTCTACGCGGGGGGTTCGACCGCCCAGGAACTGGTGGATTTCGTGGCCGGCCGGGTGCTGGACGCGGTGGGCGTGGCGCACTCGTTGTACCGGCGCTGGACGGGCAATCTCGGCGAGGCGGGCAGCACCCCCGGAAGCGACCCGGAAACCCGGTCGCGCCGGGGCGAGTGAGCGGCCGCGCTACGGGAGAGTATGTTCTCTGGGATACCCCGGTCGATCGGCGCTCGGCGCCTTGGAATCCAGAAAATGATCTGTGGTTCTGGAGTGGTTCGGAAGGACGCGGCAGGTAATGGACTCTGTGGACAGGCAGCTCATTCAGGCACTCCGTGAGAACGGCCGTGCCTCGTACGCCGAGCTGGGCCGTCTGGTGGGCCTCTCCGGGCCGAGCGTGACGGACCGGATCAACCGCCTTGAGCAGGCGGGTGTGATCACCGGGTACCGGGCGACGGTCAACCCGGCCACCCTGGGCTACGGCGTGACGGCGCTGATCGGTCTTCAACTGACCGACGCCGCCGACCACGACGACGTCTCGCACCGGCTGAAGGACCTCCCGGAGGTGGAGGACTGCTGGTTCATCGCGGGCGACGACTCGTACATGCTGAAGGTCCGGGTGCCGGACGTGGAGGGCCTGGAGTCGGTGGTCAAGCGGCTCTCCGGCACCAAGGGGGTGGCGCGCACCCGGACCACGGTGGTGCTCTCCACCAAGTGGGAGAACAGGGTCAGCGAACTGCCGCTGCACCTCGCCGAATAGGGTCGTCACCTCACACCCCGTCAACTCCCGAGGATGGCCCCGGATGTCCCTGGTCGACCTGGAAGACCTGCGCGCCGCTCAACGCCGGATCGCCGGTGCGGCGGTCCGCACCCCGCTGCTTGCCTGCCCGTGGGCGGAGCAGCCGGACGGGCGCCGGCTGTGGCTGAAGCCGGAGAGCCTCCAGCCGACCGGGGCGTTCAAGGTCCGCGGGGCGTTCAACCGGCTGGCGGCGCTGACCGAGGAGGAACGCTCCCGGGGCGTGGTGGCGCAGTCCAGCGGCAACCACGCCCAGGCGGTGGCGTACGCGGCGCAGCGGCTCGGCATCAAGGCGGTCATCGTGATGCCGGACACCTCGCCCGCCGTGAAGATCGAGAACACCCGTTCGTTCGGCGCCGAGGTGCTGGTCGTCCCGGCCGAGCAGCGTGACACGCTCCCGCCGAAGCTGGTCGCCGAGCACGACTACGTGTGGGTGCCGCCGTACGACGACCCGTACATCGTGGCGGGCCAGGGCACCGTCGGCCTGGAGATCGCCGAGGACGCCCCGGACGACCTGGACACCGTGCTGGTGCCGATCTCCGGCGGCGGTCTGATCTCCGGGACGGCCGCGGCGCTGAAGCTGGCCTGCCCGGGCGTCCGGGTGATCGGGGTGGAGCCGGAGCTCGCGGCGGACGCGCAGGAGAGCCTGCGCAAGGGCATCCGCACCGCCTGGCCGATGGCCGACACCTACCGCACCCTCGCCGACGGCCTGCGCACCCCGAGTGTGGGCGTCCTTCCGTTCGAGCACCTCACCGCGTACGTGGACGACATCGTCACCGTCTCCGAGCAGGAGATCCGGGACACCGTCGCACTGCTGGCCCGCCGCGGCCGCCTGGTCGCCGAGCCGTCCGGCGCGGTCGCCCCCGCCGCGTACTTCCACCGCGCCGAGGAACTCGGCGGGCGGGTGTTCGCGGCGGTCGTCAGCGGCGGCAACCTGGACCCCGCCCTGCTGGCCGAACTGCTGGCGGCCTAGGCGTAGTCTCGACTGGCAACGAATCGAAGGACCGAGGAGGCGGAGCGCCGCATGGACGCAGGGCTCAAGCGCGAGCTGGAGGCGAAGGTCTACGCCGGTGAGCGGCTGACCCGCGAGGACGGGATCGCGCTCTACGAGAGCGACGACCTGGCCTGGCTGGGCGGCCTGGCCCACCACGTCCGGACGCAGAAGAACGGCGACGTCGTCCACTTCAACGTCAACCGCCACCTCAACATGACCAACGTGTGCAGCGCCTCCTGCGCGTACTGCTCGTTCCAGCGCAAGCCGGGCGAGAAGGACGCGTACACGATGCGCATCGAGGAGGCCGTCCGGCTCGCCAAGGCGATGGAGTCGGAGTCCCTCACCGAGCTGCACATCGTCAACGGCCTGCACCCGACCCTGCCGTGGCGCTACTACCCGCGCTCGCTGAAGGAGTTGAAGGCCGCGCTGCCGAACGTCTCGCTGAAGGCGTTCACCGCGACCGAGATCCACTGGTTCGAGCGGATCAGCGGTCTGACGGCCAGTGAGATCCTGGACGAGCTGATCGACGCCGGCCTGGAGTCGCTGACCGGCGGCGGCGCGGAGATCTTCGACTGGGAGGTCCGCCAGCACATCGTCGACCACGACACCCACTGGGAGGACTGGTCGCGCATTCACCGCCTGGCGCACGAAAAGGGCCTCAAGACCCCGGCCACCATGCTGTACGGCCACATCGAGGAGCCCCGCCACCGGGTCGACCACGTGCTGCGGCTGCGTGAACTGCAGGACGAGACCGGCGGTTTCCAGGTCTTCATCCCGCTCCGCTACCAGCACGACTTCCACGACTCCAAGGACGGCAAGGTCCGCAACCGTCTGATGGACCGCACCGAGATGGCCACCGGCGCCGAGGCGCTGAAGACCTTCGCGGTGTCCCGTCTGCTGTTCGACAACGTCCCGCACGTCAAGGTCTTCTGGGTGATGCACGGTGTCACCACCGCGCAACTGGCGCTCAGCCACGGCGCGGACGACATGGACGGCTCGGTGGTCGAGTACAAGATCACCCACGACGCGGACAACTTCGGCACCCCGAACAAGCTGGGCCGCGACGACCTGCTCCAGCTGATCCGGGACGCCGGCTTCCGCCCGGTCGAGCGCAACACCCGCTACGAGGTCATCCGCGAGTACGACGGGCCGGACCCGCTGCGCCGGGAGACCCCGCAGGCGATGCGCCTCTGACCACCGCTCTGCCACGCGCCCGGTGGGCCGGTCTTCGGCCACCGGGCGCAGCCGTTCCACCGGGGGCGCGCGGGGTGGCCGCGCACTACCCGGAGTGCCTCCGACCACCGGAGAAGCATCCCCGGGCGCGTATGCTCACAGGCTCATCACACGGCCCGGGTTCCACCGCGTCCCCCGGGTCTGGGAGGATCGTCGGCATGTCCGGTTCCCATCGCGCCGCCTCGCACCGCCGCTCGGCCCCCGCGCCGGCCTCCCGGGGCGAGGATGAGCAGCCCCAGGGCCGAGCCGAGGGCCGCCGCCGGCGCAAGCCGAAGCCGCGCCGCGCCGCCAAGCTCACCGTCGGCACCGCGACCCTGCTGGCGCTGACGGCCGGCTGGTTCACCATCGGCCCGGGCCGGACCTTCCAGGGCGACACCGCCAGCGCGGCCCCGGACCGCGAGCCCGAGGTCTCCCCGATGAAGGGCGCCGACGCCCACACCGAGGCCCCGGCCGCCGATCGCTCCTCCCGCGAGCGGATCACCGCCATACCGGGACTCGGCGCCGACTGGATGGCCAAGATCCCCGCGGAGACCCGTCAGGTGCTGGTCGCCAGCGGCCAGGGCAAGGACTCCTCCGACAACACCGTCACGCTGTGGACCCGCGGCGAGGACGGCGGCTGGCAGGCCGGCCAGTCCTGGCCCGCCCACAACGCCCTCAAGGGCTGGACCACCAACCACCGCTCCGGCGACCTGCGCAGCCCGATCGGCCTGTTCTCGCTCACCGACGCCGGCGGCCGCAAGGCCGACCCCGGCTCCAAGCTGCCGTACGACGAGAACGCGAAGTTCGTGATGCCCGGCCGTGGCTTCAACAACGAACCGCTGGCCGGCTCCTTCGACTACGTGGTCGCGATCAACTACAACCGGGTGGCCGGCGCCTCCCCGCTCGACGGCCGCTTCCCGGAGGGCGCGGCCAAGGGCGGCGGCATCTGGCTGCACCTCGACCACGGCGGCCCCACCCACGGCTGCATCTCGCTGACCGAGGACCACATGGTCGACCTGATCAAGGCCCTCGACCCGGCCATGCACCCGATGATCGCCATGGGCGACGCCGACTCGCTGGCGGCCTGAGGCGTTCCGGTTGTGAGGGCCCTACAGCATCCGGCCCTCGATCCTGTGTCAGGGCGTTACCGCCCGACTGACCGGTAACCCGGTTGAGTGGCAGTATGACCGCCTCCCGCATCGTGGCGCTGGGCCACTACCAGCCGCCGAAGATCCTCACCAACGACGATCTCTCGGCGATGGTCGACACCGACGACCAGTGGATCCGGAGCCGGGTCGGCATCCGCGCCCGGCACATCGCCGAGGACGAGACCCTGGTCGACCTTGCCGCGGGCGCCGCCCAGAAGGCGCTGGCCCGCGCGGGAGTGACCCCCGACCAGATCGACCTGGTCGCCGTCGCCACCTGCACCGCCATCGAACGCAGCCCCAACACCGCCGCCGCGGTCGCCGCCCGGCTCGGCATCCCCACCCCCGCCGCCTACGACCTGAACACCGTCTGCTCGGGCTTCTCGTACGCCCTGGCCACCGCCGACCACGCGCTCCGGGCCGGCGCGGCCACCCGCGCGCTGGTGATCGGCGCCGAGCGGATGTCCGACATCGTGGACTGGACCGACCGCACCACCTGCGTGATCTTCGCGGACGGCGCGGGCGCGGCCGTCCTGGAGGCCGTCCCCGACGAGCGGGCCGGCATCGGCCCGGTGGTGTGGGGCTCCGAGCCGGAGAAGGGCGAGGCGGTGGTGATCAGCGGCTGGCAGCCGATCATCAGCCAGCAGGGCCAGAGCGTCTTCCGCTGGGCCACCACCCAGGTCGCCCCGCTGGCCCGCCGGGCCTGCGAGAAGGCCGGCCTGGACCCGTCCGAGCTGCGCGGCTTCGTCGCCCACCAGGCCAACCTGCGGATCATCGACGCGATCGCCGGAAAGCTCGGCCTGGCCGAGGACGCGGTGGTCGCCCGTGATGTGGTCGAATCCGGCAACACCTCCGCCGCCTCGATCCCGCTCGCCCTGTCCAAGCTGGTCGAGCGCGGCGAACTGCACAGCGGCGACCCGGTGCTGCTGTTCGGCTTCGGCGGCGGCCTGGCCTACGCCGGCCAGGTGGTGCGCTGCCCCTGACCGGGGCGGCGGCACCCACGGCACACGGCGCAGGGGCGGCCGGGAGACCTTCCTCCCGACCGCCCCTGCGCTTCGTTGTCTGGTGCGGATGACACCCCGCGGTACGTCGGCGAACCTCCCCCGAGGACACGGCCGCGTCCGACGCACCCCGGACAGGAACCGGGGCCGGGCGTCACTGGACTGGACTGAGTGTTACTTCGGCGGCTTCTTTCCGGTGACTCCGAGGTACACCTGGAGCGCCAGGCTGGGCTTGAGGTCCTTGACCTTCACGCCCCACGAGGTGAACGCCTTCGAGTGCTCCGCGGACGCGGCCAGCAACGTCACCAGGGCGCCGGCGATCGCCGACCCGTCGACCGTCTTGTCGGTCTTGCCCTGGGTGTTGCGAACCGCTTCGGCAAGCGGAGCCGCCACCGAGTTGAGGACCTTCATACGGATCTTGAAGAACCGCTTGTCCCCTTCTGCGGCACCGAGTGTGATCACTCGGAGAATGGCGTCATTCTTGCGCCAGAAGGCGAGGAATCCGTCCACCAGTTCTTCGGAAGTGGTGAAGCCGGTCTTTCCCGCCCAGGACTTTCCATCGACGAGCTCTTTGAGCCCGCCGCTGTCCTCGGCCATTTCCTCGGCGATCTCAAGGACTGCGCCCTCGACATCCGGGAAGTACTGGTAGAAGGTCGCGGGGGAGGTACCCGCCATACGGGCGACGTCGATGACCTTGACGTCACGGTACGGCGACGTGCTGAGCATCTCGCGGAGGCAGTCGAGCAGCTTCTGCCGCGTCTCCTGTCCGCGCCGCCCGGCGACGCGACCGTCGACGGTGCGAACTTGTCCTGTCATGCCGTCAGCTTACCGTGGCACGATCTTGGCGCGATTCGGTAGTGCGACTATTAGTCCGCTCGTGGGGAGAATCAACGACTTTTCAGCGTGTGTTGTTGCCCCCCCGTGCACTGATGACCTCACAGCGTGACGACAAGTCAGCTTCGAAGGGTTCGGTGGAGGCCGCGGGCCCGCTCGGCGGCCCCCGGGCCGCCCTACCAGACCGGGGGACACGGGCGGGGGAGATTGGCTCCAGGACGGCGGGCATTGGAGAATCGGGGGCGCGCCACCGCCGGGGGGCGTTGGCTGAAGGGGAGGTGGCTGCGGAGTGGACCAGCTGACGGCGCACGATCCGAGGCGGATCGGGCCCTTCGAGGTGCTGGCCCGGCTCGGCGCGGGCGGGATGGGTCTGGTGTACCTGGCCCGGTCGGCCTCGGGTCGCCGGGTGGCCATCAAGACCGTCCGCAGCGAACTGGCCGAGGACAACCTGTTCCGGGTCCGTTTCGCCCGCGAGATCGCCGCCGCCAAAACGGTCGGCGGCTTCTACACCGCCGCCGTGGTGGACGCCGACGCCGACGCCGCGGTCCCGTGGCTGGCCACCGCGTACGTGCCCGCGCCCTCGCTGGAGGACCTGGTCACCGACTGCGGGCCGCTGCCCGCCGACGCGGTGCGCTGGCTGACCGCCGGCATCGCCGAGGCGCTGCAGTCCATCCACGCCGCCGGGCTGGTGCACCGCGACCTCAAGCCGTCCAACGTGCTGGTGGTCGAGGACGGGCCGCGGGTGATCGACTTCGGGATCGCCGCCGGGGTCTCCAGCACCCGGCTCACCATGACCAACGTCGCGGTCGGCACCCCCGCCTACATGTCGCCCGAGCAGGCCCGCGACAGCCGCAGCGTCACCGGCGCCAGCGACGTGTTCTCGCTCGGCTCGCTGGTGGTCTTCTGCGCCACCGGGCACCCGCCGTACCGGGGCACCAACCCCGTCGAGACGGTGTTCCAGCTGCTGCGCGACCAGCCCGACCTGTCCGGGCTGCCGGCCGAACTGGTCGACCTGGTGCGGGCCTGCATGCGGCCCGCGCCCGAGCACCGGCCGACGCCCGCCCAGATCCAGGCCGAGCTGGCCCCGCACCTGTTCTCCCGGGCGGACGCCTCCGGCGAGGCCGGGGACTGGCTGCCGCCCGCCGCGCTCGACCTGATCGAGGCCAAGCGCAGCAGCCGCCGCCCCGTCAGCCAGCCGCCCCAGCCGCAGCCCCAGCCGGTCGTGGTGCCGCCGCAGCCGGTCGCCCCGCCGTCCGTGCACGTCGCGCCGGTCGCGGCGCCCTCCGAGGCCGAGGTGGCCACCGAGCGGATGCGCCCGCACCAGCGGCCGGTGCCCGCCGCGCCCGGCGGCGACGGCGAGGTCCGGCTGGCCGGCGCGCACGTGCCGATAGGCCCCGGGCCCCGGGTGGAGCCCGTCGCGCCGTCCGCCGCCCCGGTCGGCACCGACTGGGTGCGCCGCACCCCGGCGCCGGCCGCCCCGCCGCAGCCGCCCGCCGCCCGCTGGCGGCCCTGGCGGTTCCGGATGTCCAACGACGTGTGGGGCACCCCCGTGGTCGCCGACGGAACGCTGTTCGTCTCCAGCTTCGAGGTGCACGCCCTGGACATCCGCTCCGGCGAGCGCCGCTGGAAGACCCGCGACGTCGCCTGGGCGCTGGCCGTGGACGGCGGCCGGGTGCACGCCGCCGACGGGCCGCACCTGTACACCGTGGACTCCGCCGACGGCACCGAGCGCTGGCGCAGCTCCCTGGACGGCTGGGTGTATTCGCTGGACGCCGCCGACGGCGTACTGTGCTGCGGCATCCGCGGCGGCGGCGTGCAGCTGCGCTCGGCCGCCAGCGGCGCCGAACTGTGGCGCGCCGACGACGCCCAGCAGGAGTACGAGAACCCGCAGTCCGGCCCGGCGCTGATCGCCGGCGCCGCCTACTACCAGGGCGCCGGCCGGCTGCACTGCGTGGATCCGCGCGGCAGCGGCGTGCGCTGGGCGTTCCCGGTCAGCGGCAAGGTGCCGGCCCGGCCGGTGGAGCGCTCCGGCGTGCTGTACCTGACCTCCGGTCAGCGGGTGCACGCGTTGGACGCCGCCACCGGCGCCGAGCGCTGGCGGTTCGACGCGCCGGTGGTGCTGTTCACCCCGCCCGCGGTGGACGACCGGGCGGTGTACGTCGCCGACTACCTCGGCACCCTGTACGCGCTGGACGCCGCCACCGGCCACGGCCTGTGGCGGGCCGGCACCGCCTCCCGGCAGGGCGCCGAGCCCGCCGTGGTCGCCGACGGCACGGTGCTGCTGGGCTCCGGCGACACGCTGTTCGCCTTCGACAGCGCCACCGGCCGGGAACGCTGGCGCTACGCCGCCCGCGCCGACCTGGTCGGCTCCCCGGCGGTCGCCGACGGTCTGGTCCACCTGGGCAGCCGCGACCACTCGCTGCACACCCTGGAACTCGCCACTGGCCGATTGCGCTGGGAACTCGGCACCAAGGGCGAACTGACCGGCTCCCCGGTCGCCGTTGACGGCCGGGTTTTCGTGGGCTCCAAGGACCGTTGCGTATACGCCCTGGACTCCTTCTACGGCACCGCCGTCCCGCACTGACGCCGGTAGGTGACTCTCTTCCCCGAAGGGGGCGACCGCGGGTCAAGCCTTGGCATACCCTCCCCCAAATGGTCACCGCATTCGGTGATCGACAAAGGGAGGGAACCCGCATGTCCATCTCCTTCGACCGGCGCCGCTCCGCCGTCGCCGCAGCCGCTCTCGGCGTGGTGCTCGCCGCCACCGGGGTCGTCGCCCCCGCGGCGGGCGCCGCCGAGCACGCGGCCGCACCGGCCGGCCTGCGCAGCATGCCCAGCACCGACTGCGCCGGCGGCACCGTGCTCGGTCTCACCGACCTCACGCTGTTCGCCGAGGCCTCCGCCTCCGGGAAGGTGGAGTTCCAGCTGCTGCGCTCCGGCACCGAGGCGCCCGTCGACGACGTCACCCTGTCCGCCACCCCCGGCACCGCCGCCGTCCGTCTGCTGTCCCGTGACGTCCTGACGGCCGCGGCGGGCGGCGCGATCACCGACTTCGGCTGGAAGGCCCGCGCCCAGGGCGGCCAGGTGCCCGGCGAGTGGTCCACCACCTGCCACTTCCGCTACGACCCGACCGCGCCCACCGCCGCTCCGGCGCTGTCCGTCCCCGGCGGGCTGGTGATCGGTACGCCCGCGCAGATCACCGTCACCGCCGGGCCCGGCCAGCCGCCCGCCGCCTACTCGTACCAGGTCGGCTCCGACGCGCGGAGGACCGTCACGGCCGACGCCTCCGGCAACGCCGTCCTGACCGTCACGCCCACCGGCGCGTACAGCACCCTGACCGTCACCCCGCTGTCCCCGGGCGGCAACCCGGGTCCGGCGGCCACGGCCGGGCTGTCGGCGGCGGAGCCCGTGCGGGTCGCCGGTGACATCGACGGCGACGGGCGGCCCGACCTGCTGCTGGTCGGCGGACAGCTCGGCCTCGGCGACGGCCTGTGGCTCGCCAAGGGCCAGGGCGGCGGCGCGCTCGCCCCCGCCGTCCAGGTCGGCGCGGCCGGCACCGGGCGGAACGCGCCGGGCAGCGCCGCCGACTGGAACGGCGTGCTGGCGGTGGGCGGCCGGTTCAACGGCAGCACGGCGGACGGCGTGCTGGCCTACCTGCCGAGCGTGGGCGTCGGCACCGCGCTGCCCTACGCGGCCGGCGGGTTCGACCCGTCCAAGTCGGTCAACATCGGGCAGCACGTCTTCGACGACGGCACCGTGCGGGTCGAGCGGGTCGCCGACGCCGGTGAGCTGTACCAGGCCGCGAACGGGTACCCGACCGGCTTCCGCACCACGGACAATCTGCTGGTGCTGGCCGGCGGCAAGCTGTTCGTCGTGGGCAGCGCCGGCATCCCCGGCGGCTACGGGAGTCTGGGGTCGGCCGTCGAGCTGAGCGGCGTCAACCCGGCCGGCACCGGGGACTGGCACGGCTGGACCATCACCACCGCGGTGGTCGGCGCGGGGCGCCTGCCCGGCCTGTTCGCCCGCAACGATGCGGACGGTTCGCTCTACTACTACGCCGCTTCGACGCTGACCG
Organism: Kitasatospora sp. NPDC048662; assembly: GCF_055587065.1. Lineage (NCBI taxonomy): Bacteria > Bacillati > Actinomycetota > Actinomycetes > Kitasatosporales > Streptomycetaceae > Kitasatospora > Kitasatospora sp. NPDC048662. Next base: position 305,243 of record NZ_JBVJHA010000001.1, on the reverse strand, counting down.
GTCCGTTCCTCGGCGACCCGATCGGCGCCCCGGTGCTGGTCGCCGCCAGTGGCTGGGACGCCGCGGGCAAGCCGGTGCTGCAGGGCACCGACCTGGACGGCGACGGCCTCGCCGACCTGTGGGCGGTGGACCCGCAGGGCAACGCCACCGGCTACCGCTTCGACGGCACCACGCTGACCGCGCTGGCCACCTCGCCGGTCCACCCGGCGAGCTGACGCGCCCTTGGCCCCGGGCCGGTGTGGTCCGGGGCCTACGGGTGGCGGTGCTGCCAGCCGGCCCAGGCGGAGGCGATCATGGCGCGGACGTCGTGGCGGGCGGTCCAGCCGAGTTCGCGGTGGATCAGCTCGGCGGAGGCCACCACCCGGGCCGGGTCGCCGGGGCGGCGGGCGGTCACCTCGGGGGCGGTGTCGAGGCCGGTGACCTCGGCGATCCCGGCGAGCATCTCGCGGACGGAGACACCGTGCCCGGTGCCGATGTTGAGGGTCAGCCGGACCTGCTCGCCGGGCGCGGTGGCGCTCAGCCGGCGGACGGCGGCGACGTGCGCGGAGGCGACGTCCGAGACGTGGATGTAGTCGCGGACGCAGGTGCCGTCGGGGGTCGGGTAGTCGTCCCCGAAGATCAGCGGGGGCAGCCCGGCGGTGAGGCGCTGGAGGGCCAGCGGCACCAGGTTGGCCGCGCCCGGGTCGGACAGCTCGGGGAGGGCGGCGCCCGCCACGTTGAAGTAGCGCAGCGACACCGCGGACAGCCCGTACGCGTCGGCGCAGGCGTTCAGCAGCCACTCGCCCGCCAGCTTGGTCTCGCCGTACGGGTTCATCGGCGCGCACGGCGTGGACTCGGTGACCAGCTCGACGTCCGGCATGCCGTAGACGGCGGCGGAGGAGGACAGCACCACCCGGCGCACGCCCGCGTCGACCGCGGCGGCCAGCACGATCCGCAGGCCCTCCACGTTCTCGTGGTAGTAGCGCAGCGGCTGGGCGACGGACTCGCCGACCTGCTTGCGGGCGGCCAGGTGCAGCACGCCTTGGACGCGGTGCTCGGTGAGGACGCGGTCCAGCAGCGGGCGGTCCAGCGTGGAGCCCGTCACCAGGGGGACGCCGGGGGGCAGGTGGGAGGCCGCGCCGGTGCTCAGGTCGTCCAGGACGACCACGGACTCGCCGGCCGCGACCAGCTCCCGGACGACATGACCGCCGATGTAGCCGGCCCCGCCCGTGATCAACCAGGTCATGGCCCGATCCTAGACGGCCGCCTTCCGGGTGGGGGCGGGTGTGTCTGGGCGGCTATTCGGACATTTCGCTGAAATGCTGACAAAGTCCTGTCCCGTGACCGGAGGTGGCAGCCGTGCGCCCGAAGAAGGAACCGACCCGCCCGCTTCCGGCCGGCCCCCGGCCCACCGGGCCCAGGCGGTGGCTCGGCTCGGCGGCGGTGCTGGCCTCGGCGGCGCTGCTGGTCACCGGCTGTTCCAGCGCCCACAAGGGATCCGGGTCCAGCACGGCGGCCGGCGCCACCACGAGCGCGCCCGCCCCGTCCACCAGCAACCAGACGGAGCAGGACTACCAGCAGGTGATCAACCAGGTGCTGCCCTCGGTGGTGCAGATCACCGCGGGCGACAGCCTCGGCTCCGGGATCGTCTTCGACGACAAGGGCGACATCGTCACCAACGCGCACGTGATCGGCACCGCGCAGACCTTCACCGTGACGCTGGCCAACAGCAGCAAGCCGCTGAACGCCACCCTGGTGGGCAGCTACCCGCAGTCCGACCTCGCGGTGATCAAGCTGAGCAGCCCGCCCAGCGGCCTCAAGCCCGCCACCTTCGCGGACAGCGCGAAGGTGGCGGTCGGCCAGATCACGCTGGCCATGGGCAGCCCGCTGGGTCTCTCCAGCAGCGTCACCCAGGGCATCGTCTCGGCGGTCGGACGGACTGTCAGCGAGCCGTCGAGCTCCGGCTCGCCCGGCGCCACCATCGGCAACATGGTGCAGACCTCGTCCGCGATCAACCCCGGCAACAGCGGCGGCGCGCTCGTCAACCTCTCCAGCCAGGTGATCGGGATCAACACGCTGACCGCGGTGGACCCGGAGCTGGGCAACGCGGCGGCGCCCGGCATCGGCTTCGCCATCCCCGCCGTCACCGTGACCAGCATCGCCAGTCAGCTGATCGCCAGCGGCACCGTCACCAACTCCGGGCGGGCCGCGCTCGGGGTGACCGTCCGCCCCTTCTTCAACGCGAACTTCCAGCCCGCCGGGGCGGTGATCGTCTCGGTGACCTCCGGCGGACCGGCCGACTCCGCGGGGCTGCAGGCAGGCGACGTGATCACGAAGATCAATGACACCGCGATCCCCACCCCCGCCGCGCTGACCAGCGCACTGGCCTCGCTCTCCCCGGGCGACAAGGTCACGGTCGGCTACCAGCGCGACGGGCAGAACCAGACCGCGGAGGTCACCCTCGGGACGCTCTAGGGCCGCCCGCTCGGGCCCGGGGTGCCGCACCGCGCAAGGGAGGCGGCACCCCGGGCCCGTCCACGCCCGGGCCCGTCCACGCCCGGACCGGACCGTCAGCCCCGGCCGGCCCGGGTGCGCCAGGGGAGCTCGACCGTCACCGAGGTCGGGCCGCCGACCGGGCTGGCCACCACGAACACGCCGTCCACCGACTCGGCGCGCTCGGCCAGGCCGGCCAGGCCGCCGCCGGGCCGTATCTCGGCGCCGCCCTTGCCGTCGTCCTGCACCGTCAGCATCAGCCGGCCTTCCTGACGCCAGAGGTCCACCGTGGCGGAGCGGGCGCCGGAGTGCTTGGAAGCGTTGGTGAGCAGCTCGCTGACGGTGAAGTAGGCGATGCCCTCGACCGCCGAATCGGGGCGCTCCCCGCCCAGCTCGACGTGGACCTTGACGCCGCCCGGCAGCGTGCAACGGGCCGCGACCGAGGACAGCGCGGCATCCAGCCCGCGGTCGGTCAGCACCGCCGGGTGGATGCCCCGGGCCAGATCGCGCAGCTCCTGCAGCGCCAGCTTCACCTCGCCGTGCGCCGCGTCGACCATCTTCTGCGCGGCCACCGGATCCTCCGACAGCTTCTCCTTGGCCAGGCCGAGATCCATCGCCAGCGCCACCAGCCGGGCCTGCGCGCCGTCGTGCAGATCCCGCTCGATGCGGCGCAGATCGGCGGCGGCGTGGTCGACCACCGCGCCCCGGTCGTCCTCCAGCTCGCGGACCCGCTCCTCCAGCGCTCCCGGCGACAGCAGGCTCTCCACCAGCAGCCGGGAGACCCACGCCAGCCCCCGCATCGCCCACGGCATCACCGGCCAGCCGACGGTCAACAGCACCACCGTCAGCGTGAAGCTGAGGATGCCCCAGGGCAGCATCAGCAGGCAGTACAGCGCGCAGCGCCAGCTCAGCCCGTCCGCGAGCGAGGCCATGACCCAGCCGGCCGTACCGGGGCGGGTGGGCACCAGCGGCCCCGGCTCGGCGACCCGGCTGCCCAGCGAGGCCCGGGCCCGGATCCGGCCCAGCCGGCCGAACAGGCGGCAGCACGTCAGCCCGAAGGCCAGCAGCGGCAGCCCGACGACCGTCACCGCCATGCCGACCCCCGTCCACAACAGCGTCACCATCACCGTGAAGGCGGCAACGCCGACCGGGAGGTTCAGCAGCTCGTGCTGGACCTCTTGCCACAGCTGCGGCCCGTACAACGACGGGCGCTTCGCCTTGTCCTCCATGTCGGCGCCCTCTCCCTGGTGTTCGCCGGTCTTTGACGATCACCAGCATCCCGGTTGCGGACAGCGGGTCGCCATGGTGCTGCACTCCGTCTTCGCCCGGGGGTTATCCCCACCCCCCGTGCTGAACCCCGCTCCCGACGGGCCGGCAAGTGGAATTCCACCGGGCGTCCACCGGACGTCTTGCAGAACGGGCAGATGGGGGAGTAGACGAGCGGTGCACATAGACTCCCGCGATAGCGATGGCTATGGACGGGCAAAGAAGAAGGGCGTAATCCATGGAGTGGCAGCCGCTCGCTGCCGACCCCGCCGCCGGCAGCGGTTACTTCGACGCCTACGCGGCGATCGGCCTGCTGGCGGTCATCGGCGTCCTCTTCGTCACGGTGGCCTTCACCGCCAACCGCCTGCTGCGACCAGTGGTCGACACCCCGGAGAAACTGCTCGCCTACGAGTGCGGCGTCGATCCGGTCGGCGAGGGCTGGGCGCACACCCAGATCCGCTACTACGTCTACGCCTTCCTGTACGTGATCTTCGCAGTCGACGCGATCTACCTGTTCCCGTGGGCCACGGTGTTCGCCGCCGCCGGCTTCGGGGCGGTCACGCTGGTGGAGATGTTCGTCTTCATCGGCTTCCTCGCGGTCGGACTGCTCTACGCCTGGAAGAAGGGCGTTCTGGAATGGACGTGACGCACACGCACGGGACGCCCGCCGACGGGCCGGTCCCGCTCGGCATCCCCGACCCGGCCAACCCCGGCGCCGCCGTCGAGCAGCGCCGCCTCGGCCCGCTCGCCCGGCTCGCCCCGGACCCGGTCAAGGTGGTGCTCAACTGGGGCCGCCGCTACAGCCTCTGGTGCTTCAACTTCGGACTCGCCTGCTGCGCCATCGAGTTCATCGCCGCGTCCATGGCCAAGCACGACTTCATCCGAATGGGTGTCATCCCGTTCGCGCCGGGCCCCCGGCAGGCCGATCTGATGATCGTCTCGGGCACCGTCACCGACAAGATGGCCCCCGCCGTCAAGCGCCTGTACGAGCAGATGCCCGAGCCGAAGTACGTCATCTCCTTCGGCGCCTGCGCCAACTCCGGCGGCCCCTACTGGGACTCCTACTCCGTCACCAAGGGCGTCGACCAGATCATCCCGGTCGACGTCTACGTGCCCGGCTGCCCGCCCCGGCCCGAGGCGCTGCTCCAGGGCATCCTCAAGCTCCAGGAGAAGATCGCCGCCGAGGACGTCCCGCAGCGCTACGCCGCACCCGCCGCCGCGCTGCGCCGCCCGCTCAAGGCTGCGCCCGCAGCGCCCGCTGGGGCCGCCGCGCCCGCTGGGCCGGCCACGACGGGGGAGGGGCAGCAGTGACCGAGACCCCTGACGTCCCTGCCGCGCCGACCCCCGCCGAGCGGGCCGCCGCCGCGATCGGACCGTGGGCGACCGCCGCCGAGGCGTACGACCTGCTCACCGTCACCGTCCCCGCCGAGCACTGGATCGAGGCGCTCACCGCCGCCCGCGACGTCCTCGGCCTGGCGTTCCTGGACTGGCTGAGCGCCGTCGACGAACTCGCCGAGGGCTTCGCGGTCTGCGCCCACCTGGCCGCCGTCGGCGAGCCCGGCCGGGTGCGCCGGCTGCTGCTGCGCACCCGGGTGCCGCGCGACAAGGCTGCGCTGCCGACCGCAGTCGGGGTCTACGCCGGCGCCGCCTGGCACGAGCGGGAGACCCGGGAGATGTTCGGCATCGAGTTCCCCGGCCACCCCTACCCGGCCACCCTGCTGCTGCCGGACGGCTTCGAGGGCCACCCGCTGCGCAAGGACTTCGTGCTGGCCGCCCGCGTTGCCAAGGACTGGCCCGGCGCCAAGGAGCCCGGCGAGTCCGACCACGGCGGCGGCCCGGCCCGACGCAAGATGCTGCCGCCCGGCGTCCCCGACCCGAACGAGTGGGGCCCGCTCAAGGGCACCCTGCCCCCGGTCGCCGAACGCCCCGCCCGCGCGGCCCGCGCCGGAGCCGGAGCGGGCGTGGACCGGCCCCGCCGCACCCGCAGCGTGGGGGAAGGTTCCGCGAGCCAGGCCCCGACGGCCCCGGACGCGCCCGCCACGGACGCGCCGCCGCCGGTGCGTGCCGACCGTCCGCGTCGCAGCCGCAGTGTGGGCGAGGGTTCGGTCAGCCAGACCGCCACGCCGGACGCCCCGGCCCCGGGCACTCCCGCCACCGACGTACCGCCGGTGCGCGCCGACCGTCCGCGTCGCAGCCACAGCGTCGGCGAGGGCTCAGTCAGCCAGACCGCGCCCGAGACACCGCCGACTCCCGAGACCCCGCGCCGCACCGCCCGGACCCAGTCGTCCGACGCCCCGTGGCACGCGCCCGTCCCGGCTCACGACGAGCCCACGAAGCCCGGTTCCGCGGAGGCGCAGCCCGAGGTCGCGAAGCCCGAGCCCGTGCAGGCCGAGCCTGCGGCGGCCGCAGCGAAGTCTGAGGCTGGGCAGGTCGGGCCCGCGAAGTCGGGGGCTGCGAAGCCCGAGCCTGCCGAGCCCGCGCAGGCCGAGCCCGCGAAGCCCCGGCCTGCGGAGGCGCGGCCTGAGATTGCGACGTCTGAGCCTGCGGAGGCGGAGGTCACGCAGCCTGAGGATGCGACGTCTGAGCCCGCGCAGCCCGAGCCTGCGAAGCGCGAGTCCGCGCAGGCCGAGCCTGCGAAGGCCAGGGCTGGGCAGGTCGAGCCGGGGCACGCCGAGTCCGTGCAGGGCGAACCCGTGAAGCCCGAGCCCCCAGAGGCGAAGCCCAGGCAGTCCGAGCCCGCGCAGCCCGAGCCCGCGCAGCCCGAGCCCACGGCGGCCGAGCCCGCGCAGCCCGAGCCCGCGGTGGCCGAGCCCGCTAAGCCCGAGTCCGAACAGGCCGAACAGCCCCAGCAACCCGAGCAGTCCGACGACAAGCAGAACGGAGACGGCGCGTGAATCTTCTCGACACGCTGCTGCGCTGCGTCGGCACGCTGGTGGCGTTTCTGGTGCTGCCGCTGGTGGTTGGGCAGGCTGAGCACAAGGTGATGGCGCACATGCAGGGCCGGCTCGGTCCGATGTACGCGGGTGGGTTTCACGGGTGGGCGCAGCTGGTTGCCGACGGTGTGAAGTTCGCGCAGAAGGAGGACGTCGTTCCGGCCGGGGCCGATCGGCGGATCTTCCGGTTGGCGCCGGCGGTCGCGTTGCTGCCGTATCTGCTGGTGCTGCTGGTGATTCCGGTCGGGCCGAACGGGCTGGTCGGGCAGGCGGTGGACGCGGGCATCTTCTTCGTGCTGGCGGTCATGGGTATTGGCGTGCTGGGCTCGCTGATGGGTGGCTGGGCGTCGGCGAACAAGTTCTCCTTGCTGGGCGCGCTGCGTACGGCCGCGCAGCTGATGTCGTACGAGTTGCCGATGCTGCTCGCGGCGGCGTCGGTGGCGATGGCGGCGGGCACCGTCTCGCTGCCGGGGATCGTGGACGCCTTCCACTGGTGGTGGGTGCCGTGGCAGCTGATCGGCGCGTTCGTGTTCTTCACGGCGGGCCTGGCGGAGCTTCAGCGTCCGCCGTTCGACATGCCGGTGGCCGACTCGGAGATCATCTTCGGCGCGTACACCGAGTACACCGGTCTGCGTTTCGCGCTGTTCCTGCTCGCCGAGTACGCGGGCATCGTGGTGCTCTGCGGACTGACCACGGTGCTGTTCCTGGGCGGTTGGCACGGCCCGTTCTCCGACGGCCTGGGCTGGCTGTGGACGCTGGCGAAGACCTTCGCGCTGGCGTTCGTGGTGCTCTGGCTGCGGGTCACCTACCCGCGGCTGCGCGAGGACCAGCTGATGCGCTTCGCGTGGACGGTGCTGATCCCGCTGGCCCTGGCCCAGCTCGCCCTCACCGGCATCGTCAAGGTGGCGATCTCCTGATGAAGTTCCCCGGCTCCGGCCTGGCCAAGGGCCTGGCCGTCACCATGCGCACGATGACGCGCAGGACCGTCACCGCGCAGTACCCCGAGGTGCAGCCCGAACTGCCGCCGCGCTCGCGCGGCGTGATCGCGCTGCTGGAGGAGAACTGCACGGTCTGCATGCTGTGCGCCCGCGAGTGTCCGGACTGGTGCATCTACATCGACTCCCACAAGGAGACGCTGCCTGCCGCCGACCCGAACGCCCGCGCCCGCACCCGCAATGTGCTGGACCGCTTCGCCATCGACTTCTCGCTCTGCATGTACTGCGGGATCTGCGTCGAGGTGTGCCCGTTCGACGCGCTGTTCTGGTCGCCGGAGTTCGAGTACGCGGAGACCGACATCCGTGAGCTCACCCATGAGCGCGACCGGCTGCGCGAGTGGATGTGGACCGTCCCGCCGCCGCCCGCGCACGACGCCGCTGCGGAGGAGCCCAAGGAGATCGCCATGGCCCGCAAGGCCGCCGACAAGCTGGCCGCGGCCGCTGCCGCCGCCGAGGAGGGGGAGCAGAGTTGAGCACCCTGCTGGCCGCGGCGGGCTCGCTGGAGCCCGCCGCGCGCTCGTACCTCTCGCCGACCGGGCAGGAGATCGTCTTCCTGCTGGTCGGTGTGCTGGTGCTCGGCGCGGCCGTCGTCTCGGTGACCACCCGGCAGCTGGTGCATGCCGCGCTGTGGCTGGTGGTCGCGCTGGGCGGGCTGGCGGTCGAGTTCCTGCTGCTGACGGCCGAGTTCGTGGCCTGGGTGCAGGTGCTGGTGTACCTGGGCTCGGTGGTCGTGCTGGTGCTGTTCGGCCTGATGCTGACCCGCGCCCCGATCGGCCGCTCCCCGGACGCCGACTCCGGCAACCGCCCGGCGGCGCTGGCCGTCGGCGTGGCCTCCGCCGCGACCCTGGTGACGCTGGTGGTGGACGCGTTCCGCTCGTCCTGGATCGACCTGTCCGGCCCGGCCGGTACCACCCGGCTCACCGGCGAGTTCCTGTTCTCGCACTGGGTGCTGCCGTTCGAGGCGCTGTCGGTGCTGCTGCTGGCCGCCCTGGTCGGCGCGATCGTGCTGTCCCGCGCCAAGGGCGACCGGACGAAGCCCCGGCCCGGCAACCTGCGCACCGCCCTGACGAAGACGAAGGAGCGCTGAGCGTGCACCTCGCCTACCCCGCCGTCCTCGCCGTGCTGCTGTTCAGCGTCGGCGTGTACGGCGTGCTCGCCCGGCGCAACGTCGTCCTGGTGCTGATGTCGGTCGAGCTGATGCTCAACGCCGTCAACCTCAACCTGGTCGCCTTCGACGTCTGGCTGCGCGACACCCTGCACGCCGGACAGGCGCTCACCCTGTTCACCATCACCCTCGCCGCCGCCGAGATCGGCCTCGGCCTGGCCATCGTGCTGCTGGTGTACCGCACCCGTGGCACCGCCGCCGTCGACCGGGTCACCGCGCTCGGCGACCGCCACGAGGCCGACGCCCAGGCCGACCCCCAGGCCGACGCCCAGGCCGACGAACCGGCCGACGCCGCGAAGGAGCAGGCCGCCGCATGAACCTCGCGCTGCCGATCCTCGTCCCCGTCCTGCCCGCGCTCGGCGCCGCCGCCGGCCTGGCCACCGGACGCCGTCACCCCGCCCTGGCCCGCCCGCTCGCGGTGCTGCCGGTCGCGGTGTCCGCCGTGCTCGCCCTGGTGGTGGCCCTCCAGCTGGGCACCGGCGCCACCCTGGACGCCGCCACCCGGCTCGCCCCCACCGGCGGCCCGGAGATCTCGCTGGCCCTGCACCTGGACGGCTTCAGCTCGCTGATCTCGGTGCTGGTCGGCCTGGTCGCCACCTGCGTGCAGATCTACTCCACCGCCTACCTGAAGGACGACCCGCGCTACCCGTCCTACGCGGCGCTGGTCTCGCTGTTCACCGCCGCGATGTTCCTGGTCGTCTACTCGGGCGACCTGATCGTGCTGCTGGTCGGCTGGGAAGTGATGGGCATCTGCTCGTACTTCCTGATCGGCCACCACTGGGAGACCGCCGACGCCCGGGCCGCCTCGCTGAAGGCCTTCCTGGTCACCAAGCTCGGCGACGTGCCGTTCCTGTTCGGCCTGTTCCTGCTCGGTGCGGACGCCGGGAGCTTCCGGATCGGCGAGGTGCTGAAGGCCGCCGGCGGCGGAGAACTGCACCACCCCACGCTGATCGCGCTGCTGCTGCTCGCCGGCGTGGCCGGCAAGAGCGCCCAGTTCCCGCTGCACACCTGGCTCCCGGACGCGATGGCCGGCCCGACGCCGGTGTCCGCGCTGATCCACGCCGCCACCATGGTCGCGGCCGGCGTCTACCTGGTGGCCCGGCTGCTGCCGGTGTTCCTGCAGTCCTCCGCCGCACTGGTGGTGCTGGCCGTGATGGCCGCCGTCACCATGGTCGGCTCCGCGCTGTGCGCGCTCGCCCAGGACGACCTGAAGCGCGTGCTCGCCTACTCGACGGTCGGCCAGCTCGGCTACATGACCGGCGCGCTGGCCTCCGGCGACCGGCAGGCCGCGGTGTTCCACCTGGTCTCGCACGGCGTGTTCAAGGCGCTGCTGTTCCTGGGCGCCGGCGTGGTCATCCACGCCGCGCACACCAACTCGCTCAGCGCGATGGCCCGGATGGACGGCCTGCGCCACCGCATCCCCGACGCCTGGTGGACCATGGGCATCGGCCTGGCCGCCCTGGTCGGCCTGCCGCCGCTGGCCGGCTTCTTCTCCAAGGAGTCGGTGCTCACCGCCGCCGAGCACGCCGCCCACGGCGAGGCCCTCACCGGCAGCCTCGGCCCGGCGTCCGCCGTGCCGACCGCCGTCGGCTGGACGGTGCTGGTGGCCGGCCTGCTCACCGCACTGCTCACCGCCGCCTACGCCGCCCGGCTGTGGCTGGCCGTCTTCTACGGCCGCTCCACGGACGGCACCGACCTCACCCCCCAGCCCGGCGCCCCGTACTCCCCGGAGCTCGACGAGGCCGACCCGGCACACGCCGAACCGGCCGCGATGCGCCTGATCCTGTGGGTCCTGGCGGTGCCCGCGCTGGCCTTCGGCGTGAGCGGGCTGCGCTCCGACTGGCTGCCCTCGCTGCTCGACGGCGAGTCGCTGCGTCCGTCCCCCGCCACCGCCGTGCTCGGCACCGGCATCGCCCTCGCGGGCCTGCTGATCGGCTACGCCGCCTGGCGCACCGTCACCGCCCGCACCGCCGCCGGACAGCCCGCCGGCGACCCCGGACGGCTGCTGCTCGGCCCGCTGTACCGGTCCGCCCAGCACGGCTTCGGCGTCGACCGGCTGTACAGCACCCTGTTCGTCCGGCCCACCGAGGCCGCCGCCAAGCTGGTCCGGTTCCTGGACCGGGCCGTGGTGGAGACCTACGTCCGCGGCGCGGGCGCCGCGCCCGGCTGGCTCGGCCGCGCCGTGCGCTTCGCCCAGACCGGCAACGCCCAGGGCTACCTGAACGCGCTGCTCGCCGGGGCCGTCCTGCTCGCCGTCCTGGTGGCGGTGGGATCGTGACGCACCCCCAGTTCCCCGTTCCGGCACGCAGGGTCTGTCCGGCCGATCTTGCCGGGCGCGCGACGCCGGATCATCCCGCCTGGAAGCACCGGCAAACCGCCCAAGTACACCCAGTACGAGGACGGTTCGCCGGCACTCCCAGCCGGGCGCGAAATGGGGGTACCTCCCAGCCCCCAAGGGCTGGGGGAGACGCGCGCCTTTCCGACAAGATCGACCGGACAGACCCTAGGAGCCACCGATGAACGCGGTCCTCATCGCCCTCCTGGTGCTGCCGCTGCTCGGCGCCGCCCTGATGCTCGCCCCGATCGGCGACCAGCGGGCACTGCGCCTGGGCACCACCTTCACCGGCGCCACGCTGCTGCTGGCGATCGCCCTCGCCGCCGGCTTCGACCACGGCGCGCCGAGCCGGATGCAGGCCGTCACCGACGTGGCCTGGATCCCCGCGCTGGACGTGCGCCTGCACCTCGGCGTGGACGGCATCTCGCTGCCGCTGCTGGTGCTCACCGCGCTGCTCACCTTCCTGTGCGCGGTGTACTCGGTGAAGAAGCTCCCGGCCGGCCCCGGCGGCCGCGCCTTCACCGGGCTGCTGCTCCTGCTGGAGACCGGCATGCTGGCCACCTTCGCGGTGCTCGACCTGGTGCTGTTCTTCCTGGCCTTCGAGATCGTGCTGATCCCGATGTACTTCCTGATCTCCCGCTGGGGCAGCGGGCAGAAGGTCGCCGCGGCCAACCGGTTCATCCTGTACACCCTGCTCGGCTCCGCCGTGATGCTGCTCGGCTTCCTGCTGATCGGCGTCAAGGCGGGCACCTTCGACATGGTGAAGCTCGCCGACGCGCACGGCGCCGGCCTGTCCCACACCACCCAGCTGATCGCCGCGCTGGCGATCCTGGTCGGCCTGGCCGTGAAGGCCCCCGCCTGGCCGCTGCACTCCTGGCTGCCCGACGCGCACACCGCCGCGCCGACCGTAGGCTCGGTGCTGCTCGCGGGCGTGCTGCTGAAGATGGGCACCTACGGCCTGGTCCGGGTGCTGCTGCCGATCGTCCCGGGCGGCACCGCCACCTACGCCCCGTACCTGGGCGCGTTCGCCGCCGTCGGCATCGTCTACGGCTCGCTGGCCTGCCTGGCGCTGGCCCGGACGGGCGCCAAGGGCGACCTGAAGCGGCTGATCGCGTACTCCTCGGTCGGCCACATGGGCTTCGTGCTGCTCGGCATCGCCTCGCTCACCCCGACCGGCCTGAACGGCGCGCTGTTCGCCAACATCGCGCACGGCCTGATCACCGGCCTGCTGTTCTTCGTGGTCGGCGCCGTCAAGGACCGCTACGGCACCGCCGACCTGGACACCCTCGCCGGTGCCACCGGCGCCGCGCTGTACGGCCGCGCCCCCCGGATCGGCGCGCTGCTGGCGTTCGCCGCCGTCGCCAGCCTCGGCCTGCCCGGCCTGGCCGGCTTCTGGGGCGAACTGCTCGCCATGTACGGCGCGTTCGACCCGGCCGCCGGCTTGTCGCGGCCCGCCTTCGTCACCTACATGGTGCTGGCCGGCCTCGGCACCCTGCTGACCGCCGCCTACCTGCTGGTCGTGGTCCGGCGGGTCTGCATGGGCGACCCGAAGCAGCCCGCCCCGGTCGCCGACCTGCCCGACCTGCAGGGCTACGAGGCCGCCAGCTGGACGCCGCTCGCCGCGCTCACCCTGGTGGCGGGCCTGTGGCCGGCGCTGCTGCTCGGCCTCTCCGACCCGGCCGTCAAGCACCTCCTCGGGAGCGGCTGATGACCATCACTCACGACCTGGGGCAGCCCGTCATGACTCCGCTCGCCGTCGCCGACCCGGGCGGCCTGATCCAGTCCGTCGACTGGGTGGCCGTCGCCCCGCCGCTGATCGCCGCGCTCGCCGCCCTCGCCGTACTGGTCGCCGACCTGTTCCTGCCCGTGGCCCGCAAGCGCCTGCTCGGGTGGCTGAGCGCCGCCGGGCTGCTCGCCGCGCTGGCCGCCCTGCTGCCGCTGGTGCTCGGCGACACCCGCTCCACCTTCTGCTTCACGAGCGGCGGCTGCTCCTACACCGCCGACCACTTCGCGCTCGCCTTCCAGCTGCTCGTCCTCGGCGGCGCGCTGCTCACCGTGCTGCTCTCCCTGCACACCGTCGAGGACGAGAAGCTGCCCGGCGGCGAGTACTGGTTCCTGCTGCTCTCCTCCGCCTGCGGCGCCGCCCTGCTGCCCGCCGCCCGCGACCTCGCCACCCTGGTGATCGCCCTGGAGGTCGCCACCCTGCCCGCGTTCGCCCTGGTCGCGCTGCGCCGGGACGGCCGGGGCGCGGAGAGCGCGCTCAAGTTCTTCCTCTCCTCCGTCACCGCGACCGCCGTGATGCTGCTCGGCGTCAGCTTCGTCTACGCCGCCGCCGGAACGATCCAGCTCCAGGGCATCGCCGACGGCCTGGCGCACGCCCCCGCCCAGCTGAAGCCGCTGGCCGAGGCCGGCGCGGTGCTCACCCTGGTCGGCTTCGCGTTCAAGACCGCCGCCGTCCCCTTCCACTTCTGGGTCCCCGACACGTACGTCGGCGCGCCGCTCCCGGTGGCGGGCTACCTGTCGGTGGTCGGCAAGGCCGCAGGCCTCTCCGGCCTGGCGCTGGTCACCACGCTCGCCTTCCGCCCGTACGGCCACACCTGGGGCCTGGTGCTGGCGGTGCTGGCCGCGCTGACCATGACGGTCGGCAACGCGGCGGCGCTGCGCCAGCGCGCCGACACGCCGTACGGTGCGGTGCGGCTGCTCGCCTGGTCCTCGGTCGGCCAGGCCGGCTACCTCCTGGTGCCGCTGGCCGCCGCCGGGTACGCGGACTCCGCCGAGCCGCTGGGCGCGACGGTGGCGTACGCGCTGATCTACGGCCTGGTGAACCTGGGCGCGTTCGGCGTGGTCGCGCTGGTCGGCGGCACGGGCCGGCTGGAGTCGTTCCGCGGACTGGCCTCGCGCAACCGCTGGGCGGCGTTCGCGCTGGCGTTCTTCCTGCTCTGCCTGGCCGGTCTGCCGCCGGGCGTGGTCGGCCTGTTCGGCAAGGTCGTGGTGTTCCGGGCGGCCGTGGACGCGGGCCTGGGCTGGCTGGCCGTGGTGATGGCGGTGAACGTCGTGATCGCGCTCGCCTACTACCTGAAGTGGACCGCCCTGCTGTTCGCCCCGTCCACCGAGCAGCTCGCACCGCGCCGCGTCCCGGCCTCGCTGGCCACCGCGCTCGGCCTCGCGGCGAGCGGCGCCGTGGTGCTGTCGGTGGCCCCGCAACTGGTGCTTCAGGTGGTGTCGGGCAGCCTGTTCTGACCTGTGGTCGAATGCCGAAGGGAACGATCGGGCCAGCTCGGCGCGTTGATCCCGGCAGAAGGAAGCTGCTCCACCGGCTTCCCCGGCACCACAGGAGGGCCCGCAGTGCACCGCCACCACAATGGATTGCGGACGGCCGTTCTGCTCGGCGGCCTGTCCGCGCTGATCCTGGTGATCGGCAGTTTCTTCGGCCGCACCGGCTTGCTGGTGGCGCTGCTGATCGCGCTCGGCACCAACGCCTACGCGTACTGGAACAGCGACAAGCTGGCGCTGCGCGCGATGCGGGCCCGGCCGGTCAGTGAGATCGAGGCCCCGCAGCTCTACCGGATCGTCCGTGAACTCTCCACCGCCGCCCGGCAGCCGATGCCCCGGCTGTACATCTCGCCCACGCCCGCGCCGAATGCTTTCGCCACCGGCCGCAACCCGCGCAACGCGGCGGTCTGCTGCACCGACGGCATCCTCCAGCTGCTGGACGAGCGCGAGCTGCGCGGAGTGCTCGGCCACGAGCTCAGCCACGTCTACAACCGGGACATCCTGATCTCCTCGGTGGCCGGCGCGCTGGCCTCGGTGGTGATGTTCCTGGTGAACTTCGCCTGGCTGATCCCGTTCGGCCGCTCCGAGGACGACGAGGGCCCGGGCCTGTTCGGCATGCTGCTGATCATGATCCTGGGGCCGATCGCGGCGAGCCTGATCCAACTGGCCGTCAGCCGCTCCCGCGAGTACCAGGCGGACGCCGACGGAGCCCGGATCACCGGCGACCCGCTGGCCCTGGCCAGCGCGCTGCGCAAGCTGGAGATCGGCACCCAGCGCCTCCCGCTGCCGCCCGAGCCGCAGCTGCAGACCGCCAGCCACATGATGATCGCCAACCCGTTCCGGCCCGGCGAGGTCGGCGCCAAGCTGTTCTCCACCCACCCGCCGATGGGCGAGCGGATCGCCCGCCTGGAGCGGATGGCGGGCCGCTGACCACTCGGGCTCCCTCGGCCACCACCGGCTGACTCCCTCGGCCACCACCGGCTGACTCCTTCGGGCGACGGCCCGGCGAGCGTCCGTCCGGGTGCCTGGCCCCGCTGGTAGTGCTGGACGCACTGCCAGACCCGAGGCCGGAGGTGCGGTGCGGTGACGATGCTGCCGAGCGATGCCGAACTGGGCGTGACCGGCCCGCCCGTCCGGCGGGAACCGCGCCGCCGCTTCGGCCGGGCCACCCGTCCGCACCGGGGCCGCCGGCTGGTGATGTGGCTGACCACCACCGACCACAAGCAGATCGGCACCCTCTACCTCGTCACCTCCTTCGCGTTCTTCCTGGTCGGCGGGGTGATGGCGCTGCTGATGCGGGCCGAGCTGGCCCGGCCGGGGACGCAGCTCCTCTCCAACGAGCAGTACAACCAGCTGTTCACCATTCACGGCACGATCATGCTGCTGATGTTCGCCACCCCACTGTTCGCGGGCTTCGCGAACTGGTTCATGCCCCTGCAGGTCGGCGCCCCCGACGTCGCCTTTCCCCGGCTGAACGCCTTCGCGTACTGGCTGTACCTGTTCGGCTCGTTGATCGTGATGGCCGGGTTCGTCACCCCGCAGGGGGCGGCGGACTTCGGCTGGTTCGCCTACTCGCCGCTGAACGACGCGATGCACTCGCCGTCGGTCGGCGCCGACCTGTGGATCATGGGCCTGGCGTTCTCCGGCTTCGGCACCATTCTCGGCTCGGTCAACTTCGTCGCCACCATCATCTGCCTGCGGGCACCGGGGATGACCATGTTCCGGATGCCGATCCTGGTCTGGAACGTGCTGCTGACCGCCGTGCTGGTCCTGATGTCATTTCCGGTGCTGGCCGCCGCGCTGCTCTGCCTGGAGGCGGACCGCAAGTTCGGCGCGCACGTCTTCGACCCAGCGAACGGCGGGGCGATCCTCTGGCAGCACCTGTTCTGGTTCTTCGGCCACCCCGAGGTGTACATCATCGCGCTGCCGTTCTTCGGCATCGTCTCGGAGATCATCCCGGTGTTCAGCCGCAAGCCGATGTTCGGCTACTCCGGTCTGATCGCCGCCACCATCGCGATCGCCGGCCTGTCGATCACCGTCTGGGCGCACCACATGTTCGTGACGGGGCAGGTGCTGCTGCCGTTCTTCTCCTTCATGACGCTGCTGATCGCCGTCCCGACCGGGGTGAAGTTCTTCAACTGGATCGGCACCATGTGGCGCGGCTCGCTGTCCTTCGAGACGCCGATGCTCTGGTCGGTCGGCTTCCTGGTGACCTTCCTGTTCGGCGGCCTGACGGGCGTGCTGCTGGCCTCGCCGCCGGTCGACTTCCACGTCTCGGACTCGTACTTCGTGGTGGCGCACTTCCACTACGTGGTGTTCGGCACGGTGGCGTTCGCGATGTTCGCGGGCTTCTACTTCTGGTGGCCGAAGATGACCGGCCGGATGCTCGACGAACGGCTCGGGAAGATCCACTTCTGGACGCTGTTCGTCGGCTTCCACACCACCTTCCTGGTCCAGCACTGGCTCGGCGCCGAGGGCATGCCCCGCCGCTACGCCGACTACCTGGCCTCGGACGGCTTCACCACGCTGAACACCATCTCCACCATCGGCTCGTTCCTGCTCGGCCTGTCCACCCTGCCGTTCCTCTACAACGTCTGGCGGACCGCCGGGCACGCCCCGCGGGTGGTCGGGGACGACCCGTGGGGCTACGGCCGCTCGCTGGAGTGGGCGACCTCCTGCCCGCCGCCCCGCCACAACTTCGTCACCCTGCCGCGGGTCCGCTCCGAATCCCCGGCCTTCGACCTGCACCACCCGGAGATCGCCGAGTTCGACCGGCTGCAGAACAACCCGGACCGAGTCCTCTGACGCTCGACGTGCGGTGCCCGATTCGCGGTGATACGAATCGTTTCGTCCCTGTGCTGCACGAGGCGCGGGGACGTTCCGGCTGACTGTGCGCGGGATCGGAGCGTCATGGACTATCCGCTGCTCAACATCTTCTGGACGATGCTGGAGCTGTTCCTCTGGATCCTCTGGTTCTTCCTGCTGTTCAAGATCATCGGCGATATCTTCCGCAGCCAGGACATGGGCGGCGGCGCCAAGGCCGGCTGGACGGTGCTGGTGATCCTGCTGCCCTTCCTCGGCGTCCTGATCTACCTGATCGTCCGCGGCGGCTCCATGCACGAACGCGACCTCGCCCAGGCCCAGCAGGCCGACGCCGCCTTCCAGGACTACATCCGCCGCGCCGCCGGCACCGCCCCCGCCGCCGGCCCGGCCGAGGGTGGCCCGAAGAGCCATGTGGACGACCTCCACAGGCTGGCCGAGCTCAAGAACAGCGGCGCGATCACCGACGAGGAGTACCAGCGGGCCAAGGACAAACTGCTCGCCTGACACTCCGGACCATGCCTGGAGGCCCGTCCCCTCGGGGCGGGCCTGATGGTTGTGCGGGGCAGGTCGGTCCGGTCATCGGTGATCGAAGTCGAGTGCGCTACGACCGATCCCGATCGGTTGCCGTTCGACACTCAACCGGGGGATTTCGCAGCTCAGTTGGCGACGAATCGGCCGCTCGCGGCCGGTAGATTCTGCTGCACGGCCACCCCCGGAGCGGGGCTGCCCCGCCCGGTGCGGCAACACCGGACGAGGCGGTGCGGGCCGATCAGAGGAGGTAGCACACCTGTGAATGACCGACCCTCCCGGGAACGCACAAGGCTTCCCGAAGTGGTGCTCCACGCTAGCAGGGCCGACGGCCCGGGCGTGGGATTGCGCAGAGTTCGCGCCGTCCGCGGTGCGGCCCGGCTGCGGGCACTGCTGGTGGTCCCGCTGCTGGTCTGGGCGGTGACCGCCGCCGGTCCGATCGAGTGGGAGCGCACCGTGCTGGTGCTCGGCCTGCTGAGGCTCTGCCGGGACGCCCACGTCGAGTGGTGCTGGGCCGACCGGCGCTGACCCTGCCGCGACCGCCCGGGCCGCCCAGGCCGCCCGGGCGGGCGCCACGGCTCGTTCCACCCACCGCACTTCACCCCATCCCGCTTCACCCTGCCGCGCCCACGCCCGACTCGGGCCGACGCCGAAGGAGCCATGGGTGTCCCGTTCGCGCAAGCCCGCGATAGCCGACTCCGGTTACGCCGCGTTCGTCCAACTCCACTGCCGCAGTTATCAGGCGTACGCCCGGGCGCGGCTCGGGGACGGTGCGTTGGCCGGCCGGGTGGTCGAACAGGTGCTGCGGTGCGCCGAGTTGAGCTGGACGCAGGCGCTGAACGACGACCCGGCGGCGTTCACCTGGCGGGTGCTGTGCGACAGCGTCACGCTCGCCAGCCGTCAGGCCTGCGACCTCCGGCTGGACCGGCTGCACCGGGCGCTGCCGGACCGGGCCGCCGACGCCGCGCTGCTGCACGAGCGGCTCGGCATGGCGCCGCGCGCCGCGGCCGAGCTGATGGGCCTCAACGAGCCGCAGCTGCATGTCCAGTTGATGGCGGCCAGGCGGCTGCTGGCCGGTGGCGAGGCGCCGTTCCACGGCGGGACGGAGGGGGCCGAGGCCTGATTCGGGCGCATGGCGCGCGGCCCCGTAGCGGACCGGCGGGGAGCATTCGCCATGGTTCGCCATACTCGCAAGGGGTTTCACTCTTGCGAGTTGTTTCGCGTGCCCGCACGCGGCTCAGAACATGACGTGGCATCAGAATCGTGGTGGCGGAGCGGAGTTCGAGCATGGGGGCCGGTGGCGTGACCGAGGGCGTAGCAGCGTTTCCGCCGTTCGACCCGGACAGACCCAGCGCGGCACGGATGCACGACTGGCTGCTCGGCGGCCGGAACAACTACGACTCCGACCGGCTCGCGGGCGAGGAGTTGCTGCGGATCGCGCCGAGCGCCCGCGAACTGGCCCAGAGCAACCGGGCGTTCCTGGTCCGGGCGGTCCGGCACATCGCCACCCGGTACGGCATCCGGCAGTTCCTCGACCACGGCTCGGGCCTGCCGACCCGGACGAACGTGCACCAGGTCGCCCAGGCCGTGCACCAGGACTGCAAGGTCGTCTACATCGACAACGACCCGATGGTGCTTGCCTACGGGCGCGCCCTGCTGGACGAGAACCCGAACGTGACGATCCTGCCCGCCGACCTGGTGGAGACCGAGAGGATCCGGGCGGGCGTGCAGGGCCGCATCGACTTCTCGCAGCCGATTGCCGCGCTGTTCGTCTCCGTGCTGCACTGCCTCCCGGACGGCAAGGACCCGCGCGCGGTGATCGAGCGAACGGTGCGTCAACTGGCCAAGGGCAGCGTGGTGGTGGCCTGCCAGCTGGTCAGTCGGAGCGGCCGGATCCGCCGACAGGTGACCGACCTGATGGCGGAGCGGACCGGGGGCTACTGGGGGCGGGTGCGGACGGAGGAGGAGGTCCGTCGCTTCTTCGACATCGACCGGTTGAACGTCCAGGAGCCCGGCCTGCTCGACGTCGCGGACTGGAAGCCCGATGTGCCGTCTGTCCGCCAGGCCACCGAGGAGTGGTTCGAGTTCGGTGGGCTGGCCGTCGTGGAGTGAGCGCGGCGAGCTACAGGTGTGAGCGGTGCACCCTCAGCGCCTCGACGATCAGCCGACGGCTGTCGTCCCGGCCCGGTGCCTGGCGCACGGCCTCGTCGGTCACGAACCGGAAGTCCTTGAAATCGTCGGAGGAGGTCTCGCCGTCCAGCGGGCCCCGGTAGTAGTCGCCCCGCCCGGCGTACTCGTTGTAGATCACCGACGGCACCGCGAAGAGCTGCCCTTCGAAGTCCAGCCTGGTCACCGAGGACACCTGCAGGGCCAGCTGCAGATCCATCGGGATGATGCGCACGCCGATCCGCGGCGTCTCGACGAAGGCGAGCAGCCGCTCCAGCTGCTCCACCATCAGGCCGCGCGAGCCGATCACCTGGCGCAGCACGTTCTCCCGGATGAAGAACACCGAGCGCGGTGGCTCCGTGGCGAAGAACCGGCGGGCCCGCTCGGCGCGCAGCTTGACCACCTGCTGCGCCAGATGCCGCTGGCTGGGCAGCAAGGTCCCCTCGGTGACCGCCGTGCGGTAGGCATCGGTCTGCAGCAGGCCCGGGACGAATCCGGTCTCCACCGAGTACAGGTGGCTGGCCCGGCTCTCCAACTCGCTCAGCCGCACCATCGCCTCCGGCACCGCGTCCCGGTAGGCGGTCCGGAACGAGGACGCCCAGCCGGGCACGGAAGCATCCCGGGCCAGGCGCATCAGCTGGTCGAACTCCGGCCCGGCCGGCACCCCCAGCTCCTTGAGGATCAGCGCGATCCCTTCCGGCTTGTCGATCCGGGTCGCGCCCGCCTCGATCCGGGAGTAGAGCGTGGGGGAGTAGCGGGTCTTCTTCGCCAGCGACTTCTGGCTCCGGGCGCCCCGGAGCGTCTTCAGCCACGCGCCGAGCAGCAGGGCCGGCAGCGGCCAGGACTCGCCCTCGCCCGCCGTGGGCTGCGGGCGCCGAAACGGAATGACGTTCCCGTGGTACCCATCACGTCCGGCTGTGGACATGAATCCCCCCTTGCGGCAATTAATCCATCCTTTTACGTGAAGGAGAATATACCGACGCAAGAGGGGTACGGCTACAGGTCCCCGAAATGGGGAATGTCGTCAGCTCATGTGATTAGACGGCCATGTGATCGAATTCGCCGTTACGTGCCCCGTCGAGGTAGGCCGCGATCTCCTGCACGCTGAAGATCAGCGCCGGACCCGACGGGTCCAGGCTGTGCCGGACGGCGACCCGGCCGTCGTCCATCTTGCGCATCTCCACGCACTGGCCGACGTTCGAGCTGCGCCGGGCCTTCACCCAGGGCGTCTTCGCCTCGATCAGGTCTGCCGCCATGCCGTTGGTGTACTCGCTCATACCAAGCACCTCCTGTTGATGAGTTCGCCGACGGAGCCCCTTCGGCTGGCCGAGGGGCTCCGCTGAGCGGCCTGCGCAATCCCGCGCGAAATTGCGCGGCTTGGGCGAGACGAAATGATTCACGCCGGGTGGCGCGGCGCGCCATTCCCTGATGGGGTGAATTGTGGCGGGATCTGAACACTTGTTATCAGAGCCTGATCGAATCAACTGTGCAATGGCGGGGCGATCGATCGAGCTGGAACCGGAACGGGAAACGGCGGGTGCCGGCCGCCGACGGCCGGCCGGATCGTCACACCCGTGCCACAACGGCGCCGCACCGGCTCCCCAGCGGGGCCCGACCGTGGGACGCTGGAGGCATGAAGGTGGTCAACTTCCTGCTCAACGTCATCTGGCTGCTGTTCTGTGGCCTGTGGATGGCGATCGGGTACGCCCTCGCCGGGATCATCTGCTTCGTCCTGATCGTCACGATCCCGTTCGGCATCGCAGCCTTCCGGCTGGCCGGCTTCATGCTGTGGCCGTTCGGCCGGACCACCGTGGTGCGGGCCGATGCCGGGGCGCCGTCCTGCGTGGGGAACGTGATCTGGCTGGTGTTCGCCGGATGGTGGCTGGCGCTCGGTCACATCGTCACCTCGATCCCGCTGTTCCTGTCGATCATCGGCATCCCGTTCGGCTGGGCGAACCTCAAGATGGTGCCGATCTCGCTCACCCCGCTCGGCCGCGAGGTGATCCGGACCGAGGACGGCTTCGGCGCCCGCTGACCGTGCTGACCGCGCCGACCGCGCCGACCGGAAAGCGGTTGGCAGCCGGTCCGGGGCCGGGGTAGAACCGTCCGGTCGCGGAAGGCTGTGGAGACGGGAGGAACGGGCGGGTGGCGGACAGCGAGATCCTGGCCGGCGGCGTCAACCAGGTGGAGCGGGTCGGTGAGCGGGTGTTGCGGCCGACCGGGTCGTGGTCGCCGGCCGTGCACGGGCTGCTGGGGCACCTGCGGGCGAGCGGGTTCACCGCGGCGCCCCGGTTCCACGGGCTGACGGCGGACGGGCGGGAGATCCTCGACTTCCTGCCCGGCGAGGTCTCCGACTACCCGGCCACGCCCGCCGCCGCCTCCCGCACCGCGCTGCTCACCGCGGCCCGGGTGCTGCGCGCCTACCACGACGCCACCGCCGGATACTCGGCCGACGGCTGGATGCTGCCCGCCCGCGAGCCCGCCGAGGTGATCTGCCACGGCGACTACGCCCCGCACAACTGCGTGCTGGACGGCGAACGGGTGGTCGGCGTCATCGACTTCGACACCGCGCATCCCGGCCCCCGGCTGTGGGACGTCGGGTACGCGGTCTACCGCTGGGCCCCCACCACCGCGCCCGGGAACGCCGACGGCTTCGGCACGCCGGACGAACAGGCCGCCCGCGTACGGGAGTTCTGCGAGGCGTACGGGCTGGACGCGGTCGGCCGGGCCGGGCTGGTGGACGCCGTCGCGGCCCGGCTGCACGCGCTGGTCGACCACATGCGGGCCGAGGCCGCCGCCGACAGCGCCGCGTTCGCCTCGCACCTGGCCGACGGGCACCACCTGATGTACCTGTCGGACGCCGCGTACGTGGTGCGCGAGCGCGCCCGATTCGAGCGGGCGCTACATGGCGCTTGACCCCTCCAGGTGTTCGCGCAGGGTGCGGAACTCGGCGGCGATCCCGTCCAGCGTGTAGTGCGCGTTCAGTCCGCTCGGGTTCGGCAGCAGCCAGACCTCGGTGTCGCCGATGGTCTCCGGCTGCCGGCCGACCGCCGCCTTCGGGCGGCCGAACGCGGCCCGGTACGCGCCGATACCGAGCACCGCCAGCGCGCGCGGCCGCAGGCGGAGCACCCGTTCGACCAGCGCCTCGCCGCCCGCCCGGTACTCCTCGGCGGTCAGTTCGGCGGCCTTCGCGGTGGTCCGGGCCACGACGTTGGTGATGCCCAGCCCGAGCGCGAGCAGCTCGTCCTGCTCCTCGGGCCCCAACTGCCGAGGGGTGAAGCCGGACCGGTGCAGGGCCGGCCAGAAGCGGTTGCCGGGGCGGGCGAAGTGGTGGCCGGTGGCGCCCGACCACAGGCCCGGGTTGATGCCGCAGAACAGCACCCGCAGGTCCGGCGCGGACACATCGGGGATGGTGGTGTCCTGGGCGGCGGCGAGCTGCTCGGCGGTCGGGCGGGGCGGGGGAGTGCGAGTCACCCGGACCACTCTGCCGCAGCTCGTCGGTGGGCGAGGGTACTTGATCCGTTCATGTCCGGTTTATTGGATGGATAGCCAGTTCGATTGTTTTCCAGACCTGATGACTTTTCGGGCGGAGAATGGCGAGGTGCCATACGAACTGAACGCCCTGATCGCCACCGATGAGCTGATCACCGTCGTGGCGGCCGAGCTCCCGATCGCGCGGGTCGCCCGCCTGCCCCACGGGCTGGCGGTCATCCCGATGACGGACGAACTCCACCATGCGCTCCAGCAGCCGTCCAACGCGCCCGACTACGACTTCAAGCGATTCCCGTCCGGATTCGCGCGGCGGATCGCCGGCTGGTCCAAGGCAGCGCCGATCGCCTACACAGAGATCGACGCCGAACACCCCACCGGCCGGCGCGCCGCCCTCTGGTACGACGGCCACATCACCCTCGGCCCGCTCACCCCCGCCGACGGCGCCCCGCTCGCCCGGATCCTCCACGGCCTCGGCGCGCCCGCCACCGCGCTGCCCGAACTCACCGACGCCCTCGACGCCCTCTGCCGCACCGCGCCCGAGAGCCCCGCCCCGCCCGGGAACTGACCCGGCATCCGGCCCCGCCCCGCCGTGAAGTGCCCGGCCGGGCGGCACCGCCCCGCCGTGAAGTGCCCGGCCGGGCGGCACCGCCCCGCCGTGAAGCGCCCGGCCGGGCGGCACCGCCCCGCCGTGAAGCGCCCGGCCGGGCGGCACCGCCCCGCCGTGAAGCGCCTGGCAGGAAGGCCCCGCCCCGCCGTGCGGCGCCCGGCCGGACGCCGCGAGAATGATCACCGGCAATCGGGCGGACGGGGGCGGGCAAGGTGCGGATCAACGTGCTGGGACCGCTCCACGTGGTGCGCGACGACGGGCCGGCCCCCGGACTCGGCGGAACCCGACTGCGGCTGCTGCTGATCCGGCTGTCCCTCGACCCCGGGCGGGTGGTCACCCGTGAACGCCTGGTCGACGACCTCTGGGGCGACACCCCGCCCGCCGAACCGGTCGGCGCCGTGCAGTCGCTGGTCTCCCGGCTGCGCCGCACCCTCGGCACGGACCGCACGGCCATCGGCTCGCACCCCGCCGGATACCTGCTCGACCTGCCCCGCGGCCACGTCGACGCCTGGGACTTCGAACAGCGCGCCGCCACCGGCCGGGCCGCCCTCGCCGCAGGCGAACCCGCCCGCGCCGCCGATGAGCTGAGCCGCGCCCTGGAACTCTGGCGCGGCGCACCGTTCGCCGACGCCGAAGCCGCCGGATTCACCGCCGCCCCGGCCGCCCGGCTCACCGAACTGCGGCTCGCCGCCACCGAGGACCGCGCCGACGCCCTGCTCACCCTCGGCCGGGCCGACACCCTGCCCCGGCTGGTCGCCGAACTCACCGCACAGCGCGTCGCCCACCCGCTGCGTGAGCGGACCGCCGCACGCCTGATCCGCGCCCTGCACGCCAACGGCCAGGGCGCCGACGCCCTGGACGTGTTCGACCGCACCCGACAGGCGCTGGCCGAAGAACTCGGCACCGACCCGTCCAGCGAACTGCGCGACGCCCACCTGCGCGTCCTGGCCGGCACCCGGCCGCCCGCCCCGCGCCCCGCCCCGGTGGGCCGCAGCGTGCTGCCCGGACCGCTCACCGCGCTGATCGGCCGCGACGCCGACCTGGCGGCCGTCCGGGACCGGCTGCGCCACTCCCGCCTGCTGACCCTCACCGGACCGGGCGGCGTCGGCAAGACCCGCCTCGCCCTGGCCGCCGCCACCGGCGCCCCCGCCGGAACGGACGTCCGGCTCGCCGAACTCGCCGGCGCGGAAGGCCCCGACGGGCCCGCCCGGGCCGTACTGGCCGCGCTGCGCCCCGCCGACGCCGGGGTGCTCACCGGCGGCCTCCCCACCGGCGAGCCCCCCGGCGACCCGCTGGAGCGGATCGTCCGCGCCGTGGACGGCCGCGACGTCCTGCTCGTCCTCGACAACTGCGAACACCTGATCGCGGACGCCGCCCGGCTCGCCCACCGCCTGCTCGCGGCCGCTCCCCGGCTCACCGTGCTCGCCACCAGCCGCGAACCCCTCGGCGTACCCGGCGAGACACTCTGGCCGGTGCCGCCGCTCGCCGTCCCCGAACCCGGCAGCACCCCGCGGCAGGCCCTCGCCCACCCCGCCGTCGCCCTCTTCGCCGAACGGGCCGCCGCGGCCCGCCCCGGATTCGCCCTCGACCGGGACACCGTCGCACCCGTGGTCCGGATCTGCCGGGAACTCGACGGCCTCCCGCTGGCCCTCGAACTCGCCGCCGCCCGGCTCCGCGCCCTCACCCCCGACCGGATCGCGGCCCGCCTGCACGACCGCCTCCGCCTGCTCGACCGCGGCCCGCGCACCGCCCCCGACCGGCACCGCACCCTGCGCGCCGTCATCGACTGGAGCTGGGACCTGCTCGACCCCGACGAACGCGTCCTGCTGCGCCGGCTCTCGGTCTTCGCCGCCGGCGCCGACCTCCGCGACGCCCACCCCGTCTGCGCCGCGCACTGGCCCGCCGGACCGGACCCCGACCCCACCGCCGTCGAGGACCTGCTGACCGCGCTCGCCGACAAGTCCCTGCTGGTGAGCACCACTTCGGAGACCGGGCCGGCGCGCTACCGCCTGCTGGAAACCGTCCGCGCCTACGCCGCCGAACGGCTCGCCGAGGCCGGCGAACACGACCGCACCGCCGACGCCCACCTGCGCTGCTTCCTCGACCTCGCCGAACACGCCGAACCCCTGCTGCGGACCGACCGCCAACTCGACCGACTGGCCCGGCTCGACGCCGAACAGGACAACCTCGACGCCGCACTCCGCCACGCCGTCACCGCCGGTCCGTCCGACCACGCCCTCCGGCTGGCGGCCGCCCGCGCCTGGCCCTGGCTGATGCGCGGCCGCGCCCACGAAGCCGGCGAACGCACCGCGGCCGTGCTCGCCGCCCACGGCACCACCCCGCCGCCCGGCCTGGAACAGCAGCACGCCCGGTGCGTGATCCTCGCCCAACTCGCCGCCCCGCCACGCGAACCCGCCGCCCCGCTGACGCCCGAGGCGTTCGGCGCCGCCCTCGCCACCGCCCGGCACGCCGACCACCCCGTCGCCCTCGCCGCCGCCCTGCTGCTCGCCGCCGCCGGCCCGCCGGACGCGATCGCCGCAACCGCGCGGGAGTACTGCCGGCACCCCGACGCGTGGACCCGGTCCGCCGCCCAACTGGTGCTCGGACGCATCGAGTTGAGCGCCGGACGGATCGATCCCGCCGAGCGCTGCCTGCGCACCGCCGGGGACGGCTTCCGTACCCTCGGCGACCGCTGGGGCCACGCCATGGCCCTGGTCACGCTGGCCGCGCTGCTGGCCGTCACCGGTGCGGCCGAGGAAGCACTCGGCGCACTCGACGAGGCCGCACTCCTGGACGCCGCGACCGGCGGCCCCGGCGAAGCACCACTGACCCTGCTGCTGGCCGGCCGCCTCCGCACCCGCAACGGCGACCCGGCCGCCGCCCGGGCCGACCTCGAACGCGCCCGCACCGCCGCCGAACACGCCCGCGACCCGCACCTGGAAGCCGCCGCCGACTACGCACTCGGCGAACTCGCCCGCCGCACCGGCGACTTGACCACCGCCCTGGCCACCCAGCGGGCCACCCTGCAACGGCTCGAACAACTCCCCGCGACCGGCCCCACCCACCTCCACCTGCGTGCCCTCCTGCACACCAGCCTGGCCCGCACCCACCACCGCCTCGCCGACCCGGCCACCGCCGCCACCCTGCACCGCCGCGCACTCGAACTCGCCGCCACCAGCCAGGACCGCCTCGTCCGCGCCGACGTCCTGGAAAGCTGGGCCGAACACCGCCTCGCCCTCGCCGACCCCACCCGCGCCACCACCACCCTCGCGGCCGCCTACGCGCTCCGCGGCGGCCACGACGCCGGCGACCCCGAACTCCGCACCGTCCTGGACGGCTGCGCCGCCGCCCTCGGGGACACCGCCTTCCGAGCCGCCTGGAACCACGGGCTGAACCTCACCGACCCGGAGGCAGCCGCGCTGGACGGCAGCTGACGGCGGACCGAGGACGGCCGGCGCGGGGCGAACGCCGTCGCACCGGCGGTTGGTCGCTGCCCGCCCACGGCCGCCCCAGCCTGCGCCCAGGTGCCGGCGCGACGGTTCGTCGTGCACCCCGTCCGACGGGCATTCAGCCCTGTTCGAACGGCTGCCGGTTCGGTGCGCACACCGTTCCCGCCGCCGGCAGGGTGCCGTCCACCAGGTAGCGGGCCTCGTACCGGGCCGCGCAGTCGCTCGGGTTGGCCAGCACGGTGTGGCCGAAGCCGTCCACCGTCAGCAGGACGGCCCGGGCGAGCGAACGGGCCATGGCGCGCGAACCCTGGTACGGCATCGCCGGGTCGCCGGTGTTCGCCACCACCAGGACCGGCCGGGCCGTCCGGCGGTCCCACGGGCCGTCGTACCGGTCACGGTCCTGGGCCGGCCAGCCGGTGCAGCGCTCGTCCGTCCAGGCGAACCACGGGCCGACCGCACCCGACCGGGCCCGGGCCAGTGCCGCCGTTTCCGCCGGGTCGGCGGTGGCCGACGGGCCGGCGCTGTCCGCGCACACCACCGCCAGTGCCTGGTCCGGCGACGGGTGGACGGCGGGCGGCAGCGGTCCGGCGGGTGCGTCGGTCGCTGCCCACAGTGTCTGCAGCAGCGTGCCGAGTTGCGTCCAGCCGGTGCCGGGAAGGCCGGGGACGGGTGTCGCGGCGTACAGCGAGAGGATCGTCGCCTCCACCGCCGCACCTTCGGTGAACGTGGTACCGCCGAGCGCCACCGGCCGGGCGCGCAGCCGCGCCAGCAGTTCGTCGTAGCGGGCCCGGGTGGCGGCGGCCGTCCCGGCGGAGAACGCGCACCCGGCGGGGCCGGCCTGGCCGCAGCCGTCGAGGAAGGCGTTCAGTACCCGGCCGGCGGCGACATCGCTGCGATTGCGCAGCAGCGGGCCCATGGTGGCGGCCTCCCCGGCGCGTCCGATGGACCAGGCCACCGGGTCCGGGCCACTGTCCAGCACCATGGCGCGCACCCGGCCGGGGAACAGGTTGGCGTACGTCGCACCCAGGTAACTGCCGTACGAGGTGCCCAGGTAGTTGAGGTCCCGGTCGCCCACGGCCCGGCGGAGCAGGTCCAGGTCCCGCGCCGTGTTCGCGGTCGACAGGTGCGACACCAGCGGCCGGGACGCGCACTGCCGGCCCAGCCGCCGGTACGCGTCCACCCAGGCCCGCTGCTGCTCCGGGCCCACCGGGTGGCCGACGGCGGTGCCGGCCAGCAGGGCCTGCTCGTCCGCCGGGTCGTCGAAGCACTGGACGGGCGCGCTGTTGCCGCTGCCGCGCGGGTCGAAGCTGACGATGTCGAAGCGCTCCCGCACTTCCTCCGGGAACCGGTCGAGCATCAGCGGCAGCGCCACCGTGCCTTGCACGGCAGGTCCGCCCGGGTTGTAGAACAGCGACCCGATCCGGTGCGCCGGATCGCCCGCCGGATGCCGGATGACGGCCAGGTCGATCCCGGCCCCGCGCGGATCCCGGTAGTCGACCGGCACCCTGGCGGTCGCGCACTCGAAGCCCTCCGCGCACGCCGTCCACGCCGGCCGCGGCACCGTCTCCGTCATCGTCTCCGCCACCGCCTCGGCCGGAGTCATCGTCCCCAGCAGCGCGGCCACAGCGGCCCCCGCCCCCAACCGCCACGCAACACGCCCACGACGAGCCATCCGAACGTCCTCCCTCCACAGGCCGGCCGGTCGCCCGTGCCCCTCGGTCGCAGCGTCCTGCCCGGCACCCCGGACGCTCCCGCACCCCGCTGCCGGACCGCCGGCATTCCGCTGGCACGACGCCCGGTCGCGTCAGACCGCGGCGATCCGGTCCGCGAGCTCCCGGTAGCCGACCGGCTCGCCGCACAGCCGCTGCACGGCGGCCAGGCCCGCACTGGCGTGGCCGCCCTCCGCCACGTTCGGCCGACGGCCCGAGGCTCCGGGGGCTGTCCGGCAATTCCGCTCGGCCCCTGGCCTGCGGCTTCTTGGGTGTCGGTGTGGGAGACCCTCGTGCGGGTTGCCGACGAGGCCCTGCGGAAGCAGTACGAGGGCGCGCTCAAGAGCTGGGAACGCCGTGGCCGGCCGACCGACGCGGAGCCGACGCTTCGTCAGGTGCCGGACGACGCCACGATGCACGACCTCCGGCACTTCTACGCCTCGGTGCTGATCAAGCACCGGGAGAGCGTCAAGACGGTGCAGAAGCGGCTCGGGCATGCCAAGCCGTCGATCACGCTCAACACCTACACGCACCTGTGGCCGGACGAGGAGGACTCAACGAGGGCGGCGACCGAGGCTGTCTTCAGCGCGATGCCCTCGAAGCGTCCGTCCCGTTCGGCCACGTAGCGCTCGGGTGCGCGGATGCTGTGCAGCGACCGGGGGCTGTGGTCCGCGCACTCGGCTGACCGCAGGCCCGGGCGCGCATCACCTCGTCCTACTGCCCGTTGTATCGGACGACGACGCCGTTCAGTTCCTTCGCGACCTGGTCGGCGAGCCCGTAGTCGCAGAGGCTGATCGACCAGTTCGCGGCCGTGGCCAGGGCGGCAGGTGCCCCGCGGAAGGCGACCGCGGTGCGAAGCGCCTTGTCCCGGTCGGTGTCGCTGCCGTAGAGCTGCAGGGTCGCACAGTTCGGAGTATGGCCGACCTTGCTTCCGGTTCGGCAGGTCAGCGAGCCGGCGGCTCCGGGTGCCCGCTCCTCGCAGCCGACGGCGGCGTCGAGGGCTGCGGCGAGCTGGTCGATGCTGTCGTAGCGGGGGGAGGTCGGGATCGACGGCAGCGGGTAGTCGGGGACTGTCAGCTCGTCGCCGGGTAGTACGACGCCGCCTAGGGCCTGGGCGATCTGCGGCGCGTAGGCGGGGTTGACGACGTTGATACGCCAGTTCCCGGCGGCGACGAAGGTCTGGTGGAACGCCGTGCGTCCTGCTGCGATCGCGTCCCCGATGTCGTCACGGGTGAAGCGGCCTGGGTCATAGACCTCGACGACGTACTCGAAGCTGTTGCTGTTTACGGTCGCTGTGCAGTCGATCTTCGATCCCCCGTTCAACGTGTTGCGCAGTGTGACGCGGCACGGGACGCCTGCCTTGTCGAGAGCATCCACGACGGCATCCGCATTCGCGAACTGAGGTGCGGTCGGCACGTTCGAGGGCATAGGGACGCGTGGCGGCGGCCCGCCGCTTCCACAGGAGGCCAGGGAAGCGGCGGACAGCAGCACGAGCAGCGGTCGGGTGAGGTGGGGTCGGCGCATCGGGCGCTCAACCTGCTGGCGGCACAGGGGCCGGACCGGGGCTCGGCGTCGGCACGCCGGGTGCTGGCGCGGGGGAGGCACCCGGTGACGGCAGAACCGGCGGGCGGGGTTGGTCCGGGGGCAGTGGCGCGGTGCCGCGCTCGCCGGTGCTCACTCCCGGACCGGCGTAGATGGGGTTCACGTTGACGTTCTGATCGTTGGGAGTCTGGGCTGCAAGCTCATCCAGGGCTTTGCGTCGCTCCGCCTCGGGCAGGTTGTTCCATGCGTCCGCGTCGCGCAGCGATTGCTGCAAACTGTCCCAGCTGTCCGAGCGGTCCTTGATGGCCGCGCCGCGGTGTGAACCGTCATCGCCGTACTGGGCGTTGGAGTCGCGCACCTGCGGCGTGTCAGCCGCGTACAGCAGGAACAGCTGCTTGTCGGTGCTGGCTCCGTGAGGGTTCTTCTGGAGCTGCTGCAGGTAGTAGGCGCTCAGCCGGACGTCCTCGCTCGGGTTCTCCTCGATGTACTTCGCGAGCTGGGAGTTGCTGAGTCCGGAGAGACCTGGAAATGCATTCGGGTTGTCCCTGATCACGCTCCGGGCGGTCGCGAGCTTGACGTGGGTGATGCCGAGCGACTTGTCCGGCTTGAGACTCTCCTCCGCGGACCAGTTGGCCACGCGCCCCGCGGTGGTCAGTGGTCCGTCCAGACCGGGTTCCTGGTTCTGGTACCACTGCTGCTCCTGCCACATGATGGCGAGCAGCAGGTTCGCGCTGATGCCGGTCTCGGCGGATGCCCGACGGGCCGCCTCGATCATCTCGGGTGGGACGTTGATCCGGTGTGGTCCGTTTTGGGTGCTCTGCAGCCGCATGGCGATCGCGAGGGCGCTGTTGCCGTCGCGATCGAGTGCTTCCTGGACTGTCTTGGAGCTCTCGACGGGGGCCAGTTGGGTCAGCGTTCGAAGCTCGTCGGCGGCTGCATTGTCCGCAGCGCTTGCGTCGCGCAGTGCCGCCGTGATCAGAGCCTGTGCCTGGTCGATCTGCTCGCCGAGGGCTGCGGCTCCGGCCGGACTGGTGATCACGGGGTCGGTGTAGACGGTGCCGTCCTGATTGACCTTCAGCTGGTGACCGTGCGCGAAGTCGAGCGCACCGTGCAGGGCTCGCTGGGCGTTCGACATCGCGGTGGCGAGCCGGTCGTAGACCTTGGCGAGATCGCGCATGGAGAGGGCCGCGGCCTCGTAGGCATCTGCATGCCGTGCGAAGCGGGTTCGGGCAGAGTCCCCAGCCGGGCTTAGCCATGCGCTGCCGAGAGTGCGGGCGACCTCTTCACGTGCGACTGCAGCAACGTTCTCGCAGTGCCTTGCCGTGGTCAGCGCGTCGTCGCAGGCCTTCTGCCAGAGTTGGGGCTGGGCTCGATCCAGATCGTCGAGTGTCAGCATCAGGCACCCCGCAGCCACTGGGCGTCGCTGGAGAGCGTTTCAGCTGTCTGGCCATCCGTGGTGACATAGTTGTTCGCCGATGCCTTGAGCGCTTCGGCCGCTGCTTCGACCTCGTC
Organism: Kitasatospora sp. NPDC048662; assembly: GCF_055587065.1. Taxonomy (NCBI): domain Bacteria; kingdom Bacillati; phylum Actinomycetota; class Actinomycetes; order Kitasatosporales; family Streptomycetaceae; genus Kitasatospora; species Kitasatospora sp. NPDC048662. The sequence goes on along the minus strand of NZ_JBVJHA010000001.1, from coordinate 272,976 downwards.
CGCTTCTTTGTGCAGACGGCCCCTCCAGGCAGTGACGCACTGGGAGTTGGCACCGGCCGCCTGCCATCCGAGATGTGCGCCGCCGGCTGTCTCCGCGTCGTCGAGCATGAATCCCCGGCGACTGTCCGAGCTGGCCTCGTGCATGGAGACAGCTACACGTCGGACGCTGTCCGGATCGACGTCGATGTTGGCTCGCAAGTCACCCCCCCATGGTGACTCATTGTCCAGCGATCTTGACGCTCCGTAGGACGGGGCTGATTCGTCGATGGTTCCCGAGCATGGAGATCTCTGGCCTGAGAGCCGCGCGCCTTGGCGCTCGACCTACCAGGCGGTGGCCCTCGGTCGGCGTCGCCAGGGCTGGCGCTCGCCAGAGCGCGGAGGGCACACCGAGTGGCGCTGATTGACGCTGTCGTCAGCACGTGCCCTCGATGTGCCCTCCCGGGCCGAAAAGCTAGCGTTTCCGCAGGTCGGCGGAGTTTTCTAGCGGTAGTTGACGAACTGCAGCGCGAAGTCCAGGTCCTTGCCCTTCAGCAGGGCCTGCACCGACTGCAGGTCGTCGCGCGACTTCGAGCTGACCCGCAGCTCGTCGCCCTGGACCTGGGCCTTGACGCCCTTGGGGCCCTCGTCGCGGATGATCTTCGCCACCTTCTTGGCATCCTCGGTGGTGATGCCCTCCTTGATGTTGGCGAAGATCTTGTACTCCTTGCCGGACAGGTGCGGCTCCGCGGCGTCCAGCGCCTTCAGCGACAGTCCGCGCTTCACGAACTTGGTCTGCAGCACGTCCAGGATCGCCCGGACCCGCTCCTCGCCGTTGGCCTTCATCTCGATCTTCTCGCCGGACCGGCTGATCTCGGCGCCCACGTTCTTGAAGTCGAAGCGGGTGGCGATCTCGCGGGAGGTCTGGTTGATCGCGTTGTCGACCTCCTGCCACTCGACCTTCGAGACGATGTCGAAACTGGAGTCGGCCATGGGTGTTGGTCTCCTTGAACTACTGGCTGCACGGTCTGCGCCACCCGCCACCGGCGGGCGACGCCCCAGCCTATCCAGCCCCCCGCGCGCCCGCCCGCAACAGCTCGCCTCCCGACCTTGATCATCATGTGACGAAACGAGTGGCAGACCACCCCCCAACATCGGGTATCGTTTACGACGTCGAACGGGGCAGCGCCCCGCGAGACACCATCCCTGGCGGGTTGCCCGAGCGGCCAAAGGGAGCAGACTGTAAATCTGTCGCGCAAGCTACGCAGGTTCGAACCCTGCACCCGCCACTGGATAGTGAAACAGCCCCCGAGCTGCGGAAACGCAGACCGGGGGCTGTTTTGTTGCCCGGATCGGGAGGGCCTAACCCGGGTGGCTCTGGCGGGGCAGGGCCAGGGCCACGGTGTCGGCGAACTCGCGGACGGCGCTGGTGCGGGAGACCACCCGCCCGCAGTGGACGACCAGGCGGGAGTGGCCGCCGGCGAAGGCGCCGACCAGGCTGTCGCCGCGGACGGCGAGGAGTTCGGCGGGGAAGCCGGCGTCGACCCGGACGGGGGGCAGGCCGAGGGTGGCGCGGGCCTGGGTGGAGACGGCGTCGTACGCGGCTTCGGGGGAGAGCGCGCCGCCGGCGGCGAGGAGTCGGGCGGTTTCGAGCGGGTCGGCCCGGCCGACCGGGTTGGCGGTGTCTCGCAGGCTGCCCGAGCCGGCCGTGAGGGCGACCCGGGCGTGTGCCAACTCGCGTACCAGGGAGGGGTGCAGGCCGGTGGGTGGGCTTTCGAGGCCGGTGCAGCCGCCGTTCTGCGGGAGGCAGGCGACGCGCATCCCGGAGTTGGCGAGCACGGTGGAGCCGCCGGGCGGCAGTGCGCTGCACGGGCCGAGGGTGACCCGCGGCCGGTGTGGGGCCAGCGCGGCGACCAGTCGGGCGAGCTGGGTCCGGTCGGCGGCGTCGGTGTGCAGGTCGACGGGGCAGTCGGCCTCGGTGGCGGCGGACAGCAGGACCTGGACGTAGCCGATCGGGTCGGGGTCGAGGTCGGGGCAGCCGCCGGCCGCGTCCGCGCCGAGTTTGAGCGCCTCGCGCAGTTGGGCCCGGCCGTCCGCGCCGGCCAGGCCGGTGAGCAGCCGGGGCATGGCGACGGCCTGGAGTTCGGCGAGTCCGCGCAGGGACTGCCGGGCGGTCAGGACGGCCTCCAGCCGCCCGAGCCCGTGCACGTCGCCGATCCGGACGTGGGTGCGCTGGGCGGTGGCCCCGTAGCCGAGCGAGGTGAGTGCGGCTTCGGTGACCCGGCGGACCAGGTCGGTGGGCCCGTCCGGGGGAGGGGTGGGCAGGGCGGCGGAGAACGCGTTGTCGTAGTGGCTGTGCGGTTCGGCGGGGGCGGGCAGCAGCAGGTAGCCGGAGAGGTCGATGCGGGCGCCGGTGGTGACGGTGGGCCGACCGGGCATCGCGGGCAGCGGTCCGAGGCTGCCGACGGTGCCGACGGCCTGGATCCGGTCCCCGCTGATCCGGACGTCCACCACCCGGCCGTCGATCAGCCGGGCCCCGGTGAGCAGCAGTACCGGCCCGTGTCCGAGCGGGTTGGCGGCCGGTGGCGGCTGGGCGCCCTCGCTGCGTTCGCTCATCGGCCCGTTCCTCCAGTCCCGTTGACCGCCCGGCGGCCCGGGGGCCCGGTTGCGGGGCCGGTCTGCGGCGCACCCGCGAGAGGTCACTGACGGTCGAGCCTAGGCCGCGCCCGGCCGGGACGCTCGGATGCGGGCCGCCGCCCGTGTCGTGGGAGGGGGCGGTCGCGGAGGGCCGGTTCCGGTTGCGTGGGTGGTCGAACGGGTGTCGGGTGACGGGCCGTCAGTGCGGCCCCTTCGACCTGCGGAGATCGGGCGCGGATACGGATTTCACCTCTGGCCCGGAACCGTGTAATCTCTTCCTCGTTCGCCCCTATAGCTCAGTCGGTAGAGCGTCTCCATGGTAAGGAGAAGGTCTGCGGTTCGATTCCGCATGGGGGCTCTGGTGAGAGGCTCCTCGCTTCGGTGGGGTTCCGTTCATCAAAGCGGTGTAGCTCAGTTGGTAGAGCAAGCGGCTCATAATCGCTGTGTCACCGGTTCAAGTCCGGTCACCGCTACCCCGCGTAGTCGATCGGGGGTACAACTCCCGATCGGCTACTCTTGTCTGTGTTCTTATTCGTTGTCCCAGGAAGGCACTCCCGTGGCTGCCACCGACGTCCGCCCGAAGATCACGCTGGCCTGCGTGGAGTGCAAGGAGCGGAACTACATCACCAAGAAGAACCGGCGCAACGACCCGGACCGTCTTGAGATGAAGAAGCACTGCCCGCGTTGCAACTCGCACACGGCGCACCGCGAGACCCGCTGACTTTGCCTCGACTCCAGGCCGCACCCCACTACGGGGCGCGGCCTGGAGTCATTTCTGCATCACGGACCTGACGGACCACCGGAGGAGTTGCCCATGCCGCTCGACCCCTCGTTCATCGGGCGGACCTACCCGCCCACCGCGCCGTACGAGGTCGGCCGGGAGAAGATCCGCGAGTTCGCCGCCGCGATCGGCGACGCGAACCCGGCGTACACCGACGCCGAGGCGGCCAAGTCGCTCGGCCACCCGGACGTGATCGCTCCGCCGACCTTCCCGTTCATGCTGTCCTTCCAGGCGGCGGCGCAGGTGGTGAACGACCCGGAGCTGGGCCTGGACTACAGCCGGGTGGTGCACGGCGACCAGAAGTTCGTCTACTCCCGCCCGGCCCGGGCCGGTGACCGGCTCTCGGTGACGATCTCCATCGACGCGATCAAGTCGCTGGCCGGCAACGACGTGCTGACGGTCCGCGGTGAGGTGCACGACGCCAGTGGCGAGCACGTGGTGACGTCGATCATGACGCTGGTGGCCCGCGCCGCCGACGAAGCCGGGGAGGAGTGACCGTGGCGGTCCGCTTTGACGAGGTTCAGGTCGGCACCGAGCTGCCGGCCCAGTCGTTCCCGGTGACCCGGGCCACGCTGGTGCAGTACGCGGGGGCGTCGGGGGACTTCAACCCGATCCACTGGAACGAGAAGTTCGCCCACGAGGTCGGCCTGCCCGACGTGATCGCGCACGGCATGTTCACCATGGCTGAGGCCGCCCGGGTGGTCACCGACTGGGTCGGCGACCCGGCCGCGGTGGTCGAGTACGGCGTCCGCTTCACCAAGCCGGTGATCGTCCCGAACGACGGCGTGGGCGCGGTCATCGAGGTCACCGGCAAGGTCGCCGTGCTGCTGGACGACAACCGGGTGCGGGTGGACCTGGTGGCGACCAGCGAAGGCCAGAAGGTCCTGGGCATGGCCCGGGCCGTGGTCCGGCTGGGCTGAGGCCGACCCCCCGGGTGCTGGGCGCCCGGGGGCCGCGGGCACTTGCCGAAGTTATTGGTCACTCACTAATCTGAGGCCATGGCCAAGAACAGCATCAGGATGTCCGCCGAGGAGCGGCGCGAGAGCGTCGTGCGGGCGGCCATGGTGGAGTTCGCCCGGGGTGGCTACCGGGGCACCTCCACCGAGGCGATCGCCCGCCGGGTGGGCGTCTCGCAGCCGTACCTGTTCCGGCTCTTCCCCAACAAGCAGGCGATCTTCGAGGCCGCCTGCGAGTACTGCGTCGAGGAGACCTGGCGGGTCTTCGACCGCGCGTCGGAGGGACTGACGGGGGAGGCGGCGCAGGACGCGATGTCGCGTGCGTACATGCGCCTGGTCGAGGACCGCGAGCAGCTCATGATGCAGATGCAGATGTACGTCTCGGTGTTCGCGGCGGAGTCGGCCGGCGAGGAGCAGGTCGGCGACACGGCCCGGGCGGCGTGGCTGCGACTGTTCGAGCGGATCCGCGAGCGGCTCGGCGGCGACCAGAAGGAGGCCACCCGGTTCATGGCCTACGGCATGCTGATCAACACCCTGGTCGGACTGGGGTATCCGATGGACCACCGGATCTGGTCCGGGTTCGAGGACTGCAGCGAGAAGACCGAGGACCGCTGAGGCGCGCTCCGCCCGGGTGGCGGCGCGCCCTTTTTTCGGCCCACGAAAGTTATTGATCAATCACAACCTTTGGGGGAAATCCATCGTGAACAGGCAAGCCGTCTGGACCTTGGTGGTCGTCAGCGCCGCCAGTTTCATGGCCGGACTCGACAACCTGGTGGTCACCACCGCCCTGCCCGCCATCCGCGCCGACCTGGGCGGCGGCCTCGCCGACCTGGAATGGACGGTCAGCGCCTACACCCTGACCTTCGCCGTCCTGCTGATGCTCGGCGCCGCACTCGGCGACCGGTTCGGCCGCCGCCGGATGTTCGTGATCGGGCTGGCCGTCTTCACCCTCGGCTCGGCCGGCGCCGCGCTCGCCCCGACCATCGGCACCCTGATCGCCGCCCGCGCCGTCCAGGGCGCCGGCGCGGCGGTGGCCATGCCGCTCACCCTCACCCTGCTGGCCGCCGCGGTGCCCGCCGCCAAGCGCGGCGCGGCACTCGGCATCTGGTCCGCCGTCAGCGGGCTCGCCGTCTCCGTCGGGCCGCTGATCGGCGGCAGCCTCACCGAGCACTTCTCCTGGCAGTGGATCTTCTGGGTGAACGTCCCCGTCGGCCTGGCCCTGCTGCCGATCGCCCGCGCCAAGCTGGCCGAGAGCCACGGCGAGAACCCCCGGCTGGACGTCCCCGGCACCGTGCTGGTCAGCGCCGGCCTGTTCGGCATCGTCCTCGGCCTGGTCCGCGGCAACCCCGACGGCTGGACCGACCCGCTCGTCCTCACCTCGCTGATCGCCGGCGCCCTGCTGCTGCTCGCCTTCGTCGGGTACGAACTGCGCTGGGCGCAGCGGCCGATGCTGCCGATGCGACTGTTCCGCGGCCGGGCGTTCAGCGCCGTGAACGCGGCGAGCCTGCTGATGTACCTCGGCATGTTCGGCTCGATCTTCCTTATCAGCCAGTACTTCCAGGGCGTCGGCGGCTACACCCCCGAACAGGCCGGCCTGCGGATGCTCCCGTGGACCGGGATGCCGCTGCTGATCTCCCCGCTCGCCGGACTGCTCATCGACCGGATCGGCGCCCGTCCGCTGGTCGTCACCGGCCTCGCCCTGCAGGCCCTCGGCCTGGCCGGGTACGCGCTGCTGATCGACCACTCCGCCGGGTACGGGCAGCAGGTCCCGGTCCTGGTGGTCTGCGGCATCGGCATGTCGCTGTACTTCGCGCCCACCGCCAGCCTGGTGATGGCGAGCGTCCGTCCCGCCGAGCAGGGCATCGCCTCCGGCGCCAACAACGCGATGCGCGAGGTCGGCGGGGCGCTCGGGGTGGCCGTGCTGTCCGCCGTGTTCTCCGCGCGGGGCGGCTACGGCAGTGCCGCCGCCTTCACCGACGGAGTCGTCCCCGCGCTGCTGGTCGGCGCCGCCGTGGTCGCCGCCGGATCGGTGGCCGCGGCCTTCGTCCCGCGCCGGCCCGGCCTGCGGGCCGCCGCCGAGGCCGCAGCCGACCACCGCTCGCCGCTGGCCGCCGCCCCCGCAGGCCGGTCCTGACCCCCTCGCACGGCGGGCGGTTACGCTGGGGCGGTGATTGAGCAGATGGACGCACCGCTGGCCCCGCTGACGACGCTGCGCCTCGGCGGCCCCGCCCGCCGGCTGGTGACGGCCGGGACGGACGCCGAGGTGGTCGCCGCGGTCCGCGCGGCCGACCGGGCGGGGGAGCCGCTGCTGGTGATCGGCGGCGGCTCCAACCTGGTGATCTCCGACGCCGGCTTCCCCGGCACCGTCCTGCGGATCGCCACCACCGGCTTCACGCTGGACGGCACGCTGCTGGAACTCGCGGCCGGCGAGGTCTGGTCGGACGCGGTGGCCCGCACCGTCGACGCGGGCCTGGCCGGCATCGAGTTCCTGGCCGGCATCCCGGGCTCCGCGGGCGCGACCCCGGTGCAGAACGTCGGCGCGTACGGCCAGGAGGTCGCCGAGACCATCACCGAGGTGGTCGCCTACGACCGCCTGCTCGACGAGACGGTGAGGCTGGCGGGCGCCGACTGCGGCTTCTCCTACCGGCACAGCCGGTTCAAGGCCGACCCGGACCGGTACGTGGTGCTGCGGGTCCGCTTCCGGCTCGCCGACGAGGGCGGGCTGTCCTCCCCGGTGAAATACGCGGAGGTGGCCCGCTCGCTCGGCGTCGAGGCGAACCAGCGGGTGAAGCTCGCCGAGGCGCACGCCGAGGTGCTGCGACTGCGCGCCGGCAAGGGCATGGTGCTCGACTCCGCCGACCACGACACCTGGTCGGCGGGTTCCTTCTTCACCAACCCGATCCTGACGGACGCGCAATTCGCCGACTTCACCGCCCGGTTGGGCGAGCTGCGGGCCCCCAGCTACCCGGCCGGCGAGGGCCGCACCAAGACCTCGGCGGCCTGGCTGATCGACAACGCGGGCTTCCGCAAGGGCCACGGCACCGGCCCCGCCACCCTCTCCACCAAGCACACCCTGGCCCTCACCAACCGCGGCTCGGCCACCACCGAGGACCTGCTCGCGCTGGCCCGCGAGGTGCGGGACGGCGTGCGGGCGGCCTTCGGGGTGGACCTGGTCAACGAGCCGGTGATGGTCGGCGTCAGCCTTTAGGGTCTGTCCTGCCGGGGCAGACCCTAGAGCGAAACCGGAACCGGCTCGGCGAGGGCGGGTTCCTCGACCAGCCAGGCGTCGATGTCCGCCAGCAGTTCCTTGGCGATGTGCTCGGGCGCCCGCGAGGACCGGATCGACTGCCGGGCCAGCTCGGCCAGTTCGGCGTCGGTGAACTCGTGCGACTCGCGGGCCAGGGCGTACTGGTCGGCCAGCCGGGAGCCGAACAGCAGCGGGTCGTCGGCGCCCAGCGCCAGCGGCACCCCGGCCTCGAACAGGGTGCGCAGCGGGACGTCCTCGGGCCGCTCGTAGACGCCGAGCGCGACGTTCGAGGCCGGGCAGACCTCGCAGGTGATCTGCCGGTCGGCGAGCCGCTGCAGCAGCCGCGGGTCCTCGGCGGCCCGCACGCCGTGGCCGATCCGCCCGGCGCCCAGGTCGTCCAGGCAGTCCCGGACCGAGCCCGGCCCGGCCAGCTCCCCGCCGTGCGGCGCGGCCAGCAGCCCGCCGCTCCGGGCGATCGCGAACGCCCGGTCGAAGTCCCGTGCCAGGCCCCGCCGTTCGTCGTTCGACAGGCCGAAGCCGATGACGCCCTGGTCGGCGTGGCGGACGGCGAGGCGGGCCAGCGTGCGGGCGTCCATCGGCGATTTCATCCGGTTCGCCGCGACCAGCACCCGGATGCCCACCCCGGTGGCCTCGGAGGCCTCCCGGACGGCGTCCAGGATCAGCTCCAGGGTGGGGGTGAGCCCGCCCAGCAGCGGCGCGTACGAGGTCGGGTCGACCTGGATCTCCAACCAGCGGGAGCCGTCGGCGCGCTCGTCCTCGGCGGTCTCCCGGACCAGCCGGCGGATGTCGGACTCGTCGCGCAGGCAGGAGCGCGCGGTGTCGTACAGGCGCTGGAACCGGAACCAGCCGCGTTCGTCGGTCGCCCGCAGTTTCGGCGGATGGCCCGAACTGAGCGCCTCGGGCAGCCGGATGCGGTGCTTGTCGGCGAGTTCGAGCAGCGTCGTGGGGCGCATCGAACCGGTGAAGTGCAGGTGGAGATGGGCCTTCGGGAGGCTCCGGACATCACGCAGGCGATCCATTCACCGATCCTGCCGCATAACCCGCCGAAACAGGAACCGCCCCCCGCACGTCGCCCGAAGGGGTGAGTGCGAGGGGCGGCAGCGGCCCGGGTGAAATCAGGCGCGGGCCTCGGCCAGCAGCTTCTGCATCCGGCTGACACCCTCGACCAGGTCGGCGTCGCCCAGCGCGTAGGACAGCCGCAGGTAGCCCGGGGTGCCGAAGGCCTCGCCGGGGACGACCGCGACCTCGGCCTCCTCCAGGATCAGCGTGGCCAGCTCGGCGGAGGTCTGCGGGCGCTTGCCGCGGATCTCCTTGCCCAGCAGCGACTTGACCGACGGGTAGGCGTAGAACGCGCCCTCGGGCTCGGGGCAGTACACGCCCTCGATCTCGTTCAGCATCGCCACGATGGTGCGGCGGCGGCGGTCGAAGGCGGTCTTCATCTCGTCCACCGCGGACAGGTCGCCGGCCACGGCCGCCAGCGCGGCGCGCTGCGCCACGTTGGAGACGTTGGAGGTGGCGTGCGACTGCAGGTTGGTGGCGGCGGCCACCACGTCCTTCGGGGCGATCAGCCAGCCCACCCGCCAGCCGGTCATCGCGTAGGTCTTCGCCACACCGTTGACCACGATGCACTTGTCGGCCAGCTCGGGCAGCAGGGCCGGCAGCGAGGTGAACTTCGCGTCGCCGTACACCAGGTGCTCGTAGATCTCGTCGGTGAGCACCCACAGGCCGTGCTCCAGCGCCCAGCGGCCGATCGCTTCGGCCTCCGCCTCGGTGTACACCGCGCCGGTCGGGTTGGACGGCGAGACGAACAGCACCACCTTGGTGTTCGCGGTGCGGGCGGCCTCCAGCTGCGCCACCGAGACCTTGTAGCCGGTGGTCTCGTCCGCGACCACCTCGACCGGGGTGCCGCCGGCCAGCTTCACGGCCTCCGGGTAGGTGGTCCAGTACGGGGCCGGGATGATCACCTCGTCGCCCGGGTCGAGGATCGCGGCGAAGGCGTTGTAGATCGCCTGCTTGCCGCCGTTGGTCACCAGCACCTGCGAGGCGTCCACCTGGTAGCCGGAGTCGCGCAGCGTCTTGGCGGCGATCGCGGCCTTCAGCTCCGGCAGGCCGGCGGCCGGGGTGTAGCGGTGGTTGGCCGGGTCCTGGCAGGCAGCGACGGCCGCGTCCACGATGTAGCCGGGGGTCGGGAAGTCGGGCTCGCCGGCGCCGAAGCCGATCACCGGACGGCCGGCCGCCTTGAGGGCCTTGGCCTTGGCATCGACCGCGAGGGTGGCCGACTCGGCGATGGCGCCGACCCGGGCGGAGACCCGGCGGTTCGCGGGGGAGACGTTCTCGGGGGTGGGTGCGCTCATGTCTTGCATGGTCCCAGACCGCACGGGCGCCGGGCATCGCGGTTCCACCATGCGTACCGGCGCGTTCCAACATCCGTACGCTGCCGCCGATCGGGTGACGCCGCGAGGCCGGCCGGGTGACCCCGCCGCGCGGATTGCGGTGAATGAGGTTCGACCAATCGGCGAAGAACCCGTACACTCACTGCTCGACGGCTCCCAAGTGCGGATCCTTCGGCCGGGTACACCACACGGCCGGGTGGATACGGTAGGTTGGGGGCCACGACGGAGCCGCAGGGTTCCGAAGGGCACTAGCTCAATTGGTAGAGCACCGGTCTCCAAAACCGGCGGTTGGGGGTTCGAGTCCCTCGTGCCCTGCAGCTCGACTCGTGCCAAGCCCGTTCGCTCCGAGGAGCGAGCGGGCTTGATGCGGAGAAGGCCCCGCCCAGCACTGCTTTCGCCGGATCGCCCGTGCACCAGGCACGGAAGCTCCGCAGGACCCGGATTCAGGTGAGGACGAGTGACGGAGACCACGGGCTCCACCGCAACGCCTGAGAGCGGCAACCCCGAGGGGGCCGACGCGGCGGACGAGACCACCACGGACGGCAAGCTGTCGCGGCGCGACCGCCGGCGGGCCAACAAGGCCGGTGGTGGCGAGGGTGGCAAGAAGTCCGGCAAGCGGGCCAAGAAGGGCCTGTTCGCACGGATGGGCATCTTCTACCGCCAGATCATCGCCGAGCTGCGCAAGGTCGTCTGGCCCACCCGTAGCCAGCTGATCCAGTACACCACCGTCGTGGTGACCTTCGTGATCGTGCTGATGCTGCTGGTCGCCGGTCTCGACTGGGTCTTCGCCAAGGGAGCCTTCTGGCTCTTCGGCTGACCCGATCAGGCCGACCGAAACCGGGATCCCGCGGATTCCGCACCGACACACCACCCCGACCCGGGCCGAATCCCTCGGCCCGGGTCGAGCTGTCGGCGCGAACGGCCGCGGGCGACTACCGTTGAGTCGGTACTGTTGAGGTATCCGTTCCACAACCAGGAAAGAAGCAGCGACCGTGTCTGAGTCCCCCCTGTACGACGCCGACGAGACCGTCCGCGAGGCGGATGTCGCCGCCGAGCTGGACGCGGCCGAGGCTGCCGAAGCCGAGTCCGCTGCCGAGGCGACCGTTGAGGGTGCAGCCGGCGTGGACGGCGACGAGGACGAGGTCGAGGCCGCCGACGCCGAAGCGGGCGAGCCGGCCGAGGTCGAGGCCGTGCACGAGGTGGACGACGAGGCCGCCGCCGAGGAAGAGGCCGCCGACGAAGAGGCCCTCGTCGTCGAGGAGGTCGAGTCCGACCCCGTCGCCGAGTTCCGCGAGCAGCTGCGCCGCGCCCCGGGCGAGTGGTACGTCATCCACACCTACGCCGGCTACGAGAACCGGGTGAAGCAGAACCTGGAGCAGCGCTCCGTCTCGCTGAACGTCGAGGACTACATCTTCGAGTCCCAGGTTCCGCAGGAGGAGGTCGTCCAGATCAAGAACGGCGACCGCAAGACCATCCGGCAGAACAAGCTCCCCGGCTACGTGCTGGTGCGCATGGACCTCACCCCCGAGTCCTGGGGTGTCGTGCGCAACACCCCCGGTGTCACCGGCTTCGTCGGCAACGCCTACGACCCGTACCCGCTGACCCTGGACGAGGTCGTCAAGATGCTCGCCCCCGACGTGGAGCGCGCCGCCGCCAAGGAAGCCGGCAAGGCTTCGCCGGTGCGCCCGGTCGAGGTTCAGGTGCTGGACTTCGAGGTCGGCGACTCGGTCACCGTCACCGACGGTCCGTTCGCCACCCTGCAGGCGACCATCAACGAGATCAACCCCGACTCGAAGAAGGTCAAGGGCCTGGTGGAGATCTTCGGCCGGGAGACCCCGGTGGAGCTCTCCTTCGACCAGATCCAGAAGAACTGACCCACAGGTCACCGGTGCCGGGGCGGGGCGAGAGCCTCCGCCCCGGCACCGTTTTGGTCCAGCGCCGCATCAGCGGTTAGCCTGGTCCGATGTGTGTCCTGGCGGCCGGGTTTCGCCCCGGGGTCGGGCACATCAGCAATCACCTCTCGGAAGGACCCGGAGAGACATGCCTCCCAAGAAGAAGAAGGTCACGGGGCTTATCAAGCTCCAGATCAACGCCGGTGCGGCCAACCCGGCGCCGCCGGTCGGCCCCGCGCTGGGTCAGCACGGCGTCAACATCATGGAATTCTGCAAGGCGTACAACGCGGCCACCGAGTCGCAGCGCGGCATGATCGTGCCGGTGGAGATCACGGTCTACGACGACCGTTCCTTCACCTTCGTCACGAAGACCCCGCCGGCTGCGCGCCTCATCCTGAAGGCCGCGGGCATCGACAAGGGCTCCAAGGAGCCGCACAAGACCAAGGTCGCCAAGCTGACCTCGGCCCAGGTGCGCGAGATCGCCACCACCAAGATGCCCGACCTGAACGCCAACGACCTGGACGCCGCGGAGAAGATCATCGCCGGCACCGCCCGGTCGATGGGCATCACCGTCGAGGGCTGATCAGCCCGTACGTCCACCGTGGTAGGGCCGGCGCGGCCCGTGACTACCACGAACTCCATTAGTTACTAGGAGCAGCAGTGAAGCGCAGCAAGGCCCTCAAGGCCGCGGACGCCCAGGTCGACCGCACCCGGATCTACGCCCCGCTCGAGGCCGTCCGCCTCGCCAAGGCGACCTCCACCACCAAGTTCGACGGCACCGTCGAGGTTGCCATGCGCCTGGGTGTCGACCCGCGCAAGGCCGACCAGATGGTCCGCAGCACCGTCATCCTCCCGCACGGCACCGGTAAGACCGCCCGGGTCCTGGTCTTCGCGAACGGTGAGCGTGCCGAGGCCGCGCGTGCCGCGGGTGCCGACATCGTCGGCTCGGACGAGCTGATCGACGAGGTGGCCAAGGGTCGTCTGGACTTCGACGCCGTCGTCGCCACCCCGGACCTGATGGGCAAGGTCGGCCGCCTGGGCCGCGTGCTCGGTCCCCGTGGCCTGATGCCGAACCCGAAGACCGGCACCGTGACCCCGGACGTCGCCAAGGCCGTCAACGAGATCAAGGGCGGCAAGATCGAGTTCCGCGTCGACAAGCACTCGAACCTGCACCTGATCATCGGCAAGACCTCGTTCTCGGACGAGCAGCTGGTCGAGAACTACGCCGCGGCGCTGGACGAGGTCCTCCGGGCCAAGCCGTCCGCCGCCAAGGGCCGCTACATCAAGAAGATCGCCTTCGCCACCACCATGGGCCCCGGCATCCAGGTGGACCCGAACCGCACCCGTAACCTCCTCGTCGAGGAGGACCCGGCGGCGGTCTGACCCCAGGTCAGTTCCCCACGCGGTCAACTCACCGGGCCCGCACCCCTCATGGGGTGCGGGCCCGGTGCCGTTTTCGACTGCGCCGCGCGCCCGGAGGCCATCGGATAGAGTCCGATGGCCTTTTGACATGAGAATCGGATAAGAGGGGGACTCTCGTGCGCGCACTGCGTACCGTTGCCGTGGCCTGCCTGGCCGCAGGTCTGCTGACCGCCTGTGGCAGCTCCGGATCGGGCAGCAGCAGCACCGCCGACGCCAAGCCGGGTTCGACCGCCGCCTCCGGCGGCGCCTCGGCCAGCAAGGGCACGGACGGCGGCAGCGGCGGTGGCCAGGGTGGCGCGAAGCTCGGCGCCAAGGAGGCGCTGCTCGCCTCGGCCGCGGTGATGGAGAAGGCCGGCAGCGCCAAGCTGGCCGTCAGCGGTGAGACCGAGGGCACCGGCGAGTTCGTCTGGAAGACGCCGAAGACCTTCCTGCTCACCACCAAGACCGACGGCAAGGACAGCAAGATCCTCTTCGTCGGCGACGTGATGTACGTCGGGGTCAACGCCGAGATGGCCGAGCTGGCCGGCGGCAAGGCCTGGATGAAGATCGACCCGAAGGCCGCCGCCCAGGGCGCCCCCGGCGGCAGCGACGCCGGCGGCTTCGCCTCCACCATGGAGCTGATGAACCCGGCCGTGCAGCTGGCCGTCGCCGCGCCGACCGCGACCGAGGCCGGCGCCGAGACGGTGGCGGGCCAGAGCACCACGCACTACCGCAGCGAGGTCCCGGTGGACTCCCTGGTCGAGAAGATGCAACTGGCGCCGGAGCTGAAGACCCAGGTGCTGGCCGAGCTGAAGAAGAAGGGCTCGACGATCACCGAGGAGTTCTGGATCAACGCCAAGGGCGAGGTCGTCCAGCAGTCCAGCAACGGCCTGGAGACCGGCTCCGCCAAGATCGTCTTCAGCGCACTCGGCAGCGTCCAGCCGACCAAGGCCCCGGCCGACTCCGAGGTCTTCTCGCTGACCGATCTGCTGAAGCAGTGATCCCGGTCCCGTCCGGCCCGGGGTCGCTGCCGGGCCGGAGGGGACGCGTGACAAGGTGGGGGAGCGGAACGGACGGCCGGAAGGAGGGACCGATGGCGGCACGCGCGCGGACGACCGCGGCCCTGCTGGCGGGCGCCCTGCTGCTGGCCGCGGCGAGCGGCTGCAGCGGCTCCGGCCACGGCGACAGCTCCGCGCGGCCCGCCACCCCGTCCCAGACCAGCGCCCAGGCCACGCCCACCGACCGCTCCCCGCACGGGGTGCTGCTCTCCGCCCAGCTGGCGCTGCGCGAGGCCCGGCGCGGCGAGTTCCGGGCCACCCTGGGGGAGGAGCGGGCCAAGGGCGCGCTGTTCTGGGCACCGAAGACGGTGCTGCAGTACCGGGGCGACGGGGACGCCCGGCGGCTGATGGTGCTGGACACCTCCGCCTACGTGGGCGGCGACCCGCAGACCGCCGCCCGGCTCGGCGGCCCGCACTGGGAGAAGTACTCGGGTGGCACCCGCTGCCCCTACTCCGCTCTGATCGACCGGATCAGTCCGGTGGTCGCCACCACCGCCGCGGCCGCCGCCGACACTCCGGTGCTGCTCGGCGAGGAGAAGCTGCTGGACACCACCGTCCAGCACTACCGGGTCACCCTGACCGCCGCCCAGTACGCCGCCGCGCAGACCCAGCTGGACCAGGTCCGGCGCCAAGCCCTGGAGACCGCGCTCGGCCCCGGCGAGGTGGTGCTCGACCTGTGGCTCAACGACCACGACCAGCTGGTCCAGCTCCGCCGCGCCGCCGCCGAGGTGGACACCATCGGCTACAGCGAGTACGGCAGCTCCGCGATCTCGGTGCAGGGCCCCGCCGAGGCGGACATCGCTCCGGAGTCCGGCGCGAGCCCGCCGCTGTTCCCGTAGGCGGGCGCGCGAAACCGAAGCAATTTGCACATGTTTACTTCGCTTCGTTAAGCTGGCCGAGCCAAAGACCGCTGGTTGTTGCCGTTTGCCCGTGAGGGTGGTCGGTGCCGAAGGATCCGCCTCGTGCGGGTCGCCCGCGCAGGTTGTGGAGCAGATCAAGATCTCCGAGCCGTTCACGGTTCGTCGAGGTCGTGGCAAGCCCCGTGCGCCTGCGCGCCGGGGCTTTTTCGCTTCCCGGGGTCCGCGGCGTTGAATGGTCGACTTCTCGAAGGTCGGCCCGACTTCGACATCACGGAAGGAGGCGTAAGCCTATGGCCAGGCCCGACAAGGCTGCCGACGTCGCCGAGATCACGGACAAGTTCCGTGCTTCCAGCGCCGCCGTTCTGACCGAGTACCGCGGTCTCACGGTGAAGCAGCTGAAGACGCTGCGTCGCTCGCTCACCGGCAACGCCGATTACGCCGTGGTGAAGAACACGCTGACCAAGATCGCGGCCAACGAGGCCGGGATCTCCGAGCTGGACGACCTGTTCGCCGGTCCGACGGCTGTCGCCTTCGTCACCGGTGACCCGGTGGAGTCGGCGAAGGCTCTGCGTGACTTCGCCAAGGAGAACCCTGCTCTCATCATCAAGGGCGGTGTCCTTGACGGTAAGGCGCTGACCGCCGATGAGATCAAGAAGCTCGCGGACCTCGAGTCCCGCGAGGTGCTGCTCGCCAAGCTGGCGGGTGCGATGAAGGCCAAGCCGTCCCAGGCTGCCGCGGTCTTCCAGGCGCTCCCGTCCAAGCTCGTTCGCACCGTGGAAGCGCTGCGCGAGAAGGTCGAGCAGGGCGGTGCCGGTACTCCGGCTCCCGCCGAGGACGCGGAGTAACCACTCCCTGTCCCAGCGGGCCCGTAAGCACGCCCGCCAACCCGTACATCCGGCACCTGCCGAATTAGTGGAAGGACGCCAATCATGGCGAAGCTCAGCACCGAGGACCTGCTCGCGCAGTTCGAGGACATGACCCTGATCGAGCTCTCCGAGTTCGTCAAGGCCTTCGAGGACAAGTTCGACGTCACCGCCGCCGCCCCGGTCGCCGTTGCCGGCGTTGCCGCTCCGGGCGCTGCCGCTGAGGCTGTTGAGGAGCAGGACGAGTTCGACGTCATCCTCGACGGTGCCGGCGACAAGAAGATCCAGGTCATCAAGGAGGTGCGCGCCCTGACCTCCCTCGGCCTGAAGGAGGCCAAGGACCTCGTTGACACCGCTGGTGCCAAGGTCCTGGAGAAGGTTGCCAAGGACGTCGCCGAGAAGGCGAAGGCTCAGCTCGAGGGCGCTGGCGCCAAGGTCACCGTCAAGTGACTTTCTCCTCTCTCTGAGAGGTGCTCTTCCGGCCGGGCCG
>NZ_JBVJHA010000001.1:130972-256310 GCF_055587065.1 Kitasatospora sp. NPDC048662 | reverse complement strand
GGACGTCGCCGAGAAGGCGAAGGCTCAGCTCGAGGGCGCTGGCGCCAAGGTCACCGTCAAGTGACTTTCTCCTCTCTCTGAGAGGTGCTCTTCCGGCCGGGCTTCGTTCGGCCGATGGTGGACTCGGATCCTGTCGGTCCCCGGGGGTAGGGTGATCGCTGTCGTCGCGACCCCGTCACGGGCCGTGTGTAACGCCGGGAGCGGCTGCGACGATGGGCACTGCGAGGTCCGCACCCTGGTGGGGGCCTTGACGAACAGCACGCGGCGCGCGATTCTCAAGGCGCGTGCCCAAGCGGAACCGCCTCCGATGCATATTCGGCGGCGGCACTGGGAAGGTTCCCGGTGACGCAGGAGTGGGTGCGACGGCCCGGCCGGTGAGGGATCACTGCCCGGGTTGTCGGTTGTACGGGAGGAGCGTCCGATTCGGTCTCCGAATCAGGGCTTGCTAGCAGTGTCGCCATTGGCTACACTGTCCCTTTGCGCTGCCTGTTAGCTGCTCCGTGACTCGTCGCCCGGAGTGGCCCCTGTCCTGACCTGGGGTTTTCCGCCTCGGCCAAGGCCCGGACGGTATGCGCGTAGTGAGCTCCGAGCCCTCGGAAGGACCCCCCTCTTGGCCGCGCCGCGCAACGCCTCGAACAATTCCGCATCCACCGCCCCGCTCCGCGTCTCGTTCGCGAAGATCAAGGAGCCCCTCGAGGTCCCCAACCTCCTCGCCCTGCAGACCGAGAGCTTTGACTGGCTGCTCGGCAATGCGGCCTGGAAGTCCCGGGTCGAGGCAGCCCTGGAGAGCGGTCAGGACGTCCCCACCAAGTCCGGTCTGGAGGAGATCTTCGAGGAGATCTCCCCGATCGAGGACTTCAGCGGGTCGATGTCCCTGACCTTCCGGGACCACCGTTTCGAGCCGCCGAAGAACTCCATCGACGAGTGCAAGGACCGCGACTTCACCTTCGCGGCCCCGCTCTTCGTCACCGCGGAGTTCACCAACAACGAGACCGGTGAGATCAAGTCCCAGACCGTGTTCATGGGCGACTTCCCGCTCATGACCAACAAGGGCACGTTCATCATCAACGGCACCGAGCGTGTCGTCGTGTCCCAGCTGGTGCGTTCCCCCGGTGTCTACTTCGACTCCACCCTGGACAAGGTGTCCGACAAGGACATCTTCTCCGCGAAGATCATCCCCTCCCGCGGTGCCTGGCTGGAGATGGAGATCGACAAGCGCGACATGGTCGGTGTCCGCATCGACCGCAAGCGCAAGCAGTCGGTCACCGTGCTGCTGAAGGCCCTCGGCTGGACCAGCGAGATGATTCTCGAGGAGTTCGGCGAGTACGAGTCGATGCGCGCCACCCTGGAGAAGGACCACACCCAGGGCCAGGACGACGCGCTGCTCGACATCTACCGCAAGCTGCGCCCGGGCGAGCCGCCCACGCGTGAGGCCGCGCAGACGCTGCTGGAGAACCTGTACTTCAACCCGAAGCGCTACGACCTGGCGAAGGTCGGCCGCTACAAGGTGAACCGCAAGCTCGGCAACGCCGAGTCGCTGGACTCCGGTGTGCTCACCGAGCCCGACATCATCAACACCATCAAGTACCTGGTCAAGCTGCACGCCGGCGAGACCGAGTGGCGTGATGACGAGGGCCGCGACATTGTCATCGAGGTCGACGACATCGACCACTTCGGCAACCGTCGCCTGCGCAACGTCGGCGAGCTGATCCAGAACCAGGTCCGCACCGGCCTCGCCCGCATGGAGCGCGTGGTCCGCGAGCGCATGACCACCCAGGACGTCGAGGCGATCACGCCGCAGACCCTGATCAACATCCGGCCGGTCGTCGCCTCCATCAAGGAGTTCTTCGGCACCAGCCAGCTGTCGCAGTTCATGGACCAGACGAACCCGCTGTCGGGCCTGACCCACAAGCGTCGTCTGTCCGCGCTCGGCCCCGGTGGTCTGTCCCGTGAGCGGGCCGGCTTCGAGGTCCGTGACGTGCACCCCTCGCACTACGGCCGCATGTGTCCGATCGAGACCCCCGAAGGCCCGAACATCGGTCTGATCGGCTCGCTGGCCTCGTACGGCCGGGTCAACGCGTTCGGTTTCATCGAGACCCCGTACCGCAAGGTCGTCGACGGTGTCGTCACCGAGGCCGTGGACTACCTGACCGCCGACGAGGAGGACCGCTACGTCATCGCGCAGGCCAACGCCCCGCTGACCGCGGAGCTGACCTTCGCCGAGCCGCGTGTCCTGGTCCGCCGCCGTGGCGGCGAGATCGACTACATCCCCGGCACCGAGATCGACTACATGGACGTCTCGCCGCGCCAGATGGTGTCGGTCGCGACCGCCATGATCCCCTTCCTCGAGCACGACGACGCCAACCGCGCGCTGATGGGCTCGAACATGATGCGCCAGGCCGTCCCGCTGCTGCGCAGCGAGGCGCCGCTGGTCGGCACCGGCATGGAGTACCGCTGCGCCGTCGACGCCGCGGACGTCATCACCGCCGACAAGGCCGGTGTGGTGCAGGAGGTCTCGGCCGACTACGTCACCGTGGCCAACGACGACGGCACGTACAACACCTACCGCGCCGCCAAGTTCACCCGCTCCAACCAGGGCACCGCCTTCAACCAGAAGGTGCTCGTGGACGAGGGCGCCCGGGTGGAGGCCGGCCAGGTGCTGGCCGACGGCCCGTGCACCGACGAGGGCGAGATGGCCCTCGGCAAGAACCTCCTCGTGGCGTTCATGTCGTGGGAGGGCCACAACTACGAGGACGCGATCATCCTGTCGCAGCGCCTCGTCCAGGACGACGTCCTCTCCTCGATCCACATCGAGGAGCACGAGGTCGACGCCCGTGACACCAAGCTGGGCCCCGAGGAGATCACCCGGGACATCCCGAACGTCTCCGAGGAGGTCCTCGCCGACCTCGACGAGCGCGGCATCATCCGGATCGGCGCCGACGTCGTCACCGGCGACATCCTGGTCGGCAAGGTCACCCCGAAGGGTGAGACCGAGCTGACCCCGGAGGAGCGCCTGCTCCGCGCGATCTTCGGTGAGAAGGCCCGTGAGGTCCGCGACACCTCGCTGAAGGTGCCGCACGGTGAGTCCGGCAAGGTCATCGGCGTCCGCGTCTTCGACCGCGAGGAGGGCGACGAGCTTCCCCCCGGCGTGAACCAGCTGGTCCGCGTCTACGTCGCCCAGAAGCGCAAGATCACCAACGGTGACAAGCTGGCCGGCCGTCACGGCAACAAGGGTGTTATCTCCAAGATCCTGCCGGTCGAGGACATGCCGTTCCTGGAGGACGGCACCCCGGTCGACATCATCCTGAACCCGCTGGGTGTCCCGTCCCGAATGAACCCGGGACAGGTCCTGGAGATCCACCTCGGCTGGCTCGCCAAGCAGGGCTGGGACGTCTCCGGCCTCGCCGACGAGTGGGCCAAGCGTCTGCAGGCGATCGGCGCGGACACCGTCGAGGGCGGCACCAACCTCGCCACCCCGGTGTTCGACGGCGCCCGCGAGGACGAGATCACCGGCCTGCTGGACAACACCACCCTCACCCGTGACGGTGAGCGCCTGGTGAACTCCACCGGCAAGGCCCGGCTGTTCGACGGCCGCTCCGGCGAGCCGTTCCCGATGCCGGTCTCGGTCGGCTACATGTACATCCTCAAGCTGCACCACCTGGTCGACGACAAGCTGCACGCCCGTTCGACCGGTCCGTACTCGATGATCACCCAGCAGCCGCTCGGTGGTAAGGCGCAGTTCGGTGGTCAGCGCTTCGGTGAGATGGAGGTGTGGGCCCTTGAGGCATACGGCGCCGCGTACGCGCTGCAGGAGCTGCTCACCATCAAGTCCGACGACGTCCTCGGCCGAGTGAAGGTCTACGAGGCCATCGTCAAGGGCGAGAACATCCCCGAGCCCGGCATTCCCGAGTCCTTCAAGGTCCTCATCAAGGAAATGCAGTCGCTCTGCCTCAACGTGGAGGTGCTGTCCTCGGACGGCCAGTCCATCGAGATGCGCGACAGCGACGAGGACGTGTTCCGCGCCGCCGAGGAGCTCGGCATTGACCTGTCCCGGCGCGAGCCGAGCAGCGTCGAAGAGGTCTGACGGAGGTCGGGCCGGCCGGTGACCCCGGTCGGCCCGCCCCCAGGCCCCCCTCAGACCAACAGACAGACTCTCGAATCACGAAAGAGGGCTTGACGACCAGTGCTTGACGTCAACTTCTTCGACGAGCTCCGCATCGGACTGGCCACCGCCGACGACATCCGCCAGTGGTCGCACGGCGAGGTGAAGAAGCCGGAGACCATCAACTACCGCACGCTGAAGCCGGAAAAGGACGGCCTTTTCTGCGAGAAGATCTTCGGTCCCACCCGGGACTGGGAGTGCTACTGCGGTAAGTACAAGCGCGTCCGCTTCAAGGGCATCATCTGCGAGCGCTGCGGCGTCGAGGTGACCCGCGCCAAGGTGCGCCGTGAGCGGATGGGCCACATCGAGCTGGCCGCCCCGGTCACCCACATCTGGTACTTCAAGGGTGTCCCGTCCCGCCTGGGCTACCTGCTCGACCTTGCGCCGAAGGACCTCGAGAAGGTCATCTACTTCGCCGCCTACATGATCACCTGGGTGGACGACGAGCGCCGTCAGCGCGACCTCCCCTCCCTGGAGGCGCACGTCTCGGTCGAGCGTCAGCAGATCGAGAACCGCCGCGACGCCGACCTCGAGGCCCGGGCCAAGAAGGCCGAGTCCGACCTGGCCGAGCTGGAGGCCGAGGGCGCCAAGGCCGACGTCCGCCGCAAGGTGCGCGAGGGCGCCGAGCGCGAGATGAAGCAGCTCCGCGACCGCACCCAGCGCGAGATCGACCGCCTGGACGAGGTGTGGGCCCGCTTCAAGAACCTCAAGGTCCAGGACCTCGAGGGCGACGAGCTGCTCTACCGCGAGCTGCGCGACCGCTTCGGCACCTACTTCTCCGGCTCGATGGGCGCGGCGGCCCTCAAGGACCGCCTGGAGTCCTTCGACCTGGGCGAGGAGGCCGAGCGCCTCCGCGAGATCATCCGCACCGGCAAGGGCCAGAAGAAGACCCGTGCGCTCAAGCGCCTCAAGGTCGTCTCCGCCTTCCTGCAGACCAGCAACAAGCCCAAGGGCATGGTGCTGGACTGCGTCCCGGTGATCCCGCCGGACCTGCGTCCGATGGTCCAGCTCGACGGTGGCCGCTTCGCCACCTCCGACCTGAACGACCTGTACCGCCGCGTCATCAACCGCAACAACCGCCTGAAGCGGCTTCTCGACCTCGGCGCGCCCGAGATCATCGTGAACAACGAGAAGCGCATGCTGCAGGAGGCCGTCGACGCGCTGTTCGACAACGGCCGTCGTGGCCGTCCGGTCACCGGCCCGGGCAACCGCCCGCTGAAGTCCCTCAGCGACATGCTGAAGGGCAAGCAGGGTCGTTTCCGTCAGAACCTGCTCGGCAAGCGAGTCGACTACTCGGCCCGTTCGGTCATCGTCGTCGGCCCGCAGCTCAAGCTGCACCAGTGCGGTCTGCCGAAGGCCATGGCGCTGGAGCTCTTCAAGCCGTTCGTGATGAAGCGCCTGGTCGACCTGAACCACGCGCAGAACATCAAGTCGGCCAAGCGCATGGTCGAGCGCGCCCGCCCCGTGGTGTGGGACGTCCTCGAAGAGGTCATCGCCGAGCACCCGGTGCTGCTGAACCGTGCGCCCACCCTGCACCGCCTCGGCATCCAGGCCTTCGAGCCGCAGCTGGTCGAGGGCAAGGCCATCCAGATCCACCCGCTCGTCTGCACCGCGTTCAACGCGGACTTCGACGGTGACCAGATGGCCGTGCACCTGCCGCTGTCCGCGGAGGCGCAGGCCGAGGCCCGCATCCTGATGCTGTCCTCGAACAACATCCTGAAGCCGGCCGACGGTCGCCCCGTCACCATGCCGACCCAGGACATGGTGCTGGGCCTGTTCTTCCTCACCTCGGACCGCGAGGAGGTCAAGGGCAAGGGCCGTTCCTTCTCCTCGACCGCCGAGGCGATCATGGCCTTCGACGCCCGCGAGCTGGACGTCCAGGCCCCGATCGACCTGCGCATGCCGGCCGGCACCGTGCCGCCGCGCGGCTGGGTCGCGCCGGTGGACGAGGACGGGCAGCCGACCTGGACCGAGGGCGAGCCGTTCCGGATCTCCACCACCCTGGGCCGCGCGCTCTTCAACGAGCTGCTGCCCGAGGACTACCCGTTCGTCGACTACGAGGTCGGCAAGAAGCAGCTGTCGGCGATCGTCAACGACCTCGCCGAGCGCTACCCGAAGGTCGTCGTCGCCGCGACGCTCGACAACCTGAAGGCGGCCGGCTTCCACTGGTCGACCCGTTCCGGTGTCACCGTCTCGATCTCGGACGTCATCGTCCCGCCGAGCAAGCCCGCCATTCTGGAGGGCTACGAGGCGCAGGCGGAGAAGGTCCAGAAGCAGTACGAGCGCGGTCTGATCACCGACAACGAGCGCAAGTCCGAGCTGGTCGGCATCTGGACCCGGGCGACCAACGAGGTCGCCGACGCGATGGCCGCGAACTTCCCGAAGACGAACCCCATCTTCATGATGGTCGACTCGGGCGCGCGCGGAAACATGATGCAGATGCGTCAGATCGCCGGTATGCGTGGTCTGGTGTCGAACGCGAAGAACGAGACCATCGCGCGTCCCATCAAGGCCTCGTTCCGTGAGGGCCTGTCCGTGCTGGAGTACTTCATCTCCACCCACGGTGCCCGTAAGGGTCTGGCCGACACCGCGCTGCGTACCGCCGACTCGGGTTACCTGACCCGTCGTCTGGTGGACGTCTCGCAGGACGTGATCATCCGCGAGGAGGACTGCGGCACCGAGCGCGGCCTCAAGCTGGAGATCGGCCAGGTCGGCGCGGACGGTGTGCTGCGCAAGGCCGACGACGTCGAGACCAGCGTGTACGCCCGCATGCTCGCCGAGGACATCACTGTCGACGGCAAGCTGATCGCGACCGCCAACACCGACCTCGGCGACGTCCTGATGGACGAGCTGATCCGGAACGGCGTCAGTGCGGTCAAGGTCCGCTCGATCCTGACCTGTGAGTCGGCGGTCGGCACCTGTGCCTTCTGCTACGGCCGTTCGCTGGCCACCGGCAAGCTGGTCGACATCGGTGAGGCGGTCGGCATCATCGCCGCCCAGTCCATCGGTGAGCCCGGTACCCAGCTGACCATGCGTACCTTCCACACCGGTGGTGTGGCCGGTGACGACATCACCCAGGGTCTGCCCCGTGTTGTCGAGCTCTTCGAGGCCCGTACCCCGAAGGGTGTCGCCCCGATCTCCGAGGCGGCCGGCCGGGTCCGGATCGAGGACACCGAGAAGACCCGCAAGGTCGTCGTCACGCCGGACGACGGCACGGACGAGATCGCGTACCCGGTCTCCAAGCGCGTCAAGCTGCTGGTCAGCGAGGGCGAGGCGGTCGAGGTCGGCCAGAAGCTGACCGTCGGTGCCACCAACCCGCACGACGTGCTGCGGATCATGGGCCAGCGTGCCGTCCAGATCCACCTGGTCGCCGAAGTCCAGAAGGTCTACAACTCGCAGGGTGTGTCGATCCACGACAAGCACATCGAGATCATCATCCGGCAGATGCTCCGCCGCGTGACGATCATCGAGTCGGGCGACGCCGAGCTGCTGCCGGGCGAGCTGGTCGAGCGCGGCCGCTTCGAGCAGGAGAACCGCCGCGTGGTGTCCGAGGGCGGTCACCCCGCCTCCGGCCGTCCGCAGCTGATGGGTATCACCAAGGCCTCGCTGGCCACTGAGTCCTGGCTGTCGGCCGCCTCCTTCCAGGAGACGACCCGGGTGCTCACCGACGCGGCGATCCACGCCAAGTCGGACCCGCTGCTGGGCCTCAAGGAGAACGTCATCCTCGGTAAGCTCATCCCGGCCGGTACGGGTCTTCCCCGCTACCGCAACATCCGGGTCGAGCCGACCGAGGAGGCCAAGGCCGCCATGTACTCGGCCGTCGGCTACGACGACTACGACCTGTCGCCGTTCGGCGCGGGCTCCGGTCAGGCCGTCCCGCTGGACGACTACGACTACGGTCCGTACACCGGCTGATCCTTCGGCTGATCCGCAGGGCGGTCACCCCACTCGGGGTGGCCGCCCTGCGGCGTTTCCGGCCCGCGTTTCACCTAGGGCCTGTCCGGCCGATCTTGCCGGGCGCGCGACGCCGGATCATCCCGCCTGGAAGCACCGGCAAACCATCCAAGTACACCCAGTACGAGGACGGTTCGCCGGCACTCCCAGCCGGGCGCCCGACGCCGCACGCTGATCCGACAAGATCGACCGGACAGGCCCTAGGGGATCCCCCTGGGGACGGAGGCGGTCGAACCACTCCGTGGAGGGAGGCGCCGGGGCCCCGGGGGAGGGGAGACTTGGGGAAGTCGAAAGGAGGCCGCGGTGAAGCGGATCATGGGGGCGGCGGCGGTCGTGGGACTGCTGGTGGTCGGGGCAGTGGGCTGCGGGCCGTGGGGCGACCAGCAGCGCAAGACGGTGTCGTACGAGGTGCCCGGGCAGGTCGATCAGCTGGTGGTCGACGGGACCAGTGGGGGGATCGACGTCCGGGTCGACGACGGGCCGGTGCGGGTGGTGGAGAAGCGGTCCTGGCGGGACGAGGAGCCGCAGGGCACCCACGAGCTCAAGGACGGGGTGCTGAAGCTGACGTACTCCTGCGACAACTGCGGGATCGGGTACGAGGTGCACGTCCCGGCCGGCACGAAGCTGAAGCTCAGCCAGACCAGCGGCGGCATCCAGCTGCACGACGTGGCGGGCGACGTGGACGCCAAGGTGTCCTCCGGCGGGATCAACGCCTTCGGCCTGAAGTCCAAGAACGTGAAGCTGTCCGTGGAGTCCGGCGGGGTGGAGGCCCGGTTCGCCGAGGCGCCGACCCGGGCGGAGGTGTCCACCGAGTCCGGCGGCGTGCAGGTGAAGGTGCCGTCGGGGGAGCAGTACCAGGTGGACGCGCGCGCCAACAGCGGCGGCACCGAGGTGAAGGTGCCCTCGACCCCCGGCGCGCCGCACGTCGTGATCGCCCGCGCCGACAGCGGCGGTGTGCAGGTGTACAACAACTGACCGGCTGCCGCGGCTGTCGGTGGCAGGGCCTAGATTGAGGCGTGTCGGCAGGTGGCGAGGGCCCCGCCGGCACCCCCCGAACTCTGTGCCCGAAAGGGGCGTCGGCCATGTCTGCCACGGTTTCCGCGGACCCGCAGGTGACCTACCTGGAACTCTCCGAGGACCAGGGAAGTGCCCACAAGTTCTACGAAGTCACCGTCAAGGGCGCGGAGTTGACGATCCGCTACGGACGGATCGGCGAGCCGGGCACGACGAAGACCACGCTCTGCCCGAGTGCGGAGAAGGCCGCCGCCACGGCCGCCAAGAAGATCGGCGAGAAGGTCCGCAAGGGCTACGCGCCGGCCGTCCAGGGCGTCCGCCAGCGCCGGGCGGTGACCCGCCGGCAGATCACCTCGACCCGCTCCACCGCCCGCCAGGCGCCGCTGCTGTGGCGCTTCCGCTCCGGCTCGCCCGCGTTCGGGGTGTACGTCGGCGAGGAGCACGCCTGGGTCGGCAACGAGAGCGGCGACGTCTACACGCTGACCCGGGACGGCGAGGTCACCGGCCGGTTCGGCCTGCCCGACGGCGTCAAGTGCATCGTTGCCGACGACTGGTGGATCTACGCGGGCTGCGACGACGGCAAGGTGTACGACCTGGGCGGCAAGGTGCCGCGGGTGGCGTACGAGATCGCCCAGGACGTGGACATCTACTGGCTGGACATCCACGACGGCGTGCTCGGCGTCGCCGACGCGCGCGGCGGGCTGACCACCGTCGATCACGAGGACGAGTTCCAGTGGCGGCGCAGCGCCCAGGGCTCGGCCGGCTGGATGGTGCGCTGCGACGCCGACTCCGTCTACCACGGCTACTCGGCGGGCGTCACCCGGTACGCGAAGCGCGGCGGCGACCAGCAGTGGCACGCCCGCACCAAGGGCCAGGTGCTGTTCGGCTGGCAGGAACGGGACGAGGTGTTCGCCGGCACCTCGCAGGGCTGGGTGCACCGGCTGCGCAAGTCCGACGGCGCCGAGGTCACCGCGTACAAGTGCGACGCCGCGGTGTTCTCCTGCGCGGCTTCCCCGGACGGCGAGTACGTGTTCGCCGGCGACAACCACTCGTCGGTGTACTGCTTCGCCGCCGACGGCACCCGGCTGTGGAAGCTCGGCACCGGCTGCGGCTCCGCGTACAGCATGCAGTACCGCGACGGACGGCTGTACGTGGTCACCACCGACGGCTCGCTGGCCTGCCTGGACGCCTCGCCGGGCGCCGTCCAGGCCGCCGAGCAGGGCACCCTGCCGGCCACCGCCGAGGTCACCGGCCGCGGCTTCGCCCGGGTGGAGTCGTCCGCGGTGCTGGAGACCGTCAGCGTCACCGCGGCGGCCGGCAGCGGCGTCGAGGTGGAGTGCGTCGCCGACGGCAATCGGCTGCGGGTGCGGGTGGTCTCGCCCGGCTTCGACCCGTCCTGGCGGGTGCAGTTCCCCAAGGACGTCCGCATCGCCGGGGCGCGCTACCTGGTGGCGGAGGTGCGGGAGTCCGCGTCCGGCGGGTTCTACCGGGCGCGCGGAGAGATCAAGCGGCTGCTGTGACGCCCCGGCATTGACGCCTCGTCAGGGCGCTCCCGGTCGGGGGCGCCCTTCGGCGTTCCCGGGGGCGGGGAGAGGGACGGCGGCCGCCCGACGATGCGAGAGGATGCGCGAAATGGGGAAGTGGATGGAAGGCCTGTTGGCCTGGGGGAGGGCCCGGCCGTGGGCGGTGGACGCGCCGCTGGTCGCGCTGGCGGTCTGCGTCTCGGTCACGGGCGTGTGGACCGACCCGTACGGAGCGGGCGGGAAATGGTGGGCGTACGCGCTGGCGCTGGCCGGTTCGGTGCCGCTGTGGTGGCGGCGCCGGGCGCCGTGGGCGGTGCTCGGGATGTGCGCCGTGCCCACCATGGCACTGTCCGCGCTGGCGCACTTCGCGATGCCGCAGATCCAGGTCGCCATGGCGGTGGCCATCTACACCGTCGCCGACCGGGGCAAGGACTGGCAGCGGGCCGTGCTGCTGGCGTCCTGCGTGATCGGCAACGTGATCGGCACCCGCTCCTTCGACGGCCTGCTGTTCAGCCTGCTGGTGTCCGTCGGCAGCTTCGTGGTCGGCTCACTGGTGCGCGAACTGCGCCGGCTGGCCGGCGTCGAGGCCGAACGCGCCCGGCAGGTCGGACTGCGCGCCGCCAGTGACGCCGCCCGGGCCGTCGCGGAGGAACGCGGCCGGATCGCCCGCGAGATGCACGACATCCTCGCCCACGCCGTCTCCCTGATGGTCGTCCAGGCCGAGGCCGGGCCGCTGGTGGTGCGCACCAACCCCGACCGGGCGATCCGCGCCTTCGACGCCATCGCCGACTCCGGACGCGACGCCATGGTCCAGCTCCGGCGGGTGCTCGGCGTGCTCAAGGAGGACGGGGCGGCGCCCGCGCTCGCGCCGCAGCCCCGGCTGGCCGAACTCGCCGGGGTCCTCGACCGCGTCCGCGAATCGGGCGTCGATGTCGACGCCCGCATCGAGGAGGCCGGCCCCGCCGAGGTGCAGGCCGCCGCCTACCGGATCGTCCAGGAAGCCCTCACCAACGTGGTCAAGCACGCCGGGGCGAGCCGGGCGGTGGTCCGGGTCGGCGTCCGCGACGGCACGGATCTGACCGTCTCCGTCGCCGACGACGGGAGCGGCCCTACTGCTGCGGCCGGCGCCGGGATCGACGGGCGCTCCGGCGGACGCGGCCTGCTCTCCATCCGGGAACGCGCGGCCGCCTGCGGCGGCAGCGTCGAAACCGGCCCCCGGCCCGACGGCCCGGGCTACCTGGTGGCCGCCGTGCTGCCGCTCAACGCCTGAGAGAGGAAGTTCAGTTGCCCATACGAGTGGTGATCGCCGACGACCAGGAACTGGTCCGCGCCGGATTCGGCATGATCCTCGACGCCCAACCCGACATCGAGGTCGTCGCCGAAGCCGGCGACGGACAGCAGGCGATAGAGGCTGTGCGCAGCTTTGATCCCGACGTGCTGCTGCTCGACGTCCGGATGCCGGTGATGGACGGGCTGGAGGCGGCGCGCCGGGTCTGTGCCGAGTTCCCCCGCTGCAAAGTGATCATGCTGACCACCTTCGACGTCGATGATTACGTGTTCGACGCGCTGTACGCGGGGGCGAGCGGCTTCCTGCTCAAGGATGTCCGCCGCGACGACCTCGCCCACGCCGTCCGCGTCGTCACCTCCGGCGAGGCCCTGCTCGCTCCGTCCGTCACCCGCCGGGTCATCGGCGAAGTCACGGCGCGCAAGGCGGGCGGGGCGCTGGCCGTCTCCCGGCCGCTGAGTCTGCTCCTGGGCACCCTCACCGCCCGCGAGCTGGAGACCCTGCGGCTGGTCGCCCGCGGCATGTCGAACGCCGAGATCGCCGCGGAGCTGGTGGTCAGCGAGCACACGGTCAAGACGCACGTCAGCAACCTGCTGCAGAAGCTGGGGCTGCGGGACCGCGTACACGCGGTGGTGTTCGCGTACGAGGCGGGGGCCGTGACGGCAGGGGAGTGAAGGCGTGAAACCGGGGAGAGCACAACCGGGGGCGCGGGGAACTGCGCGACAAGCGCACACCACGTCCGAAAGGTCGCGATCAAGTGCAGGTCATTGTCCTGCGTCGCGATCTTGCGGTGGGGTTCCTCCCGCTTCGCGCGGTTCCCCGCGCCCCCGGTTTCGCGCCCACCCGCTCTCGCGTTCACCCGCTGTCTCCTACTTGGGAGGGATCCCGACCTTTCACCGTCGCGGGGGAGTCGCGCCGCTGGCCGCCACGGCAGGGTTGGGGGTGTCGAAAAGGGCACTCACGTAAAGGGGTTGGGCGAGATGGTGACGGGGCGTCGGGCGCTGGGATGGGCCGCGGGGCTGCTCGCGGTGTACGGGGCGGTGCGGTTGGTGCCGGGGTCGCGGGGGGTGGGGCCGGGCTGGACGGTCGGGCATGTCGCGCTGTTCGCGGGGATGGTGCTGATGGGTCTCGGCATGGTGGAGCTGTGGCGTCTCGGCGGTGAACGGGGGGCCTGGGGCCGGGTCTGGCTGGGGGCGGGTCTCGCGGGGGTGGTGGCCGGCCTCGCGCAGAGCGGCATCGACCTGTACGCCAACGCGGTCTCGCAGGACTACGCGGCGCGTTCGGACCTGTTCGAGCGGATTCAGTCGGTGCCGGGGGTGATGCCGCTGGTGTACACGGTGGTGCCGATGCTGCTGTACGTGGGGCTGCTGGCGCTGCTGGTGCGGCTGACGGTGCGCGGGGTGGTGCGCTGGTGGAGCCCGGTGCTGGTGCTGGTGGGTACGGTGTTGATGGGGGCGTCGCTGGACTTCATGCCGGTCGGCGCGGTGTTGTACCTGGTGGCGTTCTGGCCGGTGATAACGGGTGGTCAGAACCGGCCGCGAGCCGTACCGTCCGGGGCATGAGCGAGAAGCGTCCGCTGGTGGCGGTGTTGACGGGGGCGGGGATCTCCACGGACTCGGGGATTCCCGACTACCGCGGCCCGCAAGGGCTTTGGCAGCGCGATCCGAGCGCGCAGGAGATGGTGACGATCGGCCCGTACCTGGCGAGCACGGAGGTGCGCCGCCGGTCCTGGCTGATGCGGCGGGACGCCGGTGCGATCGGTGCCAGGCCGAACGCCGGGCACCGGGCGCTGGTGGATTTGGAGCGGGCGGGCGTGCCCATGCGGGTGCTGACGCAGAACGTGGACGGCCTGCACCAGGCGGCCGGGCTGCCCGCCCGGAAGGTGATCGAGCTGCACGGCACCGCCACCGAGGTGCAGTGCGCCCGGTGCCGGGTCGTCAGCCCGATGGAGGCGGCGC
Source organism: Kitasatospora sp. NPDC048662 (assembly GCF_055587065.1). Lineage (NCBI taxonomy): Bacteria > Bacillati > Actinomycetota > Actinomycetes > Kitasatosporales > Streptomycetaceae > Kitasatospora > Kitasatospora sp. NPDC048662. The sequence continues at coordinate 242,414 of NZ_JBVJHA010000001.1, read as the reverse complement.
TGGAGCGGGTCGCGGCGGGGGAGGACGACCCGGCGTGCGAGCAGTGCGGCGGGGTGCTGCGTCCGCGCACCGTGATGTTCGGCGAGACGCTGGACGAGAAGGTGCTGGCGCAGGCGGACGCGGTCGCCAAGGCGTGCCAGGTCTTTCTGGCGGTGGGCAGTTCGCTCCAGGTGAGGCCGGCGGCGCTGCTGCCGCGGATCGCGCTGGAGCACGACGCCCGGCTGATCGTCGTCAACGGCGAGCCCACCGCCTGGGACGAGGCGGCGCACGAGGTGATCCGCGAGCCGATCTCCGAGGCGCTGCCGAAGCTGGTGCGGCGGCTGGTGAACGGCGACCTGTCCCGGGGCTGAGGGTAAACCCGCAGGTCGGAGCGCATACGATGGCGATCTGACGAGCAGGAGGACAACTCCATGGCGCCTGATGCCTTCGACCCGTGGTCGGCCGAGTTCGTGGCCCACCCGTACCCGGCGTACGCGGTGCTGCGCGAGCAGTTGCCGGTCGTCCACTACGCGCCGAGCGACCAGTGGCTGATCTCCCGGTACGCGGACGTCAACGCGCTGCTGCGGGACCGGCGGCTGGGCCGCACCTACACGCACCGGTTCAGCCACGAGGAGTTCGGGCAGCCCGCGCCGAACCCGGCGCACGAGCCGTTCCACACCCTCAACGACTACGGCCTGCTCGACCTGGAGGGACCCGACCACACCCGGATCCGGCGGCTGGTGGCCAAGGCGTTCACCCCGCGCATGGTGGAGTCGCTGCGCCCGACCGTGCGGCGGCTGGCCGGCGAACTGGTCGACGGGCTGCTCGCCGACGGCGGCGGCGACCTGATCGCGAAGGTCGCCGAGCCGCTGCCGGTCGCCGTGATCGCCGAGATGCTCGGCGTCCCCGAAGCGGACCGGCACCTGCTGCGGCCCTGGTCCGCCGACATCACCGGCATGTTCGAGCTCAACCCGGACCAGGACACCGCCCGTCGCGCGGTCACCGCCAGCCTCGAATTCTCCGCCTACCTGCGGGAGTTGATCCGCCGCCGGCGCGAGGAACCCGGCACCGATCTGATCAGCGCGCTGGCCCAGGCCGCCGAGGACGGGCAGGTGCTCAGCGAGCAGGAGATGATCTCCACCTGCGTGCTGCTGCTGAACGCCGGCCACGAGGCGACCGTCAACACCACCGGCAACGGCTGGTGGGCGCTGCTGCGCAACCCCGGCGAACTCGCCCGGCTGCGCGGCGCGGTGGACGAACTGCTGCCCACCGCGATCGAAGAGCTGATGCGCTACGACACCCCGCTGCAGATGTTCGAACGCTGGGTGCTGGAGGACATCGAGGTCGGCGGCGTCCGGATCCCGCGCGGCTCCGAGGTGGCGCTGCTGTTCGGCTCCGCCAACCGCGACCCCGAACGCTTCACCGACCCCGACCGGCTCGACCTCGGCCGCACCGACAACCCGCACATCACCTTCGGCGCCGGAATTCACTTCTGTCTCGGTGCGCCGCTTGCCAGACTCGAACTCACCGAGTCCTACGGCGCGCTGCTCCGCAAGGCCCCCGGGCTGACGCTGGTGCGCGAACCCGAGTGGAACCCCGGCTACGTGATCCGCGGACTGAAGGAACTGCTGGTCGAGGTCTGAGAGGGGCATGCCGTGGGGCGGGCGACAGGAACGATGCTGGGGCTGGCGATCGGCGACGCCCTCGGCAGGCGCACCGAATTCCTGAACCTGGACGAGATCGGGCTGCTCAGCCCCGACTGGCGGAATCTCCCGCTGCCGAAGAAGGCCCAGGTCACCGACGACACCCAGATGACACTGGCGCTCGCCCGCGCCCTGCGCACCGGCCTCGCCGAGGGCCCGCTCGTCCCGCTGCGCCTCGAACTGCCGCTGCGCGAGGAGTTCGTGGACTGGTGGCGCTCCCCGGACAACAACCGGGCCCCCGGCATGACCTGCCTGCGGTCCTGCTTCCGGCTGTCCACCGGCCGCCCCTGGCAGGACGCGTCCGACATCGGCTCCAAGGGCTGCGGCGCGAACATGCGGGTCGCCCCGCTCGGCCTGGTCCGGGAGCTGACGGACCGGCAGGTGTCCGGCGCCTCCCAGTTGCAGTCCGGCCTCACCCACGGCCACCCGACCGCGCTGGCCGCCAGTGAGCTCACCGCGTTCACCGTCCGCTGGCTGGCCCAAGGCACCGACCCTTCCGAACTCCCCGCCCGGCTGCGTGCCCACGCCCACCAACAGCGCACCCACTACGACGAGTTCTGGCTCGGCGACCTCGCCTCGCGGGACCACTTCGGCTCGCCCGGGGAGTTCATCGCACGCGGCTGGGACGAGTGCCTCCAGGCCCTCGACCGTCTCGACGCCGCGCTCGCCGCCGGTGAAGTCGACGCAGACCCGTGCGAGCGGACCGGCGAAGGCTGGGTCGCCGAGGAGGCGTTCGCCACCGCCCTGCTCTGCTTCCTGCTGCTCCCCGACGACCCGGTCGCCGCCGTCCGCCGGGCCGCCGTCTCCTCCGGCGACTCCGACTCCCTGGCCTGCCTGGCCGGCGCCTTCGCCGGTGCCCGGCACGGCGCGGGCGGATGGCCGCAGGACTGGGTGGAGCGGATCGAGTACCGCAAGGAACTGCTCGCCTTCGGCGCGCTCTGGGACTGACCCCGGCGCCGTCAGCCCAGCCCCATGGCGGCGAGCCACTCCGGGAAGCCGGTCAGCAGGTGGTCGTACAGGTCGGCGTCGGTGTGGGCGCTCGGGTCCTGGCCGGCGGGGAAGAAGCCGGCGTTGTCGACCGGGCGGCGGGCCGGGACGGGGAGTTCGTCGAGGCGGCGGAGGAAGGCGAACTCCTGGTCGGCGGGGTCGCCGAAGCCCACGAACTGCCAGTAGAGCGGGAGTTCGGCGGCCAGGCAGAGCATGTCCCGGGCCGCCGCGCGCGAGGTCGGGCCGCCGTCGGTCTGGAACACCACCAGCGCGGGGTCGGTGGCGCCGGAGAGCTGGTAGTGGCGGATCACCGCCTTCATCGCCAGGTGGTAGTTGGTCCGGCCCATGTGCCCCAACGAGGAGTGCAGGCGTCCGATCCGGCCCAGGTGGTCGTCGAGCGAGATCTCGGCGACGCCGTCCACCCCGGTGGAGAAGAAGACCACCGGCACCCGCCCGTCGTCGTCCAGGTGCGCCGAGAGCGCCAGCACCTGCTCGGCGAAGTGCTGGACGGCCCCGGAACGGTAGTGCGGACGCATCGAGCCGGAGCGGTCGAGCACCAGGTGGACGGCGGCCCGGGCGTGCTGGAGTCCGCGCTTGGTCAGGCTCACCCGCGCGGACTTGTACAGGTCGACCAGGCCGGGCGCGGTGGCCGACACCTTCTCCGGACTCAGCGCCACCCCGTCACCCGACCGGCAGCGGATAGCGGTCGGCGAGCGCCGCCCGGTCGCCGCGGGCGAGGGCCACCAGGTCGTCGGCCACCTGCAGGAGCACGTCCCGGCCCTCGACGATCGCGCACCAGTCGGCGGGCAGGCCGGACAGGCCGTACAGCGCGCCGACCAGGTTGCCGCAGACCGCGCCCGTGGAGTCGCTGTCGCCGGAGTGGTTGACCGCCAGCACCAGGGCGTCCCGGGCGTTCGTGGTGACCAGCGCCGCGTACACCGCGATCGCCAGGCACTCCTCGGCGATCCAGCCCAGGCCGACCCGCTCCACCGTCTCCGCCGAACCCGGGCCCTCCTCGGCCACCCGCACCGCCCGGTGCAGGGCCTGCGCCGTCTCGGTGTGGGACGGCACCGCCGCCAGCTGCGTCAGCGTCGCGGAGAGCGCCTCCCGCAGCGGCATCCCGGCGACGACGCGCTCGATCAGCGCGGCGAACGCGCCCGCCGCCAGGTAGCCGGTCGGGTGACCGTGGGTCAGTTGCGCGGCCAGCGCGGCCCGTCCGAACGCCTCGTCGGGGCCCATGCCGAGCAGACCGAACGGCGCCGAGCGCATCACCGTCCCGCAGCCCTTCGACTGCGGGTTGACCGGGCCCTCCTGACCGAACGGGACGGCATCCGTGTAGTCCAGCACCACGCCCGACATGCAGGCGTTGCCCGGGGCCCGGGAGGCGTACAGGAGCGGCTGCGAGGCCAGCCAGCCGTCCGGGAGGATCGGCCGGTTCTGCCGCTGGGTCTCCAGCCAACGCCGGTACGCGGCGTGCAGGTCCCGGCGGCGGCCGCCGCGCAGCAGGCCCTCCGCGGTGAACAGCGTCATCTGGGTGTCGTCGGTGAAGTGGCCGTCGCGGTCGCCGTTCGCCAGGTCGGTCAGGCCCGCCTCGCCGAACTGCCGCTGGATGTTCTCCCACCGCAGGAACTCGATCGGCCACCCCAGCGCGTCGCCCAGCGCACCGCCGACCAACGAGCCGCGGACCCGCTCCGAGAACTCCATCCCCATCCCCCCTTTGTCCGCCGACGTTCCGTCAGCGCTCGATCCGTCCCGAACCCCGGTGCAGCGTGGCCCGGTCGGCGGCGGCCCGGCCCTCGACCCAGCCCTCGCCGTCACTCACCCGCACCCGCTGCGACACGAGCTTCGGGAACATCCTGCCCACCGCATCGTCCACGGCCTCCGCCCGGGCCGCCAGTACCGGCAGCAGCCCGCCGTCCGGGGCCGGCACCGGCAGCGTCCCGCCGCCGTCCTCGACACCACCCGGCTCGGCCGGGCGCCCGGCCGCCGCGTCCTCGGTGGCCCGCTCGGTGGCCTCGGCCAGCCGCTCCCGGATCCGCGCCGCGTACGCCACCAGGAACGACTGCCGGAACGCCTTCGTCCGGGCCGCGCCGTCCTTGTGCTTGCGGCTGCCCGCCCGCTGCATCGCCGAGGTCGCCTGCACCAGCAGCGAGGTGTAGAGCAGCTCGACGCAGTCCAGGTCGGCGTCGAAGCCGATCACCGTGCAGAACCCGAACTCCTTCGCCCACACCACCCGGCACCGGTTCGCCGCCGCCACCGCGTCCAGCAGCATCGTCTTCGGGCCCTCGTACGGGTTGTCCACACCGATCCGCAGCGCCGCCGGCTCGTCCGCCGACGGGCCGCCCGCCGACGGGCCGCCCGCCGACAGCAGCGCCTCGTCGATCGAGTGCCGCGCCATCAGCTCCTGGGCCTTCGCGGTCAGCGCCTCCGCCTCGTCCGGGAAACCGGTCGACTCGGCCTTCGCCAGTAGTGCCCGGATCCGCCCCAGCATTCGCGGCTCCCCGCCGCGCGGTGCGCTCACCCGCGGCGCCGACTGCCCCGGCGCCGGGCCCACCGGCTGCACGGGCGGCAGCAGCGCCCACGTCCGCAACAGCTCCAGCACCGCCGTGGCCAGCGCGAACCGGTCCAGCCGGTGCCGGTCCGCGAACGCCTGCAGGTACGCCTCGTCGGACGGCCACCAGGGCTCCGCCTCCAGCTCCCGCAGCTGCTCCCGCCAGCGGCGGTCCAGCGCCGCGGCGGGGTGCCGGCGGCCCTCCGCCGCGATCAGGTCCACCGCCAGGGCGACCTGCACCGGGCCCAGCTCGCGCCGCGCCACCCGCACCAGGTCGGCCGGCCGCCAGCCCGCCGCCCAGCACCGGCCCACCGACCGCTCCGCGAAGCCCAGCAGCGCCCGGCTCACCAGCGGCCACCGGTCCGCGGACGCCGCCAGCACCGAGGCCGCGCCGTCCACCACGAACTCCAGCCCGTCGGCCGGCGCACCCGTCACCCGGCCCACCGCCTCCGCCAGCAGCTCGTCCACGGGCTGATCGGTGCTGGTCACGGCGGTCCTGCTTCCTGGGGTGCGGGGGAGGGGCGCTCCCCATGATGCCGGAGCGTGCTGTCGGAGCGCGCCGCCCGGCGAGTCCGTCAGCCGGCCAGGGCGTCCCAGCCGCGGGCGATCTGCCGCTGTGCCGGGGTGCCGTCCGCGGTGAGCAGCGCCAGCAGCGCGGCCCCGTCGGCGGGACGCTCGGCGAGGTCCTTGGCGAGAGCGCGCTCGACGGCGTCGGCCAGGCCGGGGTCGAGCGCGCGGACGGCGGCGATCCCGGCCGGGGACGGCGCCTCGTTGACGATCCGGTGGTAGACGGCGTACTGGTTGGCGGTGGCGAACGGGCTCTCGCCGTACGCCGCGCAGACCAGGCAGCAGGCCCACGCCCAGACGTCCGCGGCCGGTCCGACCGGGCCCTCGGCCAGCTGCTCGGGGGCCATGAAGACGGGCGTGCCGACCATGCCGCCGGTCCGGGTCAGCCGGGTGTGGTCGGCCATCAGCGAGATGCCGAAGTCCAGCAGCTTGGGGCCGTCACTGGTCATCATGATGTTGGACGGCTTCAGGTCCCGGTGCACCAGCCCGCTGCGGTGCAGGGCGTCCAGCGCGACGGCCAGCGCCACCGCGAGCGCCCGCAGCGCGGCCGGGTCGGCGAGGGTGCCGCGCTCGCGCAGCAGGGCCTGCAGGGGACGGCCGTCGAGCAGCTCCATGGCGATGAACGGGGTGCTGTCGGCGACGCCGGTGTCCAGCACCCGCGCGGTGTGCGCGGCGGGCGCCTGGGCCAGCACCTTCGCCTCGTTCTCGAACCGGCGGTGCAGCTCCTCGTCCTGCCCGGTGTCGGCGTGCAGGGTCTTCAGCGCGACCATGGTGGCGGAGCCCTGACGGCGCGCCAGGTAGACGGTGCCGAACCCGCCGGAGCCGATCAGCCCGAGCAGCCGGTACGCGCCGATCGCGGTGGGCACCCCGTTCGGCAGCGGCTTGGCATCGACGGTCGGCAGCCCGTCCTGCTCGCGCACCGTGCTGCCCAGCACCGTCGGCGTGGCCGTGGCGGCGGGGGCGCCGGTCACCGTGGGCTCGGCCGCGAACCGGGCCGCCGCCTCGGCCTGTTCGGCCTCCCGGGCGGCCCGCAGCGCCTCGGACTCGGCGACCACCGCCCGGGCGATCTCGGCATCCCGGGCGGCGACCTGCGCCTCGGTCTGCGCGGCGGCGGCGCGCGCGGCGGCCTCCCGGGCGCGGCGGGTGCGCTGCGCCTCACGGGTCTCGCGGATCGACTGCAGGCGGGCCGAGGCGGCCGCGCCGAGCGTGTCCACGGTGTCCCGGACCGCCCCCGCGGGTGCCTCGGCGGACGCGGTGACGCCCGTCAGCGGCGGGGCGACGGCGGCCGTCGGCAGCAGGTTCAGACGGCGGGTGGCGAACAGCGAGCACAGCTGCCACGCCACCAGTGCGATCAGCGCGCCGTTCGGCAGCACCAGCGGGATCAGCAGGAACTGGGCGGCGAGCACCGGCACCAGGTAGCGGCGCAGCCGGGAGTGTTCCCAGGTGCCGGACGGCATCCGGGTGCACAGCACCAGGAACCGGGTGCGGGCCCACAGCAGCTGCCACAGCGCGGTCAGCACGAAGCCGGTCAGGGCCGCTCCGAGCCCGCCGTCGCCGCCGAACAGCGCGAGCAGCGCCCGCGCCGCCAGCCACGGCGGGCTGGTGCGCACCGCCTCCTGGTCGAGGGCGTCGTTCGGGTCCTCGAAGTGGTGGTGCGTGCCGATCCACATCAGCACGGTGAGCACGCCGCCGATCAGCACGGGCAGCACCAGCTCCACCGCGGAGGCGATCCACTGCGGCGGGTACGCGGTGGACAGCGCCCGCAGTTCGGACCGGCGGCGGGAGGCGTCCCCGGCGAGCAGGGTGCGGATCTGGGCCCGCCGGGCGCGGCTCAGCAGCCGGGCCCGGTAACCGTGCTGGCTACGGCCGAGGGCGAAGGCGGTGATCAGCCGCAGCACCAGCAGCATGACGAGCACCGGCAGCACGGTTTGCGTCCAGAACGGGCTGTTTGTCCAGCCGTACTGCGTGCTGTGCATGGTGCTCCCTCCCCGTGCGCACGGGTCGGCCCCGGGCGCGCAGCATGATAGCGGCGGGCCCGGGGCCGAGAAGGGGCTGTCAGCGCTCGACCGGTCAGCGCTCGACCGGTCAGTGCTCGACCGGTCAGTGCTCGACCGGTCAGCGCTCGACCGGTCAGTGCTCGACCGGTCAGCGCTCGATCACCCGGGCGAGGATCTCCGGCAGCCGCTTGATCAGACCGCCGGATGCCACCCGGATGCCCAGCAGGACCATCCCCGCGCCGTACAGCACGCCGACCGGCAGGATCGGCCAGGCCGACTGGTGCGAGATCAGCAGGATGCCGAGTGTGATGCCGATCGGCGCGCAGCCCAGCGAGACGCCGATCATCGAACCGAAGGCGTTGAGCATCACCACGCCGTTCTGCCCGGGCGCGGCGCTGCGCATCGGGTTGCCGTCGGCGGGCACCGCGTACGGGGCGTACACGCTGATCACGCTGCCCAGGCCGACGCTGGTGCCGAGGGCGGCGAAGGACACGCCGAGCGCGGGCGCGAGGTCCGCCCAGCCACCGGTGACGGCGGCCAGCACCGGGCCGACCAGCAGCAGCACCAGGACGCCCTGGGCGAGGACGGCGTACACCCGGCCGCGCAGTTCGTCGCGGGCGTCCCGGCGGGTGACCAGGGTCGCGGCGACCATCCAGAACCCGGAGCCGTCCATGCCGAACAGGTTGGCGGACTGCAGGCCGAGCATCAGCCCGCCGATCGCGATCACGTACACCGAGCCCCAGCCCTGGACCACCGACAGCGCCGCGATCACGCAGGTCATGCCGATGCCGGTGAAGATCGCCGCCTTGGCGCGGGGCTCGCGCCAGGTGTAGCGCAGGTGCCGCTGGGCGACGGTGCCGGCCCGGCCGGCGGGCAGCAGCCGCCAGGCGCGGGAGCCCGAACCGGAGTGCACCGAGGAGGTCTCCACCAGGGTGGAGGCGTCACCGGACACCATCAGGGCCTGCAGGCTGCGCAGCCACCAGCGCAGCAGCACCGTCAGCAGGCCGCCGGCGAGCGCGAGTTGCAGCGCCGCGACCAGGTAGGAGCCCTCGCCGGCCGAGCGCACCGCGTCGATCGCGGAGACCGGCGGGATCCAGCGCAGTACCGAGGCGTACGGGTGCAGCACCGACAGGTCGAGGCCCTGCTCGGGGCTCCGGAAGGAGCTCTGCACGCCCAGGTTGCCGAGCTGGATCAGCACCGCGAACAGCAGGCCGCCGAAGATCGCGAAGTCCTTGCCGCGCCGGCTGGACAGCAGCCGGGCGTTGGCGGCGGCCACCGAGCGGCTCAGCGCGATCAGCACCAGCAGGGTGAGCGGCACCGCGAGCACCGCGACGGCGGCGGACGCGGCGCCCTGCCCGGCGGTGAGGGCGGCGCCGATCAGCAGCAGCAGGCCGACCAGCGGGCCGGGTCCGACCAGGCTGCCGATCAGGGTGCCGCGCAGCAGGGCGCGCGGGCGCAGCGGCAGCATGGTGAGCCGGGTCGGGTCGGCGCTCTCGTCGCCGGCGAAGAAGAACAGCGGCATGGCGGCCCAGCTGACGGCCAGTCCGGCGGTGAGCATCACGGCGACGTCGGCGGCGCCCGTGTGCCCGCGCAGCACCACCATTCCGGCGGCCGTGGACACGCCGAACAGCAGCCCGAGGCAGGTGCCGGCCAGGTAACCGGCGGCCCGGCCGGGGCTGCGCCGCAGCCCGTTGCGCAGCAGGCGGACCTTGAGCGAGACCAGCGTGCGGACGACGGCCCGGTCGTCGGCGGCGGGGGAGGCGGTGGGGGAGGCGGCGGGGGAGGCGGTGGGGGAGGTGGTGCTCACCGGTGGCCCCCACCGAGCCAGCCGAGCGCGTGCCCGTCGTCCTCGCGGACGCCGATCAGTCCGAGGAACGCCTGCTGCAGCGTGTTCCCGCCGCGCACCTGGTCGAGCGGCCCGGCGGCGACCACCTGCCCGGCGTTGACCACGGCGACCCAGTCGCACAGCGACTCGACGAGTTCCATGACGTGGCTGGAGAACACCACGGTGGAGCCGGAGGCGGCGTACCGGGTGAGCACGCCGCGGATGGTCTGCGCGGACACCGGGTCGACGCCCTCGAACGGCTCGTCCAGGAACAGCACGTCGGGGTTGTGCAGCAGCGCCGCGGCCAGGCCGATCTTCTTGCGCATGCCGGTGGAGTAGTCGGCGACCAGTTTGTCGGCGGAGCCGGTCAGGTCGAGGACGGCCAGCAGTTCCTCGGCGCGCCGGTCGGTCTCCGGGCCCGGCAGGCCGCGCAACCGCCCGTTGTACTGGAGCAGTTCGCGCCCGCTGAGACGCTCGAACATCCGCAGGCCCTCGGGCAGGATGCCGATCCGGGACTTGACCGCGACCGGGTCCTGCCAGACGTCGGCGCCGTGTATCAGCACGGTGCCCTGGTCGGGCCGCAGCAGGCCGGTGACCATCGACAGCGTGGTGGTCTTGCCGGCGCCGTTGGGGCCGACCAGCCCGATGAACGAGCCGGCCGGAAGGTCGAGGTTGAGTCCGGCGACGGCGGTCTGCGCACCGAAGCGCTTCCACAGGTCGCGGATCGAGACAGCGGGCGGCGTGGTGGTCGCCTCCATGGCGGGTGGTCTCCTTGTCGGGGTCGGTCCCTGGCCGGTCCGTTCGACCCTATGATCATTTCTTTACCTTTCCATCCCCCATGTGGCGGAACCGCCCCTTACGGGAGCGGCAGTTCGCCGGTCACCCGCCGCACCTCGGCAACTACCCGGACCCGCCGTTCGTCCTGCATCCTGAGAAGCGCGCGTGCAGCGCGGGGAACGGGAGGTGGCCGCGATGGCCGGTCAGTGGGGAACACCGGCGCCGTACGGGCAGCAGCCCTGGCACCCGGCGCCGACGCCGCAGTCCGCGATGCGTGCCGCGCACGCCGACCGCGAACGCACCGTGGACGTACTGAAGGCCGCCTACGCCGAGGGCCGGATCACCGCCGACGAGTACGAGCACCGGCTGACCTCCGCTCACCAGGCCGCCACCTACGGCCAGTTGTCCGTGCTGGTGGCCGACCTGCCGACCGGGCCGATGGTCGCCCCGTTCGGTGCCCCCGTCCCGGCGACCTTCATGCCTCCGCCGCTGCTCCCGCCGCCCGCCCCGCCGCGCAACGGCATGGCGACGGCCTCGGCGATCCTCGGCAGCCTGACGCTGTTCACCGGCGGCCTCACCGGCCTGCCCGCCGTGATCACCGGCCACATCGCCCGCTCGCAGATCCGCCGCACCCGCGAGGAGGGCGACGGCCTGGCGATCCTGGGGCTGGTGTTCGGCTGGCTGTCGATCGCCGGCTGGGCGCTGTTCTTCCTGCTGGTGGTCATGGTGGCCGGCAGCGGGCCGCACTGAGACCGAGGTCGTTACCCTGGTCCGGGTGGCGCCCGGTTCGGCGAGCCCCATTTGTTTTGACCGCCGCCTGTGCGCTAGGTACGCTCTGACCTTGTGCCTGGGGTGTGCCCGGGTCCTTGTGCGTGCCAGCAGACCGGTCGCCGCAGCGGAGACTCCACCCGCTCGGCCTGTGCCGTAGCCGCAGCTCAGCTCGGGATTCCGTGATTCTTCCCCCGAAGAAGGCTCAACACGCCCGACCGCGTGGGTCGGAGAGTGTGGGCCATACCGCAGGTTAGTTCCACCAAGCCTTGGCACACAGAAAACGGAGAAACGGTGCCTACGATCCAGCAGCTGGTCCGAAAGGGCCGGCAGGACAAGGTCGAGAAGAACAAGACGCCCGCACTGAAGGGTTCGCCCCAGCGTCGCGGCGTCTGCACGCGTGTGTACACGACCACCCCGAAGAAGCCGAACTCGGCTCTCCGCAAGGTCGCCCGTGTGCGCCTCACCAGCGGGATCGAGGTCACCGCTTACATTCCGGGCGAGGGCCACAACCTGCAGGAGCACTCCATCGTGCTGGTCCGCGGTGGCCGTGTGAAGGACCTTCCTGGTGTCCGCTACAAGATCATCCGCGGCTCGCTTGACACCCAGGGTGTCAAGAACCGCAAGCAGGCCCGCAGCCGCTACGGCGCCAAGAAGGAGAAGTAAGAATGCCTCGTAAGGGCCCCGCCCCGAAGCGCCCGGTCATCATCGACCCGGTCTACGGCTCCCCGCTGGTGACCTCGCTGGTCAACAAGATCCTGCTGCACGGCAAGCGCTCCACCGCCGAGCGGATCGTCTACGGCGCCCTCGAGGGTGTCCGTGAGAAGACCGGCGCCGACCCGGTTGTCGCGCTGAAGCGCGCGCTGGAGAACGTCAAGCCGACCCTCGAGGTCAAGTCCCGCCGCGTCGGTGGCGCCACCTACCAGGTGCCGGTCGAGGTCCGCCCGGGCCGCGCCAACACCCTGGCGCTGCGCTGGCTGGTCGGCTACTCCCGCGCCCGTCGCGAGAAGACCATGACCGAGCGTCTGCTCAACGAGATCCTCGACGCCAGCAACGGCCTGGGCGCTTCCGTGAAGCGTCGCGAGGACACCCACAAGATGGCCGAGTCCAACAAGGCCTTCGCGCACTACCGCTGGTAGTCCGAACCCCGTCACTAGACAGAGAGAGAACGAGCCACCATGGCTGCAACCTCCCTTGACCTCGCCAAGGTCCGCAACATCGGGATCATGGCGCACATCGACGCGGGCAAGACCACCACCACCGAGCGGATCCTGTTCTACACCGGTGTCTCGTACAAGATCGGTGAGGTCCACGATGGCGCTGCCACCATGGACTGGATGGAGCAGGAGCAGGAGCGCGGCATCACCATCACGTCGGCCGCGACGACCTGCCACTGGACCCTCGACGGTGTCGAGAACACGATCAACATCATCGACACCCCGGGCCACGTCGACTTCACCGTCGAGGTGGAGCGCTCGCTGCGCGTCCTCGACGGTGGCGTGACCGTGTTCGACGGCGTTGCCGGTGTCGAGCCCCAGTCCGAGACCGTGTGGCGGCAGGCTGACCGCTACGGTGTCCCGCGCATCTGCTTCATCAACAAGCTGGACCGCACGGGCGCCAACTTCTTCTTCTGCGTGCAGACCATCGTGGACCGCCTCGGCGCCACCCCGCTGGTCATGCAGCTGCCGATCGGTGCCGAGGCCGACTTCACCGGCGTCGTCGACCTGGTGAAGATGAAGGCCCTGGTCTACTCGGCCGACGCGCCCAAGGGCGAGATGTACGACACCGTCGACATCCCGGCCGACCTGGCGGAGCAGGCCGCGGAGTACCGCGAGGCCCTGATCGACACCGTGTCGAACATCAGCGACGAGGTGATGGAGCTCGCCCTGGAGGGCGAGGACATCCCCGAGGAGCTGCTGGTCGCCGCGATCCGCAAGGGCACCCTGGACTCGTCGTTCACCCCGATCTTCTGCGGCTCCGCGTTCAAGAACAAGGGCGTTCAGCCCCTGCTCGACGCGGTCGTGAAGTACCTGCCGTCGCCGCTCGACATCGAGGGCATCGAGGGTACGAAGCCGGGCAACGACGAGGAGAAGATCGTCCGTCAGGCCTCTGACGACGAGCCGCTCGCCGCCCTCGCGTTCAAGATCATGTCCGACCCGCACCTGGGCAAGCTCACCTTCGTCCGCGTGTACTCCGGCCGCCTGGAGTCCGGCACCTCGGTGCTGAACTCCGTCAAGGGCAAGAAGGAGCGCATCGGCAAGATCTACCGCATGCACGCGAACAAGCGTGAGGAGATCGACTCGGTGGGCGCCGGCGACATCATCGCCGTCATGGGCCTGAAGCAGACCACCACCGGTGAGACGCTGTCCGACGAGAAGCAGCCGGTCATCCTGGAGTCCATGGACTTCCCGGCCCCGGTCATCCGCGTCGCGATCGAGCCCAAGTCCAAGGGCGACCAGGAGAAGCTGGGTGTCGCCATCCAGCGTCTGGCCGAGGAGGACCCGTCCTTCCAGGTCAACACCGACGAAGAGACCGGCCAGACCATCATCGCGGGTATGGGCGAGCTGCACCTCGAGGTGCTGGTCGACCGTATGCGCCGTGAGTTCAAGGTCGAGGCCAACGTCGGCAAGCCGCAGGTCGCGTACCGCGAGACGATCCGCAAGGCCGTCGAGCGCATCGACTACACGCACAAGAAGCAGACCGGTGGTTCCGGCCAGTTCGCGAAGATCCAGATCGCGATCGAGCCGCTGGAGTCCGGCGAGGGCTACGAGTTCGTCAACAAGGTCACCGGTGGCCGCGTGCCGAAGGAGTACATCCCCTCGGTCGACGCCGGTTGCCAGGAGGCCATGGAGTTCGGCGTTCTCGCCGGCTACCCGCTCCAGGGCGTTCGCGTGAGCCTGCTCGACGGTGCGTCGCACGACGTCGACTCGTCCGAGCTCGCGTTCAAGATCGCCGGTTCCATGGCGTTCAAGGAAGGTGCCAAGAAGGCGTCGCCGGCTCTGCTCGAGCCGATGATGGCCGTCGAGGTCACCACCCCCGAGGACTACATGGGCGACGTGATCGGCGACATCAACTCCCGCCGTGGCCAGATCCGGGCCATGGAGGAGCGTCACGGTGCCCGCGTCGTCAAGGCGCTGGTGCCGCTCTCCGAGATGTTCGGCTACGTCGGTGACCTGCGCAGCAAGACCTCTGGTCGCGCAAGCTACTCGATGCAGTTCGACTCGTACGCCGAGGTTCCGCGGAACGTGGCGGACGACATCATCGCCAAGGCCAAGGGCGAGTGACGTCCCGGTAATCGGGATGAATCAGACCCTTTAGGCTAGAAGGAGGGCACCCGGACGTTCACCCGTCCGGGTTCCGCCCGGGAGCCCTCCGGCACCCCCACCCGCGGGACGGCATGGGGCGCGACCAGCGCCCCGTTCCAATAACCCGATCCAGACCAACTGACGTCGTACGGCGTACAGAACTGTCCTCAGGAGGACTGCAGTGGCGAAGGCGAAGTTCGAGCGGACGAAGCCCCACGTCAACATCGGCACCATCGGTCACATCGACCACGGTAAGACCACGCTGACCGCGGCCATCACCAAGGTGCTGCACGACGCGTACCCGGAGATCAACCCCTTCACGCCGTTCGACCAGATCGACAAGGCGCCGGAGGAGCGTCAGCGCGGTATCACCATCTCGATCGCGCACGTCGAGTACCAGACCGAGGCGCGTCACTACGCCCACGTCGACTGCCCGGGTCACGCCGACTACATCAAGAACATGATCACCGGTGCGGCCCAGATGGACGGTGCGATCCTCGTCGTCGCCGCCACCGACGGCCCGATGCCGCAGACCAAGGAGCACGTCCTCCTGGCCCGCCAGGTCGGCGTTCCCTACATCGTTGTCGCCCTGAACAAGGCCGACATGGTGGACGACGAGGAGATCCTGGAGCTCGTCGAGCTCGAGGTCCGTGAGCTCCTCTCCGAGTACGAGTTCCCGGGCGACGACCTGCCGGTCGTCCGCGTCTCCGCGCTGAAGGCGCTGGAGGGCGACAAGGAGTGGGGCGAGAAGCTCCTCGGCCTGATGCACGCGGTCGACGAGGCCATCCCGACCCCGGCTCGCCTCACCGACCAGCCGTTCCTGATGCCGATCGAGGACGTCTTCACGATCACCGGTCGTGGCACCGTCGTCACCGGTCGTATCGAGCGCGGTATCCTCAAGGTCAACGAGACCGTCGACATCATCGGCATCAAGACCACCAAGACCACCACCACGGTCACCGGTATCGAGATGTTCCGCAAGCTGCTCGACGAGGGCCAGGCCGGTGAGAACGTCGGTCTGCTGCTCCGCGGCATCAAGCGCGAGGACGTCGAGCGCGGCCAGGTCATCATCAAGCCGGGTTCGGTTACCCCGCACACCGACTTCGAGGCCCAGGCCTACATCCTGTCGAAGGACGAGGGTGGCCGTCACACCCCGTTCTTCAACAACTACCGCCCGCAGTTCTACTTCCGTACCACGGACGTGACCGGCGTTGTGACCCTCCCCGAGGGCACCGAGATGGTCATGCCGGGCGACAACACCGCCATGACCGTCGCGCTGATCCAGCCCGTCGCCATGGAGGAGGGCCTGAAGTTCGCCATCCGTGAGGGTGGCCGCACCGTCGGCGCCGGCCAGGTCACCAAGATCGTCAAGTAATTGCCGATCTGACCTCTGGTCAACTGCAGGGCCCGGTCCGCTCCCGCGAGGGAGGGGGCCGGGCCCTCGGCATGTCCGGGCACCGGGGCGGGCGCACCCGGTGTGACGTGCGCCGCTGCGCGCGGAACCGATTGGCGTATCGCCCGCATTCTGTGGCAGGATGTCTGAGTTGCTCGGTTGAGTACCGATGCTGCGCGCCTCCCGCCGGGAGGACTGGAAGCGAGTCCCATGTACTCGTCGTTCCCGTGAATGGCCGTTCATGTGCCCACGTGCTGTGTGTGGGTGCAGTGGTGTGTAAGCGACACCGCGGCAGCTGCGGGGCGAAAGTACGGGAATCTTCCGGGAAGCGTATGCGGGGTATCGGCCCGGCTCACCTCTTCTCCAGCAGTTCGAAGCCGACGAATCTGTTCGCCGGTTTTTTGCAAGCGCGAGTGCGACACGCCCGAGCGCGGGGGTCGGAGGAGAGTCGCGAGGCAACGTACGACACAAAGGACTACGAAGTAGCCATGGCGGGACAGAAGATCCGCATCCGGCTCAAGGCCTACGACCACGAGGTCATCGACTCCTCGGCGAAGAAGATCGTCGAGACGGTGATCCGCACTGGTGCGCAGGTCGCGGGCCCGGTGCCGCTGCCCACTGAGAAGAACGTTTACTGCGTCATCCGCTCGCCGCACAAGTACAAGGACTCGCGCGAGCACTTCGAGATGCGCACTCACAAGCGTCTGATCGACATCCTCGACCCCACGCCGAAGACGGTTGACTCGCTGATGCGTCTCGACCTGCCGGCGGGCGTCGACATCGAGATCAAGCTCTGAGAGGCGCACCGAAGATGGCTAAGCAGATTAAGGGCATCCTGGGCGAGAAGCTCGGCATGACCCAGGTCTGGGACGAGAACAACCGGGTTGTCCCGGTGACCGTCGTCAAGGCTGGGCCCAATGTCGTGACCCAGGTCCACACCGCCGACAGCCCGGCCGGCTACGACGCCGTGCAGATCGGCTTCGGCGAGATCGACCCCCGCAAGGTGAACAAGCCCCTCCAGGGCCACTTCGCCAAGGCCGGTGTCACCCCCCGCCGCCACCTGGTCGAGCTGCGTACCTCGGACGCGTCCGAGTACACCCTGGGCCAGGAGATCACCGCCGAGCTGTTCGAGGCGGGTGTCAAGGTCGACGTGACCGGCACCTCCAAGGGCAAGGGCTTCGCCGGTGTCATGAAGCGTCACAACTTCAAGGGCCTCGGCGCCGGTCACGGCACCCAGCGCAAGCACCGCTCGCCCGGTTCCATCGGTGGCTGCGCCACCCCGGGCCGTGTGTTCAAGGGCCTGCGCATGGCGGGTCGGATGGGCCACGAGCGCGTGACCACCCAGAACCTGACCGTGCACGCGGTCGACGCGGAGAAGGGTCTGCTGCTCATCAAGGGCGCGATCCCGGGTCCGAACGGCGGCCTCGTCCTCGTCCGCACCGCGGCGAAGGGGCTGTGAAGGATATGAGCACCATTGACATTCTGTCGCCGGCCGGCGACAAGGCCGGCAGCCTCGAGCTGCCCGCCGAGATCTTCGACGCCAAGGTCAGCGTTCCGCTGATGCACCAGGTCGTCGTGGCGCAGCTCGCTGCGGCCCGTCAGGGCACCCACAAGGCCAAGCGTCGTGGCGAGGTCCGTGGTGGCGGCAAGAAGCCGTACCGCCAGAAGGGCACCGGTCGCGCCCGTCAGGGCTCGACCCGCGCGCCGCAGTTCACCGGTGGTGGCGTTGTGCACGGTCCCGTGCCGCGCGACTACTCGCAGCGGACCCCGAAGAAGATGATCGCCGCCGCCCTGCGCAGCGCGCTCACCGACCGGGCCCGCCACGAGCGCATCCACGTCGTCACCGGCGTGACCGCGACCGAGGCTCCGTCGACCAAGGCCGCCAAGGCTCTGTTCGGCAAGATCTCCGAGCGCAAGAACCTCCTCCTGGTGGTCGAGCGCGAGGACGAGCTGGGCATCCTGTCCGCTCGCAACCTGGCGAACGTGCACATCCTGGACGCCGGCCAGCTGAACACCTACGACGTGCTCGTCTCCGACGATGTGGTCTTCACCCAGGCCGCCTTCGAGCGTTTCGTGGCCGGTCCGGCCGCGTCCGCCAAGGCCGTTGCTGCTGAGGGCGAGCTCGAAGGGACTGCCGCCTGATGAGCGAGATCACCTCCAAGACGTACACGGACCCCCGTGACGTCCTGATCAAGCCGGTCATCTCGGAGAAGAGCTACTCGCTCCTCGACGAGAACAAGTACACGTTCGTCGTGGCGCCGGCTGCCAACAAGACCCAGATCAAGCAGGCCGTCGAGGCGGTCTTCTCGGTCAAGGTCGAGGCCGTCAACACGCTGAACCGCCAGGGCAAGCGCAAGCGCTCCCGCACCGGTTTCGGCAAGCGCAAGGACACCAAGCGCGCGATCGTGACGCTGGCCGAGGGCAACCGCATCGACATCTTCGGTGGTCCGGTCTCCTGACGTTCCGTCAGAGGCTGCGATCGTCGTAAAGGACGAGGACAGAAATGGGTATCCGCAAGTACAAGCCGACTACGCCGGGCCGTCGTGGCTCCAGCGTGGCCGACTTCGTCGAAATCACGCGGTCCACGCCGGAGAAGTCGCTGGTTCGCCCGCTGCACAGCAAGGGCGGCCGTAACAACGCCGGTCGTGTCACTGCTCGCCACCAGGGTGGCGGTCACAAGCGCGCCTACCGTCTGATCGACTTCCGTCGTCACGACAAGGACGGCGTGCCGGCCAAGGTCGCGCACATCGAGTACGACCCCAACCGCACCGCGCGCATCGCGCTCCTGCACTACGCGGACGGCGAGAAGCGCTACATCATCGCCCCCCGCGGCGTCGCGCAGGGTGACCGGATCGAGAACGGCGCTGGCGCCGACATCAAGCCGGGCAACAACCTGCCGCTGCGCAACATCCCGGTCGGTACCACCATCCACGCGGTGGAGCTCCGTCCCGGCGGTGGCGCCAAGCTGGCCCGTTCCGCGGGTTCCGGCATTCAGCTGCTCGCCCGTGAGGGTCGCATGGCGCACCTGCGCATGCCCTCCGGTGAGATCCGCCTGGTGGACGCGCGCTGCCGCGCGACCGTCGGTGAGGTCGGCAACGCCGAGCAGTCGAACATCAACTGGGGCAAGGCCGGCCGTATGCGCTGGAAGGGCGTCCGCCCGACCGTGCGTGGTGTCGCCATGAACCCGATCGACCACCCGCACGGTGGTGGTGAGGGTAAGACCTCCGGTGGTCGCCACCCGGTCTCGCCGTGGGGCAAGCCCGAGGGCCGCACCCGTCGCCCGAACAAGGCGTCGGACAAGCTCATCGTGCGCCGCCGCAAGACCAACAAGAAGCGCTAGGAGCAGGTCAGATGCCGCGCAGTCTCAAGAAGGGCCCCTTCATCGACGACCACCTTCAGAAGAAGGTGGACGTGCAGAACGAGGCGGGCACGCAGAACGTCATCAAGACCTGGTCCCGTCGTTCCGTGATCTCCCCGGCCATGCTGGGCCACACGATCGCGGTTCACGATGGCCGCAAGCACGTCCCGGTGTTCGTCACCGAGTCGATGGTCGGCCACAAGCTCGGCGAGTTCGCTCCCACGCGCACCTTCAAGGGGCACGTGAAGGAAGACCGCAAGTCGAAGCGTCGCTAATCGCTTCCGCGAGCTGTAGCGCCAGAACGACAAAGTGACTTACTCCATTAAGGGGACAACCATGGAAGCCAGGGCCCAGGCGCGGTACATCCGCGTCACGCCCATGAAGGCCCGCCGCGTGGTGGACCTCATCCGTGGCCTGCCGGCCACGGAGGCCCAGGCGGTCCTGCGTTTCGCTCCGCAGGCTGCCACCGTGCCGGTCGGCAAGGTGCTGAACAGCGCCATCGCCAACGCCGCGCACAACTACAACCACTCCAACGTGGACGACCTCTACATCTCCGAGGCGTACGTTGACGAGGGTCCGACCCTGAAGCGGTTCCGTCCGCGCGCCCAGGGCCGTGCCTACCGGATCCGCAAGCGGACCAGCCACATCACCGTGGTCGTCAGCAGCAAGGAAGGGACCCGGTAATGGGCCAGAAGGTTAACCCGCACGGGTTCCGCCTCGGCATCAGCACGGACTTCAAGTCCCGCTGGTACGCCGACAAGCTGTACAAGGACTACGTCAAGGAAGACGTCGCGATCCGTCGTCTCATGACGAAGGGCATGGAGCGCGCCGGTATCTCGAAGGTTGAGATCGAGCGCACCCGTGACCGCGTCCGCGTGGACATCCACACCGCCCGTCCGGGCATCGTGATCGGCCGCCGCGGCGCGGAGGCCGACAAGATCCGGGGCAACCTGGAGAAGCTGACCGGCAAGCAGGTCCAGCTGAACATCCTCGAGGTCAAGAACCCCGAGCTGGACGCCCAGCTCGTGGCTCAGGGCGTCGCGGAGCAGCTGTCCTCCCGCGTCTCCTTCCGTCGCGCCATGCGCAAGAGCATGCAGTCGACCATGAAGGCCGGCGCCAAGGGCATCAAGGTCCAGTGCTCCGGTCGTCTCGGCGGCGCCGAGATGAGCCGTTCGGAGTTCTACCGCGAGGGCCGTGTGCCGCTGCACACCCTGCGCGCGAACGTCGACTACGGCTTCTTCGAGGCCAAGACCACCTTCGGCCGCATCGGCGTGAAGGTCTGGATCTACAAGGGCGACGTCAAGAACATCGCCGAGGTCCGCGCTGAGAACGCCGCTGCCCGCTCCGGCAACCGTCCGGCCCGTCCCGAGGGCGGTCGTCCCGCTCGCGGTGGCGAGCGCCGCGGTGGCGAGCGCGGTGGCCGTGGCCGTCGTCCCGCCGCTGCTGCTGCCGAGGCTCAGGCCCCGGCTGCCGCCGCCGAGACTCCGGCTGCTGAGAACACCGGAACGGAGGCCTGACCCTCATGCTGATCCCCCGTCGGGTCAAGCACCGCAAGCAGCACCACCCGAAGCGCTCCGGCGCCTCGAAGGGTGGCACCGAGCTGGCGTTCGGCCAGTTCGGCATCCAGGCCGTGACCCCGGCCTACGTGACGAACCGTCAGATCGAGTCCGCTCGTATCGCGATCACCCGTCACATCCGTCGTGGCGGCAAGGTCTGGATCAACATCTACCCGGACCGCCCGCTCACCAAGAAGCCGGCCGAAACCCGCATGGGTTCCGGTAAGGGTTCGCCGGAGTGGTGGATCGCGAACGTGCACCCGGGTCGGGTCATGTTCGAACTGTCGTACCCGAACGAGAAGATTGCCCGCGAGGCGCTCACGCGTGCCGCGCACAAGCTTCCGATGAAGTGCCGGATCGTTCGGCGCGAGGACGGTGAGAGCTGATGTCGGCCGCTACCAAGGCTGCTGAGCTTCGCGAACTGGACAACGAGGCTCTCGTTGCCAAGCTCCGTGAGGCCAAGGAGGAGCTGTTCAACCTCCGCTTCCAGGCGGCGACCGGGCAGCTCGACAACCACGGACGGCTCCGGCTGGTCCGTAAGGACATCGCGCGGATCTACACCCTGATGCGCGAGCGCGAGCTGGGCATCGAGACGGTGGAGAACGCCTGATGACTGAGAACACCAACGAGACGCGCGGTTTCCGCAAGACCCGTGAGGGTCTCGTCGTCAGCGACAAGATGGACAAGACCGTCGTCGTCGCCGTCGAGGACCGCGTCAAGCACGCGCTGTACGGCAAGGTCATCCGCCGTACGAACAAGCTGAAGGCGCACGACGAGCAGAACGCGTGCGGTGTCGGCGACCGTGTCCTCCTGATGGAGACCCGGCCGCTGTCCGCGACGAAGCGCTGGCGCGTCGTCGAGATCCTCGAGAAGGCCAAGTAACAAGGTTGTTCGCGGTACGGCCGTATGTGCACCAGGCCCGCAAGGGCGCGGGTGTGAGCAGCGGCCGGCCCGTCAACACTTGTTGACGATCAGGAGAAAGCTGTGATCCAGCAGGAGTCGCGACTGCGCGTCGCCGACAACACGGGTGCCAAGGAGATTCTCTGCATCCGCGTTCTCGGTGGCTCCGGTCGCCGCTACGCCGGTATCGGCGACGTCATCGTCGCCACCGTCAAGGACGCGATCCCCGGCGGCTCGGTGAAGAAGGGCGACGTCGTCAAGTGCGTCGTCGTTCGCACCGTCAAGGAGCGTCGCCGTCCGGACGGCTCGTACATCCGTTTCGACGAGAACGCCGCTGTCGTTCTCAAGAACACCGATGGCGACCCCCGCGGTACCCGCATCTTCGGCCCGGTGGGCCGCGAGCTGCGCGACAAGAAGTTCATGAAGATCATCTCGCTGGCGCCGGAGGTGCTCTGACCCATGGCGAACAGCATGAAGATCAAGAAGGGTGACCTGGTCCAGGTCATCACCGGCAAGGACAAGGGCAAGCAGGGCAAGGTCATTCAGGCCATGCCGGCTGACAACAAGGTCCTGGTCGAGGGTGTCAACCGGGTCAAGAAGCACACCAAGCCGGGCCCCGGCACCCAGGGTGGCATCGTGACCGTCGAGGCCCCGGTGCACGTCTCCAACGTCCAGCTGGTCGTGGAGAAGGACGGCAAGAAGGTCGTTACCCGCGTCGGCTACCGCTTCGACGACCAGGGCAACAAGATCCGCGTTGCCAAGCGGACGGGTGAGGACATCTGATGTCTGAGACGACTGTTGAGAAGGTGGCCCCCCGCCTCAAGGAGAAGTACCTCTCCGAGGTCAAGGGCCAGCTGAACGAGCAGTTCTCGTACGAGAACGTCATGCTGATCCCCGGCCTGGTCAAGGTCGTGGTCAACATGGGTGTCGGCGAGGCTGCCCGTGACAGCAAGCTGATCGAGGGTGCCATCAAGGACCTGACCGCGATCACCGGTCAGAAGCCGGCCGTCACCAAGGCCCGCAAGTCCATCGCGCAGTTCAAGCTGCGCGAGGGCCAGCCGATCGGTGCCCACGTCACCCTCCGCGGTGACCGCATGTGGGAGTTCGTGGACCGTCTGGTGTCGCTGGCTCTGCCGCGTATCCGTGACTTCCGCGGCCTCTCGCCGAAGCAGTTCGACGGCCGTGGCAACTACACCTTCGGTCTGACCGAGCAGGTCATGTTCCACGAGATCGACCAGGACAAGGTCGACCGTCAGCGCGGTATGGACATCACCGTCGTGACCACCGCTCAGACCGACGATGAGGGCCGGGCGCTGCTGCGCGCTCTGGGCTTCCCGTTCAAGGAGGCGTGAGCCATGGCGAAGAAGGCCCTGATCGCTAAGTCCGAGCGCAAGCCGAAGTTCGGCGTCCGGGCGTACACCCGGTGCCAGCGCTGCGGCCGTCCGCACTCGGTGTACCGCAAGTTCGGCCTGTGCCGTGTGTGCCTCCGCGAGATGGCGCACCGCGGCGAGCTGCCGGGCGTGACCAAGAGCTCCTGGTAATCCCTTACCAGTAGGTCTTAACCAGCGAAGCAGTGTGCCCGGCCCCACGATTTTTGGGATCTGGAAAGCATCCCGTAAGGTTGTGGGGTCGGGCCCCTGCCGCAGCGCCCTGTCCGGGCAGCCTGCGGCTCTCTGTCGAGGGCTCGCGAACCCAGTCTTACTACGTCGCAGGTCCCCTGCGCTTGTGCCCCTTTCGCACTCTTTCACGAGTGCGCGGAGGGGGACCTGGCGCGGAGAAACCACGGCGAGAGAGGCCTGAGGCCACCATGACCATGACCGACCCGATCGCAGACATGCTCACTCGTCTGCGTAACGCGAACTCGGCGTACCACGACTCGGTCGTGATGCCGTCGAGCAAGATCAAGGCGCACGTCGCCGAGATCCTGCAGCAGGAGGGTTACATCTCCTCCTACAAGGTTGAGGACCCCGCCGAGAACGAGGTTGGCAAGAAGCTGACCATCGAGCTCAAGTTCGGTCCGAACCGTGAGCGCTCCATCGCCGGCATCAAGCGCATCAGCAAGCCGGGTCTGCGTGTTTACGCAAAGTCCACCAACCTGCCGAAGGTGCTCGGCGGCCTGGGCGTGGCGATCATCTCCACGTCTTCCGGCCTCCTGACCGACAAGCAGGCCGCCAAGAAGGGCGTAGGCGGAGAAGTTCTCGCCTACGTCTGGTAATTCGGGAAAGGGAGGTACAGCAATGTCGCGCATTGGACGGCTGCCCATCCAGGTTCCCGCTGGTGTGGACGTCACCATCGACGGCCAGACGGTCTCGGTGAAGGGCCCCAAGGGCACCCTCACCCACGTCGTCGCCGCGCCGATCGAAATCGGCAAGGGCGAGGACGGCACTCTGGTCGTCACCCGCCCGAACGACGAGCGTCAGTCGAAGGCCCTGCACGGCCTTTCGCGCACGCTGGTGGCGAACATGATCACCGGCGTGACCGCGGGCTACCGCAAGTCGCTGGAGATCAGCGGTGTCGGTTACCGAGTCACGGCGAAGGGCTCCAACATGGAGTTCGCGCTGGGCTACAGCCACCCGATTCTGGTCGAGGCGCCGGAGGGCATCACCTTCGTCGTCGAGTCGCCCACCAAGTTCCACGTGGACGGCACCGACAAGCAGAAGGTCGGCGAGATCGCCGCGAAGATCCGCAAGCTGCGCAAGCCCGACCCGTACAAGGCCAAGGGCGTCAAGTACGCGGGCGAGGTCATCCGCCGCAAGGTCGGAAAGAGTGGTAAGTAAGCGATGAGCGTCTCTGTCAAGATCGGCAAGGGCAACGCCTACAAGAACGCCGCCCGCAAGCGCCGCGCCATTCGCGTTCGCAAGCGCGTCGTCGGCACCGAGGTGCGTCCGCGCCTCGTCGTGACGCGTTCGAACCGCCACATGGTCGCCCAGGTCATCGACGACGCCAAGGGTCACACCCTGGCGTCGGCGTCCACCCTCGACGTGTCCATCAAGGGCACCGAGGGCGACAAGACCGAGCTGGCCAAGAAGGTCGGAAGCCTGGTCGCCGAGCGCGCCAAGGCTGCCGGCGTCGAGTCGGTCGTCTTCGACCGCGCGGGCAACCGGTACGCCGGCCGCATCGCCGCTCTGGCGGACGCGGCTCGCGAGGCCGGGCTCGACTTCTAAGCCGCTCGTCGACTCTGTCGGCGGACGTAAACGAGAGAGGTAATTCCAATGGCTGGACCCCAGCGCCGCGAAGGCGGCGCCGGTCGCGGCACGGGTGGCGAGCGGCGCGACCGTAAGCGTGACGAGCGGGGCGGCGCCCCGGTCGCCGAGAAGACTGCTTACGTCGAGCGCGTCGTCGCGATCAACCGTGTCGCCAAGGTTGTCAAGGGTGGTCGTCGTTTCAGCTTCACCGCGCTGGTCGTGGTGGGCGACGGTGACGGCACCGTGGGTGTCGGCTACGGCAAGGCGAAGGAGGTTCCGGCCGCCATCGCCAAGGGCGTTGAGGAGGCCAAGAAGAACTTCTTCAAGGTCCCCCGTATCCAGGGCACCATCCCGCACCCGATCCAGGGCGAGAAGGCCGCCGGCGTCGTGCTGCTGAAGCCGGCGTCCCCCGGTACCGGTGTTATCGCCGGTGGCCCGGTGCGTGCCGTCCTGGAGTGCGCCGGCGTTCACGACATCCTGTCGAAGTCGCTCGGCTCGGACAACGCGATCAACATCGTGCACGCCACCGTGGCCGCTCTGAAGGGCCTCGTGCGCCCCGAGGAGATCGCCGCCCGCCGTGGCCTGCCCCTGGAGGACGTGGCCCCGGCCGCGCTGCTCCGGGCCCGTGCGGCTGGGGTGAGCGCCTGATGGCTCGCCTGAAGGTCACCCAGACCAAGTCGTACATCGGTAGCAAGCAGAACCACCGTGACACCCTCCGTTCGCTCGGCCTGAAGCGGCTGAACGACACCGTGGTGAAGGAGGACCGCCCGGAGATCCGCGGCATGGTCCACACCGTTCGTCACCTCGTCACGGTCGAGGAGGTGGACTGAAATGGCGGACAACTCGCCGATCAAGATCCACAACCTGCGCCCGGCGCCCGGCGCCAAGACCGACAAGATCCGCGTCGGTCGTGGTGAGGGCTCCAAGGGTAAGACCGCAGGTCGTGGTACCAAGGGCACCAAGGCCCGCTACCAGGTTCCGGAGCGCTTCGAGGGTGGCCAGATGCCGCTCCACATGCGCCTCCCGAAGCTGAAGGGCTTCAAGAACCCGGCCCACAAGCAGTTCCAGGTCGTGAACCTGGACCGCCTGGCCGAGCTCTACCCGAACGGTGGCGAGGTCACCGTTGCCGACCTGGTCGCCAAGGGCGCCGTTCGCAAGAACGAGCTCGTCAAGGTTCTCGGCCAGGGCGACATCGCGGTCGCGCTGCAGGTGACGGTCGACGCCGTCTCCGGCTCCGCCGCCGAGAAGATCACCGCTGCGGGCGGCTCGGTCACCGAGCTGCTGTGACGTCGCTGATCTGACGCACGGACAGAAACCGGGCCCCGCACTCCTCTTGAGAAAGAGGGGGCGGGGCCCGGCTTCGTTTCGGCTTGAACAGGTGTGCTGTATTTGTGTGTCAAACCCGGGCAAGCCGTACCCCATGCGTGGGGGAGCGGCAGCGCGCGCTTCTGTCGAGCGCCCGGGCACTGTTAGAGTCCGTGAAGTTCCCTTTCCCCACATCAGGACCGACCCTTCCGCCGACGACGCGCGGGAGGCGCAGGAGGCACCGTGCTCAGTGCGTTCGCGCGGGCGTTCCAGACGCCCGACCTGCGCAAGAAGCTGCTGTTCACGCTGGGCATCATGGTGCTGTTCCGGCTGGGCGCCCACATTCCGATGCCCGGGATCAACTTCGAGGCCGTGCACGCGTGCGTGGCCGGCCAGAAGGAGGGTCTGTTCGGGCTGGTCAACCTGTTCAGTGGCAACGCGCTGCTGCAGCTGACCATTTTTGCGCTCGGCATCATGCCGTACATCACGGCCAGCATCATCCTGCAGTTGCTCACCGTGGTCATTCCGCGGCTGGAGGCCCTGAAGAAGGAGGGGCAGTCCGGCCAGGCGAAGATCACCCAGTACACCCGTTACCTGACCATCGCGCTGGCGGTGCTGCAGGGCACCGGCATTCTCGCGACCGCGTCCAGCGGCGCGCTGTTCTCCGGCTGCCCGCAGGGTCAGAACATCGTGCCGGACCAGTCGATCTTCCGGATCGCCACCATGGTGATCATCATGACCGCCGGCACCACGGTGATCATGTGGCTGGGTGAGCTGATCACCGACCGCGGTATCGGCAACGGCATGTCGATCCTGATCTTCACCTCGATCGCGGCCGGCTTCCCCGGCTCGATGTGGGCCATCAAGGGCTCCGGCAAGCTGCTGGACGGCTGGGGCGAGTTCGCCGCGGTGATCCTGGTCGGCATCGTCGTGGTCTGCCTGGTCATCTTCGTCGAGCAGGCCCAGCGCCGGATCCCGGTGCAGTACGCGAAGCGGATGGTCGGTCGCCGGTCCTTCGGCGGTACTTCGACCTACATCCCGCTGAAGGTCAACCAGGCCGGTGTGATCCCGGTCATCTTCGCCTCCTCGCTGCTGTACATCCCGGCGCTGGTGGTGCAGCTGACCAACTCGCAGGCGGGCTGGGCGATTTGGATCAAGAACCACTTCATCAAGGGTGACCACCCGATCTACATGGCCACCTACTTCGTGCTGATCGTGTTCTTCGCCTTCTTCTACGTCGCCATCTCCTTCAACCCCGAAGAAGTTGCCGACAATATGAAGAAGTATGGTGGGTTCATCCCGGGCATCCGGGCCGGCCGACCGACGGCCGAGTACCTGAACTACGTGCTCACCCGTATCACGTGGCCGGGTTCGCTGTACCTGGGCCTGATCGCGTTGATCCCGATGGTCGCCCTCGTCGCCTTCGGGCAGCAGACCAACTTCCCGTTCGGTGGCACCTCCGTGCTCATCGTCGTCGGCGTCGGACTCGAAACTGTGAAGCAGATCGAGAGCCAGCTCCAGCAGCGCAATTACGAAGGGTTCCTCCGCTGATGCGTATCGTCCTCGTCGGACCCCCCGGGGCCGGGAAGGGTACTCAGGCGCACGTTCTGGCCAAGACCCTGTCCATTCCCCACATCTCCACGGGTGACCTGTTCCGTGCCAACATCAGCCAGGGCACCCCGCTGGGTGTCGAGGCGAAGGCGTACATGGATGCCGGGCGCCTGGTGCCCGACGAGGTCACCATCGGGATGGCCAAGGACCGCATGCTCCAGGAGGACGCCGCCCACGGCTTCCTGCTGGACGGCTTCCCGCGCAACCTCGGCCAGGCGGAGGCGCTGGACGCCTTCCTGACCGAGCACGGCATCGCGCTGGACGGCGTGCTGGACCTTGAGGTCCCCGAGGACGAGGTCGTCAAGCGGATCGCCGGTCGCCGGCTGTGCCGCAAGAACGGCGCCCACGTCTTCCACGTGGCGTACAACCCCCCGAAGACCGAGGGCGTCTGCGACGAGTGCGGCGGCGAGCTGTACCAGCGCTCGGACGACACCGAGGAAGCCGTGCGGGTCCGGCTGGAGGAGTACCACTCCAAGACCGAGCCGATCATCGGCTACTACCAGGAGCAGGGCCTGCTGGTCACCATCTCCGCCCTCGGCAAGGTGGACGAGGTGACCGAGCGCGCGGTCGCCGCCCTGGAGCAGAAGAAGAACGCCTGACCCACGAGGCAGTGAGACGGCCGGGTCGCCCCGAAGCGGGCGGCCCGGCCGTCTCGGCGTCGTACGGTGGAAGGCAGTCCGAAATCAGAACGTGGAAGGCGTTGACCAGATGGTGGAGATCAAGACCCCCGAGCAGATCGCCAAGATGCGGGCGGCCGGGCTGGTCGTCGCCGAGGCCCTGAAGGCGTGCCGCGAGGCGGTCGCCCCCGGGGTGACCACCGGCGAGCTGAACGAGATCGCCGACCAGGTCATCACCAAGCACGGTGCCACGTCCAACTTCCGTGCCGACCACGGCGGCCTGTGGTTCCCGGGTGTGATCTGCGCCTCGGTGAACGAGGAGGTCGTGCACGGCATCCCCGGCGACAAGGTGCTGAAGGCCGGTGACCTGATCTCGATCGACTGCGGCGCGATCCTGGACGGCTGGCACGGCGACGCGGCGATCACCGTCGCGGTGGGCGAGACCGCCTCCGAGAACGTGATGCTGTCGAAGGTCACCGAGGGCTCGATGTGGGCCGGCATCGCCCAGATGAAGAAGGGCAACCGCCTGGTCGACGTGTCCCGGGCGATCGAGGGCTTCATCCGCCGCCAGCCGCTGCCGCCGAAGGGCAAGTGGGGCATCACCGAGGGCTACGGCGGCCACGGCATCGGCACCGCCATGCACATGGAGCCGCACGTGCTGAACTACGTGGCCGGCCGGGGCAAGGGCCCGAAGCTGGTGCCCGGCACGGTGCTGGCGATCGAGCCGATGGTCTCGCTCGGCACCCCGCACACCGCGATCCTGGACGACGACTGGACGGTGGTCACCACCGACGGCACCTGGGCCTCGCACTGGGAGCACTCGGTGGCCATCACCGAGCAGGGCCCGCTGGTGCTGACCGCGTTCGACGGTGGCAAGGCGGAGCTGGCCAAGCTGGGCGTCACCGCGGCCCCGGACCCGCTGGGCTGATCCCGCTGGGCTGATCCCGCCGGGCTGATCCTGCGGCGGCGACACGCGCGGCTGCCGCGAGGTGAGGGACATGTCTCAAAGCGGCAGATCGAGGCCCGGGGGTTTTGACCCCCGGGCCTCTTGTCCTACCTTCGTCAGCTGATACCCGCAGCAGCTACCCCAGGAGAGACAGTGCTCAAGGGCTTCCGCGACTTCATGATGCGCGGCAACGTCATCGACATGGCCGTCGGTGTGGTCATCGGTGCCGCCTTCACCGGCGTCGTGACCGGCTTCGTGACCGCGTTCCTCACCCCGGTGCTGGGCGTGGTGGTGGGCGCGGCCGGCGACTTCAGCGCGTACAAGTTCACGGTGGCGGGCGTGACCTTCCCGTACGGCCAGTTCCTGAACGTGCTGATCGCGTTCTTCCTGACCGCCGCGGTGCTGTACTTCTGCGTGGTGCTGCCGGTCTCCAAGGCCACCGCCCGGTACCTGCCGAAGAAGCCCGCCACCCCCAAGCGTCCCTGCCCCGAGTGCCTGACCGAGATCCCCGAGGCGGCCCGCCGCTGCTCGGCGTGCACCGCCGTGGTGGAGCCGGTGCTGCCCATCCAGGTGACGGTCAAGGGCTGAGATTTCGCGTCGGCGCGGTGCCTGGTTTACGATGGTGCGTCGGCTCACTCGTAGCGTGTTTCGGCACGCCCTCAGCCCAGGAGAGTTCTCCCGGGTGGAGGTGAAGCCTGGTTCGCACGAGCGTTCCGCATACGGTAGCCGGACCCGAAGGGTGGATCTCGCAGTTCATGGCTAAGAAGCAAGGCGCCATTGAGATCGAGGGCACCGTGATCGAGTCTCTTCCGAACGCGATGTTCAAGGTCGAGCTGCAGAACGGTCACAAGGTCCTCGCGCACATCAGCGGCAAGATGCGCATGCACTACATCCGCATCCTCCCGGATGACCGGGTCGTGGTGGAGCTCAGCCCCTACGACCTGACCCGCGGCCGGATCGTCTACCGCTACAAGTAGGAACAACCCCTCGTCCTGCGAGGGGCTTGCCAGATCGAGACCCCGGAGAACCTGGATCATGAAGGTCAAGCCGAGCGTCAAGAAGATCTGCGACAAGTGCAAGGTGATCCGCCGCCACGGCCGGGTCATGGTGATCTGCGACAACCTGCGCCACAAGCAGCGCCAGGGCTGAATCACCCCCCAGCATTTCTCGTAGTACCTTCGCGCGACGCGCACCAACGTCATACGCGGGCCGCCCGATCCGTCCGAACAGGACGGACTGCCACCCCCGGTCAGAGGCCGGGGCTCCCTGTCGAGAGACAGCGAGTAGGCGGCACGTCAGACCTCTGAAGAACCACAGGAGCCATCAATGGCACGCCTCGCCGGCGTTGATCTCCCCCGTGAAAAGCGGATCGAGATCGCCCTCACCTACGTCTACGGCATCGGCCGTACCCGTGCCCAGCAGACGCTGGCCGAGACCGGTGTGAGCCCGGACGTCCGCGTCCGCGACATCACCGAGGAAGACCTCGTCAAGCTGCAGAAGTTCATCGACGCGAACTTCGAGGTCGAGGGTGACCTCCGCCGCGCCGTCGCCGCCGACATCCGCCGCAAGGTCGAGATCGGCTGCTACGAGGGCCTGCGTCACCGCCGTGGCCTGCCGGTCCGCGGTCAGCGCACCCACACCAACGCGCGTACCCGCAAGGGCCCGCGTCGCGCGATCGCCGGTAAGAAGAAGCCGGGCAAGAAGTAGTCCGTCCCGTCAACCGGACATCCCTCCGGCCCGCGGGATAGCGGACCGACCACCTCAGTAGGAGAACAGACTTATGCCCCCCAAGGGTCGTCAGGCTGCCGGCGCGAAGAAGATCCGCCGCAAGGAGAAGAAGAACGTCGCTCACGGGCACGCCCACATCAAGAGCACGTTCAACAACACCATCGTTTCGATCACCGACCCCTCGGGCAACGTGATCTCCTGGGCCTCCGCCGGCCACGTCGGCTTCAAGGGCTCGCGCAAGTCCACCCCGTTCGCCGCGCAGATGGCCGCCGAGGCCGCTGCCCGTCGCGCGCAGGAGCACGGCATGCGCAAGGTTGACGTCTTCGTGAAGGGTCCGGGCTCCGGCCGCGAGACCGCGATCCGTTCGCTCCAGGCCACCGGCCTGGAGGTCGGCTCGATCCAGGACGTCACCCCCACCCCGCACAACGGCTGCCGCCCGCCGAAGCGCCGCCGCGTTTGATCCGTGTCGTCCCTTCGGGGGCGATCCGGGCACGTGGGTAGTGCTTTGAACCTGGTACGGGGTCCCGTTCTCTACGGGACCCCGTACGCTTGACTCCATCGGCATCAAATAGTGGGTGCCGAAGACAACTGGAGGATCCAGAACATGCTTATCGCTCAGCGTCCTTCGCTGACCGAAGAGGTTGTCGACGAGTTCCGCTCGCGGTTCGTGATCGAGCCGCTGGAGCCGGGCTTCGGTTACACCCTCGGCAACTCGCTCCGCCGCACGCTCCTCTCCTCGATCCCGGGTGCCGCTGTCACCAGCATCCGCATCGACGGTGTCTTGCACGAGTTCACCACCGTGCCGGGCGTCAAGGAGGACGTCACCGACCTCATCCTGAACATCAAGCAGCTGGTCGTCTCCTCGGAGCACGACGAGCCGGTCGTGATGTACCTGCGCAAGCAGGGCCCGGGTGTGGTCACCGCCGCCGACATCGCGCCCCCGGCCGGTGTCGAGGTGCACAACCCCGAGCTGGTCCTCGCCACCCTGAACGGCAAGGGCAAGCTGGAGATGGAGCTGACCGTCGAGCGCGGTCGCGGCTACGTCTCCGCCGTGCAGAACAAGGCTTCCGGCCAGGAGATCGGCCGTATCCCGGTCGACTCGATCTACAGCCCCGTGCTGAAGGTCACCTACAAGGTCGAGGCCACCCGTGTCGAGCAGCGCACCGACTTCGACAAGCTGATCGTCGACGTCGAGACCAAGCCCGCCATGCGTCCGCGTGACGCGATGGCGTCGGCCGGCAAGACCCTGGTCGAGCTGTTCGGCCTGGCCCGCGAGCTGAACGTCGACGCCGAGGGCATCGACATGGGTCCGTCCCCGACGGACGCCGCCCTGGCCGCGGACCTGGCGCTGCCGATCGAGGAGCTGGAGCTCACCGTCCGCTCCTACAACTGCCTCAAGCGCGAGGGCATCCACACCGTGGGTGAGCTCGTTGCCCGCTCGGAGGCCGACCTGCTCGACATCCGCAACTTCGGTGCGAAGTCGATCGACGAGGTCAAGGCGAAGCTGGCCGGCATGGGCCTGGCCCTCAAGGACAGCCCGCCCGGATTCGACCCGACCGCTGCCGCCGACGCCTTCGGCGCCGACGACCTGGACGACCAGGGCTACGCGGAGACCGAGCAGTACTGAGTTTTGGCACCGGGGGCGGTTCCCAGTGAACCGCCCCCGGCACCATGAAAGTCGTGCGGACACCGTGTCCGTACGCCCGCTGCGGTACCTGGTACGGCCGCAGTCGGAGATACGAGGAGTCATTCCATGCCCCGTCCCACCAAGGGCGCCCGCCTCGGCGGCGGCCCGCACCACGAGCCGCTCCTGCTGGCCGGCCTGGCCCGCGAGCTGTTCCAGTACGGCCGCATCACCACCACCGAGGCCAAGGCCCGTCGCCTGCGCCCGCTGGCGGAGAAGCTGATCACCAAGGCGAAGAAGGGCGACATCCACAACCGTCGCCTGGTGCGCAAGACCATCACCGACGTGTCGGTCCTGCACACCCTCTTCACCGAGATCGCCCCGCGGTTCGAGAACCGCCCCGGCGGTTACACCCGCATCACCAAGATCGGCACCCGTCGTGGCGACAACGCCCCGATGGCCGTGATCGAGCTGGTCGAGGGCGAGATCGCCACCAAGGCGACCGTCGCCGAGGCCGAGGCCGCTGCCAAGCGCGCCGTCAAGGAGGCCGAGCAGGCCGACGAGGCCGCCGAGACCACCGAGGCCTGAGCCTCCTAGGTCCGTGACCGGGCCCGCTCTCCCGTCCGTCGGGGGAGCGGGCCCGTTCGCATCTCAGCAGCGAGACAGGGGAGTTGGAGTGGTGAACGACTGCGCGGAGCAGCCGCCGGTGAAGGACGGCCCGGCCGACGGGCACACCCGGATCAGGCTGGATCTGGCCTACCACGGCGCGGAGTTCTCCGGCTGGGCCCGGCAGCGCGGACGGCGCACCGTGCAGGGCGAGTTGGAGGACGCGCTGCGGATCGTGCTGCGCAGCGAGGAGAACTTTCCGCTGACGGTGGCCGGCCGTACCGATGCCGGGGTGCACGCGCGCGGGCAGGTGGCGCACGTCGACCTGCCGGACGAGCTGTGGGCCCAGCACGGCGAGAAGCTGCTGCGCAGGCTCGCCGGGCGGCTGCCGGCCGACGTCCGGGTGTACCGGCTGTCCGAGGCGCCGCACGGGTTCGACGCGCGGTTCGCGGCGATCTGGCGGCGGTACGCGTACCGGGTCGCCGACCACCAGGGCGGGGTCGATCCGCTGCTGCGCGGGCACGTGCTGTGGCACGACCGGCCGCTCGACCTGGAGAAGATGAACGCCGCCGCGAAACTGCTGGTCGGCGAGCACGACTTCGCCGCCTACTGCAAGAAGCGCGAGGGCGCGACCACCATCCGCACGCTGCTGGAGGTCCACTGGGACCGGGTGCCGATCGACCCGTACGCGGCCCAGGAAGGCTCGCTGGCGGTGGCGACGGTGCGGGCGGACGCGTTCTGCCACAACATGGTGCGCTCGCTGGTCGGCGCGATGCTGCTGGTCGGCGACGGGCACCGGCCGGTCGAGTTCCCGGGCGAGGTGCTGGCGGGGGGCGTGCGCAACTCGGCGGTCAACGTGATCCGGCCGCACGGGCTGACGCTGGAGGAGGTCGGGTACCCGGCGGACGAGTTGCTGGCGGAGCGGAATCGGGTTTCGCGGCGGCTGCGGACGTTGGGCGGGGTTGCCGCCGAGGGTGCGGATGCGTCTGCGCCGGGCGGATCCGACTGAGGGTGCCGTTCCCCTTCGCGCAGTTCTCCCCCAGCCCTAACGGGCCGGGAGGTACCCCCACGCGCCCCGGTCGGGGCGCGGGGTGAGGGCGGAGGTGCCGGTTCGCTGGGGGTGCTCGGGTGGGTGGGTGGGGCGGTAGGTAATCCGTTTTGTCGCCCGGCGAGGGCTTGGCACAATTCCGTGGCATGGGACACGTCGAAATCTCGCACCTGGAGTACTACCTGCCGGACGGGCGGGTGCTGTTCGACGACGCGTCCTTCCGCGTCGGCGAGGGCGCGGCCGTGGCGCTGGTCGGCGCGAACGGCGCGGGGAAGACCACGCTGCTGCGCATGATCGCGGGGGATGTGCAGCCGCACGGCGGTTCGGTGACGGTGAGCGGTGGACTGGGCGTGATGCGCCAGTTCGTCGGCACCACCGGCCGGGAGGACGCCAAGGACACCCCGGGCGCGCTGGCCGCCGACGCCTCGGTGCGGGACTTGCTGGTCTCGGTCGCGCCGAAGCGGATCGCGGACGCCGCCCGCCGGGTGGACGCCGCGGAGCTGGCGATGATCGCGCAGGACGACGAGAAGTCGCAGATGGCGTACGCGCAGGCGCTCTCCGACTGGGCGGACGCCGGCGGCTACGAGTACGAGGCCGACTGGGACGTCTGCACCATGGCCGCGCTCGGCATGCCGTTCGACCGCGCGCAGTGGCGGGGCCTGAACACGCTGTCCGGCGGTGAGCAGAAGCGGCTGGTGCTGGAGGCGCTGCTGCGCGGCCCGGACGAGGTGCTGCTGCTGGACGAGCCGGACAACTACCTGGACGTGCCGGGCAAGCGCTGGCTGGAGGAGGCCATCCGGGCCACCAACAAGACGGTGCTGTACATCTCGCACGACCGTGAGCTGCTCTCCCGTACCGCCGAGAAGATCGTCGCGGTGGAGTCCGGCGCGGCCGGTTCCAGCGTGTGGGTGCACGGCGGCGGCTTCGACACCTTCCACGAGGCCCGCAAGGCCCGGTTCGAGCGGTTCGAGGAGCTGCGCCGCCGGTGGGACGAGGAGCACGCCAAGCTGAAGAAGCTGGTGGTGACGCTGCGGCAGGCGGCGGCGGTCAGCCACGAGATGGCGTCCCGGTACGCGGCCGCGCAGACCAGGCTGAAGAAGTTCGAGGACGCGGGCCCGCCGGAGGCGCCGCCGCGCGAGCAGAGCATCACCATGCGGCTGAAGGGCGGCCGCACCGGGGTGCGGGCGTTCACCATGCAGGGCCTGGAGCTGACCGGGCTGATGAAGCCGTTCGACCTGGAGGTCTTCTACGGCGAGCGGGTCGCGGTGCTGGGCTCGAACGGCTCCGGCAAGTCGCACTTCCTGCGGCTGCTGGCCGGCGACGAGTCGGTGAAGCACGGCGGCGCCTGGAAGCTCGGTGCCCGGGTGGTGCCGGGCCACTTCCGGCAGACCCATGCGCACCCGGAGCTGCTGGGCCGCACGGTGCGGGCGATCGTCGAGGAGGAGCACGCGCTGTCCCGGGGCGCCGCGATGTCGGCGCTGCGCCGCTACGAGCTGGACCGGCAGGAGGAGCAGAAGTTCGAGTCGCTGTCCGGTGGGCAGCAGGCCCGGCTGATGATCCTCAAGCTGGAGCTGTCCGGCGTGACGGCGCTGCTGCTGGACGAGCCGACCGACAACCTGGACCTGGAGAGCGCGGAGGCGCTGCAGCAGGGCCTGGAGGCGTTCGACGGCACGGTGCTGTGCGTCACCCACGACCGCTGGTTCGCCCGTACCTTCGACCGGTTCCTGGTGTTCGGCTCGGACGGCCGGGTCTACGAGTCGCCGGAGCCGGTCTGGGACGAGGCCCGGGTGGTCCGGGACCGCTGAATCGGCGACGATGCCGGGCCGGTTTGGAGTCCGCGCCTCCGGCCCGGTATTGTTGGCTGCTGTTGTGCGTATTGGCTCGCTCTATCTCACGTGAGAGGTCGGTACGCCGGAGACACCACAGGCCGAACTCCAGCGGCCAACGCCCGAATTGCGTCCGGGACGGTCGGCTGGAGGCCCCAGGCCCTGTGTGCTCCTGTCAGGACCCACTCACTGAAAAGCGAAGGCTACGACCGTGCGTACGTACAGCCCCAAGCCCGGCGACGTCCAGCGTCAGTGGCACGTCATCGACGCGACCGACGTCGTGCTCGGCCGCCTGGCCTCCCAGGCCGCCAACCTCCTGCGGGGCAAGCACAAGGCGATCTACGCGCCGCACGTTGACACTGGTGACTTCGTCATCATCATCAACGCCGACAAGGTGCACCTCTCGGGCAACAAGAAGACCCAGAAGCTCGCCTACCGTCACAGCGGCTTCCCGGGCGGTCTCCGCTCGGTGCGCTACGACGACCTGCTGGCGAACAACCCGGAGAAGGCCGTCGAGAAGGCCATCAAGGGCATGGTTCCGAAGAACAGCCTCGGCCGTCAGATGCTCTCGAAGCTGAAGGTCTACTCGGGCGACCAGCACCCGCACGCTGCGCAGCAGCCGGTGCCGTTCGAGATCTCCCAGGTCGCGCAGTAATTCCGGCCACCACCCCCAACTGACGTAGAAGAGCTGAGGAACACCGTGGCCGAGACTGCCATCGAGAGCACCCTCGAGGTCGAGTTCGACGAGAACGTCGACGAGTACACCACCGAGTCCGAGTACACCACCGAGTCGCTGGCCGGCCGCTTCGGCGAGGCCGTCCCCGGCGCCGGCCTCGGCCGCCGCAAGGAGGCGATCGCCCGCGTGCGCATCGTCCCCGGCACCGGCGTGTGGAAGATCAACGGTCGCACCCTGGAGAACTACTTCCCCAACAAGGTGCACCAGCAGACCGTGAACGAGCCCTTCAAGCTCCTTGAGCTGGACGGCCGTTACGACGTTGTCGCCCGCATCTCGGGTGGCGGCGTCTCCGGTCAGGCCTACGCGCTGCGCCTCGGCGTGGCCCGTGCGCTGAACGAGGCGGACGTGGACAACAACCGCGGCCCGCTGAAGAAGGCCGGCTTCCTGACCCGTGACGCCCGCGCCGTCGAGCGCAAGAAGGCCGGTCTGAAGAAGGCCCGCAAGGCGCCGCAGTACAGCAAGCGCTAATCGCACCCCGCATGCGATCCTCGCCCCGGAGCACTTCGTGCTCCGGGGCGTTGTGCCTCCCGGACTCGTGCGGGGTCCGCGGGGGCTGGTACCAACCGAGCCGCAAGGCGCTGACAGGACGGGACGAACGCGAACATGGCACGACTCTTCGGTACGGACGGGGTGCGCGGGGTGGCCAATGTGGGCCTGACCGCGGAACTGGCGCTCGGCCTGTCAGTGGCCGCCGCCCATGTGCTCGGCGACGCGAACGCGTTCGAGGGGCACCGGCCGGTCGCCGTGGTCGGCCGTGACCCCCGCGCGTCCGGAGAGTTCCTGGAGGCCGCCGTGATCGCCGGCCTGGCCAGCGCCGGCGTGGACGTGCTGCGGGTCGGCGTGCTGCCCACCCCGGCGGTCGCGTACCTGACCGGCGCGCTCGGCGCGGACTTCGGCGTGATGCTCTCCGCCAGCCACAACGCGATGCCCGACAACGGCATCAAGTTCCTCGCCCGCGGCGGCCACAAGCTGGACGACGCGATCGAGGACGCGATCGAGGCGCACTACCGCCGCTACGGCGTCGGCGACGAGACCTGGGAGCGCCCGACCGGCGCCGCGGTCGGCCGGGTCCGCCAGTACAACGAGGGCTTCGACCGGTACGTGGCGCACCTGGTCGCGGTGCTGCCGAACCGGCTGGACGGCGTGAAGGTCGTCATCGACGGCGCGCACGGCGCGGCCGCCCGGGTCGCCCCCGAAGCCTTCGCCCGGGCCGGCGCCGAGGTGGTGTACACCCTGGGCACCGAGCCGACCGGCCTGAACATCAACGACGGCGTCGGCTCCACCCACCTGGACAAGCTGCGCGCCGCGATGAAGGAGCACAACGCCGACCTGGGCATCGCCCTGGACGGCGACGCGGACCGCTGCCTGGCCGCCGACGCCGAGGGCAACGAGGTCGACGGCGACCAGATCCTGGCGATCCTCGCGGTCGCCATGAAGGAATCGGGCACGCTGCGCCGCAACACCGCGGTGGCCACCGTGATGTCCAACCTGGGCTTCAAGCTGGCGATGGAACGCGAGGGCATCGAGCTGGTGCAGACCGCGGTCGGCGACCGGTACGTGCTGGAGGAGATGAAGCAGCACGGCTTCGCCCTCGGCGGCGAGCAGTCCGGCCACGTGATCCTGCTCGACCACGCCACCACCGGTGACGGCACCCTGACCGGCCTGATGCTCGGCGCCCGGCTGGCCGCCACCAAGCAGCCGCTGGCCGACCTCGCCACCGTGATGACCCGGCTGCCGCAGGTGCTGATCAACGTCAAGGGTGTCGACAAGGACCGGGTCGAGTCCTGCCTCGAACTGCAGGCCGCGGTCGCCGAGGCGGTGGCCGAGCTCGGCACCACCGGGCGGGTGCTGCTGCGCAAGTCGGGCACCGAGCCGCTGGTCCGGGTGATGGTCGAGGCCGTCGGCCACGAGCAGGCCCAGTCGGTCTGCGAGCGCCTTGCCGAATCGGTTCGCCTGCACCTGGGCTGACGGAGCGTCGGGGGCCGGTCCCGGACCGGCCCCCGACCGCTGCGCCTACTGCTGCTGCTGCGCGGCGGGGTTCTTCTTCACCGGGATCCACACCTGGTAGAAGCCGCTGCCGTAGGTGTTGTGGTACGGGATGCTGACCAGCAGGCGGTACTTGCCCTCGGAGCGCAGCTGCTTGACGAGCTTCTCGTCGAGCGCGCCGGTGACCGTCTTGTCGAACACCACGACGTCGAAGTAGCCGTCGGTGAGGGCGGCCTTGAAGCCCGCTTCACCGGTGAGGACCTTCTTGTCCTTGGTCTGGTAGCTGATGGTGTACGTCGACGTCCACTGGCCGAACTCGACCTTGTCCTGCAGGTAGTAGCGCGGCACCGAGTTCGCCTCGACCAGGTAGTGGCCGTTCGGCACCAGCTGCCGGTTCAGGGTGGTGATCAGCTGGCTGGAGTTCGGCCAGGCGTGGTACAGGCTGTTGGACTGCACCATGCCGAGTACCAGCAGGACGACCCAGGCGAGGATCCCCAGCTGAGGGTGCCGGAAGTGCGAGCCGACCACGCGGGTGATGCCCAGGGCGGCCATCGGCGCGGCGAAGAACAGGCCGTAGCCGATGTGCTTGTGCAGCGAGACGCTCTCGTGGATCCAGATCTGGTAGGCGGGTGCGAGCACCGCGGTCCCGGTCAGCAGCAGGCCCATCAGGATCCGCCACAGTCGGCGCGGCACCCGGACGGCGTGCATGGTCGGGGCCTCGTTCATACGGCCCTTGAGGGCGTACAGCACGGTGCCGAGCAGCGCCAGGGCGAACAGCAGACCGCCCCACTCGGCGCAGTCGCGGAGCATGTCCAGCCGGACGCCGTGGCCGGTGGCACGGCCGGTGGTGGTGGACTGAAGGCCCTTGAGGATGTCCGAGCCGGTCAGGCGCAGCGCGGTGTAGGCGCCGCCGACCGCGACGGCCGGGATCAGGAACGCCCGCAGCAGCGACCGCCAGGCGTGGTACGGCACGGCGGCCAGGCAGGCCAGCGCCACCACGATCGGCGCGTACATCAGCGCGGCGTACTTGACGGCGACGGCCAGCACCAGGACCGGCGGGATGGTCAGGGCGCTCAGCCACCAGCCGCGCCGGGCGGTGCGCACCGCGAGCCAGGCACCGACCGCGATCAGGAACAGCGCGGCCGCGTCGTAGGTGGCCAGCGCGCCCATGAACAGGGTGGACTGGGTGACCGCGAAGCAGGCCGCCGCGACCAGCGCGACCCGTTCGTTGAACAGCCGACGGGTCATCATGTACAGCAGGGCGGTGGTGCCCAGCATGAACGCCAGCGACAGACCGCGGGCGCCGGCCAGGCCGAACCAGCCGTCGAACGCGGCGGCCAGCGGCGGGTACAGCAGCGGAGAGCCGGAGAAGTACGCGGCGAACGAGTCCGGCAGCGGGGCGCCGCCGTTCAGGTGGTCCAGCTGCAGGTGGCCGGCGTACAGGTACAGCGCCTCGTCCTCGAAGGCGCTGTTGCTCAGACGGAGCGTCAGCAGGGCCTGGGCGAGCAGGATGCCGAGCAGGACCAGGCGGCTGACCCAGGTGCGGCGGCTGCTGGGCAGCGGGTCCCAGCCGACGTCGGGGACGTCGGGCAGGGTGTAGCCGGGTTCGGGTGCCTGTTGCTCGTGCGGCGCATGCTGCTCGTGCGGCTGCTGCGGTTCGGCCGGGTGGTCCTCGACGAACCAGCCGAAGTTCCGCTCCTCGTGGTAGCGGTTCTCCTGGTCGTCCGGGGCCTGCGGGGTGAGTGCGTCGTCGCGCTGCTGCGTCATCAGGGTTTTCTCGGATCGAAGCCGTACTGCGGGTCGGCGGCGTGCTGCTTGAAGGCGGCCAGCGAACTGGGCGTCTTCTCGAGCCGCCAGTCGGCGCGCTTGCTGATGTTGAACCAGATGAAGCCCAGGACGTCCGGGTGCTTCTCCACGCCGGTGAACAGCTCCTCGACGAAGGAGGACGCCTTCTTTCCGGGTTCGGCGGCGGTCTCGCTGATGATGAACGGCTTGCCGCTGAAGCCGCGGATCTGATCCATGGTCGGTCCGTAGACCTGATCGAAGTTCTTGTCGCAGCACTCGG
Organism: Kitasatospora sp. NPDC048662; assembly: GCF_055587065.1. Lineage (NCBI taxonomy): Bacteria > Bacillati > Actinomycetota > Actinomycetes > Kitasatosporales > Streptomycetaceae > Kitasatospora > Kitasatospora sp. NPDC048662. The sequence goes on along the minus strand of NZ_JBVJHA010000001.1, from coordinate 201,465 downwards.
TCCAGTAGCCGACCATGCCGACCCAGTCGATGTAGCCGTCGCCGGGGTAGTACGGCTGGAGGGCGATGCTCTTCACCGGGTTGACGATGTTCGGGCTCCACACCCAGATGACGTTGGACGCGCCGCGGTCCTGGAAGATGTCGTGGATCCGGCGCCACGCCCCGACGAAGTCCTCGGCGCTGTTGGTCTTGGTGCCCCAGTCGTACCAGTGGCCGTTCATCTCGTGGGCGAAGCTGATCGCCACCGGGACGTTGGTCTTCTGCACCGCGGTGGCGAAGGTCTTGATGTAGGCGTCCGAGGTGCCCTTGGCGATGTCGGCCAGCGGGGTCTTGTACGGCTCCCAGGCGATGTACGGCAGGGCGCCGTTCTGCCAGCTGAGCCGGACGCCGGTGGAGTCGAACTGGTCGCCCCAACTGGCGTAGTTCTCGATGACGTTGGGCTGCTTGCCGATCATCTCGCTGTACTTCTGCACCGGGTCCATGGACGCCGGGGCGCCGTCCAGGGCGACGCCGAGGTACTTCTTCGCGGGCTGCAGCAGCGGGGTGGTGTCGGCCGGGGCCTGGCTGGGGTCGGCGGAGGCGACCTGGGTGTCGCCGGGGCCGAACGCGTCGTGGCCGCCGGACGAGCCGGGGCGGGTGCATCCGGGCAGCAGGGTGAGCAGGCCCGCAAGCAGCAGGCAGGCGGCAGTTCTGGCTCGGTGGATCGGCTTCACGCGGCCTTCTCGCTTCGGGGCTGGAGGAGGGTGCGGCCGACCACCAGGGCGTAGAACAGCCCGGAGGCGAGCACCAGGGCGTAGTCCGGCGGGTACCCGGTGAGGATGCGCCACACGGCGATGCCCACCCAGGCGAGCGCGGTGCCGCCGCCCCAGATGGACAGGCCGAGCCACAGTCGGCGGGTGCGGTTCTTCTTCGCGGTGCTGGAGCCGGTCGGCTGCCAGGCCATCCGCTTGCGGCGCAGGATGTCCCAGATCGCGAAGAAGTGCGCCCAGCCGTACATCATCCGGCAGGACCAGGCTTCCAGGCGGTACGGGACGCGGTGCCAGAGCGGGAAGATCACTGTGGTGTAGACCAGGCTGGGCAGTACCAGCCAGAGCCGCTCGACCAGGAACATCTCCGGGTGCCAGATCAGCAGCGCGAGCGGGATCACCGGCGACAGGAAGATGAAGATCGCGGTGTGGATGTAGTAGAAGAACCCGGACATGTAGCAGAGCCGGCTGCTCCAACGGAGCTTGGTGTCCCAGAACTTGCGGCTGCCGAGCAGGCTCATCGAACCGGAGCACCAGCGGTACTGCTGGTTGTAGAACGCGCCCGCGGTGTCCGGGCAGACGCCGGTGGCCAGCGCCAGCGGCACGTACTTCAGGCCCCAGCCGAGGCGGCGCAGGTCGAAGCCGGTGTGCACGTCCTCGGAGTGCTCGATCAGCGTGGTGCCGCCGTTCTCCTCCAGCGCGGCCCGCCGGTAGATGGCGCAGCTGCCGACGCAGATCGCGCCGTCCCGGGCCTGCCGGGAGACCTGCACGGAGCGGTAGAACAGCTCCTGGACGGCGCCGGCGCCGCGCTCCACCCAGCTCTGCGAGTCCAGTACCCGGAAGAACTGCGGGGACTGCACGATGCCGAGCTTCGGGTCGGCGTCCATGTGCGGGAGGAGTTCGGCCAGCAGGTCGGAGCGCGGCGTGAAGTCGGCGTCCAGGATGAGGATGAACTCACCGTCGGAGTTGCCGAAGCCGAAGTGCAGGTTGCCGGCCTTCTTGAACCAGCCGCGGTTCGGCCGGGTGCCGTAGCGGAAGCCGAAGTCGAGGGCCATGGCTTCGAGTTCGGGGCTGCCCGAGTCGTCGAGCACGTACGGCATGCACAGGCCGGGGTAGTTGTCGGCCATCTCCCGGACGTGCTTCCAGGTGTTGTGCAGGATCTCGATCGGTTCGCCGCACACCGGCAGGAAGACGTCGACGGTCGGGTACTCCTCCGGCCGCCAGGAGCGCACCAGTTGACGGTGGCCCTTGACGTCGAAGTCGCCGTTGAGGCCGGTGACCCGGAGCGAGATCAGGTAGTAGATCAGGGTGAACAGCAGGAACGGCGAGTAGATCCACAGCCACGGGGCGCTGGCCACCAAAGTGATCTGACTGGCGGTCAGGCAGCCGAAACTGATCAGCGAACTGAGCGTCAGGATCCACAGATGGCGCTTGGCGTAGGCGAACTTCTCGCTGTCGTCCGGCGGTTTGGGAAGCAGCCCGAGTTGCGGCGGCGCCGCCGCGGGCTTCCGCCGGCGCTGAGCGGGGACGGGGCCGCGGCGCTGAGTGCGACTCGTCGACTCGGTATTGCTGGACAAGAGAGCCCCCGTGGCCGTGCTTTGGACTTGACTCGGCCTGCCTGTACGGCGATTGGCGCGAACCGGCGGCCGGACGAGTTTATCCGACGGGCTTTGCCGTCCCAGGGCCGCGTAATGACGTTTGCATCACGGTGGACGGCGGCGCCCGGTGGAAAGCGGGACATTTCGGTTGGGTGTGGAGGCGGCATCACCGAAAGCCCCCAGATGCCCTAGCATTCACGCACATGAGCGATGGGATGGGTGTACCGCAGAGTCCGAACACTCCGGGTGGGCAGCCGCAACAGCCTTTCGGCGGGCCCCAGCAGATGCCTGGTCAGCCGCCGGTCCACGGTGCGCCGCCGTTCCCGCAGCAGCCTCAACCGTGGCAGCAGCAGACACAGTACCCCTATCCGGGGCCGCCGCCGATCCAGCAGCCGGTCGAGCCGGACTGGCAGCAACTGGCCGACCAGCGCGAGGCGCAGGTGCGCCGCAAGCGCCTGATGACGGGTCTGGGCATCGGCATCGGCGTGGTGGTGCTCGGTGCGGGCGCGGCCGCCATCGCGGTGCTCAGCCAGGACGACAAGCCCAGTAACGATCCGGTGGCCTCCCCGTCGGCCTCCACCCAGGTGTCGCCCAGCGGCAGTGCCAAGCCGTCGGGGAGCGGTTCCCCGACCACCAAGCAGCTCCCGCCGGCGGTCACCGCCGAGGCCCTGTTCGCCGATCAGTCGCTCAACATCGGCGGGCACAACTACGTCCGCAAGTCCACCACCACCGACAACCCGTGCTGGAAGGCAACCGGCGCCGGCCTCGGCGACGTCCTCTCCAACGCGAACTGCAGCCAGCTGATGCGCGCCACCTACTTCACCGGCAACACGGCGGTGACGGTGGGCGTCGCGGTGTTCAAGAGCGAGTCCGACGCGGCCAAGGTCGGCGCCGGCATGAAGGGCCAGATCCAGCCGCTGTTCGGCAAGGACAACGTGGGCGAGTTCTGCCGCGACGTGGCCTGCTCGCTGAGCAACCGGGTCGAGGGCCGCTACGTGCTGTTCACGGTGGCCGGCCCGATCAGCGGCGGTGCGGGCGCCCAGGACCCGGTGGCGCAGAGTGCGAGCAAGGAACTGGACAGCTACTTCGACCAGTTGCTGACCAAGGGGTCCTGACGACCGATCGGGACTGAGGGGGGATGGACGGATGAACCGCCGGTCCTGGTGCCGTGGCGCCGCCGCGCTGATCCTGATGGCGGCCGGCGTGTCCTGTTCGGGCGCGGCGTCCGACGGCACCGGCCCGGCCGGTGCGATGTTCGGTGCGCAGCCGGACAGCGAGGTGCCGTCCCCCTCCGCCCCGGGGCAGTCCGCCCCGCCGACCAAGGCCGAGCTGCTGGCGGCCTCCGGCGTGTACTTCGGGGCGAGCACCTACCGGACGCCGTCGGCGGCCGAGACCGACGCGCTCGCCGCGGCGGCCGGGAAGCGGCCCACGATGCTGCAGTACTTCCTGGACTGGCGCAAGGAGTTCGACCCGGCGACGGTCCAGGAGATCTACCGGCAGGGTGCGGTGCCGATGCTCACCTGGGAGCCCGGCGACGCCCCGTTCGAGGCCGACCAGCCGTGGTACGCGAGCCGCCGGATAGCCGACGGCGCGTTCGACGCCTACGTCACCCGCTTCGCCCGCGCGGTGCGGGACCAGCGCTGGCCGGTGGTGCTGCGGTTCGCGCACGAGATGAACGGCGACTGGTACCCGTGGTCGGCGAACGCCAACGGCAACAAGCCGGGCGACTACGCGGCGGCCTGGCGGCACGTGCACGACATATTCGCGGCCGAGCACGTCGACAACGTCATCTGGCTGTGGAGCCCGAACGTGCTGCGCGGCGCCTCCGGCGACCTGAAGAAGCTCTACCCGGGCGACGCGTACGTCGACTGGCTGGGCATGGACGCCTACGGCCTGGGCGAGAGCACCGCCTCCGAGGTCCTCGACCCGACCTACATCCGGCTGCGGGAGATCGCCGACAAGCCGGTGTTCATCTCGGAGACCGGGGCGATGCCGGACCCGAACAAGGCCAACTGGATCACCGACATGTTCGAGTGGATCGCCGAGCACCCGAAGGTGCCCGGCTTCGTCTGGTTCGAGCACAGCGTCGAGGAAGGCGGCCGGTACGACTACCGCTTCGCCGCCGACCCGGCCACCCGCAAGGCGTTCGCGGACGGCCTGGCGACCCTGTCGCTGCGCTCCTGGCCGGTGGCGCAGCGACCGTCCTGACACCCCGTCCGGGGTGCGGCGTCAGAGCTTGCGCAGCAGCGCCCGGCGGACCTTGTGGTCCGGGCCCTTCTGCAGGATCAGGGTGGCGCGGCCCCGGGTGGGCAGGACGTTCTCCAGCAGGTTCGGCCGGTTGATGGTCCGCCAGACCTGGCGGCCGTAGTCCATCGCCTCCTCCTCGGGCACCTCGGTGAAGCGCCGGAAATAGGAGTTCGGGTCCTGGAAGGCGGTCTCGCGCAGCTTGCGGAACCGGTTCAGGTACCAGGCCTCGATGTCGTCGGTGCGGGCATCGACGTAGATCGAGAAGTCGAAGTAGTCGGCGACCGCCATCCTGGTCCGCCCGTCGGTGCCGGGCAGGGCCGGCTGGAGCACGTTCAGGCCCTCGACGATCAGGATGTCGGGGCGCTCCACCACCAGCTGCTCGTCCGGCACGATGTCGTACACCAGGTGCGAGTAGACGGGCGCGGTGACCCGCTCCTTGCCGGCCTTCACGTCCGCGACGAAGCGCATCAGCGCCCGCCGGTCGTAGGACTCCGGGAAGCCCTTGCGGGCCATCAGGCCGCGCCGGCGCAGTTCCGCGTTGGGCAGCAGGAAGCCGTCGGTGGTGACCAGCTCGACCCGCGGGTGCTCGGGCCAGCGGGCGAGCAGGGCCTTCAGCAGGCGGGCGGTGGTGGACTTGCCGACCGCCACCGACCCGGCCACGCCGATGATGAACGGGGTGCGCACCCGCTCGGTGTCGGGGGTGTCCAGGAACGTGCCCAGGGCGCCGCGCAGCTCGTGCGTGGCGTGGATGTACAGGTTCAGCAGGCGCGACAGCGGCAGGTAGACGTCGCGGACCTCGTCCAGGTCCAGCGCGGTGCCGAGGCCGCGCAGGCGCTCGACCTCCTCGGCGGTGAGCGGCAGCGGCGTGCGCTCGCGCAGCGCGCTCCACTCGGCGCGGTCCAGATCCACGTACGGGGAGGGGGTGGGTGCGGCGGGCGCGCCCCTCGTACAGAGTTCGGTCAGCACAGGGTCCATTGTGAGCCGTGTCCGGGCCGCCGGGTGTTGTGGTGTCGGTCACCCGGTGTGGTCATCCGACCCAACGGGGCTCGAACACCGCCACCTATGCTGGCGCATATGTGCGGAATTGTTGGATATACGGGCCCCCAGCAGGCCCTCGACGTAGTGATCGCCGGTCTGCGGCGGCTGGAGTACCGGGGTTACGACTCGGCCGGCGTCGCAGTGCAGACCCAAGGAGCCGACGGGCAGCGGCTCCTGGCGACCGACAAGCGGGCCGGAAAGCTCGTCAATCTGGAGAAGTCGCTGGCCGAAACCCCGCTGCCGGCCGGCACCACGGGCATCGGCCACACCCGGTGGGCCACCCACGGCGCGCCCAACGACGCCAACGCCCACCCCCACCTGGACGACCACCGCAAGGTCGCGGTCGTCCACAACGGCATCATCGAGAACTTCGCCCTGCTGCGCGCCGAACTCGCCGACCGCGGCCACACGCTGCGCTCGGAGACCGACACCGAGGTGGTCGCCCACCTGCTGTCCGAGGCCTACGAGGGCGACCTCGCCGAGGCCATGCGCCTCGTGTGCCGGCAGCTGGACGGCGCGTTCACCCTGGTCGCGGTGCACGCCGACGCCCCCGACGTGGTGGTCGGCGCCCGCCGCAACTCGCCGCTGGTGGTCGGCGTCGGCGACGGCGAGAACTTCCTCGCCTCCGACGTCGCCGCGTTCATCGCGCACACCCGCGAGGCGATCGAGCTCGGCCAGGACCAGGTCGTCGAACTGCGCCGCGAGGGCGTGACGGTGACCAACTTCGACGGGACGCCCGCCGAGGTCCGCGAGTACCACGTCGACTGGGACGCCTCGGCCGCCGAGAAGGGCGGCTACGACTACTTCATGCTCAAGGAGATCGCCGAGCAGCCCAAGGCCGTCGCCGACACCCTCCTCGGCCGGATCGGCACCGACGGCCGGCTCACCCTCGACGAACTGCGCATCCCCGACCAGGTGCTGCGCGAGGTCGACAAGGTGGTGATCGTCGCCTGCGGCACCGCGTTCCACGCCGGCATGATCGCCAAGTACGCGATCGAGCACTGGACCCGGATCCCGTGCGAGGTCGAGGTGGCCAGCGAGTTCCGCTACCGCGACCCGATCATGGACGACCGCACCCTGGTGATCGCCATCTCGCAGTCCGGCGAGACCATGGACACCCTGATGGCGCTGCGCCACGCCCGCGAGCAGGGCGCCAAGGTCCTGGCGATCTGCAACACCAACGGCTCGACCATCCCGCGCGAGTCCGACGCGGTGCTGTACACCCACGCCGGCCCCGAGGTCGCCGTCGCCTCCACCAAGGCCTTCCTGACCCAGCTGGTCGCCTGCTACCTGGTCGCCCTGTACCTGGGCCAGGTCCGGGGCACCAAGTGGGGCGACGAGATCTCCTCGGTGATCCGCGAACTCGGCGACGCCCCCCGGCAGGTCGAGCAGGTGCTCGGCACCATGGAGCCGGTCCGCGCGCTGGCCCGCTCGCTGGCCGACGCCCCCGCGGTGCTCTTCCTCGGCCGGCACGTCGGCCACCCGGTGGCCCTCGAAGGCGCGCTCAAGCTCAAGGAACTCGCCTACATGCACGCCGAGGGCTTCGCCGCCGGCGAGCTCAAGCACGGCCCGATCGCCCTCATCGAGAAGGACCTGCCGGTCGTCGTGGTGGTGCCCTCGCCGCGCGGCCGCTCGGTCCTGCACGACAAGATCGTCTCCAACATCCAGGAGATCCGGGCCCGCGGCGCCAGGACCATCGTGATCGCCGAGGAGGGCGACGAGGCCGTCGTCCCCTACGCCGACCACCTGATCCGCATCCCGGCCACCCCGACCCTGCTCCAGCCGCTGGTGTCCACCGTCCCGCTCCAGGTGTTCGCCTGCGAGCTGGCCACCGCCAAGGGCCACGAGGTCGATCAGCCGCGCAACCTCGCCAAGTCCGTCACGGTCGAGTAGCCCGCGTATCGTCCATGCCTGCGCGGCACTGCGCAGGCATGGACGGAGGAACAGGCGTGATCATCGGGGTCGGCATCGACGTGGCGGACATCGGACGGTTCGGGGAATCCCTGGAACGCACCCCCGGACTCGCCGAACGACTCTTCACCGCAGGCGAGTTGACCCTCCCGTCCGGACAGCGCCGGGGCACCGCTTCGCTGGCCGCCCGGTTCGCCGCGAAAGAGGCCCTCGCCAAGGCCCTCGGCGCACCCCCCGGCCTGCGCTGGGAGGACGCCGAAGTCCGCGTCGAGGAATCCGGCCGACCCGTCCTGCACGTCACCGGCACCGTCGAAGCCCGCGCCGCCGCGCTCGGAGTGACGGGCTGGCACGTCTCGCTCAGCCACGACGCGGGCGTCGCCTCGGCGGTGGTGATCGCCGAAGGCTGAGACGGGAAGCCAGGGGCGCGTGGAACCGCGCGAAGCGGAACAAGCACCTGGGTGAGATCACGCCGCGCACAATGACTTGCACGTGTTGGCGCCGTCGCTGTGCGTCCACCACCGGCCCCGAAGGAGTCCCACATGCGCCACGCTCATCGTGTAGACCAAGTCCGCACCGCCGAGGCCGCGTTGATGGCCACCCTCCCCGAAGGCACCCTGATGCAACGCGCCGCGGCCGGCCTCGCCGCGACCTGCACCGGACTGCTGCCCCGGGTCTACGGCAGCCGCGTCCTCGTCCTGGCCGGCTCCGGCGACAACGGCGGTGACGCGCTGTACGCCGCCGCCCGTCTCGCCCGCCGCGGAGCCCGCGCCGAAGCCCTGCTGCTCGACCCCGCCAAGGTGCACACCGCCGGCCTCGCGGAGCTGCTCGCCGCCGGAGGCCGGGTCACCGACGACCCCGGCGCGTTCGGCCGCGCCGACCTGGTGCTGGACGGCATCGTCGGCATCGGCGGCCGCGGCCCGCTGCGCCCCGCCGCGGCCCCCTTCGCCACCATGGCGCGTCGCGGCCCCGTGGTCGCCGTGGACGTGCCGTCCGGCGTCGCCCCCGACACCGGCGAGGTGACCGGCCCCGCGCTGCGTGCCGACGTCACCGTCTGCTTCGGCACCCACAAGCCGGGCCTGCTGATCGACCCCGGCGCCGGGTACGCGGGCGTCGTCCACCTGGTGAAGATCGGCCTCGCCCTGCCGCCCGCCCCCGTCGAGGCCCTCCAGCACGCCGACGTGGCCGCGCTGCTGCCCGTCCCCGGCACGGAGAGCGACAAGTACCGGCGCGGCGTGGTCGGCGTGGCCGCCGGCTCCTCCCGCTACCCGGGCGCGGCGCTGCTTGCCGTCGCGGGGGCGCTGCGCGGCGGCGCGGGCGCGGTGCGCTACGCCGGGTACGCCGCCGCGGAGGTGGTCCGCCGCCACCCGGAGACGCTGGTCAGCGAGACCGGCCCGGCGCACGCCGGACGCGTCCAGGCCTGGGTGGTCGGCCCCGGTGGCGGCGACGGCGCCGAACGCGCCCTGCGCGAGGCCCTCGACACCGACGTGCCGGTGCTCGCCGACGCCGACGCGCTCACCGAACTCGCCCGCCTCGGCCCCGGCCTGCTGGCCGGCCGGTCCGCCCCCACCCTGCTCACCCCGCACGCCGGCGAGGCCGCCCGCCTGCTGGCCGGCGTCGGTGAGCGCGCGGACGCCGACACCGTCGCCGCCCGCCGGCTGGCGGTCGCCCGGCTGCTCGCCGCCCGCTACGGCGCGACCGTGCTGCTCAAGGGCTCCACCACCGTCGTCGCCGACCCCGAGGGCACCGCCCGGGTCAACACCACCGGCACCGGCTGGCTCGGCACCGCCGGCAGCGGCGACGTCCTGTCCGGCCTGACCGGCTCCCTGCTCGCGACCGGCCTCACCCCACTCGACGCCGCCTCCGCCGCCGCCTACCTGCACGGCCTGGCAGGCCGTCACGCCACTGGAACGGGGGCCCCGATCACGGCCCTCGACCTTGCGGACGCGCTGCATCCCGTGTGGCAGTCGCTGACCGGCTGACGGCCGGTGCGGGCGCCCCGGTCACCGGTTTCGGCCCAGGTGACGCCCCGCACGGAACCGGAACGCGCCCCACCGCGTGAACACAGCGGAAGGGAAAGGGCGTACGGGTGGACGGGTGACGGCACTCCCGGTCGGCCGCGCCCCTGATGAGGGGACCGGCGGGGGTCTGGGAGACTGATACGCGATGACGACTGCGAACACCACCGGGACACCCGCACTGACCGAGGGGGTCCGCGCCGAGGCGACGATCGACCTGGCCGCCCTGCGCGACAACCTGGCCACCCTGCGCGCCCGCACCAACGGCCCCGAGCTGATGGCCGTGGTCAAGGCCGACGCCTACGGCCACGGAGCGCTTCAGTGCGCCCGCGAGGCGATCGCCGCCGGCGCCGGCTGGCTCGGCACCGCCACCCCGCAGGAGGCGCTCGCGCTGCGCGCCGCCGGCATCCGCCCCGAGCAGGCCCGCATCCTGTGCTGGCTGTGGACGCCCGGCGGCCCCTGGGAGCAGGCGCTGCGCGAGTCCGTCGACATCTCGATCAGCGGCCAGTGGGCGCTGGACGAACTCCTCGCCGCCGTCCGCGCCACCGGCATCCCGGCCCGGATCCACCTCAAGGCCGACACCGGCCTCGGCCGCAACGGCTGCCAGCCGCACGACTGGGCCGACCTGGTCGACAACGCCGCCAAGGCGCAGGCGGACGGCCTGCTGCGGGTGGCCGGCGTGTGGTCGCACTTCGCCGCCGCCGACGAGCCCGGCCACCCCTCCATCCAGGCCCAGCTGGACTCCTTCGCGCAGGCCCTGGCGTCCGCCGAGCGGGCCGGCCTCGACCCCGAGGTGCGGCACCTGGCGAACTCCCCGGCCACCCTGCTGCTCCCGCAGTCGCACTACGACCTGGTCCGCCCCGGCCTCGCCATGTACGGCCTGTCGCCGGTGCCGGAACTCGGCACGCCCGCCGATTACGGCCTGCGGCCGGTGATGTCGCTGACCGCCCGGCTCGCCCTCGTCAAACGCGTCCCCGGCGGCCACGGCGTCTCCTACGGCCACCACTACGTCACGCCCGGGGCCACCACCCTCGGCCTGATCCCGATCGGCTACGCGGACGGCATCCCGCGGCACGCGAGCAACACCGGGCCGGTGCAGATCGGCTCCGGCCGTTACCGGGTGGCCGGGCGGGTCGCGATGGACCAGTTCGTGGTGGACCTCGGCGGCGACACGCCCGAGGTCGGCGAAGAAGCCCTGCTGTTCGGCGCCGGCGACCGGGGCGAGCCCACCGCGGAGGACTGGGCACAGGCCTGCGGGACGATCGCGTACGAGATCATCACCCGGATCGGGGGGCGGGTGCCCCGGCGGTACGTCGGAGGGGTGCGGTAGTGGCTGTCGCCGGTTGGTTCACCCATGGCTGAGTCGTCCGGGGTCTCCCGCGCCGGCCTGATCGGAATATCGCTCGGGGTGCTGGCCGCCGGGGCCGCCGCCGGGGTCGCGGTGGAGCGGCTGACGGTGGGGCGGGCGATGCGCCGGCGGGCCCGGGAGGAGCTGGACGCGGCGGCGCCGTTCGGCTCGTTGCGGGGGACGCCGAGGCGGGTGCGGGCCGACGACGGCACCGAGCTGTACGTGGAGGTGGACACCGCCGACGGCCCCGGGCCGACCGTGGTGTTCTGCCACGGCTACTGCCTGAACCAGGACAGCTGGCACTTCCAGCGGGCCGCGCTGCGCGGCGCGCTGCGCACGGTGTTCTGGGACCAGCGCAGCCACGGCCGCTCCGAGCGGTCCCGCTCGTACCTGAACGGTGAGCCCGCGTCGATCGACCAGCTCGGCGGCGACCTGCGGGCGGTGCTGGACGCGGTGGTGCCGGACGGGCCGATCGTGCTGGTCGGGCATTCGATGGGCGGCATGACGGTGCTGGCGCTGGCCGCCCAGCACCCCGAACTGTTCGGGCCCGGCGGCCGGGTGGCGGGGGTGGCGCTGATCGGGACGCTGGCGGGCGGCTGGGACTCGGTGACGCTGGGCCTGCCGGCCGCCGGGGCGAGTCTGGTCAAGAAGGTCGCACCCGGGGTGGTGCGGCTGCTGGGCCGGCAGGTCGAGCTGGTGGAAGCGACCCGGCGCTGGGGCGCGGACCTGACGGCGGTGTTCTACCGGCGGTTCTCGTTCGGGGGCAAGGACGTCGACCCGGCGGTGGTGCGGTTCGCCGAACAGCTGCTGGACGCCACCCCGATCGACGTGGTCGCCGAGTTCTACCCGGCGTTCTCGGTGCACGACAAGCGGGCCGCACTGGCCGGGCTGGACGGAGTCCCCACGCTGGTGATGGCCGGTGCGAAGGACCTGATCACCCCGCCCGAGTACTCCGAGGCGATCGCGGCCGCGCTGCCCGGCTCCCGGCTGGTGCTGGTGGAGGACGCCGGCCACCTGGTGATGCTGGAACGTCCCGAGCTGGTGGACGGGGCACTGATCGCCCTGCTGGAGCGGGCCGCCGAGCGGGCCGGCACCGGCCCGTTGCCGGACGCGCTGCGCCAGCCCTGGGGCGAGCGGCCGGAGGGCTGAGCGGGCGTCCGGGCGCGGTGTGGCACCGTAGGGGTGGCCGCAACGATCGAAGAAGGACGCCATGGGTTCGCAGACCACTCTGACCGTCGCCACCTCGGAGCGGATGACCGGCCTCGGCCGGCGGCTCGCCGCCCTGCTGCGCCCGGGCGACCTGGTGCTGCTGTCGGGGGAGCTGGGCGCCGGCAAGACCACCCTGACCCGCGGCCTGGGGGAGGGCCTGGGGGTGCGCGGCGCCGTCACCTCGCCGACCTTCGTGATCGCCCGGGTGCACCCGTCGCTGACCGGCGGCCCCGCGCTGGTGCACGTGGACGCGTACCGGCTGGGCGGCGGCCTGGACGAGATGGAGGACCTCGACCTGGACGTCTCGCTGCCCGAGTCGGTGATCGTCGTCGAGTGGGGCGAGGGCAAGGTCGAGCAGCTCTCCGAGGACCGGCTGGAGGTCCGGATCGAGCGGACCCTGGGCGGTGCGGAGGCGGACGTCGCCGTGGGCCCCTCCTGCCCGGCGGCGGGCAAGGAAGGAGAGGCGGACGGGCGGCGGGTCACCGTGACGGGGCTGGGCGGTCGCTGGGACGACGTGGACCTCACCGTATTGGGTGACAGCTGAGCCGGGTTTCCGACAGCGCGTCGGGAAACTGTTGCGGCCCGGCCGGTGGGCGTGATGGGATGGCGACAGCAGGTTAGGTATACCTGACTAGGGAGGCGCCCCATGGCGAGCACCACCCCAAGGACCGACCGCCGTCCCGAACCGGCCGAGGCGGCACGAGTCAGAGCCGGGCGGCCGCGCACTGAGGCTTCGCGCACCGAGGCGCCGCAGGCGCCCGTGCCGATGTGGGCGCTGCTGGCGTCCTGCCGGGCCGCCGAGGCGGTCTCCACGCCCCCGGAGCGCCACGCCGCGTAGCGCCGCCCCGGGCGGGCGGTCAGGCGACCACGACCACCCGGGTGCCGTTCGGCGCGAAGTCCCACAGCGCCTGGCCGTCGGACCGGGACGCCCGGATGCCGCCGGTCTTGGTCTTCGGGTCCAGTGACGGCGCGGGGGCGTTCTCGTCCACCAGCGCGCTGAAACCGAACACCGTGCCCTGCTGCTGGGTGAACCGCACCACGTGCTCGATCTGCCGGCCGTCGGTGCCGGTGCCCGCCGCGGTGCGGCTGTACACCGTGTACGCGCCCGGGTTCGGCAGCGCGCTGCCCGGCGTCACCTTGAACGTGCCGACCACCTGCTCCGGCTTCTTCGGATCGACCAGCCACACCTGGCGTTCCTTCAGCGAGAACACCACCCGCAGGCCCGCCCCGGAGTCGGCCGGCAGCGGGGGAGGGGCCGGCCGCTCGCTCGGCGAGCTCGCCGAGGGCGCCGCGGCCGGGGCGCTCGCCGAGGCCGGGGCCGCCGCCACCGCCCGGGACGCGGCGCCGTTCGCCTGGAACGCCAGCAGCCCGATCACCGCCATGGCGCCCAGGGTCAGCCCGCCGACCACCACACCAGGACCCAGCTTCGCCACGGTCTGCTCCTCAACGCTCCGTCTCACGTCCGAGGCCCATCGTGCCAGGTCCGCGCTGCCGCTTCGGCCTCTTCCGATCGTGTGTTCCCGGCCGGTGCGGGCACCCTCGCCGGACCCTCTAACCTTGAACGCGTGCTCCTCCTCGCCTTCGACACCGCCACCCCCGCCGTCACGGCCGCCGTCCACGACGGCGAACGCGTGCTCGCCGAGTCCTACGAGGTCGACGCCCGCCGGCACGGCGAACTGCTGCTGCCCACCATCGACGCCGTGCTGCGCACCGCGGGCGTGGACAAGCGGCAGCTCACCGACCTCGCGGTCGGCGTCGGCCCGGGCCCGTACACCGGCCTGCGGGTCGGCCTGGTGACCGCCGCCGCGCTCGGTGACGCGCTCGGCCTGCCGGTGCACGGCGTCTGCACCCTCGACGCGATCGCCCACCAGGCCCGCACCGAGGGCCTGGCCGGGGCGTTCACGGTGGCCACCGACGCGCGCCGCAAGGAGGTCTACTGGGCCTGCTACGACGCGTCCGGCGCCCGGATCTCCGGGCCCGCGGTGGACCGCCCGGCGGAGATCGAGCCCGGCGGGCGGACGGTCGGCGCGGGCGCGCTGCTGTACGGCCTGCCGGCGGCGAGCGGCCCCGAGCACGTGTCGGCCGGCGCGCTGGCCGACTTCGCGGTCCGCGAGCTGGCGGCCGGCCGTGAGCTGCTGCCGAACGCCCCGCTGTACCTGCGGCGCCCGGACGCGCAGGTGCCGGCCGGCTACAAGGCGGTGCTTCCGGCGTGACGCACACGGGAGTCTCCGTCCGTGGCTAGGTTCTCGCTGCGTCCCATGCGCTGGTGGGACATCGAGCCCGTCATGGCCCTGGAGCACCTGCTGTTCCCCGAGGACGCCTGGTCGCGCGGGATGTACTGGTCCGAGCTGGCCGAGGCCCACCCGGGCGGCAGCCGGCACTACGTGGTGGCGGTGGACGAGGACGACGCGGTGGTCGGCTACGCCGGGCTGATGGCGGTCGGGGCGGACGGCGACGTGCAGACCATCGCGGTGGAGGCCGGGCACCAGGGGGCGGGCCTCGGGGCGATGCTGCTGACCGAGCTGATCGAGGAGTCGGTCCGGCGCGGCTGTGCCGAGCTGCTGCTGGAGGTGCGGGTGGACAACCTGCGCGCGCAGCGGCTGTACGAGCGGTTCGGGTTCGAGCCGGTCGGCATCCGGCGGGGCTACTACCAGCCCGCCAACGTGGACGCACTGGTGATGCGTCTGGACCACCTGGCAAGCGATGCAAGCGATCTGAAGGATCATCACAATGGCTGACGAACCGCTCGTCCTCGGAATCGAGACCTCCTGCGACGAGACCGGCGTCGGCATCGTCCGCGGCACCACGCTGCTCGCCGACGCGGTCGCGTCCTCGGTGAACGACCACGCCCGGTTCGGCGGCGTCGTCCCGGAGATCGCCAGCCGGGCGCACCTGGAGGCGATGGTCCCCACCATCCAGCGCGCGCTGGACACCGCCGGCGTCAAGGCGAGCGACCTGGACGGCATCGCCGTCACCGCCGGGCCCGGCCTGGCCGGCGCGCTGCTGGTCGGCGTGAGCGCCGCCAAGGCGTACGCGTGGGCGCTGGACAAGCCGCTGTACGGGGTGAACCACCTGGCCTCGCACATCTGCGTCGACCAGCTGGAGCACGGCCGGCTGCCCGAGCCGACCATGGCGCTGCTGGTCTCCGGCGGGCACTCCTCGCTGCTGCTCAGCGGCGACATCACCTCCGACGTGCGGCCGCTCGGCGCGACCATCGACGACGCGGCCGGCGAGGCGTTCGACAAGGTGGCCCGGGTGCTCGGCCTGGGCTTCCCGGGCGGGCCGGTGGTGGACCGGATGGCCCGCGAGGGCGACGGGAAGGCGATCGCCTTCCCGCGCGGCCTGAACAACGCCGGCGACCCGGCCTACGACTTCTCCTTCTCCGGCCTGAAGACCGCCGTGGCGCGCTGGGTGGAGGCCAAGCGGCGGGCCGGCGAGCCGGTGCCGGTGGCGGACGTCGCCGCGTCCTTCCAGGAGGCCGTCACCGACGTGCTCACCCGCAAGGCGATCCGGGCCTGCAAGGACAACGACGTCGACCACCTGATGATCGGCGGCGGCGTGGCCGCGAACTCCCGGCTGCGCGAGATGGCGCAGCAGCGCTGCGACCGGGCGGGCATCGTGCTGCGGGTGCCGCGACCGGGCCTGTGCACCGACAACGGCGCGATGGTGGCCGCGCTCGGCGCCGAGATGGTCTGGCGCGACCGCACTCCCTCGGCCTTCGACCTGTCGGCGGACTCCTCGCTGCCGGTCACCGAGACGCACGTCCCGCACACCGACTTCCACGCGCACGCCCACGAGGCGCTGAAGTGACCCTGGCGGCGATGTGGGAGGCCCGCGCGGCCGACGGGCGGGGGAGCGAACTGCACGCCTGGGCGCGGGAGTTCGCCCTGCCCGCGGTGCGCGGGGCAGCCGGCCTGGAGCGGGTCGAACTGTTCACCGCGCCCGGCGACCGGGTGCTGATGATCGCCCTGTGGACGGGCGAGCCGCAGCCCGTCCCGGAGCCCCCGGCCGGGCTGCTCTCCCGCCCCGTGCACCGGTGGACCTTCACCCGGACGGACGTCGGGTAGGCAACCGCGGAGCCGGTAGCGTTCGTCCAGAACAGACACGCCTGTAGAGCGGAAAGCGGGGGACACGGTGAAGAACAGGGCCCGGATCGGGTACGGGGTGGGCGCGCTCGCCGTGCTGCTGGCGGCCAGTGGGTGCGGCAGCTCCGCGCCCGCCGCCAAGTCCGCCGCCCCCGTGCAGTCCGCCGCCGCGTCCTCGGGCGGCTCGTCCGCCCCCGCGTCGGCGCCCGCGCAGGACACCGCCGGGGACGCCGCGTGGGCGAAGTGGGGCCTCAAGCCGATGGCCAAGGCGCCCGCGCCGCCCGCCGACAAGCCGATCAAGCTGACCAGGACCGGGACGGTGCCGGTGTTCAGCGAAGTCCCCACCCAGGACAAGGTCGTCTTCATCACCATCGACGACGGGGCCGAGAAGGACCCCAAGTTCGTCCAGATGCTGACCGAGCTGAAGGTGCCGATCACGATGTTCCTGACCAAGGACATCGTCAAGAACGACTACGCCTACTTCAAGCCGCTGCAGGCACTCGGCAACACCATTCAGAACCACACCGTCGACCACCCGGTGATGAGCAAGATCCCGGCCGCCAAGCAGAAGTCCGAGATCTGCGACGACCAGACCGCCCTCACCGAGCAGTACGGCACCGCCCCCTACCTGTTCCGCCCGCCGTTCGGCGACGGCGCCCACACCCCCACCCTGAACACCTCGGTGCAGGAGTGCGGGCCGCGCGCGATCGTGCTGTGGCGCGAATCCATGCAGATCCACGACATGCAGTACCAGTCCGCCGACAAGAAGCTGAAGAACGGCGACATCGTCCTCGCCCACTTCCGCGGCCCGTCCGAGCTCAAGGGCGAGAGCATGACCTCGATGTTCGGTGAGATGCTCGCCCGCATCCAGGAACAGGGCTTCGCGGTCGCCCGCCTCGACGACTACATCGCCAAGCCCACCGGCTGACCCAGCATCATCACCGGGCCGGCCCCGGTACGGGCGATGATCACCGTCACCGTGTTCGGCCCGGACGGCTTCAACTGCCGCCGCAGCTCCTCCGGCACCACCGAGGCCCCCCGCTTCTTGATCACCACGGTGCCGATCCGGCGCTCCTTCACCAGCGCCTTCAACTTCTTGACGTTGTACGGCAGTACGTCCGTCAGCTCATAGGCGTGCGCGTACGGGGTCGGGTGCAGCTCGTCCGAGGTGACGTACGCGATCATCGGGTCGAGCAGCCGGCCGTTCGTCAGCCGCACCACCTCGGCGACCATCCGGCCCCGGATCACCGCGCCGTCCGGCTCGTACAGGTACCGGCCGACCTCGCCCACCGGCGGGTCCGGCAGCGCGCCGCCCGTCAGCGAGTGCGGGCCCGGCAGCACCGTCGCCCGGTACGGTTCGGCGGCCGCGGTGCCGAACCACAGCACCGCCTCCTTCACCTCACCCCGGTCCGACACCCACTCCGCCTCGGCGCCCTCCGGCACCAGCTCGTGCGGGATCCCCGGGGCCACCTTCAACGCGCCGAACGGGGTGCGCCGGGCCGCCTCAACCGCCCAGGACAGCGGCGGCGAATACGCCTCCGGATCGAACACCCGCCCGCGCGAGGTGCGCCGCGCCGGGTCGGTGAACACCGCGTCGAAGCCGTCCGTGTCGATGTCCACGACGTCCGCGCAGCGCACCTCCACCAGCTCCGCCACGCCCAGCGCCGCCGCGTTCGCCCGCGCCACCTCGCAGGTCAGCTCGTCCCGGTCCACCGCCAGCACCACGATCCCGGCCCGGGCCAGCGCGACCGCGTCGCCGCCGATCCCGCAGCACAGGTCGGCCAGCCGCTTCACCCCGAGCGCCGCGAACCGCCCCGCCCGCCACTCGGCCACACTGCGCCGGGTCGCCTGCTCCACCCCGTTCTGGGTGAAGTACATCGACCACGCGTCCGCCCCGAACTTCGCCTCCGCCCGCTGCCGCAACCGCGCCTGCTCGAACGCGGCCCGCACCAGCTCCGCCGAGTACTCCCGCCGCAGCCGGGTCGCCAGCGCCAGCTCCTGGTCCGCCCTGAACTCCCGCAACTCCGCCAGCAGCGCCTGCCCCTGCTCGGTCAGCAGCGCCCGGAACGACTCGATCTCCACGGCTCCATTGTCCTCGCCCCGCCCACCGGCCGATCACCCGCAGCACGCGCGCCACCAGCGCCGGCGGCACCGGCTCACCCGCCGGCCACCAAGAAGACGATCGCGGCCAGCGCCGGCCCCGCCATCACCAGCGCGACGGGCGTGATCCGGTACCCGCGCCGCAAGGTCACCACCAGCCCCGTCAACGGCACCGCCACCGCCAACGCCATCACCAGCACGCACAACGCCACCGCCCCGCCCGCGCCACCCCCGCGCTCCGACGCCGCGGCCAGGGCGAACACCATCAGCACGAACGCGTACGGCACGGCGCACAGCAGCGGCACCTCCAGCGCCGTCAACCAGAGCGCATGCAACACATCCCGCCGTACGGACGGTCGAGTCTTCGTCATGCGCCCAGCCTGGCGCGGGAGCCGGCGCCGCCGCCTGAGTGCCCGCACTCAATCCGGGCCGGGCATCCACCCGGGTCGCGGCGAAACCCGACACGGCGTCATTGGCACTCTGGTTGACTGAGTGCTAACGGCGTCCTAAGGTCGTTCCTGGCACTCCCCCCAGGGGGAGTGCTAACGCGAAGATGCGTGCCTGACCCCCGCGACGGCAGTTGCGCACCCTCGCCCACCTACCTGTTAGACAACCCCGTAATCTCCGAAGGGGAGCTCGGACGTGACCACCAGCAGCAAGGTTGCCATCAAGCCGCTCGAGGACCGCATCGTGGTCCAGCCGCTCGACGCCGAGACCACCACCGCCTCCGGCCTGGTGATCCCGGACACCGCCAAGGAGAAGCCCCAGGAGGGCGTCGTCCTGGCTGTCGGCCCGGGCCGCTTCGAGGACGGCCAGCGTCTGCCGCTCGACGTCGCCGTCGGTGACATCGTCCTGTACTCGAAGTACGGCGGCACCGAGGTGAAGTACCAGGGCGAGGAGTACCTCGTCCTCTCGGCTCGCGACGTTCTCGCCATCATCGAGAAGTAAGACGTCCCCAGCCCGCCCCGGATCCGTGTCAGCACTGACAGGGGCCCGGGGCGCGGTTGTTGCTCCACGTACGCAGACCACACCCTGAGGAAACGGGATCATGGCGAAGACCCTGCAGTTCAACGAGGACGCCCGCCGCTCGCTGGAGCGCGGCGTCAACAAGCTGGCCGACACCGTCAAGGTGACCATCGGCCCCAAGGGCCGCAACGTCGTCATCGACAAGAAGTTCGGCGCCCCCACCATCACCAACGACGGTGTGACCATCGCCCGCGAGGTCGAGCTCGACGACCCGTACGAGAACCTCGGCGCGCAGCTGGTCAAGGAGGTCGCCACCAAGACCAACGACGTCGCGGGTGACGGCACCACCACCGCCACCGTGCTGGCCCAGGCCCTGGTCAACGAGGGTCTGCGCAACGTCGCCGCCGGTGCCGGCCCGGCCGCCCTGAAGAAGGGCATCGACAAGGCCGTCGCCGCCGTCTCCGAGCACCTGCTGTCGGTCGCCCGCGAGATCGAGGGCAAGGACGACATCGCCGCCGTCGCCTCCCTCTCCGCCCAGGACACCCAGGTCGGCGAGCTGATCGCCGAGGCGATCGACAAGGTCGGCAAGGACGGTGTGATCACCGTCGAGGAGTCCAACACCTTCGGCGTCGAGCTCGAGTTCACCGAGGGCATGCAGTTCGACAAGGGCTACCTGTCGCCGTACTTCGTCACCGACGCGGAGCGCCAGGAAGCCGTCCTGGAAGACCCGTACATCCTGATCAACCAGGGCAAGATCTCCTCCATCCAGGAGCTCCTGCCGCTGCTGGAGAAGGTCCTGCAGGCCGGCGGCTCCCGCCCGCTGCTGATCATCGCCGAGGACGTCGACGGCGAGGCCCTGTCCACCCTGGTGGTCAACAAGATCCGCGGCACCTTCAACGCGGTCGCGGTCAAGGCCCCCGGCTTCGGTGACCGCCGCAAGGCCATCCTCGGCGACATCGCCACCCTGACCGGCGGCCAGGTCATCTCCGAGGAGGTCGGCCTCAAGCTCGACCAGGTCGGCCTGGACGTGCTGGGCTCCGCCCGCCGCATCACCGTCACCAAGGACGAGACCATCGTCGTCGACGGCGCCGGCGCCTCCGACGCGGTCGCCGGCCGGGTCGCCCAGATCAAGGCCGAGATCGCCAACACCGACTCCGACTGGGACCGCGAGAAGCTCCAGGAGCGCCTGGCCAAGCTGGCCGGCGGCGTCTGCGTGATCAAGGTCGGCGCGGCCACCGAGGTCGAGCTCAAGGAGCGCAAGCACCGCCTGGAGGACGCCATCTCCGCGACCCGCGCCGCGGTCGAGGAGGGCATCGTCGCCGGTGGTGGCGCCTCGCTGGTGCACGCCGCGAAGGTCCTGGCGGACGGCCTCGGCCTGTCCGGTGACGAAGCGACCGGTGTCGCCGTCGTCCGCCGCGCCCTGGTCGAGCCGCTGCGCTGGATCGCCCAGAACGCCGGCCTGGAGGGCTACGTCATCACCTCCAAGGTCTCCGAGCTGGAGCCGGGCCAGGGCTACAACGCCGCCACCGGCGAGTACGGCGACCTGGTCAAGGCCGGCGTCATCGACCCGGTCAAGGTCACCCGCTCCGCCCTGGAGAACGCCGCCTCCATCGCCTCCCTGCTGCTCACCACCGAGACCCTCGTGGTGGAGAAGAAGGAAGAGGAAGAGGCCGCGGGCCACGGCCACTCGCACGGCGGGCACGGCCACAGCCACTGAAGCGCTCGGCCGCTGAGCACTAGCTACTGAAGGGGCGCGAGGAACTGCGCGACCGGCCATGCACTCCCGTAGTGCGAGGCTCGGACCGCCAGGACCTCGCGCCCTTTCGCGTGGGCAGGCGAGCGCACGAACAGGGGCGCGGGGAACTGCGCGACAAGCGGCAGGCCACGTCCGCAAGGTCGCGAGCACGTGCAAGTCATTGCCCTGCGTCGCGATCTTGCGGCTGGGGCCTTCCGCTTCGCGCAGTTCCCCGCGCCCCTGGTGGTGCTCTCCCTGTCTTCGCACCCTCCCCTAAGGTTGATGGCGTGATTGAAGCCCGCCATCTCCGTGTTCTGCATGCCGTCGCCCGGACCGGGTCCTTCTCTGCTGCGGCGCGGGAGCTGGGGTGCACGCAGCCCGCGGTGAGTCAGCAGATGAAGGCGCTGGAGAAGGCGGTGGACACCCCGCTGGTGGTGCGGTCGGGGCGGGAGATGCAGCTGAGTGAGGCCGGGCGGGTGCTGCTGAAGCATGCGAACGGGATCCTCGCGGGGCTGTCCGCCGCGGAGGAGGAGGTCGCGGCGATCGCCGGGCTGCGGGCGGGCCGGGTGCGGCTGGTCTCGTTCCCGACGGCGAGTTCGACGCTGGTGCCGCGGTCGGTGGCGCAGGTGCGGTCGGCGCACCCGGGGGTGCGGGTCTCGCTGGTGGAGGCGGAGCCGCCGCAGGCGCTGGCGATGCTGCGCGGCGGGGAGTGCGAGGTGGCGCTGGCGTTCCGGTACCCGGACTCGCAGGGCGGCCTGAGCCTGCCGTCCCCGCACGCGACGCTGCGCGAGGCCCGTGCGGAGGCGACGCTGGAGGCGGCGGCGACGGCCGCGGCGAACGACTGGTCGGAGCTGGTGGTGCGGCCGCTGCTGGACGATCCGCTGGTGGGCCTGGTGCCGGCCGGGCATCCGCTGGCGGGCCGGGGCGA
Organism: Kitasatospora sp. NPDC048662; assembly: GCF_055587065.1. Lineage (NCBI taxonomy): Bacteria > Bacillati > Actinomycetota > Actinomycetes > Kitasatosporales > Streptomycetaceae > Kitasatospora > Kitasatospora sp. NPDC048662. Next base: position 179,540 of record NZ_JBVJHA010000001.1, on the reverse strand, counting down.
GGGCGAGCCGGTGGATCTGGCGGAGCTGGCGCAGGAGCAGTGGATCGCGGGTTGTCCGCAGTGCCGGGGCCACCTGGTGGAGCTGTGCACGGACGCGGGCTTCGCTCCGGCGATCGAGTTCGCCACCGACGACTATCCGGCGGTGGTGGGCCTGGTGGGCGCGGGTCTGGGAGTGGCGGTGCTGCCGGGGCTGGCGCTGGAGTCGGTGCGGCACCCGGGTGTGGTGCCGGTGCCGGTTCGGGTGGCGTCGGGTGAGCCCGCGCGGCGCGAGGTGGTGGCGCTGACCCTGCCGGACCTCGCGGGGGTTCCGGCGGTGGAGTTGATGCTGGACCAGCTCGCGGCGGCGGCTGCGGCCCGCTGAGGCGTTCGCGGACGGTCCGGGAAGGGACGCGGCGCCGGCCTTGGGGCGGGGCGCCGCAGCGATACGAAGAAACGTTTCTCCGGCTACGCGGAGAGCCGGTTCGGCGGCAGGGAGTGCACGCGGCCGCTCACCGGGTGCTCAGTGGCGGACGGTCTGCGGCATGGCCAGCGGGACCTGGACCAGCCGGTTGCGGGAGCGGCCGAGCAGCTCCTCGCGCTCGTCCTCCGTCATGCCGCCCCAGACCCCGTAGGGCTCGCGGACGGCCAGGGCGTGGGCCGCGCACTGGGCGCGTACCGGGCAGCGCATGCAGACCTCCTTGGCGCTCGCCTCACGGGAGGTCCGGGCCGCGCCGCGTTCGCCCTCGGGGTGGAAGAACAGCGAGCTGTCGACGCCGCGGCAGGCGGCGGAGAGCTGCCAGTCCCAGAGGTCTGCGTTGGGGCCGGGGAGGCGGGAGAAATCGGCCATGGCTCATTCCCTTCGAGGGCGCGGGACCTGGCGGCTCGGGCGGGGTTGCTCCGGCGAGGCTGCGCGGGACCGATACGGACACCTGGAAATATGACTTACACCCAACTACACGGACAAGTCACCCACAGACCGACACAACAGTCAATGACCTAACGGAAGCTATAAAAACGGACAAACGGTGCAATAGGTTTTAAGTCGCACCCTTCCCCGATCGGATGTCCGACCGGGCGCGGGCCGCGGCCGGAAGGCGCGCGCGGCGCGGGCACCGCGCGCGAGCTGCACAAAAGTGCGGCGTGTGCACCGCGAGGTGGCTCTTGTGTGATGGGTTGGCCACGTACAGTGGTGGAGATGGACCTGAAGCCGTAACTCATTCGAGTGACGGTCGTTGGATGTACGGAGGCGGTCAGCAGGCGCGGGACATCGGGATCGGTCGCGGAGCGAGGCGATCGGAACGGGGTCCGTCCCAGCGGCCGTGTCGGAGAGGTTCGTACCAGCCAGGAGGCTCAACGTGACGCGGATCAGCTGCGGAGGACGGTCATGACATCCGTACTCGTCTGCGACGATTCCCCGCTCGCCCGGGAGGCGCTGCGCCGTGCGGTGGCGACCGTGCCCGGCGTGGACCGGGTGACCACTGCGACGAACGGTGAGGAGGTCCTCCGCCGCTGGGTGGCCGACCGTTCCGATCTCGTTCTGATGGACGTTCGGATGCCCGGACTCGGCGGGGTGGAGACGGTCCGCCGCCTGCTCTCGGCCGACCCGGGTGCCCGGATCATCATGCTCACCGTGGCCGAGGACCTGGACGGTGTGGCCCTCGCGGTCGCTGCCGGGGCCCGCGGCTACCTGCACAAGGACGCCTCGCGCGCCGAGCTGCGGGCCACCGTCACCCAGGCGCTGGCCGACCCGACCTGGCGCCTGGCGCCGCGTCGGCTGCGCAGCCCGGACATGGGCGCCGCACCGACCTTGACGGCCCGTGAGATCCAGGTGCTGGAAGGGATGAGCCACGGCCGCAGCAACGCGGAGATCGGCCGCGAGCTGTTCCTGTCCGAGGACACCGTGAAGACGCACGCCAGGCGGCTGTTCAAGAAGCTCGGCGCCTCGGACCGCGCGCACGCGGTGGCGCTGGGCTTCCGCTGGGGCCTGGTTCGCTGAGCGGGTGCGGCGACAACTGCGCTCGCTCGGACGTGTGACGTTGTGGTCCCGAGGCTGCACCATGGAGTAGTGGAGCACCTCGGGGACCAGCGGACAGGCAGGGGAGGCGGCACGGTGCACCCGGCGACGCATAACGTTCCGATGCACAAGTCCGGACGCGGTGCCGCGTTTTCCGGTCCGACCAGGCACCATGGACCGATGCATGACGACGAGGAGGCCGCCGGGACCGATCCGGCGCAGCTCGCCCCCGAGGGTGCGGCTGCCGGTCCGTCGTCGGCACCGGAGGGCCGGTCGGCGGGATCCGACGGTGTGTCGGGTACGGGTGGCCGTCCGCAGACGGCGGGGGTGACGTCGCCCGAGGAGGCCGAGTTGGTCGCGGCCGCGGTGCGCGGGGACGGCCCGGCGATCGAGGCACTGCTGGGCTACGTGCTGCCGCTGGCGCTGCGCTACTGCCGGGGCCGGCTGCTTCGGCTGCCCGGTGGGGCCCGGCATCATGTGGACGACGTGGCGCAGGAGGTGTGCGTCGCGGTGCTGTGCGCGCTGCCCCGCTACCGGGACACCGGCCGCCCGTTCGAGGCCTTCGTGTACGGGATCGCCGCGCACAAGATCGCCGATCTGCAGCGGGCCGCGATGCGCGGGCCCGGTTCGACGGTGATCCCGCCGGACGACCTGCCGGAGACGCCGGACGACTCGCTCGGCCCGGAGGAGCGGGCGCTGCTGTCCAGCGACGCCGCGTGGATCAAGGAGCTGCTGTCCAACCTGCCGGCCCGGCAGCGCGAGCTGGTGCTGCTGCGGGTGGCGGACGGGCTGTCGGCGGAGGAGACCGGCGAGGTGCTCGGCATGTCGCCGGGCGCGGTGCGGGTGGCTCAGCACCGGGCGCTGTCGCGGCTGCGGGCGCTGGCCGAGGAGTCCGGCTAGCCGGTTCGTCCGGGGGAATCCGGGGGGGGGAAGAAGCGTGGGGGCGCGCGCGTTGTCAAGAGGGCGCGACGACACACCCTGCGGCACCAGTACCATGGGGTATCGGCGCCTGGTCGGGTCGCCAAAGTTTCTCCGGTGTGCGCGGTCCTCGGTTGGAGGACCGTCCGAACGCCGGGCGTCCTTGGCGGCCGATAAGACCCCGGGCGCCCGTGCGCAGAACGACGGCCCGCCACGGAAGGTTCCCCATGTCTTACAACGCCGCCGGCGTACCCGAGAAGTTCGCGATGCTCGGACTCACGTACGACGACGTCCTGCTGCTGCCCGGGGCCTCCGAGGTGCTGCCCAACCAGGTCGACACCTCCTCGCGGATCTCCCGGAACGTGCGGGTCAACATCCCGCTGCTGTCGGCGGCGATGGACAAGGTCACCGAGTCCCGGATGGCGATCGCGATGGCCCGGCAGGGCGGCGTCGGCGTCCTGCACCGCAACCTGTCGATCGAGGACCAGGTCAACCAGGTCGACCTGGTGAAGCGCTCCGAGTCCGGCATGGTGACCGACCCGATCACCGTCGGCCCCGAGGCCACGCTGGCCGAGGCCGACGCGCTGTGTGCCCGGTTCCGGATCTCCGGCGTCCCGGTCGCCAGCCCGGACGGCAAGCTGCTGGGCATCGTCACCAACCGTGACATGGCCTTCGAGACCGACCGCAGCCGCAAGGTCGCCGAGATCATGACGCCGATGCCGCTGATCACCGGCAAGGTCGGCATCTCCGGCGAGGACGCGATCGCGCTGCTGCGTCGCCACAAGATCGAGAAGCTGCCGCTGGTCGACGACGAGGGCCGGATCAAGGGCCTGATCACCGTCAAGGACTTCGTCAAGGCGGAGCAGTACCCGAACGCCGCGAAGGACGCCGAGGGCCGGCTGCTGGTCGGTGCCGCGGTCGGCGCGTCCGCGGAGGCGTTCGACCGGGCCCAGGCGCTGGTCGGCGCGGGCGTGGACTTCCTGGTGGTGGACACCTCGCACGGGCACTCGCACAACGCGCTGGCCTGGATCTCGAAGATCAAGTCCGCCGTGTCGGTCGACGTGGTCGGCGGCAACGTCGCCACCCGGGACGGCGCGCAGGCGCTGATCGACGCGGGCGTGGACGGCGTGAAGGTCGGCGTCGGCCCCGGCTCGATCTGCACCACCCGCGTGGTCGCCGGCGTCGGCGTGCCGCAGGTCACCGCGATCTACGAGGCCGCGCAGGCCTGCCAGGCGGCGGGCGTCCCGATCATCGGCGACGGCGGCCTGCAGTACTCCGGTGACATCGGCAAGGCGCTGTGCGCCGGCGCCGACACCGTGATGCTGGGCTCGCTGCTGGCCGGCTGCGAGGAGTCGCCGGGCGAGCTGCTGTTCATCAACGGCAAGCAGTTCAAGTCCTACCGCGGCATGGGCTCGCTGGGCGCGATGCAGACCCGCGGCCAGGCGAAGTCCTTCTCCAAGGACCGTTACTTCCAGGCCGAGGTCTCCTCGGACGAGAAGCTGATCGCCGAGGGCATCGAGGGTCAGGTGCCCTACCGCGGCCCGCTGTCCGCGGTGCTGTTCCAGCTGATCGGCGGCCTGCGGCAGACCATGGGCTACGTCGGTGCCGGGTCGGTCGAGGAGATGCAGACCAAGGGCCGGTTCGTCCGGATCACCTCGGCGGGCCTCAAGGAGAGCCACCCGCACGACATCCAGATGACCGTCGAGGCGCCGAACTACACCTCCCGGTAAGGGTTCCGGCAGATCCGCCCGAGTCGCAGGTGACTGCGGCTCGGGCGGATCTTGCTGTCCGGGGGCACCTCCCGGCCCGCGTGCGCGCCCCTGTCGGGGCGCGGAGGGGCGGTACGGGATACTTGAGGGGCGGCCGGGGTGACCCGGTCGGGAGATGGAAAGCAGCAGAAGGGCTCGAAGTGACTGAGATCGAGATCGGGCGAGGCAAGCGCGGCCGCCGGGCGTACTCCTTCGACGACATCGCCGTCGTCCCCAGCCGCCGTACGCGTGACCCGAAGGAGGTCTCGATCGCTTGGCAGATCGACGCCTACCGGTTCGAACTGCCGTTCCTGGCGGCGCCGATGGACAGCGTGGTGTCGCCGCAGCAGGCCATCGCGATCGGTCAGCTGGGCGGCCTGGGCGTGCTGAACCTGGAAGGCCTGTGGACGCGGTACGAGGACCCGCGGCCGCTGCTGGAGGAGATCGCGTCGATCGCCGACGAGGCGGACGCGACCCGGCGCCTGCAGGAGGTGTACTCCGCGCCGATCAAGGCCGAGCTGATCAAGGAGCGGATCAAGGAGGTCCGTGACTCGGGTGTGGTCACCGCCGCGGCGCTCTCGCCGCAGCGCACCGCCGAGTTCTCCAAGGCCGTGGTGGACGCCGGCGTCGACGTGTTCGTGATCCGTGGCACCACCGTCTCCGCCGAGCACGTGTCGGGCGCGGCCGAGCCGCTGAACCTGAAGCAGTTCATCTACGAGCTGGACGTCCCGGTGATCGTCGGCGGCTGCGCCACCTACACCGCCGCGCTGCACCTGATGCGCACCGGCGCGGCCGGCGTGCTGGTCGGCTTCGGCGGCGGCGCCGCGCACACCACCCGCAACGTGCTGGGCATCCAGGTGCCGATGGCGACCGCGGTGGCCGACGTCGCGGCGGCCCGTCGCGACTACATGGACGAGTCCGGTGGCCGCTACGTGCACGTGATCGCGGACGGCGGCGTCGGCTACAGCGGCGACATCCCGAAGGCCGTCGCCTGCGGCGCGGACGCGGTGATGATCGGTGCCGCGCTGGCCCGCGCCACCGACGCGCCCGGCCAGGGCTACCACTGGGGCATGGAGGCCGTCCACGAGGAGCTGCCGCGCGGCAAGCGGGTGCACCTGGGCACCGTCGGCTCCACCGAGCAGATCCTGACCGGCCCGTCGCACACCCCCGACGGCACCATGAACCTGTTCGGTGCGCTGCGCCGGGCGATGGCCACCACCGGCTACACCGAGCTCAAGGAGTTCCAGCGGGTCGAGGTCACGGTCAACTCCGCCCGCTGACCCCGATCATCGAAAAGGGCCCCTGCCGTACCGGCGGGGGCCCTTTCCGATGGTCCGTCAGGACTCGCCGAGCTTCTTGGCGGCGCTGGCGCCGAAGAACGCGCCGAGGCCCAGGAACAGCACCGACAGGAGGTCGAAGTCGGCCTTCCAGCCCTCGAACAGCAGGTCGAAGTGCTCGGTGAAGAGCGGGACGACGTCGGCGCCGAGCTTCTCATGGACCATCAGCGCGAGACCGAACAGCTCGCCGAAGAACACGCCGAGCAGGGTGATCACCGCGGCGACCGGCGGCAGCGCCCGGTGCGCGCCGCCGACCTTGCCGACCGCGAAGCCGACCGCGGCACCGATGCCGATCGCCATGACGGAGAGCTCGCGCTCCAGGGCCTTGACGATGAAGCCATAGAGCAGGGCGGCGGCCAGTGCCGCACCGATGCCGGCCAGGACCGCCAGCGGCACGTTCTTGACCACCGGGACCTTCGGCGCCACCGGCGGGGCGACGGTGCCGCCGCCCCACTCCTGCGTGCCGGGCGCGGGCGGGGGGAGCGGCGCGCCGGGCGGGGTCTGCGGCTGGCCGGCGTACGGGTTGGGCGTGGCCGGGGTCTGCGGCTGGCCGGCGTACGGGTTGGGCGCGGGCGGGGTCTGCGGCGGGCCGGCGTAGGGGTTGTTCGGGTCGGGCGTGGTCATGTCGGTGTCCCCCGAAGTGATGATGTGAAGAGCGCGCAGAGGTTAGCAGGGCATAAGGACGGTTGGACAGCGGTATTGCGCGGGGGTCCGAACCGGTCGTTCGCGGGCGGGAGCGATCGTTTTCGGTCGGTGGGGTGGTGCGGAAGGGACACCGGGGGCGCACGGGGCGCGGGCCTGGTGGGGGTGGGTGGTCGGGAAGGGCGGAGACAGGGGATGATGGTGCCCCGGCGTGCGGCCGCCGCCCGCGGTGGTCCGACAAGCCGTCAGGTCCCGGCCGGGCGCCCGGCGAGGGCCGCAACACCATGGGGAGAGCGCACCGATGACGCAGCCGCAGGAACCGACCGGCCGACTGCTGGCGGACCGCTACCGGCTCGGCGAGGTGCTCGGCCGCGGTGGCATGGGCACCGTGTGGCGGGCCGAGGACGAGATGCTCGGCCGGATCGTCGCGGTGAAGGAGCTCCGGATGACCGGGGCCGTCGACGAGGCCGAGAAGCACCGGCTGATCGTCCGCACCCTGCGCGAGGCCAAGGCCACCGCCCGGATCCGGCACACCGCCGCCGTCACCGTCTTCGACGTGGTCGAGGAGGACGGGCGGCCGTGGATCGTGATGGAACTCGTCGACGGCCGCTCGCTGGCCGACGTGGTCCGCGAGGACGGCACGCTGACGCCGGAGCGGGCCGCCCGGATCGGGCTGGACCTGCTCGGGGTGCTCGGCGCCGCGCACAGCCAGGGCGTGCTGCACCGTGACGTGAAGCCGTCCAACGTACTGATCGGCGAGGACGGGCGGACCGTGCTCACCGACTTCGGCATCGCCAGCGTCGAGGGTGACACCTCGATCACCTCCACCGGCATGCTGGTCGGCGCGCCTTCCTACATCGCGCCCGAGCGGGCCCGCGGGCAGCGGCCCGGCCCGCCGTCCGACCTGTGGTCGCTCGGCGGCACCCTGTACGCGATGGTCGAGGGCGTCCCGCCGTACGACCGGGGCTCCGCGCTGGCCACGCTGACCGCCGTGATGACCGAGGAACTGCCGCCGCCCCCGCACGCCGGGCCGCTGCTGCCGGTCATCGAGGGGCTGCTGGAGAAGGACCCCGCGAAGCGGATGGACGCGGACACCGCCCGCGAGCTGATGGAGCGGATCGTCGCCGGGAAGGCGCTGCCCGCGCCGAAGCCCGTCGCCGCCGCGAAGCCGGCCGAGCCCGTCGCCGCCGAGACCGCGACCAGGGCACTGCCCGCCGACCCCGCCGCCGGCGCGGACACCGCGGTGGTGGCGCGCGGCGGCGGGTCCCGTCGGCGCACGCTGCTGACCGTCGCCGCGGTGGCCGCCGTGCTGGCGCTGGTCGCCGCGCTGGTGGTGCTGTGGCCCACCGAGAAGGGCGGCGGGGCGAGCGCCGAGGACGGCGGCGGGAGCACTCCGGTGGCGGCCGGGCAGCCGTCCGCGAGTGCTTCGCCGTCGGCGAGTCCGAGCGCGAGCCCGAGCTCAAGTGCGTCGGCGGAGTCGAGCGAGTCGCCCGGGCCGGCGCTGACGCCCGGTCAGGTGCCGGACGGGTACCGGGTGTACAAGGACCCGTCCGGTTTCAGCATCACGCTGCCGGAGTGGATGGCCGACAAGGGTGCGGACTACCGCTCCACCAGCCGGCAGTTCGAGGGCAACGGGCTGCGGCTGGTGGTCGACTGGCAGTCGCCCGCCGGGGACAGCGCGCTCAAGGACTGGCAGGCGTCCGACCAGTCCGCCAGGATGAAGGACTACCGCCGGATCCGGGTCGAGTCGGTCGCCTACCGGGGCTGGAGCAACGCCGCCGACTGGGAGTGGACGTACACCGGCAAGACCGGCACCCTGCTGCACTCGCTGAACCGCGGCTTCGTCACCGGCAACGGCAAGTACGGCTACGCGATCTACTGGACCATGCCGGAGTCCGTGTGGTCCGCGCCGGACGGCTCGCTGGCCCGGCGGATCTCCTTCGAGAGCTTCCAGCCCGCGCCATGACCGGACAGGGCGTCTGGGGCGTTCGGGCGCAAGGGAGTTGAAAGACCGCACCGGGAGGTGGCGGGCGCGGCCGGGGGCCGTAGGCTGGCGGCACTACGGCGTGAGGAACAGGCATGCGAACGGCCCCGGGGCAGGTGGTGGCCGGGCGGTACCGGGTGACGGACCGTCCGGACGATGAGGTCGGCGTGCCCGCGGTGGACGGGCCCAGCGGCGCCCGGGTGCGGCTGTTCGCCCTGGAACTGCCCGCGCCGGCGGTGCTCGGCGGTGCCGCGCCCGCTTACGGACCGCAGCTGACCGCCCGGGTGGCGCAGGTCGCGGCCGCCGCGCCCACCCATCCGCGGCTGCTGCGCGGACTCGCCGCCGGGCCCGAGGGCGAACTGCTGTGGGTCGCCGAGGAGTCGGTGGCCGGCGTGCCGCTGGAGCGGCTGATGGGCGACGGGCCGCTGTCGCCGTACCGGGTCGCGGAGATCGGCGCCGACCTGGCCGGGGCGCTGCGGGCCGTGCACGGCACCGGGCTCACCCACGGCAACGTCACCGCCCGCACCGTGCTGATCTGCGAGGACGGCGCGGCGATGCTCGGCGGCCTGCTGCTGGGCGCCGCCGAGGAGGAACTGTGCGCGGCGCTCGGCGGCGAGGTGCCGCGCCGGGTGTACGAGACGCGCGCGCTCATGCTCGGACCGCTCGCCGAGCGCTGGGCGATCGACGCGGGCGCACCCGCCGACACCTGGGCGCTCGGTGTGCTGCTGTACCGCCTGCTCACCGGCCACGGCCCGTACCCCGAGCACGACCTGCCGACCCTGCTGGCCGCCGTCCGCGACGGACGCCACCACCCTGCCGAAGGGTGTGGCCCGCTGCGGTCGCTGGTGGAGCGGCTGCTGCGCCCGGACGCCGCGGCCCGGCCCGACGCGGCCGCCGTCCAGCGGGAGTTGCGCGAGCTGCTGGTGTTCGCGCCCGAGCCGTACCTGGACGGCCCGCCCGCCCCGCCGCTGCCGGCGCCCCGCACCGAAACCGCGCCGCCGGCGGCCCGGCGGCCGCGCGGCGCCCGCCCGGGGAAGCGGCCGCCGACGGCCCGTCAGAGCGCCGCCCCCGCCGGGCGTCCGCCGCGGATACCCGCGCGACTGCTCGGTCCGCTGGTGGTGGTGGCGGTGCTGGTGCTGATGGTCGCGGCGCTCGCCGGGATCGTTCTGGTCGCAGGCTGAAAGCGGTCGGTCACCGTGCGATTCGCAGGCCGGGGTGTGATTCCCGCGCGGCCCCTCGCAGCCTAGGCTTGCCTTCGAACCGTCGGTGCGAGCAGGCACACGAGGTGCCACGACCTCGTCCGACCGGCGGTGGGGGGTCAGAAGGGGGGGACGGTCATGGGCGCACAGGACCAGTCGACCGGCCGTCTGCTGGCCGGGCGGTACGCGCTCGGCGAGCGCCTGGGGCGGGGCGGGATGGGGACCGTCTGGCGGGCCAGGGACGAAATGCTGGACCGGGAGATAGCCGTCAAGGAATTGACGGTCAGCCACCTCTCGGAGGAGGACCTGGAGATACTCCAGTCCCGGATGAAGCGCGAGGCCCGGGCCGCCGCCCGGATCAAGCACCCGGGCGTCATCACCATCCACGACGTGCTCGAACAGGACGGGCGGCCGTGGATCGTGATGGAACTCGTCGACGGCCGCGCGCTGTCCGAAGTGATCAGCCAGGACGGCACCCTGACCCCGCGTGAGGCCGCCGAGGTCGGCCTCCAGGTGCTCGCCGCCCTGCACCGCGGCCACCAGCTCGGGGTGCTGCACCGGGACGTCAAACCCGCCAACGTACTGATCGAACACGGCACCGGACGGGTCGTGCTGACCGACTTCGGCATCGCCAAGTTCGAGGGCGCGATGGAGATCACCCGCCCCGGCGACCTGGTCGGCTCGCCCGACTACCTGGCCCCCGAGCGGGCCCAGGGTCAGCGGCCCGGGCCGGCCTCCGACCTGTGGGCACTCGGCGCGACGCTGTTCCACGCCGTCGAGGGCCAGTCGCCGTTCCGCCGCGACAGCCCGCTCGGCACCCTCGCCGCGGTCGTCGACGAGCCGCTGCCGGAGTCCCGGCGGGCGGCCGGACTCGGGCCGGTGCTGGCCGCGCTGATGGCCAAGGACCCGGCGGAGCGGCCCGGCGCCGACGAGGCCGCGAAGATGCTCCGCGAGGTCGCCGCCGGACACACCGTCAGCATCCGCGTGCCGGCGCAGGCCGGCGAGGAACGGCAGCCCACCCAGGCGGTGCCGCTGGCGGACCGGGTCGAGCCGGCCGAGACGCCTGCCGTGGCGGAGCCGGAGAAGCCCGGGCGGGTGCCGGCGCAGGGAGGGCCGACGGAGACCGTGGCTCCGGCGGCGGCCCCGGCTGCGGCGGCCCGGGGCGGCCGGAAGCGACGGGTGCTCGCGGTGCTGGTCGCCGTTCTGGTGCTGGCCGCGGCCGGAGGTGGCGGGTACTACTACCTGGACCACCGGCACCGGGGTCCGGTCGGCGAGGTGTCGCCCTCCGGCGCCGACCCCGCGCTGTCGCCGCCTCCCACCGGCTACAGGTGGCAGGAGGACCCGGCCGGGTTCCGCTTCCTGCTGCCCACCGACGGTCAGTGGGTGCGCAGCGAGGAGGGCACCCAGATCTACTACTCGCCCGACGGCCGTGACCACTACCTGCAGTTCGCGGTGACGGTCGGTCAGCCGCTGTCGCCGCAGGAGCACCTGCTGCAGTTGGAGGCCTCGCTCAGCAAGAGCCAGAAGGACTTCCAGACCAGCAGCCTGGCCTCCGTGCGGATCAACGACCAGGAAGGCGCGGTGTGGGAGTTCAGCTTCACCTCGCCGAGCGGTGTCCGCCGGCACGCGAAGGAGGCGGAGTTCCGGCGCAGTGACGGGACGTCGTACTCGGTGTACGTGTCGGGGCCGGAGAAGGACTGGACGCAGAGCCTGCGGCGCTTCACGACGGTGCTCAACATGTTCACGCCGACGAAGTGAGACGGTGGCGAGGTCGCGGCCACGTGCGAGTCGCTGCTCGTGGCGCGATCTCGCGGAGGGGGATCTCCCGCTTCGCGCGGTTCCCCGCGTCCCCGGGGGCGCATCTCCCGGGGCGCGGCTCGCTCTCGAATGACTGTTACTGGCGGGTACACAAGTGGGCGTCGAGCGCCTAGGCTGCCCGCATGACGGAGAGCACGAGCCAGGGCCGGCGCAATCCTGCGGCCAAGGGTGCGGGGCGGACGGTTGCTTCTGCGGTGCCGGCGGCGCTGGTGGCGCGGCTGGCGAAGGGGGTCACCGCGTCCGGGGAGGGCGTCGCGCAGACCCTCGCGCCGTTGACCGGGGAGGTGCTGGCGGCGCTGCCGGTGTCGGGGACGGCGGATGTGGACCGGGCGTTCCGGGAGGCCCGGCGGGCGCAGCCCGGGTGGGCGGCGCTGTCGGTGCGGCACCGGGCGGGTGTGCTGCTGCGGTTCCACGATCTGTTGTTGCGGCGGCAGGACGAGGTGCTGGACCTCATTCAGGCGGAGACCGGCAAGGCCCGGCTGCACGCCTTCGAGGAGGTCATGGCGGTCGCGTCGGCGGCCCGGCACTACGGGCGGACGGCGTCCTCGTACCTGAAGGACCGCCGTCGTGGCGGTGCGGTGCCGGGGCTGACCAGTGCCGTGGAGGCGCGTCGGCCCAAGGGTGTGGTCGGGCAGATCTCGCCGTGGAACTACCCGCTGGAGCTGTCCGTCGGCGACGCGCTGCCGGCGCTGGTCGCGGGCAACGCGGTGGTGAACAAGCCGGACACCCAGACCGCGCTGACCGCGCTGTGGGCGCGGGAGCTGTTCGTCGAGGCGGGGCTGCCGCCGCAGGTGTGGCAGATCGTGCTGGGCGACGGCCCGGTGGTGGGGCCTGAGGTGGTGGAGCGCGCCGACTACGTGGCGTTCACCGGCTCCACCCGGACCGGCCGGGACGTGGCCCGGCGGGCCGCCGAGCGGCTGGTCGGCGCCTCGCTGGAGCTGGGCGGCAAGAACGCCATGCTGGTGCTGTCCGACGCCGACCTGGACAAGGCGGCGGCGGGCGCGGTGCGGGCCTGCTTCTCCTCCGCCGGGCAGCTGTGCATCTCGATCGAGCGGCTGTACGTGCACCGGTCGGTGGCGGACGCGTTCCTGGCGAAGTTCGCCGAGAAGACCTCGGCGCTGCGCCTGGGCGGCGGCCTGGCGTACGGCGCGGACATGGGCTCGCTGGTGTCGGGCCGTCAGCTGGAGACGGTGACCCGGCACGTCGAGGAGGCGGTGAAGGCCGGGGCGACGGTGGTGGCCGGTGGGCAGGCCAGGCCGGACCTGGGGCCGCTGTTCTTCGAGCCGACCATCCTGGACGGCGTCACCCCCGAGATGGCGGTGTGCGCGGAGGAGACCTTCGGGCCGGTGGTGTCGGTCTACCGCTTCGACACCGAGGACGAGGCGGTCGCCGCCGCCAACGCCACCCCGTACGGCCTGAACTCCAGCGTGTGGACCAGGGACACCGGCCGGGGCCGCAAGGTCGCGGCCCGGCTGCGCACCGGCACCGTCAACGTGAACGAGGCGTACGCCGCCGCGTACGGGTCGGTGGCGTCGCCGATGGGCGGCATGGGTGATTCGGGGCTCGGCCGGCGGCACGGCGCGGAAGGCATCCTGCGCTACACCGAGGCGCAGACCATCGCCGTGCAGCGGCTGCTGCCGATCGGCCCGTCGATGGGCATGGACGACCGGAAGTTCGCCGAGTTCTTCACCACCGGCCTGAAGGTCATGAAGGCGTTCCGCCTGAAGTAGCAGGGCAGTTGCCGTCGCTTGCCGAGGAGGGGCAGTGTCGTTCGACTACGACGTCGTGGTGGTCGGTTCGGGCTTCGGTGGCTCGGTCGCCGCGCTGCGGCTGACCGAGAAGGGGTACCGGGTCGCCGTCCTGGAGGCCGGGCGCAGGTTCGGCCGCGACGAGCTGCCCACCACGTCCTGGGACACCCGCGACTACCTGTGGGCACCCGCCGTCGGCCTGTACGGCATCCAGCGCATCCACCTGCTGCGCAACGTGCTGATCCTGGCCGGGGCGGGCGTCGGCGGCGGCTCGCTGAACTACGCCAACACTCTGTACGTGCCGCCGAAGCCGTTCTTCGAGGACCGGCAGTGGCGGCACATCACCGACTGGCAGGCCGAACTCGCCCCGTTCTACGACCAGGCGCAGCGGATGCTCGGGGTCCGGCTCAACCCGACCATGACGCCCTCGGACGTGCACTTGAAGGCCGCCGCCGAGGCGATGGGCTGCGGCGACACCTTCCACCTGGCCCCCGTCGGGGTGTTCTTCGGCGACGGCCGGGACGGCACCGGCGAGGCCAAGGCCGCGCCCGGCAGCGAGGTCGAGGACCCGTACTTCGGCGGAGCCGGCCCGAAGCGCAAGGCGTGCACCGAGTGCGGGGAGTGCATGACGGGCTGCCGGCACGGCGCGAAGAACATGCTCACCGAGAACTACCTGTACCTGGCGGAGCGGGCCGGCGCCGAGATCCTGCCGCTGACCACCGTGAGGCGGCTGCGCCCGTACGGCGAGGGCTACGCGGTGGACGTGCTGCCCACCGACGCCCGCACCCGGCGGGCGAAGAAGGCCGGGGCCCGCACCATCACCGCCGAGCGGGTGGTAATGGCGGCCGGCACCTACGGCACCCAGACGCTGCTGCACCGGATGCGCGAGGGCGGGCTGCTGCCCCGGATCTCCGCCAAGCTGGGCCACCTGACCCGCACCAACTCCGAGGCGCTGGTGGGCGCACAGACCTCCGACCGGCGCTACGGGGAGCGGCCCGACTTCACCCGCGGCGTGGCCATCACCTCGTCCGTGCACCCCGACGAGAACACCCACATCGAGCCGGTCCGCTACGGCCGGGGCTCGAACGCGATGGGCGCGCTGTCGATCCAGCAGGTCAGCGGGGCCGGGCGCGGGCCGCGCTGGCTGCGCTACCTCGGGTCGGTCGGCCGGCACCCGTGGATCTTCGCGCAGTCGATGAACCAGCACCGCTGGTCGGAGAAGACGATCATCGGCCTGGTGATGCAGTCGCTGGACAACTCGCTGACGGTGTCCCTGAAGAACGGGAAACTGACCTCGCGCCAGGGCCACGGCGCGCCCAACCCGAGCTGGATCCCGGCCGCGGAGGAGGGGGCGCGGGCGCTGGCCGCGTCCATCAACGGCTTCCCCGGCTCCACCGTCGGCGAGATCTTCGACATCCCGCTGACCGCGCACTTCCTCGGCGGCTGCCCGATCGGCGACAGCGCCGAGACCGGCGTGGTCGACCCGTACCACCGGCTGTACGGCTACCCGGGGATCAGCGTGGTCGACGGCTCCGCGGTCTCCGCCAACCTCGGCGTCAACCCGTCGCTGACGATCACCGCACAGGCCGAGCGGGCCATGTCGATGTGGCCCAACCGCGGCGAGGCCGACCCGCGCCCCGAACAGGGCGCCGGCTACCGGCCCGTCCAGGCGGTGACCCCCGTTCAGCCCGCGGTCCCCGAGGGGGCGTTCGGGGCGCTTCGGCTGCCGCTGCTGGCCGTGCCGAAGGTGCCGCGCAGGGCCGAATGAAGCCGATTGACATCCTCCGACAGCCGATGGGATAAACGGGCACCCGACCACGAACCACCCCGGGGGGACCGCCATGCCCATCTGCCCGTCCTGCGGAGCGGCTGTCGCCGGTGCCGTGGCGACCTGCGCGAACTGCGGACGCCCCACCGGGCCCCCGCTCGTGCCGCCGCCCGCGATCGGGGAAGTGGTGGCGGAGGACACCGCCGCGCCCGGCGCCTCCCCGTGGGGCGCCGGCCGGATACACCAGGGCCGGCAGTGGCCCGTGCCGTCCCGGGGCTGGCTGACCGCCGGCCGGGTGCTGCTCGCCCCGACCGCCCTGCTGGTGGTGCTGGCCGCGCTCGGCAGCACCCTCGCGCGCGGCGGCGCCGGCGTGGACGACGACCCGGCGGTGCGCTGGACCGTCCGCACCTTCCAGATGTGGCTCCAGCTGACGCTGACCGCGTTCGGCGCGCCCTGGCGCAGCAGCAACTCCAGCAGCTTCGGCGCCTCCACCTCCGGCGTCCACGTGCTGCCGTACGCGATCGCGCTCGGCTGGCTGGCGCTGCTCTGGCTCGGCCAGCGGCTCGCCGCCCGGGCCCGCGCCGCGGCCGGCGCCGCCGAACCGACCGGGCTCGCGGCCGGCGCGCAGGCGCTGCGCACCGGAGCGCTGTCGGCGGCCGCGGTGCTGCTGCTGGGGTGGCTCTCCACCGGCAGCTCGCACGTCGACGAGGCATCGTTCTCGCTGAGCATGCAGGTCACCACTGGTCCGGCGATGCTGCCGCTCGGGGTGTCCGGGTTCCTGGCCGCGGCCGCGGTGGTGCTGTCCGTGGACGGGCAGGGCGCGCTGCGCGCGGAGGCCGCCCGGCGCCGGTGGCTGGGCGGCTGGCTGCTGGCGTGGCAGCACGCGGCGCGGGTGGTCGGGGGGCTGCTGGTGCTGCTCACCGTGGTGTCGGTGGTGATGCAGGTGCTGGTCGACCAGCCGTTCCCGCAGTCCACGTTCCGGGCGCTGACCGTCAACGGCGGCGTGTACCTGTTCGGCGTCGGCAGCGGCGCCCGGGTCGAGGTGGGCGGTCTGCGCGGCGGGCCCGAGGATTCCTTCGCGCTGTACGACCTGGGCGCGCACGGCGGCCAGTGGTGGCTGGCGGTGGTGCCGGTGCTGCTGGCGGCGCTGGCGCTCGGCTGGTCCGCGCACCGCGGGCGGCTGACCCAGCTGGACCGGGCCCGGCTGGCCGCGCTGTACGCGGCGCTGACGGCGGCGCTGGTGCTCGGCACCTCGATCTGGATGAGCGGGAGCAGCACCATCAAGGGCCAGGTCCACGAGGCCCGGATCGAACTGCTCGGCTGGTCGGTGACCTCGGTGCTGATCGCCGCAGCGGCCTGGGCGGTGTTCGGCGCGCTGCTGGTCCCGGCCGCGCTCGACGCGGTGCGCCGCACGCCGGTGCCGGTGTCCGCCCCGCTGCCCGCACCGGCGGGCGCGCCGGAGCCCGAGGGGAGCGCCGGGCTGGTCGAACTGGTCGCCGAGGAGCGGACGCCGGCCGGAAGGGTCGACGTGCTGGACTCGCACGCCGCCTACCGGCGGCCCGACGCCGGCTGAGCCCGGACGCTGAGCCCGGACAGGGCAAAGGGCCCCGCGGGGGAACGGGGCCCTTTGTCGGCCAGCACTCGGCGTCAGGGCCGCGCCGGTGCTGGGTGACGGCGCCGGGGGAGGAGCGCCGTCGGGGGAGATGGTTCGGAGCGCCCCCGAGGCCGATGGGCCTCACGGAGCGTGAGAGTCGGGCCGTTCGCGCCAACGGTCCGAGCCTGCGGCGGGAGTGTGTGGTGGCCCCCGTCCTGCAGTCATCGTCCTGGACGAGGGCCGTGCTGTGCAAGCGATTCGACGCAAATTCGGGGGAGGCCGGAACAGGACACGGCGCCGGGGAGCGCCGGAACCGACCGGCCCGGATGGTGACTGTCCGTGATACTGGCTTGCGGGGCGTACCGGGGCGTACGCCGGAGCGGGCGGCCGATGTGCGGCGGCCGGCACCGGTACCGGCCGCCACACCCGGGTCCGCCCGGTCGCGGACGGGTTCGCTGTCCCCTGCTGACCCGACCGCGGCACCGGGGCGCGGTCCCACGGCGGGCCCGTGCCCGCCACGCGCACCGGTGGACCGGAGAAGATCCACGCGTGGTCCACCGCACGCGCCGCCCGCACCTGGAGGATGCCGGCGTCTCGTACGGTCTCCCGGTGCAACGATTCGCCACCCGGTGCGGTCACGGGCGGCTCGGCTGGCAGTCGGGTGAAACGCTCCCGGTAGACTCGGTGGCGACACCCCTTTTGTACCGCCGCCGGAAGGCCGTCCGTGTCCTCTGTACACCCCCAGTCCCCACCGGAGAACGACACCGTCCTGGTCGTCGACTTCGGCGCCCAGTACGCCCAGCTCATCGCCCGTCGGGTGCGTGAGGCGCGGGTCTACAGCGAGATCGTGCCGAGCTCCATGCCGGTCGCCGAGATGCTCGCCAAGAACCCCAGGGCGATCATCCTCTCCGGCGGTCCGTCGTCGGTGTACGAGGAGGGCGCACCGCAGCTCGACCGTGCGATCTTCGAGGCCGGGGTGCCGGTGTTCGGCATGTGCTACGGCTTCCAGCTGATGGCCACCGTCCTCGGCGGCACCGTCGACAACAGCGGCGCCCGTGAGTACGGCCGCACCCCGCTGACCGTCACCCGCTCCGGCTCCACCCTGTTCGAGGGCGTCCCGGACAAGCACGCGGTGTGGATGTCGCACGGCGACGCCTGCTCGGCCGCGCCCGAGGGCTTCACCGTCACCGCCTCCACCGACGTGGTGCCGGTCGCCGCGTTCGAGAACGACGAGCGCAGGCTGTACGGCGTGCAGTACCACCCCGAGGTGATGCACTCCGAGCACGGCCAGCAGGTGCTGGAGCACTTCCTGTACCGCGGCGCCGGCATCGCCCCGAACTGGACCACCACCAACGTGGTCGAGGAGCAGGTCGCGCTGATCCGCGAGCAGGTCGGCGACAAGCGCGCCATCTGCGGCCTGTCCGGCGGCGTGGACTCCGCGGTCGCCGCCGCCCTGGTGCAGCGCGCCATCGGCGACCGGCTGACCTGCGTCTACGTCGACCACGGTCTGATGCGCAAGGGCGAGACCGAGCAGGTCGAGAAGGACTTCGTCGCGGCCACCGGCGTCAAGCTGGTCGTGGTCGACGCCGAGGAGCGCTTCCTGACCGCGTTGAAGGGCGTCTCCGACCCCGAGACCAAGCGCAAGATCATCGGCCGCGAGTTCATCCGGGTCTTCGAGCAGGCCCAGGCCGACATCATCGCCGATGAGGGCCCTGCCGTGGAGTTCCTGGTCCAGGGCACCCTGTACCCGGACGTGGTGGAGTCCGGCGGCGGCACCGGCACCGCCAACATCAAGTCCCACCACAACGTCGGCGGCCTGCCCGAGGACCTCGAGTTCCAGCTGGTCGAGCCGCTGCGCAAGCTGTTCAAGGACGAGGTCCGGATGGTCGGCCAGGAGCTCGGCCTGCCCGCCGAGATCGTCCAGCGCCAGCCGTTCCCCGGCCCGGGCCTCGGCATCCGGATCGTCGGCGACGTCACCAAGGAGCGCCTGGACCTGCTCCGCGAGGCCGACGCCATCGCCCGCGAGGAGCTGACCCTGGCCGGCCTGGACAGCGAGATCTGGCAGTGCCCCGTGGTGCTGCTGGCCGACGTCCGCTCGGTCGGCGTGCAGGGCGACGGCCGCACCTACGGTCACCCGATCGTGCTGCGCCCGGTCTCCTCCGAGGACGCCATGACCGCCGACTGGTCGCGCCTGCCCTACGAGGTGCTGGCGAAGATCTCCACCCGGATCACCAACGAGGTCAAGGACGTCAACCGGGTCGTGCTGGACGTCACCTCCAAGCCGCCGGGCACCATCGAGTGGGAGTGATCCCACCCCCGGCAACCGTGTGACCGCGCCGCCGCTCCCCGACCGGGGGAGTGGCGGCGCCGTCATGTCCGGGCGGCACCCGGCACAATCGGACCCGGTCCTGCCGGCGGTCGGCAGACGGCGCGAGGGAGAGGGCGACAGCGATGGCGACGGGCACGGGCACAGGCCTGGACGAGGGCCGGAGCACGGAGACACGGACCGGGCAGTGGAAGGCGACCGCCTCGCGCCTCGCCCTGCTGCCGCTGCGACTGTTCCTGGGGGCGACCTTCGTCTACGCCGCCTTCGACAAGCTCTCCGACCCGCACTACCTGGCCGGCGCCGGCGACGCCGCCTCCTTCTACGCGCAGACGCAGGCCGCCAAGGCCGGCAGCCCGGTCGGCTGGGCGCTCGCCCCGGCCCTGGACGCGCCCACCTTCTTCGGCCTGCTGATCGCCTTCGGCGAGCTCGCGGTGGGCCTGGGCACCCTGTTCGGCCTGTGGGGCCGGGTCGCCGCCGCCGGCGGCGCGCTGCTCAGCGCCACCCTCTGGCTGACCGTCAGCTTCCACACCACCCCGTACTACCTGGGCAACGACCTGGCCTACCTGATGGCCTGGACGCCGCTGCTGCTGGCCGGCACCCCCTACCTGTCGGTGGACGGCTACCTCGCCGCCCGGGCCGCCCGGGACCGCGCCCGCGGCCTCGCCGAGGACGCGGTGCGCCGCCGCGCCCTGCTGGACGGCGGCATCGCGGCCGTCGCGCTCGGCGGCGCCGGCCTGCTGTCCGGCTCGCTCACCGCCGCCTTCGGCCGCGAGGAGATCGCGCCCGCCGCCACCGGTGCTGCTCCGCAGTCCACGAACCCGCAGTCCGGGGGAGCGCAGTCCGCCGCGCCGGCGGTGGGCGTCCCCGCCGCGCAGGTCCCGGTCGGCGGCTGCGCCACCGTCAAGGACCCGGCCAGCGGCGACGCCGTGTACATCGTCCAACCGACCGCCGGGAAGTACGCCGGCCTGTCCTCGGTGTGCACCCACTCCGGCTGCGCCGTCAACCCGCCCAAGGACGGCCAGCTGTACTGCCCCTGCCACGGCTCCAAGTTCGACGCCGCCACCGGCGCGGTGCTGAACGGGCCGGCCACCAAGCCGCTGCCCACCTACGCCGTCACCAGGAACGGCGAGCAGCTCGAACTCGGCCCGCAGCAGCAGGCATAGGGCCTGTCCGGCAGGATCGGCCGGACAGGCCCTGGCTAGCCCAGCGTGTGATCGTCGTCGCGGGCCCCGCCCCGGCCGCGCCTGGAGACCGCCACCAGCGCGCCGCCGAGGCCGCCCGCGCCGAGCACGATCAGCGCCAGCGGAAGGACGAACCGGCTGTTCACCTCCTGGTCGTTCACCGACGCCACCAGGTACAGCACCGCCAGCGCCGTGAACAGGCCGCCCGCGACCAGCGCGTACAGATCGAACTGATGCTTCCTCATTACCGTTCCACCCTGATGTCACCGATGCCCATGGTCACCGTCAGTTCCAGCACTCCCTTGGACGGCCGGCCCTGGGGGACCTCGATCACCACGTCCTCGTTGACGACCGGGCCGCCGTACTCCTGACCGTCCGGCAGGCTCGCCGAGCCCACCCCGTCGCGCAGCTTCAGCCGCAGCTCCACACCACTGGGCACCTGCACCACCGCGGTGCCCATGCCGACCCGCAGCTCGGTGCCGAGGGTGCCGCCCTTCGGGTCCAGCGACGACAGGTCGAGCCGGACGTCGCCGACGCCCGCCGTGTACCGCGAGTGCAGGTTGTCCGAGGTGGCCGTCCAGTGGCGGTCGCCGACGGTGTCCGCGACCGTCATCGAGCTGCCGCCCGCGAACACCAGGCCCGCCGTCAGCAGCAGCGACAGGAAGGTCAGCCCGCGGGTGCGCCCCCAGCGGGCGCTGAGGATCATCGCCAGGCCCAGCGGCAGCAGCGCCACCGCCAGCACCGCCGACCAGCGGTGGTGGCCGTGGTGGTCCACCGCCACCGCCCAGGACGCGCCCAGCGCCAGCAGCACCGCCGACGCCCCCAGGACCGAACGCCCGCGCTCCGCACGCCGAGCGGCCTTCCACTCGCGGTGGCGCGCCATGCTCTCCCGGTGCCGCTCCATCGCCTCGCGCTGCGCCTGGTGGCGCTGCTCGGCCCGCTCCCGGTACCGCGCCATGTTCTGTTCCATGCGCTCCTGGTGGCTCGGCGGCCCGGCGGGCTCCTTGCGCAGCGGGTCGCCCTCCGGGAGGTCGGTGCGCTGCCACCAGGGCTGGGCGGGCGCGCCGGGCGGCGGCGTCGCGCCGTACGGGTTGCGCTCCGGGTGCCGCGGGTCCCACAGGTAGCCGGACGGGCCGGCCGGGGGCGTGTCCGCGGGGGCGGCGCCGGCCGCCTGCTCGGCGTTCGACAGGCCCGGGCCACCGATCCGCTCGTGCAGGTCGGCGGTGCGGGCCTGCCACTCGCCGCGCAGGTCGCGGCTCATCGCCTCGCCCCAGGTCTTCCAGTCCGCGAAGGTGCCGGAGGAGTCCAGCCGGTCGTACGGGCCGCCGGTCCGCTCGGGGCCCGCGGCCTCGTCGCCGCTGAACCGGCGCCGGCGCTCCGGGTCGTAGCGCAGCGCCAGGAACACCAGCGCGGCCAGCAGCAGCAGCGGGAACAGCTGGTCGCCTTCGTTCATCGAGGAGAAGAACACCCCGGTGCCGATCACCGTCAGCAGCACCGCGCCGATCGACTGGCCGTCCACCCGGCCGGTCAGCACCCGCTGGAGTTCGGTGCGGCCGCCCTCGCCGTCGGTCGCCTCGCGCGGCACCACCAGCCAGGCCAGGCCGTACAGGAACAACCCGAGCCCGCCGGTCAGGCCGAGCACCGCGATCACCACCCGGAACACCACCGGGTCGATGTCCAGGTAGCGGCCGAGCCCGCCGCACACGCCCGCCACCACCCGGTGCCGGGAGGAGCGGGTCAGCGCCGGGCGCGGCTCGGTGGGGGCGTCCGGTGCGTCTCCCGGGATCTGGTCGTCCGTCATGCCTCCCATCCTTCCGGGCCGCGAGGCCCCGCCCAACCGTCCGGAGCCCCGGAGCGACCCTGAACTGTCCCTGAGGCGGGCTCCGGGCCGGACCCTGATGCGCCACCGACCGGGCACCTGCGACCATCGGTGCCGTGGCAGCACCCGACACCAGAACCACCGAGACCGCCCCGCCCGCGCCGACCGACACCCCGGCCGGCGCGCCGCCCTACCGGCGGCTCTACCGCAGCCCGCACGGCCGGATCCTCGGCGGTGTCTGCCAGGGCCTGTCGGTGCACCTCGGGGTGCCCGTCACCTGGGTGCGGCTGGCGTTCATCGTGCTGTTCTTCTCCGAGGGCATCGGCACCCTGCTGTACGCCGCGTTCTGGGTGGTGGTGCCGCTCGGCATCGGCGAGGCCGCCCCCGGCGCCGCCCGCACCGGCCCGCCCGCCGCGCCGGGCGGCCGGTTCGGGCGGCTGCGCGAGCTGCTGGAGCGCACCTTCCACGGCGAGGACGGCGCCCCCGGCACCTTCCCCGCCGACCCGCAGGACCGCCCGGCGACCGCCCCGGCCGGCGCCGGGCAGCGGGCCGGCAGCCTCGGCCAGCTGTTCGCGCTGATCGGCCTGGTCATCGGCGTGATGGCGCTGCTGTCCGCGCTCGGCATCCAGACCGCCAAGCCGTACGTGTGGCCGCTGCTCGCGGTCGGCGTCGGTGTCGCCCTGGTGTGGCGGCAGGCCGACGACTCGCGCTGGCAGAACTGGTTCGGCCTGGAGCCCGGCAGCCGCAAGGGCGCCTACCTGCGGGTCTCCTCCGGGGTGCTGCTGGTGGTGGCCGGCATCGTCGGCTACTTCGTGACCCAGGGCGTCGACTCGCCGATCGCCCTGGTGATCGAGTCCTCGCTGGCCGTGGTGGCCGGTGTGCTGGTGCTGGCCGGCCCCTCCATGCTGCGGATGTGGCAGGACCTCGGCGCCGAGCGCACCGCCCGCATCCGCGCCCAGGAGCGGGCCGAGATCGCCGCGCACATCCACGACTCGGTGCTGCACACCCTGACGCTGATCCAGCGCCGCGCCGAGGACCCCAAGGAGGTGCTGCGCCTGGCCCGCGCCCAGGAACGCGAACTGCGCCTGTGGCTGTACCGCCCCGAGGCCGCCGCCGAGGCCGCGCCCGACACCCTCGCCGAGCACCTGCGGGCGATCGTCGCCGAGGTCGAGGACCGGCACGGCGTCCACATCGAGCTGGTCTGCGTCGGCGACTGCCCGATGGACGAGAAGATCGCCTCGCAGATGCAGGCGGCCAGGGAAGCCATGGTGAATGCCGCCAAGTACGGTGGCGGGGGACCGGTCCAGGTCTACGCGGAGGTGGAGGGGAGGACGGTGTCGGTGTTCGTGCGCGACCACGGCCCCGGCTTCGACCCCGAGGACCTCCCCGAGGACCGGATGGGCGTACGCGAATCGATCATCGGCCGGATGCGGCGCAACGGGGGCACCGCGCGGGTGCGGCCCGCGCCGGACGGCGGGACCGAGGTCGAGCTGGAGATGGAGAGGGCGGCAGATGACTGAGGCAGCGGCACCCGAGAGGCGTGCCCGGGTGGTCCTGGTGGACGACCACCGGATGTTCCGTACCGGCGTGCGCGCCGAGATCGGGCGCACCGAGGAGACCGGCATCGACGTGGTCGGCGAGGCCGACGACGTGGAGTCCGCGGTCCGGGTGGTCGCCGAGACCCGGCCCGATGTGGTGCTGCTCGATGTCCACCTGCCCGGCGGCGGCGGCGTCGAGGTGCTGCGCCGCTCGGCGGGCGTGGAGGGGGTGCGCTTCCTCGCGCTGTCGGTCTCCGACGCCGCCGAGGACGTCATCGGCGTGATCCGCGGCGGCGCCCGCGGCTACGTCACCAAGACCATCACCGGCACCGACCTGGTCAACGCGATCTTCCGGATCTCCGACGGCGACGCGGTGTTCTCGCCGCGGCTGGCCGGCTTCGTGCTCGACGCGTTCGCCGCCACCGACACCCCGCCGGTCGACGAGGACCTCGACCGGCTCACCCAGCGCGAGCGCGAGGTGCTGCGGCTGATCGCCCGTGGCTACGCGTACAAGGAGATCGCCAAGCAGCTGTTCATCTCGGTGAAGACGGTGGAGAGCCACGTCTCCGCGGTGCTGCGCAAGCTCCAGTTGTCCAACCGGCACGAGCTGACCCGCTGGGCCACGGCCCGTCGCCTGGTCTGATCCGCGCGCCGGGGCGCATGCGAAGGGCCCGGCCCCCGCGAGGGGGCCGGGCCCAGGTGCGTACGGGGACGGGGTCAGCCGAGCGGCGCGGGCTCCCGCTCCGGCTTTGGCGCGGCCGCTGCGGCCCGGGCCGCCGAGCGGCGGTCGAGCGCCTTCGCGACCTTCTTGCCGAGCTTCTGGCCGGGCATCTCGATCAGTTTGTAGGTCAGCTGGCTGGCGATCAGGACCGCCGCGAAGAAGGTCAGTGGCAGCAGCCAGCGGCCCCATCCGGTGATCGGGTAGGTGACCAGGTTGTCCTTGAACCACCAGGTGGCCCACAGCACCGGGATGTGCACCACGTACACCGAGTAGCTGACCGCGCCGAGCCAGGTCAGCACCCGCGGCCAGCGGCGGTTGCGCAGCAGCATGCCGAGCCCGAAGACCGCCCAGGCCAGCGCGTACGGCAGCGAGAAGCCCTCCCAGCTCTTCGTCCAGGTGCGGTCCAGCGCGGCTTGGCCGTGGTTGTACATGTAGCCGGAGAGGAAGCCCGCGGCGAGCACGAACGCGCAGCAGACGGCGGCCAGGGCCCGGTCGATCTGCCCCTTCTCGGCGCGGAAGATCGCGGTGCCGGCGAACATCGTGGCCAGGATCATCATGCTCTCGAAGAACATCGACCGGGCGTTCAGGAACAGCAGCACCGCACCGAGCGCGCCGAGCGTCAGTGCGCCGATCCGGATCAGCTCGGGGCGGCCGATCAGGATCAGCAGCAGGCCGGTCGCCATGATCAGCACGGTGGCGATGATCAGGTGGTGGGTGGTGGTCGGCACCGCCGAGACCGCCTTCGGGGTCAGCAGCTGAGGCTTCCACCAGGCGCCGAGCAGCAGCGCGGCGCCGGCGAAGAACAGCGAGATCGGCGCGCTCTGCCGGTGCCAGTTCTTCACGAACAGCGCGCTGACCAGGAAGTAGAAGATCATCTCGTAGCAGAGCGTCCACATCGCGCCGAGCGCGCTCGCGATGTTGGTCATCTCGTGCAGCAGTGTCAGGTTCGCCAGGTACGACCAGAACGGCCGGTCGGTGACCACCTCCGGCACGGCCGAGTACTTCGCCGGCAGCAGCGCCAGCGAGAGCGCCACGGTCACGATTATCAGCGGGTAGATCCGGAATATCCGGCCGATCCAGAAGCCCCGGACGTCGCCGCGCCGTTCCAGGGAGGCGGGCACGATGTATCCGCTGACCAGGAAGAACAGCATGACGGCGAAGATGCCGAGGTCGAATTTCTCCTCGACGGCCGGACCCCAGGAGTACCAGCTCAGCAGTCCGAAGTGGTGCACGGCGACGAGGAGCGCGGCGATCCCGCGCAGGCCGTCGAGCCAGCCGAGACGAATGGGCGGCCTGCCGACGCCGGCCGCAGTGGTGGCGCCCCTGGCGGCCGGGGCTGGCTGATGTTCAATCGCGGTCACAGCCGATGAGGCTAGCTCACACCCGTCCCGATGCGTACTGTCCGGGCGCTCCTTCGCAGAGCCCGCCGGTGGGGCCGGACACCGGTCGGGCGCGGGCGGGCGGGCGGAGCGGCTCGACCGGTCACAATCCGTTCGCGCGTTCCCGCTAGGCTCGCTCCGATCAGCGATGAGTGAAATCGGAGAGGCATCCCCATATGAGCGTCAGCGCGACCAGTAGCTCCGCACCATCCGGTGCGGACGCGGCCGCATCGTCGGGTCCCGGGGGCGGGCGCGGACTGAGGGCGATCGCGGCGCGGACGCGCGGCTTCGTCTGGCTGTGGCCGGCCCTGCTCACCTTCGGCATCGGCACGTACGGTTCCGGGCGGCCGTTGCTGTGGGCCGACGAGCTGGCGACCTGGAACGCGGTGGACCGCTCGCCGCGGGAGATCCTCCACCTGCTGCAGAACGTGGACGCGGTGATCGGCGTCTACTACCTGCTGATCCACTTCTGGACGGAGGCCTTCGGCCACTCGCTGATGGTGATCAGGATGCCGTCCGTGCTGGCCATGGCCGGCGCAGCGGCCTTCGTCACGCTCATCGGCCGCAAGCTCTTCAACACCACCACCGGCCTGGTCGCGGGCCTGCTTTTCGCGCTCATCCCCTCGGTGTCCCGCTACGGGCAGGAGGTGCGCGGCTACGCGTTCGTGGTGATGTTCGCCGCGGCGGCGACCTTCCTGCTGCTGCGGGCGCTGGAGAAGCCGGGCGTCCTGCGCTGGGCCCTCTACGCGTTCACCGTGATCGGCGCGGGCGCGTTCCACATGATCTCGCTGGTCTTCCTGGTGCCGCACGCCCTGGTGGCCGGGTGGCGCTGGTGGAGCGACCGTTCGCGCGGCGTGCTGATCGGCTTCCCGGTGGCGGCGGTGGCCGGGGTGCTGCCGCTGGTGCCGCTGATCCTGCTCGGGCAGCGGCAGGTCGGCCGACAGCTGAACTGGCTGAGCAAGCCGAGCCTGCAGTACGTCGCCAACGGTTTCTGGCACGGCCTGTTCGCCTCGAACTGGATCAGCCTCTGCATGGTCGCGCTGGCGGTGCTGCCGCTCGCGTGGTCGCGCGGACGGCGTCCGGCGGTGGAGATCGGCATGATCGCCGTGCTGCCGATCCCGCTGCTGTGGATCATCTCGCACGGCCAGACCTCGTACTTCCTCGACCGCTACCTGCTCTTCACGCTGCCCGCCTGGGCGGTGCTCGCCGGCGCCGGGCTGGCGGCCCTGCGGCCCCGGGCGCTCACCGTGGTCGGCCTGGTCGCGGTGCTGGTGCTGGGCGCCCAGGACCAGCGCGCGGTGCGGCAGCGCTACTCGCACGCGGGCTGGGACGGCGCCGCCGCGGCGAAGGTCATCGCCGCCGGCTACCAGCCGGGCGACGCGGTGGCGCCGCTGCGCAACGGCAACGCCATCTTCAGCGGAGTGGTCAGCGCGCTGGACTTCTACCTCCCGGAAGAGGACCGGCTGAAGGACGTCTTCGTCCAGGAGAGCGCGATCGAGCGCGGCGACCTGTACCCGAAGATGTGCCCCGACCTGGCGGCCTGCATCGGCGACACCAAGCGGATCTGGGTGGTGACGATCGGCTGGCACGACCCCTTCCAGGGCTTCTCGCCGGAGGAGAAGGACGTGCTGGTCAAGACTTTCCCGAAGCAGACCGTCACCCAGGTGCCGAACACCGTGGTCACCCTGATGGAGCGCTGACAGCCGCTTCCCGCCGAGCCGGCCCGGCCCCCACCGGGCCGGCTCACGCGTCCGCGCGCTCCGTCTCCGGCCGGTCGACCGCGGCTACACTGTTGCCCGGCACCAGTCCCGGACGGGCCACGGTTTCTTGTGCGACGAGACCGGCGACGGTGAGGTCGCAGTGATCTTCGTTCCGGTGCATGACACCACAAGCGCGACGCCCGTGGGGGAGAGCAGCAGTGACCGTCAGGCTTGGAACCGGTGACCCGGTTCCGCGCGAGGACGCCGAAACGCCTGCCGGACGGCCGCATGGACGCTCGGCAGGGCTGAGTGGTCTGCTCCCGCGACTGCGTGCGGCCGTACGATACGCGACACCCGCCCTGCTCGGCTACCTGCTGGTACGAGCGCTCGGCGTCGCCGTTCTGATGCTGTGGGAGGGACAGCACGGTACCAGCGCGCTGTACCGCGTTGCCACCATGTGGGACGCCTACTGGTACCAGGACATCGCGGTGCACGGCTACGCGGGCTCCGAGCCGGTGCCCGGCCCGCACGGGCCCTACGAGGCGTACGCGTTCTTTCCCATCTACCCGATGCTGCTGCGGGCGGTCTGGTGGATCCTGCCGCTGCCGGTGCACTACGCCGCGCTGCTGGTGGCCTGGGCCGGATCGCTGGCCGCCGCGTGGGGGATCTTCGCCGTCGCGGCCCGGCTGCACGGCCGCCGGGTGGGCGTCATCGCCGCGGTGCTCTGGGGCGTGCTGCCGTACGCGGTGGTCGAGAGCATGGCCTACTCCGAGCTGGTCTTCACGGCCTTCGCCGCCTGGACGATGTACGCCGCGGTGACCCGCCGCTGGGTGTGGGCCGGGGTGCTGTGCTCACTCGCCGGCCTGACCCGGCCGACCGGCGTCGCGGTGGTGGTGGGGGTCGGCGTCGGGGCGGTGTGGGCGGCGTTCACCCAGTGGCGGCAGGCCAGGCGGGCCGGCGAGGTGCGGGAACGGCGTGCGCTGTGGCTGCGCCCGTTGATCGGCTGCGCGCTGGCCCCGCTCGGCTTCCTGTCGTTCGTCGCCTGGGTGGGTGTGCAGAAGGGCCGCTGGGACGGCTACTTCCGGGTGCAGGACGCCTGGCAGTCGCACTTCGACTTCGGCCGGTCCACCGCACACGTCATCCGCGAGATGATCACCGTGCCGGACACGATCTGGCTCACCGACGTCGTGGTGACCCTCACCCTGGTCGGCTACATCCTGATGTTCATGGTTTCCGGGCTGCAGCGTCAGCCACTGGCGCTGGTCGCGTACAGCGCGATGATGCTGCTGCTCGCCATCGGCGACGCCGCGTACTTCAACTCCCGCGCGCGGTTCCTGATCCCCGCGTTCGCGCTGCTGCTGCCGCTGGCGACCGGGCTGGTCCGGGTACGGACCAGGGGAGTGGTGCCGAGCATGCTCGCGGCCGCGGCGGTCTGCTCCGCCCTGTACGGCGGGTACGTGGTCTTCGTCTACAACAACTCCCCGTGAGCGAGAGCCCGGCCGGAATTCCGTGACCGGCCGGGGATGTCGGCGGGTAGCCATAGACTCGAAGGGCCATGACTAGCCTCTTCGATGACCTCCCGCTCCCCGGCTTCGAGCGTCCTGCCGTCGGGTCGAGCCGCCGCCCCGAAGCGGTGCAGCAGCCGCCCCTGACGCTGTGGCCGGAGGACGAGGCACCGCCCGCGGACGAGTCGTACGAGGAGCCGTACGACGAGCCGCCGTACGACCCCGGGTACGGCGCGGAGGAGAGCATCCCGGACGGGCTGTTCGAAACCGACCACGCGGCCGAGAGCGCCCGTGACGCCTGGTACCGCAACGGCGCGGAGCGCACCGTGGTCGACCCGGCGCAGCTGCTGGAGGGCATGAACGACCCGCAGCGCGAGGCGGTGCTGCACCACGGCTCGCCGCTGCTGATCGTGGCCGGCGCGGGCTCCGGCAAGACCCGGGTGCTCACCCACCGGATCGCCCACCTGCTGGCCGCGCGCGGCGTGCAGCCCGGCGAGATCCTGGCGATCACCTTCACCAACAAGGCCGCCGGCGAGATGCGCGAGCGGGTCGAGGCACTGGTCGGCCCGCGCGCCAAGGCGATGTGGGTGTCGACGTTCCACAGCGCGTGTGTCCGCATCCTGCGCCGCGAGGCGAAGCTGCTGAACATGAGCTCCAGCTTCTCGATCTACGACTCGGCGGACTCGCAGCGCCTGATGGCGCTGGTCTGCCGGGATCTGGACCTCGACCCGAAGCAGTTCCCGCCGAAGTCGTTCACCGCGAAGGTCAGCAACCTCAAGAACGAGCTGATCGACGAGGAGACGTACGCCGACCAGGCGGCGAACCCGATGGAGAAGAAGCTCGCCGAGGCGTACTTCCTGTACCAGCGGCGCCTGCGCGAGGCCAACGCGCTGGACTTCGACGACATCATCATGACCACCGTCAACCTGCTGCAGGCGTTCCCGGAGGTCGCCGAGCACTACCGGCGCAGGTTCCGGCACATCCTGGTCGACGAGTACCAGGACACCAACCACGCCCAGTACACGCTGGTGCGGGAGCTGTCCGGCGGCTCGGCCGCGCACGCCCCGCGGATGACCGCGGACGGCGACTTCGTCGACCCGACGGAGGCCAGGCTGGCGCAGATCGCGCCCGCCGAGCTGTGCGTGGTCGGTGACGCCGACCAGTCGATCTACGCCTTCCGCGGCGCGACGATCCGCAACATCCTCGCGTTCGAGGAGGACTACCCGAACGCGACCACGATCCTGCTGGAGCAGAACTACCGCTCCACGCAGACCATCCTGACCGCCGCGAACTCGGTGATCGAACGGAACACCAACCGCCGCAAGAAGAACCTGTGGACGGCCGGCGACCAGGGCGAACAGGTGGTCGGCTACGTCGCCGACGACGAACACGGCGAGGCCCAGTTCATCGCCGACGAGATCGACCGGCTCACCGACGCCGGCCACGCCCGCCCCGGCGACGTGGCGATCTTCTACCGCACCAACGCGCAGTCCCGGGTGTTCGAGGAGGTGTTCATCCGGGTCGGCCTG
The DNA here is from genome assembly GCF_055587065.1 of Kitasatospora sp. NPDC048662. Taxonomy (NCBI): domain Bacteria; kingdom Bacillati; phylum Actinomycetota; class Actinomycetes; order Kitasatosporales; family Streptomycetaceae; genus Kitasatospora; species Kitasatospora sp. NPDC048662. The sequence goes on along the minus strand of NZ_JBVJHA010000001.1, from coordinate 149,093 downwards.
CCGTACAAGGTGGTCGGCGGGGTGCGCTTCTACGAGCGCAAGGAGGTCAAGGACGTCCTCGCGTACCTGCGGGTGCTGTCCAACCCGGAGGACACCGTGCCGCTGCGCCGGATCCTCAACGTGCCCAAGCGCGGCATCGGCGAACGCGCCGAGGCGATGATCGACGCGCTCGCCGCCCGCGAGCGGATCTCCTTCGCGCAGGCGCTGAACCGGGTCGACGAGGCGTACGGAATGGCCGCGCGCTCCGCCAACGCGGTGAAGAAGTTCAACGATCTGCTGGCCGGGCTGCGCCAGGTCGTCGAGTCCGGGGCCGGGCCGGCCGCTGTGCTGGAGGCCGTCCTGGAGGAGACCGGGTACCTGGCCGAACTCCAGGCGTCCACCGATCCGCAGGACGAGACCCGGGTGGAGAACCTCCAGGAGCTCGCGTCCGTGGCGCTGGAGTACGAGAAGGACCCGGGAGAGCGGCCCGAGGGCGACGAGGGCCCGCCGGTCGGCTCGCTCGCCGACTTCCTGGAGCGGGTCGCGCTGGTCGCCGACTCCGACCAGATCCCGGATGCCGACGAGGGGGGGGACGGCGCCGGGGTGATCACGATGATGACCCTGCACACCGCCAAGGGCCTGGAGTTCCCGGTGGTGTTCCTCACCGGCATGGAGGACGGGATCTTCCCGCACATGCGGGCGCTGAACCAGGTCAAGGAACTGGAGGAGGAACGGCGGCTCGCCTACGTCGGCCTCACCCGGGCCCGGCAGCGGCTCTACCTGACCAGGTCGGTGCTGCGCAGCGCCTGGGGGCAGCCGTCGTACAACCCGGCGTCCCGGTTCCTGGAGGAGATCCCGGAGAACCTGATCCAGTGGAAGCGCACCGGCGCGGCGGCCGTGCCCGCCTCGCGCTTCTCCTCGTCCTCGGGTGCGCGCAGCAGTGGCGGCGGCAGCAGCTTCTCGGCGGGTGCCTCGCCGAAGGCCGGCTGGGGCAAGTCGGCGCGCACCGTGGTGGACCGGGAGGTGGTGGCGCTCACCGTCGGCGACCGGGTCAGCCACGACAGCTTCGGTCTGGGCACCGTCGTCGCCACCCAGGGCGTCGGCGACAAGGCCCGTGCCACCGTCGACTTCGGTACCGCCGGGCGCAAGGAACTGCTGCTGCGCTACGCCCCGGTCGAGAAGCTCTGACGCGCTGACGGGAAGCTCCGACGGGGGCTCCGGCGGTCGGTCAGCGCGGGTCGAGCCCGCGTTCGAGCAGCCACGGCACCGGGTCGACGGGGACGTCGCCGTCGGGCCGCACCTCGAAGTGCAGGTGCGGCCCGGTGCTGTTGCCGGTGCTGCCCGACCAGCCGATCACCTCGCCGGCCCGGACCTGCCCGTGCACGGTCCGGTACGAGCGCAGGTGCCCGTACACGGTGCGGGTGCCGTCGGGGGCGGTGACCGTCGCCATGCGGCCGTACGCCGGGTGCCAGTGCGTGCTGACGGTGCCGTCGGTGACCGCCAGCACCGGGGTGCCGGACGGGACGGGGAAGTCGATGCCGGTGTGCCGCGTCGCCCAGTGCGCGCCGGGCTGGCCGAACACCGCGCTCAGGCCGGGCCGCGCCACCGGCAGCGAGAAGCGCCGCTCCGCCGCCTGGCGGATCGCCAACCCGGCTGCCGCGTCAGGGGTTTGACGCTCCGCGCGGTCGGCGCGCTCGGTGTGCTCCGGCCCCGGGCGGGGGGCGCCCTGCAGGGTCGGCTCGCCGGGGCGCGGGGCCGCGCCCACCGGGCGGTGCGGCGCCGGGTGCACGGTGACCACGGCGGCCGCGAACACGCCGAGCGCCGCCACCGAGGGCAGCGCGACCGCCAGCACCGCCGTCCTGGTGGCGCTGCGGGCCCGCGCCCGGCGCTCGGCACGGGCGGCGGCACGGCTGCTGGGGACCACGGCTGTCACCTCGCGGCGGCTCGGGGACGTACGGCAAGAACCGGTCGAGACTGTAGCGGGGCGGCGACAGAGCGGACAAAGCGTGCATTTCAGCGGGAGTGGCGCGGCGGCGGGCGAGGCCGACGGAGCCGGTGGGCTGTGATTTTCCTTTCTTCTTGGCCGGTGGGAAAGGACGGCGGCCCCGCCGGGCCGCTACCCTCCCCTCAGATCTGTTAAAAGTGGTTAACACGCCCCCGCGACGAGGTCGGCCGGGTGGTGGACGACGTGGTCCAGGAGGCAGTGATGGTTGTGTCAGGGCCGATCCGAGTGGTGGTCGCCAAGCCCGGTCTCGACGGGCACGACCGGGGCGCCAAGGTCATCGCGCGGGCGCTGCGCGACGCCGGCATGGAGGTCATTTACACCGGCCTCCACCAGACCCCCGAGCAGATCGTCGACACGGCGATCCAGGAGGACGCGGACGGCATCGGCCTGTCCATCCTGTCCGGCGCGCACATGACGCTCTGCGCCAAGGTGATCGAGTTGCTCAAGGAGCGCGACGCGGCCGACATCAAGGTCTTCTGCGGCGGGATCATCCCGGACGGCGACATCGCCGAGCTGAAGTCCCTCGGCGTCGCCGACATCTTCACCCCCGGCACCCCCACCCAGGACGTGGTGAGCTGGGTCGAGGCGAACCTGCGCACCGCCAGCTGAGGCCTTCCGCGGCGGCCCCGGGCGACAACTCGCCCGGGGCCACCGCGTTTTCGCGCTACCGGACCAGTTCGGCGAGCATCGCCTGACGGAAGCGCAGGGTGCCCGCGAGCCGGGTGAAGGTGTCGGACCAGGCGGTGTCGGGGGAGGTGTCGGCGGCCAGCGCCTCGACCGCCGGGGCGGTCTCCGGGGCGAGGGCGCGCTCGGTCATGCCGAGGACGCCGCTGTGGCTCCACGGGTAGGAGCCCAGCTCCGCGGCCCGCTTGAGGGCGGCGACCACGGCGGTGGACAGTGGCGGCGTCCACGGGGTGGCGCAGGCGCCGAGCAGCTGGAAGGCGTCGCCGAGGCCGTGGGTCTGCACGAACGCGGCCGTCCAGGCGGCGCGTTCGGCCGGCGACAGGACGGCCAGCAGCTTCGCGGGCGCGCCCGGAGTGCGGCCCTCGCGGCCGGGGCGGGGCGGGGCGCCGAGCAGCGCCCGCGCCCAGTCGGCGTCCTGCTGGCGGACGGCGGCGCGGGCCCAGGCCTCGCGCAGGTCCTCGGCCCACTCCGCGCCGCCGCCGTCCGCCGCGTCCACGGTGGGGACGGCGAGCAACTGCTCGGGGGTCAGGCCGGTGTCGGCGGTCCACAGCGCGAGCGGGGCGGCGGCCGCGACCTCGCCGAACCACCAGGCCCGTTCGCCGCGCCCGGTGGGCGACTTGACGGGTATGCCGTCGCGCTGCATGGCCGGGTCGCAGGCGGCGGGCGGCGTGATGTGCAGCCGCCCGCCCTCGTACCGGACGGCCTCGCGGGCGCGGGCGGCCATCCGGGCGGCGAGCGCCGAGCCGGGCAGCGTGGACAGCAGCTCGGCGGCGGTGGCGCGGACGTTCTTCGAGCGGTCGCCGAGCGCGGTCTCCAGGAATTCCTCGTCGGCGCCGGACAGTCCGTCCTGCAGCGCGTCGAGGAACAGCACCCGGTCCTCGGCCCGCTCGGTGGACCAGGTGGAGGTGAGCAGGGCCAGGCCGGCCGCCGGGTCGGTCCGGCGCAGCCGGGTCAGGTGGGTGACGCGTTCGGCGAACAGGCCTTCCTGCCACAGGCGTTCGCCGGGCTCGCCGGTGGTGTCGTGGTCGGCGGCGGTGCGGGTGACGTACCGCCAGTCGGGGTTCTGCGGGGCCAGCCAGCGGCCGAGCGGGCCGGCCAGCGTCACGGCGTCGGCACGCAGTTCGGAGCGGGCCCGGGCGGAGTCCAGCAGCGCCGGGACGAGGGCGGGCGGCAGCCGGTAGCCGTGCGCGCGGGCCGTGGCGAGCCACTGCGGGAGCAGCTCGGCCAGGTTGGCGGTGGAGCCGTGGCCGCCGCGGGTGCCGAGCAGCACGGCGAGCCGGCGGGCGGCGGGTTCGGGCAGCGCCGGGCGGGTGTCCTCCGGGGCGGGCGCGGGGGTGTCCACGGCGGGCGCGGGCAGCGCGCCGGCCCGGCGGCGGACCGCGGCGAGCGCGGCCAGGTCGAGCAGCGCGGTGGCCGGTTCGGCGCGGTCCACGGCGGCGGCGAGCGGCGTGCCCGGCTCGGGCAGCGGGCGGCGGTCGGTGCCGAGCAGGGCCGCGCCCTGCAACTCGGCCCACTGGCCGTCGGCGACGGCGGGGGCGGTCATGCGCGGCCCCCGATCGGACGGGCGGTGGTGCGGTGACGGCGGCCCCAGCCGCTGGCGGTGGCGGCGCGGCGGGCGGCGTGGTGCAGGCAGATGCGTCGGACGGCGGCGCGCTGGCGGGTGCGGATGCAGGACATGTGGTTCCTCCGGTTGACGGGCCGTCGGGAAGCGCCGGGGAGCGCCTGGGCCGGTCGGTCGGGTGTGGTGGCTTGCGTTCGGCCGGTGGGTGAGGTGCGGCCGGGCACGCCGCGGCCGTGACGTGGCGTGGCGTCAGGACGGCGTGCGGGGTCGGTTCGGGTTCGGGTTCGCGCTCGGGTTCGGGTTCGGGTCAGCCGAGGCCGACGGGGCGGTGCTCGGCGTCCCAGGCGGTGACCGGCGTGAAGCCGGCGTGGCCGCACTCGCCGAACAGCGTGACGGGATGGCCGGCGGAGACCGCGGCCAGGCGCCACAGCGCGGCGTCGGCGAGCGCGCCGCGGCGCACCGGCAGGGTGTGCCGGCCGTCGGTGAGCTGCCAGCCGTCCCCGGTGAGCACGGGCACGACGTCGGTGAGGACGGCCGGCCAGCTGTCCAGCCACGGGTCCTCGGCGACGGCGGTGCCGTACGCGGCCAGCGCCTCGGCCGGGGACAGCCCGGCGGGCACGGCGGCCGGGGCCGGTTCGGGGCTGCCGTAGCGGGTGCCGAGGACGGCGCGCAGCGGGCGGGCGCCCGGGTGGAAGGCCAGGTCGGCCTCCAGCAGGCGGCCGGTGGGCAGCGCCAGGTCCGGCGCCTGGCCGGGCCGGCCGAAGGCCAGCAGCAGGGCGTCACGGCCGGTCTTCGCGCCGCGCAGCCACACCCGGCGGGTGGTGAGCCGCTCGTCGGCGGTGTCGCGGCTGCCCAGGACCTGCCAGCGGTCGCGGACGGTCGGCCCGGCGAGCAGTTCGGCGGTGTCGGTGGTGAAGCCGACCCGGGTGCGGACGGTGGCGGCCAGCGCCTCCGGCAGGGTGTCGATCCGGCCGTACGCGCCGGCCAGCAGGTGCAGCATCGCGTACTCCTCCAGCAGGGCGTCCTGCGGGGTGTCGGCCAGCGCCCGGACCCGGCCGGCCAGGCCCGGGGCCTGGGCGTCGACCATCCGGGCCGCGACCTCGTCCCAGGCGCCGGCCGGCAGCGGGTCGGCGAGGCCCCGGCGGACCCCGTCGGCCAGCCGCAGCCGCAGGTCGAGCGCGCCCGCGGCGACCCGCGCGGAGCGCTTGGCGGCCCGCTTGCGGGCGGCCTCCGGGTCGGCGTCGGCGGCCTTCGCCTGCTGTTTGGCGACCTTGTCGGCGGCGGCCTGGCTGCGGCCGTTCAGCCACTCCGACACCCAGTCGGGCGGCTCGGCGGCCGCGGTGACGGCCTCCGGCCCGGCGGCCCACAGCAGCAGCAGGCCCAGGGCGTGCTTGCACGGGAACTTCCGGCTCGGACAACTGCACTTGTAGGCGGGGGTGCCGAGTTCCACCGCCGTCCGGTAGGGCGTGCTGCCGCTGCCTTTGCACAGGCCCCACAGCGCGCCCTGCCCGGTGCCGGTACCGCTCCACGGGGCGGGCCCGGAGAGCTTGCCCGCGGCCTTCTGGGACGCCGGGTCGGGGGCCAGGGAAAGGACGTGTTCGGTGCTCCAGCGTTCCTCCATGCCCACGACGCTAGGCGGCGCCACTGACAGTTGAGGGCGGGTCAGGGCCGAGCGTCACCCTCGGGCGGGGACGCGGCCGGCGCCGGGACGAGCTGTTCCAGGCGTTCCATCGCCACCGTCACGTCCAGCAGGGGATTCGTCAGGCCGGGGCCAGCGGGCAGTCGGAGTCGGCGCGTTCCACCAGGTCGGCGCGGAGGGCCGCGAGTTCGGCGGTGCGGGCGTCGATCAGGGCGATCTTCTGCCGCAGCAGTGCGGACAGCCGCTCGGCGGCGTCCGGCGCGCCGTCCAGCTCGGCGCCGGTGCGGGCGATCTCGGCGAGCGAGAAGCCGAGCGCCTGCGCGGTGCGGACGTACCGCAGCCAGGGCACCGCCTCCGGCGGGAAGTCACGGTAGCCGTTCGGCAGCCGGCGGGCCGTCAGCAGCCCGGTGCGCTCGTAGAAGCGCACCGTGTCCCGGCTCAGCCCGGTCTGCTCGGCGAGTTCCCCGATTCTCATGTCCCTGCCCCCGTCGGCGACTTGACCTTGGACAGTACTCCAGGGTCGAGCCTGGAGCGGTCCGCACAACGAGAGTCGAAGGAGTCCGCCCGATGACGCCCCGCCACCTCCGCGTGGTCCGCGCCGGCGCCTGGTACGACCTGCTGGTCACCGCCCCGTTCGCCACCCCCTGGACGTACGCCCTGGCCCACCGTTCACTGTCCGCCGCCGGGCGGGCCCTCGGCCTCGGCGAACTGCCGCCGCCGGAGCCGGTGCTGACGCTGTTCGCCAACCTGATGGGCTCGCTGGTGGTGGTGTGGGCGCTGCTGCGCCTACTGCGCCCGCTGCCGGTGCACGGGCTGTACGACGGCGCGGCCCGGGTGCTGTTCGCCTGCTGGCAGGCCTGGGCCCTGGCGCACGGCGCGACCGGCCTGCTGTGGGGATTCCTGGCCGTCGAGGTGGCGTTCGGCGCGGCCCAGCTGTGGCCGCCGGCCGCCGAGCGCATGGCGGTGGCGCGGAGCTGACGGTCGTCCCGGCGAGGTGGCCCGGTTGTCAGTGGCGGGCGGCAAAGTGGTGGGTGCACGGGGCGAACGGGAGTTCGTTCTCCCAGGTCAGCGCCGTGCCCATTCATTCTTCGCGCCCTTTCTGCGCAGTGTTCTGACGTCCCGTGAGATCGGAGCAGTCGATGACCACCGAGACGACCAGCGAGGTCCTGCGGCAGCACGCCGAGGACGCGTTCGCCGAGGAGCTGGCCGCCCTCGCCCGGCACGACGACCGGGCCCGGCCGGAGCGCTGGCGGCTGTCGCCGTGGGCGGTCGCCACCTATCTGCTGGGCGGCGAACTCGCCGACGGCACCGTGATCACGCCCAAGTACATCGGCCCGCGCCGGGTGATCGAGGTCGCCGTGACCACGCTGGCCACCGACCGGGCGCTGCTGCTGCTCGGCGTGCCCGGCACCGCCAAGACCTGGGTGTCCGAGCACCTGGCCGCCGCGATCTCCGGCGACTCCACGCTGCTCGTCCAGGGCACCGCCGGCACCCCCGAGGAGGCCGTCCGGTACGGCTGGAACTACGCGCAGCTGCTCGCCCACGGGCCCAGCGAGGACGCCCTGGTGCCGTCCCCGCTGATGCGCGCCATGCGGGACGGGCAGATCGCCCGGGTCGAGGAACTCACCCGCATCCCCGCCGACGTGCAGGACAGCCTGATCACCATCCTGTCCGAGAAGACCCTGCCGGTGCCCGAACTCGGCACCGAGGTGCAGGCGGTGCGCGGCTTCAACGTGATCGCCACCGCCAACGACCGCGACCGCGGCGTCAACGAGCTCTCCTCCGCGCTGCGCCGCCGCTTCAACACCGTGGTGCTGCCGCTGCCCGCCACCCTCGACGAGGAGGTGGAGATCGTCACCCGCCGGGTCGGCCAGCTCGGCCGCTCCCTCGACCTGCCCGAACTGCCGGGCGGCGCCGAGGAGATCCGCCGGGTGGTCACCGTCTTCCGCGAGCTGCGGGCCGGCCTGACCGCCGACGGCCGCACCAAGGTGAAGACCCCCAGCGGCACCCTCTCCACCGCCGAGGCGATCTCGGTGGTCACCAACGGCCTTGCGCTGGCCACCCACTTCGGTGACGGCGTGCTGCGGGCCGGCGACGTCGCGGACGGCATCGTCGGCGCGGTGGTCCGCGACCCGGTCGCCGACCGGCAGGTGTGGCGCGAGTACGTGGAAGGCGTGGTCCGCGACCGCGACGGCTGGAAGGACTTCTACCGGGCCGCCCGGGAGGTCTCCGCGTGAGTGCCCAGGTGACGCTGCTCGGGGTGCGCCACCACGGCCCCGGCTCGGCCCGCGCGGTCGCCGCCGCGCTGGCCGCCCTGCAGCCCGACGCGGTGCTGATCGAGGGCCCGCCGGAGGCCGACGAACTGACCGGGCTGGCCGCCGAGAAGGACATGGTGCCGCCGGTCGCCCTGCTCGCCCATGTCAGCGACGACCCGGCGCGGGCCGCGTTCTGGCCGCTCGCCGAGTTCTCCCCCGAGTGGGTGGCACTGCGGTACGCCGCGGACGCCGGGGTGCCGGTCCGCTTCATCGACCTGCCCGCCGGGCAGAGCCTCGCGCTCGGCCCGCGCGGATCGAATCCGGGTGCCACAGAAGAGGCCGACGGCGCGTCAGAAGAAGAGGAGGAGGGGTCGGGAGTGCCGGGGGGCACTTCCGGGCCCGCCCCCGTCGACCCGATCGCCGAACTCGCCGCCGCCGCCGGGCACCTCGACCCGGAGGCCTGGTGGGAGGACGTGATCGAGCACCGCGCCCCCGGCGACGACCCCCTCGCGCCGTTCGCCGCCCTCGCCGAGGCGATGACCGCGCTGCGCGAGCATCACCCCGTCGAGCGGCGCGACCGGATCCGCGAGGCCGCCATGCGGCAGCAGATCCGGGCCGCCCGCCGGGCCGGGCACCGCACCATCGCGGTGGTCTGCGGCGCCTGGCACGTCCCCGCGCTGGCCGTCATGCCGACCGTCGCGCACGACCGGGCGCTGCTCGCCGAACTCCCCAAGAAGCTGAAGACCGAACTCACCTGGGTGCCCTGGACCCACCGCCGGCTGTCCCAGCACACCGGCTACGGCGCCGGCATCGACTCGCCCGGCTGGTACCACCACCTGTACACCACGCCCGAGCAGCCGCTCGCCCGCTGGATGACCAAGGTCGCCGAACTGCTGCGCGCCGAGGACCACCCGGTCTCCTCCGCGCACGTCATCGAGGCGATCCGGCTCGCCGACACCCTCGCCGCGATGCGCGGCCGCCCGCTGCCCGGCCTCACCGAGACCCTGGACGCGGTGCGCGCCGTCATGTGCGACGGCTCCGACCTGGCCCTCGCGCTGATCCACGACCGGCTGGTGGTCGGCGACGCGCTCGGCGAAGTCCCCGACGGCGCGCCCGCGGTGCCGCTGCAACGCGACCTGACCCGCCTTCAGCGCACCCTGCGGCTCAAGCCCGAAGCGACGAGCCGCGAACTCGTCCTCGACCTGCGCAAGGACCTCGACGCCGAACGTTCCCGACTGCTGCACCGGCTGCGGCTGCTCGGCCTGCACTGGGGACGGATCGTCCGCGACAGCGTGCAGTCCACCGGCACCTTCCGGGAGACCTGGCAGCTCGCCTGGGAACCCGAGTTCTCCGTCCGCCTGGTCGAAGCCGGCCAGTGGGGCACCACCGTGCAGGGCGCCGCCACCGGCAAGGCCGTCGCCGACGCGGCCACCGCCGAACTCACCGCGCTCACCGAACTCGCCGAACACTGCCTGCTCGCCGCCCTGCCCGACGCCCTGCCCGAGGTGATGCGACGCCTCGCCGACCGCGCCGCGCTCGACACCGACGCCGGACACCTCGCCACCGCACTGCCCGCGCTGGTCCGCACCCTGCGCTACGGCGACGTCCGGGCCACCGACACCAGCGCCCTCACCGCCGTCGCCCTCGGCCTCGCCGAACGCCTCTGCGTCGCCCTGCCCGCCGCCTGCACCGGACTGGACGCGGACGGCGCGAGTGCCCGGCGCACCGAGATCGACGCCGTCCACCAGGCGATCGCCCTGCTCTCCTCCACCGCGGTCGGCGAACAATGGGCCGGCACCCTCACCGCGATCGCCGCCCGCGAACCGCACGGCGGCCCGGCCACCGGCGTTCCCGGACTGCTGCGCGGCCGCGCGGTTCGGCTGCTGCTGGACGACGGACGGATCGACGCGGCGGAGGCCGGGCGGCGGCTGGGTCTCGTCCTCTCGGTCGCCTCCGGCCCCCTGGACGCCGCCGGCTGGGTCGAGGGCCTGGTCTCCGGCGGCGGGGCGCTGCTGCTGCACGACCCGGCGCTGCTCGGGCTGATCGACACCTGGCTGTGCGGCGTCCCCGCCGACACCTTCACCGACCTGCTGCCGGTCCTGCGCCGCACCTTCTCCTCGCTGGAGACGGGCGTCCGGCACACCGTCGGGTCGCGGGTGGCCGCCGGACCGCTGAGCACGTCCGTGGCGGACAGCGGCCCCGACATCGAGGTGGACGCGGAGCGCGCGGACGCGACGACGCCGGTGCTGGCGCTGTTGCTGGGCGTGCAGGTGGGCATCCCGCGCCAACTGGACCGCCGCGCCGGTTGACCGGCCCACAGGATCCGTGTTCCGCGGCGCCCCGATCCTTCCCTCTTTCTTTCTTCCGCTTCGCGCAGTTCCCCGCGCCCCTGACGGGGCGTGGGGGTTAAGGAGTGATTCAAAGTGACTGTCCGTCAGGATGATGAGCGGATGCGGCGCTGGCGGCTGGTGCTCGGTGCGGACGGGGACGGGACCGGGGTGCGGCTCTCGCGGCGGGATGCGGCGATGGACGGGGCGCTGGGGGCGTTGTACCGGGAGGACGGGAAGCGCTCGGCGGGGCTCGGGGGGTCGGCGCCGCAGGTGGCACGGTGGTTGGGGGACATCCGGGAGTACTTCCCGACCAGCGTGGTGCAGCTGATGCAGCAGGACGCGATCTCCCGGCTGGGCCTGGACCGGCTGCTGCTGGAGCCGGAGATGCTGGCCGCGGTGGAGCCGGACGTGCATCTGGTCGGGACGCTGCTGTCGCTGAAGCACGCGCTGCCGGAGACCACCCGGGAGACGGCGCGGATGGTGGTCGGCAAGGTGGTCGCGGAGCTGGAGCGCCGGCTGGCCGACAAGACCCGTTCCACGCTGGGCGGGGCGCTGGACCGCAGCGCCAAGGTGAACCGGCCCAAGCACCGGGACATCGACTGGGACCGCACGATCCGGGCGAACCTGTCGAAGTACCTGCCGGAGTACCGCACGGTGGTGCCGGAGCGGCTGGTCGGCTACGCGCGGGCGCAGCGGGCGGTGAAGAAGGACGTGATCCTGTGCATCGACCAGTCCGGGTCGATGGCGCCGTCGGTGGTGCACTCGGCGGTGTTCGGCGCGGTGCTGGCGTCGATGCACAGCCTGGACACCCGGCTGGTGGTGTTCGACACCTCGGTGGTGGACCTGACCGAGCAGCTGAGCGACCCGGTGGACGTGCTGTTCGCGACGCAGCTGGGCGGCGGCACCGACATCAACCGGGCGCTGGCGTACTGCCAGTCGAAGATCACCCGCCCGTCGGAGACCGTCGTGGTGCTGATCAGCGACCTGTACGAGGGCGGCATCCGGGACGAGATGCTGAAGCGGGTGGCGTCGATGAAGGCGTCGGGGGTGCAGTTCATCGCGTTGCTGGCGCTGTCCGACGAGGGCGCGCCGGCGTACGACCACGCGCACGCGCAGGCGCTGGCCGCGCTGGGGGCCCCGGCGTTCGCCTGCACCCCGGACGCGTTTCCGGACATCATGGCGGCCGCGATCGAGAAGCGTCCGCTGCCGGTGCCGGACCGGCAGTGACGGTCAATGGCCGCGGGTACCACCCGTCGGGGTGATCCTGTGGTGCGGCCGACCGTCGCGCGCCCCGGGGCCGCCGACGGCCCGGCGACACGCCGGGTCGGGTCCGCTGTGACGGTTCTCACGAAGGTCGAGCCGGTCCCGGGCGAAACACGCCCGCCGTCCGGGGATAACCTGCCATGCGGACGTGACGCGCGTGTTGATCCACGATGCGCCCGGCAACTGGGTGGGCCGCAAGGCCGTACATCTGCGTACCCGCTCAGCGCCGACGACCCGCAGCGAAGATCCTGCCGTGGCACGCTCGTAGAGACACATTCCGCGACCACGAACAAGGACAAACACGTGGACCTGTTCGAGTACCAGGCGAGGGACCTCTTCGCCAAGCACGGTGTACCCGTGCTTGACGGCGATGTCATCGAGACCGCCGCAGACGCTGCCGCCATCGCGGAGCGCTTCGGCGGCCGAGCCGTCGTCAAGGCTCAGGTGAAGGTGGGTGGCCGAGGCAAGGCCGGTGGCGTGAAGCTCGCGTCCGACCCGCAGGACGCCGTGGCCAAGTCCGAGGCCATCCTCGGCATGGACATCAAGGGCCACACCGTCCACAAGGTGATGCTGGCGCAGACCGCGTCCATCGAGGAGGAGTACTACGTCTCCTTCCTGCTCGACCGCACCAACCGCACCTTCCTGGCCATGGCCAGCGTCGAGGGCGGCATGGACATCGAAGAGGTCGCGGCCACCAAGCCCGAGGCGCTCGCGAAGATCCCGGTGGACGCCAACGAGGGCGTGACCGCCGAGAAGGCCGCCGAGATCGTCGCCGCCGCGAAGTTCCCGGCCGAGGTCGCGGACCAGATCGCCGAGGTCCTGCAGACCCTGTGGACCGTCTTCGTCAAGGAGGACGCCCTCCTGGTCGAGGTCAACCCGCTGATCAAGTCCGGCGACGGCAAGATCATCGCCCTGGACGGCAAGGTCTCCCTGGACGCCAACGCCGAGTTCCGTCAGCCGGAGCACGAGGCGCTCGAGGACAAGGCCGCCGCCAACCCGCTGGAGGCCGCGGCCAAGGCGAAGGGCCTGAACTACGTCAAGCTCGACGGCCAGGTCGGCATCATCGGCAACGGCGCGGGCCTCGTCATGAGCACCCTGGACGTCGTCGCGTACGCCGGTGAGAACCACGGCGGCGTGAAGCCGGCCAACTTCCTCGACATCGGTGGCGGCGCGTCCGCCGAGGTGATGGCGAACGGCCTGGAGATCATCCTGGGTGACACCGACGTCAAGTCGGTCTTCGTCAACGTCTTCGGCGGCATCACCGCGTGCGACGCGGTCGCCAACGGCATCGTGCAGGCCCTCGCGCTCCTGGAGAGCAAGGGCGAGGCCGTCACCAAGCCGCTCGTCGTCCGCCTGGACGGCAACAACGCGGAGCTGGGTCGCCAGATCCTGACCGACGCCAACCACCCGCTGGTGCAGCAGGTGGACACCATGGACGGCGCCGCTGACCGCGCCGCCGAGCTGGCCAACAAGTAAGGAAGGGGACTTAACACCATGGCTATCTTCCTTACCAAGGACAGCAAGGTCATCGTCCAGGGCATGACCGGCTCCGAGGGCATGAAGCACACCCGCCGCATGCTCGCCTCCGGCACCCAGATCGTCGGCGGCGTGAACCCGCGCAAGGCCGGCACCACCGTTGACGTGGACGGCACCGAGGTCCCGGTGTTCGGCACCGTGGTCGAGGCGATGGAGAAGACCGGTGCCGACGTCACCGTCATCTTCGTCCCGCCGGCGTTCACCAAGTCCGCCGTGGTCGAGGCCATCGACGCCGAGATCGGCCTGGCCGTGGTCATCACCGAGGGCGTGCCGGTGCACGACACCGCCGCGTTCTGGGCCCACGCCGGCGCCAAGGGCAACAAGACCCGCATCATCGGCCCGAACTGCCCCGGCCTGATCAGCCCCGGACAGTCCAACGCGGGCATCATCCCGGCCAACATCACCGGCCCGGGCAAGATCGGTCTGGTGTCGAAGTCCGGCACCCTGACCTACCAGCTCATGTACGAACTGCGCGACCTCGGCTTCTCCTCCGCGGTGGGCATCGGCGGTGACCCGGTCATCGGCACCACCCACATCGACGCCCTCAAGGCGTTCCAGGAGGACCCGGAGACCGAGCTGATCGTGATGATCGGCGAGATCGGCGGCGACGCCGAGGAGCGTGCCGCGGCCTACATCGCCGAGCACGTCACCAAGCCGGTCGTCGGCTACGTCGCGGGCTTCACCGCGCCCGAGGGCAAGACCATGGGCCACGCCGGCGCCATCGTCTCCGGCTCCTCCGGCACCGCCCAGGCGAAGAAGGAGGCCCTCGAGGCCGCCGGTGTCAAGGTCGGCAAGACGCCGTCCGAGACCGCCCGCCTGGCCCGCGAGCTGATCGCCGCCGCCAAGTAAGGCAGCGCCGCTTCCGCTTCGGCTTTCGGCACGAAGGCGCCGTCCACCGCGAGGTGGGCGGCGCCTTCGGCGTTCGGCGGGGCGGTCGGGTCGCGCGGTGTGCGGAGGGGGCGTGCGCGCGGGTCGTCGGGGTGGTGGCGGGACGACGACGGCGGTGGGGTGGTGGGGCGGTGCGAGCGGCGGGCGCAGCGGGCGGTCGGGTTGGTGGTGTTTCGACGGGTCGGGCAGGTCGTGCGGTGGGGTGGTGCGAGCGGCGGGCGCGTGGGGCGTTGGGGTGGTGGTGCTCGGCGGGTCGGTCGGGTCGTGGGGGGCGTGCGGGTCGTGCGGGGACGGGCGGGGTCCTGACCAGGCCCCGAAGGGCGACGGGGGGCCGGTCAGGACTCGCGCGGTCGGCAGTGCGCCAGTGGTACGCACGCGTCGGCCAGTGGGGGCGGAAGCCGGCGGTGTGCTGCCGGTGGGAGCAGCGGTCGGCGGGGCGCCCCGAACGGCCCGGGCGGCAGGGCGTCCACGCTGTTCGCGGTGTCCCCGTCGTCGCCGTCGGACGGCTGCACCGACGGCAGCACCCGGGCCGGTGGGCCGACCAGTCGGGCCGGTACCCCCGGCGTCGGGCCGCACCACGGCGTCCGAATGCCCGGCGCGCCGGCCCCCGCCGCCGGCCCCGCGCTGCCCGAGCCCGCCGCCGTGCAGGCCGTCGCCGCCGGCAGGCCCGCCCGCAGCAGGTCGGCCGGGCCCACGCCCAGCAGGGTGGCCGCCACGGCCGCGCCCACCGCCACCGTCAGCGTGGCGGCCGCGCCGGTCAGCAGGCCGGTGTGCAGGCGACTGTCCGCCACCAGCAGGGCCGGCGAGGGCAGCCGGGGGCCCGGGCAGCCGTGCACTGCGGCCTTGTGCAGCAGTTCCCCCAGCCGCTCCACGAACTCCGGGTCGGCCGGGTCGCCGACCAGCGCCGGAACCTCCCGGGCCAGCGACGCGCGCGCCGAACGCACCCGGGCCTCGGCCGCCGCCGTGCTCGACTCCACCTCCACCGCCAGCTGCTCCACCGACAGCCCCAGGGTGTCGTGCAGCACCAGCGCCCGGCGGCGCGGCCGGGACAGCCGCTGCAACGCCTTCAACAGCGCCCGGTCCCGGGGCGTCAGCCGGGTCGGAGGCTCCGGGACGACCGGCTCGGCGACCTTGATCCGGCGCCGCGCCGCCCGCCGCAGCACCCGGGTCCGGCGCGGGCCGCCCCGGTGCCACGGCGACAGCGCCAGGTCGAACGCCGCCGACCGCACCCACCCCTCCGGGTCCGCCGCCGACACCTCCGCCCAGCGCCGCCCCGCCGCCCCCAGTGCGAGGTGCACACAGTGCACGGCGCGGTGCCGGTGGCCGGTCAGCAGGAAGGTCTGCTGCACCAGACGGGTGTGCACCAGGGCGACGAAGTCCTCGAACCCGGCGGGGGTTTCGTCCTCGGCGGACGGGCGGGCCCCGGCGGGCTGCTGCGGGAATCCACCGGACGGGGCGTGGGGGGCTTCGGGGTCGGCGGGCCTGGGCTTCGGGCGGCGGGCGGGGTCGGGTGTCGGTGAGGTCTTGGTCGCCGGGGAGTCAGGGGCCGGTTCCGTGCCCGGTGTTGTCGCTCGGGGAGCCTTGGCGGGCTTGCGCTTCTGGCGGCGGGCGGGGCCGGACGCCGGTGAGGCCTTGGCGGGTGGCGCGGCAGGGCCGGCCTTTGCCGGTCTGCGTTTCGGGGCGGTGGTGGCGGGCGGCGGGGCGGTGGTGGCGGGCCGTGGGGTGGCGTTCGGAGCGTCAGGGGCCGTTTTTGCGTCGGACGTTGCCCCCGGTGGGGCCAGGGCGGTGGCGAGGGCGGCGGCTTCCTCGGGGGTGCGGGCGCCGAGTTTGCGCACGGCGCGGTTGAGGTGGGCGCGGGCGGTGCCGGGGGAGACGCCGAGGTTGCGGGCCATGATGCGCAGGTCGTCGTCGCCGGCGGCGACGCGCGCCAGCGCATGAGCCTCGCGCGGGGTGAGGCTGCGCAGCAGGTCGCGGGTGCGGGAGGGGTCTCCGGTGGTGCGCGCAGGTCCGGCGGTCAAAGGTGAAGTCACCGCAATCCTCCGCTGTGAATCCGTCCCGGCAATAGGCACATGTACTGATAATCCGGGACACGGCGAAGGTTTGCGCGTTGACACCCCGTAACGCGCGGCCTTGGCAGCATGTGGCTCATGACGCAGCTGATGGGCCGTCCGATCCTCGGCCTGCCGAGCGAACTCGACAGTCGTTCCTCCCTCGCCGATCTGCTCGCCGGAGTACGTACCGCGCTGCTCACCCTGTCCGTGGTCGCCGTCCCGGTGTTCGGCCTGTGGGTGCTGGCCCCGTACGGAGACGACTCGGCGGAGGGTGCGGCCAGGACGGCGTTCGGGCTGTGGCTGCTCGGCCACGGCGCGCCCCTCGCCCGGGGGCCCGAGGCCGCGCCGGTGACGGTCACGCCGCTGCTGCTCACGGTGGTCTTCGCGGTGCTGGTGGCGCGGGCCGGACGCCGGGTGGCCCGGCGCGCCCGGGGGCGCGGGTTCGTCCGCTGGCGCTCCCCCTTGGCGATGTACGCCGGGTACCAGTTGGTCTCGGCCGGAGCCGTCGCGCAGTGCGCCGATCCGGAGGCCGCGCTGTGCTCCCGGGGGGTCCTGGACCTGCTGGCGGTCGCCGGGTTGACGGCCGGTGCGCTCGGCTACGGGCTGTGGGGCGGGCTCGGCCGGCCCGGGCAGCTGCGGCGGCTGCCGCTGCCTGCCGCGCTGTGGCCGCCGGACGGCGCCGAGCCGGCGGTCCTGCGGGCGCTGGCCGGGTGGGCGGGCGCGCTGCTGGCCGGCGGCGGGGCAGTGTTCGGGGCGGCGGTGCTGCTCGGCTCGGCCGGACAGAGCGCCCAGCGCCTCGGCGGCGGCGCCGCCGGATGGCTCGGCATGCTGCTGGCCAGCGCGGCGCTGGTGCCCAACGCGCTGCTCTGGGCGGTGGGTTACGCGCTCGGCCCAGGCTTCACGGTCGGCGCGGGCAGCCACGCCGGGCCGCTGGGCACCGGGCTCGGTGCCGTCCCCGACTTCCCGCTGCTCGCCGTGCTGCCCGACCGGCGCGGTGCGGACTGGCACCTGCTGGCCTGCGCGATGCCCGCCGCCGCCGCGGTCGTCGCCGCGCTGTTGCTGGGCCGCGCCGCCACTCGTTGGAGTGTTTCGCAGACCGCCGGGGTCGCCGTCGTCGCCGCGCTGGCCGCCGCCCCGCTCGGCGTGCTGGCCGGCTGGTCCTGCGGGGGCGCGCTCGGCACCCGGCGGATGGCCGAACTCGGGTCGGTGCCATGGCAGTTCGGCCTCGCTCAGAGCGCCTGGCTGCTGGCCGTGGCGGTGCCGGGCGCGCTGCTCGCCCGCTGGTGGCACACCCGCAAGGGGGCGGGCCCGGTGGTACGCGCCCGGGTCGGCGCGTACCGCCTGGTGTGCCGCCTTGCCGCGTAGCGCCCACGCCCTGCCCACCCACCCACCCGTGACCCCGCCGCCGAGGTGAACCCGGGGTGGTCCGCTGCGCGGGGCTGGGGGGAGTGGGGTGAGTGGAGGGGGTGGTCCGCTGCGCGGGGCTGGGGGGAGGGGTGAGTGGAGGGGGCACAGTCCGCTGCGCGGGGCCGGGGGAGGGGTGAGTGGAGGGGGCACAGTCCGCTGCGCGGGGCTGAGGTCGGGAGAGGGGTGAGTGGAGGGGGCGGTCCGCTGCGCGGGGCCGGGGGGAGAGGGGTGAGTGAACGGGGGGCAGTCTGCTGTGCGGGGCTGAGGTCGGGAGCTGGGTGAGTTGATGGGGAGCGGACGCTGCGCGGGCCGACCCGGGGCAGTCCGCTGCGCGGGGCGGGGCTGGGAGAGGGATGAGTGGACCGGGGCATCCGCTGCGCGGGTCCGACCCGGGGTGGTCCGCTGTGCGGGGCTGGGGTCGGGAGATAGGTGAGTGAACGGGGGGCAGTCTGCTGTGCGGGGCTGAGGTCGGGAGCTGGGTGAGTTGATGGGGAGCGGACGCTGCGCGGGCCGACCCGGGGCA
>NZ_JBVJHA010000001.1:0-130873 GCF_055587065.1 Kitasatospora sp. NPDC048662 | reverse complement strand
GGGATGAGTGGACCGGGGCATCCGCTGCGCGGGTCCGACCCGGGGTGGTCCGCTGTGCGGGGCTGGGGTCGGGAGATAGGTGAGTGAACGGGGGGCGGTCCGCTGTGCGGGGCTGGGGTCGGGAGATAGGTGAGTGAACGGGGGCAGTCTGCTGCGCGGGCCGGCTCGGGGCAGTCCGTTGCGCGGGGTTGAGGGGTGAGTGGGCCAGGCGTCGGATGCTGCGCAGGCCTGACCCGGGGCAGCCCATTGCGTGGGGCTGGGGTCGGGAGCGGGGTGGGGCGAAGCCCGGCCGAGTCCGCTGTGCGGGGCTGGGGTCGGGAGCGGGGTGAGTGGAACCGGGACGGTCCGCTGTGCGGGGCTGAGGGGTGAGTGGACCGGGCGTCGGATGCTGCGCGGGCCTGACCCGGGGCGGTCCGCTGTGCGGGGCTGGGGTCGGGAGCGGGGTGGGGCGAAGCCCGGCCGGGTCCGCTGCGCGGGGCCGGGTTGGTGGGACGGGCCCGCGGGAGGGGCCGGCGCAGTGGGTGGGGGGCGCGTGCACGTTGGCGGCGGGGTCACGGGTGGGTGGGTGGGGCGGGCGCGGTCAGGCGTCGCGGCGCAGCAGCGTGCGCAGGCCCGCCGCCGCGGCGATCGCCGTCCACAGGGCCATCAGCAGCAGGCCGGTGCCGTGGCCGTAGTGGACGCCGGGGGCGTCCTGCAGGCGTGTGGCGTACAGGCCGGCCCGGTCGGGCAGGAACTGGGCGGCCTCGCGGATGCCGGGGATGGCGGAGAGCGCGGTGGTGCCGAGGAAGACCAGGGGGGAGAGCAGGCCCAGCGCGGCGGTCTGGTTGCGCAGCACGGTGGTCAGCGACAGGCACAGCACCAGCAGCAGCGGGTGGTAGAGCACCCCCGCCGTGAGGGCCCGCCAACTGCCCGGGGCGGACAGGTCGAGGCCGACCGAGGCGGCGGTGGCGGCGAGTTGGCCTGCCACGGTGAGCAGACCGACGGCCAGGCCCAGGCCCGCGCCGAGCAGCAGCTTGCCCCGGTAGTACCGCGTCCGGTCGGGGACGGCGGCGAGCGAGGTGGTCAGGGTGCCGGAGGCGTACTCCTGGCCGACCAGCAGGATGCCCAGGCAGACCACCGCGACCTGGCCGAAGTTGAGTCCGTAGAACAGGCCCTCCATCGGGTCCTCGGTGATCGAGGTGTCGGTGCGGCCGTAGGCGAACTGGACGGCTGCGGTGATGCCCGCGCTCAGCGCGACCGCCAGCAGCGGCGTCGTCCACAGGGAGCGCAGGGTGGTGAACTTGGCCCATTCGGCGCGCAGCGGGTGGGTGCTCATGCCGCCACCGCCCGGTACTCGACGGCGTCCGCGGTCATCCGCATGAAAGCTTCCTCCAGGGAGTCGTGGGTGACGGACAGTTCGACCAGCGCCACCTGGCGGGACGCGGCCAGTGCGCCCAGTTCGCCCGGGTCGGCGTCCGGCACGTCGTAGGCGCCGTTGCCGAGCGGCACCGCCGTGGGGTGGGTTTCGGCGAGCAGCGCGGCGAGGGCGGCCGGGTCGACGGCCCGGAGCCGGACCCGGCGGCGGCCGTGCTCGGCCAGGAACGCGGTGGTGGAGGTGTCGGCCAGCAGTCGGCCCCGGCCGATCACCACCAGGTGGTCGGCGGTCTGCGCCATCTCCGCCATCAGGTGCGAGGAGACCAGCACCGCGCGGCCCTCGTCGGCGAGTCGGCGCAGCAGCGTCCGGATCCACCGGATGCCTTCCGCGTCCAGGCCGTTGGCCGGCTCGTCCAGCAGTAGCGCGGCCGGGTCGCCGAGCAGGGCGGCGGCGATGCCCAGGCGCTGGCGCATGCCGAGCGAGTAGGTGCGGATCCGGCGGTGGGCGGCGTCGGTGAGGCCGACCAGGGCGAGCACCTCGTCGATCCGGCGGGCGGGCAGGGCGTGCGAGGCGGCGATCCAGCGCAGGTGGCCGGTGGCGGTGCGGCCGCCGTGCACGGCCTGGGCGTCCAGCAGGGCGCCGACGCGGCGCAGTGGCTCGGTGAGCCGGTGGTAGGGCCGGCCGTCGATCAGGGCCGTGCCGGAGGTCGGCCGGTCCAGGCCGAGCACCATGCGCAGGGTGGTGGACTTGCCCGCGCCGTTCGGTCCGAGGAAGCCGGTGACCCGGCCCGCTTCCACCCGGAAGCCGAGGCCGTCCACGGCCCGGCGCTCTCCGTAGGCCTTGGTCAGGTCGCGGATCTCGATCACGGCGGCGCTCCTCTCGTCGGGTGTGACCATCAGTCAATCGGCGTGCGGGAAGCGGCGGATCCCGCCCGGGAGTGGTCCGTCTCCCTCTCGGGAGGGAGGATGGCGCGATGCCCGCTCTGTTCGCCCCGCTGCTGCTGCCCGCGACCTGGGCCCGATGGCTGCACCTGCTGGTCGGCGCGGTGTTCGCCGGGATGGTGCTGCTGGTCTACCCGGGGACGGAGGGCGTCTCGACCGGGCGGGCGCTGCTGCTCAGCGGCGCGGTCGACGTGCCGCTGCTGGGCCTGGTCGCGTTGGTGCCGGCGGTGCGGCGGGCGGAGGGTGTGCAGGCGCGGCTGCTGCTGGTGCCGGAGCGCGAGGAGTCGATCGGCGTTGCCGCGTCGGCGAGTTGGGCGGACCGCGGACGGACGGCGCTCTGGCTGGTCGCGCGCGTGGCGCTGGGCACGGCGGCGGGCGTCCTGATGGCCGCGGCGTTCGGCGCGGCTGCGCGGTGGCCGGTGCTCGCGGTGCCGGCGCTGGGCGCGCTGCTGTGGCTGGTGGTGCTCGCCGGCCGGCTCCAACTCGCGCTCGCCATGCGCCTGTTGGGTCCCTCGGCGGCGGAGCGGCTGGCTGCGGCGGAGCTGCGTGCGGAGCGGCTGCTGGAGCGCAACCGGCTGGCCCGCGAACTGCACGACTCGATCGGCCACGCGCTGACCGTGACGGTCCTGCAGGCGGGCGCGGCCCGCGAGGTCGCCGACCCGGCGTTCCGGGAACGGGCGCTGGAGGCGATCGAGACCACCGGCCGCCGCGCGCTGGACGACCTGGAACGGATGCTGGTGCTGCTGCGCGAGGCCCCCGAGGCGGCCGCCGGCGAACAGCCCGGCCTGGACCGGGCCGAGGAGCTGTTCGCCGCCGCCCGCGCCGCCGGCAGCCCCGTGGACGCCCAACTGGACGTCTGCGCGGCCGAGTTGCCCGGCGTGCTGTCCCGCGAGGCGTACCGGATCGTCCAGGAGGGCGTCACCAACGCGCTGCGGCACGCGCCGGGCGCGCCGATCCGGATCCGCGCTCTGGTCGCGGCCGGCGAACTGGCCCTCTCCTGCCGCAACACGCTGACCGGCAAGGGGAGTTCGCGCAGGGGCGGCGGCAAGGGCCTGCGCGGCGTGCGGGAACGCGCGGTGCTGCTCGGCGGCGACTGCGAGGCCGGCCCGGACGGCCCGGACTGGGTGCTGCGGGTGCGGCTGCCACTACGGTTGGGCCGGTGACGGTGATCAAGGTGCTGCTGGTCGACGACGAGGAGCTGATCCGGGCCGGCCTGCGCGCCGTCCTGGACGCCCAGGACGGCATCGGCGTCGTCGGTGAGGCCGAGGACGGCGCCCAGGCCCTCGGCCTGGTCCGTTCGCTGCGCCCCGACGTGGTGCTGATGGACGTCCGGATGCCCGGTCTGGACGGGCTGGCCGCGACCCGGGCGGTCCTGCGCGCCGCTCACCGGCCGCCGAAGATCCTGGTGGTCACCACCTTCGAGGCCGACGACTACGTGTACGAGGCGCTGCGGGCCGGCGCGGACGGCTTCCTGCTCAAGCGCTCCCGCCCGGCGGAGATCGTCCAGGCGGTGCGGCTGGTCGCGGCGGGCGAGTCGCTGCTGTTCCCGGCGTCGATCCGCCGCCTCGCCGCGGCCCGGGGCGGGGGCGCGGCGGACGGCGGGGCGGTGGCCCGGGCCGGGCTGACCGAGCGGGAGGGGCAGGTGCTGCGGCTGATGGCGCGCGGACTGTCCAACGCGGAGATCGGCGAACGGCTGCACCTGGGCGTGCAGACCGTCAAGACGCACGTCAGCAGCCTGCTCGGCAAGCTCGGCGCGCGCGACCGCACCCAGGCGGTGATCGCCGCCTACGAGTCGGGCTTCGTCTCCCCGGCCGCCGATCCGGACCCCGCCGCCGGCCACGCCTGACGGCAGGTCACTCCGCGGGGCCCTCGTAGATCGTGGTCACCCAGGAGGGGACGTCGGTGCCGCAGCTGCGCACGCCCTCCTTGGTGATCGCGGAGTTCACGCAGTCCAGGTAGTCGTGGTACGCGAACTGCATGGTGAACGTCGCCAGCGACATCACCAGCGCCAGGCCACCGGTGAGCAGCGCGCTGAGCGCGGCCGGGACCTGCGGGCGGACCGGGCGCGGCGCGAACGGGTCGGTGACCGGCTCGGCGGGCGCGCGCAGCACGGTGACGGCGTACCAGACGGCGAGCAGGGCGAGCGGGAAGCCGATCCAGTACAGGCCGAACAGCACCGACAGCAGGGCGATGAAACCCGACAGCAGGGCGTTGCGTGCGGTGCGGTGCGCCGGGTCGGACAGGTCGAGGCGCGGCCCCTGCGGGCCGGGCTCGGGGCGCGGGCCCCACTGCGGCGGCTGCGGGTGCTCGCCGTCCGGCTGCCCGTCCGGCCGGTTGCCGGACTCGGGCGGCTGCGGGAGGCGGGGGCGCCAGGGCTGGTCCGGGGCGCCGGGCGGAGGGGGCGCGAAGGGGTTGCGCTCGCCGCTGTCCTCGCCGCTGCTCATGGTGTCGGCCGTTTCTGCTCGTCGGTTTGTCCGCCCGGTGGTGGGGGAGTGGGCGGTCCGTCAATGATCCCCCAACCGGTCGGCGGCTGTACGGCACCCCGCCAGACCGCTGCCGGGCGGCCGGGAGATCCGCGTCTCAACTACGCGCGTAGCGTTGCGGGGTGGTGACGAATGGCCCCCCACCAGCCGTTATCGTGGTGACGGTCGGCAGCTCCCGACGGTTCCCCGGGTCCCGCAGCGCCGCGGCCGCCCGCGCCATCGACGGCTCCCGACCTGCCGCCGCCCGTAATGGCCCCACCGACGGTGGACGTACCAGCGGGCGACACCGACCTACGGAGAATCGCGCCGTGGCTGCCGCTGACACCCAAGTGTTCCCGCCCCGTACCCCCGGACCGGCCCGGCTGGTGGTGCTGGTCTCCGGCTCCGGCACCAACCTCCAGGCGCTGATCGACGCCGCCGCCGACCCCGCCTTCGGCGCCCGGATCGTCGCGGTGGGCGCCGACCGGTACGACATCGCCGGGATCGACCGGGCCGAGCAGGCCGGGATCCCGGTGTTCGTCGAGCGGGTCAAGGACCACGCCGACCGGGCCGCCTGGGACGCCGCGCTGACCGCCGCCGTCGCGTCGCACGAACCCGACCTGGTGATCTCCGCCGGGTTCATGAAGATCCTCGGCCCCGCGTTCCTCGGCGCCTTCGCCGGACGCACCGTCAACACCCACCCCGCGCTGCTGCCCGCCTTCCCCGGCGCCCACGGCGTCCCCGACGCGCTGGCGTACGGCGTGAAGGTCACCGGCTGTACCGTGCACCTGGTGGACGCCGGCGTGGACACCGGGCCGATCCTCGCCCAGGGCGTGGTGGAGGTCGAGGACACCGACCACGCCGACGGCGGCGAGGCGCTGCACGAACGCATCAAGACTGTCGAGCGCAAGCTGCTCGTCGAGGTCGTGGGCCGGCTGGCCCGCGAAGGACACCGCATCGAGGACCGAAAGGTATGGATCCCGGCATGAGCGCCGCTCCCTCCGCCACTCCGCCCGTCTCCGAGAACGTTCGCCCGATCCGCCGCGCGCTGATCAGCGTGTACGACAAGACCGGTCTGGAGGAGCTGGCCCAGGGCCTGCACGCCGCCGGTGTCGCCATCGTCTCCACCGGGTCCACCGCCGGGCGGATCGCCGCCGCGGGCGTTCCGGTCACCGAGGTCTCCGAGCTGACCGGCTTCCCCGAGTGCCTGGACGGCCGGGTCAAGACCCTGCACCCGCGGGTGCACGCCGGCGTCCTCGCCGACCTGCGCCTGGAGTCGCACCGCGCGCAGCTTGCCGAGCTCGGCGTCGAGCCGTTCGACCTGGTCGTGGTGAACCTGTACCCGTTCACCGCCACCGTCGCCTCCGGCGCCACCCCCGACGAGTGCGTCGAGCAGATCGACATCGGCGGCCCGTCGATGGTCCGCGCCGCCGCCAAGAACCACCCCTCGGTGGCCGTCGTCGTCGACCCGGCCCGCTACGCGGACGTGCTGACGGCCGCGCAGTCCGGCGGCTTCGACCTGCTGACCCGCAAGCGCCTGGCCGCCGCCGCGTTCGCGCACACCGCCGCGTACGACGTCGCCGTGGCGAGCTGGTTCGAGGAGTCCGGCTACACCGAGACCGACGCGGCGTTCCCGTCCTTCCTCGGCAACACCTGGGAGCTGGGCAACGTCCTGCGCTACGGCGAGAACCCGCACCAGCAGGCCGCGCTCTACACCGACGGCACCGGCGGCCTCGCGGGCGCCCAGCAGCTGCACGGCAAGGAGATGTCCTACAACAACTACGTGGACACCGACGCCGCCCGCCGCGCCGCCTACGACCACGCCGGCCCCGCCGTCGCGATCATCAAGCACGCCAACCCGTGCGGCATCGCCACCGGCGCGGACGCCGCCGAGGCGCACCGCAAGGCCCACGCCTGCGACCCGGTCTCCGCGTACGGCGGCGTGATCGCCGTCAACCGCCCGGTCACCGTCGAACTGGCCGAGCAGATCGCCCCGATCTTCACCGAGGTCGTCGTCGCCCCCGGCTACGAGGACGGCGCCCTCGAGGTGCTGACCAAGAAGAAGAACCTGCGGGTGCTGCTCGCCCCCGAGGCCCCCGCCGACAAGCTGGAGTCCCGCCGCATCTCCGGCGGCGTGCTGCTCCAGCAGGTCGACCGGGTGGACGCCGAGGGCGACGACCCGGCCACCTGGACGCTCGCCACCGGCGAGGCGCTGTCCGCCGACGAGCTGGCCGAACTCGCCTTCGCCTGGCGGGCCTGCCGGGCCGTCAAGTCCAACGCGATCCTGCTCGCCAAGGACGGCGCCTCGGTCGGCGTCGGCATGGGCCAGGTCAACCGGGTCGACTCCTGCAAGCTGGCCGTCACCCGGGCCGGCGAGCGGGCCACCGGCTCCTACGCCGCCTCCGACGCGTTCTTCCCGTTCGCCGACGGCCTGGAGATCCTGCTCGCCGCGGGCGTCAAGGCCGTGGTGCAGCCCGGCGGTTCGATCCGCGACGAAGAGGTCATCGCCGCCGCCGAGAAGGCGGGCGTGACCATGTACTTCTCCGGGACCCGGCACTTCTTCCACTGACCGGCGCCGACCGGCACCGACCGGCCGGTTCCGAACGCCGAGGGCCCCGCACTCCGTCTCCGGAGTGCGGGGCCCTCGGGCGCTCGGGGCGAGCGTTACTTCTTGATCACCAGGGTGCCGGCGGCACGGTCGTGCCAGCCCTGCAGCTTGCCGGAGTTGTCGAAGAACGGCGACAGGAAGACCAGCAGCATGCCGATGCCGCAGAGGAAGTAGCCGACCTGCGGAATGATGAAGCGGACGAAACCGGCGCCCGCGCCCGGGTTCTGACCGGTGTTCTCCTTGACCACGCGCAGGCCCAGGGCCATCTTGCCCAGGGTGGCGCCCGCGAAGCTGATCATCAGCCACTCGTAGAGCAGGTTGAAGATGGCGACCACCGCGACCATGCCGAACAGCGCGGCGGCGGCGCCGGTGGAGGCCTGCGCACGCTCGTTGACGCAGGCCTGGTACGCGGCGGTGCCGTAGCCCGTGCAGGTCTTGCTGGCGCCGTCCGTGAAGCCCAGCGCACCGGCCAGGCCCAGCGCCATCGCGATGCCGACGACGACACTGCTGATCAGGCCGTCCAGCAGGCGGGCCAGGAAACGCTGGCCCATGGTGGCGACCCGCACCATGCCGAGGTTGGCGATGTTGATGTAGCCGTTGTTGGCCTGGATCGTGCCGGGCATCTGCGGGTAGCCGTAGCCGTAACCGGGCTGCGGCGGCACCTGCGCCTGCGGGTAGCCGTAGCCGGGCTGCTGCGGCGGCTGCTGCGGGTAGCCGTAACCCGGTTGTGCCGGCTGCTGGCCGTAAGGGTTGTTGGGGTCGGGCGGGTAGCTCATCGATGCCTCCGGGCAGGAAGGAGCGTGGACGGAACGAAAAAATCCTGGGGACGGGTGGGCAGGGGACACGCCGACCGCGTCGGAGAGTAGCGGACGAGTCCGACGACGGGGGGATCAACAGTCAACCGCGGACCCTCCGTTCAGAGCGCGAGAATGCCGAAGCGGGCCAACTCCCAGGCCCAGGCGGCCATCGCGGCCGCGCCGAGCAGCAGGTTCCGGCGGCCGTACGACAGCCGGCGCCACCAGCGCCCCGGTCCCAGCGGCGCGAACAGCAGCGCCACCACCGCCACCGCCGTCACCGGGTTCGCCGCCAACGCGGCCCCCCAGTGCGCGTGACCGGCCTCGATGAACACGGTGGTGCTGCCGCAGAACGGGCACGGCACGCCGGTCATCAACCGCAACGGGCAGAGCACGCCCGGGTCGTGGGCGTCGTGCACCGCCGCCACCGCGAGCGCCGCCCCCGCCGCCGCGGCCGGCCGCACCAGCACCCGCGCCACCGCGCCCGGCACCGTACCGGCCGACCGCCACCGGCGGGCCGTCAGCGCGCCGCCGGACAGCGGCACCGGACAGGCCGTCACCGACCCGGCCGGCCCGGGAGTCGCGGGGTTCATGTGACGGTGAGCCCGAGGACGACGATGCCGAGGGTGATCAGTACGGACAGGGAGTTCAGCACGATGCCGCCGATCGCGGCGGTTCGGCCCGTACCACCCAGCTGCGCCGACCTGTTCAGGCCCGAGACGCCGAAGCCCAGACCCACCAGGCCCAGCACGCCGCCGTAGACGCAGGACAGCAGGACCGCGATGAAACCGATCACCACCGACGTCGTGGCGGCGTTGTTGTTCACCGCCATCGGAACGCCCGGCGGGTACGGGTGCGAGGGGTGCGGCGGCTGCTGCGGGTACCCGTAGCCGTAACCGGGCTGCGGCTGCGGTGGCTGCGGCGCCTGGGGATAGCCGTACGACGGCTGCTGCGGCGGCGGACCCGACGGGCCGCCGGCCTGGCCGTAACCGCCGTACGGATCCGGCTGGTACGGATTGCTCACGTGTCGATTCCCCCGACTGTGTTCGTCCCCCGCGGCCCGACGGTCCGTCACCAGGACCTGGGCGGCGGTACTTGCCTTGTCATCGTGAGCCTTGGCGCCGCACGCTGTCCAGCCACACGCAGGCCACGGACACGACCGTGGCACAACCGCAATCCCCCGGCACGCTCCGTGTCCGCCAGGGACGCTCCGTGCACGCCCGCCCGGCGGCACGGCGCGGACCCCGGATCCGGAAGAATGGAGACATGACTGCCCAGATTCTCGATGGCAAGGCCACCGCGGCCGCGATCAAGTCCGAACTCGCCGTCCGCGTGGCGGCCCTCAAGGAACGGGGCATCGTCCCCGGCCTCGGCACCGTCCTGGTCGGCGACGACCCGGGCAGCCGGTGGTACGTCAACGGCAAGCACCGCGACTGCGCGGAGATCGGCATCGCCTCCATCCAGCGCGAACTGCCCGCCACCGCCACCCAGGAAGACGTCGAGAACGTCGTCCGCGAGCTCAACGCCGACCCGGCCTGCACCGGCTACATCGTCCAGCTGCCGCTCCCCAAGGGCCTGGACCAGAACCGCGTGCTCGAACTCATGGACCCCGACAAGGACGCCGACGGCCTGCACCCGACCTCGCTCGGCCGCCTCGTCCTCGGCATCGACGGCCCGCTGCCCTGCACCCCGCTCGGCATCGTCGAACTGCTGCGCCGCCACGGCGTCGCCATCGACGGCGCCGAGGTCGTGGTCGTCGGCCGCGGCATCACCGTCGGCCGCTCCATCGGCCTGCTGCTCACCCGCCGCAGCGAGAACGCCACCGTGACGCTGTGCCACACCGGCACCCGCGACCTCGCTTTCCACCTGCGCAAGGCCGACATCGTGGTCGCCGCCGCGGGCGTCCCGCACCTGGTCAAGCCCGAGGACGTCAAGCCCGGTGCGGCCGTGCTGGACGTCGGCGTCTCCCGCAGCGAGGGCAAGATCGTCGGCGACGTGCACCCCGGCGTCGCCGAGGTCGCCGCCTGGATCTCCCCCAACCCCGGCGGCGTCGGCCCGATGACCCGCGCGATGCTCCTCAACAACATCGTCGAGGCGGCCGAGCGCCGCGCCGGCGTCTGAGACCGGTGCCCGGCGTCATGAAGCGCGCCCGCCGCCGACCCGTCACCACCGAAGGAACCCTCCCGCCGGAGGGTTCCCGGGCGGCACTCGGCCGTGGCCACACCCTCCCGCTCCGGCAGTGGCCGATCACCCTGGTCCTCGCCGTCGCCACCCTCGGCCTGCTGGTCACCTGGGCCGGAAACTTCCGGCTCGGCCTGCTCGCCGTCGGCGCCGCACCACTGCTCGGCGCCCTGCTGCGACTCGGCCTGCCGGACGTCGGCATGCTCGCCGTCCGCAGCCGGTTCACCGACGTCACCCTGATGTTCGTACTCGGCGGGGTGATCGTGCTGCTCACGCTGGTGGCGCAGCCCAACCCGTGGCTGAACGTCCCGATGCTGGACAACATCGGACGGCTCATCGGGCACCCCGTGCACTAGGCCCACGTCCGCAAGGTCGCGATCAGGTGCAGGTCATTGTCCTGCGTCGCGATCTTGCGGTCGGGTGCGTTCCCCTTCGCGCAGTTCTCCCCCAGCCCTGGCGGGCCGGGAGGTACCCCCACGCGCCCCTGTTTTCCCAGCCACCTGCCTTCGCGATAGCCTGTCTCGGGTCTCTCGACATCGAGAGATCATCCTCGGCTCCGGCGCGCCGATGTGCCTGGGGCGCCTGGCGACAGCTGGAGAAGGTAGATATGACTCGCACCCCCGTCAACGTCACCGTTACCGGAGCGGCCGGCCAGATCGGCTACGCGCTGCTCTTCCGCATCGCCTCCGGTCACCTGCTGGGTGCCGACGTGCCGGTGAACCTGCGCCTGCTGGAGATCCCGCAGGGCGTGAAGGCCGCCGAGGGTGTCGCCATGGAGCTGGACGACTGCGCGTTCCCGCTGCTGCGTGACATCACCATCACCGACCAGGCGAACGTCGCGTTCGACGGCGCCAACGTCGCGCTGCTGGTCGGCGCCCGTCCGCGTACCGCGGGCATGGAGCGCGGCGACCTGCTGTCCGCCAACGGCGGCATCTTCGGTCCGCAGGGCAAGGCGATCAACGCCCACGCCGCGGACGACATCAAGGTCCTGGTGGTCGGCAACCCGGCCAACACCAACGCCCTGATCGCCCAGCGCAACGCCCCGGACGTGCCGGCCGAGCGCTTCACCGCGATGACCCGCCTGGACCACAACCGCGCCGTCGCCCAGCTGGCGAAGAAGGCCGGCGTGACGGTCGAGGACGTCAAGAAGGTCACCATCTGGGGCAACCACTCCGCCTCGCAGTACCCGGACCTGTTCCACGCCGAGGTCTCCGGCAAGTCCGCGTTCGACGCCGTCGGCGCCGACCAGGAGTGGGTCGAGAACTTCTTCATCCCGAAGGTCGCCAAGCGCGGCGCCGAGATCATCGAGGTCCGCGGCGCGTCCTCGGCCGCCTCGGCCGCGAACGCCGCCATCGACCACGTGTACACCTGGGTCAACGGCACCCCGGCCGGCGACTGGACCTCGATGGGCATCGTCTCCGACGGCTCGTACGGCGTGCCGGAGGGCCTGATCTCCTCGTTCCCGGTCACCACCAAGGACGGCAAGTTCGAGATCGTCCAGGGCCTGGACCTCTCCGAGTTCGACCGCGCCCGGATCGACGCCTCCGTCAAGGAGCTCGCCGAGGAGCGCGACGCGGTGCAGGAGCTCGGCCTCATCTGAGTGCCGCTTTGCCGCGTGTGAACGGCCGGGTGCCCACGGGGCGCCCGGCCGTTCTCCTACACTCGGGCCGTGACCGAAACCCTGCAGGACGCCGCGCTCGTCCTGGTGTTCATCATGCTGGGCGGTCTGTTCAACGTCGCCGAGATCGCGCTGATCTCACTGCGCGAGGGGCAGATCCGCACCCTGGAGTCGGCCGGTTCACGCCGCGCCGCCCGGGCCGCGCACCTGGCGGCCGACCCGAACCGGTTCCTGGCCGCCGTGCAGGTCGGTGTGACGTGCATGGGCTTCCTGTCGGCGGCGTTCGGCGCCGACACGCTGGCCGGCAAACTCGCCCCGGTGTTCGTGAAGGCCGGACTCTCGGACGGCGTCGCGGACGCGGTCGCGCTGGTCGGCCTGACCCTGGTGATCTCCTACGCCTCCCTGGTGCTGGGCGAGTTGACGCCCAAGCGGATCGGCCTGCAGCGGGCCGAGTCGATCGCCCTGCTGGCCGCGCCGGTGGTGGACGTGATGTCGGTGGCGCTGCGTCCGGTGATCTGGCTGCTCGGCCACTCCACCAACCTGATGGTGCGCCTGCTGGGCGGTGACCCGTCCGCCGGCCGCGGCGTGATGAGCCCCGAGGAGCTCCGCGGCCTGGTCGCCGCCAACACCGAACTCGGTTCGGACGAACGCGAGTTGATCAACGAGGTGTTCGCGGCGGGGGAGCGCCAGCTGCGCGAGGTGATGGTGCCGCGGACCGAGGTGACCTTCCTGGACGGCGACCGCCTGGTGCGCGAGGTCCGCGCCGAGACCGACTCCTCCCCGCACTCCCGCTACCCGGTGGTCGAGGGCTCCTACGACGCCGTCACCGGCTTCGTGCACGTCCGCGACCTGTACGGGGTGCGCGGCGAACAGGCCGCCCGGGTCCGTGACCTGGCCCGCCCCGTCAAACTGCTGCCCGCCACCAAAAGGGTGCTGGAGGCGATGAGCGAGATGCGCCGCGAGGGCCACCACCTGGCCATCGTGGTCGACGAGTACGGCGGCACCGCCGGCATCGTCACCCTGGAGGACCTGGTCGAGGAGGTGATCGGCGAGATCCGCGACGAGTACGACGCCCAGGACACCACCGCGACCCGCCGCCTGGCCGGTGGCGGCGTCGAACTCGACGGCCTGCTCAATCTCGCCGACTTCACCGAGGAGACCGGCTTCACCCTGCCCGAGGGCCCCTACGAGACGGTCGCCGGCTTCGTGGTGCGCGAACTCGGCCGGCTGCCGCAGAAGGGCGACCAGGTGGTCACCGAGTCCGGCGCCCGGCTCACCGTGGCCCGCCTCGACGGACGCCGGATCGAACGGCTGCGGGTGAGTGCCGTCACACTGCCCAACCCGGGTGCGCCGGACGTTTCCTGAGCGGCCGGGGGAACTGGAACAATGGGCCCATGGTCAACGCAGCGGTCACCGGTCCGGTGAAGGACCGTCCCCGGGTGCTCTCCGGCATCCAGCCCACCTCAGGCTCATTCCACCTGGGCAACTACCTCGGCGCGGTACGTCAGTGGGTCGACATGCAGGAGGCCAACGACGCCTTCTACATGGTCGTCGACCTGCACGCGATCACCGTCGAACAGGACCCGGCGACGCTGCGGCAGAACACCCGGGTCTCGGTCGCGCAGCTGCTCGGCGCCGGTCTCGACCCCGAGCGCTGCACCCTGTTCGTGCAGTCCCAGGTGCCCGAGCACGCGCAGCTGGCCTGGGTGATGAACTGCCTCACCGGCTTCGGCGAGGCCTCCCGGATG
Source organism: Kitasatospora sp. NPDC048662 (assembly GCF_055587065.1). Classification (NCBI taxonomy): domain Bacteria; kingdom Bacillati; phylum Actinomycetota; class Actinomycetes; order Kitasatosporales; family Streptomycetaceae; genus Kitasatospora; species Kitasatospora sp. NPDC048662. The sequence continues at coordinate 117,167 of NZ_JBVJHA010000001.1, read as the reverse complement.
ACGCAGTTCAAGGACAAGTCCCTCAAGCACGGCGCGGACCGCACCACCGTCGGCCTGTTCACCTACCCGGTGCTGATGGTCGCCGACGTCCTGCTCTACCAGACCCAGACCGTCCCGGTCGGCGAGGACCAGCGCCAGCACCTGGAGCTCACCCGCGACCTCGCGGAGCGCTTCAACACCCGCTACGGCAAGACCTTCACCGTCCCCGAGCCGTACATCCTGAAGGCCACCGCCAAGATCCAGGACCTGCAGGACCCGAGCGCGAAGATGAGCAAGTCCGCGGCCAGCGACAAGGGCCTGATCAGCCTGCTCGACCCGCCGAAGACCAGCGCCAAGAAGTTCAAGAGCGCCGTCACCGACACCGACACCGTCGTCAGCTACGACGAGGCCAACAAGCCCGGCGTCTCCAACCTGCTGCGGATCCACTCCGCGCTCAGCGGGATGAGCATCGAGCAGCTGGTCGCGCACTTCGACGGCAAGATGTACGGCGCGCTGAAGACCGAACTGGCCGACCTGTTCACCGAATGGGTCACCCCGTTCCAGACCCGCACCCAGGAGTACCTGGACGACCCGGCCGAGCTGGACCGGGTGCTCGCGCTCGGCGCCGAGAAGGCCCGGGCGGTGGCGTCCGAGACGCTCGCCGAGGTGTACGACCGCGTCGGCTTCCTGGCGCCGAAGCGCTGATGCCGACGGCTGCCGCCCCCGATGGTGACGGGCTCGACGAGGCCGTCACCATCGGCGTGTCCATACACGTCCCGGAACCGTACGGCAGCCAGGTGCAGGACGCCCGGGCCGGCCACGGCGACCCGCAGGCCCGGGCGATACCCACCCACGTCACCCTGCTGCCGCCCACCGAGACCCGGGCCGACCGGCTCCCCGGAATCGAGCACCACCTGCGGACCGTGGCCGCCGCCAGCCGCCCGTTCCGCATGCTGCTCCAGGGCAGCGGAACCTTCCGCCCGGTCTCCCCTGTGGTCTTCGTCCGGGTCGAGGAGGGCGCCCACGAGTGCCGTGCCCTGGAAGCCGAAGTCCGCTCCGGCCCCCTGGCCCGCGAACTCGCCTTCCCCTACCACCCGCACGTCACCGTCGCCCACGGCCTCCCCGACCCCGTCCTGGACGAGGCCCACGAACAGGCCCGCACCTTCCGCGCGGTGTTCGAGGTCACCGAATTCGTCCTCTCGACGTTCGGTGCCGACGCGGTGTGGCGGCCCTGGCGCAGTTACGCGTTCGGCCGATCCTGAGCGTTCCGTTCGCGGATTCCCGGAGTTGTCTGGGAGTCCTTTGCCATTCCTTCGCCCGGGCTTTCCCCATTGTTACCGTCGAATGGGGCGATCGCGGGGCAGGAGAAGAATGGCTGGCAGGTCGATGCGGAAACTGGCGCGGCGTTCTGCGGGCCGGGTGCTTCGCCGACTGGGCGTCCTCCCGGCCCCCGCCGCTCCCGCCGCCGTTCCGGCCCCGCCGCCGGACCCGCGGCGGGTCCGCGAGGACGAGCTGCTGGCCGCCGACCGCCGGCTCGTGCGGCACCACGACCGGCTGGCCGAGCTCCGCGACGACCTGCTCGCCCCGCAGGCCCGCCAGGCCAACCTGACCGCCGTCGCCGGGGTGCTGGACGCCGCCGAGGTGCACTACACCCTGATCCCCGACCGCGGCCCGCGCCACCGACTGGCCGTTCCCCCCGGCGGCCGGGACCGGGTGCTGGACGTGGTCGCCGACGCCTTCCGCGGCGCCCCCGTGTACGCGGCGCTGCTCGGCCACGGCAGTGTGCACCGCACGGTGCTCGCCGAGGAGCTGCCGCAGGCCGTCGCCGAGCACGAGCTGCCGCCGCAGGCGGAGGAGACCGCGCAGGACACGGGCGAAGCGGTGGACGAGGCGAGCGAACCGGTGGAGCCTGTCGAGCCGCCCGAGCGGGTCAAGGGCGTGCGCCTGTTCCGGCCGGTGGTGACCGGTACCCGCACCCTGTACTACGGCTCGGACCACGGCTGCGACCTGGAGTTCTGGGACACCGACGGCTCGGCGCGCGGCGCCGTCGCCTCGATCGACCAGACCCCCTTCGGCTGGTGGCTGCCCTCACTGGAGGTGGCCGGCACCGTCCGGGTCGGCGACCACGACTACCCCGTCGCGGAACCGTTCCTGCAGGCCCTGCCCGAGGACGTCCGCTTCCCGGTGGACGCCGTGATCACCTGGGTCGACGACCGCGACCCCGCCTGGTGCCAACGCCGCGACGCCGCCCGTACCCGGCTGTACGGAGACGCCGGGCCGTCCGCCGACGACACCGACCACGACGACGGCGACCACCGCTACCGCAACCGCGACGAACTGCGCCACTGCCTGCGCTCGATCGCCATGTACGCCCCCTGGATCCGGCGGATCTTCCTGGTCACCGACGACCAGACGCCGTCGTGGCTGGACGCCTCGGTGCCCGGGCTGACCCTGGTGTCGCACCGCGAACTGCTGGACGGCGGACCGGTGTTCAACTCGCACGCGATCGAGACCGGACTGCACCGGATCCCCGGCCTGGCCGAGCACTTCCTGTACTTCAACGACGACATGTTCCTCGGCGGGCCGGTCCGCCCCGAGCACTTCTTCCTCGGCAACGGACTGCCCAGGGTCTTCCGCGACACCCGGATCGTCCCGCCGTCCGCCGGGGCCGGCTCCGCCGACGTCTACACGGCCGCCCAGCAGAACACCCGGCGGGCGCTGCAACGCGACCACGGCCGGGCCTTCACCAGGGTGCTCGCGCACGTCCCGTACGCGCTGCGGCGCACCCTGCTGGAGGACTCCGCGCGGCGCTGGCGGACCGAGCTGGAGGCCACCGGCCGCTCGGCGTTCCGCTCCGCCACCGACGTCGCCCCCGTCACCCTGGCGCTGTACCACGCGCAACTGCGCGGCGCCGCGGTGGACGGCACCCTCGCCCACGGGTACCTGGCAGTGGACTGCGCCGAGGACCGGGACCGGATGGCCCGGCTGCTCGACGAGCGCGACCTGCTGGCGTTCTGCCTGGCCGACGGGAGCGGCGACGGCAGCCCCGCGCAGGAGCAGGACCGGGCGATGGCCGCGTTCCTGGCCGCGTACTTCCCGGTGCCCGGCCCGTACGAGCGGCCGGCCGGCTCAGCCGGCGGCGCCGAGGGCGAGCATCCGGTCGACCAGGCGGACTGCTGCCCCGCCGTCGTCCAGCGGGCAGAACCGCTCGCGGAACGCGCGATAGTTCTCCCGGTACCGCGCCGGGTCGAGGTCGCGTAGCGCGGCCACCACCTGCTCGGAGCCGGTCAGCAGCGGGCCCGGGGCCTGCGCCTCGAAGTCGAAGGTGAAGCCGCGCAGGCGGTCGCGGTAGTGCTCCAGGTCGTAGGTGAAGAACAGCATCGGACGGCCGGTCACCGCGAAGTCGAACATCACCGAGGAGTAGTCGGTGACCAGCACGTCGGCGATCAGCAGCAGGTCCTGGACGTCCGGGTAGTCGGCGACGTCGCGGACGAAGTCGTCGTCCGGCAGCGCGCCGCCGCAGTGCACGTGCGGGCGCAGCAGCAGCACGTGGTCGTGGCCGAGGGCGGCCCGGGCGGCGGCCAGGTCGAGGTGCAGATCGACCTCGAAGCGGTCGCCGGCGCCGCGCCGGTCGTCCCGCCAGGTCGGCGCGTACAGCACCACCCGGCGGTCGGGCGGCACCCGCAGCCGGCGGCGGACGGCGGCCACCTCGTCCGGGTCGGACCGGACCAGCCGGTCGTTGCGCGGGTAGCCGCCTTCCAGCACCTCGCCGCGGTGGCCGAAGGAGGCGACCAGCTCCGGGGTGGCGAACGGGCTGGGCGACAGCAGCAGGCTCCACTGCCGCACCTCGCGGTCCAGCCGCTCCAGGTAGCCGCCGGCGGTGGTGCAGTTCTCCGGCATGCGGTGGCCGATCCGTTTCAGCGGGGTGCCGTGCCACAGCTGCACCACCACCTGGCCGTCGCGGCGGCGCAGGAAGTCCGGGAAGTGCGTGTTGCCGACCAGGTAGCGGCAGGTGGCGAGCGCCTCGTACCACTCGGGGCTCCACTGCCGGACCGCGCGCACCGGTCCGGGCGGCTGCTCCTGGCCGTCCTCGATCACCCACAGGTGCTCCAGCGGGAGCTTCCGGCGGGCGAGTTCGGCGTGCACGGCGCGCGGGTTGCAGGCGTAGCCGCGGCCGCCGAAGACGTCGTACAGCACGGCGTCGCGCAGCGGGCGGCGGCGGGCGGCCGGGTAGCTCTCGGTGCGCAGCCGGTGCTGGCGCAGGGCGCTGCGTTCGAGGGCGGCGAGCACCGGGAGGCTGTCCACGATCAGGGTGTCGTGCCAGCGGCGCTGCAGCAGGAAGGACTTGTCGCCGGACCGTCTTGGAGCCGGGAGCAGCGGGAGCGCGGCCGGGTGCAGGCGCAGCGGGTGGCCGGGGTGCCGGTCGGGGCCGGCGGGGCACAGCAGGGCCTCCCAGATGCCCTTGCCGAGCGGGCGGGGCACACCGTCGGGCCCGTCGGGGGTGAGCGGCAGTCGGACGGTGAAGCGGCCGCCCCCGTCCGGGGTGGGCGGGCGGACCGGTGTACGCCGTTCGCGCCCGTCGCCGCAGTGCCGCAGCACCAGCTCCAGCGGGGTGTCGGGGGCGCCGGGGAACTCTCCGGCGAGGTCGAAGCCGCCGTCCACGGGGGTGATCCGGTCGATCAGCGGTTCGGCCGGCTGGACGCAGAACTGCAGGCGGTCGTCGGCGAGTTGCTTGGCGTACAGCACTTGGCCGGCGCCCACCGGCAGCTGGCAGCTGCCGGTGGGCGGGTGGCGCAGGACGAGTGGGGCGTCGCCGTCGGGGAGCGTCAGTGAGGGCTCCCAGTGGCCCTCGGCGAGACGCGGGACCTTGCCGGCGAAGGCGGTGAACTCGTGGCCCTGCCAGTGCACCAGGCTCTGCACGACGGCGCCGGTGGCGCGGTGCCGCAGGACCAGGGCGCCGCTGGTGCCGGCGGCGGTGCCGCGCAGTTCGAAGCCGTCGGGGCGGGAGCGGCAGGAGTCGACCCGGGCGCGGGCCGGGCGCACCGTCAGGTGCAGCACGCCGTCCTCGACGGTCGGCACGAGCTGGAGCGCCGGGCCGGTCCACCCGGCGGGCGGGTACTCGCCGCTGCCGCACCAGTACGCGGCCAGCGGGGCGCGGGCCCGGCGCGGGCCGCTGCCGACCACCGCTTCGACCCGCCAGCCCGGGACCGGCCGCAGCGCGGGGGCGTGCAGCAGCGCCGGTTCGAGGTGGGCGGTGAACCCGGTCCAGTCGAGGCTGTGCCGGGTCTGCGCGCTGTCGTCGGTGGCCTCGGGCAGGTAGTGCGGGACGGTGCGCAGCCGCAGCGGGCGGCGGCTCCCGTCGGTGGGGTGCAGTTCCAGGACGATGCGGGTCTGTCCGGGGCGTTCGCCGGGTGTGTCGAGGAGTCGGCCTTCGCCGGTCAGGACGAGCTCCCCGCTCTCCCAGACGGCGCGGCGCAGCGCGGCGGCGGCGGCGGCGGCCGGTTCGGTGGGGCGCGCGGGCCGGGCGGTGGTGGGGCGCCGTACGAGGTGGGACATTCCAGATATCCCAGTGCACAATGCGGGGAAAAGTCAATTCCCCCCCTTTGCAAAAAAGGGAGGGAATTGACTTATTTGCATATGATATTCGATTTTCCTGGAGCTATTTCCCGCTCACTCGCCTTCGGCGAGCAGCGCGTCCGCCACCCGTCCGGCGGCATCGCCGTCGTCCAGGTCGCAGTACGCCTCGCGGAACGCCTCGTACTTCTCCGCGTACTCGGCGGTGACCTGCGGCAGGTTGCCGAGCGCCGCGACCACCTCGGCGGAGGTGCTGAGCAGCGGGCCCGGGGCCTTGGTCTCCAGGTCGAGGCTGAAGCCGCGCAGGTTGTCGCGGTAGTGCTCCAGGTCGTAGGTGAAGAACAGCACCGGACGGCCGGTGTTCATGAAGTCGAACACCGAGGCGGAGTAGTCGGTGACCAGGACGTCGGCGACCAGCAGCAGCTCCGCCATGTCGGGGTAGGTGCTGACGTCCCAGACGTAGCCGTTGCCGGCCTCGGGGAGACGGCCGCGGACCACCTCGTGGGCGCGGACCAGCAGGACCTGGTCGTCGCCGAGGGCGGCGCGGGCCGCTTCCAGGTCGAGCTGCAAGTTGAGCTGGTAGCCGCCGTCGGGCAGGCGCCGGTCCTCGCGGAAGGTGGGCGCGTAGAGCACCACCTGCTTGCCCTCGGGCAGGCCGAGCTGCTCGCGGACCCGCTCGGCGGTCTTCTCCCGGTCGGGGGCGAACAGCAGGTCGTTGCGCGGGTAGCCGCTCTCCAGCACCTTGCCCTCGAAGCCGAAGGCGCGGCGCAGCACGGGCGCGGCCCAGCGGCTGCCCGCCACCAGCAGGCTCCACTGCGGCACCTCCTCCTTGAGGTGCTCCAGGTAGCCGGAGTCGGTGAACCAGACCTTCTCGAAGTCGGTGCCGATCCGCTTCAGCGGGGAGCCCTGCCAGGTCTGCAGGACGACCTGGCCGGGGCGGCGGCGGAAGTACGTCGGCAGGTGGGTGGAGGTGACGATGTACTTGGCGGTGGACAGCGCCTCGAACCACTCGGGGGAGCGGTGCCGGACGCACTCGGCGGTCTGCGGCAGCTCGGCCTGCAGATCGACGGAGGTCCACAGGTGGCGCAGCGGAAGGCCGCGGCGGACCAGCTCCTCGTGCACGGCGCGCGGCGAGTCCGCGTACAGGCCGCCGTCGGCGGCCCACCAGTCCTCGCGGACGGTGTGGTAGAGCACGGTGTTGGTGAGCGGACGGCGCTGCCCCTCGGTGTACGCGGTGCGCAGCTGCCGCTGCCGGTAGCCACTGCGCTCGGCGGGGGACAGCGGGTCGTGGGACTCCAGCGACAGGCTGTCGAAGGCGCGGCGCTCCAGGGCGACCCGCTTGCCGCGGGCCTCCAGCTCCAGCGGCAGGGCGTCGAAGGTGGACGCGGCGAGCACCGCGGCCGGCCACTCGCTGTCGACGGCGGCGCCGACCGGGCGGAACAGCACCGTCCAGGTGCCCTTGTGCAGCGGGACCTCTCCGGCGAAGGACGCGGTCGGCACCGCGGGCAGCGCGGCCCGGAAGCGGCCGTCGGCGATCTCCACCGGGTAGGCGTGCTCCTCGCGGCGCTTGCCGTGCAGGATCACCAGTTCGTAGCGGTGGGTGCCGGGCAGCGGGAAGGAGCCGCTGAGCATGAAGCCCTCGCCGCCCTTGGCCCGGGTGATCTCCTCGACGACCGGCTGCAGCACCTGGTCGCACAGCTGCAGGTAGCCGCTGGGGGAGGGCTTGGCGTACAGCGCGCGGGCGCCGTCGCCGAGCGGCAGGTGCAGGCCGACGGGGGCGCGGCGGTCGTCCAGGACGACCGGCAGGCCGGTGCCGTCGGAGAGCTTGAGTTCGAGGTCCCAGCGGTCGCGGGTGCGCTTCTCGGAGGTCGGGTCGAGGGCGTTCCAGGCCTCCCGGACGGCGGTCAGGTCGGCGACCCGGACCTGCGCGGTGAACGGCAGGTCGCGGCCGGACGGGACGCCCAGGTCCAGCGGGACGGCCACGTCGCGCTCGGACTCGACGTGCTTCAGCCGCAGTTCGGCGCCGGCCAGGTCGGCGCCGGAGCGGACCAGGCCGTGCAGTTCGAGGGTGCCGTTCTCGGCGGACACCGCGGTGGCGCGGGCACGCACCCGCTCCACCCGCAGCAGCAGGTGGCCGTCGCGCTGCCACGGCACCACCCGGACGTCGTCCTCGACCCAGTGCACGGGCGCGTACTCGGCGCGGTCGTGCCAGCCGACCGACACCCGGCCCTTGTAGACGCCGCCCTTGCCGACGCCGGCCACCAGCACCCGCCAGGAGCCGTCCTTCCACTCGCCGCGGTGCTTGAGCCGCTGCGGGTCGATGGTGGCGGAGAAGCCCGCCCAGTCGCAGCTGTACAGGTCGTGCGGGGAGCTGGCGGTGGCCTCCGGGCTGAACTCGGCCCGGGTCTGCACCGCCACCACCCGGCGGCTCTTGGCCTCGCGCAGGACCAGCGCCTTGACCATGTCGTGCTTGTTCTCGGCGCCCAGGTGCTCGGGGAAGGCGTGCCCGGTCAGCTGGAGCCGGCCGCCCGACCAGCGGGCGTCGTACACCCGGGAGCGCATCACCAGGGCGTTGCTCAGCCGCAGCACGTCCGCCGGGACGCTCTTGCGTCCGCCGCGCAGGAACGGATAGTCGGCGTACGGGCGGAGCAGGCCGCGGGCCGGGGCGGCGCCGTTGCTGTCCTTCTCGAAGCGCAGCTGCTCGATCAGCTCGGCGAGCCGGCCCTGCAGGGTCAGGTGGTACTTGAGCTTCAGCGGGGCGCGCAGCTTGCGGACCTGGTCCGGGCCGATGGCGCGCAGCAGGCGGCCGACCGACTCCAGGTAGGCGGCGTTGTACTCCGGGTCGCCCTCCAGCACCGAGCCGAAGAACATCGGGATCTCCTCGACGAGGTTGTTCTCGTCGTAGGAGTGCAGGTACTTGCGGAACTTCGGGTCGGTCTGCTTGCCCAGCCAGTCGCGGACCAGCTCCATCGACTTGACCCGGTCGATGACGCCCTTCGGGTTGGTTTTCATCTGGGTGATCGACATCTCGCCGACCTCCCGCTCGCGCCAGTGGTAGATCGGCTCGGCGAGCACGTCCACCCGGCGGGCCAGGTAGTGGTGCGGCACGCTGACCGGGGCGTCCTCGTACAGGATGCCCTCGGGGTAGAGCACACCGGCCTGGTCGAAGAACGAGCGGCGGTACACCTTGTTCCACGCGGTGCGGTCGGTGACCAGCGCCGGGATCTCGGTGATGTGGGTGCGCAGCCGGGTCGCCGCGAACGGCTTGCGGTGGCCGCCGGACTGGTAGTGGCCGACGGCGCGGAAACGCAGCACGTTGCCGGTGCAGAAGTCCGAGCCGGTCTCGTCCAGCGTGCCGATCATCAGCTCGTATGCGGACGGCGGCATGGTGTCGTCACTATCGACGAACGCGAGGAACTCGGTGCCCTCGGAGATGTGCCGGTAACCGGTGTTGCGCGCCGCGCCGAGGCCCTTGTTCACCTGCTGGACCAGCCGGAAGCGCGAGTCCTTCGCGGCGTAGGCCTTCGCGATGGACGCGCTGGAGTCCTTGGAGCCGTCGTCGACCATGACACATTCGAAGTCGTCGAAGGTCTGGGCGGCGATCGAGTCGAGGCACTCCTCGAGATAGCGCTCGACGTTGTAGATCGGGACGACGACGGACAGACGGGGGGCCATCGGGAGCGCAGAGCCTTTCCTCAGGGAGTGCGGCCGGGTGGGCCCGGCAGATGTGTCGAACCCGGACCGGCACCGGCCGCGATCCTACCTCTCCGGGCTTGCTAGTCTGCGCCTGGCCAGGCCAGGTCAGGAGAGTGAAGAGATGCCGCGGTTCAGCGTGATCGTGCCCGTCCACGCCGTCGAGGAGTACCTCCCCGCCTGCCTGGAGTCCGTCCTCGGGCAGACCTTCACCGACTTCGAACTGATCGCCGTGGACGACCGCTCGCCCGACGGCTGCGGCGCGATCCTCGACGAAGTCGCCTACCGGGACAAGCGGGTGACGGTCCGTCACCTGGAGCAGAACGTCGGCCTGGGCCTCGCCCGCAACGCCGGACTCGAACTCGCCACCGGCGACTATCTGCTGTTCCTGGACAGCGACGACACCCTCACCCCCGACCTGCTGGCCGCCACCGACGCCCGGCTGCGCGCCACCGGCGACCCCGACCTGCTGGTGTACGACTACGCCCGCAGCTACTGGGACGGCCGCGTGGTGCGCTCCGCCTCCGCCCCCGTGTTCGCCAAGCCCGGCGCCGACACCTTCACCCTGGACGAGCGCCGCGACCTGCTCGACCTGCTCCAGGTGGTGTGGAACAAGGCCTACCGCCGCGAATTCGTCCAGCAGCAGGGCCTGACCTTCCCGCCCGGGTACTACGAGGACACCCCCTGGACCTACCCGGCGCTGCTCGCCGCCGAGTCCATCACCCTGCTCGACCAGGTCGGCGTGCACTACCGGCAGCGCCGCGAGGGCGGCAACATCCTGGCCACCGCCTCCCGCAAGCACTTCGACGTCTTCGAGCAGTACGACCGGGTGTTCGCCTTCCTCGACGCCCGCCCCGACCTGGACCGCTGGCGGCCGGTCATCTACCGGATGATGCTCGGCCACCTCGCCACCGTCGTCACCAAGCCCGGACGCGTCCCGGCCGCCGACCGCCGCGAGTTCTTCCGCCGCGCCGCCGAGCACTGCGCCCGGCACCGCCCGGCCGGCTACCGGCCGCCCGCCGGGCCGGAGGGCGTGCGCGGCGAACTGCTCAGCCGCGGCAGCTACCTGGGCTTCCAGAGCCTGCGGGTGCTGGCCAAGGCCCGCCGCGCGGTGCGCCGCTGAGCCGCCTTCGAGCCGGCTTCGAGTCGGCTTCGAGTCGCCCTTGAGCTGCTTCGAGCCACCTTCGAGTTGCCGTTGAGCCGCTTTCGAGCCGCTTTCGAGCTGCCGTTGAGCCGCTTTCGAGCCGCTTTCGAGCTGCCGTTGAGCCGCTTTCGAGCTGCTTCGGAGCCGCTTTCGAAGCGCTGAGCCGCTGAGCCGTCCGGCCGACGGCGCGTCACCCGGACGCCGCATCGTCCGGCCGGTATACAGCGGAGGATGGACTTCCTCACCGGCCTGCCCCTGATCGGTCCGCTGGTGGCCCGGATCCTGCGCAGCCGCCCGTACCTGGTCTACCGGCTGTTCGCCGACGTGGAGGGCAACCGGCTGGCCGGGGCGGTCACCTTCTTCGGGTTCCTGGCCCTGTTCCCGCTGCTCACCGTGGCCCTGGCGATCGCGCTGGCCACGCTCTCCGACTCCCGGGTGCACCAGCTCCAGGAGAAGATCGCCGAACAGCTGCCCGGCCTCGCCGACGCGCTCGACCTGAACGCGATGGTCGCCAACGCCGGCACCGTCGGACTGCTCTCCGGCGCCCTGCTGCTGGCCTCCGGCCTCGGCTGGGTGGACACCATGCGCGGCGCGGTGCGCACCGTGTGGCGCCTGCCCGACGAGGGCGGGAACCTCGTTCAGGTGAAAGCCCGGGACAGCGTGGTGCTGCTCGGACTGGGCCTGGTCTGCCTCGCCTCGCTGGCGGCGTCCGCGGTCGCCACCACGCTCGCGCACCGGTTCTCCGACTGGCTCGGCCTGGACGGCGGGGGCGCCCGCCGGCTGCTGTCCGGGCTCGGTTTCCTGATCGCCGTCTGCGCCGACCTGCTGCTCTTCTGCTACCTGCTCGGCCCGTTCCCGCGGATCGTGGTCCAGCGCCGCCGGGCCCTGCTGCAAGGGGCGCTGATCGGCGCGGTCGGCTTCGAGCTGCTCAAAGTGGCGCTCTCCTCGTACCTGGGTTCGGTCGCCGGCCGCAGCCTGTACGGGGCGTTCGGGGTGCCCGTGGCACTGCTGCTGTGGATCAACTTCGTGTCCAGACTGCTGATGTACTGCGCGGCCTGGACGGCACTCGCCGACCCGGAGGCCGCCCGCCGACGGGCCGTCAGACAGGCCGAGGCGGCACTGGCGCAGGCTGGTGAAACGCCTCGTTCACCCCCTGTCCGACATGCGGACAACTGACTATGATCCCGGTCACAACATCAAGCTCGGCCGTCCCGCCGTCCGACCGTCCTGCCGGTGCGTCCTCGCGCCCCGGCCACCTTCCCAGGAGGCCGTGTGTCACTCGACACCACCGCCGCTCCGCCCGTGCCCGCCACCCCCGACGATGTTCCCGGGTGGTTCTTCCGCGTCGACCGTGAGGTCTTCTCCTGGCTGCTCAGCCGCCAGAGCGAGGCCGGCGTCACCGGCGACCTGCTGGAGATGGGCGCCTACCTGGGCCGCTCCGCGATCCTGCTCGGTGACCACCTTCACCCCGGGGAGACCTTCACCGTCTGCGACCTGTTCGACATGGACGCGCCGGACGACGAGAACTCCGCCGAGATGTCGATGTCCTACCGCTCGACCCTCACCCGGCGCGCCTTCGAGACCAACTACCAGGCCTTCCACGCCGAACTGCCGACGATCGTGCAGGCCCCCACCTCGGTGCTCGCCGACGGCCGGATCCCCACCGACAGCTGCCGCTTCGTCCACATCGACGCCTCGCACCTGTACGAGCACGTCGCGGGCGACATCCGGGTGGCCCGCGACGTCCTCGCCGGCAACGGCGTGGTCTCCCTCGACGACTACCGCGCCCCGCACACCCCCGGCGTGCACGCCGCCGTCTGGGAGGCCGTGTTCACCCTCGGCCTGAAGCCGGTGCTGCTCACCCCCGAGAAGTTCTACGGCACCTGGGGCGACCCGGACGCGGTCCGCGCCGACCTGTTCGCCCGGGACTGGCGGGGCGAGGGCTTCCGGATGGACGAGGAGTACCTGGCCGGGCAGACCTGCCACCGCCTCGCCTGGGACGAGCCGTCCGGCCGCTCGGACACCACCGCCGGGGCCCAGGCCGGCAGCCCGGCCGGACCCGCCGGCCGCCCGCGCCCGCGGCGCTCGCTCGCCCGCCGGGTCGCGCTCGACGTGATGCCCCCGGTCGCCACCCGCGCGGTACGCCGCGCCTTGGCCGCCGGGCGCGCCCGCAAGTCCGACTAGCGCCACTCGGGCGGCCTGCTGCGGGCCCGGGCCTCCCGCAGGGCGGCCCGGCGGCGCAGCACGCGCAGCCGCAGCATCCCGCCCGCCGCGACCGCCGCGCACACGCCGACCCCCGTCCAGGTCGCCGCGCCCGGGCTGTTCGCCCTGGCGTGCGCGGCCCGCACCGGGTCGGGTTGCTTCGCGGGCGGGTCGGCGGACGGCGCGGCCGGTGCGGACGGGGCTTCGGTGACCGGCCGGGCCCGGTCCTCGGCCAGCGCACCCACCGGGGTGACCTTGCCCGCCGCGGCGAAGCCCCAGTCGAGCAGCGCCGCCGCCTCGTCGTACACCTTCGGGCTGCTGTCCGGGTGCATCACCGTCACCAGCAGGGTGCGGCTGCCGCGCACGGCGGCGCCCGTGTAGGTCGCGCCCGCGTTGGTGGTGTAACCATTCTTCACGCCGATCAGCCCCGGGTACTTGCCGAGCAGCCGGTCGGTGTTGGCGATGCCGAAACTGCCGCGCTGCCCGTTCTTGTCGACCGCGCCGGGGAACTGCGCCCAGCGGGTGCCGCAGTACCCGCGGAACTCCTCGTTGCGCAGGCCCGCCCGGGCGAACAGCGTCAGGTCGTACGCGGAGGTGACCTGCCCGTCCATGTCGTAACCGTCCGGGCTGACCACATGGGTGTCGCGGGCCTGCAACTGGTCCGCGCGGGCCTGCATGTCGGTGACGGTCTTCGCCACCCCGCCGTTCATGTTCGCCAGCACGTGCACCGCGTCGTTGCCGGAGGACAGGAACACCCCGCGCCACAGGTCCTCGACCTTGTAGTCCAGGTCCTCCTTGATGCCGACCAGGCTGCTGCCCGCACCCATCCCCTGCAGCTCCGCCGAGGTCACCCGGTGCACCTCGTCCGCCGGGAAGCGCGGCAGCACGGTGTCCGCGAACAGCATCTTCAGGGTGGACGCCGGCGGCAGCTGCGCATGCGCGTTGAACGCCGCCAGCACCTCGCCGCTGCCCGCGTCCGCCACCACCCAGGCCTTCCCGGTCAGACCGGACGGCAACGGCGGCGCCCCCGCGCCCAGTGCGACCTGCACGCCCGCCGCGCCCAGCCGGTCGCCGCCCACCACGGGGGGCGGCGGGGCATCGCCGGAAGTCATGGCGCTCGCGGCCGGACGGCCGACCGGGAGCAGCACCAGCGCGGCCGCGGACGAACCGAGGACGATCCGGCGGATTGTCTGCATTCCCGGAAGCTAACCCGCGACCCGCCGCCCCACCGTCGAAGGTGCCTCCCGGCGCCACGAACGAGTACCGCCCACTGCTCCGTTCGGCGGGCCGCGCATACTGGACGGGCCACCCGTCTGCCGCGAAGGACCCCGTCATGAAGCTCAGCCGCCCGGTCTCCTGGTTCCTCACCGCCTTCGGCGTCTGGTCGGTCATGATCTGGACGACCTTCGCCAAGAACCTGTGGAAGGACTCCGGCGGCCAGGCCTTCGTCAACGGCGACCACTCGCAGCCCACCGCCTTCTTCTGGGTCCACCTGCTGCTCGCCATCACCTCCCTGCTGCTCGGCCTCGGCATCGGCTGGATCGGCGTCCGAGGCCTGCGAGCCCTGCGCAAGCCCGCCGTCGCGGAGTAGCGCCCCCGACCTGTACGCCGTCACCGCCGAGCGGCACCTGGTGACGTTCAGGGGCGTGGGCAGCCCGAAGGACCTGGGCGTTCTGGCCTGATGGTGCGTCAGGGGCCGTTCCGGCCAAGGCCGGTGCGGGTCTTTGGCGTGTCCGGACCTCTGGAGGTGGCTGAATCCGGCTGCTAGCCTGCCCGGCACGACTTCCGGGCGGATGGCGGCGAGGGGCCGGTGGCCGGGCCGGGGAGCAGGGGATGTGGGAGGCTCCGCGATGAGCACCAGCACCACCCTCGGCGACACCCGCCCCGAGTGGGCGCAGCGCCAGGAACGGGAGCGCCGGCACCGGCGCGCCAAGTCCCGGCTGCGGCTGCCGTTCGCCGTGGCGGCGGCCTGTCAGGCGGTGCTGCTGCTGTGGTGGGCGGCCGGATACCCGGCGTTCACCGGCACCGCCGCGAGTGGTGGCGCGCCGCTGTACGACGGCGCCGTGCGGGCCCTGCACCCGGCGGGGGTGACGCTGGCGCAGACCGTGGTGGTGGCGTTCGCGCTCGGGCACCTGGTGGCCGCGCTGGCCCGGTTCGGGGTGCGCGGCCGCTGGTCGGGGCCGGCCGCCCTCGCGCTGGCCGCGCTGCCGCCGACCGGCAGCCTGGTGGTCTCGCTCAGCCCCGAAGTGCCCGCCACCGCAGGGGCGTTGCTGCTCACCGCGGCGGGCCTGCGGCTGCTCGCCCGGCGGGTGGACGGGACGCTGCAGCGGGGCGGACCGGCGCAGCGGCTGGATCTGGCCGTACTGTTCTCGGCCATCGTGCTGCTCGCGCTGACCGGCCCCCGGGGTGCGGGCACCGCGCTGATCGCCGCCCTGGTGCTGCTGCCGGCGCTGCCCCGGGTGCGGGGCCGGCTCGCGCTGCTGACCGCCCTCGCGCTGGCGGTGCCGATCGCGCTCGCCCTGCTCGGCCACCCGGCGGCCCGGGCCGGCGACCTGCACCCGCTGCGCGCCGCCGACCTGGCGCTCGCCCAGCACCGCGACCCGGGCCGCCCGGAGCAGGCGCTGACGGCGCTCGCCCCGGCCGCCGACTGGGACGCGGCCGGCGCGGACTGCTCGGCGACCGCCGCCCTCACCGACCGCTGGGACACTGCCGCGGCCCGCCGTGAGCGGGACGAACTGGCCCGGGAATGGCGGCAGTTGCTGCGCGAGCACCCGGACCGGGTGCTGGACGCCCGGCTCTGCCGGGGCCGCCTCGCCTGGGCCGTGTGGGCGGGCACCGGCGGCCCGCACGCGGCCACCGAGGTGCCGGAGGCCTCCCCGTCCTCGCACGGCCTGCTGCGGCCGCTGCACTCCGCCGCCGCGTGGAGCCGCACCCTGCTGCGCGCCCCGCAGCTGGACTGGCTGCTGTGGCGCGGCGCCCTGTGGGCGTACCTGGGCCTGGCGGCGGCCCTGCTGTACGCCTGGCGGCACCGGCTGCCCGCGCTCGTCCCGGTGGCCGGTGCGGCCGTCCTGGGTACCCAGCTGGCGCTGACCGCGTCCGCCGCCGGCCAGGACTACCGGACCATGGCGGTGGCGCTGTTCCTCGGCCCGCTGCTGCTCACCCTGGCCACCGTCAGGACCGGCCGCGGGCCAACGGCCCCATGAGACGCCGAAGGGCCCGCCCGGAGCGCACTCCGGACGGGCCCTTCGAACAGCGTGGGACTAGAAGCGACGCGTGACGAGCGCGCGCTTCACCTCCTGGATCGCCTTGGTGACCTCGATGCCACGCGGGCAGGCCTCCGAGCAGTTGAAGGTGGTGCGGCAACGCCACACGCCCTCACGGTCGTTGAGGACCTCCAGGCGCTGCTCGGCGCCCTCGTCGCGGGAGTCGAAGATGAAGCGGTGCGCGTTGACGATCGCCGCCGGGCCGAAGTACTGGCCGTCGTTCCAGAACACCGGGCACGAGGAGGTGCACGCGGCGCACAGGATGCACTTGGTGGTGTCGTCGAAACGCTCGCGGTCGGCCTGCGACTGCAGGCGCTCGCGGGTCGGCTCGTTCCCCGAGGTGATCAGGAACGGCATGACGTCCTTGTACGCCTGGAAGAACGGGTCCATGTCCACGATCAGGTCCTTGAGGACCGCGAGGCCCTTGATGGCCTCGATCGTGATCGGCTTCTCCGGGTTGACGTCCTTGATCAGGGTCTTGCACGCCAGCCGATTGCGCCCGTTGATCCGCATGGCGTCCGAACCGCAGATGCCGTGCGCGCAGGAGCGACGGTACGTGAGCGTGCCGTCCTGCTCCCACTTGATCTTGTTGAGCGCGTCCAGGACGCGCTCCTTCGGGTCCATTTCGAGCTGGTAGTCCACCCACACCGGGTCCGGGTGCTCCTCCGGGTTGAACCGGCGGATCCGGAAGGTGACGTTGATCAGCTTGGTGCTGCCCGCCTCGACCGCGTCCAGCGCGGCCGAGTGCGTCTCGACGGTCGGAGTGGACATCAGTACTTACGCTCCATCGGCTGGTAGCGGGTCTGCACGACCGGCTTGTAGTCGAGGCGGATGGAGGTGGTGCCGTCCTCGGCCACCTCGCGGTACGCCATGGTGTGCTGCATGAACTTCACGTCGTCGCGGGTCGGGAAGTCCTCGCGGTAGTGACCGCCGCGGGACTCCTCGCGGGCCAGCGCGGAGACGACCAGCACCTCGGCCAGGTCGAGCAGGTTGCCCAGCTCGATGGCCTCCAGCAGGTCGGTGTTGTACCGCGAGCCCTTGTCCTGGATCGAGACGTTCTTGAAGCGCTCCTTGAGCGCCGCGACGTCCTTGACGGCCTGCTGCAGCGTCTTGCCGGTGCGGTAGACGGACACGTTGGTGTCCATCGACTCCTGCAGCTCCTTGCGGATCTGCGCGACCGACTCGGTGCCGGTGGACTCCCGCAGGCCCTCGACCATGGCCTCGACCAGCGCGCCCGGGTTCGGGGGCAGCTCGACGAAGTCGTGGTTGTCGGCGTACGCGGCGGCGGCGATGCCCGCGCGGCGGCCGAACACGTTGATGTCCAGCAGCGAGTTGGTGCCCAGGCGGTTGGCGCCGTGCACCGACACGCACGCGACCTCGCCCGCGGCGTACAGGCCCGGGACGATGTCGGTGTTGTTGCTCAGGACCTCACCCTCGACGTTGGTCGGGATGCCACCCATCGCGTAGTGCGCGGTGGGCTGGATCGGAATCGGGTCCGTGTAGGGCTCGATGCCGAGGTAGGTGCGCGCGAACTCGGTGATGTCCGGCAGCTTGGCGTCCAGCTGCTCCGGCGGCAGGTGCGTCAGGTCCAGGTAGACGTGGTCGCCGTCGGGGCCGCAGCCGCGGCCGGCCCGGATCTCCGAGTAGATCGCGCGGGAGCACACGTCACGGGACGCGAGGTCCTTCATGACGGGGGCGTAGCGCTCCATGAAGCGCTCGCCGTCCTTGTTGCGCAGGATGCCGCCCTCGCCGCGGGCGCCCTCGGTGAGCAGGATGCCCATCCGCCAGATGCCCGTCGGGTGGAACTGGAAGAACTCCATGTCCTCCAGCGGCAGGCCACGGCGCAGCGCCACGGCCTGGCCGTCACCGGTCAGGGTGTGCGCGTTCGAGGTGACCTTGAACATCTTGCCGGTGCCGCCGGAGGCGAACACCACGGCCTTGGCCTGGAAGACGTGGATCTCGCCGGTGGCGAGCTCGTAGGCCACCACACCGGCGGTCTTGCCCTCGTTGATCAGCAGGTCGAGGACGTAGAACTCGTTGAAGAACTCCACACCGTGCTTGACGCAGTTCTGGAACAGCGTCTGCAGGATCATGTGGCCGGTGCGGTCCGCGGCGTAGCAGGACCGGCGGACCGGGGCCTCGCCGTGGTTGCGGGAGTGGCCGCCGAAGCGGCGCTGGTCGATCCGGCCCTGGTCGGTGCGGGAGAAGGGCAGGCCCATCTTCTCCAGGTCGAGGACCGCGTCGATGGCCTCCTTGCACATGATCTCGGCGGCGTCCTGGTCGACCAGGTAGTCACCACCCTTGACAGTGTCGAAGGTGTGCCACTCCCAGTTGTCCTCCTCGACGTTGGCGAGTGCGGCACACATGCCGCCCTGCGCCGCGCCGGTGTGCGACCGGGTCGGGTAGAGCTTGGTCAGGACCGCGGTGCGGCTGCGCTGGGTCGACTCGATGGCCGCGCGCATGCCGGCGCCGCCGGCGCCGACGATGACGGTG
Organism: Kitasatospora sp. NPDC048662; assembly: GCF_055587065.1. Taxonomy (NCBI): domain Bacteria; kingdom Bacillati; phylum Actinomycetota; class Actinomycetes; order Kitasatosporales; family Streptomycetaceae; genus Kitasatospora; species Kitasatospora sp. NPDC048662. Next base: position 98,819 of record NZ_JBVJHA010000001.1, on the reverse strand, counting down.
TCGTACTGGTGAATCTGCATGGGGTCAGTCGCCTCTGGTGGCTCGTCAGATGTTCGGGTCGAAGGTGAAGATCACCAGGGTGCCGAGGACGACCGTGAAGACGGTCGCGACAGCCAGGAGGCCCTTCAGCCACAGACGAGTGGCGTCCTTCTCCGCGTAGTCGTTGATGACGGTGCGCATGCCGTTCGAGCCGTGCAGCATCGCCAGCCACAGCATCAGCAGGTCCCAGATCTGCCAGAACGGCGAGGCCCAGCGACCGGCCACGAAGGCGAAGCTGATCTTCGAGACGCCGCCGTCCAGCATCAGGTTGATCAGCAGGTGGCCGAGGACCAGCACCACCAGGACGACACCCGACAGGCGCATGAACAGCCAGGCGAGCATCTCGAAGTTGGTGCGGGTACGGCGCGGGGTCTTCTTGGTGCGGGCCCGGGCGGGCTCCACCACGAAGGCGTCGGCAGGGTTGCCGGTGCCCAGGCCCTGGCCCGTGTGGGCCTGCAGCGAGGGGACCACCAGGTCCTTGGTCTCAGCGGACATGCGGGATCAGCCCCCGAACCAGGAACGAAGGGTGTGCTGCAGAACGGGGTAGAAGGCGCCGCCCATCAGGACGATCCAGATGCCGACCACGGTCCACAGCATCTGCTTCTGGTACTTCGGGCCCTTGGCCCAGAAGTCGACCGCCACGACCCGCAGGCCGTTCAGGGCGTGGAACAGGATGGCGGCCACCAGGCCGTACTCCATCAGGTTCACCAGCCAGAACTTGTAGGTGGCGATCACCGAGTCGTACGCCTCGGGCGACACCCGCACCAGGGCGGTGTCAAGGACATGTGCGAACAGGAAGAAGAAGATCAGGACGCCGGTGACTCGGTGAGCCACCCAGCTCCACATGCCTTCCCGGCCGCGGTACAGCGTTCCAGCCGGCACGGAAAACCCTCCGGAAGCGGTTTGGGGGCTCGGCCGGCTTTCTGTCGGTCAGCCCGGCCGGATACGGTCCACCGGCCGCGAGCATCCTATCGACGCGCCGCGCCCTGCCGCCGTCGGGGGCCCCTGCTGTGATCTATCAGGCACGTACGGGCTAATCGGAACGGGAACTCTGACGCTGCGTGACCGAATGGTCGCGCAACGGTGCGAATTCGCGCCGGTCAGCTCCGGACCGCCACCAGGTGCTCCAGGCGGGTCAGCGCTATCCGGCGCAACTCCTCGGCGGAGATGAGCCGTTCCTCGTCCAGATCGTTGGCCAGCCGGGTGCGGATCGAGGTCAGCACCGCGTCCAGCATCTCCTCCTGGTCCACCCCGTCCAGGCAGACCACGAAGACGTGGCCGAACCGCGCCTCGTACGCGGCGTGCGCGGCGCGCAGCGCGGTGTGGGCCGCCTGGCTGCCCGGGGCGCGCATGCCGAGCAGTGGCTGCGGCATCCAGCTCTCGTCGGCCAGCGCCTCGGCGAGGTCCGCCGGGCGCAGGTCGTAGCTGGCCTCGCTGGCCGCCGCGAGCAGGGAACCGATGTCGGGGTACGGGCGGTGGGCGGTCAGGCGCAGGGCCCAGCGGTGGCTGCCGCAGCAGGCGAGCAGCGCCTCCTCGACCGCGCCGGAGTCGGCTTCGTTGAACCGGTGCAGTCCCAGCAGGGACGGATCCGTCCGCACGTCGAGACGCTGCGGCGGGATGTCGCTGGCCAGCGGATCCTCCTCGTGAGGGCGGGAAGGGGGGATGCTGCAGAGACAGAGAGGGTGTGACAGCACCCCCGCGCGGGGCCTGGGCGGCTCGGCGGGGCAGCGCCTCCACGGTAGTTGAGGGTTCATCAGTTGGGGAGGCGGCGGGCCGATTTCATTCGATCGAGCTATCAAGTTGTGACCCGCCGCCGCTGCCGTTCACACAGAACCGCTCAACCGGTCCGGTGCACCTTGTGGTTGGCGGCCTGCGCCCGGGGCCGGACCACCAGCAGATCGATGTTGACGTGCGCCGGACGGGTCACCGCCCAGGAGACGGTGTCGGCGACGTCCTCCGAGGTGAGCGGCTCGGCGACACCCGCGTACACCGCGTCCGCCTTCGCCTGGTCGCCGCGGAACCGGGTCAGCGCGAAGCCCTCGGACTTCACCATGCCGGGAGCGATCTCGATCACCCGGATCGGCTCGCCCACAAGTTCGAGGCGGAGGGTCTGCGCCACCGAGTGGACGGCGTGCTTGGCCGCCACGTAGCCGCCGCCGCCCTCGTACGCGGCCAGCGCCGCCGTCGAGGACATGATCAGCACGGTGCCGTCGCCGGTGGCGCGCAGCGCGGGCAGCAGCGCCTGGGTCAGGTGCAGCACACCCAGCACGTTGACCTCGTACATGGTGCGCCAGTCCGCCGGGTCGCCGGCCTCGACGCTGTCCGCGCCGAGCGCGCCGCCCGCGTTGTTCACCAGCACGTCCACCCGGCCGACCTCGGCGGCGAACGCGTCCACCGCGGCCCGGTCGGTGACGTCCAGCGTGTAGGAGCGGCCGCCGAGTTCCTTCGCCAGCAGCTCGATCCGGTCGGTGCGGCGGGCGGTCAGCACCACCTGGAAGCCGTCCGCGGCCAGCCGTCGGGCGGTCGCCGCCCCGATGCCGCTGCTGGCGCCGGTGACCACGGCCACCTTCTGCTCGCTCATGTCCACTCCTCGTGTGTCCGGCCAGGTGTTCGGTGCTGGGATCATCCCAAGGATCGCTCCGGACGTGTTGTGAGCAAGCTCCCAGCCGTGGCATCTGTCTGCCCGTGAGGGGCACGGCTACATTGCGTATCCAGCCGACGCGTTGATCGGCGCTGACCCTTCACCCATCTTCCGCGGAGGACACCCATGGCAGCCGAGCCCCGCCGCACCGAGTCGGGCCTGCCGATCGAGCCGGTGTACGGCCCCGAGACCCTGGCCGGCTTCGACGCCGCGAGCCGGCTCGGCACCCCCGGCCAGTACCCGTTCACCCGCGGCGTGTACCCGACCATGTACACCGGCAAGCCGTGGACGATGCGCCAGTACGCCGGCTTCGGCACCGCCGCCGAGTCCAACGCCCGCTACAAGCAGCTCATCGCCAACGGCACCATGGGCCTGTCCGTCGCCTTCGACCTGCCCACCCAGATGGGATACGACTCCGACGCCGCCATCTCGCACGGCGAGGTCGGCAAGGTCGGCGTCGCCGTCGACAGCGTCGAGGACATGAACGTCCTGTTCGGCGGCATCCCGCTGGGCGAGGTCTCCACCTCGATGACCATCAACGCGCCCGGCTCGCTGCTGCTGCTGCTCTACCAGCTGGTCGGCGAGGCCCAGGGCGTGCCGAGCAACAAGCTCACCGGCACCATCCAGAACGACGTGCTCAAGGAGTACATCGCCCGCGGCACCTACATCTTCCCGCCCAAGCCGAGCCTGCGGCTGATCGCCGACGTGTTCCAGTACTGCCGGGCCGAGATCCCCAAGTGGAACACCATCTCCATCTCCGGCTACCACATGGCCGAGGCCGGGGCGAACCCCGCGCAGGAGATCGCCTTCACCCTCGCCAACGGCATCGAGTACGTCCGCACCGCCGTCGCCGCCGGCATGGACGTCGACGACTTCGCGCCCCGGCTCTCCTTCTTCTTCGTCTCCCGCACCACGCTGCTGGAGGAGGTCGCCAAGTTCCGTGCCGCGCGCCGGATCTGGGCCCGCGTCATGAAGGAGGAGTTCGGCGCGAAGAACCCCAAGTCGCAGATGCTGCGCTTCCACACCCAGACCGCGGGCGTCCAACTGACCGCCCAGCAGCCCGAGGTCAACCTGGTCCGGGTCTCCGTGCAGGCGCTCGCCGCGGTGCTCGGCGGGACGCAGTCGCTGCACACCAACTCCTTCGACGAGGCGATCGCGCTCCCCACCGAGAAGTCCGCGAGGCTCGCGCTGCGCACCCAGCAGGTGCTCGCCTTCGAGACCGACATCACCGCGACGGTGGACCCGTTCGCGGGCTCGTACGTGGTCGAGGCCATGACGGACGAACTGGAGGCCGCGGCACTGGAGTTGATGGCCAAGGTCGAGGACATGGGCGGCGCGGTCGCGGCGATCGAGCAGGGGTACCAGAAGGGCGAGATCGAGCGCACCGCGTACCGCATTCAGCAGGAGCAGGACTCGGGCGCGCGGACCGTGGTCGGCGTCAACCGCTTCCAGCTGGCCGAGGAGGAGCCGTACGAGCCGCTCAGGGTCGACCCGGCGATCGAGGCGCAGCAGGCGGAGAGGCTTGAGCGCCTGCGTTCCGACCGGGACTCGTCGGCGGTGGATCGGGCGCTCACGTCGCTGCGCAAGGCGGCGGAGGGGACGGAGAACGTGCTGTACCCGATGAAGGAGGCCCTCGCGGCCCGGGCCACTGTCGGCGAGGTGTGTGACGCGCTGCGCGGGGTGTGGGGGACGTACACGCCGGTGGATCGCTTCTGAGTGCAAGTAGGGGCCCGTGCCGCGATCTTTCCGGCACGGGCCTTCCGCTTCGCGCAGTTCCGCCCCCTCGGCTTCGCCTGGGGGTACCCCCCGCGCCCCTGACGGGGCGCGGGGGATTTTTTACGGGTTACTTCTTGAGGGCGAAGGACTTGAAGAAGCCCTTGCCCGGGGAGCCCAGGCCGGTGGCCGTGTCGTAGCCGTTGGAGGCCGAGAGGCCGTAGTCGGCGCCGATCTTGTAGAGGCGGACGCGGAGGGTGTTGTTGATGACGCCGAGGTCGACGACGTTGCCGCGCTTGGTGTGGACGGCGTTGTCGTCCACGTCGTGGAAGGCGTTGGTGTCGGCGCGGTCGTAGAGGGCCGGGTTGGCGAAGCCGAGGGCGCGGCCGCCGCGGGTTTCGATGGCGTTGGCGAACATGGCCGCGGTCTCGGGGGCGGAGACCGAGGTGCCGCCGAAGCCGCCCTCGCTGTAGGCGCCGCCGGAGGTGAAGCCGACCAGGGTGGCGGCGACCAGGTCACCGCTCATGGCGATGTCGGGGGTGGCGCGCAGGGGGGTCTTGGAGGTGGTGCCGTCGGCCGCGGTCTTGCTGATGCTGTCCGGGACGACGCCATGCTGGTACCACGGCTGGGCGAAGTCCTTGGAGACACCGCCGCCGCCGCCGAAGTAGAACTTGCCGGGCATCGGGCTCCAGGACTTCTGGTCGGCGGAGAGCACCGAGCGCAGGTCGCCCATCGAGACCTCGTGGCCGTACTTGCCGGACTTGTCGCCCAGTTCGAGGGCGGTGCCGCCGACCGAGGTGACCCACGGGGAGGCGGACGGCCAGTCGGCCTGGGCCTGGTTGGTGTCGGCCTGGCAGTTGACGCCGGTGGCGGCCGCGCCGGGGGAGCTGTCGCCGCAGTCGCCGGAGGAGAAGGTGAAGCCGATGCCGGTGACGGCGCCGAGCTGGAAGATCTGGTTGTCGGCGGCCACCACGGCGGGGTCGATGTCGCCGGACTTGCCGTGCATGATCTCGCCCCACGAGTTGGAGACGATGTCGGCGAGGTGCCCGTCCACGACCTTGGCCATGGCGTCGTAGAGGTCCTCGTCGTAGCAGGAGTTGCCGCCGACGTAGACGACGTTCGCGTCCGGCGCGAGGCCGTGCACCATCTCGACGTCGAGGGCTTCCTCGCCGGCCCAGCCGTCGGGGCCGCCGCACTCGTCCTGGTGGGTCCACTGGGCGGGCGTGACGTACTCGGTGTACTGGCCCGGCTTGAACGGCTGGTCGCCGTGCAGGGTGGAGAAGTGGTTGGCGTCCTGCTCCATGGTGGGCAGGCCGTAGGCGTCGATGACGGCGACGCGGGCGCCCTTGCCGGAGACCTTGGCGTCGCTGACGCCGTAGGCCTTGCGGAGCTGGGTCGGTATGTACGAGCAGGGGGCGAACGGCTCGTTCTTCTCGTAGCCCTCGGGGGCGCCCTTGGCGGTCTTGGAGCCGTAGCCGTCCTCGGAGCAGGTCGGGACGGTCGGCAGGGTCGCCGGGTCCTTCTTGTCCGGGCCGGCCTTGGCGGCGGCGTTCATCCGCTGCTCGGCCTCGCGGACCGAGGTGGCGGAGGAGCTGTTCTTGTGGATCGCGTCGGCCAGGCCGGAGACCGCGAGGACGGCGTCGGAGACGGACGCCGGGACCTTGGCGTCGGTGGTCGGGGCCCGGTGGGTGCCGTCCGCGGTGCGGTAGTTGTGGAAGCCGGTGCCGAACGCCTTGGACAGCGCGGCGGTGGAGCCGGACACCTGCACGTAGTGGGCGGTGCTGGCGGAGACGGTGAGGCCCGCGGCGGACACCCAGTCGGTGACGGCCTTGACCTGCTCCGGGGTGGCGCCGAACTTCGCCTGGACCTGGGCGGACGTCAGGTACGTGCCGTAGTCGGGCGAGTGGGGGTCGGAGACGGCCCGGGCGAGGGCGGCGAGGCCGCTGGCGTCGCGGCCGGCCAGGTAGATCCGGGCGGTGGCCGGGGCGGCGGCGTCGGCCGCGCCCGCGTCGGCCTGCGGGGTGGCCCACTCCGGGTGGGTGCCCGGCAGGGTGCGGGCGGTGTCGCCCACGGGGGTGGCGGCGCCGGCCGGTACGGCCGCGCCGAGGGTGGTGATGATCAGTGCGGCCGCGACGGTGGCCGGAGCGATGCTCTTGGCGAGCCGATTGCGCGTGATGGGCACGTCGGTCCCCCCTTCTCGGTTCGATGGAGCGTCAACCGCCCTTCGTGAGGGCGTGACGAGGCGCGCCGCAGGCGGACTGTCCCACCCCACTACGGCGCCGGAGTTGACTGTGCGACAGCTGTCTATTCGGACTGATGTGCCCTGCTCAAGGGCGGGTCCGAAAGCTTTACTCCGCCATGACCCGATCGGGGGGAAGGGTTGGCGCCCCTGGTGCGGGAGTGGCCGCTGGTGCAGGTCGTGGCACATGGCAGGCGGCGGGGGAGCCGAACACAGGATCGGGCCGAATCGAAGAGTCATACCCATCATGGGGGGCGGTATGCATCCAAACGGTGAGAACTTTGGTGGAAGTCGGGCCAAAAGCCCGTCACCGGCCTACTCTTGTCAAGGTGAACGATCCTCAGCCCGCAGCCGCTGCCACCGTCACCGCCGTCCGCCCGCTCGCCGCCCTCCGGGCCCGAGTAGCGGCCCACCAGGCCGAGTTGATCGACCTCCGCCGTGACCTGCACCGGCACCCGGAGCTCGGCCGCCAGGAGTTCCGCACCACCAGGCTGCTGCGCGAGCGTCTGATCGCCGCCGGGCTGGAGCCGCGGGTGCTCCCGGGCGGTACCGGCCTGCTGGTGGACCTGGTTCCGCCGGGCACCGCGCCCGGCACCCCGTTGCTGGCCTTCCGCGCCGACATCGACGCGCTGCCGATCGACGACGTCAAGAAGGACGTCCCGTACCGCTCCACGGTGGCCGGCCGGGCGCACGCCTGCGGGCACGACGTGCACACCGCGGTGGTGCTCGGCACCGGGCTGGTGCTGGCCGAGGCGCTGGCCGCGGGGGAGCTGACCCGTCCGGTGCGGCTGATCTTCCAGCCGGCCGAGGAGATGATGCCGGGCGGCGCGCTGGACGTGATCGCGGCCGGCGGGATGGAAGGGGTCGGGCGGATCTTCGCGGTGCACTGCGACCCCAAGGTGCAGGTCGGCCGGATCGCCCTGAAGACCGGGGCGATCACCTCGGCCTGCGACAAGGTGATGATCGGCGTGGACGGCCCCGGCGGGCACACCGCCCGTCCGCACCTGACCACCGACCTGGTCACCGCGGTCGCCAAGCTGGCCGCCGAGACGCCGTCGGCGCTGGCCCGCCGGATGGACCCGCGCTGGGGCGTCTCGCTGGTGTGGGGGCGGATCGCGGCCGGTTCGGCGCCGAACGTGATCCCGCAGCACGCCGAGCTGGAGGGCACCGTCCGCTGCCTGGAACTGGCGGGCTGGCGCCAGGCCCCCGAGGTGCTGGAGGAACTGGTCGCGCACCTCGCCGAGACGCACCGCGCCAAGTGGACGCTGAACTACCACCGGGGCGTCCCGCCGGTGGTCAACGAGGCCGATTCGATCGACCAGTTGGAACGCGCGATGAACGACCGCTTCGCCGAGGGCCGCGGCCCGGTGGTGGAGCCGACCGAACAGAGCCTGGGCGGCGAGGACTTCTCCTGGTACCTGGAGCACGCGCCGGGCGCCCTGGCCCGCCTCGGGGTGCGCGGCCCCGACGAGAAGGGCGTCCGCGACCTGCACCAGGGCGACTTCGACGCGGACGAGCGGGCGATCGCCGTCGGCGTCGAACTGTTCGCCGCGCTGGCGCTGGAGCACGCCCGGATCTGACCGGCGCCGGGGCCCCCTTCCCGGGGCGGTTGTTCCGTGGTCGAATCGGCCGCGAAACGATCACCCAGGGGAGGGGACCCGATCCATGGACAGCACTCGCCGCAGACTCCTGTTCGCCGCCGGAGCCGCCGGAGCCACCGTCACCGCCGGACTGGCCGCCGCACCGGCGGCCAGCGCCGCCGGACCGACCGTCCCGAAGCCGGACGAGCCGCTGGTCGACTGGTACAACGTCAGGCGGTACGGGGCCCTCGGCGACAACAGCAACGACGACTGGCAGCCCATCACCGACGCCATCGCGGCCTGCCCGCCCGGCGCAGTGGTGTACTTCCCGGCCGGGCAGTACCTGGTCGGGAAGCCCCTGGTGGTGCCCGCCCACGTCACGCTGGCCGGTACGGTCGGCAGCCGCTGGTTCAGCTACTTTCCGAAGAACTCCTCCGGCGGCCCGGTGCCGCCGGTGTACATCAAGCCCAAGTGGGGCGCCTTCAACGGCTCCACGCTGATCCAACTGGCCGGTACCGGCGCCCGCTTGCACGACCTGGTGCTCGCCTCCGGCCGCGCCACCGACAACTCGACCGGCGGCGGCCCCGTCCAGGGCGTGACCGCGACGGGCCAGATCAAGGCCGTCCGGCTGAACAACGTCGGGATCTTCAACTTCAGCGGCTACGGGGTGCGCACCGACACCGGCACGGACGGATTCCCCGGGGGCTGGGAGGTCTCCCACCTGAACCTGGAGGCCAACAAGCTCGGCGGCTGGCGCTCCGACAACTCCGCCGACGCGGCGTTCGCCTTCGGCGACGGGGTGATCGACTCCTGCGAGGCCGGCGCCAACGGCGGCGACGGCTGGTACTTCGCGGGCACCGGCGCGCTCGGCTTCGTCGGCGTCCGCGCGACCTGGAACACCGGCAACGGCTTCCACCTGACCGGCAAGTGCGGAACCACCGGCTTCACCGAGTGCCAGACCGACCGCAACGCCTTCAACGGCTGGCTGCTGGAGAGCCCGCAGATCACCCCCGCCTCCGCCCCCTCGCCGCACTCCATCACCCTGACGGGCTGCCAGGCCAGCCGCGACGGACGGAACGACAACGTCACGCCGGGCGGCTACGCCGGCTTCCGGATCACCGCCCCCGCCGGTGATCCGGCCGTCCCGGTCACCCTGACCGGCTGCGCCACCCATGTCTCCGCGGACGACAAGCCCGGCGGGATGCTCGCCCCCGACTACGGCGTGTACGTCGACCACGCGCTGCGGGTGCTGCTCACCGGCTGCATGCTCACCGGCACCAAGGCGAGCGTGCGCGACGACGCGGGCGCGGTGCTGGACAACGGCACCACCATGCACAACCTGACCACCACCGCGGGTGTGTCGTACAACGTTCCGTCGCCCGCGATCACCCCGGCCGGCAACGCGCCGCAGCCCGCCGACTCGGGCTTCGGGACCTGGTCCTTCGACCCCGCCGCGGTGTCCGACAAGAGCACCCAGCTGAACTCGGGCAACGTCTACCTGGTGCGGGTGGAGACGCACCAGCCGGTCACCGTCTCGGCGGTCTCCGTACTGGTGGCGGGGAGCGGCAGCGGGTTCACCACCGGCAACGTGGCCGGCGTGTACGACCGCACCGGCAAGCTGCTGGCCGGCACCGCGGAGCAGGCGACGGCCTGGTCGGGCGGCGGGAACCTGCTGTGCCGGATGCCGCTGTCCAAGGCGGTCACCCTGGGGCCCGGCTTCCACTGGGTGGCGCTGCTGGCCAACGCGACCACCCCGCCGGCCTTCGCCCGGGGGTCGACGTTCCCGAACCCGGGCGCCTTCCTGAACGCCGGGCTCACCCCGGCCACCTACCGGGTCGCCGCGCTGAAGGACAGCGCCACCTCGCTGCCGTCCTCCTTCGATCCGGCGCAGAACCGGAACGCCGACGGCACGGTGCAGATGTTCTGGGTGGGCCTGAGCTGAGGCCGTCGGCCGGGGTGGGAGAGCCGCGTCCAAAGGTGCGACGCGGCGGCTTCCCGGGTAGGGACCGGAGGCGTACCGTGGTGGCGCGCTACCAGCCAGTAGCGGAACGGGAGTTGAACAAGTGTGCTGCTATGTCCGGATTTGCCCGGGCGTACGACCACATTTTGATAACAACCCCGGGGGCCGTGCATGCCGTAACACAACCGTGTTCTACGCGCGTTACGGTGGCGCTCGACCACGCCATTCGGGTGTGTGAGAAGGAGAAACTCCCTTGCGCCGTTCACTCAAGCTCGCCGCGGCCGTGCTCTCGGGTTCCCTGGGCATCGCCTCGCTCGCCGCCTGCGGCGCAAAGAGCACCGACAACTCCAACACCACCGCCAATGCCGGTGGCTCGGGTCTCAAGGTCGGCATGGCCTACGACATCGGCGGCCGCGGTGACCAGTCCTTCAACGACTCCGCCGCGCGTGGCCTGGACCAGGCCAAGACCGAGCTGGGCGCCACCATCAACGAGGCCGAGGCCAAGTCCGGCGAGTCCGAGGGTGACAAGGAGCAGCGCCTCAAGTCCCTGGTGACCGGTGGCTTCAACCCGGTCATCGCGGTCGGCTTCGTCTACCAGGACGCGGTCAACAAGGTCGCCAAGGAGAACCCGAACGTCAAGTTCGCGATCGTCGACTCCTTCTCGCCCGAGCAGCCGAGCAACGTGACCTCGCTGACCTTCTCGGAGGAGCAGGGCTCGTACCTGGCGGGCGTGGCCGCGGCCAGCAAGTCGAAGACCAAGCACGTCGGCTTCATCGGCGGTGTGCAGTCCGAGCTGATCAAGAAGTTCGAGGCCGGCTACGTCGCGGGCGCCAAGTCGGTCGACCCGAACATCGCGATCGAGGTCACCTACCTGACCACCCCGCCGGACAACACCGGCTTCGCCGACCCGGGCAAGGGCAAGCAGGCCGCGCAGGGCCAGATGGACAAGGGCGCGGACGTCATCTACTCCGCCGCCGGCTCCTCCGGCAGCGGCGCCATCGAGGCCGTCTCCAGCGCCCCGGGCAACAAGTGGGCCATCGGCGTCGACTCCGACCAGGCCAGCCAGCCGGCCCTGTCGAAGTACAAGGACCACATCCTCACCTCGATGGTGAAGAACGTGAACACCGGTGTGTTCACCTTCATCAAGTCGGCCAAGGACGGCAGCGCCCAGTCCGGCGTGAAGAACTTCGACCTGAAGGACGGCGGCGTGTCGCTGGCCGTCACCGGTGGCTTCATCGACGACATCAAGGCCAAGATCGACGCCGCCACCAACCAGATCACCAGCGGCGCCACCAAGGTTCCGACCGCTCCGCAGGGCTGATCCCCTGCCACCGTGCCGCCCGCCGACCGGGCGGCGCAGTGGTCTGACGCATCGCAGGGAAGGGGCTCGGACGGGATGCGCCCAGCGCATCCCCCGGGCCCCTGCCTGTGCCCCCACCGCCGCCCCGGTGTCCGTCCAGCGGCTGTACCACCCCCGGCCCCCCTGAGCTTCCAGCGCAACGAAGCGCCCGACGACCAGCAGGAGATCGCCATCACTCCCTCCGACTCCGCCCCTCCCGGCGGCACCCCCAGCGCGGGGACGGCGACACCGGCCGTCGAACTGCGTGGCATCACCAAGCGCTTCCCCGGTGTGGTGGCCAACCACGACATCGACATCACCGTGCAGCGCGGCACCGTGCACGCCCTGATGGGCGAGAACGGCGCAGGCAAGTCCACCCTGATGAAGATCCTCTACGGGATGCAGAAGCCGGACGAGGGCACCATCGCCATCAACGGCGAGCAGGTGGCCTTCGCCACCCCGGGCGACGCGATCGCCCGCGGCATCGGCATGGTCCACCAGCACTTCATGCTGGCCGACAACCTCACCGTCTGGGAGAACATCGTCCTGGGCAGCGAGAAGCTGTACGGCATCGGCGCCAAGGCGAAGGCGAAGATCCGCGAGATCTCCGACCAGTACGGCCTGGGCGTGAAGCCGGACCTGCTGGTCGAGGACCTCGGCGTGGCCGACCGGCAGCGGGTGGAGATCCTCAAGGTGCTGTACCGCGGCGCCCGGATCCTGATCCTGGACGAGCCGACCGCGGTGCTGGTCCCGCAGGAGGTCGACGCGCTGTTCGACAACCTGCGCGACCTCAAGTCCGAGGGCGTCACTGTCATCTTCATCTCGCACAAGCTGCACGAGGTGCTGTCGGTGGCCGACGCGATCAGCGTGATCCGCCGCGGCACCACGGTCGGCGACGCCGACCCGAAGGTCGTCACGGCCCGGCAGCTGGCCGAGCTGATGGTCGGCGCCGAACTGCCTTCCCCGGAGAGCCGCGAGTCCACCGTCACCGACGTGGAGATGCTCCGCGTCGAGGGCCTGCGGATCGCCAAGCCGGACGCCGAGGGCGTCGAGCGGGTGGTGCTGGACGACATCTCGCTGCGCATCCGCAAGGGCGAGATCCTCGGCATCGCCGGTGTCGAGGGCAACGGCCAGGCCGAACTGGTCGAGGCGGTCATGGGCATGCTGCCGCTGGACGCCGGCACCGTCACGCTGGACGGCACCGACCTGAGCGGCGCCCGGACCCGGGCCCGCCGGGAGGCCGGCATCGGCTACATCCCGGAGGACCGGCACCGGCACGGCCTGCTGCTGGAGGCCCCGCTCTGGGAGAACCGGATCCTCGGCCACGTCACCGAGCGGCCCAACTCCAAGGGCGTGCTGCTCGACCCGGCCGGCGCCCGCGCCGACACCCAGCGGATCGTCGAGCAGTACGACGTCCGCACCCCCGGCATCGAGGTCACCGCGGCGTCGCTGTCCGGCGGCAACCAGCAGAAGCTGATCATCGGCCGCGAGATGAGCCACGACCCGAAGCTGCTGATCGCCGCCCACCCGACCCGCGGCGTGGACGTCGGCGCGCAGGCGCAGATCTGGGAGCAGATCCGCTCCGCGCAGCGCGAGGGCCTGGCGGTGCTGCTGATCTCCGCCGACCTGGACGAGCTGATCGGCCTGTCCGACACCATCCGGGTGATCTACCGCGGTGCGCTGGTCGCCTCCGCCGACCCGGCCACCGTCACCGCCGAGGACCTGGGCACCGCGATGACCGGTGCCGCCACCGGACACATCGTCTCCGACCGGAGTCCGTCCACCGTCACCGCCGGCCACGAGCAGGCGGGGGAGTAGCCACATGACCAGTCCCAACCCCCCGGCCGCACAGGCGCCCGACCGGCCGCGTTCGCAGCGGTTCGACCTGGAGAGGATCGGCCTCGGCCTGGCCGCGCCGGTGCTGGCCGTGCTGCTGTCGGTGGCCATCGCCGGCTCGCTGCTGGCGGTCTCCGGCCGCGACCCGTTCAACGCCTTCCAGATCATGTGGGACTACGGCACCGCGTCGGACGGCCAGGTCGCCGTCCTGAACAAGGCGACCGTGTACTACCTGGCCGCGGCCGCCGCCGCGTTCGGGTTCCGGATGAACCTGTTCAACATCGGCATCGAGGGCCAGTACAAGCTGGCCATGATGATGGCCGCGTACGTCGGCTCCCAGCTGGACCTGCCGGCCTTCCTGCAGATCCCGCTGCTGCTGATCGTCGCGATGTTCGTCGGCGGCCTGTGGGCGTCGATCGCCGGTGTGCTGAAGGTCTACCGGGGCGTCAGCGAGGTCATCTCGACCATCATGCTGAACGCCATCGCCACCGCCGTGATCGGCGTGCTGCTGGTGCCGGGCATCCTGGCGCCGAAGACCAGCGGCGTCACCAACTCGATCCAGACCGCGAAGATCTCCGACTCCAGCCACTTCTTCTCGATCGAGACCCAGGGCGGCACCCTGTGGGGCTTCATCGTGATCGCGGTGCTGGTCGGCGTGGTCTTCCACTTCACCCTGAACCGCACCCGGTTCGGCTTCGACCTGCGCGCCACCGGCCGCTCGGAGAGCGCCGCCAAGGCGTCCGGCGTCAACGTCAAGCGCATGGTGATCACCTCGATCGTGGTCTCCGGCGCGATGGCCGGTCTGGTCGGCCTGCCCGAACTGATGCAGAACACCTATTACTTCGGCCAGAACGTGCAGGTCGGCCTGGGCTTCATCGGCATCTCGGTGGCCCTGCTCGGCCGCAACACCCCGATCGGCATCGCGTTCTCCGCGCTGCTGTTCGCCTTCCTGGACGCCTCCGGCGCCCAGCTGCCCACCCGGGGCAACTACCCGGCCGAGATCATCCCGGTGATCCAGGGCACCATCGTCATCTGCGTCGTCGTGGCCTACGAACTGGTGCGCCGCTTCGGCCTGAAGCGCCAGCAGCAGAAGGTCGGCGCCGAGCTCGCCGCACAGGCCGTCGCCGCGGCCGCCCAGAAGGAGGTGGCGGCATGAGCACCGCTGTCGCCAAGCCGAAGGCGCCCGTCGCGCCCGTGAAGAAGAAGTTCAAGCTGACCTGGCCGGTGGTGCTGCTGCTGATCGCGCTCGCCCTGCTGCTGTTCGCGGCGGTCGGTGCGATCACCGGCAACCACGGACTGACCTCCTCGGGCCAGATCGGCGCCGCGGTGTCCTCCGCCGTGCCGATCGCCATGGCCGGTCTCGGCGGCCTGTGGGCGGAGCGCGCGGGCGTGGTCAACATCGGCCTCGAAGGCATGATGGTGGCCGGCACCTTCTGCGGCGCCTGGGCCGGCTTCCTGGTCAACCCGTGGGTCGGCCTGCTGGCCGGCATGGCGGGCGGCGCGGTCGGCGGTCTGCTGCACGCGCTGGTCACCGTCACCTTCGGCGTCGACCACATCGTCTCCGGCGTCGGCGTCAACCTGCTGATCCCCGGCATCTGCGCGTACGTCAACCGGATCTACTACCAGGACTACAAGACCCAGGGCGCCGGTGCGAGCCAGTCGCCGCCCTCGGAGTCGCTGCCCACCTTCACCGTCCCCGGCCTGTCGGACTGGCTGAACGGCATCGAGCAGCACCACTGGTTCCTGGTCTCCGACGTGGCCGGCATCCTCCGCGGCCTGACCACCCACCTGTCGGTGGTCACCCTGATCGCCGCCGCGTTCCTGATCGCCAGCTACTTCGTGCTCTGGCGCACGGTGTTCGGCCTGCGGCTGCGCTCCTGCGGCGAGAACCCGACCGCCGCCGAGTCGCTGGGCGTCAACGTCTACAAGTACAAGTACCTCGCGGTGATCGCCTCCGGCGCCTTCGCGGGCCTCGGCGGCGCGTACCTCTCGCTGGTCGCCGCGCACTTCTACCGGGACGGCCAGACCCAGGGCCGCGGCTTCATCGGCCTGGCCGCGATGATCTTCGGCAACTGGATGCCGGGCGGCCTGGCCGCCGGCGCGGGCCTGTTCGGCTTCACCGACAGCCTCCAGCTGCGCGACGCCGACTCGGTGCACGTGCTGCTGCTGGTGGTCGCCATCGCGATGGCGATGCTCGCGCTGTGGCAGCTCTGGCGCCGCAAGTTCGTGGCCGGTGCGATCAGCATCGTGGTGGCCGGCGGCGTCGCCCTCTGGTACGTCACCACCGACGCCGTTCAGCGTCCGCTGATCGTCGCCACCCCGTACGTGATTACCCTGGTGGTGCTCGCGTTGGCCTCCCAGCGGCTGCGGATGCCCAAGGCCGACGGCCAGATCTACCGCAAGGGACAGGCCAAGTGACCGAGGTCGACTGGGAGTCGCTGCGCGCCGCCGCGCGCGCCGCGATGCGCCACGCCTACGCCCCGTACAGCAAGTACCCGGTGGGGGCGGCGGCCCTGGTCGACGACGGCCGCACGGTGACCGGCTGCAACGTGGAGAACGCCTCCTACGGCCTCGGCCTGTGCGCCGAGTGCGGCCTGATCTCCGCGCTGCACGCCACCGGCGGCGGCCGGCTGACGGCCTTCACCTGCGTGGACGGCGCCGGCGAACTGCTGATGCCGTGCGGGCGCTGCCGCCAGCTGCTGTGGGAGCACGGCGGACCGGACCTGCTGGTCGAACTGCCCTCCGGGGTACGGCCGATGAGCGAGGTCCTGCCGGACGCGTTCGGGCCGGACAAGCTGTAGCTTCTGCTGGCTGATCACATTGTTACGCGCGTAGAGTGTCGCGGGAGGAATCCCCCGCGGCACTCTTCGCATTTCACACCTCACTGGAGCACCTGCATGGACGCCATCTCCGTCATCCGGGCCAAGCGCGACCGGGGCGAACTGACCGACCCCCAGATCGACTGGGTGATCGACGCCTACACCCGCGGCGAGGTCGCCGACGAGCAGATGTCCGCCCTCGCCATGGCCATCCTGCTCAACGGCATGACGGCCCGTGAGATCAGCCGCTGGACCGACGCCATGATCCGCTCCGGCGAACGCATGGACTTCTCCTCGCTCGCCGTCCCCACCGCCGACAAGCACTCCACCGGCGGCGTCGGCGACAAGATCACCCTCCCGCTCGCCCCGCTGGTCGCCGCCTGCGGCGCCGCCGTCCCGCAGCTCTCCGGCCGCGGCCTCGGCCACACCGGCGGCACCCTCGACAAGCTCGAATCCATCCCCGGCTGGCGCGCCCTGCTCTCCAACGAGGAGATGCTCACCGTCCTGCGCGACTGCGGCGCCGTGATCTGCGCCGCCGGCGACGGCCTGGCCCCCGCCGACAAGAAGCTCTACGCCCTGCGCGACGTCACCGGCACCGTCGAGGCGATCCCGCTGATCGCCTCCTCGATCATGTCCAAGAAGATCGCCGAAGGCACCGGCGCACTCGTCCTGGACGTCAAGGTCGGCTCCGGCGCGTTCATGAAGAACCTCGACGACGCCCGCGAACTCGCCCGCACCATGGTCGGGTTGGGCCGCTCCGCCGGCGTCGCCACGGTCGCCCTGCTCACCGACATGTCCACCCCGCTCGGCCTCACCGCCGGCAACGCGCTCGAAGTCCGCGAGTCGCTGGAGGTGCTGGCCGGCGGCGGCCCCGCCGACGTCGTCGAACTCACCCTGGCCCTCGCCCGCGAGATGCTCGCCGCCGCGGGTGTCCACGGCAAGGACCCCGCCGACGCCCTCCGCGACGGCTCCGCCATGGACCACTGGCGCCGCATGATCACCGCCCAGGGCGGCGACGTCGACGCCCCCCTGCCCGTCGCCCGCGAGACCCACGTCCTCCCCGCCCCCGCGACCGGCGTCCTCACCACCCTCGACGCCTACGCCGTCGGCGTCGCCGCCTGGCGCCTCGGCGCCGGCCGCGCCCGCAAGGAGGACCCCGTCCAGGCCGGCGCCGGCATCGAACTCCACGCCAAGCCCGGCGACACCGTCACCGCCGGCCAGCCCCTCCTCACCCTCCACACCGACACCCCCGAGCGCTTCCCCTACGCCCTGGAAGCCCTCACCGACGCCATCACCGTCGCCCCCACGGGCACGGTCTTCACCCCGGCCCCGATCGTCCTCGACCGGATCGCCTAAGTCATACGACTCCGTGCGCGCGGCGCGGCGGCAGTACGCCGCGCCGCGTGGGCGGAGTGCGCCACCTCATGGAGATCGAGCCGGAGATCCGTGACCGGCTCTCCGCGCTGCCGTCCCGGTCCCGGTCCCGGGCGCTGTGGGCGCGGAAGAGCTGTCAGCCGGAGCGCCTGCCCGCGTACGAGGCGTTCGGCCGCGCGGTCACGAAAGGCGACATTCGATGAACCACTCGCAGTGGAAGACCGCCCGCACCCGCGCCCTGCTCGGCGAGCCGCAGGCGGAGGACCCGGAGGTCGCCGCGCTGCGGCGGGAGATCCGCTGTGCGATGGCTCTCGGGCAGGCGGTGTACGACCGCCGGACCGCGCTCGGGCTGTCGCCGGCCGAGCCGGCCCGGCGGGCCGGGCTGATGGAGGCCCAGGTCGAGGTGATCGAGGGCGGGGACACCGTGCCCACCCTGCCGCTGCTGCACCGGCTGGCCACCGCCCTGGAGTCCGAACTCGACATCCACGCGGCCTCCGGTCCGGCCGCCACCGTCCGCTTCGAGCCCCCAGCGGTGTAATCAGCCTGCGTAGGTGCGCAGGACACCGGTGTCGAGAGTCCACGGGCCGACGGTGATGACGTCCCCGAAGACGAAATTTCCGGTTGCCGCAGGTCCGGCACTGCGGGCAGCAGATCGAGCACCGCCCGCAGTGCGGCGTAGTCGTCGGTCATGCCTGGACGGTAGCGGCTGCTGCCCTCCGGGAAGTGACGGCGCGGTGGGAGGCGTACAGGGTGACGCCGGCCGCGCAGGTCATGGCGGTGAGGGCGACGGTGGCGGTGCCCGGCCAGCCGGTGGAGTGGTAGGCGTCGGCGCCGATCGTGCCGCCGAGGCTGTTGCCGAGGTAGTAGGCGATCAGGTAGAGCGCGGAGGCCTGGGCGCGGCCGGTGGTGGCGGTGCGGCCGACGGAGGAGGAGGCCGTGGCGTGGCCGGCGAAGAAGCCGGCGGTGATCAGGACCAGGCCGAGGATCGCGCAGAACAGGGAGTTCGCGAGGGAGAGCAGCAGGCCGGCCGTGGTGGTGGAGATCGCCAGGTAGAGGGTGCCGCGGCGGCCCCAGCGGGCGGTGAGGCGGCCGGCCGAGGCGGAGGACGCCGTGCCGACCAGGTACACCACGAAGATCGACGCGGCGATCGACTCCGGCAGGTGGAACGGCGCCGAGACCAGCCGGTAGCCGACGGTGTTGTAGACCGCGCCGAAGACCGCCATGAACAGCATCCCGAGCGCGTACAGCCGCAGCAGCAGCGGGTTGCGCAGGTGCCCGGCGACGGTCGCCGCCAGCGCCCGGGCGTCCACCGGCGTCCGCCGGAAGTGCCGGGCCCGGGGGATCAGCAGCCGGAAGGCGAGTACCGCGAGCAGTGCGAGGACGGCCGAGACCGCCAGCCCCCAGCGCCAGCCCCAGGCGGCCGCGACCCAGCCGGAGACCAGGCGTCCGCCCATCCCGCCGATCGAGTTGCCGGCCACGTACAGGCCCATCGCGGAGGCGAGCGCCGCCGGGTGCACCTCCTCGGCGAGATAGGCCATCGCGGTGGCGGGGAGCCCGGCCAGCGCCGCGCCCTGGACGGCCCGCAGGACCACCAGCGTGGTGAGGTCCGGGGCGAGCGGCAGCGCGATGGCGAGCAGCGCGGCGGCGAGAGTGGAGGCCGTCATCACGGCGGTGCGCCCGTACCGGTCGGACAGGGCGCTGGCGGGCAGCAGGGCGAGAGCGAGTCCGAGGGTGGATGCGGAGGCCGTCCAGCTGGCCTGACCGGGCGTCAGGTCGAGGTCGGCGGAGAGCACCGGCAGCAGGCCCTGGGTGGAGTACAGCAGGACGAAGGTGGCGACACCCGCCGCGAACAGGGCGAGGTTGGCGCGGCGGAAGTCCCGGCTGCCGGGGCGAAGGCGCAGATCGGACGAGGACACGGATGCGGGGGCGGGCGCGGACGCCTCGGTACTGGCAGGCTGCATGGCTTCGACGCTATGGCCGCGCGGCCTGATGCGTCCAATGCATGAATGCGGGAAACTTCATGCTGTGACGTATGAGAGCAGCTCCGCGCCCGTCCGCCTCGCCGAACTCGGTCCGGACACCGATGTGACGCGCCTCGCACCGCAGTTGGCGGAGTTCGCGGCGGTCGCCCGGCTGGAACACGTCACCCAGGCCGCGCACCTCCTTGGCATGCCGCAGCCCACCCTCTCCCGGGCCGTCGCCCGCCTGGAAGCCGAACTCGGCGTCGACCTGCTCGCCCGACAGGGCCGCACCGTCCGCCTCACCCGGGCCGGACGGCTGCTGCTGGACGCCGTCGAACGGGCACTGGCCGAGGTCGAACGCGGCGCGGAGGCGGCACGGGCGGAGGCCGACCCGGCGGCCGGGCGGGTCGCGTTCGGCTTCCTGCACACCATGGGGACGGACGCGGTGCCCGCCCTGCTGCGAGGATTCCGGGCCGGGCACCCGCAGGTGCGGTTCCAGCTGGTGCAGGACTACGTCGCCGCGATGCTGGAACGCCTGCGCGCAGGGGAGTTGGACCTCTGCCTGGTCTCGCCGCTCCCCGACGCGCCCGACCTGACGGCCCGTCCGCTGGACGAGCAGCGGCTCTACCTGACCGTCCCCGCGGACCACCGGCTGGCCGCCCGCCGCCGGATCCGGCTCGCCGAGGTCGCCGACGAGTCGTGGGTGACGGTCGAGGAGGGCTACGGGCTGCGCCACATCATGGAGGGTTTCTGCGCGGAGGCCGGCTTCACCCCGCGGATCGCCTTCGAGGGCGAGGAGGTCGAAACCCTCCGCGGCCTGGTCGCCGCCGGCCTCGGCGTCGCCCTCCTCCCACCCGCGCTCGTCCCCCGCCCGGGCGTCGTCGAACTCGAGGTCACCGCCCCCCGCACCCGCCGGGCGATCGGCCTCGCCTGGCACGCGACCCGCCCGCTCACGCCGCCGGCGGCGGCCTTCCGGGACTTCGTGCTGTCGCGGCGGGGGAGCATTCTGGCGCACGACTGAGCGCGGGTTCCGCTTCTGCTTCGCGGGGTGGGGGTGGTGGGAGATGGGGCCGGGCGTCGTCGGGCTCGGAATCGCCGCCCCCGCTCCCGGCGGGCGATCGGCCTTGCCTGGCACGCGACCCGCCCGCTCACGCCGCCGGCGGCGGCCTTCCGGGACTTTGTGCTGTCGCGGCGGGGGAGCATTCTGGCGCACGACTGAGCGAGGGTTCCGCTTCCGCTTCGCGGTGTGGGTTCCGCTTCGCGGTGTGGGTTCCGCTTCGCGGTGTGGGTTCCGCTTCGCGGTGTGGGTTCCGCTTCGCGGCGAGGGGTGGGGTGGGGGGAGAGGGGCCGGGCGTCGTTGGGGCTCGGAGTCGCCGGTCCTCGTACCCGGCGTGCGGTCGGGCTGGCCTGGCACGCGACCCGCCCGCTCACGTCGGCGGTGGCGGGGTTCCGGGAGTTCGTGGTGTCGCGGCGGGGGTGGCGCGTGGCTGAGCGAGGGTTCCGTTTCGCGGGGCGCGTGGCTGATCTACGCGCGTAGGGGCTATGCTCCGGCAATGGAGAAGCAGATCACTCTCGCGGGCACCACGGTCCCGCGTGTTCCCACGGCGGAGCAGATCGTCCGGGCGCCGAAGGTGCTGTTGCACGACCACCTGGACGGTGGGTTGCGGCCGGGGACGATCGTCGAGCTGGCGGCCGATTGCGGCTATGAGGGGCTGCCGACCACGGACCCGGAGGCGCTCGGGGTGTGGTTCCGGGAGGCGGCGGACTCGGGGTCGCTGGAGCGGTACCTGGAGACGTTCGCGCACACGTGTGCGGTGATGCAGACCCGGGAGGCGCTGATCCGGGTGGCCGCCGACTGTGCGGAGGACCTGGCGGCGGACGGCGTGGTGTACGCCGAGGTGCGGTACGCGCCGGAGCAGCACCTGGAGGCGGGGCTGAGCCTGGACGAGGTGGTGGAGGCCGTCAACGAGGGCTTCCGGCTGGGTGAGGCGAACGCGCGGGCGCGCGGGCACCGGATCCGGGTCGGGACGCTGCTGACCGCGATGCGGCACGCGGCGCGTTCGCTGGAGATTGCCGAGCTGGCGAACCGTCACCGGGACCGAGGTGTCGTCGGGTTCGACATCGCGGGCGCGGAGGCCGGTCACCCGCCGACCCGGCACCAGGCCGCGTTCGACTACCTCAAGGGCGAGAACAACCACTTCACCATCCACGCCGGCGAGGCGTTCGGGCTGCCGTCGATCTGGGAGGCGGTGCAGTGCTGCGGCGCGGACCGGCTCGGTCACGGCGTGCGGATCGTGGACGACATCACGGTCGGCGAGGACGGCCGGGTGGAGCTCGGGCGGCTGGCCGCGTACGTGCGCGACCGGCGGGTGCCGCTGGAGATGTGCCCGACCTCGAACCTGCAGACCGCCGCGGCGGCCTCGTACGCCGAGCACCCGATCGGGCTGCTCGCGCGGCTGAAGTTCCGGGTCACCGTCAACACCGACAACCGGTTGATGAGCGGCACCAGCATGAGCCGCGAGTTCGAGCACCTGGTGGACGCGTTCGGCTACACGCTGGGCGACATGGAGTGGTTCACCGTCAACGCGATGAAGTCGGCGTTCCTGCCGTTCGACGAGCGGCTGGCGATGATCAACGACGTGATCAAGCCGGGGTACGCGGAGCTCAAGGCCGAGTGGCTGTTCGGTCCGCGCGACTGAGGGCCCGGGTGGCCCCCGAGCTGTCAACGTCCATGGAGATGGTCGGACTTATCACTCGGGGGAGTGGTCGGATTTTGAACCGTGCGCACCACTCTCACTACGGTGAGCCGGTCACTGCTGACTCGGTGTGACGGTCGCGCCCTGAAATCCCCGGGCGTGCGACCCCGCACCGGCCCGACCAGGACTGAGGACGCACACATGAAGCAGGCCACTCTGAAGGCCGCCGGCACCGCCGTGCTCGGCGTTGTCGCCGCCGCCGTTGCCGCGGGCACCGCCTCGGCCGCGCCGGTCGCCCCCGGCGGCCTCGGACTGCCGACCGGCGCGCTCACCAACCCGGGCGTGACCAGTGCCGCCACCGGGGCCGTGAGCAAGCTGCCCGGCGCCGACCAGCTCGGCACCGTGACCGGCGCGCTCAACCCGGCTGCCGGCGCCCCCGCCCAGGCCGCCGCCCCCGCCACCGAGCAGGCCGGGCCGGTGGCCGAGCAGGTCGGCCCGGCCGGCGTCGACCCGCAGGCCGCGGCGCCCGAGGGTGCGCACCGGATCGGCGGTCTGGACTCCGTCCCCGGCGGCCAGGGCCTGGCCAAGACCCCGGTCGGCAGCGTCATCGGCACGCTGACCAGCCTCTCGCCGACCGGTGGCGGCGCCCCCGGCCTGCCGGCCCTGCCCGGCGTGGGCGGCTGACGCACCGTCCGAGCCAGGGCCGAGGGGCCGCCCCGTGGGGCGGCCCCTTCGTCATGGGCGTTTCGTCGTGGGCGTTTCGTCAGGCGGTGGAAGTGGCGGGTCACGGCTCCTGGGGGAGCAGCAGCCACAGCGCCAGGTAGATCAGGAACTGCGGGCCCGGCAGCAGGCAGGATGCCAGGAAGATGGCCCGGACCGTCCACGGGGTGTACCCGAAGCGCCGGGCGATGCCGGCGCAGACGCCGCCGAGGACGCGCTGGTGACGGGGACGGGCGAGGGTGCTCATCTTCTCCTCCGAGGGAGTGCTCCCGGGTCGGGCGGTCCGACCTGGCTGACTCCATCGTCCCGCCGCGACCTGCGGTTTTCCGTCGGTCGCGATGCGGATTCGGACCCGGAGGAGCTCCCCGTCCGGAGGGATCCCGGCCTCGGGGTCGGTTCCGGGGCGGACCCCGAGATTGGCCGCCGGGTAGGCGGGTACCGGCCCGCCGGAAGCGGTGGCCTCCGGCCCGTCCGAACCGCCGGAAGCGGTGGTGTCCGGCCCCGGGCGGCTGGAAGACTCGCGGCACCGGGATCACCCGGGGAACAACGCGAGGGGCGAGAGCGATGCGGGCGAAACGGTGGCCGACCACGGCCGTACTGGTCGGGCTGGTCGTGCTGGGGCTGGCCGGGGTGGTCTCGGTGGCGGCCTGCGAACCGGATCGCGCCGGCGGGGACGGCGCGGCGTCCGTGGTGGGGGCGGGCGGCGGCCTGGAGGACCTCACGCCCGAGCAGATCCTGGCGAAGGCCCAGGAGTCGGGCGCGGGGCTGGCCTCGCTGCGCGGGACGGTCCGGCTGCAGCAGAAGTCCGGGACGCTGGAGTACGCGCTCTCCGTCACCCGGGACGGCGACTGCACCGGGACGGTGTCCGAGAACGGCGTCGAGGCGGAGGTGCGGCGGCACGGCGGCACGGTCTGGGTGAAACCTTCCGCCGCGATGCTCCGGTCCGCGCTGCCGGACGCCGGGCCCGGACTGGCGGACAAGTGGCTGGCGGGCGCCGGCGACCTCGGCAGGACCTACGCCGGGTACTGCGACCTGGTCTTCCGGCTGGCGACCGGCGACGGACCGTTGAAGGCCGCCGGGGAGTGGACCAAGACCGGCGTCCGGCAGGTGAGCGGCACCCGGGCGGTGTTCCTCGGATTCCGCTCCGACGAGGGCGGCCCGCACGGGTCGGCCGGCACGGTGGCGATCGCCGCCGAGGGACAGCCGTACCTGCTGTCGGCGAACACGACCGGCGACAGCGCCACCGCGATGCGGTTCGACGCCTTCGGCGAGCCGGTGGAGGCCACCCCGCCGTCCGCCGACGAGACCGTCGACGCGAGCGGCTACCGGATCGTCCTCGGCGAACACCACTGAGCGGGCCTGCGGCGCACGCGTTCTTCTTCCGCCCGAACAACGGCAAGGGGCCGGCAAAGGACTGGAACTGATTGGCCATCAGGTACGCGGGGGTGTCACACTCGCGCGATTTGATGTTCTTCGGTTCACCAGGGGGAATTTCCATGCGCGCGAATCGCCTGCCGGCCACCGTCGCCCTGACCGTCCTCGCCATGGCGGGAGTCAGCTCCTGCGATTCGGGCGACGCGCCTGACCCCGCCGCGGGGAACGGGCTGGCCGGGCTCTCGGCGGCGGAGATCGTGGCCAAGGCGCAGGCCGCCGGGGACCGGGCGAGCTCCGTGCGGATGACTCTGCGAACGGCCCTGAAGGACGACCACAGCGCCATGACGATCACCGCCGCCCGCGACGGTGACTGTTCGCAGGAGATGACCGAGGGTGACCCGATCCTGGACGGCGCGCGCCGTTCGCGGGAGTGGGTCCACGTGCTGCGCAAGAACGGGCAGGTCTTCCTGAAGACGGACCGGTCCCAGGGCAACGGCCCGTCGGCGAACGGCTGGTGGACCACCAGCCGCACCCCGCAGTTGGACCTGCTCGACTCCTGCGGCATGGCCTTCAGTCTGATTCGACAGCTCGACACCATGACGGTCGGCGACACGCACGGCCAGTGGCTCCGCGAGGGCACCACCCGGATCGGCGGCGTCCCGGCGGTGGTCCTGCGGTACCGGGCGGGCGACGCCGTGGCCGAGCTCGCCGCGAAGCCCCGAAAGAGCACGGGGATGCGGATCGCGGTCGCCGCCGAGGGCGAGCCGTACCTGCTGCGGTTCGAGTCCGGCCCGGCAGCGGAGCGGACCATCGTGCGGCTCGGCGACTACAACGCGCCGGTGACGGTCACCGCGCCGCCCGCCGAGGAGGTCCGCGACTTCGACGGGGCGACACTGCCGAACTGAGCCGTGGCCGGCGCCGGATATGCTCGGCCGCGCATTCGAGCAGTCGATCGTGAACGAAATCGTGGGGAACGGGAATTGGCCATACACGGAAAGCGGACGGCGGTCGCGGCCGCGCTGACCGCCGTCCTGGGCGCGGGAATGTCGGCGTGCGGACCGGAGCGGGACAGCGAGGCGGCAGCACCGGCCGGTCCGGTGTCGGCGCCGGCGTCGGCCTCCGCGTCGGCCTCCGCGTCGGACGTGACGGTACTGCTGCCGGAGTCCCGGACGGTGGGGGCCAAGGTCCGCTCGGTCCGGATCGCCTTCCGGCTGGACCTGAACGGCAAACTCCTCTCGGGCGAGGCGTTCGGGGACAAGGACGGCACCTGCGTCGGCTGGGCACAGACCGACGGTGACGGCCGGACGGACTTCGTCCGCAAGGCCGGCACGGTGTGGGTGACGCCGAAGGACGGCGCCACCCAACAGACCCTGAAGCTCCCGGCCGACAACCCGACGGCCAAGAAGATGACCGGCTACTGCGACACCGGCCTGGAGATCCTGGCCACCGGCGGCCTGAACACGATGGGCGCGGACGCCATCAACAGGCCGGCCGGTCAGAAGGACGTCGGCGGAGTGAAGGCCCAGGTCTTCAAGGACCTCACCGGCTCCGAACTCGTCATCGCCGCCGAGGGCCCGGCGTACCTGCTGTCGATGTCGGCCAGCACGCCGGCCCGGATCGAGATGCAGTTCAGCGACTTCGACCGCCCGGTCCAGGCCGTCGTCCCCCCGGCCGCTCAGGTCGTCGACGGCACCCAGTACCTCGGCGGCGGCGCCGGACACTGACGGTCAGCGGCGCGGTGCGGTCGCGCTGAGCCATGGGGCCGGGAGGGGGTGCTGACGTGCCTTCTCCTGGCCCCGCGTCGCGGCGGGGCGCGGCCCGGGCCGGGGCCCGGTGGGGCGGCGGAGGGCGCGGGCGCGGATCGGGGGTATCAGGAGCAGGTGGGCGGTGGCCGCGCCGAGGGTGCCGAGCAGGATGTTGTCGACGTTGAGGACGTGGCCGGGGGCCCAGCTCGCCAGGATCTCCAGGGCGGTGGCGAGCAGGGCGACGGCGCCGGTGCTGCGGAGGAAGGAGAGCAGCCAGCCGCGCTGCGGGGTGCCGACCGCGAGCGGGAGGAGGACGCCGACGGGGGCCAGCGGGAGGAGACCGGTGGCGAGGGCGGCGAGGACGGTGTGGGTGGCGAGCGCCTGGTGCACGGTGGCGAACGGGGTGAGGTTGGACGGGCCGGTCCAGGCGGCGGTGATCGGGCGGAGCGCCAGCCAGCCGAGTGCCAGCAGATGGAGGGTCAGTAGCAGCCGGGCTGCCGTCCGCTGCCGGTACGGCGCCGTCCTGTGGTCGGTTCGCGCAGTGGTGTGCACATCCCGGGGGACGCGCGCCGTACCGGAGGCGGTTCCGCCGGACGGGTGATCAGGGGCAGTGGCTCGCTGACGGCGCGCCGAACACCCCGGGCGCCGACACCGCCGCCGAGGGCGTGGCCGACGGCGACTGCCCGGCCTTCGCGGAGGGCTTCCCGGACGCGGCGGGAGCGGTCGGAGCGCCCAACGGGGGCGTCGCGCTCGGGCTGGCCGCCGGGGCGACCGGCATCAGTACGGGCGTGGGGCAGGCGGTGCGGCTGGCGGGTGCGCCGGCGTCGACGGGCACCGCGGTGGGGCGGATGCCGCAGCCGGTGAGCAGGGCCGTCGAGCCGGCCAGCAGGGCGACGGCGCGGATGCGGCGGCGGGTGGTCATCGGGCCTCTTCCGGGCCGGGGGCGGGCGGTTGGGTGAGCGGCAGGGTGAGGGTGAACACGGCACCGCCCTCCGGGTGGTTGGCGGCGGTGATGGTGCCGCCGTGGATGCGGGCGTTGGCCTCGGCGATGGACAGGCCCAGGCCGCTGCCCTCGGACCGGGCCCGGCCCTTGTCGGCCTTGTAGAAGCGGTCGAAGACGTGCGGCAGCACGTCCTCCGGAATGCCGGGGCCGCCGTCGGAGACCGACACCACCACGGTGTGGGCCTCGTCGTCCTGGCGGACCCGCACCTTCACCGGGGAGCCGCCGTGCTTGAGCGCGTTGCCGATCAGGTTGGCGAACACCACGTCCAGCCGGCGCGGATCCACGACGGCCAGGATGCCGCGCGGGGCGTCCAGCTCGACCGCGTCGTACCAGGCCCGGCCGTCGATGCAGGACATGATCAGGTCGGCCATGTCGACCTCGTCGGCCACCAGCTTGGCGGTGCCCGCGTCGAACCGGGTCACCTCCATCAGGTTCTCCACCAGGTCGGACAGCCGGCGGGTCTCCGAGACCACGATCCGCACCGCGGGCTCGATCATCGGGTCGAGCGAGTCGGCCTCGTCCTCCAGGATGTCGGTGACGGCGGTCATCGCGGTCAGCGGGGTGCGCAGCTCGTGCGACATGTCGGCGACGAACCGCCGGGACTGCGCCTCGCGCGCGCTCAGCTCCGCGACCTGCTCCGACAGCGACTCCGCGGTGCGGTTGAACGTCCGTGCCAGATCGGCGAGTTCGTCATTGCCCTCGACGTCGAGCCGGGTGTCGAGCTTGCCCTCGCCGAGCTGCCGGGCGGCGTCGCCGAGGCGGCGCACCGGCCGCAGCACCGTCGCCGAGGCGCCCTGCGCGAGCAGCGCGGAGCCGACCAGCGCCAGCAGGGTGGCGAACGCCAGCGACCAGCCGAGGGTGTTCAGGTCGGCGCGCTCGTTCTGCAGCGACTTGAACATGTAGGCGGTCGGCCCGTTCGGCGCCACCTTCGTCCCGCCGACCACGTACGGCCCGGCCAGGTTCACCCGCTGCCAGTACAGGTGGTACTCGTACGGGTTGCCCGGGCCGGTCTCGCGCGGCTTGTTGACCGCCGTGACCAGCGCCGACGGCACCTGCTTGACGGTGAAGGCGATCGGGTCGGAGGACGCGGTGCAGTCCGGCTGCGAGTTGTCGACCACCACCACGTCGTACGCCAGGCCGGAACTCGCCACCTGCACGGCCAGCGACGCCAGGTCCTGGCAGGTCGGATGCAGCGGCAGCTGCGAGACATTGCGGGTCAGCGAGCCGCGGAAGTCGTTCAGCGAGGCGTTCTGGGCACGCCTGAGCACCGCGTCGCGGTTCAACCAATAGGCGATCCCGGACGCGGACACCGCGGTGACCAGCGCGACCGCGGCGAACACCGCGATCAGCCGGACCCGCAGCGAGCTGAGCCGCAGCGAACCGAACCACCGCCAGGACAGCGGACGGGCACGGCGCGGCGCGGACTGGTCGTCGGTCAAGAAGAGCTCACCAGGCAGAAGGGAGAGGTCACGCGGGCGGGTCCAGACGGTAGCCGACCCCGCGGACGGTACGGATCAGCGTCGGCGCGGACGGCACGTCCTCGACCTTCGCCCGCAGCCGCTGCACGCACGCGTCCACCAGCCGGGAGTCGCCCAGGTAGTCGTGCTCCCACACCAGCCGCAGCAGCTGCTGCCGGGACAGCGCCTGCCCCGGGCGGCGGCTCAGCTCCAGCAGCAGCCGCAGCTCGGTCGGGGTCAGCTGGAGGTCCTGGCCGTCCTTGGTGACGGTCATCGCCGAGCGGTCGATCACCAGGCCGCCGTACGCCGCGGAGTCGGAGCTCTCCCGCTCGCCGCGCCGCAGCACCGCGCGGATCCGGGCGTCCAGCACCCGCGGCTGCACCGGCTTCACCACGTAGTCGTCGGCACCGGACTCCAGCCCGACCACCACGTCGATGTCGTCGGAGCGCGCCGTCAACAGGATGATCGGCAGCTGGTCGGTGCGCCGGATCCGCCGGCACACCTCGAAACCGTCGATGCCCGGCAGCATCACGTCGAGCACGATCAGATCCGGACGCTGCTCCTTGAACAGGCGCAGACCGTCCTCGCCGGACGCGGCGGTCGCGACGCGGTGACCCTGGCGGGTGAGGGCGAGTTCGAGGCCGGTGCGAATGGCGTCGTCGTCCTCGATCAGAAGCAGGAAAGACACGGAGGTCATTGTGTCCCACCCTGACCCAGGAAGCACCCACCCGGGTGATCCTCGCGCACCCGGGAACCGGACCGGCCCGCTCCGGCGTCAGCCATCTCGGAGCCGCCGACTGCCCCGAACCGGGCGCCCTTGTGACAGCCCTGTGACAGTCGACAGACACCGCCATGACGAGCGACCGGCAGGATTTTCCTTGTCGCCGCAACAACGCACCAGGCCAAGCCCGGTGCGGCGACGAGCAAGGAACCGCTCGTACCGACCATGGGGGTGCCCGATGACCGCAACGCTGACGACCCGAAACGCCGGGCCGCGTGCAGCCGTGCTGGGCACCAACCGGCCGCGTCGCGAGGAGGAGAACACCGGCACCCTCTTCGTACGGGGATGCGCACACAGCACCGGAACCCGCCGCCCGGTCGTGGGGACCAGGAACGGGGACACCACCCACGCCCGGACCGGCGGCAACACCTTCGCCGGGCCGGCCGCGGGACGGATGCTGCGGCTCGCGCCGCAGACCTTCCAGGCCGACCAGGGAGACGCACAGGGGGAGCACCCGGCCGCCGCGAAGGACGAGGCACGCAACATCGCCGAGTTCACCGCGTACGTGCGCGAGCGCCGCGCCTCCCTGTACGCCACCGCCTACCACCTCACCGGCGACCGCTACGAGGCCGAGGACCTGCTGCAGTCCGCGCTGTTCTCGACCTACCGCGCCTGGGGCCGGATCACCGACAAGGCCGCGGTCGGCGGCTACCTCCGCCGCACCATGACCAACCTGCACATCTCCGCCTGGCGCCGCCGCAAGGTCAACGAGTACCCGACCGAGGAACTCCCCGAGCACGCCGGCGACACCGACGCCATGGGCGGCACCGAACTGCGCACCGTGCTCTGGCAGGCGCTCGCCAAGCTGCCCGAGAACCAGCGCACCATGCTCGTGCTGCGCTACTACGAGGGCCGCACCGACCCGGAGATCGCCGACATTCTCGGCATCAGCGTCGGCACCGTGAAGAGCTCCATCTGGCGCGCGCTGCGCCGGATGCGCGAGGACGAGCAGCTCAACCGCTCCGGCGACACCGTGCACGCCTTCGGCGAGCTGGTCGCCTGACCGCAGAACTCCCGTGGGGGACGGGTGGTGGGGGAAGGTACCGGACGACGGTGAACCGCTCGGGCCTGTCCGGCCGATCTTGCCGGGCGCACGCCGCCGGATCATCCCGCCTGGACGCACCGGCAAACCATCCAAGTACACCCAGTACGAGGACGGTTCGCCGGCACGCCCAGCCGGGCGCCCGACGACGCGCGCTGATCCGACAAGATCGGCCGGACAGGCCCGGGGGGAGCGGGCCGCCGGGGGCCGTCCGGTACCGCGGACGAAGGCGGGCCCCGGTGCGGGGGAGAACGCACCGGGGCCCGCCTGAGTCGTTTCCCCGCACGGCTGCCGCGACAATGAGCGGATGGACGATCCTGTCGCGGAGACCCCGCAGGCCCGCGCCGACCGGCGGCTGGTCGAGATGCTCCAGGAACTGCGGGTGCTGCAGACCGGCGTGCAGATCGTCTTCGCCTTCCTGCTCGGCGTCGCCTTCACCCCGCGGTTCGCCGAACTCGACGACGTCCGGCAGGACTTGTACGTCGTGGTGCTGCTGCTCTCGGTGGTCGCCGCCGCCGTGCTCGCCACGCCCGTCGCCCTGCACCGCGGCCTGGCCCACCATCCCGACCGGCGGCGGATCGTCAAGGTCTCCGCCCGGATCGCCCAACTCGGCCTGGTCCTGCTGGCGATGGCGCTCAGCGGCGCCGTCCTGCTGGTCCTCGCCGTGGTGCTCGGCTTCGCCGCCGCCGTCCCGATCACCGCGGTGATCGCGCTGATCTTCGCCGGCCTGTGGTTCCTGCTGCCCTGGCTGGTGCGCCGCGGCGTGCCCGCCGAGGACTGACGCCCGTCAGCGCGCGTCGGTGGTGTGCAGCACGTCCTGGGCGCGGTTCAGGCCGCGCAGGACGAACGCCGCGACGGCGTCCGCGCAGCGGTCCAGCAGCTCCGGCATGCGTTCCCGCTCGGCGTCGGAGAACCGCTGCACCACCCACGCGTCGACCCGGGTGCCCTTCGGCGGCCGGCCCACGCCCACCCGCAGCCGCGCGTAGTCGGCGGTGCCCAGCGCCCGGTGCACGGAGCGGGCGCCGTTGTGGCCGCCCGGGCCGCCGCCGCGCTTCAACCGGGCCGTGCCGAACGGGAAGTCCAGGTCGTCCTGGACCACCAGCAGCCGCTCCACCGGCACCTGGTGGCG
Organism: Kitasatospora sp. NPDC048662; assembly: GCF_055587065.1. Classification (NCBI taxonomy): domain Bacteria; kingdom Bacillati; phylum Actinomycetota; class Actinomycetes; order Kitasatosporales; family Streptomycetaceae; genus Kitasatospora; species Kitasatospora sp. NPDC048662. The sequence continues at coordinate 67,371 of NZ_JBVJHA010000001.1, read as the reverse complement.
GCGCAGCAGCGCCGCGACCGGACGCCCCGACAGGTTGATCGACCACTGCGGTTCGGCCACCAGCACGGTGCGGCCGTCGAGTTCGAACGAGGCGGTGCGGGTGGCCACCCCGCGCCAGCGGGCGCCGTGGCGCTCGGCCAGCCGGTCCGCCACCAGGAAACCCGCGTTGTGCCGCGTCCCCGCGTACCGGCGGGTCGGATTGCCCAGCCCCGCCACCAACCAGCGCTCGCCCATGGTGCGGTGCCTCAGACCAGTTCGGCGGGCAGCTGCCGCGCCACCGAGGCGATCCGGCGGCTCGCCTCGACGCCCGAGCAGGCGTAGGAGCCAAGTTCGACCTGGCGGGCGACGATGCCCCGCTCGGAGCGCATCAGCCGCCAGCCGCGGCGCAGCAGGTACGGGATCGACTTGCGGCCCTCCCGGACGTCCCGGCGGAAGCGCCGCCAGGCCGTGGTGGACGGCTTGTTGCGCAGGCACAGGGCGTCGCCGAGCAGGCCCTCGGCCTGGCAGCGGCGCACCAGTTCGGCCGCGAAGATGCCCTCGGCGACGAACGCGGCGGCGCCGTTCAGTTCGAGCGTGCGGTGGCCGGAGCGGCCGTTCGCCGGGATCGAGTACGTCGGCACCTCGGCCACCCCCTCGAACGCCAGCGTCCGGATCGCGGCCAGCGCCTGCTCGCCGTGCCAGGCGTCCGGCGAGTCCCAGTCCGGCCCACCGCCGTCCGGCAGTTGCGGCAGCGTCGGGTCGTCGCCGTCCTTGTAGAAGTCGTCGAGCTGCAGCACCGGCAGCCCGCTGCGCTCGGCCAGCGAGGACTTCCCCGACCCCGAAGGGCCCGACAGCAGGATGACGCGGGATATCTGGCGGCGGTTCAGCGGGGAGTCACTCACGAGATACCAGTCTGGGGCATCCGACGGGCTGGTCGTAACCCGCCGTTCGGCCCCGATTCGAGTGCGAGGGCATGAGGACGGGCCCGCACCAGGGGGGGAGAAGTGCGGGCCCGTCGCGGCCGCCCGGGCCCCCGGGGGGGTAGGGGCGCTGAGGGCGGCCGGTCTGTGTGGAGTTGGCCGGTCGGGCCGGGCTAGATGCCCATCGGGTGCCAGACCGTCTTGGTCTCCAGGAAGGAGAGCAGTCGCCCGGTGCCGGGATTGACCGTCCAGTCCACGGCGGACGGGTCGGCGGCCGGTCGGACCACTCGCTTCAATGTATCGGCCGCCGACGCCTCCAGAGCGGCCGCCGCGCCGGGGCCGTCCTGGTCGATCGCGCCGGCCAGGTCGAGGGCGTTGACGTCCTGGTGGGAGGCGAGAGTCGGGGCGATGTCCGCGGTACGGCCGGAGATCAGGTTGACCACGCCGCCCGGCACGTCGGAGGTGGCGAGCACCTCACCCAGCGACAGTGCGGGCAGCGGGGCCTGCTCGGCGGCCGCCACCACCACGGTGTTGCCGGTGGCGATCGCCGGGGCGATCACCGACACCAGGCCGAGCAGCGAGAAGCCGTGGCCGGCACGCGGCGCGAGCACGCCGACCACACCGGTCGGCTCCGGGGTGGACAGGTTGAAGAACGGCCCCGCCACCGGGTTGGCGCCGCCCGCGATCTGCGCGACCTTGTCGGTCCAGCCCGCGTACCAGACCCAGCGGTCGATCGCCGCGTCCACCAGCGCCGCCGCCTTCTTGGCGCCCAGCCCCTCGGCGGCGGCCACCTCGGCGGTGAACTGCTCGCGGCGGCCCTGCAGCATCTCGGCCACCCGGTACAGCACCTGGCCGCGGTTGTACGCGGTGGTGCCCGACCAGCCCTTGACGGCCGCGCGGGCGGCCAGCACGGCGTCCCGGGTGTCCTTGCGGGTGCCCAGCGGGGCGTTGGCCAGCCACTGGTCCTTGGCATCTGTCACTTCGTACACCCGGCCGCTCTCCGAGCGCGGGAACTTCCCGCCGACGTACAGCTTGTAGGTCTTGAAGATGTCAATGCGCGTTGCGGTCTCAGACATCGAGGGCCTCGACATTCAGGTAGGGCTCCAGACCGTGGCGGCCGCCCTCGCGGCCGTAACCGGACTCCTTGTACCCGCCGAACGGCGAGGTCGGGTCGAACTTGTTGAAGGTGTTCGCCCACACCACGCCCGCCCGGAGCCGGTTCGCCATCCACAGGATGCGCGAGCCCTTCTCCGTCCAGATGCCTGCGGACAGCCCGTACGGGGTGTTGTTGGCCTTCTCCACCGCCTCGGCGGGGGTGCGGAAGGTCAGCACCGACAGCACCGGCCCGAAGATCTCCTCGCGGGCGATCCGGTGGGCCTGCGAGACGCCGGTGAACAGGGTGGGGCGGAACCAGTAGCCCGCGCCCGGGAGTTCGCACTCCGGTGCCCAGCGCTCGGCGCCCTCCTGCTCGCCCGCGACGGCCAGCTCGGTGATCCGGGCCAGCTGCGCGGCCGAGTTGATCGCGCCGATGTCGGTGTTCTTGTCCAGCGGGTCGCCGACCCGCAGGGTGCCCATCCGGCGCTTCAGCGCGTCCAGCAGCTCGTCCTGGACCGACTCCTGCACCAGCAGGCGGCTGCCCGCGCAGCACACGTGGCCCTGGTTGAAGAAGATGCCGTTGACGATGCCCTCGACGGCCTGGTCCAGCGGCGCGTCGTCGAACACGATGTTCGCGGCCTTGCCGCCGAGCTCCAGCGAGAGCTTCTTGCGGGTGCCGGCGATCTGCTTGGCGATCGCCCGGCCGACCGGGGTCGAGCCGGTGAAGGCGACCTTGTCCACGCCGGGGTGTGCGGTCAGCGCGGCGCCGGTGCGGCCGTCACCGGTGACGATGTTCACCACACCGTCCGGCAGGCCCGCCTGGCGGCAGATCTCGGCGAAGCGCAGAGCGGTCAGCGGGGTGGTCTCGGCGGGCTTCAGGACGACCGTGTTGCCGGTGGCCAGCGCCGGGGCGACCTTCCACGCCAGCATCAGCAGCGGGAAGTTCCACGGGATCACCTGCGCGGCGACACCCAGCGGACGCGGGTTCGGGCCGAAGCCGGCGAAGTCGAGCTTGTCGGCCCAGCCCGCGTAGTAGAAGAAGTGCGCGGCGACCAGCGGGAGGTCGACGTCGCGGGTCTCGCGGATCGGCTTGCCGTTGTCGATCGACTCCAGGACGGCCAGCTCACGGCTGCGCTCCTGGATGATCCGGGCGATCCGGAACAAGTACTTGGCGCGCTCGCTGCCCGGCAGCGAGGACCAGTCGGCGAACGCCTTCCGGGCCGCCGCCACCGCGCGGTCCACGTCCTCCTCGGTGCCCTGCGCGAACTCCGCCAGCACCTGCTCGGTCGCCGGGTTGACGGTCTTCAGCGCCTCCGAGCCGGAGGAGTCGACGAACCGGCCGCCGATGAAGTGGCCGTAGGACGTCGCGATCTCGCCCGCGGCGGCGGGGGATTCGGGCGCCGGGGCGTACTCGAACAGGCCGGCCTTGCGGGCGGGCTGCTGCTCGGTGTCGGTCTTCTTGTTCTTCGCCATCGTCCTCAGTCCACCGTCACGTAGTCGGGACCGGAGTACCGGCCGGTGCGCAGCTTCTGGCGCTGCATCAGCAGGTCGTTCAGCAGGCTGGACGCGCCGAACCGGAACCAGTGCGGGCTCAGCCAGTCGTCGCCCAGCGTCTCGTTCACCATCACCAGGTACTTCATCGCGTCCTTGGTGGTGCGGATGCCGCCGGCCGGCTTCACCCCGACCTGGGTGCCGGTGGCCGCGCGGAAGTCCCGCACCGCCTCCAGCATCAGCAGCGTCACCGGGGGAGTGGCGTTGACCGCGACCTTGCCGGTGGACGTCTTGATGAAGTCCGCACCCGCGATCATCGCCAGCCAGGACGCCCGGCGGACGTTGTCGTAGGTCTGCAGCTCGCCGGTCTCGAAGATCACCTTCAGGTGGGCGGAGCTGCCGTCCGGGCGCCTGCACGCCTCCTTGACGGCGCGGATCTCCTCGAAGACCTCCAGGTAGCGGCCGGAGAGGAACGCGCCCCGGTCGATCACCATGTCGATCTCGTCGGCGCCCGCGGCGACCGCCTCCGCGGTGTCCGCCAGCTTCACCGGCATGCCGGCCCGGCCGGACGGGAAGGCGGTGGCCACCGACGCCACCTGGACACCGCTGCCGCGCAGCGCGGACTTCGCGGTGGCGACCATGTCCGGATACACGCAGATCGCCGCGACCTGCGGGGTGCCGCGGTCGGTGGGGTCCGGGTTCAGGCCCTTCGCGCACAGCGAGCGGACCTTGCCGACCGTGTCCGCGCCCTCCAGCGTGGTCAGGTCGATCATCGAGATGGCGAGATCGATGGCGAAGGCCTTCGCGGTGGTCTTGATCGACCGGGTGCCGAGAGTCGCTGCGCGCGACTCCAGGCCCACCTGGTCGACCCCGGGCAGGCCGTGCAGGAAACGGCGCAAGGTGGCCTCGGACGCCGCGACGTCCGCGAGGCCGCCGCCCGTGGCGCCGGGGGCGTTGGCTGCAAGAGTGGACATAGTCACCAGAGCAGCATATCTACGCGCGTAGGGGGATGGTAGGCAGGGGAGCGGATTCAGGGGCTCGGGGAACTGCGAGGCCAGGCTGCGATTGGTCATGCCTGCGGAGGGTCAAAGACGGGGACCAGAAACGGCGGAACGCTCAGCGCCCTGTTGATCGCCAGCAGACATGGCCTCGCAGTTCCCCGAGCCCCTGAGTGTTCCCTCCCCGCCCTGCACAATGTTTGCGTGAGTGAGGCGAAGGCAAGGGGACGGCGGCCCGGGGGTGAGGACACTCGGGGGGCGGTGCTGGTCGCGGCGCGGGCCGAATTCGCGGCGCGGGGGTACCAGAAGGCGAGTATGCGGGCGATCGCGAGGGCGGCGGGGGTGGATGCGGCGTTGCTGCACCACTATTTCGGGAGCAAGGACCGGCTGTTCATGGCCGCGCTGGAGTTCCCGTTCGAGCCGCGCGCCGTGGTCGAGGGCGTGTTCGGGGGCGACCCGGCGTCAGCCGGTGAGCGGGTGGCGGGGTTCGTGCTGGGGCTGTGGGAGCAGCCCGCGGTGCGGGACCGGTTGCTCGCGCTGGTGCGGACGGCGGCGGCCAGTGAGGAGGTGGCGGCGCTGATGCGGTCCTTCATGGTGACCGAGCTGGTCGACCGGGTGGCGGCCCAACTGGACGTCGAGCAGCCGGAGTTGCGGGTGGAGCTGGTGATGTCGCAGATCGTCGGGCTGGCGATGGCCCGGTACGTGATCGGGGTGGAGCCGCTGGCCTCGGCACCCCCGGAGGTGCTGGTCCCGTTGCTGGGCCGCACCGTCCAGGGGTACCTGACGGGCTGAGGGGAGGTCAGGCCGCGCCGCCGCCGAAGCGCTCGGTCCAGGTGGCCAGGTCCTCGTCGGTGATCTTGGCGAACAGCACCGGCGGCACGGTGAAGCCGGTGCCGGCCGGGACCAGGGAGAGCGACCGGGCCTCGTCGGCGGTGATCCAGGTGCGGGTGTCGCCGTCCAGCGCGAAGGACTCGCGGATGGTGCGGGCCGCGGCCGGGATGAACGGCTCGGAGACCACCGAGTACAGGTGGATCAGGTTGATCGCGGTGCGCAGGGTGCGGGCCGCGGCCTCCGGGTCGGTCTTGATCTGCGTCCAGGGCGCCGTCACGTCGAGGTAGGCGTTGCCGGCCGACCAGAGCGCGCGCAGTGCCTGCGCGGCCTTGCGGAAGTTGAGCGCGTCGAGCTGGGCCTCGTACTCGGCGAGCAGCTCGGCGATCTGCGCGCCGAGCGCCGTCTCGGTCTCGCTGTTCTCCGCGCCGGCCGGGACCTCGTCGCCGAAGCGCTTGCGGCTGAAGGACAGCACGCGGTTGACGAAGTTGCCGAGGGTGTCGGCGAGGTCCTTGTTGACGGTGGCGGCGAAGAGGTCCCAGGTGAAGCTGGAGTCGTCGGACTCGGGGGCGTTCGCCATCAGGTAGTAGCGCCAGTAGTCGGCGGGGAGCAGTTCGAGCGCCACGTCGGTGAAGATGCCGAGCTTCTGGCTGGTGGAGAACTTGCCGCCGTAGTAGGTGAGCCAGTTGAAGGCCTTGACGTAGTCGACCTTCTTCCACGGCTGGCGCGAGCCGAGGATGGTGGCGGGGAACATCACCGTGTGGAACGGGACGTTGTCCTTGGCCATGAACTCGGTGTAGCGGACGGTGTCGTCGGCCTCGTACCACCAGGAGCGCCAGTCGCCGCCGGTCGCGTCGGCCCACTCCTTGGTGGCGCCGATGTACTCGATCGGGGCGTCGAACCAGACGTAGAAGACCTTGCCCTCGGCGGCCAGCTCCGGCCACACGTCGGCGGGGACGGGGACGCCCCACTCCAGGTCACGGGTGATGGCGCGGTCCTGCAGGCCCTCGGTGAGCCACTTGCGGGCGATCGAGGAGGCGAGCACCGGCCAGTTGTCGCCGTGCTCGGCGATCCAGGCCTCGACCTCGTCGGTCAGCTTGGACTGGAGCAGGAACAGGTGCTTGGTCTCCCGGACCTCCAGCTCGGCGCTGCCGCTGATCGCCGAGCGCGGCTCCAGCAGGTCGGTCGGGTCGAGGACGCGGGTGCAGTTCTCGCACTGGTCGCCGCGGGCCTTGTCGTAGCCGCAGTGCGGGCAGGTGCCGACGATGTAGCGGTCGGGCAGGAAGCGGCCGTCGGCGATCGAGTAGACCTGGCGGATCGCCCGCTCCTCGATGAAGCCGTTGGCGTGCAGCTCGCGGGCGATCTCCTGGGTGATCTCCCGGTTCTGCGGCGAGGAGGAGCGGCCGAACCAGTCGAAGGACAGCTGGAAGCCGTCGTAGATGGCCTTCTGCTGGTCGTGCGCCCGGGCGCAGAACTCGGCGACCGGCAGCCCGGCCTCCTGGGCGGCCAGTTCGGCCGGGGTGCCGTGCTCGTCGGTGGCGCAGATGTACAGCACCTCGTGGCCGCGCTGGCGCAGGTAGCGGGAGTACACGTCCGCCGGGAGCATCGACCCGACCATGTTGCCCAGGTGCTTGATCCCGTTGATGTAGGGAAGCGCGCTGGTGATCAACTGCCGAGTCATCCTGAGGAACTCCGATGCTCTCCGGCGGGCACCCGGGGGTGCCCGCGAGCGGGTGTCGAGGGCCGGTTCCGCGGCGCGTTCTCAGCAGCCGCCCGGCCGCCGCAATCGTACCGAACCGGCCCGCCGCCGCCGTACCGCTTATCGCCGGGCTGTCAAGCCCCGGGACGGTTCTGCCTGACGGTGGATCAGATCGCGTAGGGCCAGGCGGTGATCATGTAGGCGCCGTACCAGCAGCCGAACAGCGAGGCGCCGCCCAGCACGGCGACCTGGGTGGAGAGGCGGGCCCGGGCCAGGGCGCCGGCGGCGGGCAGCAGGAAGATCAGCGCGGGGATCAGCAGGCGCGGCTTGCAGTGGTAGTAGTTGCTCTGCGCCAGCGTCAGGACGACCACCGTCATGCCGTAGACCAGCAGCGGCGGCCAGGTGGCGCGGCGGACGGTCAGGGCGGTGGCCAGCAGGTGGGCGATCACCAGGACGGCGATGGAGACCGGGACCCAGCCCTCGCCGGTCTGCAGGGTGTGGACCAGGAACTCCCAGAGCGAGGCGCCCCAGTCCCACTGGGTGTTCCAGCCGGCCCGCTGCACGGTGAACCAGGCGTCGGCGTCGCCCAGCCGGTCGGCGACCCACCACAGGTACAGCGGGGTGCTGGTGCAGGCCAGCGCGGTGGCGGCCAGCGGGCGGGCGAGCACGCGGCGCTCGCGGTACATCTCCAGCAGGGCGGCGACGCCGAGCGCGGCGATCACGGCGAGGCCGGCCGGGCGGGTCAGCCCGGCGAGGAAGGCGCACAGTCCGGCGGTGAGCCAGGCCCGCCGGTGCGCGGCGAGCAGGGTGGCGGCGGCGGTGGCCAGCAGCAGCGACTCGCTGTACGACATGAAGAACACCAGGGACATCGGCTGCGCCGCCGCCAGCAGCACCAGGACGACGGTGGCGGTGCGCCAGGTGTACAGCCGGCTCACCAGCTGGTGGATCAGCACCAGGGCGGCGAGCAGCGCCAGCTGGGCGGCGACGATGCCGGAGACGGCCCAGCTCAGGCCGGTCACCGCGTGCACGACGCGGACCAGCATCGGGAACAGCGGGAAGAACGCCAGGTTGTTCCCGGTCAGTTGGCCCTTGGGGGTGTAGGTGTAGGAGTCCGGGTAGCCGCCGGCGGCTATCTCCAGGAAGTGCCGCCCGTCCCAGGAGGTCAGCCGGTCGGTCAGCGTGGTGCCGGGCCGGGTGATCATCAGCGCCAGCAGCGTCAGGTGCAGGGCCAGCGCGCCGGCGTACACCGCGAGGGCCGGGCCCGCGGTGTGCCACAGCCGGGCCAGCGGGTCCGGGCGGGACGGGTCGGCCGCCGCGCGCGGGGCCGGTACGGCGGGTATCGGCGGGTGGTCGGTCAGCGGGGTGCTGGGCATCGGGGGTCCTGGTCGGTCGGGGTTCACGGCTGCGCGGGGGTGTTGCTGGGCACGGGCGGCGGGGGCGGGGTGGTGACGGAGGCGGTCGGCGACTGCGCGGGGCCCAGTGTGGCGGAGGCGCTCGGGCCGGGAGCGACGGACTGGGCCGGCGTACCGGTGAGCGACGGGGCGTCGGCCGGGCCGATCGTGCGGGGCGGGCGGCCCGGGGTGAGGGTGACGCCCACGGCGATCGCCAGGCAGGCGGTGACGGTGACGGTCGCGCCGACCCGGACCCGGCGGCGCCGGCGGCCGAGGGCGGCGATCCGCGGTGCGGGCGGTGCGGCGGTGCGGGCGGAGGCGGCGTCGGCGGCCGTCCGCAGCGCGCCGGCCAGGCGCGCGTCGATGGAGGTCATCGGTGGTTCTCCTCGGCCTCGGAGGGGGTGTCGAGGTGCTGGGCGAGGGCGGCCCGGGCCCGGGACAGGTGGGCCTTGACGGTGCCCGGGGCCATGCCGGTCTCGGCGGCGATCCGGTCGAGCGGCAGGTCGCAGACGTAGTACAGGGCGGCGCACAGCCGCTGGCGCTCGGACAGCCGGCGCAGCGCGGCGGTCAGGTCGACGGAGGCCGGGTCCGGGCCGTCCACGTCGGCGGGCCGGCCGTGCCGCCGCCAGGCCCGGGCGGCGGTGCGGGTCCGGCGCCAGCGGCTGATCGCCAGGCGGCCCGCGACGGTGCGCACCCAGGCTTCGGGGGCGTGGTCGCGGTCAAGCGTACGGCGGTGGCCCCAGGCGCGGACGAAGGCCTCCTGGACCACGTCCTGCGCCTCGTGCAGGTCGCCGGTGACGACGTACAGCTGGCCGGTGAGCCGGCGGACCGAGTGGGTGTAGAACTCGGTGAACTCCTCCTCGGTCATCGGTCGGCTCCTCGCAGATTTCGGTTGCTTACCTGTCGCTACGAACGGCGGGGCGTTCCGGTTGACGGGGGTGACGCAGCTCACTGCGGCGGGTGTCCGCGGCCTTGACGGGGTTCGGCGGGGCGACGCAGAATTCACCACATGATGAATTCTGCGGCGGGGCCGGGCGAGGACCCCGCGATCCGGATCACCGGACTCCTCGTCCGACGCGGCGGCACCACCGTGCTGCCCGGCCTCGACCTGGACGTCCCCCGCGGCACCGTCACCGGACTGCTCGGACCCAGCGGCTGCGGCAAGACCACCCTGCTGCGCGCCGTCGTCGGCGTACAGCGCACCGACGCCGGCACCGTCACCGTGCTCGGCCACCCCGCCGGCAGCGCCGCCCTGCGCGACCGGGTCGGCTACGTCACCCAGGCCCCCTCCGTCTACGGGGACCTGACCGTCGGCGAGAACCTCGACTACTTCGCCGCCGTCCTCGGCGCCCCGCGCACCGACCCCGACCGGGTCATCGAACAGGTCGGCCTGGACGCCCACCGCCACACCCCCGTCGCCCGGCTCTCCGGCGGCCAGCGCGCCCGCGTCTCCCTCGCCGCCGCACTGCTCGGCCGCCCCGAACTGCTCGTCCTGGACGAACCCACCGTCGGCCTCGACCCCGTCCTGCGCCGCGACCTCTGGCAACTGTTCGCCGACCTCGCCCGGGCCGGCGCCACCCTGCTGGTCTCCAGCCACGTGATGGACGAGGCCACCCGCTGCGACCGCCTGCTGCTGATGCGCGACGGCCGGCTGCTCGCCCACGACACCCCCGCCGCGCTGCTCGCCACCACCGGCGCGAGCGACGTGGAAAGCGCCTTCCTCACCCTCGTGCAGCACCCGCAGGAGACCCTCCGATGAGCGCCGCCGCCCGCCGCACCCTGGCCACCGCCCGCCGCGTCCTCGCCCAGCTGCGCCACGACCCGCGCACCATCGCCATGCTGCTGGCCGTCCCCTGCGTGCTGCTGGTGCTGCTCAAATACATGTACGACCGGCAGCCCGGCACCTTCGACCGGATCGGACCCGAACTGCTCGGCGTCTTCCCGCTGATGGTGATGTTCCTGGTCACCTCGGTGGCGATGCTCCGCGAACGCACCACCGGCACCCTGGAACGCCTGCTCACCATGCCGCTCGGCAAGATCGACCTGCTGCTCGGCTACGCCCTCGCGTTCGGCCTCGTCGCCCTGGTGCAGGCCGCCCTCGCCTCCGGCCTCACCATCGGCCTGCTCGGCCTCGAGGTGGCCGGCCCGACCTGGCTGCTGTTCGCCGTCGCCCTCGCCGACGGGCTGCTCGGCATGGCCCTCGGCCTGCTGGTCTCCGCGTTCGCCGCCACCGAATTCCAGGCCGTCCAGTTCCTGCCCGCCGTGCTGCTGCCCCAGCTGCTGCTCTGCGGACTGTTCGTACCCCGCGACGACATGGCCCCCGTACTGCGGGCCGTCTCCGACGTGCTCCCGCTGTCCTACGCGGTCGACGCGATGGGCCGGATCACCACCCGCGGCGGCCTCGACGGCCCGGTGCTCGCCGACCTCGCCGTGGTCGCCGGCAGCGCGCTGCTCGCCCTCGCCCTCGGCGCCGCCACCCTGCGCCGCCGCACCGCCTGAACGCCCCGGCTCTGAACGCCCCAGGTCACGGGACGGATCATTCGTAACCGTCCCGTGCCCCCGCCACCATTGGGGACGGCCGTGCCCCTGGGGCAGAATCGACGCCATGACCGAATCCGACCGGACACCCGACCAGGGGTCCGCCGCCAACGGGCCCAAGTACGCCGACCGCGTCTACCGCTCCGTTCCCGGCGTCATCGCGGGCGTCATGCTGCTCGGAGTCGCCGCCTGGCTGATCATCGACGCGATGGTCACCGGCACCGGCGCCACCCCCTGGGTCGCCCTCGCCGCCGCGCCCGTCTTCGGCTTCCCGGTGGCCGCCTACACCCTGCGGCCCATCGTGAAGGCCAACGACCAGCGGATCCTCGTCCGCAACCCGCTGCGCACCGTCGTCGCGCCCTGGGCCACCGTGGAAGGCCTGAAGGCCGGCTACTCGGTCGAACTCCTCGCCGGCGGACGCAAGTTCCAGGTCTGGGCGGTCCCCGTCTCGCTGCGCCAGCGCAAGAAGGCCAGCCGCCGCGCGGCCAAGGCCACCGCCGCGGGCGACCCGCACCTGCCCGCCACCGGCAAGAAGCCGCAGCGCCACGACCAGCTCGACCCCACCCGCGCCTGGTCCGACGCCGTCGTCGCCTCCCTCCAGGAACAGGCCGACCGCAACGCCACCAACCCCGCCGCCACCGGCGAAGTCCAGGCCACCTGGTGCTGGTGGGTCATCGCCCCCACCCTCGCGGGGCTGGTCGCGCTGATCTCGGTCGTCGCGGCGACCTGAGCCTTTCGGCAGCCGTCATGAACAGGGCCCCGGGGATTTCCCGGGGCCCTGTTCGCGTTTCCTGCGGTTTCGCGATTTCGTCCTGCTTTGTCGGCGAACTCCCCGGCGTTGCGGTCTGCCGGATCTCCTGGGCCTGGATGTCCTATTCCCTTGCATGAGCGAACCTTGACGATCTATCAGGACAATAGTGGGCATCCTGCGGAAAGGCCTTGACCTTTTCTCCACAGGGGATGCATTGTTCCCGACCGAGTGCCTGTCCGTGGGGGGTGGGCTGCTGGGAGGGAGACCGCGCACGCCATGTCCGATACGACCCCATTGAGAAACCGCAGACGGGGTACTCGATCCGACGGGAGAGGCGTGCTCGGCCGGGCGACGGTGGCCGCGGCCACGGCGCTCGTGCTCACCGCCCTCTCCTCCCCGGCCGCCTGGGCCGCGGACCCGGCGCCCGTGCCGACGCCCACCGGCGGCACGGAGACCGCCCCGCCACCGGCCGAGAGCGAGCACACCAAGGCGATCCGGGCCGCCCTCCAGCAGGCCAGTCAGACCGGGAAGCCGGTCCGGATCGACTCGATGACGAACGAGACCACCGAGGTCTTCGCCGACACCGACGGCCGGTCGCTGCATTCGGAGGCCCACGCGCAGGACGTCCGGACCAAGCGCAACGGCTCCTGGCAGACCCTCGACGCGACCCTGCACCGCAACGCCAACGGCACCGTGTCCCCGGCCCTGACCGGTGCGGACCTGGTGCTCTCCGGCGGCGGCAGCGGCCCGCTGGCGATGGCCACGGGCGCCGACGGCGTCTCGATGTCGATCAGCTCGCCGTTCCCGCTGCCCACGCCGACGCTGGACGGAGCCACGGCCGTCTACGCCTCCGTGCTGCCCGACGTGGACCTGCGGGTGACCGCTCATCCGGACGGCGGCTGGCGGGACGTGATCGTCGTCAAGACCGCACAGGCCGCCGCCGACCCGCGGCTGAAGAGCCTGCACTTCCCGCTGCAGACCACCGGCATGAAGGCCAGCGCCGACGCCGCGGGCAACATCTCGTTCACGGACGCCCAGGGCAATGTGCGCGTCCACGCGCCGACCCCGTTCCAGTGGGACTCCAGCACCGCCCCCGCCCCGTCCCCGCTGGCGAACCCGGGCGCGACGCAGCCGAAATCGATGTTCGCCGCACCCGCCGCCGGGGCGACGGCCACGGCCGACGTCTCGACCCCGGACGCACCCGGCACGGGCGCCGTGGTCTCCACCATCGGGGTCTCCGTCAGCGACACGGAACTGGTGCTCACCCCGGACCCGGCCACCTTCGGCAAGGGCACCGGGCCCTGGTACCTCGACCCGGACAAGAGCATCACCAACCACCCCCAGATCAACGCGCAGGTCCAGGAGAACCACCCGGACACCGCGAACGTCAACACGCTCAGCAACCTCGGCGTCGGCTACTGCGGCTACTCCGACTGCACCGGCTACGGGCGTTACCGCGCCTACTACCAGATGTCCACCCCCGACGGGCTGTTCGAGGGCGGCAGTCACGGCACCGCGACCGTCAACGAGGCCACCCTGTTCGTCGACGTGACCAGCGCTGCCGCGCCCGACACCAAGTCGACGATCAACCTCTACAGCACGCCCGCCTTCCAGGGCACCACCACCTGGAACAACCAGCCCTGCGGCACCAACGGCAAGATGGCCGGCTGCACCTGGGTCGGCAACTCCGACGTCACCAACACCGGCCGGCTGAGCTATGACGTCAAGAGCTGGATGCAGTTGATCGTCAACGGCAAGTATCCGAACTGGACGATCGGGTTCTCCGCCGACGACGAGTACGACAAGGCACTGCGGCACCACCTCAGCTCCGACCCGTACATCGTCACGAAGTACGACATCGCGCCCACCATCTGGTGGCCGCGCACCACGCCGCAGCCCGGCTTCGTCAACGACCCGGCCCTCGGCACCCAGGGCAACGACTGCCAGACCCCGGGCGGCGGCTACGCGTGGTACCAGCCCGGCTGGGTCGGCGCCAACCAGAACATCTACCTGACCGCCAACATCTGGTCGCCGATCGGCGCCACCGTGACGGCGAAGTACCACCTCTGGGACGACACCGACAGCACGGCTCCCCACCTGTACCCCAGCACCACCGGGGGTGGCAGCTACGGTCCTGCCCCGGTGGCGGTCGGCGGGCTGGCGGACGGTCACCAGTACGGCTGGAACGCCTACGGTGACGACACCCAGCTGCGGTCCGGCGAGACGCCGTGGTGCTACTTCCGCGTCGACAAGACCCCGCCGCAGGTGAGCATCGCCTCCACCGACTTCCCGGCCAGCGGCACGATCGGCGCGCTCCCGAAGAAGAAGGTCCGGGAGGCCGGCAGCTTCACGGTCGCCGCCCAGGACCCGGCGCCCGGCCCGGGCCTCGGTGCCTCGGGCGTGGCCTGCATCCGCTGGAGCACCGACCCGACCGCCGTCACCGGCTGGTCCTGCGACGCCGCGGGTGTCCCGAACAACAACGGTGTGGTCAAGGGCTCCTCCGGCACCTTCCCGTTCACCCCGACCACCTGGGGCACCAACACCCTGTTCGTGCAGGCGATGGACGTGGCCGGCAACTACAGCCAGCCCATGCCGTACACCTTCTACGCCCCCTGGGACCCGAGCATCGGCACCGGCACCCCCGGTGACCTCAACGCCGACGGCCGCGGCGACATCCTGCTCCCCGACGACCTCGGCAACCTGCGGGTCGTCGGCCTGGACAGTGACGCGACCACCTCCCAGGCGGCTCCGCTCGGCCTCGCGCCCGGCGGCACCAGCTGGAAGAGCGACCCGGCCGCCGGGGTGACCGTCAGGACCACCCACCTGGGCGCCCTGCGTGAGATGCCCGCCGCCGTGGATGACGCCGTCGTCTGGACCAGCGCCACCCCCTCGGGCGGGACGTCCCTGGCCAAGAACCTGTACCTGTACCAGAACAACGGAGACGGCACCTTCAAGGCACCCGTGCTCCTGCCCAAGCCGACGTCCTGGGTCGGCCTCGACGGCGCCCCGCTCACCGCGGCGCCCGCGGGGTGGAACAGCACCTGGACCGGGCTGACCCAGGTGGTCTCGCTCGGCTCGCTGAACGCCGGCCTCAACGACAACGACTCCCTGACCACCATCAACCAGACCTCGATCCTCACGGTCGAGGGCGGCAACCTGTGGCTCTACCGCACCGAGCCCACCAACAAGGTCAACGCGCCCGCGCTCAAGGTCTCCGGCGCCGACTGGAGCAACTACGAGCTGATCAACCCCGGTGCCGCCTCCGGCACTGCCCAGCCCACCCTGTGGACCCGGGACAAGACGGACGGCACCATCCGCGCCCACGACATCAAGCTCAACGCCGGAGGTTTCCTGGACTTCGGCAACCTGGCCGACCCCACCAGCAAGGCCCGGGTGGTCGGCACGCAGAAGTTCACCGTCTCCGCCTACCCGCAGCTCGGCTCCAGCGGCGACGCCACCAAGGACGGCCTGCCGGACCTGTGGGCCCTCGACGCGGCCAACCACCTCAAGGTCTGGCCCGGTGCCGCAGCCACCGGCTCCACCATGGTCACCGGCTTCGGCAGCACCCCGGCCGACCAGGGCGACACCCGCCGCGCGCTCGGCCGGGTCAAGCTCGACAATGCCGCCGTCACAGACGTGTACGGCCGGTACCCGATGACGGCCAGCTCGGCGGTCACCTTCCCGACCGACACGGTCAACGGCAAGAGCACCACCGTCGCGCACTTCGCCGGCAAGAACAGCAGCGGAGTCGACTCCGGTTCGGTGATCGACTACTCGGCGACCCAGACCGGCCGCCTCACCATTGACACCTCGAAGTCCTTCACCGTCAGCGTCTGGGCCAAGCCCGGCACCGCGGACGGCAGCAAGCAGGGCCCGGTCCTGTCCACCAAGGGCACCGCCTCCAGCGGCTTCACCCTCGGCCCCGACCAGGACAACAACTGGCACTTCTCGATGGCCACCAGCGACAACACGAGCAAGAGCTACGACACCACCTCGTCCAGCGGCACCAGCGCCGCCCGCTTCCAGCAGGACCGCTGGGACCGGCTGACCGCCAGCTACAACGCCGGCACCGGCGTGATGACGCTGTACGTCAACGGCATGCTCGCCGGAAGCGCCGTCCACAGCGGCAAGTTCGGCTACAACGCGCCGCTGGTGATCGGCAACTACCAGAACGCCGGCGGGTACGCCGCCTCGTTCGACGGGAACATCAGCGACGCCGTCGTGTACGACGTCCCGACCAACCCCGGCAGCATCACCGGCCGGCTGGTGGCCGACCTGCCGACCGCCGTCGGTGCCGACAAGTGCCTCGACGCCAACGGCTCCGTGGACGCCAACGGCACCGCGATCCAGGTCTGGGACTGCAGCGACAGCACCGCCCAGAAGGCCACCGCGCAGCCGAACGGCACCATCAAGATCCTCAGCCGCTGTCTCGATGTCACCGGTGCCGCCACCGGCAACGGCGTCAAGATCCAGTTGTGGAACTGCGACGGCAACCCCGCCCAGCAGTGGGTTTTCCGCGCCGACGGATCGCTCTTCAACCCGATGTCCGGCCGCTGCCTGGACATGCCGAACGGAAACATCGCCAACGGAACGCAGCTGCAGATCTGGGACTGCAACCAGTCCTACGCGCAGCGCTGGCGCTCGGGGGCGGTCGCCTGACGGACAGCCGAACAGGCCCGGCCGAGGGCTCTCCAGCGCCCTCGGCCGGCTCCCACCGCCTCGGAAATATGCCCGGGAATTGTTCGGGTGAATTCCACCGGGGCGGTTTCAGGCGCACTTTCCTCCGATATGGCGGCGGTGTCTCAAAGCCTTGTAACGGGATGGTCAATTTGACTGTCCGGGGCTGGTGTTGGTGACCCGTCAATCCTTAGTTTCAGTGCAGACCACTGCACATGCTCCATGACGCCCTGTTTGCCTGACGGGGCGTCTTTTGTGCGTGGTCCCACCTGAATTGGGGAGACAGAGATGGGGGCACAGCGAGCACGCACCCCGCTCCGGCGCCGGCTGAAAGGCCGGTACCGGGCGATAGGGGTGCTGACGCTCATGGCCGTGACAGGGTCATTGCTCGGCGCGCCACCGGCGTTCGCCGAGAAGGCTCCGAAGGTGTGGGTTCCGCCCAGCACGCCGCTGCAGCAGACGGAATCGGTGCACGGACGGAACGAGGGAAAGATCAATGCCACCCCCGGCGGTGGCGTGCCGAAGGAGTGGAAGAAGTCCGCCGCGGCTCCGGCGAAGCCCGGTTCGGCGACCGTCCAGGTCGCCGACGTGTCGGAGGAGCAGCTGGCGGCCCGCCGGCTGGGCGGCGGGGCCGCCCCGGCGGCGGGTGGCAAGGCCCAGGTCCGGGCCGGCGACCTGCCGGTGTTCCTGGCCGACCTCGGCACCGCGAAGGACGCGGCCGCCGGCACGCCGTCCGTCAAGGTCGACCTGCTGGACGAAGGCAAGGCCAAGGCCGCCGGCTCGACCGGTCCGGTGGTCAGGGTCGAAGGGGCCGGCGGCTCGGCCAGGGCCGGGCACAAGTTCCAGGTCTCACTGGACGTCAGGGCGCTGACCGGCAACGCGATGTGGTCCGACCGGGCCCGGCTGGTGCGGCTGCCCGAGTGCGCGCTCACCACGCCGGACAAGCCGGAGTGCCGCACCAGCTCCCCGGTGCCGTCCACCCTGGAGCAGCTGTCGGGCCAACTGACCGCCGACGTGCAACTGCCCGAGGCCCCCGCCGCCGGCACGACGCACGCGGCGCTGGAGGGCGGCTCCACCGGGGCTGTCGTGCAGGCCGGGTTCGTCGAGCAGAACTCCACCGCGTCCTCGGGCGCGCTGGTGCTGTCCCTGCAGACCGATTCCTCCGGCCCGTCGGGCTCCTACGCGGCGACGCCGATCAGCCCGTCCGCGGCCTGGAGCGCCGGCTCCGGCTCCGGCAACTTCACCTACTCCTACACCTTCGACATGCCGACCGCGGTCGGCGGGGCCGCGCCCAGCGTGATGCTGGGCTACGACTCCTCGTCGGTGGACGGCCGGACCGCGGCCAACAACTCGCAGTCCGGCTGGGTCGGTGACGGCTGGGACTACTCGGCCGGCTCGATCTCCCGCTCGTACAAGCCGTGTGCCAAGTCCGGCATCGACATGTCCGGCGACGAGTGCTGGGCCGGGCAGTCGCTCCAGCTCAACCTGGCCGGCCACGCCGGCCTGGTGGTCAAGGACGACACCACCGGCGAACTGCGTCTGCAGGGCGACGACGGCACCCGGATCACCCCGCTGACCGGCCTGAACAACGGGGCCTGGAACGGCGAGGGCTTCAAGGTCACCACCACCGACGGCACCCAGTACTACTTCGGCGCCAACCACCTGCCCGGTGGCGACGGTACCGACCCGGCCACCGACTCGGTCAACACCGTGCCGGTGTACCATCCGCACGCCGGAGACCCTTGCTACAGCGCCTCCACCGGTCTGGCGTCCTGGTGCCAGATGGGCTGGCAGTGGAACCTCGACCACATCGTCGATCTCCACGGCAACCTGATCAAGTACAAGTACGCGAAGGAGTCCAACAACTACGCGCGCGGCGGCGGCCAGAACAACGGCACCGGCACCCGCACCGCGTACGACCGGTACTCCACCGTCGCGGAGATCCAGTACGGCCTGCGGCTGTCGGACCAGATCGCGTCCAAGGGCGCCGGCAACCCCGCGGCGAAGATCACCTTCAGCACCGCGGAGCGCTGCTTCGCCTCGGGCTCGATCACCTGCAGCGACGCCCAGCGCGTGGTGGCCAACCAGTCCTCCTGGCCGGACACCCCGCTCGACCAGGCCTGCGCCTCGTCCGGCGCCTGCACCAACTACGGCCCCTCGTTCTGGACCTCCAAGCGACTCACCAAGGTCGAGACCACCGTGTACGTGGGCGGCGCCGCCCGCGTGGTGGACTCCTGGGCACTCAACCAGGTGTTCTCCGACCCGGGTGACAACACCGCTCCCACCCTGTGGCTGAACTCCATTCAGCGCACCGGCAAGAACGGCCAGGCCGACATCACGCTGCCCGCCGTGTCCTTCACGGCCGCGCAGATGCCCAACCGGGTCGATGGCCTCGTCCCGGCGGTCTCGCAGTTCAACCGCCCCCGGATGAAGGAGATCACCACCGAGACCGGTGGCCGGATCACCGTCACCTACAAGCCCGTCGAGTGCTCCCGGCTCAACAACACCCTGCCGACCTCCGAGGCCGGGAACACCAAGGCCTGCATGCCGGTGAAGTGGGTGCCGCCGGGCTCGCCGTACGACACCAAGCCCATCGACGACTGGTTCCACAAGTACCTGGTCTCCTCGATCTCCGAGGCGTCGCTGGTCACCAGCGCCACCGTGGCCAAGGAGACCCAGTACAGCTACGGCGGCGGCGCGGCCTGGCACCGCAACGACTCCGAGTTCGCGGACGACGACACCCGCACCTACGACAACTTCCGCGGCTACCAGACCGTCACCACCACCACGGGCTCCGGCTCGGACGGTCCCAGGACCAAGTCCACGACCACCTTCCTGCGCGGCATGGGCGGGCAGGTGGCCGACAGCTGGGGCGGCACCATCACCGACGCCGAGGAACTGGCCGGATTCGTCCGGGAGACCCAGAACTTCGAATCGGACGCGGCGGACGCCAAGGTCGTCGGCGGCGAGCTGACCACCCCGTGGATGTCGAAGATCACCGCGACCCACACCCAGCCCAACAACCTCCCGAAGGTCACAGCCCGGTACCTCAACACCGCCAAGGTGCAGACCCGTTCGCTGCTCTCCGACGGCAGTTGGCGGACCACCGAGCGCAACGCCACCTACGACGAGGACCACGTCGGACGCCTCCTGACCACGGACGTCCTCGGCGACACCTCGCTCAGCGGGCTGCCGCAGCGTCAGTGCACCGCGATCACCTACGCCTCCGGCACCAACCCGGCGCTGGCCGAACTGCCCTCCCGGGTCCTGACGTTGGCCGGTGCCTGCGGGCAGACGCCGACCAAGGACAACACCATCGCCGACGCCCTGACCCTCTACGACGGCCAGGCGCTCGGCACCATCGGGGACAAGGCCGACCAGACCGAGACCCGCGTCCTGGAGTCCTACGGCGCGGGCAACACGCCCACCTACCGGGTGACCGCCAAGGCCCAGTACGACGGCTACGGCCGCCAGGTCTCGACCACCGACCCCAACCGCACCGACGCCACCCACCCGGGCGGCGCCACCACCACCACCGTGTACACCCCCGCCACCGGTGAGCTGCCCTCGAAGGTCGAGGTCACCAACCCGCTCGGCTGGAAGTCCACCCACGACATCGACCCCGCTCGCGGCCTGCCCACCAAGGCGACCGACGAGAACGGCCGCGTCACGCTGGAGACTTACGACGCCCTCGGCCGCCTCACCGCGGTCTGGCTCCCCGGCCGCGACCCGGCCGACGTCAACGGCAACGAAGCCCCGAACCGCAAGTTCACGTACGCGCTGAACGGCGTGGCGTCCCCGTCGATCGTCACCAGCGAGAGCATCCGCGAGGACACCACCTACAGCAAGAGCCTGCAGATCTTCGACGGTCTCGGCCGCATCCGCCAGTCGCAGTCGATGCCCGCCTCCGGGCAGGTCGGCCGCCTCATCTCCGAGTCGACCTTCGACTCCCACGGCTGGCAGATCAAGTCCACCCCGTCGTACTACAACGCGGACTCCGGCCCGGTCCCGGTCGTCTACCTCCCGCAGGACTCCGAGGTCGCGACCCAGACCTGGAACGACTACGACGGCCTCGGTCGCGTCACCGCCAGCAAGTTCGTCTCCTACGGTCACGAGCAGTGGCGCAGCACGACGTCCTACCTGGGCGCCGACCGCGTCGAGACCACCCCGCCGCCCGGCGGCTTCGCCACCGCGTCGATCAGTGACGCGACCGGCGCCGTCGTCGAGGCCCGGCAGTACAAGTCCAACACCCCGACCGGCGCCTACGACACGACAACCTTCGGGTACGACATCTTCGGCCGGCCGAGCTGGCGGCAGGACAGCAGCAACCCGCCGCACCGGTGGACCTACAGCTACGACCAGCTCGGTCAGCCGACCAGCTCGACCGACCCGGACTCCGGCACGTCGACAACGGTCTACGACAAGGCCGGGCACGTCGCCAGCACCACCGACGCGCGCGGCAAGTCGACCAGCGTGACCTACGACCTGCTGGGCCGTCAGGTCGCGCAGTTCGACGGCACCGACACCACGGACGCGAGCAAGAAGATCGCGTCGTGGACGTACGACGGGCTGGTCCTGGGCAAGCCCGACTCGTCGACCGCCTACGCCGACGCGCCGAACGGCGGCGGGAGGGTCGGGTACGTCAGCAAGGTCACCGGATACGACCTCAACTACCGGCCGACCGGGACGTCGATGACGATCCCGTCGATCCCGGGCGAGACCGAGCTGGCCGGCACCTACACCCTGTCCATGGGCTACTCCAGCGTCCTCGGTCTGCTGGAGAGCACCAAGCTGCCGGCCATCGCCGGTCTGAAGGCCGAGACGGTCGGAAACTCCTTCGACATCGACGGCAACTTCCAGACCTCCAGCGGTCTGGACTACTACGTCCAGGACATGCAGTACGACCGGTTCGGCCATGCCACCCGCACCACCATCGGCAAGGCCGGCAAGCAGGTCGTCTCCACCCAGCAGTACGACCCGGCCACCGGCCACGTCGTGCGGTCCACCCTGGACAAGCAGACCACGGCCACCACCCACGTGGACGTCACGGACTACACCTACAACCAGATGGGGTCCATCACGTCGGTGAAGACCGTCCAGGACGGTGTCAACACCGACCTGCAGTGCTTCACCTACGACTACCTCGGCCGGCTCAGCGCGGCATGGACCGACACCGGCACCACCACCAGCGCCCAGGCACCCTCGGTGCAGGGCATCGGCGGGTGCACCAACGCCACCGAACCGACGGCGCTCACCGCCGGCTCCCGGATCGGCGGCCCGGCCCCGTACTGGCAGTCCTACTCCTACGATCTGACCGGCAACCGCAAGAAGCTGGTCCAGCACGACACCACCGGCGCGGTCGTCAAGGACAAGCAGATCGACCAGACCTTCGCGACCGGCCCCAACACCCCCAGCACCGACCCGGCCACGGGCGGCGGCACCGGCGGACCGCACGCGCTGCTCACCTCCACCACGAGCGTGAACGGCACCAGCAAGGTCGTCACGTCCACCTACGACGCGAGCGGCAACACCACTTCCCTCACCGACACCTCGGGCACCAAGACCCTGACCTGGAACAACCAGGGCAAGCTCGCCAAGGTGCACGACACCGGAGCCTCCGGTGACACCAGTTACGTCTACGGCGTGGAGGGCAGCCAGCTCGTCCGCCGCACTGGTGGCAAGACCACCCTCCGCCTCGGCACCGACGAGGTCACCCTCGACACCGCCACCCACAAGCTGTCCGCCGTCCGCTACTACGCCGCTCCGGGCGGCCTGACCATCGCCCGCAGCACCGTCGACACCGGCGGCACGACGCTCAACTACCAGGCCGCCGACCCGCACGGCACCAACGGCGTACAGATGGACGCCGCCGGCCTGACCGCGGTCCGACGCCCCACCGACCCCTTCGGCAACGCCCGCGGCACCCAGCCCGGCAGCGGAGTCTGGGCCGGCGACCGGGGCTTCGTCGGCGGAACCATCGAAGGCACCGGATTCACCAACCTCGGAGCCCGCCAGTACGACCCGTCCACCGGACGCTTCCTCTCCATCGACCCGCTGTTCGACGCCTCCGATCCACAGTCCTGGAACGGCTACGCGTACGCCAACAACAACCCGATCGATGGCTCCGACCCGAGCGGTACCTGCCAGGTCCTGGACGACGGCTACTGCCACGGCGTCAACCCCGTTCCCACCTCCAGCGGTGGCGGCGGTGGTGGCGGCGGCGGTGGCGGCGGCTCCGGGAACGGCAGCACCACCACCAGCCCGGCCAGCAAGGCCGCGCAGGACTCCGCCAACGAGGCAGCCCGGCAGAAGCAGGCCGCTGACGAGGCACTCGCCAAGGCGAAGCAGGCGCGCGAGGAATTGGTCAGCAAGATCGTCGATGTCGTCGGCGACCTGATCGGCTTCAACGACGCCCGCGACTGCTTCACCAAGGGCGACGTGATGGGCTGCATCAACACCGCCCTCAACTTCGTGCCCTGGGCCAAGGTCTTCAAGGCCGTCAAGGTCGGCATCAAGGCGTTCAAGCTGTGGCGCGAGGGCGAAAAGGCCTACGACGCGATCCGCAGCGCCGAACGCGTGGCCAAGGGCGCCGAGGAAGCACTGTCCGTGGCCCGCAAGGCCGAGCACGAGGCGGCCGAGGCCGAACGGGCAGGAGCCAAAGCCGCCGAGGACGCGAAACCGAAACCCGACGAAGCGTCATCCAGTTCGCAGGGCTGTCACAGCTTCCTGGCGGGTACTCCGGTCGAACTGGCCGACGGCACCGCAAAGGCCATCGACCAGCTCCAGGAAGGCGACCAGGTCAAGGCCACCGACCCCCAGACCGGGGAAACCAAGGCCCAGCCGGTGGTCGCCACCATCACCACCCTGGGCGACCGGGACTTCACCGACCTGAAGTTCCGCACCGAGGGAACGAACGACGGGGCCGCGCACAGCGACACCACCCTCACCACCACCTGGCACCACCCCCTGTGGGACATCACCACCAAGCGCTGGACCGAGGCGCAGAACCTCACCCCCGGCGACCAGGTCAAGTCCCTGGACGGCAGCACCGTCACGGTCACGGAGGTCCGCAACTACCACCAGGACGCCGTCACCCACGACCTCACGGTCGCGGACGTGCACACCTACTACGTGAAGTCGGGTGGTACGTCGCTTCTCGTTCACAACTGCGAGAAGAAGGAATGGGAGGCGGATCGCAAAGATGGGCACCCCGACGGGGAAACCGACAACAGCCCGCAGCCCAAGCCCTCGAAGGCCCTGAATTCCAGGAAGGTGGCCGAGAATGAAAAGCTGGAAGAGGGGACGTACATCTTCGCGGTCCGCACGGACGGCTCGCTTCATGCCGTGTCCGACGCGAACGGGGTCATGAGTAAGGGGCAAGCGGGTCATACCACGCTGACGGGGGGAAAGAGTGTCCACCTGGCCGGCGAGTTCAGGGTCAACAGCGAGGGGATTATTGTTGAAATGAACGCCCTGTCCGGGCATTACAGAACCCGCAGCCTGGGTGGCAACTTCTGCTCTTTGAAATCAATTGCAGAAGAGGCGTTCGGAAAACATGGACTGCCGCTCGGAAAGAATTTCTATGACGAGTTGGCGCCACTGTATACGAGGAACCTCTAGCTAAAGCCGGGGCGCCCCTTCGGGGGTGCCCCGGTCCGTTTTCAGCAGCCTTTCCGGTCCGGTGGTCGCACGAGTGCGACGTCGTGGCCGAACCCGACCACCACACCCTCGTCGGCGATGGCCGCGAGGCAGGTGGCGGGGGCGGGCAGCAGAAGTGGCGGGGCCGATGGCTTGCCAGTGCTCAGGTCGACGAGCGTGAGGGTGCTGTCGGCGCGGGCAACGTACAGCTCAGGCCAGGTGAGGCCCGCGGCGGCGGTGACGGGGGTGGGGCCGTCGATCTCCGGCCCTGCGGGCCGCCCGGTGTGGTCCCAGGCGCGGAGTGCGGTGGCGCGGTGGTGGGTCAGAAGCTCGGAGCGGACTGTGACGAGCCGGCCGTCGAGGAGTGCCAGCACGTGGTGGCCCTCGGTTCCTCGCAGGATCTTCGGCCTGGACGACGGGTTGTCCAGGTTGATCAGCCGGGCCGGCTTCGCGTAGGACGACAGGGCGGCGGTCGCGCGTCCGCCGACCTTGCCGACGGCGAATCCGGTCGTGAGCTGCCCGACGCGGTGGGGGACGCTGGCGAGAAGCGATCCGTCGGAGGGGCTCAGGATCGCGATGTCCTGGAACCCGTGGGCGATGAGTGCGTCGCCGGTGCGCAGGCGCTGGTGGACGATCCATTGGATGAAGGAGTTGTTGGTCCGGACCGGTGCGCCGGAGGGGCCGGCGGCGGCCAAGTCCCAGCGGTACAGGAGCGGCTCGTGCTCGTTGAGGCGCCCGTAGCCGGTGGCGGCGTGCGGGCGGTCGCCGTCGGTCCAGGCGGCCAGGGCCTTGGGCATCTTGATGTCCGTGGCGACGGGCGACACGAGCAGGCTGCCGTCAGCAGCGCGACGGGCCACCAGCGTTCCGCCCTCGTCGGCGCTGACCACTACCCCGTCCGGCTCGGTGACGGTGACGGCCGCCAGCCCCTGGCGGTGGCCGGGCTCGCGCTCCACCGGGACGGTCAAGTCCCAGAGCGCGACCACCCCGTCCCGCTCGGAGGAGGTCAGTAGGAGGTCGCGGCCCTTCCAGCAAACGGCATCGGTGGAGGCCTGCGCGACGGGTCCCGTGAGGGGAGGTCCGAGTGGACGCATGGTGTGTGCATCCCAGAGATGAACCTGCCACTTGACCGGGATCGCGAGGGCGGACCCTGACACGGTCGGGTTGCCGTCCCGGGTCACTGTCAACCCGCCCGGCGAGGTGTCCTCGTGTGCCGTGAGCCGCACATGCTGACCGGTCGCCAGGTCGATGGTGATGACGACGTTGCGCACATCGAGAAGAGTCAGCACCTCCCGTCCGGCCGACCGCCACACGGTGGCGCCTTTGATCGGAAGCATTCCGGCGGGGACTTGGAGCTGCCGTACTCGGTTGTCACTCGGGTTCCACAGCAGGACGTCTCTTTCGACGGGCAGCACGACCGTCCCGTCCGCGAGGGTGCCGGCGCCGATCGTGTCAACGGGCGGCAGTGGTGGGAGAGGCAGCAGTGCGCCGGTCGCCACGTCCCACCGCTCGAGGTGGCCCCAACCGGTGCTGACCAGCAGGTGGGTGTCGGGCCCGGAGCCGAGTACCGCCAGGTCAGACGGTGTTTCGCCGATCTTGAGCGTCTGTCGGTGTGCGAGGTCCGCGAGGGCCCACGTCCGCACCGTGTCGTCCTCGTGGCCGGAGATCAGCAGCGGTTCCGCGGCGTCGGGTGCGAAGGCCAGGACGCGGACGGGAACCTCGCACTTCACCGTGCGCACCTGGCCCGACAGCAGGTCCCGGATCTCCAGGCGGTGTCGCCGCAGCTTCGGGTCGGCCGGTGGCTGCTCGTCGATTCTGACGGCGGTGGCCAGTACGGGACGGCCGTCTACCTCGCCCCAGGCGGTGGCCACCACCGGTCCGACCCGCAGGTGCCAGACCATGCGGGGGTCCAGGTCGGTGCCGGTCGCCCAGTCCACCCGCCACAGGTCGGCGTCGGGCTCGCCGACGGCCTCGCCGCGGCGGACGGCGTCGAAGTAGGCGGACTGCCGTCGGTCGAAATCGTCCGCCCCCGGGTTTTCGGCTTCCGATCCGTCGGCGAAGAGCGCTTCCATCGACGTTCCCCTTCCGTGCCTCGTGCCTGGACGACCTGTCGTGCGCGTGCGACCCGGGTGGGACCGGGCTTGGAGCGTCAGGTGATCGTAGTGCGGCCCGGCGCTTCGTCGAAGGGCGTTACGAAGGGGCCCGGGCGTTACTGCCCGGGCCCCTTCGCGGAGGTGACGAATGGTCAGGCGAGGCCGGCGGCTGCCGCCAGGTCCTGCTTGAGGGTGGCGAGCAGGGCGTGGGCCTGTTCGCGGGTGGTGGGGAGGTCGTCGCGGGTGGCGACCGGGAGGACGGCCTCCAGGTAGCACTTGAGCTTGGGTTCGGTGCCGGAGGGGCGGACCACGATGCGGGCGGAGGTGACGGTGGGGCCGGTGAGGTAGTAGCGGAGGCCGTCGGTCGGGGGGAGGTCGGGGGTGCCCGCGGTGAGGTCGTCGGCCTGGGTGACGGTGAGGCCGGCGAGGGTGACGGGGGGCTTGTCGCGGAGGGTGCGCATGGCGTCGGTGATGACGGTGAGGTCCTCGACGCGGACCGAGAGCTGGTCGGTGGCGTGCAGGCCATGGGCGAGGGCGAGGTCGTCGAGCAGGTCGGTGAGGGTGCGGCCGTCGCGCTTCAGGCCGGCGGCGAGTTCGGCGATCTGGAGGGCGGCGGTGATGCCGTCCTTGTCGCGGACGCCGTCGGGGTCGACGCAGTAGCCGAGGGCTTCCTCGTAGCCGTAGCGGATGCCCTCGGCGCGGGAGATCCACTTGAAGCCGGTGAGGGTCTCCGCGTAGCCGAGGCCGGCCGACGCGGCGATCTTGCCGAGCAGGGTGGAGGAGACGATGGTGGTGGCGAAGACGCCGCTCGCGCCCTTGGCGGCGAGGGCCGCGCCGAGCAGGGCGCCGACCTCGTCGCCGCGCAGCATCCGCCAGTCGCCGTCGGGGGTGGGGACGGCGACGGCGCAGCGGTCGGCGTCGGGGTCGTTGGCGATGACCAGGTCGGGGCGGGCGGCGCGGGCGGTGGCGAAGGCCAGGTCCATCGCGCCGGGCTCTTCCGGGTTGGGGAAGGCGACGGTGGGGAAGTCCGGGTCGGGATCGGCCTGTTCGGCGACCACGGTGGGCGCCGGGAAGCCGGCGCGTTCGAACGCGGCGAGCAGCACGTCGCGGCCGACGCCGTGCAGCGGGGTGTAGACGGTGGTGAGCGAGCGGGGGCCGTCGGTCTCCAGGACGGAGACGGCGCGGTCGAGGTAGGCGTCCAGGACGTCCTCGCCGAGGACCTCCCAGCCTTCGGTGGCACGCGGCACGGAGGCGAGCGCGCCGAGCGCGTCGATCTCGGCGGCGATGTCGGCGTCGGCGGGCGGGACGATCTGCGAGCCGTCGCCCAGGTAGACCTTGTAGCCGTTGTCCTGCGGCGGGTTGTGGCTGGCGGTGACGACCACGCCGGCCGCCGCGCCCAGGTGCCGGATGGCGTACGCGAGGACGGGGGTGGGCAGCGGCCGGGGCAGGATCGCGGCGCGCAGGCCGGCGCCGACCACGACGGCGGCGGTGTCGAGGGCGAAGTCGTACGACTTGTGCCGGGCGTCGTAGCCGATCACGACGAGGTCGCCGAGCGCGGGGTTGTTGCGGACGTACGCGGCGAGGCCGGCGGCGGCGCGGATCACCACGGCGCGGTTCATCCGCATCGGGCCGGCGCCGAGTTCGCCGCGCAGGCCGGCGGTGCCGAACTGGAGCCGCCCGTCGAAGCGTTCGGCCAGCCGCGACCAGGCGATCCGCTCCTCGGCCTCGGCCTCCGGGCCCTCGGCGGCGGCCAGCAGCGCGGCCAGCTCCTCGCGGGTCTGCGGGTCGGGGTCCTCGGCCAGCCAGGCACGGGCCCGGTCGAGGAGGTCGGTGGTGGGTGCCTTCGGCATGCGGCCCGCTCCATGTACGTGGGTGGAAGGAGTGTCAGTGCTGCGGCGAACTGAGCGAGGCGGCCACCGAACCTGCCGATGGCCGCCGTCCTGCGCCGATTCTCTGTCAGAGGTGCTGCGCTGTCCGGGAGTTGTCTCCCGGGCGGGGTGTCAGATGCGCTCCAGGACCTTCGCCAGCAGGGCGCCCATCCGTTCGGCGGAGGCCTTGCCGGCCTCCAGCACCTCGGCGTGGTTGAGCGGCTCGCCGGTGATGCCCGCGGCCAGGTTGGTGACCAGCGAGATGCCGAGCACCTCGGCGCCGGCCTCGCGGGCGGCGATGGCCTCCAGGGTGGTGGACATGCCGACCAGTTCGCCGCCGAGCACCCGGGCCATGTTGACCTCGGCCGGGGTCTCGTAGTGCGGGCCGCGGAACTGCACGTACACGGCCTCGTCCAGCGACGGGTCGACCTCGCGGCACAGCGCGCGCAGGCGCTTGGAGTACAGGTCGGTGAGGTCGACGAAGTTGGCGCCGACGATCGGGGAGTCCGCGGTCAGGTTGATGTGGTCGCTGATCAGCACCGGCTGGCCGGGCGTCCAGCCCTGGCGCAGGCCGCCGCAGCCGTTGGTGAGCACGATGGTCTTGCAGCCCGCCGCGGCGGCGGTGCGCACGCCGTGCACCACGGTGGCCACGCCGTGGCCCTCGTAGTAGTGGTTGCGGCCGAGGAAGACCAGCGCCCGGCGCTCGCCGTCGCCGGGCATCCGCACCGAGCGGATGGTGCCGGCGTGGCCGGCCACCGCGGGGGCGGGGAAGCCGGGCAGCTCGGTGACCGGGAACTCGGCGAGCGTCTCACCGAGGGCGTCGGCGGCCGGCACCCAGCCGGAGCCCATCACCAGGGCGACGTCGTGGCGTTCGGCGCCGGTGAGTTCGCGCAGCCGGTCGGCGGCTTCCCGGGCGGCGGCGTAGGGGTCGGCGGAGACGACCGTCTGAGGAGATGCGTTCACGGGGTCGAGGATAGGTCACATCTGCCTACGCGCGTAGACAACTGGCCCGAGCCATGCCGGATCGTTACCCGGAATGCACGGAACGCCAGTATTCGTCCCGGCCCGGCGCAGCGGGCAGTGGAGGTTGCGTCGGCCGAACTCCCGGCCGGGGCAGCCGCGGAGGCGCGGTCAGCAGGGGCGGTGGCGCAGGTCCAGCACGTAGTCGTCGGGGGCGCCGGCGCTCTCCGCGGCGTCCGCGATCAGGCCGAGGTAGCGGGCGGCGGGCAGGCCGCCCTCGTAGTCGTTCAGCACGTACGTCCACACCGCGACTTCACCGTCCAGGGTCTGCGCGCGCAGCTTCACCTTGCGGTAGATGCCGAGCTGCACGCCCTCCCAGCGGTCCAGGCCGTCCTCGTCCATCGGGGCGACGTCGTACAGCGAGACGAAGACCTGCTCCTTCTCGTCCTCCACCACGGTGGCCAGCGAGCCCTCCCAGCCCAGCTGCTCGCCGCCGAAGGTCAGCCGCCAGCCGGGCAGCCAGCCGGAGCCGCGCAGCGGGGAGTGCGGGGCGCGGCGGCTCATCTGCCGGGCGTCGAGGTTGGTGGCGTAGGCGGCATAGAGCGACATGACCGCCAGCCTACGGGAGCGGCCCGCCGGCGGCCCGCGTCCCTACCCGGGGGATCGGCCCGGGCGCAAGGGTCGTCAACAACGGCCCCGGCGTGGAATCCGTTCCGGGGTGCGGGACAATGGAGCACGTGACTCGGATCGTGATCATCGGTGGCGGACCAGGCGGATACGAGGCGGCCCTCGTGGCCGCCCAGCTCGGCGCGGAGGTGACCGTCGTCGATCGCGACGGTCTGGGCGGATCGGCGGTGCTGACGGACTGCGTGCCGTCCAAGACGCTGATCGCCACCGCCGAGGTGATGACTACCTTCGACAGCTCGTACGAGGAACTCGGCATCCTGGTCGCGGACGGCACGCCGGACGCCGCCGACCCGGCCCGGGTGGTCGGGGTGGACCTCGGCAAGGTGAACCGACGGGTGAAGCGGCTGGCGATCGCCCAGTCGCACGACATCACCCAGGCCGTGACCCGGGCCGGCGTCACCGTGCTGCGCGGCCGCGGCCGGCTGGGCGGCGGCGGGCAGGCCATCGACGGCTCCCGCGAGGTGCTGGTCGACCACGCCGACGGCAGCGTGGAGGTGCTGCGGGCCGACGCGGTGCTGATCGCCACCGGCGTGCGCCCGCGCGAACTCCCCGACGCCCAGCCGGACGGCGAGCGGATCCTGGCCTGGACGCAGGTGTACGACCTGGAGGAGCTGCCGCGCGAGCTGATCGTGGTCGGCTCCGGCGTCACCGGCGCCGAGTTCGCCGGTGCCTACCAGGCGCTGGGCTCGAACGTCACGCTGGTCTCCTCGCGCGACCGGGTGCTGCCGGGCGAGGACCCGGACGCCGCCGAGGTGTTGGAGGACGTGTTCCGTCGCCGCGGCATGAACGTGATGAGCCGTTCGCGCGCGGAGACGGTGAAGAGGGTTTCGGCACGGGCAGAAGACACACAGGGACCCTCCTCGCCGGAGGCGGGCAAGGAGGGATGGATCGGCGACCGGGTCGAGGTGACGCTGTCCGACGGCAAGGTGATCACCGGTACGCACTGTCTGATGGCGGTCGGCTCCATCCCCAACACCGCGGACCTGGGCCTGGAGGAGGCCGGCGTCGCGGTCAACGACTGGGGCCAGATCAAGGTGGACCGGGTCTCCCGCACCTCCGCCCCCGGCGTGTACGCGGCCGGTGACTGCACCGGCGTGTTCATGCTGGCCTCGGTGGCCGCCATGCAGGGCCGGATCGCCATGTACCACGCGCTCGGCGACGCGGTGCAGCCGCTGAACCTGAAGACCGTGGCGTCCAACGTGTTCACCGACCCGGAGATCGCCACTGTCGGCTACACCCACGCCGACGTGTCCTGCGGAAAGATGGACGCGGTCGAGATCAAGCTCCCGTTGCGCGGCAACCCGCGGGCCAAGATGCAGGGCATCCGGGACGGCTTCGTGAAGCTGTTCGCCCGCCCCGGCACCGGCATCGTGGTGGGCGGTGTGGTGGTCGCGCCGCGTGCCTCCGAGCTGATCCACTCCATCTCGCTGGCGGTGGACAACAACCTGACGGTCGAGCAGGTGGCCAACACCTTCACCGTCTACCCGTCGCTGTCCGGCTCCACCGCCGAGGCGGCCCGTCAGCTGCACATTCGCAAGCGCGAGGGCGCCGGTTCCTGAGGCTCCACCGGCTCGTTCGGGCCGAGCCGGGCGCACGCCGCCCGGCTCACCCGCCCGGCGGAGCGCGCATTGTACGGTCGTGCGCCGCTCCCAGGTGAGCAAATCCAGTTACCAGGTGCAAACGCCTGAAAGCAGACGGTCACTCGGGTTACCGTCGGTTCTGTGTTTGCTGCAGAACGTCGCCAGTTGATCCTTGAGATGGTGCGCGCCAACGGAGCCGTGTCGCTCCGAGAGCTGGCCCGCGTCGTCCAGACCTCCGAAGTCACCGTCCGCCGGGACGTCCGGGCGCTGGAGGCCGAAGGGCTGCTCGACCGCCGGCACGGCGGCGCGGTGCTCCCCGGCGGCTTCAGCCGGGAGCCCGGCTATCCGCAGAAAACCCACCTCGCCGCGGCCGAGAAGAGCGTCATCGCCGATCTCGCCGCGGGCCTGGTCGAGGAGGGCGACGCCATCGTGGTCGGCGCCGGCACCACCACCCAGGAACTGGCCCGCCGGCTCGCCCGGGTGCCCGGGCTGACGGTGGTCACCAACTCGCTGCTGGTCGCCCAGGCGCTGGCGCACGCCAACCGCGTCGAGGTGGTGATGACGGGCGGCACCCTGCGCGGCTCCAACTACGCGCTGGTGGGCAGCGGCGCCGAACAGTCGCTGGCCGGGCTGCGGGTCACCAAGGCCTTCATCTCCGGCAGCGGGCTGACCGCCGAGCGCGGCCTGTCCACCGCCAACATGCTCTCTGCCAGCGTCGACCGGGCCCTGGTGCAGTCCGCCAACGAGGTGATCGTCCTCGCCGACCACACCAAGCTCGGCGCGGACAGCATGTTCCAGACCGTCGCCACCGACGGGATCACCCGGCTGGTCACCGACGAGCACACCGCCGCCGAGGAGCTGACGGCCCGCGAACTCGACGCGCTCGCCGACCGGGGGGTGCAGGTCTCGGTGGCCGCGCTCGGGCTGCTCGCCGAGGCCTCGGCGGCGCATCCGCAGCCGTCCCCGGCGGTGCCGCGCCGTCCCGTCCCGCCGCCCGGCCTGGCCCCCGGCACCCCGCTGCCCGGCCAGCGCCGTCCTGCCCCGCACGGGCCGCTGCCGGTCGCCACCCGGCTCGCCGAGCGCATCCGCTGACCGCTTCCGGCCGGGCGGCCACCGCGCTCCGGCCGCCCGGACCGCCCCGCTCGTGGCGTCCGACCCCATCGACGCAGCGGGTGAACGGCTCGACGGCGCAAGGGAATTGACGATGCGCGCGGCGGGTGCGGCCCCGCGACCCGGGGGCAGCGGGCCGTCCGCACCGCGCCGGTCGAGCCGGGGAGTCGGCGCCGGACCCGGCCGAGCGGCCGAACATGCCGAAGGGCGGCGGGAGTTCGTGAACTCCCGCCGCCCTCCTGGACGGATCAGACGTCCTTGATCTCGCAGAGCGCGGCGCCACTGGAGACCGACTGGCCGACCTCGGCCTTCAGGCCGACCACGGTGCCCGCCTTGTGGGCGTTCAGCGGCTGCTCCATCTTCATCGCCTCCAGGACCACGATCAGCTCGCCCTCGGCGACCACCTGGCCCTCCTCGACGGCGACCTTGACGATGGTGCCCTGCATCGGCGAGGCCAGGGTGTCGCCGGAGACCGCGGAGGCGGCCTTCTTGGCACCCACCCGGCGCTTCGCCTTGCCCGCGCCGGCGGCCGGGGCCGAGGCGACGCCCAGCGAGGACGGCAGCGACACCTCGATGCGCTTGCCGCCGACCTCGACCACCACGGTCTCGCGGCCCTCGGGCTCCTCGCCGTCGCCGCCGGCGCCGGTGAACGCCGGGATGGTGTTGTCGAACTCGGTCTCGATCCAGCGGGTGTAGACCTGGAACGGGCCCTCGGAGCCGTGCACCTCGGGGGCGAACGCCGGGTCGGTGACCACGGCCTGGTGGAACGGGATGGCGGTGGCCATGCCCTCCACCTTGAACTCCTCCAGGGCGCGCTTGGCGCGCTGCAGGGCCTGCTTGCGGTCGGTGCCGGTGACGATCAGCTTGGCCAGCAGCGAGTCCCAGGCCGGGCCGATGACCGAGCCGGACTCCACGCCGGCGTCCAGGCGCACGCCCGGGCCGGACGGCGGGGCGAACAGCGTCACGGTGCCGGGCGCGGGCAGGAAGTTGCGGCCCGGGTCCTCGCCGTTGATCCGGAACTCGAAGGAGTGGCCGCGGACCTCCGGGTCGTCGTAGCCGAGCTCCTCGCCGTCGGCGATCCGGAACATCTCGCGGACCAGGTCGATGCCGGTGACCTCCTCGGACACCGGGTGCTCGACCTGGAGGCGGGTGTTGACCTCCAGGAAGGAGATCAGGCCGTCCTGGGAGACCAGGAACTCGCAGGTGCCGGCGCCGACGTAGCCCGCCTCGCGCAAGATCGCCTTGGACGCCCGGTACAGCTCCGCGTTCTGCTCGGCCGTCAGGAACGGCGCGGGGGCCTCCTCGACCAGCTTCTGGTGGCGGCGCTGCAGCGAACAGTCACGGGTCGAGACGACCACCACGTTGCCGTGCTGGTCGGCCAGGCACTGGGTCTCCACGTGCCGCGGCTTGTCCAGGTACTGCTCGACGAAGCACTCGCCGCGGCCGAACGCGGCCACCGCCTCGCGCACCGCCGACTCGTACAGCTCCGGGATCTCCTCCAGCGTGCGGGCGACCTTCAGGCCGCGGCCGCCGCCGCCGAACGCCGCCTTGATGGCGACCGGCAGGCCGTGCTCCGACGCGAACGCGACCACCTCCTCGGCACCCGACACCGGGTCGGCGGTACCCGCCACCAGCGGGGCGCCCGCGCGCTGCGCCACGTGCCGGGCGGTGACCTTGTCGCCCAGGTCGCGGATCGCCTGCGGCGGCGGGCCGATCCAGGTCAGGCCGGCGTCGATCACGGCCTGCGCGAACTCGGCGTTCTCGGACAGGAAGCCGTAGCCGGGGTGGATCGCGTCCGCGCCCGAATCGGCGGCCGCCTTCAGGACCTTCGCGATGTCCAGGTAGCTGCTCGCGGGGGTGTCGCCGCCCAGCGCGTACGCCTCGTCGGCCGCCCGCACGTGCAGCGCGTCCCGGTCCGGCTCGGCATACACGGCGACACTCGCGATACCGGCATCCCGGCACGCCCGGGCGACGCGGACAGCGATTTCGCCGCGATTGGCGATGAGCACCTTGCGCACTGTGGCTCCCTTCTCGAACCTCGTCGAGTCTATGGATTGGAGGGCGCTACCGGCGAGTAGTCCCTGGTGGTGAGCGTGCTCACACGCTCGGGTTTCCCGACTTCCGTACGGACGGCGGCGGTTGGCGACGCGCCGCAGGTCGCGGGGCGCGCGGGGGCCGCTCGGGTGTCGCTCGGTGCCGCGCGGAAAAATATGGTGGACCGGGTGGCCTCAGCCACACCGGAGCATGGTTCAAGCGGCCGCCGACTGCGGCGGGGCGGTCGCCTCGGCGGTCACGTCCGCCTCGAACTCGACCACGTCCGGGCCGTACGCCCGGGCGTTGACCACCCGCAGCACCACCGCGAACGCCCCGTCCGGGCCGTGCCGGCGGGCCAGCGAGCGGTGGTGGGCGGCCAGGTAGCGCACCGCCGCGTGGTTGGAGACCGCGGTCTGACCGGCGATCAGGAACACCGGCCGGCTGCCCGGCCGCAGGTGTATTCGGGCCAGCAGCACGTACGCCGTCCCGCCCGGCTGCTCGGCGGGCGTCCGGAACGCGAACTCACGCTCCCCGACCAGCAGCGTGCGCACCGGATGCCCGGCGCCGTCCGGCGGGGCGACGAACACCGCGCCGGGCAGCCAGGACGCCAGATGCGCACCCGTCCGCCCGTTGCTCTCCGGGCCGCCCACGCAGAACTCGGGCTTGTCGCCCAGCCCCTGACGCACCTCGTCGTGCGAGGTCAGTACCGGCCGGGCCCCGCACTCGCGGACCAGTGCGGCCAGTTCCATCAGCGCGTACACGTCGTCACGGGCCACGCTGTGCGGATCGGCCGAGGAGACCTGCCGGTTGGCGACCAGCAGCGCCTCGCCGCCGGACTGCAGCCCGAAGAACGCGCGCTCCCGCTCCAGCCGGCGCCGGCGGCGCACCGTCTGCGCCAGCCAGCCCAGGCCGGCGCTGATCGCCGAAGCGACCAGTCCCAGCACGACGTTGAGCACACCATCGGTCATTTTCCGCTTCCCAACGCCCCTTTCCGGTCCGGCTCGCCAGCCTAACGGCGGCCCACCCGCCCAAGGGGTGGAACTGTGCAACAGATGTACGGCCCCGGTTCTGTCCGATTCCGCACCTTGCGAACCGGAATCCGGTCACTCTCTTCGTCGGCCGACATAACGGAATGGTTCAGACCATTGACCGGTTCCGGGGCTGTCCCTAGCGTCGCAGCCACCACCACAAATCCGAAGATTTCACGGGGGAATCGTGAAGCGTCCCATGCTGCCCGTCGCACTCACCACGGCCGCCCTGATGCTCACCGCCTGTTCCGGCAGCGGCAGTTCGACCAGGGCCGCGGCCACGCCGGAGCCCAGTGCCGCGACCTACGGGTGCCTGACGAAGGCGCAGGCGGCAAAGGGTTCCTTCACCCTCGACGCGGGCACCGCGGGCGGCACCGAGCTGGACGCCTACTACCAGGACTCCGACGCCGGCGGGGCGAAGACCGGGCTGATCCTCTCCCACCAGCTGAACGGCTCGCTGTGCGAATGGGCGTCCGTGTTCGCCGACTTCACCAAGGCCGGGTATGCCGTGCTGGCCTTCACCACCGAGGGCGACGTCACCGAGGGCATCAAGGCCGCCGCCGGAAAGCTCAAGGAGAAGGGCGTCACCAACATCGCCCTGATCGGCGCCTCCAAGGGCGCCGCCGCCTCACTGGTCGCCGCCAAGCTGGACAGCCCGCTGCCGGTCAAGGCCGTGGTCTCGCTCAGCTCGCCCGAGGTGTTCAGCCAGTTCAACGCGGCGCTCGCGGTCACGTCGGTGAAGATCCCGACCTACTTCGCCGCCGAGGAACTGGACGCCCCGTTCAACGCCAACGCCAAGGCGCTGTACGAGGCCTCGGTGGCCGAGGACAAGCAGCTGAAGATCTACCCCGGCGGCAACCACGGCGCCCCGCTGCTCAAGGACGGCGCCCTGCCCGACGTCCAGGCCTACCTGGCCAAGCACGCGCCCGCGGCGGGCTGAGCAGTCCGCTCAGGCCCAGAGGTCGGTGATCCGCACGTCCAGCTCGGCGAGCAGGTGGCGCAGCAGCGGCAGCGACAGGCCGATCACATTGCCGGGGTCGCCGTCGATCCCCTCCACGAACGGTGCGGAGCGGCCGTCCAGGGTGAACGCCCCGGCCACGTGCAGCGGTTCGCCGGAGGCGACGTAGGCGGCGACCTCGGCGTCGTCCGGGGTGCCGAACCGGACGGTGGTGGAGGCCGTCGCCTGCGCCTGCCGACCGGTGGCGGTGTCGATCACGCAGTGGCCGGTGCGCAGCACGCCCGCGCGGCCGCGCATCGACCGCCAGCGCGCGATCGCCTCGTCGGCGTCGGCGGGCTTGCCGAGCGCCTGGCCGTCCAGTTCCAGCACCGAGTCGCAGCCGATCACGATCGGCGGCTCACCGGGCTCGGCGGCCAGCTCGCCGGCGATCTTTCCGGCCTTCGCCACCGCGAGCACCAGCGCGAGCTCGCCGGGCGTCGGCGCGGACAGCGCGTCCTCGTCCACCCCGCTCACCCGCACCTGCGGATCCAGGCCCGCCTGCCGCAACAGGCCCAGCCGGGCGGGGGAGGCGGACGCGAGAACGAGCGGGCGGCGAGCGGTCATGCGCCCCAGCCTAGCCGTGCCGGGCCAGCACCAGCACCGTGGCGATCATGGCCAGCGCCGCCAGCACCACCGCCGTGCGGCGCAGTCTGCGCTGCACTTCGCGGGCCTCGGGTGACGGCTCGTCGCGGGGGTCTGACCAGAGCATTCGTTCAGCCTGCAACGGGCGGGCGGCGCGGCGCCTGAGTATCCGTACTCAGTCCGGGGACGGGCGATGGTTCGGACGCCCGCTTGACGCCGGGCCTCCGGCCCCCTGCAATGGAGCCACTGACTTGTCCGGTTCATGATCGGCGCCGTGCGGGGCGCCGAATTCCCCCCCCCACGAACCCATGGCAGGTCAACTCCCGGTCAGGGCACGCACGGCAGACCACCCCACTGGTTCCGGCTGAGGAGTCCCATGTCCGATCTCGTCACCACCGCAAGAGCCGCCACCGACGCGGCCCGCCCGCACTTCGTCGCGCTCTACCGGGCCGTCACCGGCCTGCTGTTCGCCTGCCACGGCGCTGCCTCCCTGTTCGGCGTCCTCGGCGGAGCGCACGGCGGCGGCACCGTCCCCACCGGCAGCTGGCCCGGCTGGTACGCCGCCGTCATCCAACTCGCCTGCGGCGCACTCGTCCTGCTCGGCATCGGCACTCGGGCCGCCGCGTTGGTCGCCTCCGGCTCGATGGCCTACGCGTACTTCACCGTCCACCAGCAGAACGCGCTCTTCCCGCTCCAGAACGGCGGCGAGCCCGCGGTGCTCTTCTGCTGGGCCTTCCTGCTCATCGCTGCGCTCGGGCCGGGCAGCTTCGCGCTCGGACGCAAGTTCGCTCGCTGAGCAGGTGAGAACGAGGACAGGGGCGCGTGGAACTGCGCGACAAGCGCCGACGCAACGGTCAGGTCGCGATCAATGGCAAGTCATTGCCGGCGCCGCGATCTTGCGGGGGATGCCTTCCGCTTCGCGCAGGGCCCCGCGCCCCTGAAGTCGCCCCCCCGCAGGTCCCCGCGCCCCTCGCCGCATCCACTCGCGTCAGGGCGGTGGCGGGGAGCACGGACCCGAGAGGGCCACCGCGACCAGGGCGCGGAGGGCGGGGGCGATTTGGCCGAGGGGGAGGGTGGACTCGTCGGCGAAGAGTTCCAGGAGCCAGCCGCCCGCAGGGTTCGCGCCGCCGGCTGCGACCATCGCGCGGTAGCCGGAGACCACCATGACGGCCTCTTCCGAGGGGTCGTTGCCCGGGGCGCCGACCCGCAGGGCGAACGAGCCGCCGGTCACTGCCTTGCCGGTCAGTGGGTAGTGCCGCAGGTCGAACACCGCGTCCGGGGCCTCGATCTGGGCCCGCTGGGTCCGGGCCCGCGACGAGGCCGGGCCGCCCGTCATCCGGTACACGGCGTGCCGGGCGGTGCGCATCAGGGGGGAGCCCGGCGGTACGTACGACACCCACCAGCCGACGGCGTTGAGCAGCCGCGAGGCGGTCTCCGCGACCACCGACAGCCGCCCCAGGGTGTCGGCCGGGTGCGTCACCGCGCCCTGGACTCCGCCCTGGTCCAGCGCCGCCAGCACCGCGGCCAGCAGCTGCCCCGGGTCCGCGCTGTGCGCCGAGCCCCGGAACCGTCGCCGGTCGCCGTTCGGCCGCCCGGTCGGTGCGCGCCGGCTGTCCGCGAGCTGCACCACCGGGTCCGGCGCGAATCCCGGCCCGTGGGCCCGCCCCGCCACCACCGGGTGCGCCGCCCGGGCGGCCTTCGCCCGGTACTGGGCGGCGTCGGCCAGCCGGAACAGCCGGTCCGCCGTGGTCACCGGGCCGATCGAGTCCCCGGTCGAGGCGATTCCGCAGGCCACGCCCTCGCCGTCCGTCAACTCCAGCGCGCGGGCGCACAGTTCCTCCGCGACCGCGACCACCTCGTCCGCGGACCGGCCCTCCGTGAGCAGGCAGAACTCGTCCCCGCCGAGCCGCGCCGCGAGGCTGCCCGGCAGCTTCGCCGCCGACAGCGACAGCTGGTGCGCGAACCGCTCCAGCAGCCGGTCGCCCATCTCGTGGCCCAACTGGTCGTTGACCCGTTTCAGCCCGTTCACGTCGCACACCACCAGCGACACCACCACGCCGTCCCGGGTGTGCGCCTTCAACGCCTCCTCCAGCCGGGCGTCCACCGCGCGACGGTTCGCCAGGCCGGTCAGCGCGTCCGTGAACGCCAGCCGGCGCAGATCGGCGACCCGCTCGGTCTGCGCGAGGCCCGCCGCGATCTGCGCGGCCAGCAGGGTCGCGTACTCGGCGTCGGCGTCGGTGA
Source organism: Kitasatospora sp. NPDC048662 (assembly GCF_055587065.1). Lineage (NCBI taxonomy): Bacteria > Bacillati > Actinomycetota > Actinomycetes > Kitasatosporales > Streptomycetaceae > Kitasatospora > Kitasatospora sp. NPDC048662. The sequence continues at coordinate 28,189 of NZ_JBVJHA010000001.1, read as the reverse complement.
ACACCGGCATCCCGATCCCGCGCGCCAGGTACAGCTCGCCCCACGCCTGGCCGTGCAGCACGATCGGCGCGACCAGGCAGCAGCCCCGGCCCCGCCGCCGCAAGCCTGCGGCGCGCGAGCGGCAGAACGCGCCGGAGGCCGGGAGCGGGTGCCCGGCGTGCGGGCCCAGATCGTCCGCCGTCTGCACCCACGCCCTCGGGAGCCGGCCGGTGGTCCAGTGCTCCTCCAGGTACGTCACGATCTCCGGGAAGTCCGCGACCGGGTACGACTCGTCCTCGGGCAGCTCCTCCTCGCCCGGCGCGAGTTCCCCGTGATTCACCAGCACCCGCAACCGGCCCGACTCGCGGTCCCACACCGAGACCGCCGCCATCGTCGCCCCCAACGCGGCCGTCGCCCGCGCGGCCGCCGCGCGCACCGCCTCCAGCGGCGTCATCGCCCCGGCCATCGCCTGCGCGAGCTCCACCACCGCCTGCAACCGCGAGTCCGGCGCCGCAACCTGCTCACTCATCGTCGCCACATACCCTCCCGCAAGGACCGTTCGTTCCAGCCTATGGCGGTATGGGGGTATTTCGGCGGAATGGGGGATGGAGGTGCGAGATGCAGGCGGGCGCGAAACCGGGGGCGCGGGGAACTGCGCGACAAGCGCAAAGCCCATCCGCAAGGTCGCGATCAAGTGCAGGTCATTGTCCTGCGTCGCGATCTTGCGGTTTGGTGCGTTCCCCTTCGCGCAGTTCCCCGCGCCCCTGGTTGTGCGCTCCCTGGTTTCGCGTCCGCTCGCGCTTTCAGCCGGCGGCGGTAGGCGTGCGCGTCAGGAGCCAGGGTTCGACCAGGCCGAGGCCGCGGACCGGGCGGCGCCACATGGGCTGGAGGTGGAAGCGGTGGCCGGGTGCAGGGGGCCCCTCGGGGAGAGTCGCGGAGCCGTTGTGTTCCAGCGCCGTCGCGAGTTCCCCGTCGACCAGGACGGCGTCCTTGGGGGCGATGGAGGTGAGGCGGGAGGCCAGGTTGACGGTGGTGCCGAAGACGTCGCCCATGCGGGAGGTGACGGTGCCGAAGGCCATGCCGACGCGCAGGGCGGGCATGTTGTCCTCCTTGGCGAGGGTTTCGACCAGGGACAGGGCGATCTCGGCGACGGTGGCCGGGTCCTCGGAGACGAAGAGGATCTCGTCGCCCAGGGTCTTGACGACGCGTCCGCCTTGGCCGGCGATCAGGTCGGAGCAGGTGTTCTCGAAGCCTTCGACGAGTTCGCCGAGTTCCTCTTCCTCCAGGCGGCGGGAGAGCCGGGTGAAGCCGACCAGGTCGGCGAAGGCGACGGCGAGGCGGCCGGAGGTGGTCTCGTGGTCCTCGGCGGCCTGGACGACCCGGCCGGTGACGGCGGCGAGCTGGCGGCGCCAGACGTACACCAGGAACTGTTCCAGCTCGGGGAGGAGCAGTTCGACCAGGGGGTAGGCGACGTCGGAGCGGGTGAGGCCGGGTTCGACGGGCTGGGTGAGGTTGTCCAGGAAGGTGTCCATCTGCCAGCCGGCCAGCCTCGCGGTGGTCTGGCCGGTGGAGCGGGCGACCTGGATCGCCATGGGTTCGCTGAGCAGCCCGGACTCGATCAGGCCGGCCAGGCGGCGCAGCGCGATCACGTCGTTGTCGTTGAGGGCGCGGGACTGGCCGATGTCGGGGAAGCCCATGGCGCGCCAGAAACGGGTGGCGAGGTCCATCGGGACTTCGGCGGCGCGCGCGGCCTGGTACGGGGTGTACTTGCGTGGCGCGTCGAGGATGAGCCGCTCCAGGTCGGTTGCGACGGTGGTCTCGTCCGTCCCGTCAGGCGCGTCGGCGGGAGTGCCGCCGTTGCCGGAGCCCGTGGTGGCGCCGCCGTTGTCTGTCACCGGTCCGTCCCCGTGCGTTCGCGCACTTGTGTCTTGCCGTCCTCGGGGTTCGGGTACGCGACCACCGCAGGGGGTAGTGGCGAGCCTCACACCGCTGCCAGGTGGAATGTTCGCACGGAATCGCGTAATCCGGGGCATCCGCCCGGCAGCCGGTCCGAGGGTTCCGCAGGGTGAGACCGGGCCGGTCAGCTCTGCGGGCGGACGTGCACCACGTCGCCGGCGGCGACGGCGTGCCGGGTGCCGTCGGGGGTGCGGACCACCAGCCGGCCGTCGCCGTCGATGGCCACCGCGTCGCCCAGCAGCTCGCGTTCGCCGGGGAGTTGGACCTTCACGGGGCGGTTCAGGGTGGTGCAGCGGGCGGTGTACGCGGGCAGCAGTCCGCTGGCGTGCGGGTCGCCCGCGGCGGCCGTCCACTCGCCGTACAGTTCGGCGAACTCGCGGAGCAGGGCGCGCAGCAGGGTCGCCCGGTCGGTGGTCTCGGCGCCCGCGAGGGCGAGTGAGGTGGCGGTGGGGACGGGCAGTTCGGGCTGGCGCAGTGAGACGTTCAGGCCGAGGCCGGCGATCACGGCGCCGCCGGAGAGCTCGGTGAGGATGCCGCCGAGCTTGCGTTCCTGCCCGTCGGTCTCGGCCTGCAGGTCGTTGGGCCACTTCAGGCCGGTGGGGACGCCGGCGATCCGGTCGAGGGTGGCGGAGGCGGCGGTGCCGATCAGGATCGGCAGCCAGCCGTAGCGTTCCATCGGCACGCCTTGCGGGCGCAGCAGGACCGACAGGAACAGTCCGGAGCGGGGCGGCGCCGTCCAGCGGCGGTCGAGCCGGCCGCGGGCGGCGCTCTGCGACTCGGCGATCAGCACCGCGCCCTCGGGTGCGCCGTTCTTGGCGCGGGCGGCCAGGTCGGAGTTGGTGGAGCCGGTCTCGCTCACCACATCGAGTGAGGTCCACAGTGCGCCGGGGCGCAGCAGGTCGAGCCGCAGCGCCGCCTCGTCGAGCGGGGGGCGGTCCAGGTCGGTCCACGGGGACGGGCCGCCGTGGCCGAAGCCGCGCAGTCCGGAGCGGCGGGGGCGGGGGCTCTCGGGTGTGCTCACCCGGCCCACCCTAGTGCGGCGACCGCGCCGGTCCGCGGTCGTGACGGTCGGATGCGCGGTGGCGTCCGTTCGACCGCCGGGGGCGGCTCAGGGGGCGGACGGCTCGATCTCCCCCGCGAAGACGATGACCTGGTCGATGAGGCTCCGCCGCAGGTGGACGACGTCCGTTCCGGCCAGGCGGGGGCCTCCGTCCGGGGTGGTGAAGACCCACTGGTACCGGGCCCACTCGCCGGGCATGTCCACCGCCGAGCAGCGTGCCATGGTGCCGGTCCCCGCCGGGTGGTGCCGGATGTCCAGCACGAACCGTTCGACCGCCGCGATTCCTTCGCTGCGACCCAGCGGCCCCCAGAAGACCACGTCCGAGGTCAGGGCCTGGGAGAGCAGGGCAGTCACATAGCTGTCGTCCGAGGCGTTGAACGCGGAGATGAACGTGTCGATCGCGGAGCGTGCCGTCTCTTCCTCCATGCCCCAGTAATACCAGCCGTTGCGCGTGCGCTTGTCCCGGTCGCGGCACCGGCCGGGGATGCCAACGGCCGCACGCCGCATTATCGTCCCGCAAACCGGGCAGTGGCACGATGTGTCGATGGCCATAGGCGCACAGGCCCCCGGGCTGGCTACGCTACGCAACGGTAGACCGCAGCGCCGCCCTGCCCGTAACCCTCCACGCCCCGGGCCGGCGGCCGAGGACGCAGGGAGAGCCACCGCAATGGCCGAGGCACCGCACGACCCGCACACCACCGCCGGAAAGCTCGCCGACCTGCGCCGGCGGATCGACGAGGCGGTGCACTCCGGTTCCGCCGCGGCGGTCGAGAAGCAGCACGCCAAGGGCAAGCTGACGGCCCGCGAGCGGATCCTGGAACTGCTGGACGAGGACTCGTTCGTGGAGTTCGACGAGTTCGCCCGGCACCGTTCGACCAACTTCGGCCAGGAGAAGAACCGGCCGTACGGCGACGGCGTGGTCACCGGCTACGGCACCGTGGACGGGCGCCAGATCGCGGTGTTCGCCCAGGACTTCACGGTGTTCGGCGGTTCGCTGGGCGAGGTGTTCGGCGAGAAGATCGTCAAGGTGATGGACTTCGCGCTGAAGACCGGCTGCCCGATGATCGGCATCAACGACTCCGGCGGCGCCCGGATCCAGGAGGGCGTGGTCTCGCTCGGCCTGTACGGCGAGATCTTCCGCCGCAATGTGCACGCCTCGGGTGTGATCCCGCAGATCTCGCTGATCATGGGCCCGTGCGCGGGCGGCGCGGTGTACTCGCCGGCGGTCACCGACTTCGTGGTGATGGCCGACAAGACCTCGCACATGTTCATCACCGGCCCGGACGTGATCAAGACCGTCACCGGCGAGACCGTGGACATGGAGGAGCTGGGCGGCGCCCGCACCCACAACACCAAGTCCGGCAACGCGCACTACCTGGCCGCCGACGAGAAGGAGGCCATCGAGTACGTCAAGAGCCTGCTGTCGTACCTGCCGTCCAACAACCTGAGCGACCCGCCGGCCTACCCCGAGCAGGCCGACCTGACGATCACCGACGAGGACCTCGAACTCGACAGCATCGTCCCGGACTCGGCGAACCAGCCGTACGACATCCGCCACGTGATCGAGCGCGTGCTGGACGACGGGGACTTCCTGGAGGTCCAGCCGCTGTACGCGGGCAACATCGTGGTCGGCTTCGGTCGGGTCGAGGGCCACCCGGTGGGCGTGGTCGGCAACCAGCCGATGGACCTGGCCGGCTGCCTGGACATCGCCGCCAGCGAGAAGGCCGCCCGCTTCGTGCGCACCTGCGACGCGTTCAACATCCCGGTGCTGACCTTCGTCGACGTGCCCGGCTTCCTGCCCGGCACCGGCCAGGAGTGGGACGGCATCATCCGCCGCGGCGCGAAGCTGATCTTCGCCTACGCGGAGGCCACCGTCCCGCTGATCACCGTGATCACCCGCAAGGCGTTCGGCGGCGCGTACGACGTGATGGGCTCCAAGCACCTGGGCGCGGACATCAACCTGGCCTGGCCGACCGCGCAGATCGCGGTGATGGGCGCGCAGGGCGCCGTCAACATCCTGCACCGCCGGGAGATCGCCGCCGCCGAGGCCGAGGGACGCGGCGAGGAGCGCCGGGCCGAACTGCTCGCCTCGTACGAGGACACCCTGCTCAACCCGTACCTGGCCGCCGAGCGCGGCTACGTCGACGCGGTCATCGCGCCCAGCGAGACCCGCAGGCACATCGTCCGCGGGCTGCGGGCGCTGCGCGGCAAGCGGGAGGCGCTGCCGCCGAAGAAGCACGGCAACATCCCGCTGTAGCAGAAGGGTTCACCTCGCGACATGACTCCCATCCAGGTGCTGCACGGGCAGCCGACCCCCGAGGAGCTGGCCACCGTCCTGGCGGTGGTCCAAGCCCGGGCCGCCGCCGGGGCCAGGGCGGCCTCCGCGAGCGGCCCGGCCACCGCGTGGACCAGCCGCACTCCCCGTCCCGTCCCCGCGCCCGGGCCGCACTCCTGGCGCACCAGCCTCTGGCCGCGCTGAGGCCTCACCCGTGCGGGTCGGCGACGATCCGGTCCGCACGGGTGTAGACGTTCGCGGTGCGCCCGCGCAGGAAGCCGACCAGGGTGAGACCGAGCTCCTCGGCCAGGTCCACGGCCAGCGAGGACGGCGCGGAGACCGCCGCCAGCAGCGGCACCCCGGCCAGCGCCGCCTTCTGGGTCAGCTCGAAGGAGGCCCGGCCGGAGACCAGCAGGACGTGCCCGCGCAGCGGCAGCAGGCCCTCGCGCAGCGCCCAGCCGACCACCTTGTCCACCGCGTTGTGCCGCCCGACGTCCTCGCGGGCGCACAGCAGGGTGCCGTCCGCGGTGAACAGGGCGGCGGCGTGCAGGCCGCCGGTGGACTCGAAGGTGCGCTGGGCGGCGCGCAGCCGCTCCGGCAGGGCGTACAGCACCTCCGGGTCGAGCCGCAGCGGATCGGCGGAGACGTCCCAGCGGCTGCGGGTGCGCACCGCGTCCACGGTGTCGCGCCCGCACAGGCCGCAGGCGCTGGTGGTCAGCAGGTTGCGGTGCGCGGACAGCGCCGGGCGGGCGCCGCGGACGGTGGCGTCGACCACGTTGTAGCTGTTGGCGCCGTCCGCGTCCGTCCCGGCGCAGTAGCGCAGCGCGGCGAGCTCCTCGGTGGCGCCGACCAGACCCTCGCCGACCAGGAAGCCCGCCACCAGGTCGAAGTCCTGCCCGGGCGTGCGCATCGTGACGGTCAGCGCCTCGCCGCCGACCCGGATCTCCAGCGGCTCCTCCGCCGCCAGGCTGTCGGGCCGCGCCCCTCGTTCGTCGCCGCGCAGCCGCACCACTCGCCGCCGTACCGTTGCCCGTGCCATCCCTGTCGCACCTCCGCGGGCCAGTCAACCATCCGGGGGCCGTGGCGCCGATTGCTTGTCATATCCGCATTCACCTGATGAGAATGTGCATATGGATATGCACAGTGTCGTCGTCCAGGTCGGCAAGGCCGACGTCAGCGCCGAGGATGTCCTCGCCGTCGCCCGGGGCGGGGCGCAGGTGGAGCTCGGGCCGGACGCGCTCGCCGAGATGGCCGCCGCCCGGGCCCGGATCGACGCCCTCGCCGCCGAACCCCGCCCGGTGTACGGGGTCTCCACCGGCTTCGGCGCGCTGGCCGTGCGTCACATCAGCCCCGAACTGCGGGCCCAGCTCCAGCGTTCGCTGGTGCGCTCGCACGCCGCCGGCATGGGCCCGGTGGTGGAGACCGAGGTGGTCCGGGCGCTGATGTTCCTGCGGATGAAGACGCTGGCCTCCGGCCGCACCGGCGTGCGCCCGCTGGTCGCCGAGACCATGGCCGCCCTGCTGAACGCCCACATCACCCCCGTCGTCCGGGAGTTCGGCTCGCTCGGCTGCTCCGGCGACCTCGCCCCGCTCTCGCACTGCGCGCTCGTCCTGATGGGCGAGGGCACCGCGTTCGGCCCCGACGGGCAGGAGAAGCCCGCCGCCGAACTGCTCGCCACCGCCGGCATCGCCCCCGTCGAACTGCTGGAGAAGGAGGGCCTGGCCCTCATCAACGGCACCGACGGCATGCTCGGCATGCTGGTGATGGCCCTCGCCGACCTCCAGCGCCTGTACACCACCGCCGACATCACCGCCGCGATGTCGCTGGAGGCGCTGCTCGGCACCGACAAGGTGCTCGCCCCCGAGCTGCACGCCCCGATCCGCCCGCATCCCGGCCAGGCCGCCGCCGCCGCCAACATGCTGGCCGTGCTGCGCGGCTCCGGCCTCACCGGCCACCACCGCGACGACGCGCCGCGGGTCCAGGACGCCTACTCGATCCGCTGCGCCCCGCAGGTGGCCGGCGCCGGCCGCGACACCCTGGCGCACGCCGCGCTGGTCGCCGACCGGGAACTCGCCGCGTCCGTCGACAACCCGGTGGTGCTGCCCGACGGCCGGGTCGAGTCCAACGGCAACTTCCACGGCGCGCCGGTCGCCTACGTGCTGGACTTCCTGGCGATCGCCGCCGCCGACCTGGCCTCGATCTCCGAGCGCCGCACCGACCGGTTGCTCGACCACGCCCGCTCGCACGGCCTGCCCGCGTTCCTCGCCGACGACCCGGGCGTGGACTCCGGCCTGATGATCGCCCAGTACACCCAGGCCGCGCTGGTCAGCGAGAACAAGCGGCTCGCGGTGCCCGCCTCGGTGGACTCCATCCCGTCCTCGGCGATGCAGGAGGACCACGTCTCGATGGGCTGGTCCGCGGCCCGCAAGCTGCGCCAGGCAGTGGCCAACCTCGGCCGCGTGCTGGCCGTCGAACTCGTCGCCTCCGCACGGGCGCTGGAGATACGGGATCAGGCCGCCGAGCAGCCCGGGGTGCTCGCCCCGGCGACCGCCGCCGCGGTCGCCGCCGCCCGCGGGGCCGGCGTCGGCGGGCCCGGCCGCGACCGCTTCCTCTCCCCGGACCTGGAGGCCGCCGCCGCGCTGGTCGCCTCCGGCGCGCTGATCGAGGCCGTCGAGCGGGTCACCGGCCCGCTCGCCTGACGAAGCGCCACGGGACGGGCGCGCCGGATCACCCTCCGAACCCGCCCGTCCCGCCTGGCGGGACGGCATTGCCCACCTGCCGGGACTGCGCCACAGTCGTTCCACCGCCGAAGCCACCGGCGAACGCCCAACCCAGCGTGGAGGTACCCGACATGCCCGCCCTTGACGAGACCGGAACCACCACCGGGCCCTCCGCCCGGCTGCTCCAGCTCTTCGAGGGCCACCGGCTGACACCCACCCAGCGGCGGATCGCCCACTCGCTGGTCCGGCACGCCACCGAGGCGCCGTTCCTGTCCAGCGTCGAGGTCGCCGAACTCGCCGGCGTCAGCCAGCCGTCCGTCACCCGGTTCGCCGTCGCGCTCGGCTACGACGGCTACCCGGCGCTGCGCAAGCAGCTGCGCGAACTCGGCGTCGGCGAGGCCACCGTCCCCGAGAGCCACCACGAGGTGGTCCGCAACGAGCACCAGCAGGCCGTGCTCGCCGAGATCGCCCACCTGCGCCACCTCGCCGAACTGCTCGCCGACCCCGCGCCGATCGTCCGCGCCGCCCGGATCCTGGCCGCCTCCCGGCCACTGCCGGTGCTCGGCCTGCGCGCCGCCTCCGCCCAGGCCCGCGGCTTCTCCTACTTCGCCGCCAAGGTCCACCCCGACATCCGGCTGCTCGACGAGGGCGGCTCGATGCTCGCCGACCGCCTCGAACAGGCCGTCGCCGCCGGAGCGAGCGCCCTGCTCTGCTTCGCGCTGCCCCGCTACCCGCGCGAACTGATGGACGCCCTCACCGTCGCCCGCGACTGCGGACTGACCGTCCTGACCGTCGCCGACTCCGCGTTCGCCCCGGTCGCCAAGCTCTCCGACGTGATGCTGCCCGCCGCCGTCGGCACCGGCCTGGTCTTCGACACCGCCTGCGCCCCGATGATGCTCGGCCGGGTCCTGCTCCAGGCGATGTGCGACGAGATCCCCGGCGCGGAGGCCCGGCTGGAGGCCATCGAACAGTCCGCGACGGCACGTCAACTGTTCCTGGACTGACACCTGTTGTTCCCCCAATGACCCCCCTGTGCCGGGTTGACGACCCGCCGTGAGCGGGCATCTTCCTCGGTAGGGACTCGACAGGGACGAAGACAGCTTTGGACGGGGGAAGTCCAATGCCACCACCGATCCACCAGATGAGACTCACCGGACGGCTCGGCTCCGGCGCCGACGAATGGTCCTGCCCGCAGTGCGGCCGCCGCATCGCGCTGCGCCGCCCGCCGCACCCCGAACTCACCGTGCTCGACCCGGGCGACGAGGAAGCCGTCCACATCGGCGTCCTCGAACCCGGCGACCCGGCCGCCGAGGAGACCGCCGCCCGCTACGGCGTCGGCCCCGTCCAGCACGTCCCACGCCCACCGGCCCGCCCCGGCGACCCCCGCCCCGGCGAGCCGAACCCCGGTGAGCCGAACCCTGGTGAGCCGACCCCGCAGCCCGACGCGGAGGACCGCCGCTGGCTCGCCGAGATCGGCATCGACTGGGATGGCGACGCGGCGGCCTGACGGCGGGTCATGCGGCCCGCCCTAGGATGACCGGGGGGAGGGGGACCGATGCGCGGTTGGCTGGGCGGGCTGTTCGCGGCCGGTGGTGTGCTGGCGGTGGCCGCCGCGTGGTGGGGTATGTGGGAGGGCCGGTCCGGCGGCCGGATGGCGGTGGCCGACCTGCTCGACCGGCCGGTCGTGCTGGGCCTGGCGGCCTTGGCGCTGTTCCTGGCCGCGTCGGCGGTGCTGCGGCGCAGCGGCCGGTGGGCGGTGGCGCTCGTGGGGATCGGGATGCTTGCCGTGCCGGCCTGCGCCCCGGCGCTGTTCCACGGCGGCCGCGACCGCACCGTGGCGCACCGCGAGGCGGCGCCCGGCGGCGCGGACCGGGTGCTGCGGGTGCTGCACCAGGGCGGGTTCGGCATGGAGGCGGAGAGTCAGGGCTGGTACGTCGAGCTGGAGGACGGCTCCGGCTGGTCGGCCCGGCGGTGGCTGGTGTACGGCCAGGACGGGAAGTGGGCCGGCGAGGGCCTGTTCGCGGCCGCGGGCTGGGACGGTCCGGACCGGATCGTCGTCACCACCGACACCGGCACCCGGGTCTACGACGTCTTCGGCGGCGCGCCCGTGCTGCTCTCCGCCACCCCGGCCTGAGCTCCGAGCCGTCCCGGGCGCAGCCCCGGCGGGTGGGGCGCAGACTGGAGGCGGCGCACCCGTTCGGGTGCGGTGGCGGGTGATCGATCATGTATTGGCATCGCGGGTACTACCACCACGGCGGCTGGTCGTGGGTGCTGCCCGGGATCACGTTCATGCTGTTCGTGCTGCTGGTGATCGTTGTGCTGGTCGCGCTGTGGCGGGCGTCTTCGACGAACCGGACGGGCGGGACGACCGGCGGGCCGCGGTGGGGGAGTGCGCCGCAGGGGCGGGCGCCGGAGGCGGAGCGGGTGCTGGCCGAGCGGCTGGCCCGGGGCGAGATCGACGTCGAGGAGTACCGGCACCGGTTGGCGGCGCTGCGTGGTGAGCCCGGCGGGGACAGTCCACCGAGTGGACCGGACGAGCCGGGGAAGAGCTGAGCGCGGGCGCTCGAAACTCTGGTCAGCCCGATGTTGTTTGGATATATTCACTCTGCTTGATCGTGAATGAATCCATCCGCAAGGAGGCTGGTCCATGGCAGAGCAGGCGAGCGGCCCGCGCGAGGTGCGCGCGGCGCGGGGCACCGGGCTGAGCACGCAGGGCTGGCAGCAGGAGGCCGCCCTGCGGATGCTGATGAACAACCTCGACCCGGAGGTTGCCGAGCACCCGTCCAAGCTGGTGGTCTACGGCGGCACCGGCAAGGCCGCCCGTGACTGGCGTTCCTTCGACGCCATGGTGAAGACCCTGCAGGGCCTCAAGCAGGACGAGACCATGCTGGTCCAGTCCGGCCGGCCGGTCGGCGTGATGCAGACCCATGAGTGGGCGCCCCGGGTGCTGATCGCCAACTCCAACCTGGTCGGCGACTGGGCGAACTGGGAGGAGTTCCGCCGCCTGGAGTCGCTCGGCCTCACCATGTACGGCCAGATGACCGCCGGTTCGTGGATCTACATCGGCACCCAGGGCATCCTGCAGGGCACCTACGAGACCTTCGCGGCCGTCGCCAACAAGCGCTTCGGCGGCACGCTGGAAGGCACCATCACCCTCACCGCCGGCCTCGGCGGCATGGGCGGCGCCCAGCCGCTCGCCGTCACCATGAACGGCGGCGTGGCGATCTGCATCGACTGCGACCCGTCCCGGATCGCCCGCCGGATCGAGCACCGCTACCTCGACGTCGAGGCATCGAGCCTCGACCACGCGCTGCAGCTCGCCACCGAGGCCCGCGACAAGCGGCAGCCGCTCTCCATCGGCCTGCTCGGCAACGCCGCCGACCTGCTCCCGCAGCTGCTCGCGATGGACGCCCCGATCGACATCGTCACCGACCAGACCAGCGCCCACGACCCGCTGGCCTACCTGCCGACCGGCGTCGCCTTCGAGGACATGGCGACCTACGCGGCCGAGAAGCCCGCCGAGTTCACCCAGCGCGCCCGCGAGTCGATGGCCCGGCACGTGGAGGCCATGGTCGGCTTCCAGGACCGCGGCGCGGAGGTCTTCGACTACGGCAACTCGATCCGCGGCGAAGCCCAACTGGCCGGTTACGACCGGGCGTTCGCGTTCCCCGGCTTCGTCCCCGCGTACATCCGGCCGCTGTTCTGCGAGGGCAAGGGCCCGTTCCGCTGGGCCGCGCTGTCCGGCGACCCGAAGGACATCCACAAGACCGACAAGGCCGTCCTCGACCTGTTCCCGGAGAACGAGTCGCTGGCCCGTTGGATCAGGATGGCCCAGGAGAAGGTGCACTTCCAGGGCCTGCCCGCGCGGATCTGCTGGCTCGGCTACGGCGAGCGCGACAAGGCCGGCGAGCGGTTCAACGACATGGTCGCCAGCGGCGAGCTGTCCGCCCCGATCGTGATCGGCCGCGACCACCTGGACTGCGGCTCCGTCGCCTCCCCCTACCGGGAGACCGAGGCGATGCTCGACGGCTCCGACGCGATCGCCGACTGGCCGCTGCTCAACGCCATGGTCAACGTCGCCTCCGGCGCGTCCTGGGTGTCCATCCACCACGGCGGCGGCGTCGGCATCGGCCGCTCCATCCACGCCGGGCAGGTCACCGTCGCCGACGGCACCGCGCTGGCCGGCGAGAAGATCCGCCGCGTCCTCACCAACGACCCCGGCATGGGCGTCATCCGGCACGTGGACGCCGGCTACGACCGGGCTTCGGAGGTCGCCGCCGAGCGGGGCGTCCGCGTGCCCATGGCGGAGCTGTGACCGAGGGCTTCGACGCGATGTGGGCGGAGCTGCTCCCCGTGGGCCGCTCCGCCTCCTCCGGCGGCTACCGCCGGCACGCCTGGAACTCCGCCGACGCCGAGTGCCGGGCCTGGTTCGAGGAACAGGCCCGGGCCCGCGGCCTGCACCACGAGACGGACCGCAACGGCAACCAGTGGGCCTGGCTCGGCGACCCGTCCGCCGGGAACGCCGTCGTCACCGGCTCGCACCTGGACTCCGTCCCCGACGGCGGCGCCTACGACGGCCCGCTCGGGGTGATCTCCTCCTTCGCCGCGCTCGACGAACTCCGCTCGCGCGGCGCCGAGTTGACGCGTCCGCTGGCGATCGCCAACTTCGGCGACGAGGAGGGCGCCCGGTTCGGCGTCGCCTGCGTGGGCAGCCGGCTCGCCACCGGCGTCCTCGACCGGGAGGCCGCGTACCGACTGCGCGACGCCGACGGGGTGTGGCTGCCCGACGCGATGCTCAAGGCCGGACACGACCCGGCCCGGATCGGCCCCGACCCCGAACTGCTGGGCCGGATCGGCGCGTTCGTGGAGCTCCACATCGAACAGGGCCGGTGGCTGACGGACGAACAGCCGGTCGGCGTGGCCAGTGCGATCTGGCCGCACGGCCGCTGGCGGTTCGACTTCCACGGCGAGGCCAACCACGCCGGCACCACCCGGCTCGCCGACCGCCGCGACCCGATGCTCACCTACGCCACCACCGTGCTCGGCGCCCGCAAGAAGGCCCGCCTCGCCGGGGCGCTCGCCACCTTCGGCAAGGTCGCCGTCGAACCCAACGGCACCAACGCCATCGCCTCGCTGGTCCGCGGCTGGCTCGACTCGCGGGCCGCGGACGAGCAGACGCTGAGCCAACTGGTCGACGCCATCGAGCAGTTGGCGGTCGAACGCGGCGAACGCGACGGCGTCCGGGTGACCCTCACCCGCGAGTCCTTCACCCCCGTCGTCGACTTCGACGGCCCGCTGCGCGACCGCCTGGCCCACCTGCTGGGAGCCCCCGTGCTGCCCACCGGGGCCGGACACGACGCCGGAATCCTGGCGTCCGCCGTCCCGACCGCCATGCTGTTCGTGCGCAACCCCAGCGGGGTCTCGCACTCCCCGGCCGAACACGCCGAGCAGGCCGACTGCCACGCGGGCGTCGCCGCCCTCGCGGACGTACTGGAGGATCTCGCATGTCAGCCGTCGTGACGTACTGGGCCGAACACGCCTGGCTGCCGCACGCCGACGGCCCCGTGGTCGAACGCGACGTCCTGATCGCCGTCGGCCCCGGCGGCCGGATCACCAAGGTCACCCCCGGGAGCGGGCCCTGCCCCGCCGGGGCCGTCCGGCTGGCCGGGCTCGCGCTGCCCGGGCAGGCGAACGCGCACTCGCACGCCTTCCACCGGGCGCTGCGCTCCCGCGTGCAGGTCGGGTCGGGGACGTTCTGGACCTGGCGCGACACCATGTACCAGGCCGCCTCCGCGCTCGACCCCGACACGTACCTGGCGCTCGCCACCGCGACGTACGCCGAGATGGCGCTGGCCGGCATCACCGCCGTCGGCGAGTTCCACTACCTGCACCACGCGCCCGGCGGCGTCCGGTACGACAACCCGAACGCGATGGGCGAGGCGCTGATCGAGGCCGCCCGGCGGGCCGGCATCCGGATCACCCTGCTCGACACCTGCTACCTGTCCTCCGGTTTCGGCGCCGAACCCACCGAGACCCAACTGCGGTTCTCCGACGGCGACGCCGACGCCTGGGCCGAGCGGGCCTCCGCCCTGGCCGGCGCGGAACACGCCCGGATCGGCGCCGCGGTGCACTCCGTGCGGGCCGTACCCGCCGAACAGCTGGGCACCGTCGCGCACTTCTCCGCGATGCGGAAGGCCCCGCTGCACGTCCACCTCTCCGAACAGACCGCCGAGAACGACGCCTGCCTCACCGCGCACGGCGTCACCCCCACCCGCCTGCTCGCCGACCACGGCGTCCTCGGGCCCCGCACCTCGGCCGTCCACGCGACGCACCTGACGGACGAGGACATCCGGCTGCTCTCCGACACCACCACCACCATCTGCATGTGCCCCACCACCGAGCGGGACCTGGCGGACGGCATCGGCCCCGCGAAGCGGCTGGCCGCCGCGGGCTGCCCGATCAGCCTCGGCTCCGACAGCCACGCCGTCATCGACCCGTTCGAGGAGACCAGGGCGCTGGAACTCGACGAACGGCTGCGCACCCGCACCCGGGGCCACTGGACGGCGAACGCCCTGCTCCGGGCGGGCAGCGAGGCTGGGCACGCCTCGCTGGGCTGGGACGGGGCGGGGCGGCTGGAGGCCGGATCTCTGGCGGACTTCTGCGTGATCGCGCTGGACAGCGTGCGGACGGCCGGGCCGCCGCCCGAACTGGGCGCGGAGATCGCGGTGTTCGCGGCGAGCGCGGCGGACGTGCGGCACGTCGTCGTGGGCGGGCGACACGTCGTCAAGGACGGGGTGCACCAGCTCGTTCCGGACGTGGCCGGGCAGTTGTCGGCTGCTGTCGCCGCACTGCGGTAACGAAGAGCCCCCAGGGGCGCGAACTTACGGACGTTCACCTTCCGCCTCGCGCAGTTCCCCGCGCCCCTGACGGGGCGCGGGGGTTGAGTGGGACGGGGACACCACTTGAGGACGACCTTCATGAGCCTGTTGATCAGCAACATCGGATCTCTCGTCACCAATGACCCCCTGCTCGGGGAAGGACCGCTCGGGCTGCTGTCCGACGCTGCCGTGGTCGTGGAGGGTGACCGGGTGGTGTGGGTGGGCCGCAGTGCCGAGGCCCCCGCTGCGGACCAGTATGTCGACGCTGCCGGGCGGGCGCTGCTGCCCGGGTTCGTGGACAGTCACTCGCACCTGGTGTTCGCCGGTGACCGCACCGCCGAGTTCAACGCGCGGATGTCGGGCCGTCCGTACTCGGCCGGGGGTATCCGGACCACGGTCGCGGCGACCCGGGCCGCGTCCGATGCCGAGCTGAACGCGAACCTGACCCGGTACCTGGCGGAGATGCTGCGGCAGGGCACCACGACGGTGGAGGTGAAGTCGGGGTACGGGCTGAGCACCGCCGACGAGGCGCGGTCGCTCAGGATCGCGGCCGGTCACACGCAGGAGACCACGTATCTCGGGGCGCACGTGGTGGGCCCCGAGTTCGCGGAGGACCCGGCGGGGTACGTCGAGCTGGTGACGGGGGAGATGCTGGAGGCGTGCGCCCCGTTCGCGCGGTGGGTGGACGTGTTCTGCGAGCGCGGGGCGTTCGACGGCGACCAGGCGCGGGCGGTGCTGACGGCGGGGATGGCGAAGGGGCTGCGGCCGCGGATCCACGCCAACCAGCTGAGCTTCGGCCCGGGCGTGCAGCTCGCGGTGGAGCTGGGCGCGGCGTCCGCCGACCACTGCACCCACCTGACCGATCAGGACGTGGCGGCGCTGGCCGACGGCGACACGGTGGCCACCCTGCTGCCGGGCGCGGAGTTCTCCACCCGGGCGCCCTACCCGGACGCCCGGCGGCTGCTGGACGCCGGGGCGCGGGTCGCGCTGTCCACGGACTGCAACCCGGGCTCCAGCTTCACCAGCTCGATGCCGTTCTGCCTGGCCGTCGCGGTGCGCGAGATGGGCATGACCCCGGACGAGGCGGTGCACGCCGCCACCGCGGGCGGCGCGCTGGCCCTGCGCCGCACCGACGTGGGCCGGATCTCCCCGGGCGCCCGGGCGGATCTGCAGCTGCTGGACGCGCCTTCGCACGTCCACCTGGCCTACCGCCCCGGCGTCCCGCTGACCGCCGCCGTCTGGCAGGGCGGGGTCCGGAAGATCTAGACGGCCGGCTCCAAGGGCGGTGGCCGCCGTGCGGCGACCCGCCGGGTGTCAGCGCAAGGGTGTCAGTGCCGGGGACGCTACTTCGCCGCCAGCTGGTCCAGGTCCAGGGTGGTGAGGGCCGTGGACACGGGGATCCCGGTGCCGGCCGAGGCCGCCAGCCGCGTCCTGACCTCGCCGGGCGTACGGGGCCGCCAGCCGGGGCCGTCGCAGCAGGACGAGTGAAAGGTGACTCCGGCGTTCAGCAGCGCGGCGAGCGCGCGCCAGCCCGCGGTGTCGCGGCGGGGCGGCACGGCGAGGTCGTGTCCGGCGTCGATCAGCTCGCCCCGGCACCGCGGGCAGTGGTGCACTCCCCGCGGCTCCGACCTCTTCTTGCAGGAGGCCCGGCAGGCCAGGCAGACGAAATGCCGGCTCGAACTGATGCGGCGGTAGCACATCCGTGCATCGTAGGGGTTCCGCCGCCGGCCGAGCCGGAGTGGACATCGTGCCTGCTGGGCAGGGAGGCGGAAGCCCCCGCGCTGTGGACCTGCCGGGCGCGCGACGCGCGATCACCCCCCGGCTCCCAAGGGCCGGGGGGTGATCCGACAAGGCGGGCCGGGCAGGACTAGCGCACGTCGCCCATCAGGCGGCCGATCCGGCCGCGGGCGGCGAACAGGCCGAGGCCGGCGGCGATGGCCAGCAGGCCCTGGACGGCGAAGTACCAGGTCGAGCCGACCACGTTGTCACCGAGCAGCAGCTGGGCCAGGGCGGCCACGCAGTCGCCGGCGGTGACCGCGAGGAACCAGATGCCCATCATCTGGCTGGCGTACTTGGCGGGCGCCAGCTTGGTGGTGACGGACAGGCCGACCGGGGAGAGCGTCAGCTCGCCGGTGGTCTGGATCAGGTAGACCACGGCCAGCCACAGCGGGGTGACCTTGACGCCGCCGGACGCGGCCGCCATGGCCAGCATCATCACCAGGAACGACAGGCCGATCATCAGCAGGCCGAAGGCGAACTTGGCGGTGGTGGACGGGTTGCGGCGGCGCGCCGCGGCGTAGTTCCACAGCCAGGCGAACACCGGGGCGAGCGCCATGATGTACAGCGGGTTCAGCGACTGGAACCAGCTGGACGGGAACGAGAAACCGAACAGCGTGCCGGCGGTGTTGCGCTCGGCGAACACGCTGAGGGTCGAACCGGACTGGTCGTAGATCATCCAGAACACCGCAGCGGCGGCGAAGAACCACAGGTAGCCGCTCATCCGGGAGCGCTCCTCGCCGGTCAGCTCCTTGTCGCGGCGGATCCGGGCGAAGACCAGGACGGGAACGGCGATGCCGGCCAGCGAGAGCGGCCAGATCGCCCACGAGACGGTGAAGTGGCCGGTGCCGGCGACCACGCCGTAGAACACGGCGGCGACGGCCAGCCACAGGCCGGCCTTGCGCAGCACCGCGCGGCGTTCGGCGGCGCCGATCGGCGAGGTGACCACGCTGGAGGTCGGGCTGAGGTGCCGGCTGCCCACCAGGTACTGGATCAGGCCGAGGGCCATGCCGACGCCGGCCAGCGCGAAGCCCAGGTGCCAGTTCACTTCCTGGCCCACGGTGCCGATCACCAGCGGCGCGAGGAAGGCGCCGAGGTTGATGCCCATGTAGAAGATCGTGAAGCCGCCGTCCCGGCGCGGGTCGTTGGGCCCGTCGTAGAGGTGGCCGACCATGGTGGAGATGTTGGCCTTCAGCAGGCCGGAGCCGACCGCGATGAAGACCAGGCCGCCGAAGAAGGCCGCCTTGGAGGGCACGGCCAGCAGGAAGTGGCCGACCATGATGATCCCGCCGCCGAGGGCGACGGTGCGCCGGGCGCCGAGCAGCCGGTCGGCGATCCAGCCGCCGGGCAGCGCGAGCAGGTAGACCATGGCGTTGTAGACCGAGTACACGGCGGTGGCGGTGGCCACCTGCATCCCGAGGCCGCCTTCGGCCGCCTTGGTGGACATGTAGACCACCAGCAGGGCGCGCATGCCGTAGAAGCTGAAGCGCTCCCACGTCTCGGTCATGAAGAGGGTGGCGAGGCCGCGGGGGTGGCCGAGGAAGGTCCGTCCTCCGGTGGGGGAGGACCGTACCTCGGACTCCAGGGTGCTCGAAGCCATGCTGATTCCTTGCCTGTCTTGCTCGGGTTCTCCACCACTGTAAGTCGCGAGTTCGGCTGACTGCGGAGCGTGAATGGTATTCAGAAGGTAAAGCGGCGTGTCGTTGCACTGCGCCTTTCGATGCTTGGACGGGAGAATTGCCTGCGATGACAAGGCCCGTGCGAAGAATGTCCATGTAAGCGCAGTTGTTGCCGAAGATGCCCGCAAATGCAAATCGATCACGCCCTGTGACAGTGTTCACAGCGGTCCGGTCGGGCGCGTCACAACCCCCGAAGACCCCCTGATCAGGCGTCCCCGGGCGGTCTACCATCGCCCCTATGACCTGTGTGCTGCTGGCCGAGGACGACCCGGCAATCTCCGAACCGCTGGCCCGCGCCCTGCGCCGCGAGGGCTACGAGGTGCTCGTCCGCGAGGACGGACCGGCCGCCCTGGGCGCCGGCCTCAGCGAGGACGTCGACCTGATCGTGCTGGACCTCGGGCTCCCCGAGATGGACGGCCTGGAGGTGTGCCGGCGGCTGCGCGCCGACGGCAAGAGCTTTCCGGTCCTGGTGCTCACCGCCCGCGCCGACGAGGTGGACACCGTGGTCGGCCTGGACGCCGGCGCCGACGACTACGTCACCAAGCCGTTCCGGCTGGCCGAGCTGCTCGCCCGGGTCCGCGCCCTGCTCCGGCGCGGCAACGTCGACCAGCTCACCACCGGCGCGCACGGCGTGAAGATCGACATCGAGTCGCACCGCGCCTGGCTCGGCGAGGAGGAACTCACCCTCTCCGCCAAGGAGTTCGAGCTGCTGCGGGTGCTGGTGCGGGACGCCGGCCGGGTCGTCACCCGCGAGGAGATCATGCGCCAGGTCTGGGACACCACCTGGTGGACCTCCACCAAGACCCTGGACATGCACATCTCCTGGCTGCGCAAGAAGCTCGGCGACGACGCCGCCAACCCGCGCTACATCGCCACCGTGCGCGGCGTCGGCTTCCGCTTCGAGAAGAACTGAAGGTCCACCCGGCGTGAAGCGCAGGATGATCAACTCACTGCTGGGCGTGGTCCTGGTGGTGGTCGCGGTGTTCTGCGTGCCGTTGGCCCTGATCGAGAAGCAGTCCATCACCAACGCCGCCAACGACCGGGTGGACGCGGTGGCGGTCCGGGTGCTCGGACTGGTGGAGAGCCGGCTCGCCGCGGGTGAGCCGGTCACCGGCGAGAAGTTCGCCGCCGTGGTGACCGAGAACTTCCACGTGACCGTGGACATCCCCGGGCAGCCGCAGATCGTCCTCGGCCGCCCGGTCAACGGGCCCGCGCTGACCGCCACCGAGTCCGGGGCCAGCGGCGAGACCGTCACCGTCGCCCAGTCGCGGGCCGCGCTCGACCACGAGATCGGCAACATGCTGCTGCTGCTCGGTGTGGTCGCCCTGCTGGCCGTGCAGGCCGCCGTGGCGCTCGCGGTCTGGCAGGCCAAACGCCTGGCCCGTCCGCTCACCGACCTCGCCGAGACCGCCGAACGGCTCGGCTCAGGCGACCCCCGCCCGCAGGGCCGCCGCTACGGCGTGCCCGAACTCGACCGGATCGCCGAGGTGTTGGACACCAGCGCGGAACGGATCGCCCGGATGCTCACCGCCGAACGCCGGCTCGCCGCCGACGCCTCCCACCAGCTGCGCACCCCGCTCACCGCGCTCTCCATGCGGCTGGAGGAGATCACCACGCTCGCCGAGGACCCGGACACCGTCCGCGAGGAGGCCACCATCGGCCTCCAGCAGGTCGAACGGCTCACCGACGTGGTGCAGCGGCTGCTCACCAACCAGCGCGACCCCAATAGCCCCACCGCGGTGAGCTTCTGCCTGGACGACGTGCTCAAGCAGCAGGTCGAGGAGTGGGCCCCGACCCTGCGCGACAGCGGACGCCAACTGGTCGTCGAGGGCCTGCGGGACGTCCGGGTGATCGGCACCCCCGGCACCGTCTCCCAGGTGCTGGCCACGCTGATCGAGAACTCGCTGATGCACGGCGCCGGCACCATCACCCTGCGGGCCCGCCGCTCCGGCAGCTCGGTGGTCGCCGAGGTGCAGGACGAAGGGCCGGGCGTCCCCCGGGAACTCGGCAACCGGGTCTTCGAACGGGCCGTCAGCGGCCGCAACTCCACCGGGATCGGGCTGGCCGTCGCCCGCGACCTCGCGGAAGCCGACGGCGGCCGCCTCGAACTGCTGTCGCTGCGGCCGCCGGTGTTCGCGCTGTTCCTCGCCCACGCGGGCGAGTGACACGAGGTCAGTTGGCCAGCGAGCGGCTTTCCTCGGCGGCCAGCAGCAGCTCGGCCTCCTGCACCACCTCGGGGTCCTCCAGCTCCGGCATCGCCTTGAACACCCAGGTGCGGTAGGAGACGAAGCGGAAGACGGTGGCGATCACCAGGCCCAGGAACTTGCCGCCCAGCTTCTCGAACGGGGTGTCCAGGCCCAGCACGTACTGGGTGAAGCCCAGGGTGCCGGTCTCGATCAGCATGCCGATGCCGCTGAACAGCAGGAACAGCGTGATCTCGCGCTTGCGGGAGGCCGCGTCGCGGTCCTTGTACAGCCAGTACCGGTAGCCCAGGTAGTTGGTGCAGATGGCCACCAGGGTGGCCGCGACGTTGGAGCGCAGCGAGGCCAGGCCGATGACGTTGTTGAGGATCCAGAACAGGGCGAAGTTGACCACCACGCCCGAGGCGCCGATCACGGCGAAGCCGACCGCTTCCAGGGACAGGCCGCGCAGCCGCTGGGTCAACGAGGGGCGCGCTACTGTGGTGCTCGTCATCCGGGCGGCTCCGTATGCTTCACATGATCGGAATAAGTGGGTCGTGCAATCCGGCCCACCAGGCTACCCGCCCCTCTTGAGTGCTCCGTACCACGCCCGGTGCGTACGCCCCACCCGCACGCCGGTGTTGGGCCTTTGACCGGCCCAGATATCCTGGAGCGCGTGACTGTAGCGGGCAATGCGAACTTTCCAGTGGTCGGAGTCATCGGCGGCGGGCAGCTCGCCCGCATGATGCACCAGGCGGGTATCCCGCTGGGCATCCGCTTCAAGCTCCTCGCCGACACTCCCCAGGAGTCGGCCGCGCAGGTGGTCGGCACCACCGAGTACGGCGACTACCGCGACCTCGACGTGCTGCGGGCCTTCGCCGCCGACTGCGACGTCATCACCTTCGACCACGAGCACGTGCCCACCGAGCACCTGCGCGCCCTGCAGGCGGAGGGCGTCGCCGTCCGCCCCGGGCCGGACGCGCTGGTCAACGCCCAGGACAAGGGCGTCATGCGGGCCAAGCTGGACTCCATCGGCGTCCCCTGCCCCCGGCACCGGATCGTCGCCGACCCGGCCGACGTCACCGCCTTCGCCGCCGAGGGCGAGGGTTACCCCGTCATACTGAAGACCGTGCGCGGCGGCTACGACGGCAAGGGCGTCTGGGTCGTCAAGGACGAGGCCGAGGCCGCCGCCCCGTTCCTCGCGGGCGTCCCCGTCCTCGCCGAGGAGAAGGTCGACTTCGTCCGCGAGCTGGCCGCCAACGTGGTGCGCTCGCCCAGCGGCCAGGCCGTCGCCTACCCGGTGGTCGAATCGGTGCAGGAGAACGGCATCTGCGCCGAAGTCACCGCCCCCGCACCGGAACTGGACCCGGCGCTGTCCGACGAGGCCCAGCAGCTCGCCCTCCGCATCGCCGGCGAGCTCGACATCACCGGCCACCTCGCGGTCGAGCTGTTCCAGACCCGCGACGGCCGGATCCTGGTCAACGAACTCGCCATGCGCCCGCACAACTCCGGCCACTGGACCCAGGACGGCGCCGTCACCTCCCAGTTCGAGAACCACCTCCGCGCGGTCCTCGACCTCCCCCTCGGCGACCCCCGCCCCCGCGCCAAGTGGACCGTCATGGTCAACGTCCTCGGCGGCGACTACCCCGACATGTACCACGCCTTCCTGCACTGCATGGCCCGCGACCCCGGCCTCAAGATCCACATGTACGGAAAGGACGTGAAGCCCGGCCGCAAGGTCGGCCACGTCAACGTCTTCGGGGACAACCTCGAAGACACCCGCGAGCGCGCCCGCCACGCGGCCGCCTACCTGCGAGGAACGATCAGCGAATGACCCAGGCACCCCTTGTCGGCATCGTGATGGGCTCCGACTCCGACTGGCCCGTGATGGAGGCCGCCGCGCAGGCGCTCGACGAGTTCGAGGTGCCGTACGAGGTGGATGTGGTGTCCGCGCACCGGATGCCGCGTGAGATGGTCGCGTACGGGGAGCAGGCGCACGGGCGCGGCCTGAAGGCGATCATCGCCGGAGCGGGCGGCGCGGCGCACCTGCCGGGGATGCTGGCGTCGGTGACGCCGCTGCCGGTGATCGGGGTGCCGGTGCCGCTGCGGTACCTGGACGGGATGGACAGCCTGCTGTCGATCGTGCAGATGCCGGCCGGGGTGCCGGTGGCGACGGTCTCGGTGGCGGGGGCGCGCAACGCGGGTCTGCTCGCGGTGCGGATGCTGGCCGCGTTCGACACCGAACTGGCCGAGAAGATGGTCGAGTTCCAGGCCGAGCTGAACAGCCAGGCGACCGAGAAGGGCCGCAAGCTCCGGGCCAAGGTGGCCGGGAACGACTCCTTCGGCTTCGGCAAGTAGTAGAACGGGAGGATGACTCCCGAACTGATCGACCGTGCAAGGGCCGTCCTCCGCACCACCCCCGTGGTGGACGGCCACAACGACCTGCCGTGGGCGATGCGCGCCCAGGTCGGCTACGACCTCGACGCCCTCGACCTGACGGCCGATCAGAGCCACCGGCTGCACACCGACTTCGGCCGCCTGCGGGCGGGCGGGGTCGGTGCCCAGTTCTGGTCGGTGTTCGTGCCCGCCGAGCTGTCCGGCGACGGCGCGGTCAGCGCGACGCTGGAGCAGATCGACTTCGTCCGGACGATGACCGAGCGCCACCCCGAGCACCTGCGGCTCGCGCTGACCGCCGACGACGTGGAGAGCGCCCGCGAGGAGGGCCGGATCGCCTCGCTGATGGGCGCCGAGGGCGGGCACTCCCTCAACTCCTCGCTGGCCACCCTGCGGGCCCTGTACGCGCTCGGCGTGCGGTACTTGACGCTCACCCACAACTCCAACGTGCCGTGGGCGGACTCCGCCACCGACGAGCCGGTGCACGGCGGCCTCACCAGGTTCGGCGAGGAGGTGGTCCGGGAGATGAACCGGCTCGGCATGCTGGTCGACCTCTCGCACGTCTCCGCCGACACCATGCGCGACGCGCTGCGGGTCTCCGAGGCCCCGGTGATCTTCTCGCACTCCTCCTCGCGCGCCGTCTGCGACCACCCGCGCAACGTCCCCGACGACGTGCTCACCACGCTGGCCGGCAACGGCGGCGTCGCGATGGCCACGTTCGTGCCGATGTTCGTCCGGGCCGACGCCATCGAGTGGACGTACGCCGCCGACGCCAACATGACCGCGCACGGCTTCAGCCCGTTCGACACCTCCCCGGAGGCGATGGCCGTGCAGCAGGCCTTCGCGGCCGACCGCCCGCGCCCGATCGCCACCGTCGCGGACGTCGCCGACCACCTCGACCACATGCGCGAGGTGGCCGGCATCGACCACATCGGCATCGGCGGCGACTTCGACGGCACCCCGTTCCTGCCGTCCGGCCTGGACGACGTGGCCGGCTACCCGGTGCTGATCGCCGAACTCCTGCGCCGCAGCTGGTCCGAGGCCGACCTCGCCAAGCTCACCTGGCACAACGCCGTCCGCACGCTCCGCGAGGCCGAGACGGTGTCCCGCCGCCTGCGGGCCGAACGCGGGCCGTCGATCGCCACCCTGGAGCAGTTGGACGGCGCGTGAACGACCGGCTTGACCCTGCCCCTGGGGCAGGCCCGACGCTGACCGGCGTGGAGGAAGAACGGCTGCTCACCACCGGTGAGTTCGCCCGCCGGGGCCTGCTGTCGCCGAAGGCGCTGCGGCTGTACGACCGGCAGGGCCTGCTCCCGCCGGACGTGATCGACCCGGCCACCGGCTACCGGTACTACCGGACGGGCCGGCTGGCCACCGCGCGGCTGATCGTCCGGCTGCGCGGCCTGGACATGCCGCTCGCCACGGTCGCCGAGGTGCTCGCCCTGCCGGGCCCCGAGGCGGCCGAGCGGATCGGCGCGTACTGGGCGGCCGTCGAACGGCGCACCGTCTCGCAGCGGGCGCTGGCCGAACACCTCCGCGTCCAACTCAGCGGACTGGAAGGAATCGACGAGATGTACCGCATCGAACAGCGCGAGGTGCCGGACCAGCTGGTGCTCACCGAGCAGCGGCGGGCC
Organism: Kitasatospora sp. NPDC048662; assembly: GCF_055587065.1. Taxonomy (NCBI): domain Bacteria; kingdom Bacillati; phylum Actinomycetota; class Actinomycetes; order Kitasatosporales; family Streptomycetaceae; genus Kitasatospora; species Kitasatospora sp. NPDC048662. The sequence goes on along the minus strand of NZ_JBVJHA010000001.1, from coordinate 3,658 downwards.
CGCCCGCAGGACCTGGACGAGTGGATCCCGGCCGCCACCGCGCGGCTGGAGGCGATCGCCGCCGAGCACGGCGGGGTGGCCGCCGCCCCGTTCGTGATCTACCACGGGCAGGTGGACGAGGACAACGACGGCCCGGTCGAGGTCTGCCTGCCGATCGACCCGGCGCGCGCCGCGGGGCTGACCGCCCCGCACCGCGTCGAGCCCGCGCACCGCGAGGCGTTCACCACCATCACCAAGGCGCAGGTGGAGTACCCGCAGATCCTGTCGGCCTACGACGCGGTGTGCGAGTGGGTGGAGTCGGCGGGCACCGAGCGCACCGGCCCGGGCCGCGAGGTGTACTTCGCCGACTGGGCGGCCGCCGCCCCGGACGACCGGATCTGCGACATCGCCTTCCCCGTCCGGGCGGTCTGACCCGGCGTCACAGCCGGGGCAGCTCGATCGCCGGGCAGCGGTTCATCACCATGTCCAGCCCGGCGGCCCGGGTGCGGTCACAGGCGGCCTCGTCGACCACTCCGAGCTGGAACCAGACGGCCTTGGCACCCTTGGCCACCGCCTGGTCGGCGACCTCGCCGGCCAGCTCGGAGTTGACGAACACGTCCACCACATCGACCGGGAACGGGATCTCGGCGAGCGAGGCGTAGCCCTGCTCGCCGAGCACCGTCTCGGCCTTCGGGTGCACCGGCACGATCCGCTTGCCGGCCCGCTGCAGCACCTGGGCCACCCCGTACGCGGCGCGCGCGGTGTTGGTGGACAGGCCGACCACGGCCCAGGTGTCTCCGCCGGAGGTGAGGATCTTCCGGACGTCCGTGTCGTCTCCGTAGCTCATGCCGGAGAGAACCAGCCGCCCGGTGCGGTCATTCCGCGAACGGCCGGCCCATCGCCCGGTACGTCCAGCCGGCGGCCCGCCAGGCGTCGCCGTCCAGCACGTTGCGGCCGTCCAGCATGCGGCGCTCGGCGACCAGGGCGCCGACCTCGGCCGGGTCCAGCTCGCGGAACTCCTGCCACTCGGTGAGGTGCAGCACCACATGCGCACCCTGGACGGCCTCCAGGGCGGACGCCGCGTAGGACAGGCTGGGGAACATCTTGCGGGCGTTGTCCATCGCCTTCGGGTCGTAGACCGTCACCTGGGCGCCCTGCAGCTGGATCTGCCCGGCCACGTTCAGCGCCGGCGAGTCCCGGATGTCGTCCGAGTTCGGCTTGAAGGCCGCGCCCAGCACCGCGACCCGGCGGCCCAGGAAGCCGCCGCCGCACTGCTCGCGGGCCAGCTCCACCATCCGGGAGCGGCGCCGCATGTTGATCGAGTCGACCTCGCGCAGGAAGGTCAGCGCCTGGTCGGCGCCCAGCTCCCCGGCCCGGGCCATGAACGCCCGGATGTCCTTGGGCAGGCAGCCGCCGCCGAAGCCCAGCCCGGCGTTCAGGAACTTGCCGCCGATCCGGGCGTCGAAGGACAGCGCCCTGGAGAGCTGCACCACGTCGGCGCCGGCGCTCTCGCAGACCTCGGCCATCGCGTTTATGAACGAGATCTTGGTGGCCAGGAAGGAGTTCGCGGCGGCCTTCACCAGCTCCGCGGTCGCGAAGTCGGTCACCACGAACGGCACGCCGTCCGCGATCGGGCCCGCGTACACCTCGCGCAGCACCCGCTCGGCGTGCTCGCTGCGCACGCCCACCACCAGGCGGTCCGGGTGCAGGGTGTCGCCGACCGCGTAGCCCTCGCGCAGGAACTCCGGGTTCCAGGCCAGCTCGACCTGCTCGCCGGCCGGGGCCAGCGCGGCCAGCCGGGCCGCCAGCCGGTTCGCCGAGCCCACCGGCACGGTGGACTTGCCGACCACCAGGACCGGCCGGTCCAGGTGCGGGGCGAGCGAGTCCACCGCAGTGTCCACGTAGCTCATGTCGGCCGCGAACTCGCCCTTGCGCTGCGGGGTGTTGACGCAGATGAAGTGCACGTCGCCGAAGGCCGCGACCTCCTCCCAGGAGTCGGTGAACCGCAACCGCCCGGTCGAGCCCTCGTGGCCCTCCACGTGCTTGAGCAGCAGCTCCGACAGCCCGGGCTCGAACATCGGCACCCGGCCCGCGGCCAGCGCCGCCAGTTTCTCCCGGTCGATGTCCAGCCCGAGGACCTCGAAGCCGAGCTCGGCCATGCACGCGGCATGCGTGGCGCCCAGGTAGCCGGTACCGATCACCGTGATGCGCGGAGCCACGGGCGTTCCCTTCCGTTCGGGCCGTTCCAGGCAGTGCGACGGCCGCACGCACAGATGGTATCGGTACCGCTACCACCTGCGGGATCCGCCGATTTCACGGTTTCCCCCCGAAAGTCTGTACGGAAGCATCACAATGCGCGCATGACTGCCGAGGAGCGGCCCGACGAGGCCGACGAGGACCAGGGGCCACTCAGCATCTTCGACCGCGACGACGAGCACGACCCTTCGAGCGAGGAGACCGAGGCAGAGCAGGCACCGCGCCGCCGCCGGGGCCGCCGGCTGCTGCTGTGGACCCTCGCCGTCCTGCTGGTGCTGTTCGGCGCCGGCTTCGGGGCCCTGGTGTGGACCGCCGACCACTACGCGTCCTCGGTGGCCCGGATCCCGAACGCCTTCCCGACCGGCACCGCCGCCCAGCCCGCCGCCGTCCCGCACACCGGCCAGACCTTCCTGCTGGTCGGCCTGGACGCCCGCGCCGACCGGCCCACCACCGGCAAGGACGCCAAGGCCCCGGCCTGGCAGCTGGGCGCGCAGCGCAGCGACACCATGATGCTGATGCACATCTCCGCCGACCGGAAGTCCGTCTCCGTGGTGTCCATCCCGCGCGACACCTGGGTGCCCGTCCCCGGCCACGGCAACGCGAAGATCAACGCCGCCTACTCCTGGGGCGGCCCCGCACTGATGGTGCAGACCGTCCAGGACCTCACCCACATCCGGATCGACCACGTCGCGGTGATCGACTGGAACGGCTTCCGCGCCCTCACCGACGCCGTCGGCGGCGTCGACATCACCATCCCGCGCACCATCGAGGCCAAGGGCGACGCCCGCGAATGGCTGGCCGGCACCCACCACATGGACGGCGCCGAGGCCCTGCTCTACGTCCGCGAACGCCACGGCCTGCCGAACGGCGACCTCGACCGCACCAAGCGCCAGCAGAACTTCCTGCGCGCGCTGATGCTCCGCACCATGAACTCCGGCACCCTCTCCAGCCCCGGCAAACTCACCGGCCTGCTCGGCACCGTCGGCGACGTGGTCTCCGTCGACGACCGGCTCAGCAACAGCGACCTCTACGACCTCGCCTGGAGCCTGCGCGCGGTCCGCCCCGACGGCGTCCACTTCATGAACGCCCCCTTCGGCGGCTTCGACTCCATCGACGGCCAGTCCGTCGTCCTGATGGACACCGGTGCGGCCGGCCTGCTCTGGGACGCGATGCGCGCCGACCGCATGGACGACTACCTCGCCCAGCACCGCACCAGTACGGACACCCTCGGCGACAACGTCGACTGACCCGGCCGAGGTGCCTAGGATGAGAATTACTCGACGGTAACCAGCGCAAGGGGCAGAGCAGATGGCGGGAAACTCCGGAGCGGACTTCGACCTCTACCGGCTGAGCGAGGAGCACGAGATGCTCCGTGAGTCGGTGCGTTCGCTGGCCGAGGCGAAGATCGCCCCGTTCGCGGCGG